>JBLXHN010000051.1:0-5099 GCA_048259585.1 Vibrio sp. | reverse complement strand
CATCATTTCGAGCATAGACAGCGCTACATCGCCAAACATCGTAATACTGCTATATCCATCGGTTGAAAATGTTACCAGCATGAACTGCTCCTTGAATCGATTAACCTTAACTGCCGAGTAAAATATAGCAGATAGGACAGACATCTACATGGTTGCAGAGCTCGGTGAGAGCCGACAGGACCGGAAACCGAGACTAAAAGGGTCTTAGGAGCTGCCTGAGCAACGACCTCCAGTCCTCATCATGGTTAGCGGTCGCTGTGATTTATCGTGCGGCACTGTGGCCAGTATGTGCCTGCACATGACCACGCATCGCTAATAATCAGTTAAATAAGTAAGCCGTTACGGCCGTAGCCGCTGTAGCTGCTCCTGTGCTCTTGAGTACAGACTGAACAGCCTCTGGAAACTCTTTTTGACCCTGAAGCATTTCGAGCAACTCCTGACCTGTTGCAACAGTCATAGCTAAACCTGCACCTTCCAGTGTCCGGTCAGCAAGTGTATTGGCCGCAAGTGCATCGATGTTGGCCCCTGTAGTAGATGTAATATCTTCATTAAGATTACCACTGGCAGTTACGCCATCCATACGACTCGCAACCTCATCCGTCGCAATAACTTCAACGTCGGTATACCTGATCTGATGCTCTTCAACATAATATACGCTGTCTGTAGACTTTAGCTGATACTCAACAATGACATCACCTGACTGCACGTCAATGATGCGAACATCAGCACCCGGCTGATTCGTTGCTTCATAAGGCTCAGCACTAGTATCACTATGGTCAGCATTATACTGTTTCACCCACAACAGCTCGTGATAAATACCCTTAATATTATTCGCAATACCCTTTAACTGTTCTTCGTCATAGCCGGCTAAATAACTACTTATTTCTGATTCACTAGCACCAACAAGTTCTAAATCAGATCGACGCAGTGCATCAAGAACTAACTGACTCTCTATCGAATCATCAATAACAGATTGGGTAAGTAGCGCATAAAGCACTCCACCTATTACGCCTTCAACATGTTTAGTCCGGTCAACTTGATCAGCCGCAATAAACGCCGCAAATGGCCTTATGATAACTGAGGTAAAATCGGGTAATACATGCTGACGATAAACGACTGTATTTTTTTATCTAGATTCATGCAAATTACTTCCTCATTTTCTTCGAGTAATTTCTGAAGAGGGAGCAATGTAACTGTCAGCAAGGTTCGGGCTTGTCCTGATACAAACTTGATCTCTTTCTTCTCAAGATGCTCATCTATAATTGCTATAAGCATCCAGCAGTACTGCACTATTCTTTGCTCAATTTCGTCAAGCTCCTCAAAGTTACGTTTTTCAGAACTAAGAGCCTTATATGCACCCAGCCCGACAACTAGTGCAGCACCTCCCGTCAGAACAGCCCCCGTAGCCATACCCCCGCCTAACAGGCCTCCAACCCATGCAAGACTCGCACTTGTTGAGGCCGCACCAGAAAGGCTGGCAATCGCCGTTCCAGTTCCAGCGGTTCCAAATGTACTTACCAATGATAGAAGAGCTCCACTTGCTGCAACACCTGCAATTTTCGATACAACAGCAGTTCCAAATTGCCCAGCCAGCCTTTTCGCTTCATTTGGGCTCACTTGCATAATGCAGGCAGATATATAGACAAGTTCATTCTTCGTATTCAACAACAGCTCATCGGGTGTTTCAGGCGGGAAGTATGGTTTAATTATATGCCGAGTCGAACCATATAGGTCTTCAAGCGAACGGCCTATCTTCTCAAGACGCTTATCCAGGCCATGCTCTTTAATCACCGCAGTTACATTGCCTGCAACTTTACTTGTAGCTTCCTTGATTCCGCTTTGCTCTGCTACCTGGTCAACACTGTTGATTACATTGTCTTTAGCATCGGATAAAACTTCAACAACCTCTCTGGCCTTACCGCTAACATCATGCTGGCTATCAACATCATTCAAGACCTCCTTAACTTTATTCCCTTGTTTAACCACCTCACCTGAGATTCCATGCTTTTCATCAAGCTTCTTTATCTGTTTTTCTGCAGCCTCTGAGATCTGGCCAACTACATCTGCCGCTGTACCAATAGCCTCACATCCTTTTTTCTGTACGTCCCTGATCCATTTGATCATTAAGATACTCCTTATCCAATTCACGCTTAGCAAAGATCACCAGGCCTCATCATAGTTAGATGATCCCGGTGGAAAAGCTGGCACCGTGATTTATCGTGCAGCACTGTGACCAGAGTGCGTCTCCTTAGTTATATTTGGCCAAAAGCCTTCAAGAAATTTTTAGAGTGCTGATGGAATCGAACATGGTCTTCATCGTCCAATCGCTTCCGCTTTGTATCGAACGCTGGCGCAATGTAACCCCAATTTCTATCTCGTGAAAAATAAACGACATAGTCCACATGCTCTTCCCCCCACATGTTTTCAACCATGATACTTTCATCATTTGTATCGATCGTCTTGATCTGAATCCGGTAATAGCTTGAGTCGTCAGCAACCACTAAATCAGTCTTCTTACCATGATCGACAAGTGGCATTAGAACTTCCCAGCCTCCTCCTGATAACCAGCTGGCCGCAAGAGTTTCGTAAGATACATTTTTGTAGTACTGAGATGCTTTGGGTGTACGAACAACATTTTTGATGGGCATGGTGATACCTTCACTAAATTTGATGCCGTATGTCAGGTATAGGCCACCTGCTTACGAATCGAACTACCCTCTCGGTCAGCCCTCAATTTAGTATCACCATACAAGCGCATGCTTTGTATCGAACAACAAAGGCTGCCAGCCTCAACTAAACCCTTTACAGGTAATCGTTATTAATGCTGCTCTCTAACTCGTTCGAGCTGTGAACTGTTTCGACTTAACTAAAATAATAGTACAAGCTGTACTATTAATTATCAACAGCAATCAAAACCCTAAAAACTTATGACGCTATACCTGTAACTACTGGTTTAAACTTCCCTTTGACGTATGTCATTTCAATAAAAAGTTCAGCATAGGCAGGAAAAGAAAGACGATCTAACTTAGCCAGCAAGTCCTCATCCATTTTCAGAGGCACCTCATCCAGCACATAACCACCCATACCCTGAATCTGATAGTTAGGACTTGAACGACCATCCTGTTTAACCAAAACATATAGAGCAGCAAACTCAAAATTACTTTGATTTTTATGCGAATAACCACTTACCGCTTTGTATCCACAAACAAGACTCTTATCACAATCATCTATTCCCTCAACTTTCATTTCTTCAACAAGCTCTTCCGCCCAATATCGTGGAGCATCCATTATTACCGCCTGTTTAACTTCCTCTTTCGTTAGCTCACCTGAGCTAAATAAACCAGACAGGTCAACCTCCATCATTTTTGCGTGTTTTGAAAGAACTTTATCCAGTTTTTCCTGATCAATACCATGCGTTACCTTGATCTCTATATCAATTTCTTCACCTGTTTCGAGAAACACTGCTCCAACATCGGAAACATAACCTAAACGTCGGCGCTCAATTTCAATTGCCGTTAACAATTCCAGATCCTCCCCATCCGGTAACCTAATACATTCTTCTTCCTGCAATACCTGTTTAGCTAAAAGGTGCAAAGCTGTCTCCACACCCTTACCGCAATTTTCAACTTGATAATGTGCAAAATGATGTTTATTTTTCTCTCCTTTTCTCGCTATTAACTTCCCACCACAATGCGGACATAAGCACTCACATTCCAACCCTCTTTCCACTTCATCTATAAACACCAAAGAACCATCTTTAAGGCCATAACTAAGATCGATTTCGTCTTCTCTACACATATGTAATTCCTTCGCTTGGATTAAATTTGCGAGCTCATTACAGCCTTTTGCGTGGTAATATTTGAGACCTTAAACAAGGATAAAACAGTTACAGGACAGTTCAAAATGTCTAATAATCAAACAGATAAAGAATTACTAATCGGAAAAGAATTTCTAGAAAGCTACTCAGGAAAAGGCAGTAACACTATTGCCTACAGATTACTGAAGCTAATTTTCGACTTAGCTTGTTCTGAAAACCCCTCCAGAGATGACACAAACTCAGTCATATTTTCATGGAGAGATTTTCAAGAACCTGATGATGTCTCTGATGATGGCGCACGTTTAAAGAAACATTTAAGAAAAGCGATAAAAAAATGGGATTTGCATACTGAAGCCCTCAATCAGAGAGCCTTTGATCAGCAGCTAGCTCACTATCCAATTATTGAACTTGCTGAAACAGGTGGAGGAGCAGGAAACTTAACAAAATATAAGATCAAACTTGTTCCTACATCCTCAAGTTCTGCTGTCGATAAAACCGCTCTCAAAGAAGGCTACATTGGTTACACTGCTGAAGTTAGTGACACTACGAACCCATTTATCAAACTTGTTGATGGCCTCACTGCTAAAGGTATCAACTTCTACGTTTTAGTTGGGACAATGACAGTAGCAGCCATGATCGGCGTTTTTTCCTTATGGGCTTGGCTTTACCTTATTAGCCAGCAAACGACCACATTTGGACTACTAAACACTACTATGAACTTCGGTCTGATTGTAGGAGGCCTCTACTTATTTTTTTCTCCAGTTTACTACTGCATTACACGCCGAATTATCATTGCCCCATTTATTCTCTCGCTGGAAAAAAACTGCTCATCCCAAATTGAATATGCTCCGACTGGGGAACTTCATGACAACGGCAAAACCGTGCGACAATTCAAAATTATTTCATATGTAGGAAAGTGTTTAGTTTGCGGTGGAAGAGTTGATGTTGAGAAAGGGGAAGGCAGAATGTCCGGTCGACTGGTTGGACGATGCTCTGAAAGCCCTATTGAACATGAATATACATTCGACCATAAAACGAAAATCGGTAAGCTAATTCACGAAGAATACTTGGACGTAAAAGCACTGTAATAAATAACCACTCTGTTAATTAGGCTGGCATATTTCACAAAAAACAAAAGAGGGATTATGCTCTCGACTCGAACCCATCGGGGATTCTCACCCTCCAGTTTGGTGCACTGAATTTTGGTGAGGAGTAAACTGAAAGATGTGGAGGCATATAAAAAGTGGCGCGCCTGGAGGGATTCGAACCCCCGACCAACAGG
>JBLXHN010000050.1:0-5125 GCA_048259585.1 Vibrio sp. | reverse complement strand
GGCTTTAAACATAACAAACGCTTCAAGACGGATTCGCAACGCTCGGCGGTTTTGGTTTGAATCGGCTTTTGTGTTTACGGTGTAATAATTGAGTGCTGTGGCCGAGTTGCTCACCACTTAAGCGGGCGTTATAAGCTTTGGAAGGAAATTGTACTATGACGATAGTAGAGCAGATAGTAAATCGGGAAATTGAAGCTGTTATTATTTACGAATCCACCGATGTTATTGCGTTTGCAGATCACGACCCAATAAATTTTGGGCACATACTGATTTGTCCTACCTATCCATATGAGAGTTATATTGACGTCCCCGAAAATGTCCTATTTGAAATACATTGGGTGGCGAAAGATCTCTATAAACGTATTGAGGATGCGTTTAAACCAGATGGTATTTCCTTTATTCAAAACAACGGAAAGTTTAATGAATTATCTCATTACCATTTACATATCTTCCCTAGGTTTAACGACGACCAATTTGGTTGGCAAAGTCGTGGTCTTGGAGTTCAAAGCATAGACAAACTACGTGAATCTTTGGCACGCTTATAACAAGGCGCTTAAGTCGGACTGCAAACCTGTGGCGGTTTTGGTTCAATAGGGTAGGGTGTTTACGGCGGTTATTTTGAGTTCAGTGGTGTTTGCAGCCACTTAGCTTATCGTTAGCTGGGAAATTAAAAGAGCAGTTTTGTTTCGATTATGTGGTTCAAGCTTTACACCTGAAAGCCCCCGTATTTCAACTATCTCGCCAGTGGCACTTTCAATGCACTGATTGATTTTACCCAAGCGGCTTACTTTTAGTGGTGCGTTTGTCGAGTTCTTTGGTGTGGCTTCTTTGAAGTTGAAAGAGTCTCGTGACTAATAAAGTTCTTCGCTTGTTATGATTGGCTTCATCGTTATCTTTCTTGGTCGGTTATGTTTCGTGGGCTAGGTTTCAGTTTTATAGCTGTCCCTTTTACATTGTGTTCGTATAGTCATAATGTATTCCAAATTATGCATTTGGGTGCAAATATGAGGCTTCAACGCAACCAGCTAACAAGGCGCTTAAGTCGGACTGCAAACCTGTGGCGGTTTTAGTTCAAATTGGCTAGGGTGTTTACGGTGGTTATTTTGAGTTTAGCGGTGTTTGCAGCCACTTAGCTTAGCGTTATACGACGTGGTTTGAGTAAAGTAGTAGCTGCATCTAGTTCTTTTTCATAAGAGTTATTGTGATAGCCATTCCGATCTTTGTGCTTTTTACATTTTTCTGACTTGTATCTCAATGATATTCATAAGGTTGAGTATCTTTGGTTTTTACAGGTTAATCGAAATGGGTGTTTGTAAGTTTAATATAGATAACTTTTCATACAATATTGAATCGAATCTTGAAGCAATGGGATTACCACTACCAGAAACAATATTTGGTACCGTTGCTACAATGTCAGGTAGCATAGCAGCTATTGAGTCTGCGTTAACAAGCAAAGCTTCAGATATGCCTTTACAAGCAATTGCGAGCTCAGGTCATCGTATGAAGCAATTAGCTGGCATATCCGCTGCGTTTTATGCTGGTGCTATTATTGGTTCTGCGCTAATGGCGTCCAAGCGTGCTACAAGTTGTGATTTCAGCGATTTAAAAGAGTCATTTAGATCGCTAGGTTTACCAAGTTGGGCTGCTGATGATGCTGTAAAAGCTCCAAACGGTGATAAATTACTAAGGGCTAACTAATGGGCGATAAACTAAAGTTGATTATAGTTAGTGTTGTTTTATCTTTGATTGCTTGGCTATTTTGGTACCTGACTGGTAAAAATGGATTTTATTTAATCGGTTTAGTTGTTGTGTTTTCAATTATTGAACGTGTTTATAAAAAAGTAGTAAAACAACGTACAAAATCTGACCGTTAACACTTTTTGTGATGGCGTAAATATCGTATAACAAACGCTTCAAGACGGATTCGCAACGCGTGGCATTTTTACCATGCGTTGATTTTAGTGATTAAGGTGGTATGCGGAAGCACCATACTGCGTTGCTCACCACTTAAGCGGGCGTTATATTAATTTTTTGAGTTAGGTATTTATGGTAAATTTAATAGATAGAGTAGTAATTGCGAATGCTCCAATTGACCCCACAGCATCTGAATTTCTTGTTTCAATTAGCCCGCACTATCCATCTATAATCATTACTGCTCTTATTGGTATTGGCAGCATTTTCACTTCTGCTGCTGTTGTTTACATAACTCGTAAGAACCAAGAATCTCAGAACCGAGCAAAGCTATCGGAGCTTCGTTACGAATGGCTAAAAGAGTTTAGAGAGACCGCATCAGAATTTATAGGTGTTTGTACTCATATAAAATCTTGCTTCAACAATCATAGTTTCGAGAAAGGTCAATTCGACCTTCTTCAGATGCAAGCGTACTCTCTACGAAGTCGGTTAATTTTAATGTTAGATACGGATACTGACATTAAGTTAGTCATTGAAAAATTAACTCAAGACTTAATCGTTAGTGCCATCGATACAAATATAAATGACAGAGACTACCTGTCTTATTTGGACCAAAATCGAGCACAATTCATTGAAGTGGCCAATCAATTTTGGTCTCAAGTCCAAGCGGAACTAAATTAATATAACAAACGCTTCAAGACGGATTCGCAACGCTCGGCGGTTTTGGTTTGAATCGGCTTTTGTGTTTTCGGTGCAATAATTGAGTGTCGTGGTAGTGTTGCTCACCACTTAAGCGGGCGTTAGCTTTTTCAAGGGAGTAATCAGTGTCTAATAAAGTTCATAAGTTTTGGTTCAAAGTAAGAAGACGCTTTTATAAACAGCCTGTAGCTGAAAGAATGTATTACTTTGGGTTGTCCCTTTTGATGATTACTTTCCTCGCAATGGCATCTACTCAAAAAATGGGACTTAACATTGGTGCATTTAAGTACACTTTAGGTGTAAGTGTCGTTTGCATTATTTGTGGCTTTCTAACCGATTTATACGCTTTAGGTAAGACACTTTACAAATACATTATTTTCAGGTGGTTATTTGCGCTAAGTTTCTCGGCATTGGTGGTTACTGCAAATGTATTGGCAAAAAAGGACATATACGTAATTACGGGATTTAACTTAATTGAGCTTACGGAAGCACAATTGCTTATCGCTATCGTGAATATTCCTTTCTTGTTGGTGACGACTTTAACCTTAATCGCTATGGCCATGTCACTGATTTCGATGGCAGGGCAGTTGTTAATAGGGTTGCTTTACCGTCTCAATCGCTATCCTTTAAGCCGTATATTAATTGGGACAGCAAAGGTGGGCTTCCTATTGAAATTGGCTAAAAGCCTTGGGTTTGATTCCGATAATCGCCCTATGGCTGCAGTTATCTCTATGATTGTATTCGTTGCGTTTCTTGTGTCTCCACCTAGCTACCAGCAGATTACTCTTCAGTCTGTTAAAGCAGAAATTATTGCATGGTCATCATTTTACAATGGCAAAGATTGTAAAAATCTAGAACCATGGCAAGGGTACCTTGTACATGATAATAAAACGATAGTACTGACCTACTTAAATGATAAACCATCGTTTGACTTAGGTACTTGTGAAAAAAGCTAACAATCAATTTAAGAGGGATTCACAACGCTTGGCATTTTTGCTTCTACTTCAAATTTAGTGTTTATGGCACAATGCGTTAGGTAGGGTGTTAGCGTTGTTCACCCCTTAATTGGGCGTTAGCTGGAAATTTGAAGAGCTGTTTTGTTCCTATTTTGTGGTTTGAGCTTTACACCTGAAAGTTCAGTTTTCTCAACTATCTCGCCAGTGGCACTGTCATTTAAATGCTTGAATCCACCAAACCGTTTTACTTTTAGTGGTGTTTTTGTCGATTTCTTTGGTGTGGTTTCTTTGAAACTGAAAGCGGTTCGTGACTAATGAAGTTCTTCGCTTGCTTTGGTTGGCTTCATCGTAATTTTTCTTGGTCAGTGATGTTTCGTGGGCTAAGTTTCAGTTTTATAGCTGTCCCTTTTACATTGCGCTCGTATAGTCATAATGTATTCCAAATTATGCATTTGGGTGCAAACATCAAACTTCAACGCAACCAGCTAACAAGGCGCTTAAGCCGGACTGCAAACCTGTGGCGGTTTTGATTCAATTAGCTAGTGTGTTTACGGTGGTTATTTTGGGTATGGTGGAGTTTGCAGCCACTTAGCTTAGCGTTATACGATTTGAGGTGCATATGAGAAAAATAGCTTTCTTTCTAAGAGTATTTGAAAACGCAAAATATATGGAAGAGTTCCTCAATGGTAAGATTTTTATAAACCGTTTGTCGTATTTTCGCCAGCTAGAAGAAGACGTTGCAGATAATCGCGCGGATCCTAAAGAAGGTCTAGCGGCTCTTTGGCAACCTGAAGATGTAATCGTTAAACTTAATGGTTATAGATTAACTGACTTTGCAGCCCCAATTGAATCACGGATAGTCGGTAGCGATAACTTGCATGTGTTTTGCTTATTTGCTGGAGCCACAAATGCAAATAATTTGTCTGATCCAAATAAAATCGATGTTATTAGGGAAGACCTTAAAGTACCTGAAGAGTTTGCAAAGCTAGGAAACCACACAGTTCTAATTCATAACTCACAAGCATTCATAGAACGAATGGTCAATGCTGTGAAAAACAAAGGGTTTCACGGTAGCGCTGGTATGGTCGAGTACTATGATCCGGAAAGCTTTACCGGAGAATTTGGTGATAGGGCTGCATTTTTCAAACAGAATATGTATTTACATCAGAAAGAATACCGCTTTGCCATTGATACTGGAACTGAAGGAAATAATGCCTTAGTCCTCGATATTGGTTGTATTAGAGATATTGCATCAATTTGTGACACATGGGATGTCCAAATAGATATCTCATTCAAAACAGAGAGTGAAAAAATCGTATAACAAACGCTTTAAGACGGATTCGCAACGCTCGGCAGTTTTGGTTTGATTTGGCTTTTGTGTTTACGGTGTAATAATTGAGTGTTGTGGCAGTGTTGCTCACCACTTAAGCGGGCGTTAGCTGTTTGATTCTATCTTTGAGCATTAGGCTGTATTGTTGTTGCTTAGAATTCGCGTTGTACATCGAAAGTTGGAGCGAGAGTTTCAACCTTGCTAGGAAAGTAACCTATTCTATTGAAAA
>JBLXHN010000049.1:0-5463 GCA_048259585.1 Vibrio sp. | reverse complement strand
TGGTCTTCAATAGAAAGGTTAGCTGTTCTAAATACGATTTCAAAACGATTGTTGTATTCTCCTGGTTCAGACGTAAAGGTGTAATCTGAATCTTTAAGATTGTGGTAGGTGTTTAATAGGTTGTCTTTTAAGTATACAGGGTGTTCGTTTAAGAACTGTCCTTCAAAATCATACAGAGAAAATTTATAAATTAGATTTTCTTCGATAGAAGTAGCAAATCCTATTTTGATGATTTCCTCAAGATTTAAACTTGAAATGGCTTTCCCTTGAATTGCGAGCTTATGTTCTTCTCCTTCAATTTTAGAATAAATAATGACATCACTTCCGCTAGATAAATTTCTTTTGGCATCATAACCGAGACCATCAAATCCATCTGTTGCTGAGTTTACGTAGCCAACTCCAAGCTGATTAAAAATACCTCCATCTGCTGTTAAATTTAACCAAAGCCTAGCCTCTTCTAGTGGTTCGGTATCACTATTTGCTGAATTTCTAAAAAACAAATTGTTACTATTGTCTCCGCTAATACGCATGGCATTATTAAAGATTAAGTCTGTGTTTGCTAGACTGCTTACAAAAAAGCTTTGTCCTGAAGGAATATAATTACCCGGAAGGATACCGCTTGCTCCTGCGGTTGACATAGTTTGGTTAATTATAGCATAATCATTAGAATTGAAATTTAAATTTTCATTACCAGGATTTGAATCTAAAGGAGGTGAGTCATGAGACCATAAATAAACGGAAGTTTTAATAGCTCCTGCATTAGCAGCAAATAAGCCATCTACTCCTCTAACCTTAATAGCAGAAGGGTATGGGTTTCCTACTAAATTCCAGTGATCTGTGTTAATAGCATTGTAGGCTAAGGGATATGTATAATCTCCAGTGTTTAAAGCGCCTTCAAAATTATATTGGTATTGGTTACCTGAGATAAATCCAACATTATTATGAGTGGCAGCATAACCACGACCTACAATCATTTGTCCTGTTCCTGTTGCTAAGGTCCAGTCATTAGCATCATCGTCTATATCGTCATTGTCGTTATCTAAATAGAGATTGGCATTGTACCAAAAGCGTCTAGATGGGCTTGCTGGAAATAATGAGGCATCTACATCTGCTGTGGCTACGGGAGAACTCCAGTAGGTGTAATCATACCAATTAGATAAAGGAGCTGTTAGTTTGTTGACTTGTGAAGTAGCTGTTCCGTTTAATGTAAAACTACCAGCAGCAGCTCCAACACCTCTTTGAATGAATGCGGCTTGTGTTTCTATCAATATTGCCGCTCCAGTTTGTACAACAACATCATTAATTATTTCAACATAGTTGCTGTTGTCTACAGTTAGGGTTCCAGAATTTACAACCAATCCGCAGGCACCAAAACTAACCTGTCCATTTGTGCCATTGCTGGTGTTGTAGTTAGAGTTAAGGATTGCATATCTATCTAAATCCGGTGGGTAAGACCAATCTGTACCATCCCAAATAGATACGCGTACATCTAGTTTTACAGCATTAGAGGCTTCAAAACACGTTGCCGTATCTTCTCTTAATTGACAGTAGTATTGATAACCATCTAAACTGGCTGTATCTATTATATTTAATGTTGCTGTTTGTTGGCCACTGTAATTCGTGTCAGCAGGTAAAATTTCAGTCCAAGCTGTATCGCCAGGTGCGTTATAGTACCATTGGTATGCTAAGTCTTGCGTATCAGCAGGAGTTGGTCCAGTATAGCCTTCTGTTCCAGCAATAGTTAAACTTGCAGAAAATGTACAAGCAAATGCAGGAGCAACAGGTTGTAATGTTACTGTTGGAGGTACTCCGGTAGAAAAATCGAAAAGTCCAATATCTGAATAATCATTTCCGCTACAAGATGCAGTGCCTTCACCAACCCAATCAATAACTGTCCAATTACTAAGCTCTCCCAAGGTAAATGTTGGGTCAGGAAGTTGAGTAGCTGTATTTAAACGTCTAAAGTTAAAGCCTCTATCTCCAGTGATTATTGTAGAATCCATCCAGTCATTATCTAGATAAACACCAAATTCATCAACTGTAGTGCCAGTGTTTACTAGTCTTATTACATCATGTTTATTTGTTTTTTTATTAATTCCACCACTAGAAAATTGAGCATTTGCACTAGATGCTAATTCACCAGAACCTCCTGTGACTCCTGTACATGCATTGGTTGGGGTTACAGGGCTTTGTCTCCCTATAGCAATGACATAAGTAGTGCCATTTGGCATTATATAATTTTCTAAATCAAAAATATTAATTGCTGCTGCTGTTGCATCTCCATTCGCAATGACTTCAAGAGAGTAGTTATCTATATTGATTGCAGTACCAGTACCATTGAATATTTCTACATAGCTAAGTCCGCCATAGGTGGCATCGGTAATTTCGCTAATAAATAAATCGGTTGGAACCACACCTGAATTTCCTTCGCAGCTCGTAATTTGTGAGTCTATGACCGTAAATGGTGTAGAGGTAGGGCAACCAAGGCTGTCTGTAATTTCTAAACTACCACTTGTAGCACCAGCAGGTACCACAACTTCCATTTCTGTTGCAGATATATTAGTCACTGTTGCAGCTAAACCGTTAAAAGCCGCTGTTGCAGTGAGTAAATTAGTGCCAATTACTGTTACTACAGTGTCTACAGGTCCTGATTCAGGACTAATAGTTATACTACCAGCTGCACATGTACCTGTTCCACTCACTCCAAACGTATATGGGTTTTCGTCGCTATCATCATTAACAATAGTAATAGTACCTGTTCTTGTGCCAAGTGCTGAAGGTGAAAATTCAATATCAAAACCAACAATACCACCTGCTGCTATTACAATAGGTGCAGGATTAGTTGAAATTACAAATTCAGTAGGATTAGAAGATACTATACTCGTAATACTTAAATCGGCAGAACCCTCATTTCTAATATAATAGTTTTTTGCTGTGGCTGTAGCTCCAACTTCAGTAGCTCCAAAAACGGTATTATTACCTGTATTCGCAGCATTTCCATTGGCTATAGAAGCAAACGTATTACGCTCTACATCTATTTCGTTAGCCGAGTAGGCACACAGATTAAATGTGCTAAAATCATTATTGTTATACTCCCAAACTCTTACGTAAAGCGTTGAACCAGGTGTTAAGCCACTAGCGCTAATCATAGACATATTTCCTGTGCCAGAATCATCATCACATGTTACTAGTGTTAATGCGCCACAAGTACCTGTGTATAATGCCATACCAGAATCTGTAATACCACCATTTTCAGAGGTTTCAACTGTTACAGATCCACTTGCAGGTACTACTAAGTTAAACCAAACATCTCCACCTGAATAAGCACCACAATTTGGGTCTGCAATACCGCTATCGGTTGCTCCAACGTTGGTAAAGGATTGGTTAATACATGAACTATTTACAGGTATAGTTATAGAGGTTGAACAATCATCGTAAAAATCGTTATCGGTTATGGTTAGCGTGTGTGTGGTATTGGCACCTAAAATTGCAGCATTACCTCCGGATGGATTGGTAAGGTTTAGAACGACTGTTTCATCAGACTCTATAACGCTATCATCATTACTGATAAATATAGTTATACATTGATCTGCAGTACTACCTGCAGGAAATGTAAGTGTTTGTGGGAAACTAATGGCAGCAGGAGTTCCCGCTCCATCATCATAATCGGTTCCGTTGGTTGCTGTACTTGCTCCATCTAAGGTAATATCTACGGTTGTAGCGTTTGTAGATGATTCGTTTGCGATAGAGGCGCAGACATCGATATAAATACCATCTTCAGTAAGTGTAGAAGTCGTGGAAACAAAAGATACATTGGTATCAGAAATTATAGTAGAACAAGACTCACCACTTAAAATTATATCGTCTATGTGAAAATATTCTGATGTGTTGTTTGTGTTGCCTGTAATCTTAACACTTACTGTAAAAGTACCATCAGGAATATTAATATTTACAGTAGAATAGCCCGTTGCTCCATCACCATAAAAATTTGCTGGTGTGCCCGCAGAAGTGCTTGCAATTCCAGAAGCAGTATAGTTCCAACTCTTATTATAAGATGTATCACCTGTATCACTTTCTTGAATGGTAATGTCTGGTATTACATTAAAACTAGCACCATCTAGTGCAACATATATTTCTAAAGCATCTGCATTCTCTATTCCGCCAGAAGATTCGTTTTTAAGGGAAAATATAATATTCGAGAGACTAGATACATCGATGTTAGATAGCGTAAACGAATCACCATCTGAAATTCCTCTTCCGTTCCCTGTATTACCGTAAGTAGCTCCATTATTTCCGTCTCCTGTATAATTCCAAGTTGGAGTTCCTCCATCAAAATCTTGTATATAGGCTGTACCACTAGTTCCATCGTCATCAGTAACACTCAGCGTAGTTTCATCAACACTACCTGCTGCTGCACTGTCTCCTCCAGCTACGTTTTGAATTTCAAAGGTATAATCGGTGCTGTCGCTACAATTGGTGTTGTCTGCAATATTAACCGTAACACATTGTTGTGCACTACTATTGGCGGGAAACGTAATATTTTGTGTAGTGTAGGATAAGTGCGGTGCAGTACCAGATGTTAGTACTACTTGTGCCGTAGTAGCTGAGGATGCACTTTCATTTATTATATCTACACATAGATTTACAGACGTACCATTTTCGCTTTCGGTGTAGGTTGTAGATGTAAATTGCACTTGGGTGTTAGTGACTGTTGGGTTACCTGTTATTTTTATATCATCGATATTCCAAAGTTCATTAACATCAGTGTTGTTTACAACAAAACCTATTAATAGATTTGGTGTTGTTGCAGCAACGGCATTTGGTATATTTATTATTAAATTATTTATTGGGTTGGAAGTAGAACTGCTATAACTAGAAGGAATGTCATCTCCGTCATAGGTAATGGTTCTATTGGTACCTGAACTAAAATTCCACCTAGCATTTGAATTACCTGTTATTTCTAGTTCATAAGACCATGTGACACCATTATCTAAACTAATATAAATATCGATATAATCACCTCCATCAGCGCCATTCCCCGAAGTTTTGGCAAATGAAGCTAAGTCAAATTCTAACTGAACCGAATTATAGTTTCTGATATCTATTGGGCCAAAATCTGCATCAACGTAGTCGTCACTTACACTCCAAGAGGTGTTAGAACTAGTATAGAGTGGTGAATTTGTAGGGTAGAAAGCACTCCCCGAATTACCACTTAAAGATGTGAATGAACCTGTGTTTAATGAATAATTTAGAGTTGGAGTCGCAGGTGTAGACTCAAAATCTTGTATAGCAATAGTTGTTTGCCCAAAAGAAACAAAGGCACAACAAAATAATATAAACGATAAAAGGTAGTTCTTAGTCATAGGGATAAATAAGGGATTAACTGTACAAAGATATATCAAAATCACTGTATTTCAGTGTCTTGTAAGGTACGTATTTATTAACAAATTGTTAAGTTTTATA
>JBLXHN010000048.1:0-5578 GCA_048259585.1 Vibrio sp. | reverse complement strand
TATACCACTGCGGAGTGGTAGTTCAGTTGGTTAGAATACCGGCCTGTCACGCCGGGGGTCGCGGGTTCGAGTCCCGTCCACTCCGCCATTTATACAAAGCCTCAGTCGAAAGACTGGGGCTTTTTTACGTTTTTAGAAATGTAAATCAATATAGGGCGGGAGTTCAGTTGGTTCCTCTTTGTTTAGGAGGCGGCCGGCCCGTCACTCCGGGGCGCGCCAAGCAAGGTATTAGGGAGTCCCGCCCATTTCGCCACTTATACTAAGCCTCGTCAGAAATGACTGGGCTTTTTACATTATCCATAAGGATACTTCTTCGTAACAAACGTAGGGAATTCAAAAAGCAGATACAAAAAAACCGACGCTAACGCGTCGGCTTATTGATACATATGGTTGCTCACTTAGAGTATTTGTTTGAGAACTCTATCTGCTTTCACGCGAGTGATCTTACGAACAAGTCTCTGTACCGGCTCTGGGTAGTTTTCAAGCTTTTCAATTTGTTTATAAGTGCAAACAAGCTGGGTGTGCTGAAGAATATTCTGCATCTCTTTCTCAAAACCTTCAGTTAAATGATGATAGTCATCTTTAATTAGCAGAGCGTTTTCTAAGTCCAGCTTCCAGGCTCTAGGATTGAGGTTATTACCTGTTAAAAGCATATAGCGTTTATCCACCCATATGCCTTTCAGGTGGAAGCTATTGTCATCGTGCTTCCACAGATGAATGGATAATTTGCGACTTGCAATGTTGGCTTCATTTACCTTAGCAAAGCGGCGTAGGTTAATTTCATATAAATAAGGAAGGCCACCGATGGTCTTAAACTCTTCCTCTGGTGAAATATAAAAGTCGTTTGCCGTTTTATCACCGATAATGATATGAACTTTTACACCGCGTCTCAGAGCCTTTTTAACTTCTTTAGCGATGCTTTTAGGGAAGTTGAAATACGGCGTGCAGATGAAGACTTCGTCCTTCGCCTGCGCGATTAACTGGACGATATACTGGTTAAGGCGATTACGACGCTTACCAATACCCACAAGAGGGGTAATGCCAACTTTATCTTGAGTAAGGGTATCCCCTTTAAATTGATAGCTAGCTTGAGTTAGAGAGGCTCTAAACTGACGTATCTCGGTTTTAATATCTTTAGTGGAAGGTTTGTTCTCTTGAGTAAGGTCGTTGACGGCAGGGTGAGCTAGCATCTCATTTTGGACAAACCTTACCATGCTATCCGCAAGGGACGCGTTTTCGATGCTGTGGTAGCGGTCAAAACGATAGCGTTCCTTATAATGCAGATAAACGTTATTCAGACTCGCGCCACTGTAAATAACCGTGTCGTCGATAATAAACCCTTTTAGGTGTAAAACACCGAAGACTTCCCTACCACGAACAGGGATTCCATAGGTCGGGATACTATGTTGGTAATCTTGGTTAAATTTCTTATAGATAGCAGCATTACCTTCAGATGCTGCTTTACCAATTAACCCACGTTGTGCTCGATGCCAATCAACACAGATGTTGATATCAAGCCCTGGGTTACGTTGTTTTGCTTCATAAAGCTCTGTAAGAATTTCTCGTCCAGCTTCATCATCCTCTAGATAGAGCGCAACAAGATAAATACGTTTGCTCGCCTGGCGAATAGACTCAATAAGATGAGTACGAAAATCCTTCGCAGAATATAGAGTGGCAAACTTACTTGGATCTTGCGCAATAGTCGGCAGCTGGTCGAATGGGTTTCTACGAGCAATCATTAGGGTTAGTTACCTTACTTATGTGCAAATGTGCGAACTATGCATAATACCAAACTAGTGAAACAAAAGGCTAGGAAAGCTCGTCATTCTTAGCCTTGTTCGGTAAAAATTGCATAGGAATGAGATTCTTACCACTTTGACTGTAACGGTTAAAAAGACTTTTTAGCTCGCCTGGAAGTTCATTAATATCGACTCTTTTAAATTGAGCTTGTTGATAGAAGTTTTGCAGATGAGCATAAGAAAAACAAAAGTCATTTTTTCGTAAGATATTATCCTGGCAGTAGCGTAAAAGTTGCAGACCGATGCCTTGGCCGCGGCTAGCTTCACTGACTGCCATACCAGTAAGCAGTCGGTAATCGGCTATCGTTCTAAAACGAACAACCCCTTTCATGTCATACCCTTGGTAAGTGACGATAGTGAGTTCATCACCCTTAGGTTTGGTGCTGGGGTAGTGCTGTTTATAAAATCGCTTTAGAAGTGGCAGCTTTATTGGATCTAAGTGTTCGAACTTGAGGTCTGGCATTTGTGTCTTATGGTAGCTTCTGTTGTAGAATGTCCTGAGTTTAGTTTATCTGAAGAACCCTATGCAATTACATAACAACGTCAATTTGAAGCCTTATCATACGTTTGGCATTGAACAAATGTGCCACAAATTGGTACTTATCGAATCTTTGAACGACCTTTTGGAAGTTTATCGCTCTGAAGAATTAAAGCCTTTATCCAAGTTGATGCTGGGTAAAGGAAGCAATGTGTTGTTTACCGAGCCTTATCAAGGTTTGGTTATGGTTAATCGTATGTTGGGTATCGAACATACAGAAGATGAACAATTTCACTATTTACATATCCAAGGTGGCGAAGATTGGCCTGAGCTAGTGGTATGGTCGATACAACAAGGGGTGGGTGGATTAGAAAATTTGGCGATGATTCCAGGCTGTGTTGGTTCTACCCCTATCCAAAATATTGGTGCTTATGGAATAGAGATTAAAGATGTTTGTGATTATGTAGATTACTTATGTTTAGAGACGTTAGAAGTTAAACGCTTAAATAAACAAGAGTGTGAGTTTGCCTATCGGGATTCTGTATTCAAGCATCGTTTATACAACAAAGCGATCGTGGTTGCTGTTGGACTAAAGCTTCCTAAGGACTGGGTTCCAAGTATTAGTTATGGTCCGTTAAAAGAACTTGGGGAAAATGCATCTCCGAAGCAAGTATTTGAACGAGTGTGTGAAATCCGTAATGAAAAGTTACCAAACCCGTTAGAAACGGGAAATGCAGGTAGCTTCTTTAAAAATCCAGTGGTTATTGAACAGCACTATGAACTATTGAAGTCTTTCTATCCTGACATTGTCGCTTATCCGGCTGAAGATGGAATGAAACTGGCTGCGGGTTGGTTGATTGATCAGGTAGGATTGAAGGGGATGGTTCATGGTGGGGCTCAAGTTCATCCAAATCAAGCACTTGTTCTCATTAATAACACCAATGCAACCGCAAAAGATGTTATTGAACTCGCCGGAATGGTACGTGCTAAAGTACTAGAAACCTATGGGGTTTTATTGGAACATGAAGTTCGTTTTATGGGTAAAGAGAGTGAAACTTACTTGAGTCAATTATTGGAGAACGCTGAGTGAAAAGTCCTGAAGTAAAACTGAAATTATTAAGTACATTATCTGATGGAGCATTTCACTCTGGCGAAGACTTAGGTGAGCAGGTTGGAATATCCAGAGCGGCCATAAGTAAGCATATAAAAGGTATTCAAGAGTGGGGCGTTGATATTTTTCGAGTGCAGGGGAAAGGGTATCAACTTGCACAGCCTATTATTATGCTGGATGACAAGCTTATACAGGCTGAAGTCAACAACCCGGTCCAATTGCACCCGGTGATTGGTTCAACAAATCAGTACTTACTTGATCACAGTGCTACGCTTTCTTCTGGAACAGTATGCATCGCTGAATACCAGCAAAACGGTCGTGGCCGAAGAGGGCGTCATTGGGTATCTCCTTTTGGCGCTAACCTGTATCTGTCTATGTATTGGCGATTAGAAGCAGGAATGGCAGCCGCGATGGGGCTCAGTTTAGTGGTTGGTGTTGCTATGGTTGAAGCTCTTGAGCAAATGGGGTTAGATGGCGTTAAGCTCAAGTGGCCAAATGATCTTTATTATCAAGACCGAAAATTAGCTGGCATCTTAGTTGAAATGTCTGGCCAAGCCGGTGGTGCAGCAAATCTTGTGATTGGTATGGGGATGAACTTATCGATGCAAGACAATGAATCTGCAATCGATCAGCCGTGGGCGAGTTTAGCTGAAGTGATCGGTGAAGATCTTATCGATCGTAACAAGTTGGCGGTGGCTTTTATTAAAGCATTGGATTCAAGTCTAAAAGATTACGAGTTGAATGGTATGGAGGACTTCGTTGAACGTTGGAATCGATTAGATAATTTTATTGGTCGTAGAGTAAAACTGATTATGGGCCCCAATGAAGTCGAGGGTATTGAACGAGGAATCGACACTCATGGTGGAGTGTTGTTAGAAACGGATCAAGGACTGAAAAGCTTTATTGGTGGTGAAATCTCGTTAAGAAGCAATGAACAACCAAAAGAGGCTTAGAGCCTCTTTTTTACTTACGGAGAAGAATTTCTTCAACGGTGTGATTTAACCCTTTACGCAGCACAAGCTGTGCTCTTTCTTTTGTCGGTAAAATATTTCCTTGAAGATTTTTACCATTGATTGAATGCCAAATTTGTTTCGCTTTGGCGACAGCTTCTTCTTCAGTTAATTTTGTGTAATGGCTGAAGTACGACCCTGGCTCTTTGAAAGCACTGCTGCGGAACTTCATAAAACGTTCAACATACCACTTCTCAATCATGTCACTCGCTGCATCAACATAGATAGAAAAGTCGAGAAAATCTGAAATAAAAACCCTGTGCGGATCATGTGGATAGTCCATCCCGCTTTGTAGAACATTCAAGCCTTCAATGATTAGAACATCAGGTCTATCGACGACTTTTTTGACATCGGTAATGTCATAGGTGAGGTGAGAATATACTGGTGCTTCTACATTGGGTAAGCCTGCTTTTACATCTGATACAAACTGAACCAGGCTACGCATATCATAAGATTCAGGAAAACCTTTTTTGTGCATAATTCCACGCTCTTCAAGCACTTTGTTGGGATGAAGAAATCCATCAGTGGTAATCAGTTCTACTTTTTTGTGATTTTCCCATCGAGCCAAGAGGGCTCTTAATAAACGTGCTGTGGTACTTTTACCTACAGCGACACTACCGGCAATGCCGATAATAAAGGGTGGTGCGCTTTCTTTGTTACCGAGAAACTGGTTCAGGACACTATTACGACTCTGCCTTGCCGCTACGTACAAATTGAGCAAACGAGCTAATGGCAAGTAGATCTCTACCGTCTCTTTAACTGTTAAATTCTCGTTGATACCTTGTAGCTCTTTAAGATCGCTTTCCGATAACATCATAGGTACAGAATTACGTAGTTCTGACCATTGATGGCGATCAAAAGACAAATATGGAGTCATAACATGCTCAATCTTAGAATTAGAGTAAGACCAGCGAACATACAATATGGTGGCAACAATGCAAATGACAAAAACGAAATTATTGGCGATTAAGCGCTAAATCGTGTGAAAAATCATCGAATAAACAAAATCACGCCAATTTTCGACTTTTTTTTTCGATAACTATTGCAAGGTAAGAAATCATTCAATAGAATGCGCACCACTTATGCCGACTTAGCTCAGTAGGTAGAGCAACTGACTTGTAATCAGTAGGTCACCAGTTCGATTCCGGTAGTCGGCACCATTTTCTCCTTTATGAGAGAT
>JBLXHN010000047.1:0-5983 GCA_048259585.1 Vibrio sp. | reverse complement strand
CGATGGGCTTAAAGCAGGAATCCATTTAGCGACAGCTTCATCATGAGTCAGAATGATGCTCATAACATCGATGATTTCTGAGAGTTTCATGAGAAACACCAGCTTCCCAATCAAGTTATCCTGCAATGCCATTGCTCGTCTTAGTTGGGCAAATTGAAGCGATAACGCATCAATCGCCTCCGTCGCGTTCCCCGCGTTATAAACCGATATGGCTTCAAGTACCTTTATACGTTCAGCTGCAGCCATGTATTGGTAAGGCGGGAATAGCTCATGAATCGTCGGCTTCGTAAGGGTTGTGTACTCATCAAACTCAATGAACCTATTTGATCGAGCAACCAGTAAACGGTGCTCGCTTACTAGATTTTCAATATCAAATGGTAATGAAAAAAGGGACGCCAGACAGCCACGCTCCGAAGCGTTACAAAACGCATCTCCCGTTGGTAAGGGTATTTTTTCGGCATCGGGATAGCCTGTAACCGCATAAGACGCGTCGACATCTAATTTTCGATACTCCTCTAAAAGCTGACTACCGACCTTGAGCGGGTCGTCCGCTTCACTGGCAAAGATCCCATAGAGATAAAGAAATGACTCACTGGTCCCCTCACTTTCAAGGCGATCCATCAGCCTAATCGATTCCTCACTTAGATCATCATCAACCTGCGCCAACAATACAACAACAGCGAAGAGGGGAATTAGGATAGCGAGTAGTTTTTTCATAATAGAATATAATGCCCGTAACACCGGACAATTTGAAGCGAAGCATAAAATTATTCCGTGTCCTTACGTTCGTTATACGCAATCTGCGCCAACATCACTATTCCCACCTTAAAAATTTCATACTTTGCCGTCACAGGGTCTAGTTAGGTACTTGATTGTTATCAATTACTCCTAAGTACATTGGCTGTTCAAAGCCAGAAAACTCCGGCTGCCACTCTATGTCACCTTCTGCTGCGTTGTAGTGATACTCTGTAGTAGAGAAGACGATCTGAGCTCGATTATCCTTGCAGATGTTTTTTAATCTGGTGATAAATGCTGCAAAATCTTTGGTTTCAATATCATGCTGCCGTGGCGTATCAAATATCAGGAATTCTATGGAGGTGCACCCCATGGAAATAAACAGTTCAAAGAAGGCAGCCCTGAGAGCAAGGACTGTTCGCAAAAGTGTACTACCACTGAATTGGGATAATTTTTCCGTTCCAAACAAAACATTAAAATCAGAATCGACCGCAATACCCCTAGAAACGTTCTTTGTACTGAGAACATCAAGCCATTCGATAATCTTCTTACGATAAGAATTCCTGAATTCGAGAATTCTGATATCACCTGAACCCGCTCCACCTTCAAAAGAAGAGATATCGCCCTGAAGGCCTCTACGCTTATTCAATAGCTGAACGTAATCATGTTTCTCGGATTCGATCCTTTCCAGTACGTCCTTTTTGCTTTGGCGATCAATAATTGATCGTGTTAATGCACTTATTGCAGCTATCAAAGACGTTGTTTGAGAATTCTCCTCTTCCTTCGTCAAATTGGATTCAAGGGAGGCAATTTCCTCGTCGAGCTTTCTTAAGCTCGATTTATATTCATCCAACCTTATTTCTTGAAATTTGGTGTTTCTATCTAGGTCTTTGATTTGATCGCGAAGATAAAGCAAATTTTTTCCGTAGGAATCGGAACTGGATGTAAAAAGACCACACCCCGGCGCTGCACAAATATCTTTAAAGGAACTGAACAGCCGTCGAGACTCTTCATTAAGAGACAAGGTATTAATTTCGATCTCTATTTCGCCTTTTATCTTATTGAACCCTGATATCCGGCTTTCTAGGTTCTTGAGCAAAGCCGCAAGATTAAGCCGTTCATTCTGCTTATCACGAATTAGTCTTTGTAGAACATAATCGGCATCGCTCGTCGCATCATAACTATTACGGAGCTCTTCCAACTCGCCTCTCAATTGTTCCAACTCTTCCTCAACCACTGAAATAGAAATGCTCCCGATATCGGATTGCTCTTCAAGTTTGCGTATGAACTCCTCAGTATTGACGATTTGTATATTTACTAATTCAAGCTCTCTTTTCTTCTCTATAAGAAAACGCTTAGCCTCGAACGAGTGTTTTGGAGCAATTCCAAGCCCCAACCTTATCATCTCCGCATATTGATCTTTTATGAAACTACCTGGCGGCTTGTACGCACTCGTGTAACCAGCATCTTGGTCAATATAAAAGAGCGGCAGGAATGTTGAGATATACGGATAAGTAGGCTCATTATTGTTGGTCGTCAACGTCAACGTGAGCGATGATAGACCAAGCCTCGAAAATAGGTACTCAGAAATCTCTTGTTCGTTATAGAATATTCGTGCTTCCTTGGAACCTTTTTCCGTAACTTCTATGTGAAACTTATCAGAAAATGACCTCTCGAGAGTAAAGAAATTCTCTTCATGCTCCACAGTCAGGCTCACTGACGAACATTTAGCCATAATATCGTCCCTGTACCGAACAGGGTATCCAAGCGCGAAGGCAATAGAATGAATGACAGGCGTTTTTCCTGCGCCGTTCGGCCCATATAGCTGGGTAATATCACTAGCAAACACGAGATCCTTCGAACCCCAGCCGTCCTTTCCTGAAGGATGAATTTTTAATTCAACAAGTTTCATTCCAAATCCATTGCAATTTGTTTTTCTATTTGTAAATCAAAATAATTTCTTTCAATTAGCTGGAGCGTATAACCGAGGTCTGATTGAAAATCTACCGCTTTTGATACGACCTTTTTCCCAAATTCAGTAGCTTTAATGCGGGAATCATGACGGTCAACCTCAACAAGGCTTACTGTCTCAAGAAAGGTTAGCGCCTTAACTGTCCTCATCCTAAGGTTTGCCGACCATCCCAAGTGTTGTGATGAACCTTTAAAGCCTGAAAAAGTTCTCTCAAAACACTCACCAATTAACTGCCCTAGTTCGTCTGACTTAGGCTTACGGCGTGTTTTAGACAACAAGAGGATAGTCATCGCGAGCAAGGGAAGATGGAAAAGCGCCTCATTACTAAGCCGATGAGTTACTGAAGCGCTGAATTCATCTAGAGGCAATACAATTTCTCTTTCAGATGCTTCTTGAAAGAATTTTTCGTAATCCATCACGCGTTTCCTCTAACTAAAAATGAGAAAACAGCGCCGAGAAGGAGCTCACGATCAAGAGTGTCAGACAAGTCTTCGTTAACCAAATGTAACAATACTTTATCAATTCGACCTCGGAGAATTTTCAGCTCTTCTCCAGACCTAACCCACTCATCAGCATTTTTCTCTATTTCTTCAAGAATAAAATTTAGATCGAACTCTGGAATAGTATGACGTTTATCCCTAAACCATATATCCCACCGTACCTTGCAGTCAGATACGAACTCTATCATTCGTTCTGACGCACCAGCCTTACTCATTAGCCTATGAATAATCGACGCATTCTTGATTGCTTGTGAGTCGCCACTGTCTCTTAAATTCTTATATGCTGCTTTGGATATACTCAAAATATCGAGCATTTCGGCAAGACTAACGCCCGCTATATCATCGAGATCCTCTTCACCTATTTCCTCTAGTAATTTTCCAAACGATTTCCGTTCGACAAGGGATATAAGACTGTTAAGGATTTCCTCACACTCTGAACGCTGCAAGTCTATTTCACTGTATTGATAAATGGTCTCTCTTGCTTCAGAAAAGAATTTATCATCGTGTGGATTCAAATATGAAATATTCGATTTAAGCTGAAGCTTCTTGATGCGTTCTATAATATCTTGATCTTCTATTGGCGCTTCTGGGCTTAAAGCGTCATTAAAATTTTCCAGCAGTAATTTATAATAGCTATTATCGCTATCGTCCTGTATTGCATCACGCAGCCCGTCTAAATCATCGTTCAGATGAACATTTGTGATAAAAACGACGTTACCGCAGGAGTTCTCAAATCTGATAGTGTGGATAAGGAGCTTTCCAGCGTAGCTATCAGCAATCTTGGCTGGGTCACATGTCTTAGCGCCTTTCCTTATCCCTAAGACATCATTTACAGACCATTGGTAATTCAACTTACCCTTAGTTTTGACCTGAAAGAAATTATAAACATAGTTCCCATCGACATTGAGGCGAGACACGAAATCGTCCTGGTAATCACAATAGACCCGATCTAGCGCCTCATCCTCCAACAAAGACAAACACTCGAATGCCGCTCCGCGAAACTGAGCTTGATAACGGGCAATGGTTTCCCTTCCAACGTTCTCCCGTGGCTCAACTTCATGAAGCTTTGGACTACCAATATTTTTTTCTGCCACGCTTATCTTCCTTCAGGAAATATTCTTCGATTTATGATGCGCATTTCCTGATCCTTTTATTGATCCTTGAGAGTAACTCAGTGTGACTAACCGTATAACGCCCGCTTAAGTGGTGAGCAACGCAATACCGTGTTTCCGCACACCACCTAAATCACTAAAATCAACGCATAGTAAAAATGCCACGCGTTGCGAATCCGTCTTAAAGCGTTTGTTAAACGTTTTTTTGCGAAAAATGTTCAACCACCTTCATTCCGACAACTGTATTTTTATGATCAAAGAAGCCCAAATATTTTTTCAGATCTGATGTACCGCTGCGGCTAAGAATCAATTTATTAACCATGGAACGAATGCCAAATTGGTTTACTAGTGTGTTTAGTGGCTGTCCTTTTACAGCCACCTTAAGTACACCAATACCGGCTGTGAATGTAGGAGCGTTAGAGTCTATGGAGCCAATTGTTGAATCAACGTACAAAGAGATAGATTGAAGAATTTTGGAAAATTTATTCATGTCTTTATAGCTGCCATCACTTAATGCTTGCTGATAGCAATTTAACCAACCTCTTAGCTCTTGGTACTCACTTCTTAATTGAAGAGCCACTTTAATCATATCACTCGCTGTATTTGACTCTTGTATTACTCTGATTGGCAATGGAAGCATGTTTACATTTAATGCATATAACTCACTACCAGCATTGTGTAATGAAGCTATAGAAGCTCTTTTCTCTGAGACTAGTCGGTTTAGTCTTAGTACTGAGTCTTCGTTTGAAACCATTATTCCAGCATCAGTAAAAAAACGCTTTCTCACAGGGTGCGGTGTATATCCTTTTTCATAAACAAAACCTCTAGCCAACATCCCTGCACCACCCCATAAAGTTTGGGATAAATAACCATGAGGAGCATATCTATTTTGAAGAAAACCTACACGGTTTTCTTCGTGATCTTTCTTTAAATCTGATGTTAGACTTAAACGGTCAATAAATTCGTCTCGTGGTCCTTGCAGTCTTTTATAGTCCACTAGAAAAGGATAAGGTCGGATGACACCTTTAGATACAGCTTCTTGAAATGGATTACCTTCATGATTCCAAGCATGGATAAACTTTTCTTCAACTAAAATCTGATCACGTAAAATTATATCAGTAAGCAAATCAAACAGTGCTTCAGTATTAATGATGGCACTCAAGCTATCTTCGTAAGAATAACTGTCATTTTCTTTATCAATTGCTATGTAATGTGATTTGCTTTCGTCAATACCCTCGGTTAATAATTCACCAATATTTTGCAGTGACCAATTATCCGAAATTACACTTTGACTCATTTACGCCCCTTTAAATACTACTGCTCTGAAGTTGATAAAAACGTTTAACATTTGTATATACGGGGGTCCATGTATCTACCCACAGCATTATTCATTAAAAACAGGTGTCATGATTTGAAAAGGAAGGGGAAACTAAAGAATTAAATCGTACTCTTCCGTGACAAAACGAGCATGCGTATTAACAATTGATAGACATTGAACCTGCTAAAAGCAGCTCAGTATATCGCCCCATGCCAGACATCCACCTGTCTGATTTATCACTATTTTTAACCTAAGCGGGCAGGCAATTCAATTATCATTTTGGACAGGTAAGGCTGTAAACCCGCAGGGAAAGCGCTTATGTGAAAATAGATTGCCTGCCTAACCA
>JBLXHN010000046.1:0-6145 GCA_048259585.1 Vibrio sp. | reverse complement strand
CGGCCATTTTTTCATCACTCACATCCTTGTCACCCAAGCTCTCAGTCCCACTGATATCGCTGCAGCCCCTCCCCCACGGCTCATTGTTACCACCTCCCCAATCTTGCAGGACCTGCCATGTCACTCTCCGATACCGACACTCAAGCTGACACCACTATCGACCCCACCAGTTTCCGTGAAGCCCTCGGCCACTTCGCCTCCGGCATCACGATCATCACCACCCAGGTCGACGACGAACCGATCGGCTTCACCTGCCAGTCGTTCTACAGCGTCTCGATGAATCCGCCGCTGGTCTCCTTCAGCGTCAAGGCAAGCTCCTTCAGCTACCCGAAGATTCGCCAGGCAGAGCGCTTCGCCGTCAATATCCTCTCCAGCGAGCAAAGCCATGTCTCCAACCAGTTCGCCATGCGCGGCGCAGACAAATGGCAAGGCATCGACTGGAAGCTCTCCCCTCTCGGCAACCCGGTGATCAATGACAGCCTGCACTGGCTCGACTGCAAGATTCACGCAGAGCACCCCGCAGGTGATCACCTGATCGTGATCGGAGAAGTGAAGGGGCTGAATTTGGATGTTGTGGAGACGGCGCGGCCGTTGTTGTATTTCAAGGGGAAGTACGGGGGCTTGGCTAGAGAGGAATAAGACTGGAGAATACCTGTCGGCTGAAACCTTTAGGATCAGACTAGGGGATTATGAGTTAGCTTTTAAAACAATAAGCTACTGACACAAAAAGAAAAGCAACCGTAATTGAGCGAAAGACACAGTTCTTTGGAATCAGTAGCTTAGCGAAATTTAAGGATAACACAAGAAGCTAGTGTGTGTACCGCTGGTGTACCGTTTGGGGACCTCCCCTATCTCGAATGGCATGCCTCAGAGGGAGCGCAAGACTGCTTCTCTCAAAGGCATGCTGACCACTTACGGCCAGGAGCGGCCATCCCGGCTTTCCTGATATAACCGTCAATATACGCGACTTTTTAGTGGAACTGCAGGAGCAACGAAAAGCCGTCGTGGTGCTTGGCTTGTTAGACTTTACCATCCCCACTTCAACCTGTCATACAGTGCTGCTAACTTTCTAAAATTACTTGCGTAGCTCGAATTTTCGTATTGAAACTTCTCCATGTTAGCAATCAAGAAATCTCTAAGAACAACCAAATCAATTTTTTCTTTTGGAACAAACGGTATGTATGCTGACGCATTTTCTGGGGTACAGAGACTGATAACTTCCTGAAGAGCCTTATGCCTGTAATTTCTGAAGTAAGCCCCTGCGTACATTTTCAATCGATACTCTTTCAAGTCTTTGCAGATAACCTTATCAAGGTTTATGCTTGAATCACGATATTGATCATAACTGTCTATACCAATACGATCTAGGTATTTAAATACTGGCACATAAGGCGTGTTTCTGCAGGCTCGATGTAATACATTATCGACGATCTGCTGAGCATCATAGCCTTTATTGTCCAGCAATATATCTTCGAGTAAATCTTCGGTATTTATTGCAGCATAACCGATTGGAGCTGGACCAACTGGTTCTTTACTTGCTACGCCAACCCCTACCAAAAACTCAACATCTTCTTTAGAATCTATCTCATCTATATCCACTACACATATTTTCTTTTCTGGTTCGGAAGATTGAACCAACTCATACAGTTGCTCTTTACAGTACCTCAAAACTCTCGCAGGAATTTTTCTCTTAGTTGCATCTATAGCTCGATAAACTTCTATAAAATTATTAGTTTTTACTAAAACCAACGGAATCTGGATACCATCTATAGTCAGATAGGTATCTGAAATGTTAGGTTCCTCCCCATCGGACGGACGCTGTATAAATATTAAATTTTTTCTTAGCTGTTCTACTTTGTCTTTCCCTATACAGGACGCAATTGCCCTCAAAAGGCTGCTTATATTTTCATCAGAAATAGAGTACCCGATAAAAACAATTGGATGCTCGACAAAAAGTGTAATTAGCTTTGCCGCCAAATATGTATTCTTTTCATTGAATTCCTCATAGTCAGAGCTTGTCATAACCATGGATGATGGTGCGGTTGCGCAACCATGGATTTTGTATATCTCTCCAATTTCTTGCGGATTAGAAAACAACAGCTCTTCCTGCCCAATATATGTTCTATGTTCTGGAAAAAGCTGCTCAATAAACATGTCCCAGTTTGTGGTGATAACACCATCAACATTAAGCCCAGACAGCAACTCCACTTCATTCTTATATTCAGAATCCATTGCTTTAGACTGATCTAAAGTAGAAAGATAATTGCTAATTTCAATACGCAAGGCAGAAGTTTCATCTCCAACCTTAGACTTGTATCTTTCTACGCTTTTTTCATACTCTGGAGCCTCCCACCAATATTCATTGAAGTCTTTAGCTAGCAGTGCTGCCACTGTTGGATAATGGCCATTCGCAGAGGCGAGATAGTACTCGAATGGTTTTCCGGTAACACAGAACCTCTGAAGAAGACCTCGCCAATCCTCGAGACCAAGATAGCGCCTAGAAAATCCGGAACCTAGAAAAAGAAAGGGGCCAGCCATTCTTGATTGAAAGATCTCAATTAGCTTTTCTTGTATATCCATCTAAATTCCATATCTAGCTCATGTGAAAATTACGTTTAACGCCTGAGCTCAGGGGCACTTGAGGCGGAAGCCGCTTTGCGGCGGCAAAGCGACTGACGGGTCAAGCGTCCTCTGCAGCGTTTTGTTGTACGCTGAACCGAAACGTTTCAAATTACTCAGTCTGCAGAGCCTTTCCAAGTTTGGCTCCAAGGTCCCGGCGACATTGATTGTGGACGTGGTATCTCTGCATGACAGTTGCCGTCAAGGCTTCCTCGGAAAGCGCTGCGTCCATCTGTTCTGGCCCCCACTCCTTGCTGCCCTTTAGTTGCTGAAGTCCGATTACGGTTTCAATCAAGGCCTGTTCGAACCATGCGTGGACTACGTCTGTTACGACGCCCTCAATGCTCCCGTCGGGGGCGTCCTTCCTTTCCTTGCAAAGACGGCGAACCATGTCGGTGAACACCCGAAAATCTGCGTTCACCCGAAGGGTGTTTTGTTCGGGTAAGTACCGCGCGGCCCTGTCCTCCATCTCATTTTCGTCGCGGGTTCCTTCGCGAATTGATACCCACTGGACGATTGGGAAGGGGTCTGTTTCAGCCTTCTCGCTAGGCACACCACCCTTCTTTTCGAAGAGATGATAGATGTTCCCGATTTCTCCATCCCGAACTCCGGGTGCATCCCCGCCGGAAGCGGAGCCAGCGCCACCGCCACCTACCTTGCCTTTACGCCTCGAGTCAGGAGATGGCCCTGTCGGCACGCGTGAGCTTTCATCCGAGAGATATATTCCTTGTGGGTTTGGCCGATAACGGCTCACCTTGTACAGGTCAATGATGCCCTTGAGCCGGTCTTTGATCGATTTCACGTGATCTTGGCCCGAGGACGAGGAGCCCTTCTCACGTATGAACTCAGCCAACTGCTTGGGCATATTCTGGCGAAACTCGTAAGCCCAGTCGGCCCACGGAAGGGGCGAACCATTGAGCAAGAGCGAGGTGCGTGCAGTGTTGGTAGTGAGATTCTCTCCAGGACCAGCGACAGGCTCCACATAGAGAACAACAAATCGCATGCCGAACAGCACCCCAAAGTGCTGCAACTTGGCCGTACCCGCCCTAGCCGTTTCTCGATCATAGAGTTCATTCTGATACAGAGCCGCTACATGTCCACCGGACTCAATAAACCCACTATTACTCGAAATTGCGGGCTCATCCGTCAGAATCCACCAATGAATTCGTGCGTCTGAGACTTCGTGGACCCCCGAAGCATCGGCATGTGCTTCAAGATACGGCCGCTGCCCGGTAATCGTCCTGAGTATGTTCCGGTCCGCATCCGACCTAGGAAAATCCCAGCCTTCCCGGACCTTAACTGTTACGTCACCGGAAAACTCGAAGTAGCGAGTGTTCAGGTACTTGGAAATCCATCTAGATGGCGCCGCCGCCTCTACGGGTGCAGCCATTGTGTTCTCTTGTTTAGACTTCCCGAGCAGGATGACCTTGGTGCCGGATTCCTCAATTCCCTCTGGCTTTACATCGTCGGACAGCGGGAAGTAGTGAGAGTAGCTGCCGTCACCCAGTTCCCACTGCCGTAGGCCGTACTCTCCTGTGTCTGGATCCTTCTCGAGGTTGACCTGAAACCCGTCACCGTTCTTCCACGACTGATAAATCACGCCGTAGGGGTTTCGAGTGGCCGCAGCAATCTTCGCGCCGATACCGTAGTTGCTCGTAAATGACTGTTCAGCCCCTGATGAGGAAAGCTGGTTGATAAATCTCTGCATTTCCTCACCCGTCATTCCATCGCCGTTATCGACGATCGACAGCTTCATGACGTCGCCCAGATCGTAGAGGGTCCAGTCGACATCCCAAGTGATACGGCCAGGCTTGCCTGTACGGGCAATAGCCTCAATCGAGTTCTGAGTAAGCTCCCTTAGGAACTGCAGCGGGGCACAGTCTTGCCCGAGGCGATCCAGAAGAAATCCGACATTATGTACTGACATGGGCAGGGCATTGCGCCCACCCGAAATAGCCTGCTTCTTCATTTTCATCTCCTATCCGTGTAATGGCCGTAGCGATTGCACTGATTGAAGTTCCTTTCAGAAAGCAGCTTCAGTGGCGGCATTGCGACGTCGGCTGGCCTTCATCCAGGGCCGGATTCAATTTACGCCGATGCGTCTCCCCCCGCAACACCGTCGAAATCGAGCGGCCCATTCAACGAGGCGCACAACAAGTATTAGACTGCACGCTCGTTTATTGTTTTGAACGATCACGCGCGTTCAAGAATGTTATGCTGCGCACACGCAAACCACCTAAGGTATTGAAAAAAAGGTATTAAGTATAAATCGGCCGTATAACACCAATCTCCGCGCATGTGGCATAACATCGATGAAGGTGCTTGCTGCCTTTGCCGGCATGACGGCTTTAGGTCGTTATCAATCACGATAGGTCCCTTCCGTAAATTGCTACTCACCACGCAAGTCACGGTTCGCCCCCCCCGCCAACAGCTTGAGGATCAGCAGCGCGAACTCCCGGCCTGTCTCGCTATCGTTGAGCAGGGGCAGGGAAAGCTTCTCCTGGTCGCTCATGGCATCCATGACCGTGTCTTCGACTTGCTTGGGGAACAGCCCGTGCATCACCTGAGCCTCGTCGTGATGGCGGATCTGGGCCATCACCGATTCGTCTCGCTCGATGCGATCGGAGATGCCGTTGGCGAAGTGCAGCTTGTCGTCGTTGCTGACCTCGGCACCGTAGAGGTCATTGAGTCGGTCGATGATCTCAGCCAGGCGCTGCTTCTCGAGATCATGAGGCTTGCCTGAGCGGACATCGCTGACCGAGGTAAGGCCGCAGCTCTCCCCGGCCACTTCCAGGCGCAGGCGTTCCTCCTCACGCTTGGTGAGGCGGTGGTGGCGTAGTTCCAGCTCGCTGACGTACTCACCCTTAAGGACGTAGCCTCCGGCCGTGCCGGCCCTCCAGCCGCGTAGGGCGTCATGGCCTTGGTGATGTCCCGCTGGAACTGAGCTTCCCTGCTGTTCACCATGTCATCCCCTGCGCTTGGCGCAATTATGCGTAACAGCCTAGCGCCTCAGAGATATAAGGAGAAGTCTACTTAGGCCGGTACATCGCTAGGGTATTAGGCATTACCCCCGGAAGCTGCCCAGCGCCTGCTCCAATAGCTCAAGTGACTGACGGTGCTTGTCTGGGTGCATCTTCTGGATGTTGGCAAGCTTCCAGCGCACGGCAGGCAATCGATCAACGCCCGGCAGCGGAAACAGCGCCCAATCAGGCGCCCCCTGCTTGAAAGACAGGAGGAATCGAACATCTTCGTCCGTCATCAACTCGCCTAGCCGCGTCAGAAGTTCGTGCCGGACGTCCTCCAGTTCCTGCAATGGAAGGTCAACCCTGGCCATCCCGACAAACTCCTTTCGGTAGACGTCGTCCAGCGGTTTTAGTCGCGGGTTGATCACTTCGTTCAAGGGTCTGGGATGTCCCAGCAGATAGACCAGGAAGCCTTCGAATACGCTTCGATCCAGGCCGCCCTGGTTCAACAGCAGCTTCACATCGAAAAGGTCCCGGGGATGCTGGCGATCCAGCGCGGCGCA
>JBLXHN010000045.1:0-6183 GCA_048259585.1 Vibrio sp. | reverse complement strand
GCAGGCGGTCCTCGATCCACTTGAGGAGCTTTGCGCCCAGCGACATGCGACTGCAACTCAGATCAAGCATGAACAGACCGGCAACATCTGATACATCATGGTTGATAAGGCGGAAATCACGCATATCGGGCATGTAACGCACATTGCAGGTCGTCAGGCTCAACTCTGATTGGATATCACGAACCAGGTTACCTTGCGTCAATGGGAGACAGATCCAGACTTCCTGCTCCTGATGGACGATCTGTTGGTCAGGCTGGTAGCGCTCTGGCTCAATCGCGCTCCACCCCCAATGCTCAATCCCCCCAGTCAAGATGACTCGTTCTACATCAAAGCCTGCTGTCGGGATCTTGGCCAGCTGACGCACTGCACCAACACAGGTCAAGGCATCACCAATCAAGAGAACGCTTTTGCGGTTCTTGCCCTTGGCTCGCAGATGATTGAGAACAGGATAAGCAATCGCACGAATCAGGATGGAGTAGGTCGTAGCACTTACCATCCAGTAGCCAACCCAAAGCCGGGAGAACTTGTCACCTGTCTTGGTCATGAACATGACCAGCGCCAACAGCCCTCCCAACATCATGTATCCGGCCATGATCTGGAATACCAGGCGGAAGCGGACTTGTCCTCTCCAGGAACGATAGATATTGAAATGCGGCAGTACCAGAAGAGCTAATATCCCCCCCAGCAACATGCCCCAACCATATCTTTCGGAAACATCCAGTCCCCCAAAATGGAACCAATGCGCACTGAACCCTGCCAGAAAGATAATACAGAAATCGACCAGGCGTACCAATTCAGTGGTATACATGGTATAGCCACTCAAGACACGATTTTGAGCTTTCATAGCGTTTGTAGCATCATCATTATTCAAGATCTCTACGAAGCAATTCCAAAACTTCGAAAGCCTTGATGAGATCTTCATGAGGAATGGACAAGAACCGCTTCAGCGAGCGCTTCAGATCCGTTGTGGAAATATCCTTGGTGCGCTCCAGATACAACACATCACAATATTCCTGCAGGAAATCGAACTCGCCTTTCCAGTCTTCCCCTATCGCGAAAGTATCAACATTATATTCCTTGACGTCGCGTACTTTTTGCTCCCAGTCGTTTTCAGGAATGACGAGGTCTACACAATCGATCGCTTCCACAATCTTGGCACGCTGATCGTAGGGAATCAGTGTCTTCTTACCTTTCAGCAAGTTAAACTCATCAGTCGATACACCCACTATCAAACGATCACCTCTCTCACTGAGACGCTTGAGAAGATTAAGATGCCCAATATGGAACATATCAAATGTTCCATAAGTAATTATCACCTTTCCATCATTCATATTATCACCTGGAGCTTACTTTCAAGATTGAATATCGAGACTATTGCAATAAATTTTAGCCATTTCAATATATTTAGGTCTAGAAGAAAAGCTAATGACTTCTATTACATTAACACCTGGCACAATCCTTCTTAACTCTCTATCGTAAGATTTCTTAACCAATCCGCTCAATAATTTAAACTTCCGCCACAATCTCAAAGCAATTAAATCAAAAACATTAAACAAGGTATCTTTTGGCACAACAATCACAGTACACCCTTGCTCTAATAAGTATTTTGACAAGTCATCGCTAAAGTTATTAGCATCCAGTATGAAGACATAGTCTTGCAACTTACTTTCCCTTCCCTCCAAAAAGGTTTGTTCTTTACGACTCATATTGCCGGATAAAAACACTACTATCTTATCAACAGATTTACACTTCTTAGGATATCTACCATTATAATTCTCAAAAAACCTAGAGTTTATATATCTAGCAGGCGTAATGTTGTCGTGCCTATAAGGGGCCATATTAGAAGCTTTGAACTTTTCTTCTTGTGAAGAGCTCGCATCCACAATATGAGTAAGTAATTGATCTATTGATTCACTTTGAGGAAATGGCAATTCTGTAATTGGAAAATAAAAACCTCTCCCCTCTATATACTCTTCTTTATCTGGAACATACAACAACACAGGTTTAGAGCTAGCAGCATAGTCAAACATTACACTGGAATAATCTGTTATCAATACATCTGTACAAGTTAAGAACTCATATACTTCGAAGCCATCAGGGAAGGGCTGCACCTTATTGCCAATATATTTTTTGATTTTTGAAGAAACTAGCTGATGCAAGTTATAATATACCATAGTATCTTCTGGCAATTCTTTTTCTAACTTATGGAAAAGCTCCGTGAACAAGTTTGCCTGAGCCGTTATATCCATATTACCTGTGCTAACGCCTCTCCAAGTGGGCATATAGGCAATAACCTTTTTATCATTAACGCCAAGTACCGTCCTTATCTCCTCTCTTCTCTCCGAAGAATCAATAACCTCGTTTTGAGGATAATCACTTTCTAAAACTTCACCATAGTAAATCTTATCTAAGTTATATGCTGGAAGAAGTACAGATTTTGCATATGGATTTGGTACTAAGAAATAATCAGCCATAAGAAACTGATTTTGATTTCGCCAAACATCTATAGCACCTTCCTTAATATCAAAACCAAGCGTTTTAATAGGAGTTCCGTGCCATGTGTTTAGTAGTATCTGTGAACAACGCTTAACAAAAAAAGTCGGGAATCTGGAGTTACTCACCAAATATTTACTAGTGGCAAGTCGATATATATACTTAAGTGATTTTGTATGGACCAACTCTACATTCTTAATATCATTTTTAATTAAAAACCTTTTATCTCTAACAAAATTGTTAGTTGCAAAAGAAATTTTAATATTTTGTCTACTTGCCTGTACATCTTTCATCAAGTGATACGGCGAGCCGCTAATATTGGCTCCAGAAAAAGAGGCATAAAGCACTCTATCTACTTCCAAACCACAGTATTTACCAAAAAAACAATAAACATTTTTTACTACACTTGCTTTCGATAAAATTCTATCCGACTTAAAAACTATAGACTTAGCCCAGTTAGGCGTAAATATATACAAACAAGCTTTCCAACGTTTATCTATCAACTGAGCTAATCTTTCTACTTTACTAAGATTCTTTTCAACATAATCAATATCAGAAAAATGGTTTTTTATAAATGATTGCATCTTTCTAGCAAAACTTAGCTGTATTATTTTATTATCTTGCTGTGAGAATGCTTTTAATCTTCTCCCATAAAACCCTAAAGCCACTCTATATAAATCTTCTCTATTCCTAGAATAAGCATTATTATTTTTTAAGCAATCAGCGATCAATTGTAGTGCTTTTTCTATATCTAAAACATTACTGGTGATACTATTAGTAATACTACCGCTCGTGCTTACACGATAGTTATACAAACATTCATTGACGACTTCTACCTTTTTTGACCGCACCAAGCTATTTATCAAGAACAAATAGTCTTCAGCATAATTTAAGGTCGTATTAAAAGATATTTGGTTCTCTTGAATTAAACTTTTACTGAATATTTTATCCCATACAAAAACAGATACTTTCCTTAAAAAACCATTTCCTTCACGTATATTCAAAGAGTTGAAGAAATTATCCTTATATAATTTTGGTTTTTTTTGTCCAGATTGCAGCAGGTTATTCCTGCATGTAATAACAATATCGGCTCTAGAGCTTACAGCCTTAGAATATAGCTTTTGATACATTTCCTTTTCAATATAGTCATCGGCATCTACAAAGCCAATATATTGACCTCTAGCAACTAAAAGTCCTCTATTTCTCGCATAGGAGACACCAGCTTGTTCTTCAAATTCAGACACTATAATATCTGGATAGCGATATGAAAAGTCATTTATTATATCTTGACTATTGTCAGTACTATTATTATTGACAACTATAACCTCAAATGAATCAAAGCTTTGTTTAACTAAGGAGTCTAGACATTGCTCCAAACTATTACTTGAATTATAGACCGGAACAATTACACTTAACTTAATCATTGTATACCTTTTATCGTGAGTTTGATAACCTGATCAGGAAATTTTGTGTGATTGGATATGTTGATTAAGATACATAGTCTCAACCATTATACGCTGCAATCCTTGAAGATATAAACGGGAAATAAGCAATAGAAAGATAGTTTCATACACACCTAATAAACTATAATATACAAAAGCAACTAAAGAGAAAAAGACCGCCATGTAGGACAAAGCTAATGTATATTCAATCAACTGCTTTCTGTGAATTTTCACAAAAGTTACTCTGTCATCTTCTTTTGCTTGAAAAGCGTGCTTTAAAAACACATTAACCATTACATATGACAAGAGCAATACTAAGACACCAATATAAATATTAATACTCAATGCTATTATCGATACTACAGAGCAGAGGAATATATCACTCATCAAGCGTGATGTTTGTGTATAGGCTATCCGCAAATCTTTTGTTTTCAATTGAAAACCGTTTCCGTCATATTGCGAACTCCATATTACTTTCAAATCTAAATCTATTAACTTTCTATACACCAACCCTAATAGCATATACAAAATATAAAAAAATGGTACTGAAAGTAAGACTATAATTATAAAATTTCTGTAAGGTATAACTTCTTTTAAAGACTCGAAATATGCTGGTGGCTTATCCATAGAAATCATAATTAATACTTTAATTGGCAAAAAAAACGATATAGTTTGTGCCACTTTGGATAATGAAAAAAAACTCGCTGCCGAAAAAAAGAATTTTACATTTTTGTGAAAAAACTGCGTTAACAAGTAGCATTGCTTCGCAAAAAAACTCAAAGACTTACCCATACGTTTCACCAATGAATACAGAAATTATATTAGGCGATAATACTTATTGCAGTATACTGCATAAACAAATTCATAGCGGAGCTGTCATACAACTGCACCTCATAAGTAAGCAACTAATATCATGATATATTTTCGCAATTGGCAATTAATAGGCCTCTAAAAGAGCAAACTTAAAATTTAATGCTTTTTGAAATCTCTATGCTTTCTGTGTAGATCAACACATCCAAAAAATATTTTAAACACGCTACCGCCCCAGGATTGTGGGGCAATTCCTGAAGCCAGACGACAGACAGGGCGCGATGGTAAGATCACGATACCCTGTTTGAGAAAATAGAGAGATTTTTTATTCAAAGCTTCATGGATTATACATATTTTCGTCATATTTGGCTAGATTCAGAGTAGTGAAGTCCACCTTCTTGCACGGGGTTAATCAAGAAAGCACCAGATAATCATCACCTTAGTGTGCTTCGAAGGTATGAAGCGGCCAGCGGGTCAACAAAAAAGGGCTGTTCTTGTGAGATGCACCCGGCACTGGATGAGACAGAACAGACTCGCAAGCATCAGATCATGTTAATGATTTATAATGAGAGGGATATCAATACGCCAGTAATGCATCTCGGTCGCTAGATATTTTCTGGCTCTAATTTCTCGCTTTCTATATTGGTCAGTAATTGATCGCTTCATCAAATACCACTACCCAGCTTCTGTTTTCATTGAATTGTTAATTTGCAGTACTTAAACACTCTCTGTATTTACCTATCGGAGCAACAGTGGAGGAAAGTCAAAAGTCTAAAGGATATCTCCAGATGGTGATAAACGCGTAGCGGATCGTGTCTACCTGATGACCTCTTGGGATACCTCACACCAGAAACCCGGCTCATTATTTATTAATATGCCAATGAAGTACAATATAAAAAATATGGATTACCTCGTCCCATAACAGCTTACTGGCATTTCTTATTTATATTAGGAAACAACCGATATTCTTGTGCTCAAAAATAAAGCGCGCCAGAATGATCTGACGCGCTTTATTCATACTTATTAACAGATTCGATTACTCAGTCTGGTGACTCAAACGCCAACGCCAATAATGCGTGATCAAACCACCGACGATCAGATTATGCACAAACAGGCCTGTCGGGAATGAATTATAAGATTCAAAGTTACTGATTATTATCCAATAGATGAAGAACATCAGGCTGAAGCAGGCAATGTCATCAGGCATCGCATTACCCCGCCACGCTAGCCAGGTGGCACGGCCAATCCAGAATGCCAATAGAGACATCGCGATAAGTCCAACAATTCCATATTCGACCCAGGTTTCCAGGAAGTAATTATGCAGGTGGCCATATTTTGCCAGTACCCAATCTGGCAGCCAGGTCGTTTCCGACATGACCAACTGACGGCCTTCAGGTCCCCACCCTGTCATCGGGCGTTCCGCAATCCACTGGCTTGC
>JBLXHN010000044.1:0-6811 GCA_048259585.1 Vibrio sp. | reverse complement strand
GGGTTGTTGCAGTGATGCCTTCCTGTTTGGCCAATTCCGGGATAGTCATGCTCATAGGCGGCGCCATCTTCTTGAGGATGGCTTCCTTACGCTCTGTGGAATAACGCACGTTGATCACCTCTCAATCCGTTTAGGTGACAACTACGCTGGCAGATAGGGGTGGAATAACGCACGTTGATCACCTCTCACTCTGTTTAGGTGACAACTACGCTGGCAGATAGGGACAGCGTGGGACCAAAGAGAATACGAATGGCCTGATAAGGTAGTACTTCCCCAAAGGAACGGATTTCCGCCAGGTCAGAAATACAGAGCTACGCAAGGTGGTCGAAAAGCTGAATGACTGTCCTCGAAAGCGACTCGGCTACCGGACACCGACGCAGGTGTTTCTAGGGGAATATTCAGGAGGCCTGGATACCGTAGGTGCTGAGCTTATTGCTTGAATTCAGGCATGAAAAAGAAATCCAATGGAAAGGTCGAGAATAATGTGCTCCTGCGGCAGCTAAAGATGAATATAGATCGGCAGGGATGAGCGATAAGGGGGGGAGATGACAAACTTGAATGACGAGTCGAGGGGATATGTTGAGCGGGTCGCGGTTGAGGCACTAAGTCAGTTCGACAGGGTCGCTAAGGCTGCCAAGAAAAAGCTTCATGCTGGGCGAACACTGAGCTCCAACACCTTGGCAAGCATCAACACAATGACATCCAGTTCGGCCACCCAGAGACTGGATCAGATCAGTCAGGCCAACCGAGAGAGCTATCAGGTGCTGGCAGTCGAACCAGCAATAGCTCGTATCGTCGTGATGGACGAGGAAGGCGAAGAGGGCACCTACTACATCTGCCGAACTACACCGGTTTCGGGTTTCCCCAATCTTGCCAGTTACCGAGCCCCAGTCGGGCGCTTGGCTTCCTTGGCGATAGGGACAGAGTTCATGTTGCCTAACGGCAACGTTGTCGAAGTTTTAGAACGCGTCCAACTTCGACCTGACGCACAGGCCGATGGCTGGGATTCGCGCGATACCGTGGTGGAGGCCGAGCAGTTTGGCCCGCTTACCATCGAGTCACTGCGTGCACTTTTGAGCGAAGTTGCCGCCGAAGAAGTTTCTGAAGATATTCTGAGCCAACTGCTGGCCGAAGAAACGATCAGGGCCAACATTGTCGAGGGTGTGCGTCGCAGTGTAATTACTAAGATGGGGCTGCGGGATCAGCCGATTCTCGACCAGTATCAGGATGAAATCTTCCGACTTCCCCTCGACAAACGCCTACTGATTCTTGGCCCACCGGGTACAGGTAAAACGACGACACTGATCCGTCGTCTGGGACAAAAGCTCGATACCGCCTTCTTGGAAGAGAGCGAAGAACGGCTGGTCGAGTTGGTCAGTACTAAGCAAAGCGTTCCGCATGCCAACAGTTGGCTGATGTTCACTCCCACCGAGCTACTCAAGCAGTACCTCAAAGAAGCGTTTGCACGCGAGGGTGTTCCTGCCTCCGATATGCGCATCAGAACATGGAAGGATTATCGGTACGAATTGGCTAGGAACACTTTCGGTATACTTAGAACCGCCGCGGGCAGTGGTACCTTTGTCCTCAAGCCCGGCTTGCAAAGCTTGAGCGCAGATGCGATAGAACGCCCAATTCAATGGTTCGATGATTTCAATACTTGGCAGTATAACGTTTATGCTCAAGAGCTTCACAAAGCCGCCAACATGCTTTGCGAAGCTAAGGCGGCAGAAGTTCAGAGTCTAGGAAAGCGGCTGCATAACATCTTGGCACAGGCGGGTGACGGAGCGTTAGCATCGACGTTCGCATCGCTGGCAGCCGAGCTTCCCAAGATTCAGGCCCTCGTCATCAGCTTAAAAGAAGGCTCTGACGGCAAGATCAAGGCTTCGCTCAATCTCCAACTCAATCGGAATCGAGCTTTCCTGGATGAATTGGCCCGTTTTATCGGTGATCTACAGCAGGTACAGGCGATTGAGACCGAAGAGCATGACGACTTCGATGCCGACGAGGAAGAAGACGGTACGGTCCCGCGTACAAGTCGTTCCGCCGCCCTCAGTGCGTACATGCAAGCCGTACGTGCACAAGCTCGTGCAGCGGTATCCAAGCGTATCGTCAGTAAATCGTCTCGCAACGGCAAGATCATCGAGTGGCTAGCCGATCGAGGCCTGACAGAACAGGATCGCGCCGAGGTGGGTGAAAGCCTGCTAGTGCAGACCAACGTCCGCAGATTTGTGCATCCGGTCAAGCGTTACCTTGATGATATTCCCAAGCGCTATCGGTCATTCCGGCGCGAACACCAGCAGTCAGGCCGCTGGTATCGAAGCGAGGGCTTCGGGGCCCGCGACATTGATCCGTTAGAATTGGACATTGTGCTGCTTGCCATCTTGCGTGCGGCGGGTGATCTGATCACTAGAACCAACGTTCTGCGCGATATCGATAGTCCGGTTTGGTCATCGCTCCAGCCCATCCTAGGGCTTTATCGCAACCAAATTGTGGTGGATGAGGCGACAGACTTCTCGCCTATCCAGCTCGCGTGCATGGCCGCACTAACCCATCCACGGCTGCGCTCGTTTTTTGCCTGTGGTGACTTCAATCAGCGCTTAACCACTTGGGGGGCTCGCTCCGCAGACGACTTGAAATGGGTCTTTGTTGACTTCGACATAAAGAAAATTACCGTATCCTATCGTCAAAGCAAGCAACTCAACGAGCTGGCTCGCGCGATGATCCGTGCCCTAGACAGTAACGAACAGCATGCTAACTTACCTGAGCATACGAACAGTGAAGGGGTTGCGCCAGCCTTGCTCGAGCACGCCACCGATGCAACTACCGTGGTCAGTTGGCTGGCTGATCGCATCTGCGAGATCGAATGCTTCGTCGGGCAGCTGCCATCCATCGCCATCTTTGTAAATGCCGAAAGCGACGTGGCACCTATGGCCGAAGGACTCAATGCCACGCTGGCTGAGCACAACATTCAGGTCATCGCCTGCCACGAGGGCCAGGCCGTTGGTCAAGAAAGCAATGTGCGCGTGTTCGACATCCAGCACATCAAAGGTTTGGAGTTCGAGGCAGTGTTCTTCGTAGGCATTGACCATCTTGCCGCACTAAACCCAGCTTTGTTCGACAAGTATCTGTATGTGGGTATCACACGGGCGGCTACTTACTTGGGTGTGACCTGCGAGGGTGTATTGCCGTACGCCATAGAGAGCCTACGCTCCCATTTTGGCCAAGACTGGTAGCAAATTGACTGAACGTTTAAGCACGAGTTCGAGAAAATTAATCGTCGAGACTTTTCGCAGGGTATCTATACTTAGTGTATTTTGATTTCAATAGAACAGATCGTAAATCAAAGTCGTTATAACCTGATGAACGCTCCGTCGGGTGCATTCAGGTTATGTAGTGTGGTGTATAATCACTGTTAGCTGAGGTGCACTGACATGAGTGAAGGAATATGATCGAGCATACATATAACAACTGGCTACGCAAGTACTGTAAAAATCATAAAGATCCATTTGTTCGAGAATCTGAAGCAATGATTCGGCATTGTTTAGACCTTGATGAAAAGGTGCCGAATGAGTACGGGTGGAAATTTTCAAGCAAGGAATCACTAGAGAAACAAATCAGTGAAGTAACCAGTCACCAAGAGGTAAACTCAATCTTTTGGAAAGACCAAGCGCGTAATGTTGAGGCTTATGCGTTAATGACGTACTGGCGCGGGGTTGAGTTGATAAAGTCTTGCTTGTCTGGAATCAACGAACGGGAGATGATTGCGCCAGCAATTTCCGCTCGCTCATTGCTTGAGCTCTCAACGGTTTTTCTACAGCATGCCAATACTTTGCATAAAACTTTCGGAGAGTTGTCGTTTCCGGAGAATACGATAGTGACTTCAAGCGAGGTCGAGGCTCTCGTGCTAAAGATGATATGGGGGACAAGATATGGAGAGCCAGAACAATATTTGACTCAAACGAATATTATGACATCGCTTCAGCGACTATCTAAGAATCCGAAAGCTACAGAGTTGATGCCTACTTATGAGTTTCTGTGCGACATAGCTCATCCTAGCTTCATAGGTAATACCAGCTACTGGTCACATGTGGACTCGGTTTATCCGGATGGTTCAGAAAAACGAGTAATGTCGCGTTTGTCGAGCAGAGTGTTTAATACAGAAATTACTGATAAAACCATATGGGCTGTAGCTTGGTCTTCGGTCTGTGTTCGTAACGCTTTCGAGATTATGAATAATGCGAATAGAGTCCTATTGGGAAAACTGAAAACCAGCTAATATACGACTGTTGTCGCCCCTTCGGGGCTGGTACGGCCTTTTAGCCGATTCGCAGCTACAAGTCCGCCTTAAAGCCGGGCGTTATATCTAAGCCTGAATAGAACTATTCGTACTAAGGGAAGTAGATGTCAAGAAATAATCAAATTTTGCTTGGCGAAATCATTTGTCAAGAGATGAGTGCTTTTGAAGAAGATTTATCGATAAGTGATTTCTTCGAATTTTATTCTGCTTTACAAGTTCTGAAAGAGTATGAGCTTAGCTATGATGAAATTAGCTCTGGAATTTGTGGAAAAAGCCACGATGGAGGAGCAGATTCTATTTATCTTTTTGTAAATGGGGATTTAATAAGGGAAGACGATGAGACATCAATGAAATATAAGAAAAACGTCGATATAGAGCTAGTTTTAATACAGTCTAAATACGAGAATTCTTTTTCGGAAGAGCCATTATTAAAAATATCAAGATTGTGTCGTAGTTTATTCGACTTGGATTTTGATCGCCAAGATTATGAAGGTCGTTACAATGATCATGTGCTATCAGTATTTGAGCTATTCAAGAATACGTACGTTGGGCTTATAACAAAAAAGCCGAAGCTAAAAGTTAGCATTTACTATGTCTCTAAAGGGGTAGATGTTCATCCTAATGTCCGAAGTCAGGCCGAAGATTTAACCGCTGATATCAAAGAAAAGCTGCCGGGCGCAGAATCAGAGGTTTTCTTCTTAGGCGCGGAGTCATTAGTTAAAATGACTCAAGAAAGGCCAAATGATGTTTTTCGATTAAATATCTCTGAGTCACCATTATCTACATCTGGTCAAGTATTTATTGCACTAAGCAATCTGGCCGAATATTACAAGTTTATTACTGACGATCATGGCAAATTAATAAGACACATATTCGAGTCGAATGTTCGTGACTATCAAGGAAAAACAAATGTCAATAATGAAATTCAGAATACTTTAGAAAATCCTGGGGAAGAAGAGTTTTGGTGGCTTAACAACGGAGTTACAATATTGGCAAGTGAGGTGGCTGCTCCTGGCGGTAAAGAGCTAGTCGTGCACAATCCTGAAATAGTTAATGGCTTGCAAACTTCGTCTGAGATACACCGGTTTTATAAAAACAATCAGGATCGAATTGAAACAGAGAAAAGAGATGTTCTGATTCGAGTGATCGTGCCTGAAAGTGAAGAAACCAGAGACCGTATTATCAGAGCAACAAATAGCCAAACTCCAATCCCTAAATCATCTTTACGTGCAACAGATCAAGTTCATAGACAAATAGAAGAGTATCTAAAGCCAAGAGGGTTATATTACGATCGAAGGAAAAATTTCTATAAAAATGAAGGTAAAAAACCCAAGGAGATAATTAGCGTCCCCTTTATGTCTCAATGCTTGATATCAACATTGATGCAAAAACCTGATTCCGCTAGAGCAAGACCATCAACATTATTGGAAGATGACGAGTCTTATGAAAAACTATTCCATAAAAATAATGATTTAAGTGCTTACTATGCTGTTTCGCTATTTGGTAGAAGAATTGAAGATAGCCTTAAAGTAGCAAGGAAGTATACTGCTGCTGAAATAACGGATATTAAGTTTTATGGATTATATGTTGCATCTTGTCTCATGACAAATAGTTTATATCCTGGAAGTAAAAAGCTAGCAGAATTGAATTCCAATAGCTTAACAGAAGAGATCATTAATTATGCTATTGAAACTACATACGATATTTATAGAGATTTAGGCGGTACAGATAAAATAGCAAAGGGTCCAAAACTGAGGGAGGCCTTGATGTCAAAACTACGTGAAGATAAGCAGTTGTAATAAGCAAAGGCAGTCGGTTGCTTCGCGCCGTACCGCTGCTTTGAGCATTATATCAGCTTGGCCGCAGATTTTGAGTGCAACACCTGAGTTTCCTTGTAAGGTATTGCACTCATGTCATGCTTAAAACTCAATGTTACCGATCATGTCACTATCCAAGTTTGCCTCTCTCAGAGCTTGGTCACTGATTCTGAATACAATATCTATCCATAAAGGTAAGGTATTGCACTCAGTATCTGCGGCCAAGATGTTATGAGCTTAGGGCTGTATTGTTCAATGGCCTCTATGAAGCGTCACTCTTCCCCAGCCAAGCCCCCATATTTCCCTTTAAAATACAGCAACGGCCGTGAGGTCGCAGCAACATCCAGATTCATTCCCTTCACTTCCCCGATCACGATCAGGTGGTCACCTGCGGGGTGCTCAGCGTGAATCTTGCAGTCTAGCCAGTGCAGGCTGTCATTGATCACCGGGTTGCCGAGGGGGGAGAGCTGCCAGTCGATGCCTTGCCATTTGTCTGCGCCACGCATGGCGAACTGGTTGGAGACGTGGCTCTGCTCGCTGGAGAGAATATTGACGGCGAAGCGCGCTGCCTGGCGGATCTTCGGGTAGCTGAACGAGCTTGCCTTGACGCTGAAGGAGACCAGCGGCGGGTTCATCGAGACGCTGTAGAACGATTGGCAGGTGAAGCCGATCGGTTCGTCGTCGACCTGGGTAGTGA
>JBLXHN010000043.1:0-7003 GCA_048259585.1 Vibrio sp. | reverse complement strand
CATATTAAACAGTGAAATTTACCAAGTAATTGATCGCACTGGAATTTGTGCGATTTGTTTGCTTGGCGAAAGTGCCCGTTAACCGAGATCAACGCGGGCACAGCTCTCAAAAGCTCTCGTCCAGGGAGGACGTTTATGGATATCACCATTGGTGGCCTGTCATCCCAGCAATCCGGCGCACAGTCCGGATCTTCTGTGCGCTCGGCGCAATCGTATCTGCCGGGACAAAGTGACTCTGAGAAATCGGGCAACAGCAACGCCTCTGCCTTTGCGGCGGCAACGTCTGTTTCCCTGTCTTCCGCATCGGCCGGTCGTCTTTCCACCGATCAGATCGTTTCTGCCATCAATGAAAGCCTGTCTTCGACCGGTCTTTCCCTGGGCAATGTCGATCCCGGTGAATACACCCCCGAAGCCGTAGCAGAACGTATTCTCGCCCGCGTTGGCGATTTGATCGCCTCAAACGCCGGTTCAGAAGCCGAAGCCCGCGACATCTTTGACAAAGCCAGCGAAGGCATTGAGCGCGGCCTTAAAGACGCGCGCGAATTCCTCGAAGGCCTCGGTGCGTTGAACGAACAAATCAACGGCAACATCACCGAAACCGAAGAACGCCTGAACGAAGGCCTCAAATCGATCGAGCAGCGCCTGACGGAACTCTATAACAGCTCCGCATCAGAAGAAGCCGCCGAAGCCGCAACCCCGGCCCGTGACGAGCAGGTCCTGCAATCGCAGGTCACCCAGACCGCACAGGCCAGCCAGGCTTATGCCGAGGCCGGAACCGCCGCTCAGCGCAATGCGCCACGATATGGGACCAACGGGTAACCTAAATACGAACCATCTGTTCGCAGACATCAAAACCGACAGCCAAGGCTGTCGGTTTTTTCGTATCTAATCATAAGCCTATTTTCGCCGAAACTCACCCCCAGGTCTCCGCTTTTCCTTGTGCGAGACAATCTTCAGCACGCATTGCGATTTTATCTCGAAGCATTCTTTACTGACGCCAGTACGCGCAACAACGGCAAGTGCCGCAATAGGCGGCCGTCTTGCAAACCCGCTCCCCTCCGACAAGAGATATTCATAAACTATAGACCCAAATAATCATTCCAATGTAGTGTTCTTTACTTAAGCTACTTAAACTCTTACACAAGCGTTAGAAAAACATGTTGGACTTTCCGAACTTGATCGCAGGCACATTACTCGGATTTTCTGGATCGATTATCGCGGGCTCTGTGATACAGCCAATTTTTGGAGAGGCCACTAGTTACCATTTGGTGAAATATTTTTCCGTCGCACTTCGCGCACTCGGAAAGCATTCTCCTTTGCAAGGTAGCTGGACTCAATCTTGGATGGCTACAAACTCGACTAATTTCCCACAAGAAAATCAATCCCGTCTCGAACTTTATCAAATTGGAAACAGGATTTCAGGAAACTACACATCCGAAACAAATAGCGGCAGAGTGTGTAAGTATCGATTAAAGGGACACGTTACAAACAACTATCTGTTTGGAGTCTGGCGCGATGCTGATAGCGAAGGCTACTTTGGAAGCTTTAAAGTTCGCATATCGGAATCGAAGGACAAAGCTGAAGGAATGTGGGTTGGATCTAAAGATAATTCAAAAATTTCAGCTGGTATCTGGCATTGGGATCGAATAAGCCGTGGATAAAATCAAAAATAAAACAAAAATCAGCCCCATGAAAGCGACACCGTTTCTCCGGTGGGCTGGAAGTAAAAGGTCGCTTTTGAAACAAATATCCCCGGCAATACCGCAGAACATCAACAAATACATTGAGCCATTTGCCGGTTCAGCAAGTCTTTTTTTTAAGATATCGCCACAGAAAGCCGTACTCGGCGATTTAAATCGCGAGTTAGTTGAGACCTACTGGGCAATCGTTGAAGATCATGTAGAGGTTTGGCAAAAGCTAAGTCAACTTCCACTTGGTAAAGACGCCTACTACGAGATACGTGCCAAAGACCAATCACAACTTAGCGAAACAGAGCGAGCCGCACGTTTCATATATCTGAACCGCTTTTGCTTTAATGGCCTCTATCGAACCAATAAATCTGGGCAATTTAACGTCCCTTACGGCTCCCCACGATCACTAAATATACCAAGCGAACAACAACTTGGAAGCTGCGCAGACGCATTAAGAAACGCAAAAATACTGCATTGTGATTTTGAGAATCTGGTATCGCAGAACGTTGAAAATGGAGATCTTGTTTACCTAGATCCTCCATTCTACACACAAAAAACGCGAACATTCCGGGAGTACAATGCTTCTCCCTTTAGCGGCGACGACCTGCAAAGATTAAAATCACTCCTGAAACTCATTGAAGAGAAATCTGCCAGCTTTATCCTCAGCTATGCATATTGCGAAGAAGCTCTTGAGGCATTTTCGGAGTACAAGCACACCACAACCTTAACCAGAAGAAATATATCAGGCTTCCCTCAGCATAGAAAAATAGCTAAAGAACTAATTGTAAGCAACACCTATACCTAAGGCTCTTGACAGCTATGGATTTAACAATTGCAGTAATCAGTGACCTCCATATCGGCGAGTCCGCTATAAGTACTGATTTGAATCCTTTTGCAACATCCAGCAGCTCAAACCAAGCACATTCAGGATTCCTTTCGTACTTTTCAGAACTCGTAAAGAAAGAAGACATTAAGCCTGACATACTACTAATCCCTGGCGACATAAGTGACCGATCACATCCGAATGAGTATTTCCTTGCTGGTAGCGTGATCGCAGAAATCTGTAGAATTTTAAACTTGGAACTAACAAATGTATTTGCTGTACTTGGAAATCATGATGTCAATTGGACTCTGATTGAAAGTACAGATAACGCTTTCTCCAACGACACAACTGGTTTTGCGAAACGCCTTATCTTTGCGAGCGCCGAACACAATGATCAAATCAGTGCAATTCTAACCGGACAAGTAGGGAACCAAACTCAAGCTCCCTATTTTAGTATAGACGAGAACGAAAAATTTGTTCTTGTTAGATATAATTCCGCACACGATGACCTTCCCTCAAAAGAAACGCACCACGGAACGGCGAACCAACAGCATTTAGAAGAACTTGAACAGCAGCTTGACCTCCTCAACGAGGATAAAGATAAGTATCGAATTTTTTTAACTCATCACCACCCTACCCAATTATCCGATCCCCTTCCAAACGTTCCGGATTTCAGCATTCTGAACAATGCTGAAAACCTTTTGAAACTTCTAACAAGACATGATTTTGACATGTTAATTCACGGACACAAGCACGTCCCAAAATTCAAGTATCATGCAGAAGATGGAAAATACCTGAATGTGCTATGCGCCGGGAGTTTCTCAAAAGCAATCACCAATGCGTGGGCAGGAAGAGTTCTAAACCAGTTTCACCTAGTTAAGTTTCAAGGTCGTCAAACAACCACCCAGTATTCCAAAGGCGAAATACTTAGCTGGGCCTACAGACACGGTGACTGGCAGCCTAGCGTCGAAAACTATGCAGGCATACGACACCGTTCGTGCTTCGGAGAGTACCTTTCTAGCGCAGAACTCGAACTAAAAGTTACAAACATCATTAAAGAACTTTTGGAACGAAAACCAATTGTACGATGGCATGAATTTCAAGACGCTTACCCAGATTGCATGTACCTTGATGAAGGCATGTTAATAGGCAGAGTAGAGAAAGCGTGCGCAGTCCTTGGTGCTGAATTTGTGTTGCGCGAAGAGGAAAACATTCAAAAAGCGATGGTGATAAAGAGTGACCAGTAGAAGCAAAAGCTTGAGCCGAAACCTCTTTGAACTTGACAATGCGCGATACCTATCGCCGGATGAGGTAGTACAAACCTTTGTTCCAACAGAGTCTTTTTGGAGACTATTTTCCGCTAAGAATCATATTGTCCTTGGAGCACGCGGCTCGGGAAAAACCGCAATGTTCCGAATGGCTGCGCATAGCCATCTTGCAAAATCACGCGATAAAGATGCCCAAAAAATAGTTTCTGACCGGTCATTTATTGGTTTCTATATGCCGACAAAAGCAGATTGGGTTGGTGGCTTAAAAAACAAAAGTTGGTTATCTGACGCCCAGAAAGAAGACGTTTTTTGCTGGAGGCTCAATTTATCCTCATGCTTATCGCTAATTTCATCAATAGAGAGCTGCATAGACGCCTACTCAAAAGACGACGATGAAAAAGTATACAACGAAATCAAGATATCAAAGTTGCTTTCTCAATTGCTATTGGATGATGAGACATCAAACACACTCAAAGGGTTAAGTGAACAACTTGAGAAACTAGATTTCAGAAAGCAGACCTCTATCGCGCGACAACGTGTTACGGGTAATCAAGCAGATCAAACTATAGGCCTTGTTTTTCACAACGAACTCTTCCAGCCCTTACATCAGGCAATTCGCGCCGTATGCCCAATCTTAGAGATTCCAGACAAGGCGATCTGGATGCTTTGCATCGACGAAGCAGAAGCGCTTGAGCGGTTTCACCATCGAATCCTCAATAGTTACCTAAGAACACACTCCGATAACCTCGTTTTCAAAATATCTACAACCCCTTACGGCCATCACACACTAGAGACAAACGTTGGCGAAGGTTTGAGTCCCGGCAATGACTTCGAGTACGTATACATCGACAATGACTTCCAAAATAATTCAAACAAAGAAACTCAGTTCGAAACAAAGATATTTTCGAAACGCGCCAAGGCTTCGGGGGCACCTTTCAAAAGCTTAACATTGTCGTCATTACTTGGCAGCTCCTTACTTCTGGAACCGAAGGACTTAACGTCAGAAAGCATCAAGCAATTAGTAAATGATATTGAGGACTTCGGATCAGATTCTCTAATACGCCGCAGCCAAAAACTTAAAAACCAACCAACAAAGTTTTCGAATGAAATTGGCCGAAAAGTACAAGGCGCTGTGATGTTGCGAAAAGCCGTCAATGCAATGCGAGGGCAGCAAGAAATCGACTTGTACTCCGGAATTGAGATGGTACTGCGATGCTCAGATGGGAACCCCAGACGACTGATCCGCATATTCAATAAACTTTTGAGCGGAGCAACGGACGAAATCAAACAGAAACAGAAACAAAAACAAAAGGATAACAACGCAATTATACCTTTGCAAAAGCAAACAAACATAATGCGGCAGTTCTCTATCAGCGTACTCGCACGCGTCCAAGGTGAGCCAAAGTATGGATCGAAACTACATAAAATGCTTGAGACAGTCGGCGATAATATGCGCGCCGCATTACACGAAATGCCGTTGTCTTCGGATACCGTTACCTCAATAGAAATAGATACCAATACGAGCGACGAATATAGATATTTGGTCAGGTCTGCAGTAGGGCTAGGCCTTCTATATCCAAACATCCACACTAAAACTCCTGACGAGTTGCCAGAAGAAAGAGGCATTTATCATCTTGCATATGTATTGGCTCCTGCTTTCTACCTTCTGCCTCGAAGAGGAAAATCTAGAAAGTTGGAGAGCATGGCTCGCCCCAATGCCGTCGCAGAGAATGTAGATCAACAACTAAAAATGGATCTATAAAGATGGAAATAAATCAAATTAGAGACGTTTCCAGTGATGAACTCCCGAACTTTTCCTTTGACCTTGGAATATTTGTTTCAGGATATGAAGCACGTTCACATCATTTATACAGCACCAAAGAAATCAACATTAAGAAACGTCTAATTCTCCAATATCCTGAAAATGATGACCTGAACTTCATAGAAGAAAACAAAAAACTATTTGAAACATTTCCGCATACATCAATAAACATGAAGATAGACTCTGATGACATAAAAATATTTAGTGAAATAAAAAAGATTCTATCCAATACGAAAAATCCAACCATACTCGTAGACTACTCATCAATGTCTCGTGGCTGGCTAAATTCTATAATAAATTTTTTTAGATTTTCCGACAACTTCCAAGAAGTTACGATAATAACATCCTATACAATTGGAATATACAACAACGACCAAACGTACGCAAAGTACCCAAAGTCAGATTTTGAAATATCTAAGATTGAAAATCTGGTAGCATTAGATGGCGCGACAATAAGAAACAAGAAAACTACAGTTTTTATTGGTTTAGGTTTTGAATGGGTCTCACCATTTGCAATATGTGAGCAAATAGAACCTGACAACATTTTCACGTTCTTTGCCAATCCCGGAGCATCTACAGAGTATAGCAGCAAAGCATTAAAACAAAACAAAGCATTTTTAGATGAATTTGAGAGTTATAGCCGTCAAATCAGCATCCCTTTACCTCTTCGAAGTGTAGAGAGCACATTTCGGACTCTTGCTAGTCTTATTGGCCCAATCTGGAAAAAGGAGAATGTTCTTCTGGCACCGCTTGGCCCAAAACCACACGTCCTAGCATGCATTTTGCTCGCAAACCGCTTCAATGGAATTTCTTGTTTGCACGTTAGAGGAGCAAAGAAGCAAATTCCACAGGTTCGTGCCTCACAATCTTCAGAAACTGTATCTACCTGCATAAGCTTTATAGCGAACTAATGCTTTTCGTTGCCCCCTTTCGGACGAGGTCGATGTTAGCGCTGGTGCTACCTAAGTTTTCAGATATTTATCTGTGCACCAAAGATTCTCTACGGGCTGAGTGCACTGAACACGAAAATCAAAATTTACAATCATTTAGCTGGTTATTTCTTTTTCTCGTATCCGCTTACAACCCTGTGCCCCCCGGCCCCATCGTGTCGTCATTACCGGGCTGCACACGGAAAATCTTCTTACCGGCAAGCTGTATCCGATTAAAGGCGTCTTCCGCCATAAAGCCCGACACAAACGCCATGAAGGTCACCAGATACGGGCTGATATCGACCTGGCCGGAGCCATCGGCGCCGCCCTGGGTCAGCATCAACATCCCGGCTTCGGAAAACAGGAATATGGCCATGGCGGCTGCGATCCCCTCGCCGGTCATGATCAACAGCCGTGCGGCGGACAGCCAACTGGCATCGGCGCGCCGTCGGCCCCCATCGTTTCCGTTG
>JBLXHN010000042.1:0-7617 GCA_048259585.1 Vibrio sp. | reverse complement strand
CTTTGCTACCACGTTCTTCTTTCTCTACTTGTACGATCACTTCCTGGCCTTCTCTTAGCACTTCTTTAATGCTAGGGCGGCCTTGGTATGTATAACCTTCAGGGAAGTATTCGCGGGCAATTTCTTTAAGAGGGAGGAAACCATGACGTTCTGCGCCGTAATCAACAAATGCCGCTTCTAGGCTTGGTTCAATACGGGTAATACGTCCTTTGTAGATATTCGCTTTCTTTGACTCGTGACCTGGACTTTCGATATCTAGATCGAACAGTCGCTGGCCATCAACCAGAGCGACACGCAACTCTTCTTTTGAGTTGCGTTAATTAACATTCTTTTCATTGAAAATTTCGTTGTCTTTTCTTTTATATCTTTTTGTCGACTTGCTACTGTTTGGTCGCTTTCCACGGTGCCTGATCCCATGATTATATTTGCAGCCTCCCGGCTGAAGGGATGCTCTAGGGCACTTCAGTTATCACAAATCTCTTTAGGTTTCTGTCGGAAACGCAGACTTGTGACCCGCTATTTGGGCGGTAGGTACTCAACGTGAATATGCGAGGAGTAGGGCAGCAAGTGTTGAATTCAAGGTGTCTTACGCCAACTGCAGCACCTGACGTTCAACGTTCTACTCACACTGCTTGAGGAGTAATGAATGGTAGTGAATAAATTATACCAAACCTTCCTTAGCAGCTGTGAACTATAGCAGTGCGCGTCGCTATCAGCAATCTGCTTTAATACAATCGGTAGAAAATTGCCCAAAATTCAAATTTTAATTTATAACTGGCTGTTTCCTAAACAATTGAATCATGTAAAGTGATGAAGACACAAACAAGCTTAAAACTTGATAGAGAGTTTTAATAATTTAAACAAAGCTTGGGCGATTTTAGACCAGTTGTTCTAGCAAGTGTTTCTTTGCAGAAAGAATAATGTGAAGTCACGGGTATTGCGTTTACAATAGCGCGCATGAGCGAAATAAGAACCAAAGTCCAGTTTGTCGACATCGATGAAGACATGGCGGTCAGCGCATTGATAACTTTTTGCGCAACCAATTAAAAGACATTCCTAAAAGTATGATTTATAGAATCGTGCGAAAGGGGAGGTACGCGTTAATAAAAAGCGCATTAAAGCAGAATACAACCAAAAGCGGGCGATCTGGTTCGTATTCCTCAGTTACTATGGAGAAGAAAGAAGACGACGTAGCGCGAGCACTAAACTTAATCGAGTCGCAGAGCTGGAAGATATGATCATTTTGAAGATGACCATATGTCATTCTCAACAAACCTTCAGGGACCGCGGTTCATGGTGGCAGTGGCTTAAGTTTGGTGCTATCGAAGCCCTTCGAGCTTTGCGTCCTGACGCGTTTTCTTGAGCTAGTGCATCGTATTGACCGTGATACCTCAGGCATTCTACTTGTGGCTAAAAGCGTTCAGCGCTTCGTCACCTGCAAGCACAGTTCGAGCAAAAACAGTGAAGAAGTTTTACTTCGCGCTGGTAATGGGGCAATGGAAAAGCAGTTGTAAAGTGGTTAACGCGCCGCTGCTGAAAAATGAAGTCAACAGCATTGTTCGTGTGAATCCAAACGGTAAGCCATCCGAAACACTTTAAGATCTTGGAGAAGTTTGAACAGGCAACGCTGATTCAAGCAAGTCCAATTACCGGGCGTACTCACCAAATTCGTGTGCATACTCAGTACACGGGGCATCCGATCGCTTGGGATGATCGTTATGGCGACCGCCGTTTTGATGCATACACTGGACAATATGGTTTGATCGCTGTTCTTTCATGCGGCTACCATTAAGTTCCAGCATCCTTCAAATGATAAATGGATGGAAATTAACGCGAAGATGGAACCTAAGTTAGAGAAAGTACTGGCTGGTTTAAGAAAAGCGTAATGGTATTTTTCTAGCGGAAGTAAGGGAGCCAATGGCTCCCTTTGTTCTATTGTATTAAAGGACATCAAGCCCTTGAACGCGCAACATGTCAATTAAGTTAATGAGTGGCAGACCCACGAGCGTGTTCGGGTCTTTTCCCACAAGTTTTTAAACAAGCAAATTCCCATGCCTTCACTTTTGAAACTGCCCGCGCAGTAAAAGGCTCTTCTCTATCTATATAACGTTCTATTTGTTCACGAGTTAATCCCGGAAGTGAACCTCGAAGGTGTCGTAACCAACTTCGGTATGGTTAGTAGCGGTATTGTGCGGAGACCGGTATAAAAGTGATTACATTGCCACTTTGAGCCAGTAGCTGCTCGATGGCATTTTCACGATTGAGTGGCTTGCCAACGATATTATTGTTAATGACACAAACTTGATCGCTACCAACAATCAGGCTTGCTGATTTGTTGTACAAGACGTCGCTTTATTGGCGGCTAACCGCATGACAAGTTCTACAGGCTTTCGTCTTCTAACGGTGTTTCGTCACAGTCTGGTGAGACACAAATAAACGGTACTGAAAGTTTTTCCAGCAGTTGTCGCGAAAAGGGAGTTGAGGCTAAAACCAGTTGGTAATTTTTCATTTTGATTTACAATTCGCAGGAGCATTTCGATAGGATAATCGATCAAAAATGATTCTGGCTAATGCTCTGTATGATAAGCGTAAAAAAGTACAACTTTTTGCCTTTTCTTTGACTAATTCTATTTGGAAGATAATATTCGCGCCCTATGCAAAAGGTAAAAATACCGCGAACGATTGATCCGGGTAAAGCCGCTCAGAAACGACTTGATTACGATGGCATCATCCAAATGAGTCTTTTCAAGCGCTTAGAGGAGTCAGTCGAAGGCGTTAAACGCGACGCTCAAGTCTCATTGTCATTTGGGCTTGATGAACAGCGACTTGTTGTTATCTCTGGTAAAGCTAACATCGAAGTCGATTTAGAGTGTCAACGCTGTAATGAGGTTTTCACACATCAGTGTGAAGTTGAATTCACTTACACCCCTTATACGGTGGAGAACAGAAAGGAAGCACCGGAAATTATGATTTGGTAGATCTAAATGAGTACGGTGAATTAGACCTATACAACTGGTTGAAGACGAGTTCATCTTAACATTACCTCAAATTGCGATGCACGAAGCGGATTGTAGCGTTGATTCAAATAACATGGTTTTGGTGAGCTTCTGAAGAAATTGAGAAGAAACCGAATCCATTCGACGTTTTGAAAAGTCTGAAAAGTAATAGGTGTGGTACCGATCTTCGGTTTTAACCAATAGTATAGGAGTAGGGTCAATGGCCGTACAGAAAAACCGTAAAACTCGTTCTAAGCGCGGTATGCGTCGTTCACACGATGCGCTAACTACAGCTGCTCTATCTGTAGACGCGACTTCTGGTGAAACTCACCTACGCCACAACGTAACTGCTGAAGGTTACTACCGTGGTCAAAAGGTTATCAACAAGTAAGGTTGAACCTTTGCAAAGTATTACCGTTGCACTTGATGCAATGGGCGGGGATTTCGGTCCACGCGTAACAGTGCCTGCCGCCGTGCAGGCACTGTCTCATTTCCCAGAGCTAAAAGTGACTCTCATCGGTGATCAGACTGAGATCGCCCAGCAACTTTCTCTTCTAGGTTACGAATCAGATGCCGTTTGTGCATTCTGCCTGGTGAGAAGTTATCTCTAACTCGAAAAACCTTCATTAGCACTGCGTCATTGTCCAGAACGCAGTTCGATGGCGATGGCCATTGATCAGGTCGCTGAAGGCGAGGCCCATGCCTGTGTCAGTGCGGGTAATACCGGGCTTTGATGGCGTTATCCGTTTTCGACTCAAATTGTTACCTGGTATTGACCGTCCTGCTTTAGTATCGGCGTTACCCACCGCGTCCGGCGGTAAAGTGTGGATGTTGGATTTGCGCCAATGTGTCGAGTGATGCCGATCTCTGTTCCAGTTTGCCGTTATGGGTGCTGCATTGGCGGGCAACAATTTGTCCCGCATTCCCGGGTCGCTATTATTTGAATGTCGGCGCTGAGGAAATAAAGGTAATGATCTTGTCAAACGTTGTTCAGGAATGTTGCAACAGACTAACGCAGTGAATTTTATCGGTTATATTGAAGGTAACCAACTGCTGACCGATGCAGCGGATGTGATCGTTTGTGACGGTTTCGTCGGCAATATCTGTTTGAAAACCTGTGAAGGAACTGCGCAACTCTTTATCGATAAGTTAAAAAGTAAGTTTTTAGCCTCATCCATAAAGGGTTGGATTGCCAGAAAGCTGTTTTCTGAACTATTTACTGAACTAAAAACACTGAACCCCGACCAGTATAACGGTGCAAGTTTGCTAGGATTGCGCGGCATTGTCATTAAAAGTCATGGAAGTGCTGATGTATCCGCTGTGTGAATGCCATTTCGAAGCGGTACATGAAGTGAAACGACAAGTCCCCAGCCGTATAAGCGATCGTTTGAAGCGGTTTTACTCGAGAGGCATTATTAGTCTTCATGTATAGCAAAATTTTAGGTACGGGCAGCTACCTGCCATCTCAGTGCGTACCAACGCCGATCTGGAGAAAATGGTAGATACAAAGTGATGGTGGATTGTCACTCGCACGGGTATTCGTGAGCGATCGGATTGCTGCCGAAAATGAAACGGTTGCCGATATGGCGTTTTATGCGGCTCAGAATGCAATTGAGATGGCGGTATTGATAAGAGCCATCGATCTGATCGTGTCGCCACCACGAGCAGCAGTCATACTTTCCCGTCTTCAGCTTGTCGGGTACAAGCGAAACTGATTCAGGGCTGTCCGGCGTTTGACCTGGCTGCAGCCTGTTCGGTTTTATGTACGGTTTATCGGTGGCAGATCAGCACATTAAATCGGGTATGTGTAAATGTATGCTGTGATTGGCGCAGATGCGTTGTCAAAAACCTGTGATCCGACCGATCGTTCAACCATCATTCTGTTTGGTGACGGTGCCGGTGCCGTGGTTGTGGGTGCCAGCGAAGAGCCGGGTATTTGTCGACCCACATCTACGCTGACGGCCGTTTGGCGATCTGCTGAGCCTGGAAGTCCCGGAGCGCGGTGGTGACGTAGACAAATGGCTGCATATGGCCGGTAACGAAGTGTTTAAAGTCGCCGTGAACACAATTGTCAAAGCTGGTGAAAGATACACTGGCTGCCAACAATATGCACAAGTCTGAACTGAACTGGTTAGTGCCTCATCAGGCGAACTATCGAATTATTTCAGCGACGGCAGAAAAACTGTCGATGTCGCTGGATCAAGTTGTGGTCACTCTGGACCGTCACGGCAATACCTCTGCTGCTACCGTGCCAACTGCGCTGGACGAAGCGGTTCGTGACGGACGCATCAACGATGCCAACTCTGCTGCTGGAAGCCTTTGGTGGTGGTTTCACCTGGGGTCTGCGTTGGTTAAGTTCGATTGATTCAAGTGACGGTTAACCAGCAGCAACGCGCGATAAATATTCAGGCTTGGAGTCGCAAGACTCCTTATTCATTAATTAAGTTAAGGAAAAAACGCAGAGCAAGTTTGCTATCGTATTTCCAGTCAGGGCTCTCAGGCAGTGGGTATGCTTGCTGAGCTTGGCGAACAGTATGATGTAGTTAAACAAACTTTTGCAGAAGCGTCTGACGCTCTGGGTTACGATCTTTGGGCTCTGGTTCAAAATGGCCCTGCAGAAGATCTCAACCAACTTTCCGCACTCAGCCTGCATTGCTGGCGTCATCCATTGCTATCTGGCGCGTATGGCGGGGCTGGGCCTGGAACAGCCACAAGTGCTGGCCGGTCACAGCCTGGGTGAATACTCGGCACTGGTTTGTGCCGGTGTGATTGACTTTAAAGCGGCCATCAAACTGGTTGAGCTGCGTGGTCAGCTGATGCAGAAGCCGTTCCAGCGGGTACTTTGGCGCTATGTTGCTATCATCGGCCTAGACGATGAAGCGATTGCAGCGTGTGAAGAAGCAGCGCAAGGTGACGTTGTGTCTCCGGTAGAACTTCAACTCACCAGGCCAGAGTGGTTATCGCTGGTCAGAAAGACGCAGTAGAACGTGCCGGTGCACTGTGTAAAGAAGCGGGTGCAAACGTGCACTGCCGCTGCCAGTTTCCAGTACCGTCACACTGCGCTCTGATGTAACCTGCAACCGATAAACTGGCTGTGGCACTGGAAGCACTTGAGTTCAATGCGCCTGATTCCGGTGATCAACAACGTAGATGTTGCGGCTGAAACGGATCCGGCAAAATTAAAGATGCGCTGGTTCGCCAGCTGCACAGCCCGGTTCGCTGGACTGAGGCGTGCAGAAGATGAGCGAGCAAGGCATCGAGACTCTGATTGAGTTGGCCCGGGTAAAGTATTGACTGGTCTGACTAAACGTATTGTGAAAACGCTGAACGCGCAAGCGAGTGAACGATATCGCTTCACTGGACGCAGTTAAGTAAAAGTAGGAAATAGAACATGAGTGATTTCATGAGATCTGGAAGGCAAAGTTGCCCTGGTTACTGGCGCAAGCCGTGGTATCGGTAAAGCGATCGCTGGAACTATTGGTAGCACGTGGTGCGAAAGTGATTGGTACTGCAACCGGCGAAAGCGGTGCAGAAGCGATCAGCGCTTATCCTGGGCGACAATGGTAAAGGTCTGGCACTGAACGTGACCGATGTTGAATCTATCGAAGCAGTACTGAAAAACATCAATGACGAATTCGGTGGCGTAGACATCCTGGTTAACAACGCAGGCATCACCCGTGATAACCTGCTGATGTGAAAGATGATGAATGGACAGATATCATGGATACTAACCTGACATCTATCTTCCGTCTGTCTAAAGCGGTTCTGCGTGGTATGATGAAAAAACGTCATGGCCGTATCATCAACGTAGGGTTCTGTTGTTGGTACTATGGGCAACGCAGGTCAGGCTAACTACGCAGCAGCAAAAGCGGTGTAATTGGCTTTACTAAGTCAATGGCACGTGAGATTGCTTCTCGTGGTGTGACTGTGAACACAGTTGCCAGGTTTTATCGAAACTGATATGACAAAAGCGCTGAATGACGAGCAACGTGCTGCTACACGCACAAGTGCCGGCTGGTCGTCTGGGTGACCACGTGAAATTGCTTCAGCAGTGGCTTTCCTGGCATCTCCGGAAGCTGCGTACATTACTGGCGAAACTCTGCACGTTAACGGCGGAATGTACATGGTTTAACTAAGTTTGCGGCAAGTGAGCGCAAACTGTGAAGTTAATGGTTGACTTCGTCTGAAACAACGTTTAAATGCGCAAGATTTGTGCATGATATAAGTCAAAATGGTGTGAATTTCGGTTAAAATCGCCAAATTTGTGGTTTGACCAGCAAGGTGCCCCTTGCAACTTTCACTAGTTCGAATAAACTACGGCATCATCGCATTAGGCGAAATCTGTAAAGGAAAAGTAAAAATGAGCAACATCGAAGAACGCGTAAAGAAAATCATCGTTGAACAGCTGGGTGTAGACGAAGCAGAAGTTAAAAACGAAGCTTCTTTCGTTGAAGACCTAGGTGCTGATTCTCTTGACACTGTTGAGCTGGTTATGGCTCTTGAAGAGGAATTCGACACTGAGATTCCTGATGAAGAAGCAGAGAAAATCACTACTGTTCAAGCTGCGATCGACTACGTAAACAGCGCTCACGAAAGGTCTTCCCAGGCGGCCCGCTTGCCC
>JBLXHN010000041.1:0-7789 GCA_048259585.1 Vibrio sp. | reverse complement strand
CACTTGGTGGCTGTCTACCTCTTATCCTGCAGATGCCAATCTTCATCTCGCTATACTGGGCACTAATGGAATCGGTTGAGCTACGTCACTCTCCATTCTTCGGTTGGATTCATGACCTTTCAGCGCAGGACCCATACTACATCCTGCCACTACTGATGGGTGCTTCAATGTTCATGATCCAGAAGATGAGCCCAACAACAGTAACGGATCCTATGCAGCAGAAGATCATGACCTTCATGCCGGTTATGTTTACCTTCTTCTTCCTGTTCTTCCCATCAGGTCTGGTTCTTTACTGGTTGGTTTCGAACATCGTTACGCTTATCCAGCAAACTCTGATCTATAAAGGATTAGAGAAAAAAGGCTTACACACTAAGTAATCCTTTAGGAAATGATTGAGAAAGGCGGCCAAAAGGTCGCCTTTTGTTTTGGCTGATTACAATTCAGCTAACAAATGATGGCTCCTAGGGTCAACATACCTTATAGCCCAGCTCAAAGGCAAGATTATGACTACAGATACGATTGTCGCTCAAGCGACCGCACCTGGTCGTGGCGGTGTCGGCATTATTCGTGTTTCCGGCCCGAAGGCCAATTTGGTGGCAGAGGAAGTGACAGGTAAAACACTCAAGCCTCGCTACGCAGAATATCTGCCATTTCAGGCAGAGAATGGGACAGTGCTTGACCAGGGCATCGCCTGTACTTCCCTAACCCACATTCGTTTACAGGCGAAGATGTACTTGAACTGCAAGGCCACGGCGGCCTGTCGTCATGGACATGCTGATTAAACGTATCCTGGGCATTGAAGGCGTGCGTGCTGCGCGTCCGGGGAATTCTCTGAACGTGCATTCCTCAACGATAAAATGGACCTGACGCAAGCAGAGGCGATTGCCGACCTAATTGACGCCAGTTCTGAAGAAGCGGCGAAATCTGCCCTACAGTCACTGCAAGGTCAGTTCTCTCAACGCATTCAAACGCTGGTGGAATCACTGATTCACCTACGCATCTATGTCGAAGCCGCAATTGATTTCCCAGAAGAAGAAATTGATTTTCTTGCCGACGGTAAAGTGGCTGGGGATCTGCAAGCAATTATCGATAACCTTGATGCCGTGCGTCGTGAAGCCAATCAGGGCGCAATTATGCGTAGGGTATGAAGGTTGTTATCGCGGGTCGCCCTAACGCGGGTAAATCCAGTCTGTTGAATGCACTCTCGGGTAAAGAGTCCGCCATCGTGACTGATATCGCGGGCACCACTCGTGACGTTCTGCGTGAACACATCCATATTGATGGAATGCCGTTACACATCATCGATACCGCAGGCTTACGTGACGCCTCCGATGAAGTAGAAAAATTGGTATCGAACGCGCTTGGGATGAAATAGCACAAGCAGACCGAGTGCTGTTTATGGTCGATGGCACCACAACCGATGCGACCGATCCTAAAGACATCTGGCCTGACTTTGTTGATCGCCTACCTGACAGCATTGGTATGACGGTGATCCGCAACAAAGCGGATCAAACCAGTGAAGAAATGGGTATCTGTCATGTCAACAACCCACTCTGATCCGCCTGTCGGCAAAAACAGGGACCGGTGTTGACGCCTTGCGTGCACATTTAAAAGAGTGCATGGGCTTCTGGCAACACCGAGGGTGGCTTTATGGCTCGTCGCCGTCATCTGGATGCATTAGAACGCGCTGCACAGCACCTACAAATTGGTCAGGAGCAGCTTGAAGGTTATATGGCTGGTGAGATACTCGCAGAAGAACTGCGCATCACTCAGCAACATCTGAATGAGATTACCGGGGAGTTCAGTTCAGACGATCTGCTCGGTCGTATTTTCTCTTCATTCTGTATCGGCAAATAATATAACGCGCGGTGTTAAGCTTAGGTTTACCACCGCGTTTCTTTTGTACACTCGCTCATCTGTACGAGCGCAGGTATGGCTTATAAGGAAGATAAATGATCCATATTATTACAGGCAGTACCCTGGGTGGCACTGAATACGTGGGGATCACCTGGGTGATCTACTCATCGAGAACGGATTTGAAACCACGATCCACAACCAGCCAGAACTGGCCTCTATTGACAATCAAGGTACCTGGCTGGTGATCACTCTACCCATGGTGCCGGTGAGTATCCAGACAATATTCAGCCGTTCATTGCTGCATTGCAAAATACCCCACCGAAAATGGCGGATGTGAAGTTTGCCGTGATTGCAATTGGTGACTCTAGCTATGATACGTTCTGTGCCGCTGGCCAGCATGCGTATGATTTACTGGAAGACATTGGTGCCACACCATTACAGACTGCTTCAAGATTGATGTCCTTAGCCACGAAGTGCCAGAAGACGCCGCAGAAGAATGGCTAAAAGAGCACATCGAACAATTTTAACTGCCACTTTCTCCTACTTAACAGAGTCGCATTGCGGCTCTGTCACCCTCAATGTGAATAACTTTCTCTCTAAACAGCCAATCAACTGATTAAAAAATGAGCACTTGAACTGTGGATAAGTACGCTAATATCCAGTTACTTTCCTTTAGTTATCCAAAGAACAACTTTGATCATTTTACCCCCTGTGTATAACTAGCCATTTTGATCCCAGGTAATACTCGATCTGATCAAGCAAGATCACAAGATATGATCCAAACAAGATCCATGATCTTGTTGATCATTTCTCGGTTATCCACAGAAACGGTCGATCCTAATAATAGATCTAATAAAGATCATATATATAGATCTTATATATATAAGTCTTGAAGCTTAAAATGGATAAAGCGAGAAAACAGATTTTCTCTGTGGCATAAAACAGGTAAAATACTGCTCCTTTATCTGTCCAATAAATCCTTTGAATACCTGAGGTCGGTTCATGCTTTATCACGAAAATTTTGACGTCATTGTTGTTGGTGCGGACATGCTGGAACGGAAGCCGCACTCGCATCTGCACGTACAGGACAAAAAACGCTTCTCCTTACCATAACATCGATACATTAGGCCAGATGTCTTGTAATCCGGCGATTGGTGGTATTGGCAAAGGTCATTTAGTCAAAAGTGGATGCAATGGGCGGTTTGATGGCGCAAGCTATTGATCATGCAGGTATTCAATTTCGAACGCTTAATGCCTCTAAAGGTCCAGCGGTACGAGCAACTCGTGCTCAAGCCGATCGTGCCCTTTACAAAGCCTACGTTCGCAGTGCATTAGAAAATGCACCCAACCTAACTCTTTTCCAACAATCGGTTGATGATCTGATTGTTGAACAGGATCATGTGATTGGCGTTGTGACTCAAATGGGTCTTAAATTCCCGCCAAATCGGTTGTGTTGACGGTTGGTACGTTCCTAGGCGGTAAGATCCATATCGGTATGGAAAGTTCTTCAGGTGGCCGTGCAGGTGATCCACCATCGATCGCACTTGCTGATCGTCTGCGTGAGTTGCCATTCCGCGTGGATCGTCTCAAAACAGGGACACCACCACGTATTGATGCACGTACTGTTGATTTCTCCGTACTGGAAGAGCAACACGGTGATAATCCGACCCGGTATTTTCATTCCTCGGCAAGCGTGAGCAACATCCGCGTCAAATACCGTGTTTCATTACGCACACCAACAAAGCACCATGATGTGATCCGTGCTAACCTTGATCGCAGTCCAATGTATGCTGGCGTTATTGAAGGCATTGGTCCTCGTTACTGTCCATCTATCGAAGCAAAGTGATGCGTTTCGCTGACAAAAACAGTCACCAGATTTTTATTGAGCCAGAAGGCTGACAACCAACGAGCTGTACCCGAATGGTATTTCGACCAGCTTACCGTTTGATGTGCAGGTGCAAATTGTTCGTTCAATGAAAGGTTTTGAGAACGCACATTGTTCGTCCGGGTTACGCGATTGAGTACGATTTCTTTGATCCACGAGATTTGAAGCAGACGTACGAAACGAAATTTATCCATGGTTTGTTTTTGCTGGCCAAATTAACGGTACAACCGGGTACGAAGAAGCGGCAGCTCAGGGTTTGATGGCGGTTTGAACGCCAGTTTGTACAGCCAGGACAAAGAGGGCTGGAACCCACGTCGCGATCAGCTTACATGGGCGTATTGATTGATGACTTATCCACCATGGGCACAAAGAACCGTACCGCATGTTCACGTCTCGCGCGGAATACCGCCTGTTGCTTCGTGAAGACAATGCTGATTTGCGCTTAACTGAAAAAGCGCGTGAACTTGGGCTGGTTGATGATGTGCGTTGGGCACGATTCAATGAAAAAATCGACAACATGGAAACGGGCGTCAACGCCTGAAGTCAACTTGGATGAATCCAAAATCGGCGGGTATCGATGAGCTGAACAAACTGTTGAAAACGCCAATGGCGCGTGAAGCCAGTGGTGAGGATCTGTTACGTCGTCCAGGATCTCATATTCTCAGTTGACTCAATTAGACGCATTTGCACCAGCTTTGGACGATCAACAGGCTGCTGAGCAGGTTGAAATCCAGGTGAAATACGATGGCTACATCAAGCGTCAGCAAGACGAGATCGAGAAGTCGCTCCGCCACGAACACACTAAGTTACCGGTTGATCTGGATTACAAACAAGTGAAAGGTCTATCGAACGAGGTGGTAGCAAAATTAAGCGAAGCGAAACCTGAAAGTATTGGTATCGCTTCTCGTATTTCAGGGATTACACCGGCTGCGATTTCGATTCTACTGGTTCACCTGAAGAAGCATGGCTTACTGAAAAAGGTGAGGATGAGTAATGAGTGTACTTCGAACCAAACTGGATGCATTGATTGCTCAAACCGACCTAGAAGTATCAGAGAAGCAACGTGAACAGCTTGTCGGTTATGTTGAACTGCTCGATAAATGGAACAAAGCGTACAATTTAACTTCAGTACGTGATCCACTTGAGATGTTATGAAACATATTCTTGATAGTATAGTGGTTAGCGCTCACTTACCAGGTAAGCGCTTTATCGACGTTGGTACTGGCCCAGGATTACCGGGTATCCCATTGGCGATCATGAATCGGAAAAGAATTCTACCTGCTCGATAGTTTGGGTAAACGCATTCGTTTTCTAAAACAGGTTGTACATGCATTAGGTCTTAAGAATGTAACTCGGTCCAAAGCCGTGTAGAAGAGTTCCAACCTGAAGAAAAATTCGATGGTGTTTTAAGCCGTGCTTTTGCTTCAATGACCGATATGGTGGAATGGTGTCACCATCTACCGAAACAGGAAAATGGATTGTTTTTTGCATTAAAGGACAGCACCTAAAGATGAAAAGATCTGCTTCCTGAGTGGTGTTATGTGACCGATGTCGTATCTTTGACTGTTCCTGAGTTGGAAGGGGATCGTCATCTAGTAATCTTATCGCGCAAGGAAAATTAGCGAGGTAGTCGTGTGGGTAAATTGTAGCAATCGCCAACCAGAAAGGTGGGGTCGGCAAAACAACAACGTGCATTAACTTAGCGGCTTCGATGGCGGCAACAAAGCGCAAAGTTTTGGTTATCGATCTTGATCCTCAGGTAATGCTACGATGGCCAGTGGTGTTGATAAGTACATGGTGGATGCCACGGCATACGATCTTTGGTGGAAGACACGCCATTTGAGCAAGTGGTGTGTTCTGAAACAACCGGAAAGTACGATCTCATCGCTGCAAACGGTGATGTTACCGCAGCAGAAATCAAACTGATGGAAGTATTCGCGCGCGAAGTTCGCCTTAAAAATGCGTTAGCGTCAGTTCGCGATAACTATGATTTCATCTTTATCGATTGTCCCCCTTCTCTAAACCTTCTTACAATCAACGCTATGGCTGCAGCTGATTCAGTGTTGGTGCCAATGCAATGTGAATACTTTGCGTTAGAAGGTTTAACTGCTCTTATGGATACGATTAGCAAACTAGCAGCGGTAGTGAATGAAAATCTGAAAATTGAAGGTTTGTTACGCACGATGTACGATCCGCGTAACCGCTTATCGAATGAAGTATCCGATCAACTTAAAAGCACTTTGGTACGAAAGTTTATCGCACAGTGATTCCACGTAATGTTCGTTTGGCCGAAGCGCCTAGCCATGGTAAACCTGCCATGTATTACGATAAGTACTCTGCTGGTGCCAAAGCGTATCTTGCCTTAGCGGGTGAGATGCTTCGCCGCGAAGAAATCCCAGTTTAACTCTAACCTAAGGAATTCAAACCCATGTCTAAGCGTGGTTTAGGAAAGGACTGGACGCGTTGTTGTCGACCAGTTCATTTGCTCGTGAGAAACAGCATATTGCATCGCAAAGCCAAGCCTTATCAGCAGACGGTGAGTTAATTGAACTCGCGATTAGTCAATTGCAGCCGGGTGTCTACCAACCGCGTAAAGATATGGCACCAGAAGCGCTGGAAGATTGGCCGCTTCAATTCAATCACAAGGCATCATTCAGCCGATTGTGGTCCGTCAGGTAGATAGTGGCCAATACGAGATCATTGCAGGTGAGCGACGTTGGCGTGCCGCTAAGCAAGCGGGATTGAAGCGTGTTCCGTGCTTGGTGAAAAAGGTAGAAGACCGTGCTGCGATTGCCATGGCGTTGATTGAGAACATTCAACGTGAAGACCTCAATGTCATCGAAGAGTCACAAGCTCTAGAGCGTTTGCAGGACGAGTTTACCCTGACTCACCAGCAGGTTGCTGACGTGATTGGTAAATCAAGAACGACGGTCAGTAACTTACTGCGTTTGAATCAACTTGAGCTTGAAGTAAAGCGCCTAGTTGCAGATAAAACTTGAGATGGGCCATGCCCGTGCGCTGTTGGCTCTTGAAGGTGAGCAGCAGATTGAAGTTGCTCTGCAGGTTGCAAATAAACAAATGACCGTTCGTCAAACCGAACAGTTAGTAAAAAGTGTTTAGCACCACAAAATGAGCAAAAAGCGCAACAAGAAGATACCGAAGCTATGCAAATGTCGCATAAATTAAGCCAGAAGCTTGACGCAAAGTTTCTTTGGTTCGTTCTGCAAGTGGAAAAGCAAACTGACGATAAGTCTTGATGAACCTCACAAATTAGAGCAAGTTATTGCCAAGCTTGAGGCCTAAGTGAGATAATTGATTTAGGTCAATTAAATGAATAATTCGAATTTTGTGCGAAAGTTGTCGTTTTGTAAACAAAACTGTAAGTTTTTGATGCAATTTAATTGCATTCGGTTGGACTGAACGTATAATTTTCGCCAATTTCACTGCACAGTGAGTTTAGTGCGAAGTGGATATTACTAGAGGTACGAATACATGGTAGCTGCGTTAGCTAGACCAGGACGAGAGCTTGCAAGGCAATTGTTAATGATCCAGTCTGGCGCGGTTATTTTTGTGGCAGCAGGAATGGCGGTAGCCGTAAATCCTGATTGGGGACTTTCCGCGTTGATTGGTGGGGGCATTTTTGTCATTGCCAATGCAGTATTCGCGCTATGTGCTTTTATGTTTAGTGGGGCTCGCGCTGCCAAGCGCATCGCGGCTTCTTTCTATACGGGCGAAGTACTGAAAAGTTCTCATCACGGTTGCACTGTTCTATGTTGCCTACATGTATATGCAGGTGGAACTTGTTCCCCTCAAACTAACCTATTTGCTGGTACTAGGTATTAATATCTGTGCACCAGTGCTATTCATTAACAACAAAAAATAGGATGAGTTATGGCTGCGCCAGGTGAAGCGCTAACATCGTCCGGTTACATTGCCCACCACCTTTCTAACCTATCGCTATACAAGTTGGGTTTAGTAGGGTCGGAGACAAGTTTCTGGAACGTACATATCGATAGCCTGTTTTTTTCTTGGTTTACTGGTTTAATC
>JBLXHN010000040.1:0-7915 GCA_048259585.1 Vibrio sp. | reverse complement strand
TGCTTGACACATGAAAAGGGCCTCATTAAGATACGCCCACTCAATATGGGGCCTTAGCTCAGCTGGGAGAGCGGTTCGCTGGCAGCGAACAGGTCAGCGGTTCGATCCCGCTAGGCTCCACCATATTCTTCATTTCCAAAACGTCTTAATCTATCTAAGACTGTCCTGAAACCCGCTAATAGCTGGTTTTTTTGTGCCTTTTGTTCTGTCGTTGCAACTTTAATCATAGATCGTTGTTTTGTTATTAACCTGAGTAGCTGCTGCTTTGGGGTTAAACACGGGGCGACATCGATGTTAATTTCTGCCAAAATCTAGCCGATTAGATGTACGATTAAACACCCTATTAGACACTTTATTAGAGACCGCTTTTTAAGGCGCGCCCTTACCCATAGAATTATCCCAGGAAGGGCGAGTGACTCATACAATGGAATCGTTTCTGCAATGGCTAAAGCACCCGCAAAATCAAAGCAAACAAAAAATAACGGCACCTCATTTGAAGAATCCCTTTGGGACAGCGCCAATAAACTACGTGGCAGCGTAGAGTCATCTGAATACAAACACATCGTGTTGAGTTTGATCTTTCTTAAATTTATCAGTGACAAGTTTGAAGTCCATCGCCAAGCGCTTATTGATGATGGTAAAGAACAGTTTGTTGATATGGTGCCGTTTTATGCCCAGAGCAATGTGTTCTACCTGAGTGAAGAGGCACGTTGGGCGACGTTGATCAAACATAGCAAGCAGGATGATATCGCCCTTAAAATCGATACTGCGCTGCACACCATTGAGAAAACCAACAAATCGCTGGCGGGTGCCTTGCCGGATAACTACTTCTCACGTTTGGGGTTAGAAAGCAGCAAGCTGGCAGCGTTGCTCGATACCATTAACAATATTGATACACTGGCCAACGAATGCCAGATGAGCGAAGAAGATCTGGTCGGTCGGGTCTATGAATACTTCCTCGGTAAATTTGCTGCCAGTGAAGGTAAAGGCGGGGGCGAGTTCTATACGCCTAAATCGGTAGTGGCACTCTTGGCCGAAATGCTGGAACCCTACAAAGGTAAAATCTACGACCCTTGCTGTGGTTCGGGCGGCATGTTTGTGCAATCGGTCAAGTTTGTGAACAGTCACAACGGTAACCAAAAAGAGATCTCGATCTACGGGCAGGAATACACCAGTGCAACCTATAAGCTCGCCAAAATGAACCTCGCGATTCGGGGGATTAACGGCAACTTGGGGGATGTTGCAGGGAATACTTTTTTTAAAGATCAGCACCCTGATTTGAAAGCCGATTATATTATGGCTAACCCGCCGTTTAACCAAAAACAGTGGCGCGCCGACAATGAGCTGGTGGATGATCCCCGCTGGGCCGGTTATACCGTACCGCCCACCGGTAATGCTAACTATGCGTGGATACTGCATATACTGAGTAAACTCAGCGAAAGCGGCACCGCCGGTTTTGTCTTGGCCAATGGCTCCATGAGTTCTAACACCAGTGGCGAAGGTACGATTCGCCAAGAGATTATCGACAACGACCATGTGGATTGCATGATCGCGTTACCGGGGCAGCTGTTCTACACCACGCAGATCCCCGTGTGTTTATGGTTTCTCACCAAAAACAAAGGTGAAGATAAAACCCGCGGCTATCGTAACCGCAAAGGGGAAACCCTGTTTATCGATGCCCGTCAGATGGGCACCATGGCCAGCCGTATTCATAAAGAGCTGACACCGGATGACTTAGCCAAAATCGCCGGTACTTACCACGCATGGCGCGGTGAAACACAGGATGGCAGTGGCACACTGGCGCACTATGAAGATGTGGCCGGTTACTGCAAAGCGGCCAGCTTAGCGGATATTCAAAACAACGATTACGTACTCACCCCCGGTCGCTATGTGGGCGCGGCGGATATCGAAGATGACGGCATCCCCTTTGAAGATAAAATGCGCGAACTCAGCCAAACCCTGTATCGCCAGATGAAAGAAGCCGAAGCGCTGGATAACACCATTCGTCAGAACTTAGAGGTGCTGGGTTATGGGGAGTGAATGGAAAAAAACTACACTGGGAAAATTAGCGAACCCAGTTGATGGAGCAGTTGATGGACCTTTTGGTTCTAATTTGCCTGCTTCAAGTTATGTATCTTCAGGGATTCCTGTTATACGTGGCAGTAATTTATCTTTAGGCTCATCTCGCTTTAAATGTGATGTATTCGTTTATGTGCAAAAAGATGTTTTTGCAAAGCTTAAAAGAAGTGAGTGTTTGCCAGATGATATTCTTTTTACAAAGAAGGGGACTCTTGGTCAAACCGGAATTGTTCCAAAAAATGGTCGATTTAAACGTTATTTATTATCTTCAAATCAAATGAGGCTCCGTATTAACACTGATATAGCGGATCCTCATTATGTATACTACGTGGTGTCTTCTGATCGTTCTGTTGAAAAAATTAAAAGAGAGTCAGAATCAACAGGGGTCCCCAAAATAAACTTAGAGTACTTGAAAAATTTTGAAATCGATATTCCGTCACTTAAAATTCAAAAAAGTATAGTTAAAGTATTAGATACACTCGACAACAAAATCGAACTTAATCGCCAAATCAACCAAACCTTAGAGCAGATGGCGCAAGCCCTGTTTAAAAGCTGGTTTGTGGATTTCGACCCCGTGATCGACAACGCCTTAGCCGCGGGTAATCCTATCCCCGAGGAACTGCAAGCACGCGCCCAGCGCCGCCAGCAACAACTCGCCAAACCTGACCACCAACCCTTGCCCGATGATGTGCGCCAGTTATTCCCCAGTGAGTTTGAGGAAACAGAAGCACTGGGCTGGGTGCCGAAGGGGTGGATTAGTAAGCCTTTTGGTGAGCTGCTTGATCAGACAATTGGCGGTGATTGGGGAAAAGAAGTACCTGATGACAAACACACGGTAGAATCAGTCATAGTTAGGGGAACAGATATTCCTCATTTGGCCTCAGGCTCTCAGAGCTCTGCTCCCACTCGATGGGTTGAGCCAAAAAAACTTAAGACTAGGTCGTTGTCTGATAGTGATATTGTTATTGAGGTGTCCGGTGGCAGTCCTACACAGCCAACGGGTCGCTCAATTATGATGACAGAAAATTTACTTGTTCGATTGGGTGGTACGGTTGAGCCTGCAAGTTTTTGTCGTAAATTTAGGCCTATAAATAAAGAGATTGGCTTAGTGTTAGGCCTTCATTTACAGAAGATTTATGCAGATGGTAAAACGTGGGAATATCAAAATACGAGTACAGGCATTTCTAACTTCCAAACGAAAACTTTTTTATCCAGCGAGTTAGTGCTAATGCCAGATAATGTAGAACTAATTAACAAGTTCTACAGCCTTACTAGGCCGTATATTGATAAAATGACCAGTAATGATTCTATTAAATTAGAAAACCTCCGCGACACGCTTCTCCCAAAACTGATCTCCGGCGAACTGCGTCTGCCTGAATCTATGCTCGATAGCGAAACCAACCCGCCTGCTGAGACTGCTTATGAGTGATAGATCCCTCAGCCTGCAAGATCAAAGCACTGAGTTTCTACTTTACACAGCCCCGAGTGGTGATGTGAAGGTAGAGGTGTTGTTGAATAACGAAACCCTGTGGCTGACACAAAAACGAATGTCAGAACTGTTTGCCGTGGGTGTGCCTGCTATTTCGAAGCACTTAAAAAATATCTTTGAAAGCGGTGAGTTAGATGAAAAAGTGGTTGTTTCCTCTTTGGAAAACACCACTGCACATGGCGCTATAGCGGGCAAGACACAAAAAACCACCACAAAATACTATAACCTCGATGCGGTGATCTCGGTTGGCTATCGGGTCAATTCGGTACAAGCCACTCAGTTTAGAATTTGGGCGACGGCGCTAATTAAAGCGTACATCATCAAAGGCTTTGCCATGGATGATGAGCGCCTTAAAAATGGTCGCTACTTCGGTAAAGACTATTTTCGTGAGTTGTTGGAACGGGGCCGTTCTATTCGCGCGAGCGAACGACGTAATCGCTTGAATATGATAAATTTTGTCCGTGGTATGGATAAGTTTTCAAGCTTTAACAAATATTACCCAATTACATTGAAGCAACAGCTAAGACTACAACGCTGAAAAAACACAACAGGATGTCGTGCCGTGAAATTTACCGAAGCCCAATTAGAAAGTGCCATTATCCAACTACTAGGGGAACAAGGTTATCCCCATGTTTTAGGCGGCGACCTTTGTAACGAGGCGGGCGGTGCGCGTTCGGCAACCGATGTACTGATTACTGCGGACCTTCGTGCTTTTTTGACTAAGCAATATGCCCATGAAGGTATCACCGATAATGAGATCGATGGCATTATTCGCCAGCTTGAATTGCTGTCGGCGAGTGATCTGTATGAGAGTAATAAAACCTTTTGTAAGTGGCTGAGCGATGGTTTTTTACTCAAGCGTGAAGACCCAACTGATAAAGACATTTACATACAGCTGATCGATTACAGCGACCTGGCAGCGATACGCGTACCTGCAGCGGATGAGGTGGATCAGCTATCCATTGTTGCCGAGAAAGGTGCCAGCTATCAGGCCCAGCCGAACACGAATAACCTTTTTAAAATCGTTAACCAGCTAGAGATTGAAGGCGTAGCCTCGGCCAGTGGGGGTGAGCTGCGTATTCCCGATGGTATTTTATATATTAATGGTTTGCCGCTGGTGTTGTTTGAGTTTAAAAGCGCCATTCGTGAAGAGGCCACCATCCACGATGCTTACGTGCAAATCTGCACGCGCTACCGGCGTGATATTCCCCAGTTATTTATTTATAACGCCCTCTGTGTGATCAGTGATGGCGTCAACAACAAGATGGGAACCCTGTTTGCGCCTTATGAGTTTTACTATGGCTGGCGCAAGGTCAACGGCAATGAGACGGCAGAAAAGGACGGTATCAGCTCGCTCACCAGTATGCTGCAAGGGCTGTTTGATCAGCAGCGTTTACGTGAGGTGATCCGGCACTTTATCTATTTCCCTGATAAGAGCCATCAAGAGACCAAAATCGTCTGTCGTTATCCGCAGTATTACGCGACCACTAAACTTTACCAAAGCATTAAAGCGCATCAGAAACGACGTAACAGTGAAGGTGAGATTGTTGGCGATGGTAAGGGTGGCACCTATTTTGGCGCCACCGGTTGCGGCAAAAGCTTTACCATGCAATTTTTAGTGCGCCTGTTGATGAAGAGCGTGGACTTTGCCAGCCCCACCATTGTGTTGATTACCGACCGTACCGATTTAGACGATCAACTCTCTAAGCAGTTTACCAATGCCAAAACCTATATTGGCGATCAGATGGTTGAAACAGTCACCTCCCGTGCCGACCTGCGCGCCAAATTGCAGGGCCGCCAGAGCGGTGGGGTTTTCTTAACCACGATTCATAAGTTTACTGAAGATGTCGCGTTGTTAACGGATCGCTGTAATGTGATCTGCATTTCCGATGAGGCCCACCGTAGCCAGGTTAACCTCGATCAAAAAATCTCGGTGGTGACTGAGGGCAAAAACCGAGGGGTTAAGAAAACCTACGGCTTTGCTAAATATCTGCATGACTCTCTACCGAACGCCACCTATGTGGGTTTTACCGGCACACCCATTGATGCCACCTTGGATGTGTTTGGCAGGGTGGTTGATAGCTACACTATGAACGAGTCCGTCAAGGATGAGATTACCGTGCGCATTGTCTATGAAGGCCGTGCGGCAAAAGTGGTTCTTGATAACAGTAAGCTGAAAGAGATTGAAGCGTATTATCAACAATGTGCAGACGATGGCGCTAGCGATTACCAGATAGATGACAGTAAAAAAGCGATGGCCAGTATGGGCGCGATTCTAGGTGATCCTGACCGTATACATGCCTTAGCCAAGGACTTTGTAGCGCACTATGAAGATCGCGTTGCTGAAGGCGCCACCGTGGCGGGCAAGGCGATGTTTGTTAGTAGCTCTCGCCAAATTGCCTATCAACTGTATCAGGAGTTACAGGTCTTACGCCCTGAGTGGTTTGAGGTGCTGGAGTGCGCCAAGGGTGAATCACTTAGCGACAAAGAGCGTAAAGAGATAAAAGCCTCTGCGCGGGTACGCATGGTGATGACGCGCAATAAAGATGATGAGAAAGCGCTGTGGGATCTGCTAGGCACTAAAGATGATCGCAAAGAACTGGATCGCCAATTTAAGCAGGCTAAATCTAACTTTAAAATCGCCATTGTGGTGGATATGTGGTTGACCGGCTTTGATGTGCCGTTTCTCGATACCCTGTATATCGATAAACCCGTCTCACAGCATAACCTGATACAAACGATTTCACGGGTAAACCGTAAGTTTAAGGGTAAGAAAAAAGGGCTGGTGGTGGATTACATCGGCATTAAAACCCAGATGAACAAAGCACTGAAGCAGTTTGGTGGCAGTGGTGATGACAACTTTGAAGATATCGCCGCCTCTATTGTTGAAGTGCGTAACCACTTAGACCTACTCAACAAGGCTTTTTATCATTTTGATAGCTCTGATTATTTCACCGGTGATCCTGTTGGCCAGTTAAACTGTCTCAACGAAGCCGCTGAATATGCAATGCAAACGGAAAAAACCGAAAAGCGCTTTATGGATATCACTAAGCGTTTAAAAGCGGCTTATGACATCTGCTGTGGTAATGAACAGATCAGTAAAGATGAGCGTGATCATATCCACTTCTACATGGCGATCCGCTCTATTATCCACAAGCTAACCCGAGGTGTGGCACCGGATACGGCACAGATGAACGCCAAAGTGCGTGAGATGATCGCCGAAGCGATTAAAAGCGAGGGTGTCGAAGAGATCTTCAAATTGGGTAATGACGCTGAAGAGGGCGCGATTGATATTTTCGATGAAGATTATTTAGCTAAAATCGACAAGATTAAACTGCCGAATACCAAGATTAAGCTATTGCAAAAACTGTTGGAAAAAGCCATTGGCGAAGTATCGAAAACCAATAAGGTGCAAGCGGTCGATTTTTCTAAAAAGTTCAAAGCGCTGGTGGATAAATACAACGAACGTAAAGAAGACGATGTACTTGTTAGTAGTGTGCTGGAAGACTTCTCTAATGAGATTATCGATCTGTATCATGACCTAAAAACCGAAATGACCTCGTTTGCCGATATGGGCATCGACTTTGAAGAGAAAGCGTTTTACGACATTTTAAAATCCCTGTCGGTTAAGTATGACTTCACCTATCCCGAAGATAAGATGATCGAACTGGCTAAGCATGCCAAGGAAGAGGTTGATAGCGTTGCCAGCTTCCCCGCATGGAACCAACGAGAAGATATCAAAGCCGAGCTGCAAGTGAAGCTGATCTTGCTACTGGCCAAATACGGCTATCCACCGGTGGCTAATGATGATGTCTATAAAAAGATCTTGGAGCAGGCCGAGAATTTTAAGAGGAATCGGGGGTGAGGTAGGATGGGGAAATTTTGAAGGCTTACCACATCGCACGTTAATCACTTTTAACGTGCGATGGTCTATTTTAGTCGTTATCTCTGATCATAAATAGGTGAGGGAAAGAGGTGTATCTTTTTTTTCGCGCAGGATGCTAAGAAAGTGTGCCGTACAACTTGGCCCCCATATCAACACCTCCTGAGGGTTTATCTTTACGGCTAGAGGTGCGAAGGCAGTAAAATTCAGCCCTTTGACTTAAATCCTTAATCACCTTTAGCGCACCTTCGTTTATTTCAGTACAAAAAATCAATATACGAGATTGATGGTCTTTTGGTATTCCGCTGAGTGTTTTTTGTATTGTACCCCCAGTATGGATAACAGAGTCATAGATGAGAATGTTCTCTATATCTGGCTCAAGGTGCTTAATGATCATTCTCGTATCATATTTATTAACTACGATTGATAAATTAGATACATGCAGATAAATAGTATTGATGTTA
>JBLXHN010000039.1:0-8167 GCA_048259585.1 Vibrio sp. | reverse complement strand
CCGACGATGATGCGAGACGGATGCAGGTTGTCGTACAGCGCCTTGCCTTCACGCAGGAATTCCGGCGAGAACATCAGATTCTGAGTCTGGAAACGCTCACGCGCCTCAGCCGTATAGCCCACCGGCACGGTGGACTTGATGACCATCACCGCGTCTGGATTGATGTCACGCACATCCTGAATCACCGCTTCCACACTCTTGGTATTGAAGTAGTTGGTGGTGGCATCGTAATCCGTCGGCGTCGCGATGATCACGAAATCGGCATCGCGGTAGGCCTCTTCCTTGTCGAGGGTAGCGCGGAAATTCAGATCTCCACGCGCCAGAAACTCATGAATCTCATTATCGACGATAGGTGAGATACCACGGTTCAGGCCTTCCACCTTCTCCGGCACGATATCCAACGCGACGACTTCATGATGCTGAGACAACAGCATGGCGTTGGAGAGACCGACATAACCGGTGCCTGCGATGGCAATTTTCATTTACTATAACTCCTCGAAAATGTGTGAAAGCATCAGGCCTGGTACCAATACAAACTTATATTTATAAATAATAACAGGTACGAATTTACAATACTAAATCAAAGCGCTAAAAATTGGAGGGCAATAATTATAAAGTTTTTAGCACAAAAAAACAATACACTTCACAGGCAAATATATGTCAGGAGCAGAAACAACTATTAACTAAAAAGTGATAAAACAAGGAATGGTTTTAGTATACCTATAAACTAGCTTTCGCAAAAGCAGCTAGCATCTTTTGAGCTTGGCAATCTCGAGAATAAATCTGAGCAGCATTCAAAGCGCATTCACGAATGTCAGCACGCTGGGCAGCATCATCTTTTAGTTGCTCTATAACTTTGGCCATAGTAATTGGATCTTCCGGAGGAACACAAATACCAGCGCCTGAGTCACGAAGAATTTCTGTAGCTTCCCCCTCCGGAAGTGACATCAGAACTGGTATACCCATTGCCATACATTCAAACATTTTAGACGGAATAACGCTCTCGAATACAGGAGTGTCTCTCAGTGGAATCAAGGCTAAATCACATAACGACCAATAACCAGGCATTGCATCCTTGGTTTGACGTGGAATAAAACGAACATGCTGTAAATCGAGGTCTTTAGCTTTTAATTCAATCTCGTTTTTAGCAGCTCCAGCACCGACAAATACAAATACTATATCTTGTCGGTGACGAAGATAAACAGCTGCATCCAAGACCTTGTCCAACGCATGAGCCATACCATGAGTGCCCAAATAACCGACAACAAACTTATCCTTAAGATTATATTGATACTGAAGATTATAATCCGCTGCAATAGGAGAGTATCGGCTGAGATCAACACCATTGAGTACTACATCAATCTTATCTCCTTCAATACCACGCTGGATTAAATCTTCCTTAAAAGCATGAGTTACGGCTACAATACGCCGAGCACGACGATAGAGGAACAGCTCTACTTTTTCGAGCATACGTATAATACGGCTATCCTTCATAGCACCCACTGCTACAATAGAAGCTGGCCATAGGTCACGCAACTCAAATATAAAGGGTTTACGACGCACAACAGATAGCAACCAACCGCCTACCGCTGCAAAAAATTGTGGCGAACTAGCTACAATTATATCAGGTTTTTTTTGGAATAGACCGCCAACAAAACCGCTACACATAAATGAAATATAATCTAAGGTACGCTTAAGAAAACCTTCATTGGAGGTAATATAGCTTTTAACACGTACGACTCGAATACCTTCAATTTCCTCAACTGAATACCATCTATTTCTATACCCGTCAAAAACTCGCCCCTCCGGAAAGTTAGGTGCACAGGTAACTATTGTGACTTCATGTCCTGCACGCACCCAACGAATAGCATGATCATAAAGTCGTGTGGCCGGAGCATTAGTCTCGGGAGTAAAATTATCAGAAAGGAAGAGGATCCGCATGGTAAAAGCTCTAGTTTAAGGAATTAACTAATTGGATAAGGAACAGTATATTAGCCCCAAGAAAGACTAACCCTGCAATAAGAAGCAGTCATATTCACTACCAAGCATTGATTTATCTGACTTTCGCCAAAACGCGGATGCCAAGTACTTACCGCGACGTTAGCCTCGCCACCCTCAATAGATAATAATACTTTTAACCCATCAGGAGTAGTTAAAAAACCATTATAAGGATTAGACATAGTTAGTGATACATCTGGATGGCAAAAATAACGTGCCACTGCTTCATTATAACGTCCCTCTAAGCGATCTTCGACTATCAATCGATTAGTCTCAAAATTCCATTTTCGACAGTGTAATACTTTTCCTTTAAGTCGTTGATAACCATTATGACTACCACATATACTCAGGGAATTTTCTTCGCGATCAATCTGAATTTCACCAGGATATGCACGCCGAGCTACTCTGAAACCCGCCCATACTTCTGAGGAGTTTTCACCATCTATAGCAACTGTATTATGAGCTAGCGTTGATCGTTGGCGATGACGCTCACTATCATCGCCGTATTGTGACGTTCCGGAATTAACGAATACACGCCTACCATAAAGGCTTAACTCAAAGCTCAATGTGTCTGCATGTGCATGACCAGGCTGATAATCAGGTCCTATTGGTGCAAGGTCAAGAAGAGCTTTACATTCTTTAGCCCAAGTAACAGCTATATAGCCGCTAGGGACTGCATGCTGAACGACTAAAGGGTAGTCCTCGGGTATACCCGATGTCTTCAGACATGATTCTTTCAATTCCGAAACTTGCAATTTTACTGCATAACGCTTCAAGTCTGAAAACTTTGGGCCGATGTCGAAGGCTGCATCATTGAAAAAGCTAATATCTCCATCTGGATGACACATCATTTCAAGCCAATTCAGGCCCCTAGCCAAATAATCACGCCATACGGTCACGCGTTTATTTAACGATGGTAAGTCACTACACTCAGCAAGCCTAATTAAATCAGCCAAATCCCATAAAAGTATAGCATGGTACATTGGTGATCGCTCAAAATGTCCACCATCACATAAAAACTGTTCTGGGATTTCCGCATCGAGAATAGTCAAGCCTTCTTGCAGGAAACGGTCAGCTAAATCTCCTTTCAGAAAAGCTCCTGCAAAGATAAGTGCTTTACCATTAACGAACAGGTGATTAGCAAGAATATGATACTCGCGTTGTGCAGAAAGTGCTTGAGCTTGCCGTGCTATGCTATTACACCACGCTTCTGGAATACACCCTTCTCTATTGTTCCATACAGGTCCCTTTAACCATTTCACCAAATTAATTATACGTAATGATAAAGTATAGGGTTCCCAACCATTACCTGTGAGCACTGGATTAGAATTGATCCAACTTGAGACTAAGTCGTAATGCATTGCAAAGCGTGTCTCGGCCTCTTGAGCCGTAAGGTCGTCAAGGTAATGGAGGTTGTACAACCATAGTTTGGACTTTCCTGAACAATGCCAGTCCTTAGCTGTAGTCAAAAAACCACGCTCCCCGAGGAACTTAAATTCATTATTGCTAACCCAACAGGATGGCATCCATACAGGAGCCATCCATATATCTTGCCAAGGACGAACGAGTACTGGCGACAGTGCAGACATAGCTTTCCGACGTACTCTACTGCGCAAAGCAAGATAGTAGAGACGCCAGCCAATTTGTGAAGGCTTGAGGAAACGAATTGTATGCAATAAGCGAGTAGCCCGATTAGACGTCATTGGTAAAGCTCATAAAGTAGGCAGCAATCTACGAGAAGCTGCTAAATATTAAAACCTAAAAGACAAATAGTCTTAGTCAAGAAGGCTGTTTGCTAAAATTCTAGAACTTTCTGATTTGGCTAGTCCATACCCCACGTGTATCAACGAGATATCGATTGGACAAGCTGTCAAGTTCTATTTTTTTGAATGCTCGGTGATCAACTAACAATACAATAATATCTGCTTTTTCGAGAGCTTCACCTATCCCTGAGAGGGTGGCCCCCACCAAGCTCGTAGGCAAAGTCGATATATTGGGCTCCACAATCAGTAAGTTGCTGGAAAGCTGTTTATGCAAAGTTTGCGTAATAGCAAGAGCTGGACTCTCACGTAAATCATCAATATCAGGTTTAAAGGCCAAACCTAAGCATGCAACAGTAACGTCTCTAGCTGTATAATGGGGGTGATTACCAAGAAATTTACCTATTGCTTGATTAACTTGGTCAATGACCCACTGCGGCTTACTATCATTTACTTCGCGGGCAGTACGAATTAATTGAGCCTGCTCAGGAGTCTGACTAACGATAAACCACGGATCAACAGCTATACAATGACCACCTACCCCCGGGCCTGGCTGCAATATATTTACACGTGGATGACGGTTAGCTAAACGAATCAGCTCCCATACATTAATTTCAAGTTTATCACAAATTATTGATAGTTCATTAGCGAAAGCAATATTTACATCTCTAAAACTATTTTCTGTCAACTTGGCCATTTCTGCAGTACGAGCATTTGTGATTATACTCTCACCCTTGACGAATATTTCATATAACGAGCAGGCCGCCTCTGAGCATCGAGGAGTTATTCCACCAATGACTCGATCGTTTTCGACAAGTTCTCTTACTACATGCCCAGGCAATACACGTTCAGGACAATGAGCTAGGCGAATATCCGATTTCTCACCTACTTGACTAGGGAAAGAGAGATCTGGTCGTGCCTCTGCAAGCCAAGCTTCCATCTGTTCTGTCGCACCAACAGGTGAAGTTGATTCAAGAATGACCAGATCCCCGCTTTTCAAAACAGGCGCTATAGATAAACTTGCAGCTTTGATGTAACTAAGATCGGGAACATGTGCCTTACCTTCCTCACGCTTGAATGGAGTTGGCACAGCAACCAGAAATGCATCTGCTGGTTCTGCTTTAGTCGTTGCGCGTAAATAACCTTCATTGACGGCTGCATGCACAAGCATATCAAGTTCAGGCTCAACAATATGGATCTCGCCACGGTTGATAGTATCAACAGCCTTTTGGCTGATATCCACACCTATAACTTGCTTACGACGAGACGCAATTACAGCCGCAGTAGGTAAGCCAATATATCCAAGTCCAATTACAGATACTGTATTAAAAATCATAAATCAATTCACTTATATTCGTGTGTTTAGGAAAAATGAGCGGCGAGAATATCTAGAATGCGTTTGCAAGATTTACCATCGCCATAGGGGTTATGAGCCCGGCTCATCAGATCGTATGCAGAAGGATCATTTAAAAGCCGATCCAATTCTTGAGTAATTATCTCTACTTCAGTGCCAACGAGCTTTACAGTCCCTGCCTCAACAGCCTCAGGACGCTCAGTAGTATCTCTCATCACTAAGACAGGTTTACCTAAGGAAGGTGCTTCCTCTTGAATACCTCCAGAGTCCGTCAAGATAATATCGGATAGATTCATTAAGCCGATAAAAGGTAAGTATGTCAAAGGTTCAATCAAATGAATATTAGGTACATCTGACAATAAACGATTGACAGGTTCTTGTACATTTGGATTAAGGTGTACTGGATAGATAATATTAACGCTCGGGTTATTAACGGCCGTTTCACGTAGAGCTTGGCAAATCCTCTCAAATCCACCTCCGAAGCTTTCTCTTCTATGCCCAGTAACCAAGATGATTTTATTTGATTTTAACGTGGCTAGATCAAGTGGTAAATTTTCGTATTTTGCTAATTCTGGATTAGTATCGAGTTTCTCAATAACCGTAAACAGGGCATCAACTACAGTATTTCCTGTAACACTTATTGATGTAGCGGAAACACCTTCTGCTAATAAATTATTGCGCGATCGTTCTGTGGGCGCAAAGTGTATTGAGGCTAAAGCACCTGTCAACTTTCGGTTTGCTTCTTCTGGCCACGGTGAATAGATATCCCCCGTACGTAGACCTGCTTCAACATGCGCAACTGGAATCTGCTCGTAATAAGCTGCTAATGTTGCGGCGAAAGTAGTGGCTGTATCTCCATGAACAAGAACAATATCAGGTTTCTCTATTTTAAGTACATGCCTCATTCCATTTAGAATCGAGGTCATTACATCTGTAAGATCTTGCCCTGATTTCATTATGGCTAAATCATAATCAGGTACTAAGCTGAAGAGTTCTAATACCTGATCCAGCATCTCACGATGTTGTCCAGTTACACACAACTTATGCTCAAATCGAATATCAGCATGTAAAGCCAGTGCTAAGGGAGCCATTTTTATAGCTTCTGGACGTGTACCAAAAACACATAATGTTTTTACAACTTCATCTTGCTGCATAACAAATCCTTTTAATAAATAAATTCTCTACATGTTAATCTAAAACGTAAGCACACCACCTGCGAACAACTGACCTCCATGTATAACTATCTATAGAAATTTGTCTTGCTTTTTTAGCATTATTAAAAATTTCTATGTAGTTTTCCTCAACGTAATTAATAGCCTCATGTAATGATTTATCATTACCTGCTTCATAAAAAATAAAACCAGGAAATTCTTTTGCATTTTCATACATGCTCGTACTAATGATGCATGGGATCCCTAAAGCGGCATATTCATACAATTTCATAGGGCTCCCTGCTCTAGCCATATTACTATTAGATGAATGAAGTATAAGAACAGGGTTAGGTATAGCCTCTAAATCAGCCACTAGACTTTTGGGACTAAATTTACCATAATTAACTATATTATCCTTAACCTTGTCCTCATAAAATCCAAAAACATATAAAGTTATAATTTTTCCTGCCTTATTATTAACCTTTGTAATAACCGAATATAATAGATTCCAATCGTAATAGCTTTGCTTAGCACCAAAATATACGAGCGAAATATCGTTATTACTTGGAGTTATTGAAAATTGTTTGAAATATCGAGCATCAAAACCATTCTTTATAACCCAAATTTTATTTTTATTTACCCCTGAAATTTTTACTACATTTTCTCTGGAGTTTTCAGAAACAACTATTACATTGAATATCTTCGCCGAGATAAAAACAGATAATTTAGCTATTGCTCTAATAATGTAAAACTTTGAATCTAAACCTGTTATACTATTTAGTTCAAGCCAAATTTTTTTCCTTTTAAAAAACAATAGTAGTAATAGGAACGGAATAAAAGGTCGCCATCTAATTACAACCTTTTTGTAACGATGCTGGTAAAGACACAACTTTAAAAGAAGAGTAAAAACCCATAGAAAACTTAAAGACTTTACTTTTAATAAACTATCTATATAATACTTATCTATGTAGCTATGGATTCCTTCTCCACACATAACTCCTATAGTATACGAGTTATCTTTTAAACCTTTAATGAAACCTCTTGCGTGGCTAACTCTTCCGCATGGTCCTTCCATGAAAAAAAGTCTTGTTGGTAGTACATATAATATATCTATCATAAAACTGCCTTGTATAAGGTAAATGTCAAAATTGGAGTATGAGTATCGTCTACCAGTAATATATATTTGAGTATAGCCGAAATCTATATCTCTAATACTTTTATTAAATCAACCTATAAATGTTCATTCAATATTAATTATGTACTTGGTTACATACTTCGCCGCTACTTGTCTTCCGAGCAGATCGCCGGCAAGCTTCGACATATGAATTTACCCAAGCTTGAAGATACCTACGTCTGTCGCGAGACGATTTACACCGCCATCTATGCGCTGCCAGTTGGGCAACTGCACAAAGAGCTCATCCATCGCTTGCGGCAAGGCAAAAGTACGCGTAAGCCTCGGCGTGGTGAGACGGACCGTCGAGGTCAGATCCCTGACTTGGTCAGCATTCACCTTCGCCCGCCCGAGGTGGACAAGCGCGAGATGCCTGGGCATTGGGAAGGCGATCTAATCAAGAGCAAAGGCAATCCCTCAGCGGTTGGCACTCTTGTAGAGCTCAGCAGCGGATACTTGATACTGGCAAAGATGCATGATGCGACTGCGACCTCAGCCGTGGAGGGCTTCAGTGCCGCGCTGAATAGAATACCATTGGCAGCACGAAACCCCCTGACGTATGACCAAGGACGGGAGATGGCCAAGTACGCCGCTATCACGCAAAACACAGGCGTCGCTATCTACTTCTGTGATCCCCATAGCCCTTGGCAAAGAGGCAGCAACGAGAATATCAATGGGCTGATTCGCCAGTATCTCCCTAAGGGAACAGATCTGTCACTGATCAGTCAGGAAG
>JBLXHN010000038.1:0-8932 GCA_048259585.1 Vibrio sp. | reverse complement strand
GCCATCGCTGCAGCCCCTCCCCCACGGCTGATTGTTACCACCTCCCCACCATTGAAGGACCTGCCATGTCACTCTCCGATACTGAAACCAAAGCTGACACCACCATCGACCCCGCCAGTTTCCGTGAAGCCCTCGGCCACTTCGCCTCCGGCATCACCATCATCACTACCCAGGTCGACGACGAACCGATCGGCTTCACCTGCCAATCGTTCTACAGCGTCTCGATGAACCCGCCGCTGATCTCCTTCAGCGTCAAGGCAAGCTCGTTCAGCTACCCGAAGATTCGCCAGGCAGAGCGCTTCGCCGTCAACATCCTCTCCAGCGAGCAAAGCCATGTCTCCAACCAGTTCGCCATGCGCGGCGCAGACAAATGGCAAGGTATCGACTGGCAGCTCTCTCCCCTCGGCAACCCGGTCATCAATGACAGCCTGCACTGGCTCGACTGCAAGATTCACGCTGAGCACCCCGTAGGCGATCACCTGATCGTGATCGGAGAAGTGAAGGGGCTGAATTTGGATGTTGGTGCGACCGCGCGGCCGTTATTGTATTTCAAGGGGAAGTATGGGGGCTTGGCTGGAGGGTGATAAGACTGGAGGGTACTGGTCGGCTGAAACCTTTGGGATCAGACTAGGGGATTATGAGTTTGCTTTTAAAACAATAAGATACTGATATCCAAGGGAAAGCGACCGTAAACGAGCGAAGGTACAGTTCTTTGGAATCAGTAGGTTAGCGAAATCTAAGCATACCATAGAAAACTTAAGTGTGTACCGGTACTGTACCGATCAGGAGATCGGGGCGCGCACGTGAGCCCTCAGTACGGCCCCTCGGCACCTCTCGTGCATAAACACCGCACCTGACGTGTGGCACTATCCAATGACGGGCCCTATGGACCGGCAAAACAACAGTAAGTGGACGGTGTGGTACACCATCGGCTGCGCAGAGGGTGGCAAGGATCATCATGATTTCAGGCGAGCTGGTCGTCGAGCAGCTGACTGTGCGAGGCGTGGTGGCGTTCCAGGTCAGCCATACCTGGAAAAGACGCTGCACATCTATCAATACATCAAAGGATAGGCCCAAGGCTAACCAAGAGGCACCGAAATATTTCGTTGACAAGGTAGCCGATCAAGGAAAAACAAATGCCAGTACTTAATTCAAAATATGACCAGCTATTTCTGAGTGACGAATACCTGACCGACACCTTACTTCTGGCATTGGCCTGGAAAAAGGCCCATGACTATATCCGCACCACCAATTGGTATGCAGATAACTTTGAACTGGACGTTTCATCCATCGATCTGCGAAATCGATGTGCCGAGTGGGCCAACGATATTGAGGGTAAACTTAAGTTTGAACCTCTCGAGCTGGTTCCGGCCCCCAAGGCCTGCCCATGGGGGTTTATAGAGCCCAAAGGGGACATAGAAAAAGTAATTGCGGAGTTCAAACTTATCTGGAAGCCGGCAGATGAAAAACAGCTCACTCTGAGACCACTGGCGCACGTAGGTATCCGCGAACAGACCATCATGACTCTACTGATGATGTGTCTAGCCAATGACGTGGAGTCAACCCAAGGCGATCCCACGACTTCTTACGACGAAGTTCACGATAAAGAAGTTGTCAGCTACGGCAATCGACTCTATTGCAGATACGAAGACGACAAAGCCGAACACAGCTACGGTGCAACCACAACATACAGCAAATATTTCAGAGACTACCGCAGATTCCTGCAACGTCCTTACTATTTCGCCAGCAAGGCGCTACCAGAGAAATCGAGAGATGAAGAAGTGTATCTCGTAGAGCTGGATCTGAGCCAATTCTTTGACCGCGTTGACAGAAAAGAGCTCATCAAACAAGTCAGGGATCTGTCTGACGAGCAAAAATTAACAGGAACATCAAATCACACAACCAGAGACCACGTGCTGGCCGCATTTGAGCAGTGGGAATGGTCACTGGAAGCCGAGCAGCGTTTTCATGAAGTATGCCAAACCCCTGATATCAAGACGGCACCGAAGGGTCTACCTCAAGGCCTAGTCGCGTCAGGCTTCCTTGCCAATATCTACATGCTCGGATTTGATGGTGTCATGAGTAGCCTTATTGGTGACACCATTGATCTGGCGGAACCGCCTGATACCCCCATCAAACTTATCGATTATTGTCGTTATGTCGATGACATACGCTTGGTCGTTATTGCCCCCAATCGAGAATATTTTGAAAGCAAATCACAATCTGAGAAAAACGAGGGGGAAAGCCATCTCAAAGCAATAAAGAAGGCGTTAGAGAGAAAAATAGAAACTAAGCTAGACACTCTTAATTTGAACCTGAAGCTCAATGAGAAAAAAACCAAGATAGAGATCTACAGAGGGAAATCTGTCGGCATTTCGAAAACACTGGAAGACATCCAGTCAAGCATCAGTGGCCCAGTCTCTCTTGAGGATGCAGACACCTACCTCGGGCAACTAGAATCATTGCTATTGCTGTCAAACAACAAGACCAATGAACAATCTGAAACCGAATCTTCTAGGCGCTTCAATCGCCTTGCAGCCGTAGAGAAGGATATCTTCGATGTACGAGAAGATACACTGAAGCGATTCACGGCTAATAAGGTAACGAGCCTACTAAGCGATATCCGGCATTTTACTGCCAGAGAAGTTAATGACAACGGTCAACCCATACCCGGTGACTGGGACTATCTCCAAGAACGGCTCGCGCGGCGTTTCATCGCCAACTGGAGCCATGAGCCCTCTCTAGTTCTTCTGCTGAAAAAAGGGCTGGAGCTGTTCCCGAGCACCAAGCTTCTTACACCAGTCCTGCAGCAGCTCCGGCACCTTCAGGGCTATGAATATCATCTCTGGGAGGACCGTTGTCCCAAACAAGCGGAAATAGCAAATTACTGTATGGCTGAAATCTTCCGCCACTCCGCTACCGTAATTCATCGCAAAGATAGACACGCCATTCCCGCTCACGCAGATATTGATGATTTTTTCGAGGTATTGCAAGATCTGGCTGTCGACATTGCTTCTCGGCCTATAGATAATGATAAACCAAGTAAAAAAGTGGAAGTTGATGCGGCCACCCAAGAAACGATTGAACCTAGCTTAGGTGAAAATCGAAAAAGATTCGACTTTCTGGTCGACCAGGCACGTTTCTTTCTTCTAGTAAGGCTTGATACCACCTTAGAAGAAAATAGTACTGATCCGTTCTATGATTTCATCTTAAAGCTCACCAAGGGTTTCAGAAATATTAGCTTACCTAAAAATTTCGGTATTCGCGATACTGCAGCCAGCATCCTTATTGCCAAGCAACTGGTGATCGACCAGAAACCTGTTTTGAGAGCAACGGCTTCTTTGCTTGAAGTTCATAATGACCCTGTAGGGGTAACAGAGCTTATCGCAATCCAGGATATGGCATTCTGTCGTTCACTCATACTGCATGCTCGTCCCCTTAAGTACGGCTGGCTTAACCAACTCAAGACGAACAAGATCTACAGCAAGCTCTACCTCGACACCAAGCCATCGGCAAAGGCGCTCAAGGATATCAAGGATGACATAGCTATCTACAAGCTTATCAGTCGGCCGGATAACCCTCTGGCCAATGAAATCATGGCACTTAAGTTAATGCAGGCTCTACTGGGGAAAGAAAACGATTTCCAGAAGGCTAAGCCTGACGATGTAATAGACTTGGGTCAGACAAAGATTCAATTTGGTAGCTACTCGAATCCACCTAAGTTCAAAGCCTTTGAAGCCGAGTTGAATATCAGTGAACTAGCATTTCATCCATCACTTAGCCAGCTAGCTTACCACCTTCACCGCGAGCAAGATGAGCTGGACGATACATTTATACTGCAACGCATAGCTCTCTGCATAAGAGCCGTTCTAGCCGGTTCTGATGACCCAACAGGATTTGGTCAGTCTATCACCCCGAACGTAGGCTACCGAGGCTTGAGATCAACCCAATATAAAAGGCAAGTCGGGCTACTTACTACCCCTGAGGCTCTAGTAGGTGAGGCCGCACAGTTCTCGGCTTGGCTTACGACGTTACTTTCAAAGTTGCTAAAATGGCCTGGCATTCGTGTGAATGATCAGGGTTATTCCTGGCCGAATGCGCTCACTGTGGAAGCTGTAAAACAACTCGTGGAAAAACGCCTTTCTACACTGAAAGAAAGCTACTGCCAGCAATCCGAGATCCCAGGACTCCCAGAGTTGATCACACCTAACTGGGACAACACAAAAGACACTAAAAACAGCCTGAAAGTTGCCATGGTTCAGGCCAAAATGCCCCAACAGAATGATTTTTCTAAGCATGGTATTTTATTGAATGATCCTGTATATCGGACCAAACACCGCCGACACGTGGCAAGAGTCGCAACACTAATAACCAAGCATATCGAGGCCCAGCATCTTGAAAAGCCTAAGAACGGAGAGCGCGAACAGGATATTGACCTGATAGTGCTTCCAGAACTGGCCGTCCACAATGATGACCTAGACATCCTTGTCCAGCTTTCGCGCAAGACTCATGCAATAGTACTTTCCGGTCTTGGCTTTATTAATCAACCTGGAGTAAAAGGCCCAAACAACTGCGCAATCTGGATTGTCCCCAGAAAGCACAACGGCAACCAGAACGAGATTCAAAGATTCCAAGGAAAACATCATATGATGGAGGGAGAAAGGCAGATAAACATCCAGCCATGGCGACCGTACCAACTGATGCTGGAGCTGCTTCACCCAAAATTCTCTAATGACCGCGGATTTGTCCTGACCTCTGCGATCTGCTTTGACTCCACCGACATTTCATTAAGCGCCGATCTTCGAGACAAATCTGATGCACTATTGATCCCGGCGCTAAACAGAGATGTAAATACCTTTGATTCAATGGTAGAGGCACTGCACTACCACATGTATCAATACATCGTTCTGGTCAACAGCGGTGAATTTGGTGGTTCATATGCCATGGCTCCTTATAATGAAAGGCACAAACGCCTGATAGCGCATTCCAGTGGCAACGACCAAGTGACTATCAATACATTCAAATTAAATATGTTTGATTTCCGCCGTGACGGTGTTGGCACAAGCATGAAATCAGGGATTAAGCAAAAAACGCCCCCCGCCGGGGTTTGTATTAAATAAGCGGGGAGCCAATCTTTATGGCCATCTGAAGTGCTCTCCCCTCTAACTCACCCTATAGGGGCGAGGGGGGGGGGGCACTGCAATGCCCCATGGAGTATCAGCAAGTTGCTTTTCATTAACCCAAACACGGAGTTCTATCACAACCCTCAACTTACACCATAGTCTAGAAATCTTTAGAACAAGAATTAAAACCAAGAGACACCTTCTCCAAGAGCTTCTTGAAACTCTATTCTCTTATAGGGCCTAGTCGGTAACTAACTACCTATGACAACCATGTTGTGCCCTGTGGTTTCTTTGACATACAGATCAATGGAACCTAGGAGTGACAAAACGTCAGCACTAACATTCTTGGTATCCAAACCGGGCTGAACAACATAAAACTTATATTCTTTCCTAAGGCGCCCACCATGTTGTCTTAGCAATTCAAAGTCACGAAACTCTCCTTTTTCCAACCGACTAGATTTACTAGCGTTAACACGCGAACGCTCCCTTTTCTTCAACTGATCTATCAACTTATCAAATTCGCCAACCCATTTGCAGCACTTAACGACCTGCCCACAGACTTCATAAAAATCAATAATGCGCGACCCTGGGGAAGCACCATGGGAATACTTAAGATGAAAAAACTCTATCACCAACACTTCACCTTCATTCCTAAATGAGACTATGTCTGCTACCTCATTAGCTCCATCGTCATCAAATACAATCCAACTTTCATGCTGTTGTACAATTTTAGAAATTACGGCATATTGAATAGTATCTTTATTTTTTTCCTCTCCTTGGGATTCTCTCCTCACGTTGACACCCCAGGACCACTGTTTCAACAGACCCACTCTATAATGAGGAATTGTGAAATCATCCGGACGAACAATATGCAAGTTCTCAAATAGCTTAGAACCGTCCTCAAAGAATACCGAAGGTGACTCCTCATTATCAAAAAACTCCTCCAACAGCCTTTTTCCATCTTTATTACTTAAATACAAATAATCCCCGCTTAACCTTTTAACTTGATACCCATTCTGAGAAATCGTATAGCTGTATTTTTCTGAAAACCCACCAACAGAAACATCAAAATCAATCTTGCCCGACTGGAACTCAAAAATTGAGAAACAGGCATCCTCAAGGTTATAGGATCTCCCCATCACCTCTAGACTTACTGATGAGAATCCATATTCGAACAAATAGTCAGGCCAATCCAGGCATATTGGAACTAAGTCAGGGACATGGCTGACCTCTCTTGTTCTCATAACCTTATCCAATATCGCATTGGGGTCTATAAGATCATCATTTAGCTTACTTCCTATTTCTCGACACCAATCTATCCAATCAATAACTGGCGCGCTACTCATAGACCACACTCGACCTTTATAAGAGCAGCCTATGCTAACTTTCGAACCGCTCTCAAACCCTTTTCCAAATAAGTTTGATTTGTAAGAGCCACCCTGCGCCAAGTCATTGATTGCAGTTTCGATATCTATACCTGTATACATCACATAGCGCAAAGGGCCACGCCTACCTTTGTTAAGCCCAGCGTTCTGTAAAACCAGCCTTTCGATGTTACCAAAACTTTTGAAAACATGATCACCTTTCAGAAGGTCTGGATTCTTTGCCAGACATTTCACCAAACGAGGTCTAGCTCCTGTTTTAGAAGAATCATGTATAAATAAGAGTCCCTCCTTTTCATCATGGAAGGCTATAACAAGACGCCACTCGACTTGAGACAGCTCAGACAACGGGGCCCATTTAGTAGAAATATCTATCTTTGTCACTAACACCAGAATATTAGGATCTGATATCTTTATTGAAGCTACTAGCTTCTCACCTCTTTCCAAAGGTACTTTAGATATTTCAACATCAAAGTTTGCAGAATCAACCTTGTACACAATTGCACTTAGCGCAGGTTTTATATTTTCCAGCGGAACTTCATTTCCTGTTGTCACTGAATTCTCAATAAGCTCTTGGAATTCTACCTCTCTCTTAATGCTTGCCTCGCTTATTCTTTGGAGAGACCTATTCCAATCAGGGTCTTCTTCATACAGGCTCTTTAAAGTATCTTCGACCTTTTGGTCACAGATATTCGCTACAAAGGTAGGGTTTCCTAAATCAGGACGATCTCGCACAAATCGCCCAGCAAACTGCAGAGTTATAGGCAGACTTTTATGTATATCATGCAAGGCGCAAACTTTTAGCTCTGGCAAATCAAAGCCCTCCCCTAGCATGTTAACACAAACAACAACACGGTGTTCTTTCTCAACAACTGCTTTCAACTTTTTTTTCTGACCAGCCATCCCGCTATAAATAACCACTGGATTTAAGTCACCGTAATTTTCCTTGTAAATCTCCCCCACGTCGTTTGCTCTTTGCTTTGTCTCACACCTTGCCATAAGAATGTGATCGTAGCCATTCGACAAATCTTCTCGCAGTTGAGCTACAGCTGTTTCAGCGACTTTCTCATCACCAATGATATCGCTGACTTCATACACGGATTTAAAAGTAATGTTTCTAAAATAACCATTTTTTTGCGCCAGGGATATCGGGTAGTTGTAAATTATCTTACCCCCTACTTTCTCCCTATCCTCCCTAAACGGAGTAGCTGTAAACTGAACAACATCTTTTCCAGAAAATGCCTCTTTCACAGATCGCCAGGTTTTAGCTTTGACGTGATGGGCTTCATCTACAAATAAGTGACTACAAGCTTGAAAAAGCTTTTTCTTGATCTGTGGAGCTGAGAGGTTAAGAGAATGCGGCGTGGTCACAATCACATTAGCGGACAGAAGGAAACTAAGCTCTTCATCACTTTCAAGCCTTCCTGAAATTAACGCAACTACTGGGTTGAGAGTTTCTTTATGTATCGCATTTAACTCCCTTAGCTTACCCAAACTGATGCACTTATTGAATGTTTGCTCGCGCAAGCTATCTGTCGGCACCACTACTAATGCTTTATCAACCGGCAACCCACATATGGAAGCTAACATTGTTTCAGTTTTTCCAGTTCCTGTCGGCATCACAATAGTAACATCTTTTCTTTCGTGCCCAGTCAAGTGAGACAAAATAGAATATAGTGCTGAAACCTGAGGCTGCCGTAAGCTTTTAATTTCATAACAGGGGTCAAGCGCGTCGACAGGAGTAACTTTTAGAGAAGTTCTCCAAGACTGTTTGACAGCTTCTGAAACTTTCTCGAAGCTCTTAACTAATAGATCATCTCTACTAGATGAAAAACACAGCTTAACGTTTCCAAGCTCCCTCTCTATAACCCTATCTTCTCTGCTTGACATATCCCTGCCTCATGGTTGTCATTTGTAACTGACTTAATAGCTTTACTTTTTCCAGCAAATCAAATCCATCAGCTTATTATGGGAGTTCACGACATGTTTCACATTCGCCGTCGCGGCGGTGTCGAAAAATTTATAAAATCGGTGGCAGACCCTCATTATTTCACGCATTTTCTGACCGGTAAGTCGACAGCTCATTTGTTTGCCTGCACATTTCGCGCTGACTTGCCCGCCAGCAACTTGAGTATCAACAACGCAAATTGCCGCCCTGTTTCCTCTTATGTTCGCTGAGGACGTCGAGCACGGCGTCAGTGACCTTCTTTGGGAATAGGACGTGCATCACCTGGTCTTCGCTGTGATTGCGCACCTGAGCCCTAACTGTAGGGTCTCGGATGTTCAATTGACCAGAATAAGCTATCCTTTGCTTGCTGCCAGAGGGCTTCTTCGTCAGTTCGTTCAGGAGCATCGAGATGGACATCAAGCTTCATAAGCAAGCGACTACCACACCCAAGGTCCGTGCTGAGATCCAGGCCGCTCCTG
>JBLXHN010000037.1:0-11253 GCA_048259585.1 Vibrio sp. | reverse complement strand
AAGACTTAACTTTGATTTTCATCAACGAGTGCCCACACAGATTGATAGGTTTAAATTGTTAAAGAGCTTCGTTTTGCAAGGCATTCCTCTCAAAACGGACGGCTATTTTAGCTAGTTAAGTTTCAGTGTCAAACACTTTTTTAAACTTTTTCATCGTTAATTGATGCTAGTTAATAAACCGGCTAACTGGTTACATTTCTTAAGAACTGTTCCCGTGTCAGCGAGGCGGCATTATAGGGAGATGATTTAAATTGGCAATAGTTTTTTTTATTTATTTGCTAGTTTTTTACTGTTCGAATAAAAAAGAGCCAATAAGGCTCTTTTTTAACTATTTACTCTACAATTGTTCGAATTTTTTAGCGAATAAAGCGACTTTTTCCCAGTCTGTATATTCCACTTCTTTAGTGGTATCTGTTTCTCCACCAGTCAGTTTCATAATAAAACGAATCATCATTCTATCTATGGGCCGATAGCGTGGGTAATAGAGTGCGCCCGCGAATACGCCTATTAAAGTAGGTTGCCAAGGAGATTTATTAAGAAATGTTTTTATATAGACACTACCTTCCGGAGTATCTTTACCTTGTTCCACTTTACGAGCAGTTAAATTCACGCAATAAAAAGCTGATTTTACTTGTTCTAGCTGTTGTTTGTGATCCGCTATAAACTGATAGAGCTTTTTGTTTAATTTCCCATAACGAATAGAAGCACCCACCAGCACTTTGTCAAATTGCGTTAGGTCTATCTTTTGGCATTCATGCAAATCGACAAACTCGCACTCATAACCATCTAACTGTTCAGCTATGTTATGCATGATTTTTTTAGTCTGCCCTTCACGGGTCGAATATAAAAGTAATGCTTTCACTTTCATTCCCTATGTATTGAACTTTAGCTACGCCAGAAAGTTGGTGTTAACAAAATCAGTAAGGTAAATATTTCTAGACGACCGAATAACATCGAAACGATAAGAACCCACTTGGCTCCATCATTAATGTCCGCAAAATGCACCGCGACTTCACCCAACCCCGGACCTAAATTATTTAATGTTGCTGCGACAGCTGAAAAGGCACTTAATTCATCCATACCGGTTGCGATTACCGCCAACATACATACAACGAACACTAAAGCGTATGCAGAGAAAAATCCCCAAACAGCATCAACCACGCGCTGAGACAGAGCACTATCCCCCAGTTTGATGGAGTATATTGCTCTTGGGTGAACCAAACGTTTCATTTCACGAGCACCTTGCAGTGTCAGCAAGAAAACACGAATAACCTTCATACCACCGCCAGTTGAACCGGCACATCCACCAATAAAAGAAGAAAACAGTAATAGTACCGGCAAAAACAATGGCCACTCGGAAAAACCTGTTGTGGTAAATCCAGCCGTGGTTGATATTGAGACTGTTTGGAAAATTGCCTGGTCAAACGCGTCATAGTAAGAATCATAAGTATGATGCTGCAGTAGCATTAGGAAGCAAATTCCAAATAGAAGAACTTGAATCACGACAAATGCACGAAACTCTGGGTCTTTCCAATAGTATTTAGGATGAACACCACCTGTTGCCCAAGCTGCATAATGCAGGGTGTAGTTACACGCTGATATTAACAGGAAAACGACGGTTATAAGGTTGATGGCATAACTATCAAAATATCCCATACTCGCATCATGAGTAGAAAAACCTCCGATCGCGATTGTGGAAAAACTATGACAAATAGCATCAAAAGCAGTCATTCCTGCTAGCCAAAATGCAGTAGCGCAGGCAACCGTTAAACTGAGATAGATATACCAAAGCGCTTTCGCTGTTTCTGCTATACGAGGCGTCACCTTGTTATCTTTAACAGGCCCTGGAACTTCTGCTCGATAAAGCTGCATACCACCGATACCGAGTACAGGGAGTATCGCTACTGCTAATACGATAATCCCCATACCGCCAAACCACTGCAGGAACTGACGGTAAAATAAAATAGCCTTAGGCAGCTCATCTAAACCAACAATAACCGTCGCCCCAGTGGTTGTAAGTGCTGAAAAAGATTCGAAAAAAGCGTCTGTTACTGAGACATTTGGGTTATCAGAAAGCAGAAATGGCATCGCGCCCGCACTTCCGATTACCGTCCAGAATAGAACAACGATCAAAAAACCATCACGGGACTTTAACTCATGGCGATGACGACGGTTAGGAAACCACATCAGTCCACCAAAAAACAATAGGGCGAAAAATGTAGAAACAAAAGGCACACCCGCGCCGTCACGATAAATTAAAGCGACTAAAGCCGGAGCTAACATTGAAACACTAAACAAGGCGAGCAAAAGCCCGACAATTCGAATAATTGAACGAAATTGCATTGATTAACAAAAATGAAGCTGAGCTTCTAAGTTCCTAAATATTGTTTAAACCGGTAACCACGATTTTGGCACCGCTTCGATTAATGATAGTTTGGGTGAAATCTTCAACATGAAGAACTTCGAGTTCTATACTCAATTCAACATTTGAACCATACTGAGCATCAACTTCTGTTCCGCCGAATTGCTTAATAATAGACTGCGCAAGCGGAACTAATCCGTAGTCTAAACTTAGGTGCAAATTTGTGGTGATTTTTTTCTCAATAGTTTGAAGCAGCTTAAGTGCTTGTTGAACACCTCCGCCATATGCCTTGACTAATCCACCAGTTCCAAGCCGAACTCCTCCATAATAACGGGTAACAACTGCAGAAATCTCTCCAACACCCGAACCAGAAAGCTGTGCCAGAATCGGTTTACCCGCAGTTCCAGAAGGCTCTCCGTCATCACTAAATCCCCACAACATCGAATCATCAGGCCGTCCGGCAACAAATCCCCAACAGTTATGCCTTGCGTCAGCATGTTTCTGTTTTATTTGATCGACAAATAGCTTGGCCGTATCACTACTTGGTGTATGAGCTAAATAAGTAATAAAAAGGCTCTTCTTTATCTCTTCTTCAAAGATAACGGGCGCAGCTGGAATCAAATAAGGCTGAACGTTCATATTTTCCACGAAATCACAAAAGTGATTAAGTGTAACACGAGGTCAAAAACTATGCTCAAGATTGGCACCAGCACACAATGTTAAACACTTGTTTGAAAAATGTATTGAAATTATTAACTCCGCCGTTCAAACTTAAACCACTGGTCACACCAGAAATCTAATACAACAAAAACTCTCACGCACAATCGTTCGGTTGTATGTCAAGGAGATAGACAATGATTTACCAAGCCGAAACCCTACAGGTAAAGGAACTAGAGAACGGTATCGCGGAAATTAACTTCTGCTCACCGCAATCAGTCAACAAGCTCGACCTCAGCACTTTAAACTCGCTAAACCAAGCACTTGATGCTCTCCAGACTCATCAAGGTTTAACGGGGGTTGTTCTAACATCCGATAAAGATGCGTTCATTGTCGGTGCCGATATCACTGAATTTTTAGGTCTGTTTGCAAAACCGGAAGCTGAGCTCGATCAATGGCTGATTTTTGCCAATGACATTTTTAATAAACTGGAAGATCTCCCAGTTCCAACTCTATCCGCCTTAAAGGGGTTTACCCTTGGTGGTGGATGTGAATGTGTACTTGCTACCGACTTCCGCATTGGTGATCAAACCACCAGCATCGGCTTACCAGAAACAAAACTCGGCATCATGCCTGGTTTTGGTGGTACGGTACGCTTGCCTAGAATCATCGGCGCCGACAGCGCGATGGAAGTCATCACTCAAGGTAAAGCGTGTAAAGCAAAAGAAGCACTAAAGCTGGGTTTACTCGATGCGATTGTTGAAAGCGACAAGCTCGAAGAATCTGCTATCGCGACGCTAACACAAGCCATGAATGAGAAGATTGACTGGCAAGCGAGACGTAAGCAAAAAACCTCAGCGCTGACATTAAGCAAGATTGAAGCGATGATGAGCTTTACCATGGCAAAAGGTTTAGTTGCTCAGGTTGCGGGTACTCACTATCCAGCGCCAATGACCGCCGTCAAAACTATCGAACAAGCAGCAAACTGCGAGCGCGATGCTGCTTTGGATATTGAGCGTAAACACTTTATCACCCTAGCTAAATCTCAAGAGGCGCAAGCGCTTGTAGGTATCTTCCTGAATGACCAATACATTAAAGGACTGGCAAAAAAATCCGCGAAATCCGCATCGAAAGATACTCAGCGTGCCGCTGTGTTAGGGGCAGGTATCATGGGTGGTGGTATCGCCTACCAGTCAGCATCGAAAGGCATTCCGGTTACCATGAAAGACATCGCTCAGTCGTCTCTTGATTTGGGGATGACGGAAGCATCTAAGTTGCTAAATAAACAACTAGAGCGTGGCAAGATCGATGGCTTTAAGATGGCTTCAGTGATCGCTTCTATTTCACCAACGCTACATTATGTAGGCATAGAGCAATCCGATGTTATTGTAGAAGCTGTGGTTGAAAATCCAAAAGTGAAAGCGGCCGTTCTAAACGAAGTGGAACAACAAGTTTCAGCAGATGCAGTCATCACGTCAAATACCTCGACTATTCCAATTAACTTACTGGCGAAATCGCTTAAGCGCCCAGAAAACTTCTGTGGTATGCACTTCTTCAACCCAGTACACCGTATGCCGCTGGTTGAAATTATCCGTGGTGAACACACTTCTGAAGACACCATCAATCGCGTTGTCGCTTACGCTGCGAAAATGGGCAAATCGCCAATCGTGGTTAATGACTGCCCCGGATTCTTCGTAAACCGTGTTTTGTTCCCATACTTTGCGGGCTTTAGCTTGTTGATGCGTGATGGCGGTGATTTCACACAGATCGATAAAGTGATGGAACGTCAATTCGGCTGGCCAATGGGTCCTGCCTACTTGTTGGATGTGGTTGGTTTAGATACCGCTCACCATGCACAAGAAGTGATGGCACAAGGCTTCCCTACTCGCATGGCTAAAGAAGGCCCTGACGCGATCAGCGCCCTGTTTGAAGCCCAGAAATACGGTCAGAAAAATGGTAGTGGTTTCTACCAGTACACTGTCGATAAAAAAGGTAAGCCTAAGAAAGCCTTTGATAACAGTGTTCTTACACTGCTTCAAACCGTGTGTGGTGCTTCTGCCGAGTTTGATGACCAAACCATTATTGAACGCATGATGATTCCTATGATCAATGAAGTAGTGCTTTGTTTAGAAGAGAACATCATTGCTTCACCTCAGGAAGCTGATATGGCTCTAGTTTATGGCTTAGGTTTCCCTCCATTCCGTGGTGGTGTGTTCCGTTACCTAGATAGTATTGGTCTAAGTACTTACCTAGAAATGGCGAAAAAACATCAGCATTTAGGTGCGGTTTATCAAGTACCTCAACGCCTGATAGATATGGCTGAGAAAGGTGAAACCTTCTACGGCTCACAACAGGCTGGCTCACACCAAACAGTTTCAAAGCAAGTCACTTTGGAAAAGGAATAACAAAATGAATAACGTAGTGATTGTTGATTGCCTTCGTACCCCTATGGGACGTTCCAAAGGCGGGGCATTTCGTCACCAGAGAGCGGAAGATCTGTCAGCTCATTTGATGAAAGGGATTCTGGCTAGAAACCCACAAGTAAACCCAAAGGACATTGAAGATATCTACTGGGGTTGTGTGCAACAAACCTTAGAGCAAGGCTTCAACGTTGCGCGTAACGCAGCGCTACTGGCAGGCCTGCCGATTGAAATTGGTGCGGTTACAGTTAACCGTCTCTGTGGTTCTTCTATGCAGGCTCTTCACGATGCCACTCGTTCTATCATGGTTGGTGATGCAGAGATCTGCCTAGTAGGTGGTGTTGAGCACATGGGACACGTACCGATGAACCATGGTGTGGATTTCCACCCAGGTTTATCAAAGAACGTTGCAAAGGCAGCAGGCATGATGGGTTTAACCGCTGAAATGCTGGGCAAAGTGCACGGTATTAGCCGTGAACAACAAGATGCGTTTGCTGCACGTTCACACCAAAGAGCGTACGCTGCAACTGTTGAAGGAAGATTCAAAAATGAAATTCTTCCAACAGAAGCTCATTCGGAAGACGGCACTCTATTCACTCTCGATTACGACGAAGTGATCCGACCAGAAACCACTGTTGAAGGCTTATCTGCTCTTCGACCTGCCTTTGACCCAGTTAATGGTACGGTAACTGCGGGTTCTTCTTCTGCGCTATCTGACGGTGCATCTGCCATGCTGATCATGAGTGAAGCAAAAGCGCTGGAGTTAGGACTTACTATCCGTGCCAAAGTAAAATCGATGGCGATTGCCGGTTGCGATCCTTCTATCATGGGTTATGGACCTGTTCCTGCTACTCACAAAGCACTGAAACGCGCTGGTCTATCAATGGAAGACATTGATGTGATTGAACTGAACGAAGCCTTTGCTGCTCAGTCTTTACCTTGTGCAAAAGACTTAGGTTTATTGGATAAGATGGATGACAAAGTAAACCTTAATGGTGGTGCAATTGCATTAGGCCACCCATTAGGTTGTTCAGGAACACGGATCTCAACGACATTGATAAACCTTATGGAAGCAAAACAAGCGAAATACGGCTTGGCAACCATGTGTATTGGTTTAGGCCAAGGTATTGCGACGATTTTCGAACGTCCGTAAATTAGTTAAAAATATAAGGCCACCAGCTATGCTGGTGGTTTTAAAGCCCGAAAAAAATGCCAGCTCATGCTGGCATTTTTCTTAATCCGCTTTTAGCCAGTCTCTATGAAGTTGTTCGCTCGAACCTAAATAATTCACCATCCACTCAATCAAACGGTGATTCTCATCTTTACGCCATACTAGGCAGCACTGACTTAATGGTTGTTGATCGGGTAATGTTTTTTCTACCAACAAGCCTTGTTCGATCAATGGCAGTGCAATATGACGTGGCATATAGCCCACACCAATTCCCTTTTTCAGGCACTCTATAGCGCTATACCAGTTGGGCAACAATAATCGTCGCTGTTGAGGATAATGTCCCGTATGTCTTTTAGGTAAAACACTAGAGGTATCATCAAGACAAATCGCTGGAAACTGACTCACAAAGGCTTCACTCAAATCTTGCTGTTGTGCACACGGATGATGAGGAGACATCACAAACGTCCATTTCAACTCGCCCATATCTCGTACCTCGAAGTCTCCGCCAACAGGAACTGCCGAGGTAGCACCAATCACAATATCCGCCCGCTCTTGAGCTATCGCTTCCCATGAACCGTTAAATACTTCCATGTTGATTTGTAGCTCTGCAAATTCAAACTGTTGATAAAAATCTTCCACCAGCGATTTAAGCTTATCGAGTTTCACCACATTATCTAAAGTCAGCTTGAGTGTGGATTGCCAGCCATGAGCCGCTCGGCGAGTTTGCGCATTGATCTCCTCCATCTGCCTCAAGAGCAAACGGGCCTGAGCAATAAATAGCTCACCAGCCGGAGTCAGTTCTACTTTACGAGGTAAACGTCGAAAGAGAACCACATCGAGTTCTTGTTCCACTTGCCGAACACCGTAGCTGATGGCTGAAGGAACTTTATACAACAGCTCAGCCGCCGCGGTAAAACTGCCTAATCGAGCGACCGCATCCAACATTTCCAACGAAGATCTAGAGTACACACATATACCTTTCAAATTTTTTGAACGATAACCAACAATTTTATCGTTTCATTTTCCTAGTAACGAAAAATAGAATAGCACGGTAAATAAATAGGGGTTGGCGCCAACTGATATTCACGGAACATTAATTAAAATATTTGATTGGTTAAAATGAAAATATCAAAATTACAACTCTTCTATCTTGCAACTCTGTCTATGCTCGGCTTTATAGCCACCGACATGTACTTACCGGCCTTTAAAGCGATGGAAATCGACTTTGCTACCGGACCTGAACAAATAGCCTTGTCTCTAACGATATTCTTGGTCGGGATGGCTATCGGTCAATTGATATGGGGCCTTGCCTCAGATAAGTTTGGCCATCGTAATACGCTTGCGGCAGGCTTAGTACTTTTCACCATCGCATCCTTAGGGCTGGCATTCGCCGATCAGGTTTGGCAACTGTTGACTCTGCGCTTTATCCAAGCGATCGGTGTCTGTGCACCAGCTGTAATCTGGCAAGCTATGGTTATTCAGCGATATTCAAGCCAAAGCCAACAGATTTTTGCCACGATTATGCCGTTAGTCGCGCTCTCTCCTGCGCTAGCGCCTCAACTAGGGGTGTTGTTAGCAGAAAGCTTGGGCTGGCCGAGTATCTTCGTTGCGCTCACAATCATCGGCATGGCACTGATTACAGCGACAATGGCACTAGATAATAAAAAGGCGGAGATAAAACAGACCAGCATAGCTGCTGATATAAAAGCACTGCTCGCTTCAAAAGCTTACCTTGGTAATGTGCTGATATACGCTACGGCATCAGCGGCCTTCTTCGCTTACTTAACAGGTATGCCGGAAATCATGGCTCAGTTAGGCTATAGCACAAAAGATATTGGTTTAAGCTTCATCCCACAAACGGTTGCCTTCATGCTAGGTGGTTATTTAGGCAAGGTAGCTGTGAAAAAATTTGGCGATGAGAGAGTACTGCGTCATTTGATCGGCTTATTCAGCGTCGCGTCATTGCTGATTTTTATCGCATCACAATGGCAGTTAGGATCCATTTGGCCAATTCTGACTCCATTCTGTTTGATTGCCGTTGCCAATGGTGCTTTGTACCCAATAGTGGTCAATCGAGCCTTAGCTAATGCCAAACAAGCACCAGCAACTGCTGCTGGGTTACAAAACAGTCTACAAATCTGTATCAGCAGCCTTTCTAGTGCTCTGGTTGCCTCAATGGCAAGCCAAGCACAAATGGTCATAGGCATCGCAATTATTATTTGTACTGCAGGATTGTGGTTCGGATTCGTTGTTTCCAATAAACAGCTATCACAACATTTCACAACACCTGATAATTCGCGTGTTGTCGGTGATGAATAATCCGTAAAAAAATAGCCCCCATAATTGGGGGCTATTTTATAACAGAGCTCTTAGTTTACTTTTTCTTAACTGGGCGTTGCCAGCCAGCAATTTTCTTCTCTTTAGCGCGAGTGATTACTAACTCACCTTCTGCGACATCTTTGGTTAATGTCGTGCCTGCACCGATTGTCGCACCGTTTGCGATAGTCACAGGAGCCACCAGCTGGCAGTCAGAGCCGACAAACACATCATCACCAATAATGGTTTTATGCTTGTTCACGCCGTCATAATTACAAGTAATTACACCTGCACCGACGTTTACACGCTGACCAATTTCTGCATCACCAATGTAAGTTAAGTGGTTAGCTTTAGAACCTTCACCAATACGAGCGTTCTTAACTTCCACGAAGTTACCAACGTGTGCGTCATTACGTAAGTCAGCCCCTGGACGAAGGCGAGTAAATGGACCAACAGTACAATCTTCACCCACACTCGCGCCTTCAATCACGCTGTATGGACGAATCAATGTATTATCATCGATTTCACAATCCTTCAAAACTGAACCTGCGCCGATAAATACATTATCACCAATGGAAACATTACCTTCGATAATAACATTCACATCGATTTCTACATCCATACCACATTGAAGCTCACCACGCAGATCAAAACGCGCAGGATCACGTAGCATTACGCCTTGCTCTAACAGTTTATTTGCCTGACGGGTTTGGAATGCTCGCTCTAAACGAGCCAGTTGAATACGGTCATTAACGCCTTCAACTTCAATCGAACTACCCGGATGTACCGCTTCAACTGCGCGTCCTTCATCATGTGCCGCAGCAATAACGTCAGTGAGGTAATATTCACCTTGAGCGTTATTATTATTTAAGCCAGATAACCAACGCTTGAGATCTCGACCAGTTGCAACCATCACACCAGTGTTGATTTCTTTAATGAGCTTTTGCTCTTCGGTTGCATCTTTTTGCTCAACAATAGCCACTACAGGACCATTCTTACGAACAATACGACCATATCCAGTCGGGTTATCCAGAACGACAGTCAATAAAGCAATACCATCATTCGGCTGCGCATCCAGTAAGTTTTCAATCGTTTCTTCAGAGATCAATGGAACATCACCGTAAAGAACGAGGATCTTCTCATCATCCTGAAAATGCGGAGACGCTTGATCAACCGCATGACCTGTGCCTAATTGATCCGCTTGCAAAACCCAGTTTACATTTTCTTCTGCTAGCGCTTGCTGCATCTGATCACCACCGTGACCGTAAACCAAATGAATGTTCTGTGCGCCTAAGCTGTTACATGTATCGATAACATGCTTAGCCATCGGTTTACCCGCTAGAGTATGCAGAACTTTGGGCATATTAGAATGCATACGAGTACCTTTACCCGCAGCAAGAATGACGGCGCTAAATTTCATGAAAAGCCTATATGTTATATAACCAACTGATTGTATTTTAGCGGCTTACATGAGTGGTGTTAATTGTTTGGCGTTAATTTCTGTTAAAAATAAAGCAAAAAAGGCGACCTAAGGTCGCCTTTTATTAAAACGTGTTAAATTAATTAACGACGTTTTTTAGTCAGCTCAATTACTCGTAGCTGAGCAATGGCTTTAGCCAGTTCACTGGCCGCTTGCGCGAAGTCCATATCACCATGCTGATTCTGAATTTTCTCCTCAGCACGACGCTTGGCTTCTTGAGCCTTGGCTGTATCAAGATCTTCACCACGGATTGCTGTATCAGCCAGTACAGTCGCTGTACCAGGCTGAACTTCAACCATACCACCAGAAACATAAATGATTTCTTCGTGGCCGTGTTGCTTCACTATACGTACCATACCAGGCTTAATAGCGGTCAGCAGCGGTGTGTGACCATGGAAAATACCAAGTTCACCTTCGCTACCGGTCACCTGAAACGTTTCTACACGACCAGAGAAAATTTTCTTCTCTGCGCTTACAACGTCAAGATGAAAGGTTATTGCTGCCATATCGCCTCCTAGTTAGCCTTATAGCTTCTTCGCATTCTCGATAGCATCATCGATAGTACCGCAGTACATGAACGATTGCTCTGGAATGTCGTCGTAGTCACCAGCTAGTAGACCTTTAAAGCCACGCAGTGTTTCTTTAAGTGAAACGTATACGCCAGGGTCACCAGTAAATACTTCCGCTACGTGGTAAGGCTGAGTTAGGAAACGTTCAATCTTACGTGCACGAGATACAACTTGCTTATCGTCTTCAGAAAGCTCGTCCATACCAAGAATCGCAATGATATCTTTCAGCTCTTTATAGCGCTGAAGCGTTTGCTGAACACCACGCGCAACATCGTAAT
>JBLXHN010000036.1:0-12258 GCA_048259585.1 Vibrio sp. | reverse complement strand
ACCTGGTGACAGACTCTACTTTCTTTTGGTCGGGTTTAAAGGGCTCAGGTCAATCACAACCCAGTCCTGAAGATCTTTGTCGACCGTCTTCGCGCCGCCGGAAAACCACATAAGGTTGTCATCACAGCCGTCGCCCGGAAGCTTGTTTCAATCGCAAACGCGCTCTGCAAATCTCGTCAAAAGTGGACCGCTCAGCCCGCATGAGAAATACAGTTGCTAGTCACCTAGGTGCTTATCATATTCGCAGAACTCAAATAATTTAGCTACAACAACAGAAGATATAGAAAAATATTACTAAACTATACATGTCACGTTACAGCTGTCGAATGATTGTAGCATACTTGCGCCTACTTCTGTAGAATTACACTACGTACAATTTCTTCAAATTGACTTGTAACTTCTGCAGCACTGTACTTATCTCGACAGACCTTATTCAATTTATTTTCAAAATCTATATGAAAATTTTCTTCTAATAACGTTTCCAGTTTACTCGCAACATCTAAAGGATCAGAAGCCGATGCCACAACACCACCATATTCACATACGAGGTCTGCAGATGTACCATTCGGAGTAATAGCCATAATGGGCACTTCTGCTCCAAGATAATCAATCAATTTGCTCGGCAGAAAAATACTGTCTTCAAATGGGGCATCAATGGAAAGAAGAATGCTTGCCTCTCTCATTAGCCGGATCGACTCCAAGTACTCAACCGAAGGCTGAAACCTTACCAGACCATGAGGTAAATCCGATAGGAAAGCATCCACCTTAATCCGGGAAGATATACCTCCGATAAACTCAAATCGCACATTCTTTAACAAAGATGGTGATCGTTGATAAATTATTTTCAGCGATTTCAGCAAAATAACTGGAGATCTAGGGGGATAGAAATTCCCTAAATGACGAATTATAACTTCCGATTTACTTTTCAACCTAAAAGAAGGATAGATATCCGCATCAAAGCAATGAGGGAGCACTTTTGCTTTCCTATACAAATCCGAGTCATATTTTCGCATTACAAGATCCCGAGTCTTGCTTGACGTAAATATAATCATGTCAGCTTTGCTAACTACCCTCCTCTCCAAAATCCGGTTTACCCAACAACGAATTAGATTCTTAGTATGGAATGGGTTATCGGCCCATGGGTCGCTAAAATGTGCAATCCAAGGTAACTGTAACTTTTTCTTGAGGAGCAACCCAGCCAGATGAGTTGACATTGGCTGCCCAAAAGTTACAACCACATCATACTTTTTAGACGCAGCCACTTCCACAATTTGCAAGGCAGCACGAAGTGACCAGCCCAAAAAAGCATCCGGAATTGCACATATATTGACTATTTTACGTAAAACAGAGTATTTGATCGGAACATAGTCAAACCGAAAAATTTTTCCCGGATTATTTTCAAATATTGCAGGCAGTGACTTATCTGGTTCGACCGAGACTTCATTGCAACACACTACATCTACATTGCAATGCAGATGTTTGACTAGCCGGGAGATTTGAATCGAGCGCGGATAGCGCAAAGGAGGATACGCATGAGTGAAAAATAATAACTTCATGCCCATTCCTGAAGCCAATATTCGAGAACGATAAATAACCAAACCTTATGCGCTGCATCGGTGTCCCCTCGCTTTGATCGCGCCAAATAAACATCTAAACCAGTAACATCGAAGTAATCACGCAACTTACTTCCCCCGTCCATTAGAACTGATCGAGCCCACTCAGACAGATCCCCTTGCAACCAAAAATATGCTGGAGCGGGAAACCCCAACTTAGGCCTTTCAATAATTTGCTCCGGCAAACTCTTTGCTGCAAATTTCCTCAGAATATGCTTGGTTGAATATTCATTTTTTCCACCTATACGCCAATACATGGGAAGCTCTTGCGCAAACTCAACCAAGGATCTATCCAAAAATGGCTCGCGCAACTCTAAAGAGTTCGCCATGCTGATTTTATCAGCCTTCATCAACAAATCTTCAACCAGCCATTCTTTACTATAAACTTGCTGTAGTTGATCTAGTGGGTGATGAGAAATCACTTCACCATACCAGCGTCGTATTTCTGTTTCTGTAGATCGATAACTCGCATCGTCTGCCCAGAGGAATAATTTTTCTGCCTCAGTAAAATGCCACGTAATGTGCTGTGCTTTTTTGGAGAGAAACTCGTGCTCCTCAGCTTCCGCCAAAACCCGGCTCAGATCCGCCCATGCACCTCGCGCCATCAATCGGCTTAGCATCAATAGAAACTTCTTTGGCAAAAACCGCTTTGCGGCAAAGACCGTCGCCAATTTCCGAGAGAGTACGTCCATATCATAGCCAGCAAGGATTTCGTCGGCACCCTCACCTGACAAAACAACCTTGACATGCTCCCGCGCGAGCTTGCACACATAGAATAAGGGAATGCATGCGAGGTCCGCCAACGGCTCATCTGTTACGCGGACAAAATCAGGAAGAAACTCAATAAACTCCTTCTGACCGATTTTAATCTCGTGATGTTCCGATCCTAAATGCTCCGCAACGGTCCGTGCAAAATGGGTTTCATCGAAAACACCTCCGTCAGAGAAGGCAACAGAGAAAGTGTGAAAATTCCGGTGACCAAGTTGCACCGCCGCGGCACTAACCGCACTCGAATCAAGCCCGCCACTCAACAGAACACCGACTGGCACATCCGAAGCGACAAGTCTCTTTTCAACCGCATTGAGAAATAAGCTTGCGAAATCGGCTTCATAGTCCCGCCCGCATTCAAGCTCTCTTGATGAAAAGCAGAGAGCCCAATATTTCTGCAGAGAAGTCTTCATCGTCGACAAATGCAGTGTCAGAATATGCCCAGGCGCAAGCTTCTCGACGCCCTGCCACACCGTCTCGCAAGAAGGCACAAAGCGAAGAGTAAGGTAGTCATGGATAGCCTGACGATTCAATTCTGGAGAAAGTCCCGCCCCGTTGATAAGTGCCTTGATCTCGCTGGCAAAATAAAACCGACCATTCTCCTCTATATAGTATAGCGGTTTCACTCCCAAACGATCCCGCACCAAATGCAGATGGCCTGTTCGCCTATCAATCAGGGCGATGGCAAACATTCCTTCAAGCTGATTAATGGCAGCCAAACCATCGCGTTGATACAACTTAAGGATGACTTCAGTATCCGAACGAGTTCTAAATTCATATCCGCTTGAGATCAAATCGTCGCGTAGATCTTGGAAATTATAGATTTCACCATTGAAAACAATTCCTATCTGATCATCTATCCAAATCGGCTGATGACCACCGGACAAGTCTATTATGCTAAGACGACGCATTCCGAAAGCCACACGATCACACGACCATTCACCATAGTCGTCTGGCCCACGATGTTCAATTGTGCGGTTCATTCTCTCAACAAGATCTAGCCCCTCAGATGCGGATATATCGCCCGCCACCCCTACGATACCACACATCTATTTCTCACGAACCCCTGTAATCCAAAGGCTCCAACCAACTCGCCTCGCCCATGCTTTTTTGGCCCACCTTGGCAAGATAAGGCCAAGACCAGGCATCAAGTACTTAAAACTACTGTCCAAATCGGTCCCTAATATTGACACCTGAAGATTAGACGCAAATGGCGTAAGTAGCTCCATAACTTCATCAGAAGTAACTGGCCAAGTATGAGGATTACCTTCTTCTCGACCACCATCACTGTACCGGCTTGCGAGTTCTAGAGGGCTCAAGAACTGCCCCTCGTAATGGAGGAAGCCCTCAATATACTCCGTCATATATCGATGGAGCACAGAATTTCGATTATAAAGCATTATGCCAAATTCACCGCCTGGCTTGATGACACGCATCATTTGCGCAAGAGAACGATCCAAGCTCGGCGAGTGATGTAGTACCCCCCAGCTATATGCATAATCAAAACTATTATCTGCCAATTCTAAATTAGACGCATCCATTTGCTTAATGGTCCCCTCCAACCCCAGCAACTCAAATCGCTTACGAGTTTGGATTACAGAAGTCATGTTGAGGTCTACAGCCGTCAAAGCGACGCCGTTTCGCGCCCAATTCATTGCCATGGTGCCAAGCCCGCAACCAATTTCAAGCACATTACAGCCGGGACCATATCTATCGTAAGGAAACAGTCGATCAAAAGGGCGGTCCATGTGCAAAGGTCGATTCCAAGAATAAAACTCTGCATCCAGACGATCAAAAAACTCTTTGGAACCGAGTTCGTGTAAACCATCTGTGTAGTTAGACTGGCCATGAACAGCACCATAGGTCATCGGGTTCTCAGCCCACCACCCCTGGACATCACTGTTACCGCTCATTTGCGCCCCCTTACGACATCAATAGAAACAAGAAAAGGAGTCACAATTAACATTACAACAGAAACGCATATCTCAGGAAGCATCGTAACTTCCAGAAAACGTCTAAAACGTAAAGACCACTTTACATTCGCGTTAAAAATAAACTCTCTCCGGCGACCGTTCAGCACCTTAACCCCTGTCATCGGACTTTTCACACACAGCACAATCTTCTCCAAAGCACTGAACCCGATCCCAATGGCATCTGGATACAGCAAAACCACTGTCTGTGCGCTGCGGACCTGATCGCGTAAGCAATCAGAATCACAAGCATCACCATCAACAAATTGACCTTCAGGATAATGGCTTGTAAATAAATCCTGCATATAGGATTCGGTCCTCGGGTTTGCCTTGAACCAGCAAGCCCATTTAAAAAGATAAGCGGGATTTCTCGACGGCTTTGCTGGAATCGAAAAACCACCCCTCCAATGAGCCCTATATACTCCGATCACTTTGGACGACATTTACTCTCTCCAGAAGTTCTTGATAATTTAACGGCTCGGCAACAGACTTCCAGAACTCAACAGCTCTAATAAACTCGTCTTTGTCATGCACATGTAGTGGGTCAACGTAATAATTCAGAATTCCCACCGCCGCTTTCTGGTAATTTCTGCCAGCGTGTTCCGCCTCACTAAGATAATCGCTTGCCGCCATGTCCCGGTCAGGAGCAGCAAAACACGCCCAACTGTCCAAAATTGTAAGTGGAGAGGATCCAAAACCACTAACAGGGATTTCAATTATTCCATTAACCGATGCCAGAGGCCCATAACGGAAAGCAAAATAGGGGTTTGTCGACGTTGAAAAAACATAGTTCAGCTGCTTAAGCAAGCCATGAAGGTAACTAAGGTTACCGGGTCTTTGGAAAGTACCGAAATGTGGCGTTCGGAAGCCACGCGGGACGATTCCCATGACATCCCGGAGGCATTTATCGGCTTCAAATACATCCTCAGCAACTTGTTCTGCACTTACTTGGTCATAAAAGAAACAGCTCGCCTGTCGCTGCTTGTCCTCATCAAAATATGTATGCTCTACAAAACCATGATTGATGAACTCGCCGCCATTGGCGTGTATCCTCTGATAAACCTTTTCACCCTTTTGCAGCAGCTGTCCCGGCACGGCATAGACAGGATGAACTCCAATATCAATCAGGCGACGATGCAGATCCTCGACCACGTCAATATCTTCAACCGTATCGCAATCAAAAGAGAGAACAAAATACAGAGACTGACAATCTTGCTCTGTCGCAAGCCGAACATAGCGCCGCCACAACCCGTCAGGATAACACTTCGCCCCAAGATGGTATCCCGCATACAAAGGGTCCAAAATTGCCGCTTTTATTTTACGATAAAACATCGTCGTAAATTCTTCCGCTCCAAATGATTATCTACCGAGTACATTGCACGATGAGAAACTTCAACAAGAAGAACAATCAGTCATTTCCCAGCATCGCCAAATTTAAAAAGCCACACTGCGCTAACATAGAGCAAACTGTTGATGAATATGAGAAAACTTCGCCTCTGCCGCCTCTGCCGCCCAATGCTGCTGCGCATACGCATAGGCCCGGCGCCCCAGAGCTTCCCTCTCTACGTCATTGGCAACCAGATTACCAATAGCGGCCTTATAGGCAGAAACTTTATTTTCAACCAACACACAGATATCGGCAGATAATTCCGGCACAGCAGCACCGCCGCGCTTATTAATCACCAATGGAAGTCCGGTCAGGAGAGATTCCAAAACGGATTTTGAAATTTCTGCATACTCGGTATGAACTGCAAACAAATCATAAGTAAATAAAGACTTACACAGCGTATCATTTTCGACGGCGCGATAAAAACTGACCCGATCTTCCAGCCCTTTAATTTTCACTAAATTTCGCAAATTCTCGTGACATGGTCCATCACCGATCAAAGTCAAATGCACGCCCCGAAGCTGCCCCACTGCCAAAATCAGATTAGTTGGGTTTTTCCCTTGAATCTGCCTTCCAACCGATACTACCCTGACAGGGTCTGAGAGCGAATAACTGTTCTTACGGAACAGATTTTCCGGATTTAGTACATTGTAGCAGACTTGGTAGCGATTCACCCCCAACTGCTCAAGATAGGGAATGATAGACTTATAAACTGGCATTACTAAGTCTGCGTTTTGCAGGCCAATTTTTTCAATCTTTCGCAACGCCAACGCCATCACAATATCAAGATTAGCCCCTACCGTAACCTTCAAACTCTCTCGCGGGTTGGTATGCAAACTGACCAAATATGGTATGTTTAGCTCCTGCTTTATCACATGTGCCGCATATGCATTTAGATGAGCACCATAACATCGAATGAGATCTGGATTAATTTTGCGCGCCAAATCCACCATTTCCCCCGCCCATTTTTTCAAAAGAAATGGCCGCCAAGCCAATGAAGCAAGAAACAATTTCTTTCCAGCACCTACGTTGTGTAGATACAGTTTCGCGGCTCCCACAGTCTTCTGAACAAGTGACGCATCCACGTTATCGTTATTTGTCATAACGATATGAACTTCGTCAAATACTTCTCCGGGATTATAGTACCGATCGACGATTTCACCTTTATTTACAATATCTGAAATTCGATCTGGAATAACAACCATTAAAATTTTACTTCTCATCCTTCATCCGCTTTATAGCCTTAATGTTTATTGTTCCTCTGAATGGGTTTACAAATAATACAAACAAAACAACCCGCAACAACGGAAGCATCCGGGCCTTTTTTGCTAACCCAATAGCTTGCCTAATTCTAAAGTTCTGGATTGAATCTATTCGACTTAACTTTGCAACATGTGGATTTTCTAAAGATACGCGCTGCCTAAGAAGATAGGAAAGTATCCCCCAATTCGTGCAGTAAAAAATAGATGTCTTCAAGAACGTTGGATTTCGTCCCATCAAGCGTAGATATACAGCAGCCAGCTTCTTCGGAAGCATTGGAAACCACGGAACATGATAATGAGCTTCCAAGCGAAAAGCTGCATAATTTGGGCATAAAATATAGAGGCTCCCCCCAGGCCGAAGAACACGAAGAGCCTCATCAATCAACACACGATAGCTTGGCACGTGCTCCAATACGTTCATGATAGTCACAAGATCAAACGCCTCATCACCAAATTGAAGCGACAAACCATCCCCTAGAAAGTAAGTAGCTTCTGGATTGTCTTCAGGTCTCAAGCGCCCCAAACGTGCACGAGAAAAATCAACCTCCTTCTTAGCAATTTCAATGCCTAATGCGTTAATCCCACGCTCCCGGGCACAAAAAACATTGGCACCATAACCGCTGCCTATATCAAGCATCTTATGATTTTCATGCCCTTCACTTACGAGCGTATCAGCAAGCGAGGCCGCATTCCGAGTGTCAACAAATTCACTCAGATGCGCCTCAATCATCTGCTCATCAAAAACACCTTTATATTCCTCCCTTAAGTAAGCCGCGAGTTCTTCAAGGTCTCTCGACTGACCTTTTAGTAGATCATCATTATTTTCCATTTCTCACTCTCGCCTTTTATATCGTGTCGTCAAGCCCTTCAGAAGGTCATTCCGTATACGGGCAGGAATGCAGGTAAGAGCTGAAAAGATCATTGTCAAAGAAAAAATCGCCAAGTCGAAAACAAACGCATTCAACCCGAGTGGGTTCATCGAGGAAACACCATAAGATATCAAACATAAAACAGAAATAACAAATAAATAATTGTAATCATACCTCACAAAATAGTACTTCTGCGCAAAAATAAAGAACACTATAAATTGAGAAAACGCACTAATAACTGTAGATACAGCGGCACCAAATGCACCATATATTGGTATTAGATAAACATTACTTGAAACACCAAAAAATATGGCAACGAAAGATGAAAAAGAATAAACCCATGTTTTTTTAGTGTACCCAATACTAGGCGACAATATCCAATACAAGCCAAGTATCATTTGAGCCACAGCAAGAACTGGCATCAGATCCACAGCCTCACTGTAAGATCCTGGAGCAAAAAACGCCAAAGTCTCTTTTGCAAACAAAGAAACCCCAAGAACTGCCATTGCTCCAACCCAGAAATAAGCTGTTGCCAACCTCCCCCAATCCCGAGCAAGATTAGTATCACCTTCGGCGGCACGCTTATAAAACATGGGATTAAGAGCAGAAAACACAGCGCCCATCACAACCAAAACAGGACTAACAAGCACTAATGCCAGAGAGTACATCCCTGTAGTTGACATAGTTGACATGCTGGCAAGGAAGAAACGATCCGCAAATTTATTTAATGCCCCCGACACCAAGTGAGGCAATACAGGCAGTGACATGACCAACAAAACCTTTAGTAACTTGCGATCAATGACCGGAACGTAATCCTTTCTCAGAACAAACAACGTCGCAACAAAACCGAAAATTCCGGAAATCAGCAATGCGTAAAGCACCCCTAACGCTCCCATTTTCAGACCAATAACAAATAAAATGGACGCGGCGACATTGGTCATCGCAAGCCCCATCGAGAACAAGAGATAAGGAAGCGGCCTTCCCTGAATATTAAAAACGCCTAGTGGCAAAAAATTCAAGCCCGTCAGAAATGAAACCCAGAACGCAATCACCACATAGGGCGCAAACAATACGTCCGGAGCAATCTTTTCAAAAAGAGGGGGGGTAAATAAAAGAAAAAAACCGGAAATAACAAGACCAAACAACACAACAAAATTTATTGCACTAGAGATCAACCTCTTTCGCTCATCCTCAGAATACGAATAATAGAGCATTGGCAAGCAATTTACGACCCCCAACCCCAACAGCGGGACAAGAATCTGGCTTACTGCATTTGCATAACCCACAAGTCCATACTGCTCAGGAGACATCGCTCTTGTATAAATCGGAACAAGAAAAAAACCTATCAGCTTTAAAAGTATGTCACTCAATCCATAGATTAGAGAATTTTTCAGTAAAGACGTAATACTAAATTTACTTATCATCAATAAAACATCTCAATAACTGAGTTTCATTTGAAAAAAAACTGTCGACGCAAGAAATACAAATACCCCCCCCCTTCCGCCATTATTATAATACAAAAAATACACTCACAAATAAAAATCACCCTCTACATTATTCTTATGAATAACTGCACGATCTACCAAATTAGACACTCTCTTTGCTGAAAGGCCATCAATCCGATAATAGTTTCTTTCAACGAAATCTTTTCGACCTGCGGCCAAACGGCGTCGAACAGCAGCATCAAAAAATATATCCCAGAGGCAGGCGCGCAGTTCCTCAACAGTTTCGGCATATAGACACGCTCCCGAATCCGTATATGCAGAAGTAAACTTCATACCATTCAAATTTAACAATACCACATCTCTATCCAATAAAATCGCTTCAGAGACAACAGTCGAAAACTGAGAGATAATAATTTTACTTTGAAACAAGAGAGACTTGAGATCACCTAAGTACAATGTCTCTGCAGGCAATCCAAATTCCGAAATTAGTCGTTCAGCACTATCGACCCTGTCAATCGGATGCAATTTTATGACAGGGACAAAGTCTTCGTAGTAAGAAATTACCTGAAGACAACGTCGAATATAGATTTCAGTATCGGAAGCAGCCGTAAGAACAGCTATAGGATAGAGATCTGAGGAAATGCCATTAAACAATGCGATCCGGTTATCATCACTGCTTTTCTGCCCTTGCTCATACCAGTCATAGCGCCAATTTCCGGTTACACAAACCATAGAGGCTGGATAGCTCCCTGCATGGACAAGAACCTCCGCCCAATAATGGCCCCAAACACAGATTTTAGTTGGTACTGTAATAGCCCTTGGGTTATCCAATGGATTGGTCGTAACAACAGCATGCATATAATCATAGTGATTATCAAAAATCATACCGTGCTGAAGTCCAATAGTTGGGATCCCCAAGCGCGCAGCCTCAATAATAATAGCGCGCTGTACCGGCCCAGTTTCATATGTTAGCACAACCGCTTCCGGTTGCTCCTCTGCCAAAAGATGTGCGGCAGCGTTAAGAAATTCGTGTGCTTCGAATGTAATATCCAGAAATATCTCTTTTAACGTTTCCCTCAAGGACGGAACCAAACTTACCCCACAATAGGACAACTGCCCCCGAAACGCCTTATCTCGAACAGCACGATAGTACTGTCGCTTCAAGCGCCACCAGTTTCGAAAAAAATATCCAATCTCGTAATTACAATACCCTGAAAACCCTTCCCAATTCAGATCAGCTCCTTCGATACTGCCCTTCCGTTCTTTAAGCTTCTGCTCAGAAACATTTTGCGCATCAATAAAAAGAAGGTGCTTGTACCCTTTATTCAACAGCTCCTTTGCAATAGGGTAACATTGTTCATCTGCACCATATCCGCCATCGCACGAGCCCCAATGACGATCTCCCAGTGTCACGAACATAATAGGTCTGGTTGCCCCCTTTCGACCATCCACCACGGCAGATCTATTACGCGCCCCCAAATATGACATCTTCAATCTTTTTAGATGCCTCATTACATACCCGACACCGCTCCCCTTCAAACGGCATTTCCAACGCTCGACAATTTTTTGGGGCGACCAATAGTTAAATCCATAGTTAATATTGCAACGCATATTCTCGTTCTTGGCAAAGGATCGAACGAGGCGCAACCAAACACGATCGTATTGTCCGCCCACGGCGTTGACAACAACGATTTCAGGAGGGTGTCCAGGATACTGAGAGAAAATCTTTTGCAAAATTTCCGCAATTTGCGTAGCAAAAAAAACCTTTGCCCAAATATAAGATGGAGCAAACTGCAGAAGACCAACTTCCCGATCGGAAACAAGATCGGCAATAAAGTCTCCTTCAATTTTTCCGCTGGTCAAAGAATCAATAACAGAATTTGTTTTCCTATAATCACCATCCGATTCAAAAAATTTCCAACTAGATGAATCTGCATTCTGATTTTTTAAAAGACTATTTCCTAAAAAAAAATAGACCCTGAATCTTGACATGACGATACAATCATCATCCGAGAGATCACCCAATTTAAGATAAAGTACATTCAAAATATGCGCCTCACCTTTACGTGACCAAAGTATGTCGAGACACTTCATCAGGAATTAACCTGATTCGGTCTTCTTTCTTGTTTCTCTCATAAGACACCCGATTTCTGTAAGATTTCACCCTCGCAGGATTACCAACGGCAACTCCGCACTTTGGAATATCTTTGGTGACCACGCTACCTGCACCAACGACCACGCCCTCATGCAAAGTAACCCCAGGCAAGATAATAACATTAGCCCCAATCCAAACATTATCTTCGATTTTCACTTGTTTATAATTTGATGTATGCCCCCAAGGAAGTGCATCACCATCATAGATATGATTGGATGTTAATATCGTACACCCTCGAGCAATCGCAATGTTACTACCAATGCTTACGCCGCCATTTGCTTCAATGAAAGCAGGGCCATGAATAACAACATTTGAACCAATAGAAATGTTTGACATTGGAAATATTTCTACAGGCTCTGAAATTCTCACTCGTTTGCCGATAGACTTCATACCAATACGAAATTTTGCATTTCGTCTCATCCAGCGGAAACGTCTATGAAAAAGAGTAATAACCCTGATCACAAAATCCATTGCGATCAGGGTATGATCGATAAAGTGGCCTAACATTTTCTACCCTAAACTTAAATGATATCCCACGATAATAATGTCACCTTTGATAATGGGGCGCATAGTGCGCGCAGCTGTGTCAAAGGTGACCATTTCAGCGGCATGCCGAAACCAGGCCTTATAAGCCCCTACGTTATCAGATGTCAGAATGTCGCCTAGTTTCAAATCCAGAACAACATAAATTGACCTACGAAACACCAACGGTCTTCTTTCGGCATTGTGGTACGATAACTGACCTGAGCCCAAACGACATGCCAATCAAACGTAGAGTGCGTTGCTAGA
>JBLXHN010000035.1:0-12658 GCA_048259585.1 Vibrio sp. | reverse complement strand
GCCGTTGCGTTTGATCGTTTTCGGCAGGAGAAAACATAACAATATCAGTTGTTAGGTGGTTGTCGTTCATATGTGACATTTAGTGCAGAGTTTGCGTCGTGCCAAAATCACGATCCACTATTATTTGTCATTGTGACTTTCATCTTGATTTGTTGCGCATTTGAGCGCTGCAATTACATGTTAAAAATCAATTATTTAACTGTAGGTCGGTCTAAGAAAAAGCAAAATTGATAATTTGATAGCTGAACACCTTAATTTGTTGCGATTCATACGGTTGGAGCTTTCTGGGGACAAGTTCTCAAATATGCATTCCTTGCAAAGAACGGAAATTCCTAGTCGCAGTTCGACAATAAAATTACAACCTAAGTTTGAAATGCTTGATATTTCTCTTATATCTAATATTTTGGTCAAACAGTTGAGACGCTTTTGCCAAAAAAAAGTTATGGGACTATCTGTTCATGCTCTTACTCCATATTTCCGACATTCATTTTAAATCGCCAGGGTGTTTGGACCCAATTCAGGATCCTGATGGTTCTGTTCGAACTCGGATGACGCGTGACCTTGTTCACCAGGTCGCTGAGCATGGTAATGTGGATGCTATCTTAATTGGCGGTGATGTTGCCTTTAAGGCGGCAAAAGAAGAATATGAAACTGCTTGGATTTGGATCAAACAGCTAGCATCGCTTTCGGGGTGCCCAAAGGAACGCATATTTGTCGTTCCGGGCAACCACGATGTAGATCGAGCAATCTGCAGAAACCAAGTGCCGACCCAATCAGCACAAACTATGATTGCATCTGCAAGTTCACAAGATCGAGAATGGAGACTGAATCAGCAGCTCGAGCATGAGGCAAGCGGACAGTCACTTCTTGCACCGCATTCAGCTTATAACGAATTCGCAGCTCCAATGGGATGCCAAATATGGCCAGAAAAGCCATTCTGGCACCAAGACCTTGAATTGGAGCATGGGGTTAATTTACGTATCTACGGGCTGACTTCTACGTTGTTGTCGGGGCACAACGGTGCCGATGATGCCCACGGAAGCATGTATCTTGGTCCAAGGCAAACTGCGTTGAATCCTGTTCCTAACACGGTTAACCTTGTTCTCGTCCACCATCCTGTTGATTGGCTTGTTGATTCAGATGATGTAGATGACGCTTTGACCGCGCGCGCGGCATTTCATCTCTTCGGTCACAAGCACCGGCAACGAGCTGTTATGTCTGCGGATTACGTTCGCATTGGTGCTGGGGCCATTAATCCTTCTAGGCATGAGCAACCATATGACCCAGGCTACAATCTGCTAAAATTGGAAGTGTCTGGTGCAGGAAAGGAACGTTTTATCAAAGTCGACCTCAGGCAACGGCGGTTGCAGACGAACCCCGAGTTGTTTGTAGCAATAGCTAACCAGCAAGGTGGCGAAGTATTTCAGGCTAACATTTCCGTTCCAGAGGAACCATCAATACCGCCATTGGAGCCAAAGGCATCCGCGGTCCGGGCCGCAGAGGTTGTCGCGGCACAAGACAAATTCGTTGGTGTGGTCACTGATCAAGACGCGGAGGCTGCCATGGGCGAACCCGACACACGCGATTTATTGTACCGTTTCTGGCGTCTAACAAGTGCACAACGACGCAACATCGCTCAGGACCTTAACCTTATTGAAGAAGGTGAAATGAGGTTACCTGAACCTGAGCGATACGGTAGGGCGCTCATACGTGCTGGCGAACGCGATCTTATAAATGAGGTAGCGGCTGCGGTCGCCAAGCTGGAGAGTTAAGAATGGCTAAAGTACCCGAAATGTCTGCAGACTTTGCCCGCTGGTATAGTGAGGTCTTTATGGACGATGGGGAGGCACGTGGTCTGCGATGGACGGGCATTGTAAATGTTACGACCAACAGGAAGATTTCCACGAAAGAGATCGAGATTCTCTCCCGTTTAGTGTTTGCCGGGAATACACCAGCATCCGGTCGCAAAGGCGAGGATTTCAAGGATACTTACGATAACTTGGTATCTACAATTTCTGGGGACGACCCTACATTCTGTTCCTCGCAAAATTCTCGAGAGCTTCAGATTCTGGCGGCTGTTGCTCTGAGTCGACTGTTTAAGAAACTGCCTGATGCAGCTATCGCTGTAACAACGAGTTCGTTCAATGGAGTTCGAGTGCCGGAACTGCCTTTGGATTTATTAGGGATTGCTGAAGATTCCCTTGTGGAGCTCTCAGGACGGATGCACATCCGTGATGACTTCGAAGAATTGAAACTGTTAGCTCCAAAAGTGGACTTCGATTTCAATCTCGAGAGCGACGAGGCGCTGTCAGAGATGGATCAAATTAAAACTCATATTGAAAACCTACATCAGGCCACAACAAAAGCAATTAATAGCGTGGTAGCAGGGCAGAATAGGGTTGTTGAAAGGCTGCAGAAACGTATGCAACTCGATGAAGAAGAATTGCAAATGCTTTGGTGGCTTTTAGGAAAATACAGTCGACACCTCAAGATGCCTTTTAGCGAAATTGACAACCAAATGAAACCGTTAGCCCTTGCGTATGAGTTGGGAGGCATGACAATGGTTTCGCCAGGGCCAGCGTCAGTTCAAGCAATGCTATCTAAAGCTAATATTGGAGATGAGAAGATTAAACTCGAAGATGCGGTAAATTCGATGGAAGTGAGCTGGGCCAAGGAAGTAAGCGACTCAGGATTTGTGTCACCTGTTACCACCCCAATACACTATGCACTTGAGCAACGTGCTGAACTTGGAGCGAAAGATAAGTGGCAAGATGGTTGGTCTGCACTTACCGGTATACAAGCAGATGTGCGTCTTCCTAGTCTCAAGCTAGCGGAGCTTTTTTATCGGGAGCATCTTTTCCTTAACGTGAACTGATAACACAATGGATTTACAGTCTAAAACTTGTGCAAACGAGGCCTGCGGTTTGGAAATAGACGGCAAGTGCGTCGAGGGATATCCATTGGAGGAGTGTCCACACGTATCTGCTATTACTATGGATGACATTGAGCAGCATGATGACCAGGAAGAAGTTAAAGTTGACGAGGCGCGGGTTATCAACCTCTCATTGGGGGAAGCGCTTGATGGAGAGTCGGCGTCTAGTTTACAGCGTCAACGACTCTCTCGTTGTATCGGAATAATTGGTCCAAATGAAGCAGGGAAAACCAGCCTTGTAGCCAGTGTTTACGAACTTCTTCAAAAAGGACCGGTTGCTGAATTCGGTTTTGCGGGATCTTCGACTTTAATTGGGTTCGAAAAAATTTGTCATGATGCGAGAGCTTCTTCGCGAAGGGGGAAACCGCATACAGAACGAACCAGTGCAGGTGCTGACGTTACGTTTTTTCACCTCGATCTTTGCTCAAAACCTGACGAGATTGTTTCTCTTTTTATTGGGGATAGGTCGGGAGAAGACTATTTGGCTGCTGCCGATGATTTGACCAATGCAGAAGCGTTTTACGAACTGAGAAGAGCAGATGTGACTACAGTCTTGGTGAATGGCGAGCATCTTGTGTCTTCAGTGCAGCGTCATGAATCTATAACTGCCGCGCAACAAATCGTGGAAGCATTAGTTGAAGCACATGCGTTTCGCAAAGGATGCAGTTTGGCGATTGTTCTTACAAAAGAAGATGTTGTCCTCGCGTCGAAAGTATCTCACCGTGTTGATCAAGATTTCAAGACCATAGTGGCCTCAATCGTCAAAAGGCACTCCAGTCACTTTGGAAAGATTGAACAGTTTATTGTTGCTGCGTCGCCGCAAGACTCTACTCATGTAGAGCGAGGTAACGGCGTAGATCAATTGATGCAATTTTGGCTAAAAGCATCGATTTCGCCAACTCTGGTTCACAGACGTGTGTCTACCAGTAGTCGTATGATGGATCTTCTTGATAATACGTATGAGACGGTAAAATGAATGATACGAAGCCCGACATTTCGGTCATTGGGCTCCCAGAATCAGGAAAGACAACTTTTCTCGCTGCTCTTTGGCACATGATTCGCGAATCCGGGGCAGTTACAAAGCTAAGGTTCGACAAGCTGAGCCAATGTAATTACGAGCATATTAATGGTCTTACCAAGCGTTGGCGCGCAGGAAAGAAGCAGCAGCGCACTCAAACGAGCGGCATTAAGATCGTGAAAATGCTCCTTGCAGATGCTTTAGGACGTTCTCTAGAAGTATCTTTTCCTGACATGCCGGGAGAAGATTTTACACGTATGTGGGAGAAGCGCGAGCTCGATGAGAGCATGCGGGAGATGTTACAGGCGCCGGCGATTCTACTGCTAATTAATGGTGATACGATAAGGTTTCCGGCGTGGATCGTTGAACATCTGGCAATCTCTAAAGGGGCTGGAATCGAATACACTGAAGGGGAATTGGTTGACTGGACTCCCGATATTGCTCCTACCCAAGTTCAAATTATAGATATATTGCAGTTTCTTATGTCTGGTGAGCTTGATATTGGTCCTCGACGCCTTGCCATTCTAGTTTCTGCGTGGGACCAAGTTGAAGGTGAGGAATTGACTCCTGAGGATCTGTTAAAAGTCAAGCTGCCTCTTCTAGACCAATATTTGCGAAATGCTAGGGACCCGTGGACTTGGCGGATTTGGGGGATTAGTGCGCAAGGTGGGGTTTATGAAGATCAGGACAAGGGCGAAACTCTTGAAGAGACAGAAGGTCTTCGAGAGCTCACGCGACCTTCGGATAGGATTAAGGTTGTAGATGGCGCAGTAGTGAAATCTGACATTACATTACCTCTTGAGTGGCTTATCAGCTAATGGATCTGATCATTCACCAGGCCTTACATGGATATAGTGATGGTCACCGGCTAATATCGAGTTCCGTGTCTCTGTCAAGTTCAGATGCTCGGACTATGGTTGTCATGAGTGATTTGTCAGGTCCAGGTATTAAGCCCGATGAATCTGGTTATCTAACAGGCTACCCACTTTTAGGCACAGGCAAGTATGTGCTGGCACGCACTTGGATTGCTCCGGAGATGTCGCGACCAGGCTGTGTGTGGACCCATTCACTTATAATTGATTATTCCGATTTAGCCGTTTTGTTTTCAGTAGATGACTTGCTCGCGGCTTTTAAAAGGCCCACAGGTTTATCTCGGGAACGTGACTACACTAAGCCGCTCTCAATCACTGCAAGAAGGGTACGCAGTTCATCCAAGGTTAGTGTTAGACGAGCTAGTGAAATTGTAAATGCGCTATATAGCTCTCCAGACGACACCATTTTAGCAGAAGTCGACAATGCAGAATATGACGAGCAACTTGTACTAACAATATGGATGCAACAATGGCCTCGGCTAAGACGATCTTTTGGCTTTTGCACACTGGCTGGGATTGACCGCTCGCGAAAGGGGGCAATGCTCGACCTTCAATTGGTCCGGTCAATGACACGGCAGGTGAAAACGCATTTTCCTGGGGCGCTGAGCGCTGGTGACGTAGAGGAGAATGTAGCACTTCAGCCGCTAACAATTGATATTGCAACTGGAGATGCGAATAGTGAGCTGCGCGAGTTCCTTCGTAGAACTGGTGGAGATGTTGATGGCGGTCGGCGAGCAATGGAGCCGCTTTGTCTTTTATACTCGGCACTATTTTCAGACAATCATCCCAATTTAATACTCGCTGTGCAAGCATTGGAGAGGCTGCAAAAGTTCGGTTCCCAACAGGCACGCTCTGTGCGCCTTCTAGTTGCACGACGAGCAACAGAGCAAGTTGAACTGCTCGACAGTAAAGTTTTTGACTTTGTTGTTGATACTATTGCAACAACAAGCAGTGTTAATGATGATCCGATAGCTGCAAAGCGTATCGGGATAGAACTCTGGCGAAGGTCGCCAACCCGCTTTAGTGAAGCCGTCGGCACTGAGAGTTTTTTGGGGACAGCATCCAAGCTGGCGTTATCTGCTTTAGATCGTTCAGAGCTGTTGGAAGGATTGCGCGTCAATTCAGGTTTGATCCACCTTGTAGTGCAGGCTCGTCCAGATCTGTTGGAAACGCCGGACTTTTGGAGAATGGATGACGTTGAGCACGATATACTGGATTTTATTGAGCTTGCGGATATTGGCCGTGTAATAATTGCACTAATTCGTGCTGGCAAAGCAGAACAGGCAACTTCGCTGGTTGAGCGAGTGCAGCCCGATGAACTCGCATCTATATTGGACTCTTCAATTGACGCACCTGTACTGGATAGCTGGATATTCGCATTGAGCCGTATACCCAGCGCAATGGCTGCAGTACTTAGTTCTCGTCGCATTTCTCATAGGTCTATCCTTGTCGCATTAGCTCGTTTCACTGAGCCGGATGCTATTCGGTTGAAAGATGGCGAAGACCCATGGGTAGTGGCAGTGCAGTCTACTACCATTCCTAGTAGTCAACAGGACGAAGATTATCTAGCTGCTTTCCTTTTATCCAGAGCGCTTGGCGAGAGCTCACAATCACAAGCAGATCTTTTCCTTTTTGCATATTCCATTATTTATAAAGCTTTACGCAATAGGCGTTTGCCTGCAAACGTTGAACAGCTATTTAAATGGCGTCTGCACTGGAGTAGTTGGTTTGTTTGGGATAATTGTGCCCGCTTGAGGGAAACTGTCGTTAGCAGGTTTATAGAGAAAAAATTGGACCCTATGACATTTTCCCATCTTTCAGATGAGGCGACTATTCTTGCTGAATTAATAATGGAAGCTGCTCGGACCGTGCGCGGAAAGCGTTATTTACGTAAAGTGTCCAAGATATTAAGGGACACTGATGATGAACATGATAAAGCAAAGGTCGAATTCATCAGTAAGGTAACAAAATGAGCATGCACGATAAGATAGTCACGTTGAGTTACCCGTATCTTTCTTTGTTTCCGAAACGGCTTCGAGAAACTTCATAGCTTTGTCGTATGCTATGAATGACTGTTTCCAGGATTTGATCCCACCGAACTCGCCCACGACCGCTATCAATGCTCTGTGGGATGCAAGCAAGATTTCCTTTTGCTCTTTCAGTTCATTAATTTCTTGATTGGCCTTGAGGAGATCGGCGCGTAACTCCTTTATTATGTGATTATTTTTGTTTTTATTTCGCCTATCTTGTTGCAGGAATCTATATTTTTCGAGCAACTCGCGGCGCGCAGGTATTCGAGTGATGTCTGAAGCGTTCTTTACTAAACCTTGGCTCACACATGAACGTGCCGTCAGGTTTATATCATCAACCAACATTCGGTTTAGACGAGCCTCAAATACCTTCAAGTTTTCTCGAGACAAGGCCATGAGAGTTCTCTTCCAATAGAACGTTCACAAGAGTAGAGGTGGCTCAGGTATCAAGGATAGTCTGCCTTGATGGAGACTGGTCCTCATAGCGATCATTCCCTTTTGGAAAGACGCGTCTGCCTGGTTTTGTTGCAAGTGCTTTACCAACGGCATCTAATCGCGCTCTCGCGTGATCTAGCTGATTCTTCCAGCCGAAAGGACGTTTCTCAATCGGTTGTTGTTCGATCTTGTCAATCCAACCGGCCAGTCGACCTTTGAGTTTCTTGAGGTTTTCCTCTTCCGACTTAATGTTTGTCCGACCCAAATGTTGACAGTTGTTAAAGCACTCTAGGTGGTTTGGGCAAGTTTCGACGGTAAATGCATTTAAGCACAGGCCGTAAGGTGTTACATGAAATCCGTCTGCCTCACTCTGAAGATATTGGACTGCGGCATCAATTCCTTCAGAGCTTTCGATCTGCCGGAATTCGTCAATAATTGGGCCTGACACTTTTCCTGTTTTCGCGAACTTATAGATTGTTTGGCCTCTTTCACTCAGTGGGGATAAAAATTCATCATCGATTGCAATGTTTTTGAGATCTTCCAACAAGCTTCGATGATCATAAGCTGCAGCGTGACGGATATCTTTTCTGAACCTTTTTGAGATAACTGTATCTGCAACATTTAAACGCAGAAGTTCCGTGCTTTGCAGATGACGAAACGAATGGGTTCTGAGAAACAATTGATCAGCTATTTGGGGTCGATACCTCGCGAAGATGCTGTCTTTGGCTTTGCCATCTAGCATTCTCATTACATCCTGTGTCGAGGCCTTACTTATCGAATAATATAGGTTCAAACTTGTAACACTACCGTGTCGACCTTCGGAAAGGGCATGGGTAGGGGCGAGAAACAAGTTTTGGTGCGGGAAATGAAATTGTCCGTTCTGGAGTTTGACAGGAACCATGTCCGGTATCTTGTTCGGCCGAAACTCATTTAGGAATGTCTCAATTTGAGATACTTTGAAGTATATGCTTTTCCAGCTTAATCTCCCGCGGAGCTTTCGACCACCTTTACTATATGCGTAAACGTTGTGCTTCCATAGGTGATGCATTTGTCGTATATGGGGGGAAAATGCCTGAGGACTTTGTTTAATATCAATAACTTGAGATTGATATATCTTGTTCAGAACAGAAGGGTTGTATTCTTTTCTGTATTCCTCAACCAATCCTGAAGGCAGACCGCGGTTGGTTATTGCGATGTTGCCCGTCACTCGCGCGTATGCTTCGTAACTTGGTATAAACTTGGTCCGGCGTAGTTCAGGGAAAAGGCATTTTTGAGTGGTTTGTTGCTCAAGTCTAACTCGCATTGTAGATGTAGCGATTAAGGTGCTCTGTACAATATCCTCTACGATGTCTGAAAACATCGGGGGAACATGTTGGATGTTCTCCGTCAGAATTAGGGAAGATTTACTGTGTTGGGTGACGTTCTTTTCAGAGAAATACCGCAATGTGAGAGAAGTGCTTATTCCATGTGCCGCTTCTGCTGGCTTGCCATCTTGCGTGAAATATGTGCGTTTACGGAGACAGTCTGCGGGCAACGATACTACTTCTCCTATACGCAGCCCGGTTAGGATACATAGTTGAATTATCCGAAACCGAATGAAGTCCGAGAATGTTCTCGGTTGCTCAGTGAATACAATGTCGACAAGTTCCCAGAACGCTTGTTTGTCTGGGAGGCGGTCGGGGGACTTACGGTCACTTAACTGTGTTCTAACTAATTCAGTACGACGAAAGGTTCTTTCTGTTACACGTCTTGCCTCGACGTTCCTTTGATGTGGTTCGTAGACACTATAAGCTTGGCAATACTGAGATAAAGGCCTTGCATCAGACAAGCGCATACCATCAAAAAACAGTCGTACGACCGTTTCCATATTAAGAGCAGTTTTTCCTGAATTACCGACCAGTAGAGATACATTGTAGGCCTTCCTGATGTCATCGGACGAGACCTCCCAAGGTGCTTTGGGGAAACAGCAAACTCCCAAAATACGAACTATCTTCAAGATGTTTGAGCTAACGTGAGAGAGCTTGTTCTTCCTGACAAGAATCGTGTGCAGTGCAATGGCTTTATGGAGATCCCACCATTCTTCAGTAAGAAAAAGCTTTGAAGGAAACGTATGGGGATTTCTCGCTGTACAGATAGTTCTAAGTGCCTGCTCAGCGCTAGGGGGAATCCTAGCGGTAGATAGCCAAAAAACCGGCGGCTCTGGTGCAGAAATGACCCTCGATAGGTTCCATCTGAGTGGTTTTGGCACCTTTCCATCATCTTCGACGGGGAGTTGCCAAATCAACAGATTGTCTTCTGCAAAGCAACGACCTTGTTCTATTAGAGAGTTGTATTCTGCTATGCCCATTAGCTTATTCTCTTGCTTTAAGACTTGACAGTTCATTCAGGGTTCTCTGAATTGCGTCGAGCGTTTCTTGTAGTTGAAGAAATGCGGGTGATGCGTTTGTCAGCCTTTCTGCATCGTAAAAGCTGCGAGATACTTTACGGAGATCGTTGAGAACGTTCCTGTGTATGTTCTGCTCGTTTATGGCGATAAAGTGTCGGCAGTTGTAGCAGGAGAAAATTGGATTAAAATTGCAGTTAGGTTGACCCACCGAGCATTTTCCGATTCCAGTTATTGGTATGCCATGTGGCATTCCACTAACTATTTTCTCTGCAGATGTTCGTTCTAGCAATTGTCGAGAGAGTGTTCTGGTACGTGCTACTTGATGAACAGTTGAATATATCGGTGAGATTGAAAGCGCGCGATTAATGAGCTCTGCTTGGTTGGCAGATGTATCGTAGTACACTGCCCCTGCGTTCAACGTAGAGTGGCCTAAAAATTCTGCGACAGAAACTGCAGAAGCCCCAGAATCTACCAGGCGCTGGCTAGCAGTGTGTCGAAAATCGCCTGGGGTATAGGCATTGCCACATAGCGCCTGCGTCATTGTTTGTACTGTTTCCGTAACGTCCCTTGGCGTGAAGCCGAAAAACTTTGCTGGTGGAGCCGGCGCATGTTTGAGGTATGTAAGAAATAAACTGCACCAATCCCGTTTTACACGCCGGACTATCTTCGAGCTAACCTTCCTTTGCTTTGTTAGTGGGAAGGCGATATGCAGTGCACCTGTTTCGAAAACACGTATATCGGTTGCCGATATTCTTGCAATTTGCCCTGGGCGCAATCCGTACTGGAAGCATAGGCAAAGAATACAATAGTCTCTAATGACGTTGATCGAGAGCTTGTTGGTGCGTGGCTTGTCACGCAATTGTTTTGAGGCGGCGTCAAGTCTAGTAGCAAATAAACGCTGGTCTAGTGCCGGGATAAAACATTCGCCTGATCTAATTCTCTTGTAGAGGTCTTGATGGGGTGTCGGTAGCCCAGATATAATTTGAGCATATGCGGGGTGCCATTCTGCGAAGAGTCTTCGACAAAGAAAACGTAAGAAGCTTTTAATCGCAGTTGCATCAGACTTTCCGAGAAGAGTTGGCAGCACTTCAGATGCCCAAAAACTTGGAAGTCGCTCGGGTTTGATCTTCACCAATTGGTTGAATATACTAACATCAGTACCAAGGCACCATGATCTGAGCTCGCTCACATACTTTTTCATTGCGTTGCATCGACGGCCAGTTAAAAGCCCCTCCACAACCCAGTGCTTTAGAACGTTATTCGTTCCGTCTACTGCCCATGAAAAGTCAATATACTCATCTTGACCATCGATGCGCACGTACCAGCAGTCACTTGACCTTAAGTCAGTAATAGACCTGTATCGTTCGTCATAATCGTCAAAGTACCTAAGAAGTGAGGGAAGAGGGGGCCAATGCGCGGTGTCAAGGTTGAACCGATCCTGTATGTTTTCCTGTGTTTTAGCAGGTTTCATCGCGATCCTCTCCCGTGCTTTCAGTCAGTCCTTTAATGAAATCATCAAAGCTCTCCGTCCAGATTTGTTGATGTGAGCTTTCAAAATAGGCTCGCGCATACAAACGTGGCATTTGAGAGTTTGGAGCCCAGCCAAAGAATACTCGTAGCTTTTCAACCGCATGATCGAGAGAAAAGCCTTGTTCTATATATGCGCGAATTCGATATACGGCTGCTGTGTGGCGCAATGAGTGTGGAGAAAGCGTAACAGAATGATGTTTATCCAGGGTGGCCTGAGAGGTATTTGAGAGCGATCCTTTTGCACGGGAAAATATGCTGTTAACCCTAGCTGATGATAAAGGACGTCCGGTTCTGGATATCAGTAGTTGCGGGTATTTAGATGACGGCCGAAAATTACGTGTATAGGTGTCGAATATGCTCAGTAGTTCGCGGCTAACAGGAATGTCGCGCCGAGAAAACGGTGTTTTTAGTGCGGGTTTAGAATACCTTGGGTCATTATCTTGAGACTGAGAATTAAATGTTGTTAGCCACGCGACCTCTTGTACACCTGTGCTCGACAGCACTTTTTCATGTTTGATGCAATCCGCATCCAAGAGCAGCGCTTCTCCTCGACGTAATCCAAGAGAAAGATAAAGTTTAAAAAGCAACCAGTTTCGCCATTGCTGATCCGCTGATTTGAAAGGGTTTTCTGTGGAGCCCGGTGCAAAGACGACCGCTAGTTCGCACAAGACTGTTGCAGGTATGACCCGAATAGCAACAGTAAGAGGAAATTGCGCTGTTACAGTGAGTTGATCATAAAGTTGCAAGCGATGTTGAAGCCGAAGGAGTAGGGCTGTCAAAGACGGCTCTGAGTTACTTGGAGTGAGATATTCGAGCAACGTGAAGAGAAACTCTTTACATACACGCCAAATATCGGGAAGTCCGGTCGGAGATCGACCGGCCGCGTAATGGTGACGTCGTAATCTCTGCAGGAACCCGCTCACAATCCATTCGATTTGATCAAAGTCTAGGTTGGTTATAGCTCTATCTAAGGAGCGCGTTCCGTACAGCTCGTCAGAATATTCGTAAAGTTGACTTAGATTTTTACAGTAACGTGTTCGCGTGCTGTTCGCTAGCCGTGTCTTGAAGGTGTCAAGCCAGACGGTGCTCCAAAACCGCGGAACACCATGGTCGTCCAGTACTATTGAGGTCTGCAGATCTGCAGGTAACAGTTGAGTTGTGTGCATTTAGCTCAAACCGATAATTGTTTTGCTAGATACCAAAGCAACGTTGACCGAAGAACCCCATATGTGTGTCTAGCTTCGCTACGCTGCGCAAGCCTCACATATGGGGTTCTTCCACCGATTGTCGACCTAAACGCAACGCATTTGAGTAAGTCACTTTTGTCATAATATATATTATAGAACTAACCGAGATATCAAACTGAGCCAACTTCAAACACCGCCTCGCTGTGATGACTCCCGTTTGACAGTTGTCACAGCGACACGTGAATTTTCTAGTTCACGTCGATGATCA
>JBLXHN010000034.1:0-13616 GCA_048259585.1 Vibrio sp. | reverse complement strand
GTATTGTCCTCAGAGGAAGAGACATCTGCTGCAAACAGCGCTTCGTCATCCGCTTCTCGCCGCTACACCTGCCCGATGCATCCAGAGATCATACGATCCGGACCTGGTTCCTGTCCGATCTGCGGAATGGCACTGGAACCGATGGATATACCAACAGAAAATGACGAACCAAACCCCGAGATTCAGGATTTCAAAAAGAGATTCTGGTTAGGCGCAGCTCTTACGGTGCCGCTGATTGTCCTAACGATGGGGCCCTTTGTTGGTTTGGGTTTCATCCGGGAAATGATTGGAGAACGCGTTACTCTTTGGGTTGAGTTGGTTCTCGGAACGCCTGTTGTCCTGTGGTCCGGCTTCCCATTCATGGTTCGTGGATGGCATTCTGTGGTGAACCGTTCTCTCAACATGTTCACATTGATCGGGATGGGTGTTAGCGCAGCTTATATATTTAGCGTCGTCGCAGTGATTTCTCCTGACATTTTTCCTGATGGATTCAGAGATGCACAGGGACATGTCGGTGTGTATTTCGAAGCTGCAGCTGTCATCGTTGTCCTTGTGCTTCTTGGCCAACTGTTGGAATTGGGGGCACGGGAACGAACCGGTTCGGCAATCAAGGCGTTATTGGGTCTTGCTGCAAAAACAGCCCGCATTATTGAAGATGATGGTTCTGAACGAGAAGTTCCTCTTGAAGATGTGACCGTCGGAATGAGCTTGAGGGTTCGTCCAGGTGACAAGATACCTGTCGATGGCGTTGTCGTTGAAGGACGGTCGTCAGTTGATGAATCCATGATTTCGGGTGAACCCGTTCCAATTGAGAAGAATCCAGATGATGATGTCACCGGAGCAACAATCAACGGGAATGGCAGCCTGATCATCCAAGCCAAACGGGTTGGCAAAGATACTGTCTTGAGCCAAATCGTTGATATGGTCTCCCATGCTCAGCGAAGCAAAGCGCCAATCCAAAAGGTTGCAGACACGGTTGCAGGCAAGTTTGTGCCTGCTGTTATCCTGGTTGCTTTGATCGCCTTCGTCGCTTGGGCCATCTGGGGGCCCGATCCGTCATTGTCATACGGGCTTGTCGCAGCGGTTGCTGTTCTGATCATTGCGTGTCCCTGCGCCCTTGGTTTGGCAACGCCGATGTCAATCATGACAGCGACCGGCCGTGGTGCACAAATTGGTGTGCTCATTAAAAATGCAGAGGCTTTGGAGCGATTTGCGAAGATCGATGTGCTCATTGTCGATAAAACCGGGACTTTGACAGAGGGTAAACCAAAACTTGCAGGTGTAATCGCCCAACCGGATTTTCAGGAGGAGGAAGTTCTTTCTGTCGCTGCGGCGCTGGAAAAGGGATCCGAACATCCATTGGCTGACGCCATTGTTAGTGCCGCTCAGGAGCGCGGTTTGTCCCTTGATAAGGCACAGGAATTTGAAGCTGTAACCGGTCAGGGCGTCACCGGAAAGGTGGGTGGCAAGTCGGTTGCCCTAGGTAATAGCAAACTCCTTCAGACTCTCAATATCGATCATTCTGCTGTTGATAAAATAGCAAATGATCGGCGAGATATGGGGGAAACGGTAATGCATGTCGTTATTGATGGAAAGATTGCTGGGCTCATTTCCGTTGCCGATCCGATAAAGCAAACAACATCGGATGCCCTGGCTGCATTGAAAAAACAGGGCTTCAAAATTGTCATGGCGACGGGCGACAACCAACGAACAGCAAAAGCTGTTGGCAGTAAACTCTCGATTACCGATATCCGGGCCGATGTCTCACCGGAAGATAAGGCCAATTTGATCAAAGAGCTAAAAGATAAAGGTCATCAAGTCGCGATGGCGGGTGACGGTGTTAACGATGCCCCCGCACTTGCGCAGGCCGACGTCGGAATTGCGATGGGTACGGGGGCGGATGTTGCAATCGAAAGTGCTGGCTTCACTCTTGTCAAAGGAGACCTGAGTGGAATTGTTCGCGCCCGCGAGCTCTCGGAAACAACCATGCGCAATATTCGACAAAACCTCTTCTTTGCTATGATATACAATGCTGCAGGTGTCCCGGTTGCCGCAGGACTACTTTATCCGTTCTTCGGCATTCTTATCTCACCCATGTTTGCCGCTGCAGCCATGAGCTTGTCTTCAGTGTCTGTCATTACGAATGCACTGAGGTTACGTCGAGCAAGTTACTAACTGACTTATCGGGCGAGGGCAGAACCAGACAAGGCTGACTTTTATGTAAGACCGTTCCCCCTCGCCCATTTCAAATGACATACCAACCAGCACTCAGAACTTTAACTTTCTTCCGATCCGATCCCAAAAGCTCATCTGTCGACCTTCTACACTTAGCAGCCAGAAATCTAGTTTTACGTTGATAATTGCGAATTTGCGCACCTATAGGTGCAATCCTCTATAGTTACATTGTAGGGTTCCATACATGCGATCATCACCAACTGGTCAATTTATTTTCATCGAGTCAGCATTTATCTTCTAACCACCTATAGAATTTGACTGAACAGTTGCTGGGTGAACAAAAATAATAATGTCTTTGTATTTATCCTTTTGAAACAAGCCTCTGAAGAATAAATAACTATACTAAATGTAATATAAATAATGACGGATGCACGATTGCTCGAAGCCCTGAAGCAAAGGCATTGGGGATAAAGATGGGACAACCTTTGTTCCAGATCCGCGATCTGGTACGTCGGCATGGCGTGATCGTCAAATCCAGCAATTATGCACTCTATGGCGATATCAGCCGACGGGTGATGACGCTCATAGCAAATGAAGTACCGGACAGCTCAATCTATTCAATAGACGAAATTTTTATCGACCTGGACAATACGCCCATCGATCATGATCGATGGGCTCGGGATCTGAAGGTGAAGATCCTGCGCGAAACCGGGATACCTGTCGGGATTGGCATCTCAACCACAAAAACACTTGCGAAGCTCGCGAACCGTCTGGCAAAGAAATCCCCCAAAGCAAAAGGCGTGGTTGTCCTCGATGATCAGAAATGGATCGACGTCGCCCTGGAGCGAACTGAGGCCGGCGACGTTTGGGGCGTTGGGCGAAAGTTCGCCCTCAAGCTTGCCACCATTGGCGTTACAACGGCCCGTCAACTTCGCGATATGCCCGATACAACCGCCCGGAAAATGATGACGGTCGGCGGCCTGAAAACCGTGCGTGAACTACGCGGCATTCGTTGCATCGGTCTCGATGACAGCCCACCACAACGTGAAACCGTGTGCGTGTCGAGATCCTTCGGAAAAGAGATTAACGACAGGGAAATGTTAAAAGAGGCGCTGATTACGTTCGCGGGCCGGGCGTGCTCAAAGTTGCGCCGGCTTAACCTTGTCGCGTGTCGGTGTCAGCTCTTTATTTTGAGCAATAGATTCAAGAAGGATCGACAGCAGTTCTCGCGCGGTTGCGAGCTGACAATGACGCCTGCAACGAATGACACAAAGATCGTGAGCAACCTGGTTGGCCAGAATATCAATCGGATCTGGCGCAGCGATCTGGAAGTGAAAAAAGCCGGCATACTGATGCTAGATTTGTGTCGGCCGGAAGAAGCCCCCAGAGACCTTTTCTCTGTGCATTGCCAACTGGAAAATCCACTGATGAAAGCAATTGATCAGCTTGAAGGGAGATTTGGCAAGGAAGCTGTGACGGTTGGCAGAGTGTCCAGGTCAAACGTCCCGGACTGGTTTATGACATCTACCAATCGATCACCTAGCTATACAACGAGATGGGAGGATGTCCCTGCTATCCGTTAGTTAGAACGGTAACAATGTGGCATAGCTTAGTCAGTTGATCTTGATCTTCGCTGCATGTTGATCCGTTTATGGATATACACCTGATCAATGCTCAGGAAATCAACCTGGCCATACACCGAGTGATCTTTCTACGGTTTCGCCGAGACATCACTCAAAGATGGATAACGTGGAACAGTCTCTGCACCTTTTCGCAGTGCTCGCTTAGCCAAAATGAACAGGCCAATAAGCAGTACAAAACCGACGAACATAATTAGCAGTCCAAGGTTTGTCGCAGTCATGTTGTGTCCAATATTTCTCCCTTAGTGGGGATCTGGTTGGGTGTCGGTCAACGCAAACTTGTCTTGTGAAGCAAGTTCGAATCAACATGCCAGCTTAACATCGATAGGTCGAGAACGTTAAGTGCGTTTGATGGAGAACAAGTACAGCCCGGAGAGTGCGGTCGCTTCGTAATGCCGGTCATTCATCAAGCATCGTCATCATGGCCTCACGCTACACCAGCCCAACTAGATCACAGTTCACTGTTTATTAGCAAAACACTTTACTGCCCTACACTTTTAAGGTGTAGTGCTCGACGGACTGGTTAGGAAATTGTATGTGGTCTGACAACGAAACTGATATTGACTATTTGAACCACTCTGAAGTTGCAGAGATGATCTGCGATATGATTTCAGATGACACGCTTTTACCCCTGTCAGTAGGTGTCTATGGCGGGTGGGGTGTTGGCAAATCAAGCATTTTGCAACTTGTAAACAAACAGCTCCTGAGTGATGGGAACACAATAGTCATCGAATTTGATGCATGGCTGTATCAAGGGTTTGACGAAGCAAAATCGGCCCTTATGACGGTTATTTCTCAAACTCTCATCGCAGAAGCCCCCAGCGGTTTGAAGGAGCAGGCAAAAAGTCTATTTCAACGAGTAAATAAGCTTAGGTTGTTGGGCCTTGGGGCGGAAGTTGGGATGGCGGCGTTGGGGCTGCCTACGTTTGGTTTTGTGTCACGAACAATCGCATCGGGCGCTGATGTACTCTCTGGTAAAGGAGATACCGAAGACCTTGAAGCCATTCAGGATGGCGCGGCGGCTGCATCCAACAAAGTGAAAGGGCTGATTGACCCAAAGGACGTTCGATCTCCTCCAGAAGAAATAGCAGCATTCAAGGAAGAATTTTCGGCCCTTCTGCATAACTTAGACAAACGTTTGGTCGTTTTCGTGGATAATCTTGATCGCTGCCTCCCAAAGACGGCAATCGAAAACCTTGAAGCGATGCGCCTATTTCTTTCCTTGCCTAATACTGCATTTGTAGTAGCTGCAGATGTAGACATGGTTCGGCATGCGGTAGCCAACCATTTTTCAGGGGCATCAAAGAAACATGTCGATGACTACTTGGACAAGCTAATACAGTTCCCGGTAGCTGTACCTAGGCTCGGCCTCCAAGAAGTGCAGGCATTCCTTAGTATGTTAGTGCTTTCACGATCCTCCTCGGTTGCCTCCAGTGCTTTAGAAAACGCTCGCACTTACTTGCTGGGAACCATCCAAAACTCATGGTCGGAAAGTGGTGAATTCTCACTCGATGAGCTTGCGAAACTTGTTTCAGCAGATGCCGGTCTGAAAACACAACTTGAAAATGTCCTTAGGATAGCCCCCACGCTCTCAAAATCAAAAGCGGTGCTAGGAAACCCTAGGATCATCAAAAGGTTGATGAACACTGTTCGTATGCGACATGGCCTTGCCAATAGGCGCAAGATGAACTTGGACGAAGCAGTCATTGCGAAGATTTCTTTGTTTGAACGATGCACCAATGAACGGGCATTCGGTGATCTGCTTGAGCTGGTTAACGCTTCGCCAAAAGGAAAAGTTAAGGGACTCTCCGCAAGCAACTTAGAAAAAATTGGCACTTCCACAGCAGGGTTTCCTGAGAGCTGGCATGACCACAGAGATTTCATTGCAGAGTGGGGGCAATTATCACCTGAACTCTCAAATATTGACTTGCGGGCAGCCGTTTATCTGGCAAGGGAAACGCTGCCGCTTCAAATCAAGGACACCGCTCTTTCCCCGGAAACGACAACTGCAATCCAAGCTTTGTTAAAGCTTCCAACAAGAACTTCAAATGCGGGCGCAAAGGCAGTCAATCAAATACTACCAGATGAAAGATCGGCGGCGATGAGTGCGTTAGTTAATTCTTTGCGCCAAGATAGTGACTGGTCTCGCAAACGCGCTGACGTCAATGGTGCAGTAGTCCTCGCCTCTACGCATCCAGAAACCAAAGATGAGCTTTTGCGCTTCCTTACAAGCGTCCAACAACCTAGTGCGTGGCTCAAAAGCCTGATCGAAAAACTACAGGAAGGGAGCTAGTATTGGGTACATCTTCATCTTCTAAGGGGGGGCGTGGTCGTAACCCATTGGTTCCTGAATGGGCAGATGACCAGCCCGGAACTCCGCTCCCTCCATCGGATCCAAACCGATACAGGTCATTCCGCAAGAGTTTTGGAGACTATGTTTCAGGAGGAGGTGGCAGCCCCGCTCTCCAGAAGGCTCTAGGTAGGTTTGCGCGACAAGCTTCGGGGGGATCTAGCGTCGGCCCGAGACGCCTCGGTCAGGTGATCTCATCCGGTGGCGCATTCGGCGAAACGTTGAAGGCAATCGCTGACGGCAATGAGGTCGAAGGGTTAGATGCAAGCCGTTACATAGGCAAAACAGTAGATCTATTCGCCCAGGAGCTTGCAGAACATTTAGGTGGAGACAGCCCCGACGCGGATATTATCCAGATTGCTGTGCAAGAAGCAATTGAGCAGGTGCTCGATGTGGATACTGATTTCGATCCGAATTCTCTGACCGACGACAATATTGCGCAAATCATGATCGAGTACCTCGCCCATTCAATTTTTCAAATCGTCGTCAACGAGGCGGGCAATTCGTGGAACCGATCCGACGATGTGGTGACGTCGGCCAAGCGTGAGACAGAGATTTTGGACTTAACGAGAGAGCACGTTGAGCAGTCCTTCGCATCACAGGTGCAAAACAAGGGCGTTCAACTCGGTTCCCGTGCTGTGGAAAGCTATATGCGTGCAGCAGCCCAACACGTTTGGCAAACTTGGGAGCGCTATGATGACTAAATGCGTTGTGCAATTCCAAACTGGTGAGGTTTCGCCATCAGCAGCCATTGCCTCCAATGGTCGCGTTGTTAGATTATACGATACCTGCCACCACATAGATAATGCAGGTTTCATAGGAAAAACTCTGCCTGACAGGGTTGAACGTTTGGGCACGCCAACTTCTACTGTTGCCTTTGATTTTCTTACCATTTCGATGGCAGTCACTGCAGCTGATACATTTTTTCGCAGGGAAGACATGTCTGACAACGGTTGGGCGCGTGACTTCGAACTTCAGGTCCCTGTTGTGCAGCCAAGTAAATGGGTGGCTGCTCAACCATTGTTGCAGAAAATTCTAAATTTTCTAACGGGTGACCATTGGCAATTTACGTTCTTACCGAACGGACCATCCAAGCCGAACGCAATTGGCGGACGGCTTAGGAATAAATCCAACCTATTAGGCGTTGATAGCGTATGCCTATACTCAGGCGGTTTGGATAGCTGGCTTGGCGCAAAGCATCTGATTGCAATTGGCAACAATCCAATCCTTGTCAGTCACTCTTATCCACAAGATGCCCAACGTCAGAACTACTTGTATGACCGCCTAGGGCATTCTCTTCAACGTTTCGCATTCAATGCCAGCCCGAGGCAATCGGGAAGTGCGAACGACACAACTATGCGAGGAAGAAGTTTCAATTTTCTGGCAATGGGAGCTGTTTGTGCAGATGCTGTCGCTGGCCTCAATGGGTTGGGGAAAGTGCCACTATACATACCAGAAAATGGTTTTATTGCATTGAATGCTCCGCTAACCCCACGGCGGATAGGATCTCATAGTACGCGCACGGCCCACCCGAATTATCTCTCTAAGATGCAAGACTTATTCTCACTCGTTGGCATAACAGCCGACATACAAAACCCTTTCTGGACCATGACCAAGGGCGAGATGATGACCAATGCCGCACTATCTTCGAAAGATCAGAGATATGCCAGTCAAACTGTGTCATGCGGCAAGTGGAAACGAAAGAGTGAGCAATGTGGTCGCTGCCTGCCTTGCCTCATCCGCAGGGCATCCTTCCATAAAGCGGGGATTGTCGATAATACACCGTATACCTACTCAATTCCGCAGAATTTCGCCGAGTGTGAAGGAGCGAAGAAAGACGATCTAATGGCAGTTATCAGGGCTGTTCAACCGACCACGAAAAAGCAACGACTATTAAACGCGATGAAAGCCGGCCCTCTTCCAACTGACAACAACGACCGCAATACGTGGCTTTCCGTTTATGAACGAGGGCTTAGGGAACTTGGCAGCTTTCTCAAAAGCCAGGGCATCAAGTGTGATTGATTTTCACTGCCACCTTGATTTGATGGAAAATCCAGCAAGAACCGTGCAGGAGCTGGAAGCCGCGCGGGCTTACGTTCTTTCTGTGACGACGATTCCTAAGGCCTTCCCGAAAACATCTCGGCTGGTTAAAAAAAATGGCCGAATTCGTACTGCGCTCGGCTATCACCCCCAGCTTGTCGGTGAGCGGTCTAACGAGATGCCACTGTTTGAAAGGATGCTCAATGAAACTCGGTATGTTGGTGAAGTCGGATTAGATGGCGGCAAGGAGTTTGTGAAATCGAAGCATTCTCAGGCAAAAGTTTTCGCCGAAATACTTTCCCTTTGTACGACGAATGGCTCTAAAATTATATCAATTCATAGTCGTCACGCAGCGGGGGCCGTACTTGACAAAATCGAAGAGCACCCAGGTTGTGGCATTCCGATCCTACACTGGTTTACGGGAAATCGTGCTGAATTGAATCGAGCGATAAAACTGGGGTGCTGGTTCTCTGTCGGCGCTCCAATGCTGCGAAGTGCGAAAGGGAAAGCCATAATCGCAATGATGCCACGAGAACGTATATTGACCGAGACTGACGCCCCGTTTACCAGCAACAACATTAGATCATCATTGCTTCAGGCAACAAAGGAACTCTCCAATATTTGGAAAGTAGATGACGACGAAGTAACAAGCACCATAAAGGCGAACCTTGCAACGTTGGTCTCTTGACCTGTCGCGGGGACGCATCGAGACAACCAATACCGATTTCAAGGTTGCTATCAGCTAGTGTGTCATCATGACTTTAAATTCTCGAGCACATAAACGGGTGCTACAATTCCAGACACCGTCGCTCAGCGCCGGTTCGAAAAGCCCAGTCCAGTCCAAATGGTAGATGGCACAAACGAGCAGTTTGAACCCCTGGTGTCATAGAGAGAGCATTTGGCGCAGGTCTTTAGCTCAACCCCATCTAACCTGACCTCCTGCAGCAATCCGCGCGATACGCCAGCCCCTCCTTGAAAGGGTGTTTAATTCATCAAGGGTAAATGTCGCGGCTGGCACGGCGAGGCACAATAAGTGAGTTGGGCGTGTCATCGCAACGTAGTGTAGCTTCAGACGACTTAAGTTCTGGACTCCTTCTCCGTTACCGCCTTGCTTTTCCCGCAACAACCAGCTTTTGAGTTTGCCATAGTAATAACCATACCAGAAGGTTTCTAACACCAAGACCCCAGTATGGGTCTCACCCTTGACAGAATGAATAGAGCCAAGACGAATTTTCGGCAATTGTTCGTCCTTCTGGTAAATCGTCCCAGCCTGCACTCCCGCGGGAGCGTCAGCTCCGACATCCGGCCAATTTAAAAATGCCTGCGGTGCCTGATATGCTTCATCACCGTCGAACATAGCTTCGGCAATGTCACTAACTTTCCGTTGCCACTCATTTTCCCATTGTTGTTGGGTCAATTCTTCCCGATCAACGGCAAAACGGCGCATAAACTCACTATAGGTAGCACGTACCTCCGGCTTCTCTGTAAGTAACTCGCGGATATAGCGATCCTTTCGGAGCTTTCTTACTATTTTCCCTCCTGCACGCCGCACCAGCTCCAAAAGTCCCTCTGAGATACTTTCAACCATGCCATGAAGATTGCCACTACCGTGTTTGTCAAACTTAGCGTGTCCGGCCTGAAGGTAGCCGATAAAGGTATCCGGCTTAGGTTCGGCTCTTGTTTGTTCGGGCGAGTACGCACTCCAATAATCGCAGACAGAATTTGGTTTATTGTTATCGTCGTTCGGCTCATTGTGTTTGCCGCCGACGGCAACGAAACTGCCATTTGACAGAACATCTGGTGCAAAAATCTCGTGCAAATGATCTGAGAACGCAGGAAGAACGTGTGCTTGTGCGCCTTCTTCAAACAAAAAGACGGTATGCATCTCACCAATATCCGCGCCAGCCTTTCTTTGGTCCGGACCCCTGCCGATTAGCCTTTGTGGCACGATAGCAAACGGTGCAGCAAAGTCTGCTATGAATTGCCCGAAGCGATGACTGTCGGGAATATCGCGCTTGATATTTTCGTCATCACTGGGGAAAACCCACGTTGTCGGAATATCTTTTGAATCTACGTTGTTAAAAATCGACTGGTTGGCGTCGCCGAACCGCTGACAAATAACTTCGGATTCACGCTCAGCAAACACACGATGTAGAATGCTCGACTGCAGTTCACTGTTGTCTTGGGCTTCATCAATGAAGAGAACAGGAAACCGTGAACGTAACGCCTCAAGCGTTTCAGGCGCAATCTCAGTTAGCTCACGTCCCCACAAAAAGGGGTCTTCATAACAAAAATATCCGTCCTCAGCAGTTTCACGGCACGCAGTCACCATGTTCCTGTACGTGTCTGTCTGTCTACCTAAGATGCGTCCCCTACCCCAATTCACATCCCCGATACTAAAATCGGTAGCTGTAACTTTCAGCAACGCAGGCCCATTTCGCTTATTTTCAAGAGTTGTTCTTGTCCAGCAGGGAAGTCTCCTCCATCGACGCTCCAAAGCGGCTCTGGTGTCAATAATTGAAACTGGGTGGCCACAGGCCTTAATCCACGGTACCCCCAGAAAACGATCAACAAATCCGTGAATTGTTCCGATGAAATGAGGATAATTCAACAATGCTTGACCTTCCGCTGAGGAACCAAGCCTTTGCTCAATCTCGGTACGTGCGACATTGGTATGCGAAAGGACACAAATGCCGCGTCTCGTATCCCTCCATTTGCGGGCCAGGATTGCTAATTTAGCAACAAGAAGCGTAGTTTTACCACTACCAGGACACGCAGCGACATCAATGGACACTCTATCCTTTAGCACCTCTCGCCGTGCCTGATCGAACGCGCCAACAGGCAATTCCATGATCCGGGATACCCAGGCAATATCGTCATCGGTAATCTCAGGAAAAACAAACGGTGAGAGCTCCTTCATGGGATATGCTGCTCCGGTATTTCTCCCCCAGCATCCCTGTCGCCATCTTGCGGCTGAATGCCGAGCACTCCAGCATTTGGCGTCACATGCTTAATAGCCTCAACAAGGTAAGAGGGAAGAACGGTTTCCCATTTTGCCTTACTCCACTCTTCTCCTTGCTTAGCTTCCAACAATTCCGTCAGATACTGCGCAGCAATGGCCTTGGAAGCCGTGATTTTGGTTTTATGGGCAAATTCGGCATAAATCTTTGATGGTCGCTCCTGATCTTTAGGAAGAGCCGCAAAACTATCCCGCGCTACACGCTCGACTTCGTCACGGATTTTCGTCCCGTCACAGATTTTCTCATCGGCCTGAGCCAACTTTGCCGCGACATAGACCTCCTCAGCCAGCTCCGATTTGGCAAGGTCATATTCAAGGGTCCAATGATCCGCGACAAAAGTGCTGACAGATTGCCCTGAAACCTTATCGATTTTATCCTGTCGGAACGCATCCACCGTTTTTCCATCCTTAGGAAAGTCCGAGACCATCAACCACCTCCGATTTGTTGGCCATTCTTCATTCCCTTCGCCGTTCTGAACTTTTTTGATCCCCAAAATCTCGGGTGCGCAATCAGGCATCACATCAAGATCGGTGATACAGGCCACAGGAATACCGATCTGGCCATAGGCCTCATCTTCACGCATGAAAATTCTCGCAAAACGGCCCAGCCCAACACCGCCGACATTCACCACGGACACGCCGTGTTTGGTGAGATCTCGGCCGATAAGTCTGGCCAAGGTCGGCAAAAGGATGTTTTCTGCATCCCCCTCAACGATCAAAACCCCGCGAGCGAAAAACAGATTGGCCTTGGTAACATCTAGGAAACGCTCCAAAAACCGGTAGTCACCCTCCGCTAGTTTGGTTTGTCCATCTGCCAGGGAAAAGGCCTTACCTTTTTGCATCAAGATCAAACTGCCCAGCGGCAAGACCGATGCTAGATTGGGACTATGAGTGGTGAGGATAATCTGCAAGTCGGCTTTATGCTTCTCGGCGTGGTCTTTCAGGAATTGCATTAGGAGTAATTGCCGCTGCGGATGCAGATGAGCTTCAGGCTCCTCAATTAGAAGCAGGGATGTGCCGTCATCGCCATCACCAAGCAGCAGAAGCTCGCATGCCATATAGAGCAGATTGTTTGAACCAAGCCCGTGACGAACTACGCCTCCGGTCACATCCCCTATAAGTTGGAGTTCCAGCTTTTCCAAGATCTGCCGTAAACGAGCCTTGTCGTCCCCTCCAACGCCGATGGAAATCTGACTGGAATTCATATCCCCGCCAAACGACAAAGGCTCAAGATACTCGCTATTAAGCTTTTTTCCTGCTCCCTGAATTGCATCATGCCCGGACAACAAATCATTGGAGTAGTCGCCAAGGTGCAGAACACTCAGTTTTTTTACATCGGCGGGTTCAGTCCCTCTGACGTAATCCTCTTCACCGCTCGCCCCAACGGTTTCCGTATTTAACAAAATTTGCGACAGTCGTGACCCTCGCCCCGCAGACATCTCCCGCTCTGCATCTCGCAAGGGACGAAGGTATGTCGCCACCAATAACGCCCGGGTATTCTGATCCAAGACCGGACCATCACTGTCCGCCCCGGATCTAACTTCGGTGGAAATAAACGGCCTGCCCCTGCGGTAATTTTTGTGATTTTTGGCAATAAGGTTAAGATAAAGAACCGCCTGAACATTGCCATCATCCAATTTTTCATAGCTCAGGTACTCGGCAAAAGTACCGCGCTCTTGATTACTGAGATCATCGAACCAAGCACGAATTCTGAATTCTGTAACGGTTTCACCAGTAATCGAGGTGTGAAAATCAGAGACAGAGATACGTGCATAATCAAGATCACTCGTACCAAGTAAAAGTCGAATTGCGTCAATGACTGCTGTCTTACCATGATCGTTACCACCGACAATGGCCGCAACTCCTTTGGGCAATCGAATACGCCCCTTGCCATTCCCTTCCGAAAATATTCGAAAGTTGGTCAACTCAAGTTCACGTAGATACATACAGCCCCCGAACGCAGACAATCGTTTTATTAGTGCATTTATCGAAAGCCTCTACCTTAACATGAATTATACATCACTGGCACCTGATCAAAACCACCTTGACTGGTCCCGTAAAGTTTCTTTAGCAGGGCAAACAAGAAGAGGTGTCTTGGAAACATCCGCAAACAATCGGGGGAGTTTGCCGCGCGATAAAATGGGCAGTCATCAATACTTTCCTGAAGATCTTGAGCATCATTGCAACTGCACGCATCTTTAAATTCCAGTTCAGCCTTGGATGTTCTTGGCCATTTCCGAGATCGCCCAACGAATAAAGTTGTTCTTGGATCGACCTGATTTTTCAGCCGCCCTTTCAAGAACCTCCCATTCCGCCTGATTGAATGGAAGGCTGATCGCCTTATAATCCCGTTTCTTGCCTGGCGCTTTTGGCGGCCTCCCCATTCGCCCGG
>JBLXHN010000033.1:0-13817 GCA_048259585.1 Vibrio sp. | reverse complement strand
AGTGCATAAGATTGCACGAAAATGCAAAAGAGTGCATGATGGTGCACGAGATGGCACAACTTTCACCTGTCGTGCTGGGGGCAGGATAGGTTTGGTGGGCCCACCAAACAGCCCAAACGGGCTTCCTGCTTATTCGCATGGCGGTGCCATGCTCAACGTAGAATAGCTTCTGTCTGAAATGGGAAATCGTTATTCTGAACTTTAGGGCGTTCCTGAATTGGAACCCTGTTCTAGCCTCTGCGACCGTCTTAGAGTACAAGCTCGGAAAGTGCGCAACGTGAACCGTGACCGTGGTACTCGGTAGATAGAAAAACAGTGGACTGAACGTGATTACAGAATACCACGCCAAGCTATTTGCAATGGAATTAAGTAAACGGCATTCGGTCGCTGATGCGGAGAAGCTTGCTTGTGCTCTATTGGATGCACAGGTGGATCTGAACCCACATCAGGTTGAAGCTGCGCTGTTTGCCTTCAAGTCACCCTTGTCCAAAGGTGCAATCCTTGCGGACGAAGTTGGTCTCGGAAAAACCATTGAGGCTGGATTGGTTCTTGCCCAGAAATGGACAGAACGAAAACGACGCATTCTTGTCATCACGCCCGCGAACCTGCGGAAACAATGGTCTCAAGAGATTGAGGAAAAGTTCTTCCTGCCGACACTGATCCTAGAATCCAGAAACTACAACAAGATGGTTAAGGATGGGGTTCATCGGCCATTTGAGCAACAGAAACTGGTCATTTGCTCCTTTCAGTTTGCCGCACGCCATGCTGACGAGTTGATGGTCATTCCGTGGGACTTGGTTGTCATCGACGAAGCTCATCGTCTTAGAAACGTATACAGGCCTGACAATCGTACTGGTCGCGCTCTGAAGGGCGCATTGGAAAATGTACCAAAGGTGCTGCTTACAGCGACGCCGCTTCAAAATTCACTTATGGAATTGTATGGCCTTGTCAGTCTCATTGATGAGTACACCTTTGGGGACGCCAAGAGCTTCCGTGCCCAGTTCGCCCGCCTAACCGGCGATGGACAATTTGATGAGCTTAAAAGCCGCTTGAATCCGGTTTGCCATCGAACATTGCGTCGTCAGGTTTTGGAATACATCCGCTACACCAATCGAATTCCGATCACGCAGGAGTTCGTGCCAAGTGAGGGCGAGCAAGCGCTCTATGATATGGTATCCGAGTATCTGCGCCGTTCGTCATTGCAAGCGCTGCCATCTAGCCAGCGTACGTTGATGACGTTGATTATGCGCAAACTGCTCGCGTCGTCTACCTTTGCCATTGCCGGGGCACTTGATACACTCGCACGGAAGCTGGAGCGACAGCTCAAGGAAGACGAAGGACTTCGGGAAAAGTTCCAAGAAGAAATTTCCGAAGATTATGAAGAATACGACGAGATTGCTGACGAATGGTCGGATGCTCCGGGGGAACCAGATCTTTTGACTCCGGATGACATCGCTTCAATCAAACAGGAGATTAGAGACCTTCGCGCTTTTCGAGATTTGGCAGTATCCATTTCAGAAAACGCCAAGGGGCAAGCACTTCTGAGTGCTCTGCGGGCTGGCTTCACCAAAGCAGCAGAACTCGGTGGTGCCGAAAAGGCAATCATTTTCACAGAATCACGCCGCACTCAGGAGTACCTGGTCCGCCTGTTGGCAGAACATGGCTATCAGGAAAAGCTTGTGCTGTTCAACGGATCAAACACCGATCCACAATCGAAAGCTATCTATGACGCATGGCTGGCAAAACACAAGGGTACTGACCGGGTCACCGGTTCTCGCGCGACCGACATTAGAGCAGCCCTTGTGGATCATTTCCGAGATACAGCCTCGATCATGATCGCGACAGAGGCCGCAGCTGAGGGCATTAACCTACAATTCTGTTCCATTGTCGTAAATTACGACTTACCTTGGAACCCGCAGCGTATCGAGCAGCGCATTGGCCGGTGTCACCGCTACGGTCAGAAATTCGATGTCGTTGTTGTCAACTTTCTCAATAAAAACAATGCGGCTGATCAGCGCGTGTACGAACTGTTGGCAGAAAAATTCCAGCTTTTCTCTGGCGTCTTTGGTGCATCGGATGAGGTTCTCGGCTCTATTGAATCAGGGGTCGAATTCGAGAAACGCATTGTTTCGATCTATCAAAATTGTCGATTCACTGAGGAAATTGAGACTGAATTCGCCCAGCTGCGAACTGAGATGGAAGAAAATATCACCGCAGCTATGGAGGACACGCGGCGCAAGCTTTTGGAGAATTTTGACGCCGAGGTGCACGACCGTCTTAAGATCAATCTAGACAAGAGCAAAGAGTATATCGGACGGTATGAGCGAATGTTATGGGCAGTCACCCAGCATGAGCTGCGCCGGTATGCTACCTTTGATAACGAGCACCTGACTTTCGCATTGAAGCAAGCGCCTGATGGGGTGGATGTTCCAGCCGGTGGTTATGGTCTCGCCAAGAACGACATGAGCGAGCATCGATATCGGCTGGGGCATGCATTGGCACAGCACGTCATTGCTAGTGCCCGCAAACGCAAAGCTAAAGACGCCGCCATCGTCTTCGACTATTCGGGATGGCCAGCCAAAGCGCTTAGCATCGAGCCTCTGGTCGGACAGTCGGGGGTCCTAACCGCTCAATGTCTCAGTTTTTCCGGCTTTGACGAGCAGGATCACATCCTTTTTGCGGCGAAAACGAATGCTGGGCAAGATGTGGATCCGGACGTAATTAGGCGCTTGTTTGAGATGCCATGCAGGCTTACCGAGGGAAATGTCGATAACGAGCGGGCTCTATTGAATTCCGTGTTGGTGCAACGCGAGCAGGCCGTCATTGAGGCGCTTAAGCATCAAAACGCGCAATGGTTCGCGGATGAAAGCCAGAAGTTGGAAAAATGGGCTGAGGACAAGGTCTTCGCCGCAGAAAAGGAACTTAAGGATGCCAAGGTCCGAATTTTGGAGCTCAAGCGCGAGGTAAGGTCCGCAGTGACTCCAGAGCAGCAGCACAGAATTCAGACCCAGATTCAAGAGGTGGAAAAATCGAAGCGCCGTCTGCGCCAGCGTATTTTCGAGATAGAGGATGAGATCATAGAGGAACGCGACCGAATGATTTCTGATCTGGAAGCCCGCATTCAACAAGATATAAGTAAACAAGAGCTATTCACTGTCCGCTGGACGGTCGTGTAAGTCACAAGAGAACTCAGGAGCAATCCGTCAAATGCCCAACGTCGAGAAACAAAGAGAACGCCTGATCAGCCTGCTGAAGGAGCTGTTCCAGCTCGATCAGCCTGACCTGGATTTCGGATTCTACCGCATCATGCATGCGAAAGCCGGACAGGTGACCAAGTTTCTTGAAGAGGACCTTTTGGGCATCATCGACGAGTCATTCGGTGAAGCAGATGAAAACCGGATCGGGGAAGCTCGTGCAGCATATGAGGCCGCGCGCAAGCAGGCTGAGGAATTCGGTGCACCTGATCCTGATGTCGCGCCGAAAGTGAAGGAAGCCAAGGCTGCTTGGGATGCGGCTAAGGATAGTGGCAGCAACGAGGGCGACGTTTACGACCACCTTTATCGCTTCTTCGAGCGCTATTACGACAATGGCGACTTCATGAGCCGTCGCTACTTCGCGCGTGAAACGGATGGCAAGGCGGCGCCCTACGCCGTTCCTTATGACGGGCGCGAGGTTTATCTGCACTGGGCCAACCGTGACCAGTACTACATCAAGACGTCCGAGTACCTGACCAACTTCACCTTTGATCCGGCGCAGGCGAAGGAGTTTCAGGCGCATCATGGTGCGCTGTTAGAGCAGAAGCCGCTTAAGGTGCATTGCCGGATCGTCTCTGCGTCCGAGGGAGAGCACAACAACGTCAAGGCGTCCGAACAGACCGAACGCTACTTCATCATCCATGAGCCCGAGCCGGTGAAGATCGAGACGGGCGACACCGGCGAACCGGAGCTGGTGATCCAGTTCCAGTATCGCCCGGATCCCGAGAAGACGGGCCAGGACGGGACATGGCGAAAGAAGCGCGTGATCGATGCCGTCAAGAAGGTGAAAGAACTGTTACCTAAGCTGGAGGGCGGGGAAGACTATGTGACCGCTCTGATGACACCGGCGCCGACCGAAACGGAAAAGGACCGGATGCTGCTGGAAAAATATCTCACCCACTACACCGGCCGGAACAGTATGGATTACTTCATCCACAAGGATCTCGGCGGGTTCCTGCGGCGAGAGCTGGACTTCTACATCAAGAACGAGGTCATGCGGCTGGACGACATCGAATCCGCCGATGTGCCGCGGGTGCAAGCCTACCTGGCCAAGGTCAAGGTGTTGCGCGGTATCGCGCGGCACCTGATCGACTTCCTCGCTCAGCTTGAGGACTTTCAGAAACGGCTGTGGCTGAAGAAAAAGTTCGTAGTCGACACCCAGTACTGCATCACACTCGACCGTATCCCTGAGGAATTCTTTTCCGAGATCGCGGCCAACGATGTTCAGCGTGAACAGTGGATTCAGCTTTTCGCCATCGATCAGCTCAACAATTACTCGGCGCCCCTAACAGTTGAATTCCTGAAAGAGAACGAAAGGCTTCTTCTGGATACTGCTCTTTTTGACGCCGATTTCAGGGATCGTGTAGTTTCAGAAATTCAAGATATCGACGCCGAACAAATTGGGCAGCTTTTACACTCTGATAATTTTCAGGCTCTTAGGGTTCTACAAGAGAAGCTTAAGAGCGGCGTCAAGTGCATCTATATCGATCCGCCGTACAACACCGACAGCAGCTCTATTCCGTACAAGAATAGCTATAAGCATTCGTCTTGGGCAACGCTCATGCATGACCGACTTCATGCAATGAAGCCGTTGTTGCCTGAGAACGGCGCGATTTTTGTGAGTATCGACAAGGCCGAGAGAACGGTACTTGAGCATGCAATGGATGCGGTCTTCGGTCCGGAGAACCGGGTTGAAGAGCTGATCTGGTCGATGAACACCAATAATAGCCAAGTTCCAAACTATTCGACCAACCACGAATACGTTTTGGTTTACGCCAAGGACAAGCCAACGGCTGAGAAAGACCGTAATATGTTTCGAGAGCCCAAGCCTGGCTACTTGGAAGTCATGGAGCTTGTGGCAGCCCTAAACCCAGATTATCCACCGATCTCGGAAATCGAAAAGGCAATCAAAAAATTATACAACGATCACAAAATTGCTTACCGCGAAGAAATTGAAGCGCAAGGTCTTGAGTGGGAAGACTTTCGGAAGGACGACCCTTGGAAAGGCTTGTTCAACTATTCGCACGCTGAATACCGAGACAATGCGGGAAGATTGGTCGATGAGGCTGAGGCAAAAGATGTTCAAGCCACTATATGGATTTGGCGCGAGGACAATCTCGCGCTCCCCGCTACCAAGCAGGCATCTAGTACTCGCGATCCCAAAAGTGAAAACTATAGGTATTACAAACCTATACATCCAGTCACGGGCAAAGAAACACTGATACCCAAGAGCGGTTGGAAGTTTCCATACGGCTCGCATAACATGAGTGAGGACAGGACTACACTTAGAAAATTAGATGCTGACAACCGGATATCTTGGGGAGAAACTGAAGAAAAGGTACCTCAGATCAAGCGTATGCTGCATGAAGTTGAAACCAATGTTGGAAAAAGTGTTTTCTCTGACTACTCGGACGGAGAGAAGCAGACGTCTGCTATGTTTGGGCGTTCAGGCGTATTCCTCGCACCGAAACACGCGGACTTTGTTTCTCGATTCATCACGCATGCCGCAGAGAAAGACTCCACAATCCTAGATTGCTTCGGTGGCTCAGCGAGCACTGGCCATGCGATCCTTTCACTTAACAGAGCAGATCACGGCTCCCGCAAGTTCTGTCTGGTTGAGATGGGTGAATACTTCGACACGGTCACGCGTCCAAGAATGCAGAAAGCGATCTATGCATCACAATGGCGCGACGGGAAACCGCGTTCTAACGACGGCTTGTCTGCACTGTTCAAATATGTACGGCTCGAAAGCTACGAAGATGCTTTGAACAATCTTACGCTCCTCCCCGGGGCCGACTTCAAGGGGGCCAAAGGTGATTTCGCCCGTGACTACATGCTCCGCTATTGGCTGGACTTCGAGACCAAAGGCAGCCCGTCGCTCTTGAACATCGAATGGTTCGACGATCCGACCGCCTATAGGCTGAAGATCAAAAAGCCCGGCACGGACGAGTATGCCGAGAAGGCGGTGGACCTTGTCGAGACGTTCAACTGGCTGATCGGCCTGCATGTCGAGCATCTGGACCGCTGGCGCGGCTATGACGCCACCTTCAAGCGCGAGGTTGATCCCGAGCTACCGGGCGACACGAACACCCGCCTGATGCTCGACGGCGCGCTGAAGGAGACGGACGACGGCGCCTGGCGTTTCCGCAAGGTCGAGGGCTACACCCTGCGCACTCCTGGTGATCATAACGACCGCGAGAAGGCTCTCGTCGTGTGGCGCAAGCTGACTGGCGACCTAGAGCAGGATAATCTGATTTTGGACGAGTGGTTCCGCAAATACCGTCTATCCGCGCAGGACACCGAGTTCGATGTGATCTACGTGAACGGCACGAACAACCTGCCCAACCTCCGCAGGGACGAGGAGACCTGGAAGGTGCGCCTGATCGAGGAAGCGTTCCATCAGGCGATGTGGGATGTGGAAGGGTGAAATGATGGAATGGCTCACCAGTGTTCCTGATTGGGTTCGTAATCCTGTTATTGCCGCCATCGGATGGCTTGGTAAGTCGGGCTATGATACTTGGAAAAAAAACAGATTGCCGTTTAAACAGGATCAGGAACGCTATCACGCAGTGATTGATGCTGTTCAGCCAGAGCACCTTCATTATTTTCGGGACGTTCCGCTAAACTCCATCGGGAAAGGGGCTGTAGACGGAATAGACGATGGTTATGAAGCTCTGTCTTGGATCAGAAAGAGTAAGCCCGCTTATTTGCATGGGAAACTTCGGCCGCTTGAAGACGAGCTTTTTGAATCTCTTCGTGATTTGTGCGAAGTGATGGCAGTAAGGCTGTTTGTGCATCGTGTTAATCTGAATGTTTATACAATGTACTGGGATCGGTTTGACGAATGGTCTCAAGAGGATGCCAAACGGTTTCAAGAAATAAGAGATGAATTTTTTCAGTGTATTGATCGCTCTATCAATGCATTTGAAGCTTTTCGCGACGCAGGCAACAGGTTGTTTGCGGACAGGCTTGTGAGGGGAAAGGCCGATGGCTAAGGCGACTAAGAAGAAACAATTACCCTTTGGCCACAAGTTGATGCTTAACCAGTGGATCGTCAGTCTGTTCGGTTTTGATCCACTGAAGGATCACAAGGACGGTAACCGAACCTTGCGGCCAATGCAGCAGTTGGCGAAGTCCGTAAAGGATGTGCATGGGGGGATGACGACCGAGAACCTGCACCACTTTTATAAGGCGCTCGATATAAATCTCCAGGTGACCGCGACGATCACGCGAGCCGACTTGCTGCGTTACGAACACAACATCGTTAGCCACACGCTGGCGATCAATGAGAAGCGCGATAGGCCAATTGTATGGAAATACTACCAGTGGCTCTCGCTACTGTTCGCTGAAATCTATCTTGACCGGTTCTTTGCCGACCGCGAGGCATTGTTGGAGGCATTGAATGCTTATGTCGCCGCGTTCAACACTTACTGGACGAACGAGGGTTACGAGACGGGGATCACGCCCTATGAGCTCGAGGACCTGAATAAGCTCTGTCTGCAGAACGCGACCGGTTCGGGAAAGACGTTACTTATGCACGTCAATTTCCTGCAGTTCCGGCACTATGCCTCAAAGTCTTCATTCAAACACGACCTGACACGAACCGTGCTCATTACGCCGAACGAACAGCTTTCGGCTCAGCATGCGCGCGAGATGAAGGTTAGCAACATTGTCTCTTCGCGCCTTTTGACAGATAGCGGTGACTTACTGTCTTCGGGGAAGAATGGACTGCGTCAGGTGGACTATACCGAAGTCACTAAACTCGGAGATACAGACGGGCCGAATGTCATTGCCACCCGTAACTTGGGTGACCAGAATCTTCTGCTCGTCGATGAGGCCCATCGTGGCATGGGCAGTCAAGAAGAGCGTGGCTGGTTTAGAAGCCGCGCACGGCTCTCGGAAAAGGGCTTTGTCTTTGAGTATTCGGCGACATTAAAAGAGGCTGTTTCGGCTGCAAAACGTCCGGAAATTGAGGCTTCTTACGCGAAAACAATCCTTTTCGATTATTCGTACCGGTATTTCTATGAGGATGGCTACGGCAAGGACTACCGCATCTTCAACCTGCCACGCACTTTCGATGAGCTTGAATTCTCTTACCTAACTGCTTGCTTGTTGAGTTTCTATCAGCAGTTGAGGCTTTATGAAGATAACTCCGGTCTATACGCACCTTACAACATCGAGAAACCGCTTTGGGTCTTTGTCGGTTCCAGTGTCACGAAGGCAACCGGAACAAAGGCAGAGAAGGCGACGGTTTCGGATGTTGCAAAAATCCTAAATTTCATCGCGAAGTTCCTGAAAGACGAGGGCGCGTCTGCTGCCGTGATCGAGCAAATCCTGACCGGTAATGCGCAAGAGACAGGTTTGCTCGATGAGAACGGAACTGACATCTTCGCTGGCGGGTTCGTTTACCTTCAGAACCTCATGCTTCGAGAGGGCTGGAAGCCCGGCGATTTGTTCCGCGATATTCTTGAAAAAATGTTTCAGAACAGGGGTGGTGGCGAGTTGTCCATCGCGCGGATCAAGGGCGATGATAACGAGATAATGCTGCGTGTCGGGCAGGCGGATAAGCCGTTCGGGTTGATTAACGTTGGCGACGCATCAGGCTTGGCAAGCCATCTCTCTGAGCAAGCCTTTGACAATGTCTCAGTTTTGGAATCCGAGTTTGCAGAGACCTTGTTTGGTCAGGTCACATCATCCAGTTCACCGGTTAACCTGCTTATAGGTTCGAAGCGCTTTGTAGAAGGTTGGGATTGTTGGCGCGTTAGCACGCTTGGTCTGATGCATGTCGGTAAAAGTGAAGGGGCACAGATCATTCAGCTTTTCGGGCGGGGTGTTCGCCTCAAGGGCTTTGACTGGTCGTTGCAACGAAGTGGTTTTGCAACACCAACAGATCAGCCAGAACTGATCCAATATGTTGAGACCCTGAATGTTTTCGGCATCGAGGCCGACTTTATGGAGCGCTTCCGTAAATTTCTTGAGGAAGAAGAGCTGCCGCGAAATGATCAGAAGCAGGTGTTTACTGTGCCGCTGACTGTCACATACGACTTCGGGCAGCGCCTGAAAATTCTGCGTCCGCGAAAGAGGCGTGACGATGGTAGGGAATACGATTTCAAGCGGGATGGTGCAGTTCCAGCGCTGACCGTTGTACCCGACAAGATACGTCAGAAAGGCGTTGAAATAGATTGGTATCCGCGCATTCAGTCACTTGAATCGAAGAAAAGCACCAAGCTTGGCGGTAAAGAAGAAACCCGTTTCGGTGACGGCCACCTTGCCTTCTTGGACTACGATGACTTGTTCTTCCGCCTCGAGAAATTTAAGCGAGAGCGCACTTGGCACAATATCAACATCTCTAAGTCCATGATCAAGGATCTGCTCGCTGACCGAACCTGGTACAGGATCATTGTCCCGTCCGGCAAAATGGAGTTCTCCGACTTTGGAAACGTAGCGCTGTGGCAGGAGATGGCTGCGGAGCTATTGCAGAAGTTTTCTGAGGAGCTCTACAATTATTGCAAGGCTGCATTCATTGAGCCTAGGCTCGAACTTCGTGAGATCGAGGCCGAGGATGGCAGTCTTCCTGAAGCTACAGACTACCAGTTGATCGTGGATGCGAGCGAAGCAGCGCTAATCAATGATATTCAGACTCTCACTCATGAGATCGCGGCCCGAAAAACAGGAATTCTCCGTGCGGGTGATTTGAAAGGCTGCCTCTTCGATACGCACCTTTATGAACCAGTCCTTCATGTCACCAAAGGTAGTAGGATTCAGATCGCGCCCGTATCTCTGAACGAGAGCGAGTTCCAGTTTCTTGATGATCTTCGCGTTTATATCGAACGAGATCATGAGAGATTGGCATCAGACGGGATTGAGCTATTTCTGCTTCGAAATGAGAGCCGCGGCCGCGGCATAGGGTTTTTCGAGGCTGGTAACTTCTATCCAGACTTTCTGTTATGGCTTATTAAGGATGGAAAACAGCACCTTTCATTTGTTGAGCCGCACGGACTTCAGCATGAGGGCCCTGGTCATAAGAAGATTGAATTCCATCGGGTCATAAAAGATATCCAAACGCGCCTGGCCAGTGACGACATTGTCTTGAACAGTTTTGTTGTTACGCCTACCCGTTTCGGGAAGTTGAATTGGGGTAAGACCATCCAGGAATTAGAAGACATGCATGTCCTGTTCATGGACGATCAGCGAGATGATTATGTCTCAAAGATAGTCAGTAAAATGCTGAACTAGTTGCCCCTTCGTTGCAGAAATTTCGGCTGCTAACTAGATGACCGTTCTATGTATCTGATTTGGTGAGAGGGAACTTGGAATGAATGTTGAAACGCTGACTTCCAATCTCCCTGCATTTTTCCAAGGTTTGGCTGAGTGCCATTTTGAAGTGCTTATCAAACCAGAAAAACGCACAGAACCAATACCCGAGACGCAATTAAAGGACCTATTCGATAGGCTCACCGAGCTAGCTCTATCGGACGTTTTTGAGACAGTTGGTTCCTGCAATCCATGGAACCTTGCAGGGCTAGGGCGTGATGAAGTTCGAAACGCCGCTGTTTTGAAATGGCTGCTTTCACCAAGAGGAGATCATGGCCTTCAAGCTGAGCTCTTGCGAAACCTACTTGCTGATATTCCGGACTTTCCGCAGGAACCCTCACGTTATTGCCGGTTGGCAGTTGAAGATTGTCCTGATGGTTTGAGGGACAGTCGCGTTGACATTCGAATTGACGATCCTAGAAACTTCTTTCTCATCATTGAAGTGAAAATTGGAGCCAGTGAACAAAGTGATCAATTACGACGCTATTGCGAGATAGCTGCGGCATGTGCGCGAGATGGTCGTCCCTGGAAGGTTGTTTACCTTACATGTAGAGGATCAGCACCAACAACCGCAGGGGAATACATCGATGATGTTGTCCCGATCTCTTGGTCTAGAATTTCGGAGCATTTGCGAATGATCGTGAGAATGCGAAAAGGTGGGCACGAGATTTCTAATTTTCTCGCCAACTCCTTTGCAAAACATATCAGCAGTTTTTAGGGGCTCACATGATGGATAACCAGAACAAGCGGCCAGGGCTCTTAATTCTGCAAAATTTGCAACTGTTTGATCAAACCGCGGTGTATTTTGAACGCGAGATAGTTCCTTCGTTGAACGCAGAGTTATCCAATCTGTTCAAAAATTGGCTCGAAGAAAAATCATGGCTTGGTGAAGTTAGCGAGGGAGACGAATTGCATGAGTTTTGGTGTGCGCCAAAACATTGGCAAGTTAAGAACGAAGACTGGAAAGGGTGGTTTGATCTCGACGTACGAGACGCGGATCAAACAAACTCTTACCGAGTAGCCTCTCTTTTTGGCTTGGGCGACACGCAATATGGTTTCCGGTTCTGCCCGAACCCATCTTACTTTTCTGATAAAAGGAGTTGGAACAAAGCCGTTGCTTCATTGGAGCCAGAAGTAGGTTTGGAGCTGGGAAAAAGAGGTTGGGAACACGAAGGGAAAGGTTTATATTTTCGGCCGTTTCAGCTGTCGACAGATAAAATTGTTGATGCTTGGAATGATGATGACTGGGGATATACGTTTGAAGTTCTAAAAAGTGTTTTGGAGCAGTTGGAGGAGGATGTTGCATTGTTTGATTTGTTCCTCCTGAGCGTCAAGAAGAACATACAAATGGGGTAGTTCTCATAGGGTGTAATACCACAGCAGAGAACCCTCACTCCCTAAACATGGTAGTTAGAAGGCAAGATGGAATGCTCTTTCTACGAGCGGACGACGCTTTTGGATAGCAGATTAGAGGGTAGTTCCTCTGCTGCTGTCGTTGAACTCCTAGGTGTTGCTGGAGGCAGAATTTTTTAGGCCACATCGGATTATGTTTTCATTGGTACTCTGTTGACTTTCGTACTGGACCTTTGGAAAACTTTGTCATGCTCGGATTGTTCGCCCGGTACATGGGCGTTTCAATTCTGAACGTCCTGAGAAACTCGCGATGCGCCAAGACCAAGACCACAGCGAGCGGATCGTTAGAAGCCTCCATCAATAGAAACATCTTCCAGTTTCTCAAGGTCCGTGCTGTCAGGCTGGGCTGCTGGGGCATGATTTTCCGTGTGCTGAGATAACGTTGCCAGAGTGCGCGGGTTTTGCGGTGTCGAACAAGCGGACGGGGCCTATAACGGCGTTTTGCTGTAACTTGATGCTTGTCTTTTTTGCGTGGTTTGGTTTGCTGCTCTTCAAACACCCCAAACCGTTCTTCAAGCTTCCTCTTGCTACAAGATCGATCCAACTGGCTGGCCTTCATCGCCTGACCATCGGAGCTCATCAGGACCATTCCGTTGCCGCGCAGTTTGATGGATATGTCATATCCGGCCAGAACCTTGTGTGCTTCCTGCCAAGTTTTTACCTTCCCTAAACCTTCCAGTATTTCCTCACGATGCTTCAGCACATGCCGCTGGAATGATTCCTGCCAAGTATGAGCTTCATAATCTCGTGCAGCCGGTGACAGCTTGTTTGGGTCACGCTCCTTGCCATCGGTCATGTCGGGATCAATGGAAAGACCGTACTTCTTCTCCATCTCACGCGAGACCTTGGCGAGAAGCTTAAAATCGCGATGCGGTGTGACGACCTTGAGCGTTCCTGGATGCACTTTGTTAAAGGCAATATGCATGTGGAAATTATCGGTGTTTATGTGCGTTCCGGCCACCCGTTGATGATCGACGTAACCAAGTGCCTTGGCATATTCGACCTCAATGGCCATCAGATCATCTTTGGTCAGTTTGTCCTGCTCACCGGGCCGGAAAGAAACGACAAGATGATAGGTCTTATCGGCAATATCGGGCTTTTGCCGCCGAACGGCTTCGATCTCCAGAAGGGCCAGATCGAGATCCTCGATATTTGTGCCGGCATCGCAATTGCGGATCCAGAACAGATGTAGTTTTTCGCCTTTTTCCTCGGCAGCGGCGATGTATTGGCCAAGACGGGTGTAATTATCCGGTACACCTGACTTTTTGCCGATTTTAGTCGCGATCATGGTTTGTCCTGCTTGAGTTTACCAGGTTGAAGCTGAGCGCGGATCTCGCCAATGGCGGACTTCAGGTCTGCTTGGGTTGTGTCAATATCACGGACTAGGTCGTCAAATTTCTTAAGAAGATCTGCCGAAAGCGGCTCATCAAGGGCCAGCTTAAACAGGTTGCCCAATCTCGCTTGATCTGCGTTGACCTTCACAAGATCACGAATGCCCTGCCATGCAGCAAAGTCGCTGGCACTGGGCAGTTTGGTATTCATCAAAAGGCGTTTAAGCAATTCTGAGCGCGAAAGCCGTATTTGATGCGCAAGCTGATCGATACGCGCTTTCTCTTCGTCGTTCAGATAGGTTTTGATGACGTGTCGTTCTGTGGCCATGGCACGGTTCCAGCATTGAGAAGAAGGTGCCGGTGGCATTCAGTGTGCCACCGGCATTCGGGGATTAGACTGCCAAACTGGCAGCCTGCTGCTCGCGTCCCCGTGTTCTGGATTTGGCTTTCGGCTTGGTCAGCCTAAGCTGTTCGGTGACAAGGCGTTTCAACGCCTCAAGCCCAC
>JBLXHN010000032.1:0-15068 GCA_048259585.1 Vibrio sp. | reverse complement strand
CATCATGCCCAATTCGTTTTCTACTTCATCCAATACTTCCATTGGATCACGAACGTCACGGTCAAGTTTGTTCATGAAGGTTACGATTGGCGTGTCACGCAGACGCGTTACTTCCATCAGCTTACGTGTACGATCCTCGACACCTTTCGCCGCATCGATAACCATCAAACACGAGTCTACTGCCGTTAACGTACGGTATGTATCTTCCGAGAAGTCTTCGTGTCCAGGCGTATCAAGTAGGTTTACCAGACAGTCATTGTAAGGGAACTGCATTACAGAAGTGGTTACCGAGATACCACGTTCTTTTTCCATTTCCATCCAGTCTGATTTTGCGTGCTGTGCGTTACCACGACCTTTAACCGTACCTGCTTTTTGGATCGCGTTTCCGAATAAAAGGACTTTTTCAGTAATGGTGGTTTTACCCGCATCCGGGTGAGAAATAATAGCGAACGTTCTACGTTTAGAGACTTCGCGAAAAGGTGTATTTGACATGAAACTGGTCTTTGATGTCTGCATGCTTGCTGAAAAGTAAACACACATTTAGATTCAATTTTGCACTTCTCGCTTATTATTGCTTTAGGGGCAACAGATCGCTTTAGGGGCAACTGATTGCTCTGGGGGCAACATCTAATGGTCTTGGGTGACTAATGGAAGAAGATATAACTCATGATGATCATCTTCTACCATTCCCTGTTGGCGGGTAATATCGGCGGTCAATTCATTGAAACCGGCTTGTTCATGAATGGATGGCAGCGTGGTTACTTTCTCTCACTTCAGCCAAGCACTTTCTGCTGACTTGCTCACAGTGATGTGAAATGCATCCAACAGCCATAGCCTTTGCCTTGCTGCGAAGGATCGACGGCAATATTCAGCAGTGTTACTTCTCCGACAATGTTCTGTGCATAAAAATAACCAAGGACAAGTCACCTTCTAACATCACATGGTGACAAGCACCTCAGCGATAAGTTACGAACCAATGACCAGCCAAAGGGTGAGAATGCGCTTGCTGTTCGATTTGCCAAACCTGATCCAAATGCTTCACATCGGAATTATTTCAATCGTCATGATTTAACCTATTTAACAGCTTGCTATACACCTTAGGTTCGTATCGCACCCTAAGACTTTTATCAGCATTACGAATAAGAACAAATTTGCTGCAAAGTGCTCTTTTTGTTCGTTGTTCCATCAATATCTAGTAAAGGGAGTTGTTGCTTGATGTTTGGCTCCCCTTCACATCACGCAGAGAACCATACCCCTCAAGTGTTTCCCTAGCAAGAAGCGTTCAGGTTCCAGATGCATGGCTTGATCAGTGTGCTTCCTACTCTTGAGTATTTTCTCGAATAGGATAGCTGACTCATTCACAGGACAGATTAAGGGAAACCAGTAGAAGCTTGTAAACGCGGCAGATCAATCACTGGTGATTGATAGCCCGCTAATCTATCTGAATCAACTCCAAGTGCTGATTCCCATTTCATGTAAGCTGTTTCTGTTAATCGACATTTTTCGTCACTGTTTGAACCAGGTAATACTATCAAATTATAGTGACGATACTAACAGCAAGACATTGGATGTATTGATGGGGAATAAGGAAATGAAAAAAGGAAAGTTTAACTAGGATTCGACGTCAATGCGGATAACAAAGCCATCACTTTGCTAGTTACGATGTGATGGTTTAAAGCAGCCAGTTCATAACCACCAGCTGCTCAGAGCTTAAGTCGTCAACTCAGGCGAATAATCAATGCGACCAGAACGTCCTGCACATTGGCCTTCAATAACTTCAATGGAACGCCTTGAGGCCTTCCACTCGCATTCAAACCCCATTTCTTCACAAGATTTAAATTGACGAGCATAGTATTCAGGTGAACCGAGCACAACACATACCGGATAACCAAAATCACGTAAAAAGTCGAAGCCTTCTTTAATCAACTCGGCACCGATACCTTGACGTCGATGTCTTCGTTACCGCTAATAGCGCCAATCCTTGCCATGACAAATCTTCACCATTTAACGTAATAACTGGGCTAAATAAAGCATGACCAATCGCTTCCCCTCATCCGTGCACGCCACCAATGACCGGTCGCTTGCCATTCTCACGTAAACGTCACTAAATCCTTCGCGTCAGTTGGAAGCGTGTTTCAATAACGGTCAATGGTTAGAATGTCCGCAGGGCTTCAGTTCGGCAAAACATTCCTACTCCGGGTTGTTGTGCAGGCTCATGAACCCCTTTTGGACAAAATCTGCCAATTGATTCAGAGCGACTTGCATGGCTTTTGGTAACTGCTCTAAGTCTACACTGTCCATTAAGTTTTTTCACTTCTAAGACTCAGTGTCTCCTTCAATAGAAGGCGACGTTGGAAGAACAACGTGTCGGGTCTTCTTTACGACCAGCAATACTAGTCGTTTTAATTACCCACTAAAACTCATCTTCCTGAACTGGTTTTCGCAACAAGAATTTTCATCTTGATAGCTGATATACCATGCTAAATTCAAGTCTTTAATCGCAACTTTTAACACTTATCTTCCAGAAATTCAAAGTCGCCATCTTCCAGCGCTTCTTTGAATATCATTTTCGAACCTTCAAGTAAGGCTTTTTTCGAACCGTTTGAAACTGGACTGGAGGCGCAAGATATTGGCTGCGTTCTTGACTAGTTGACTGCGAATCTTGTTTAACGTTCATTATCCGTTACTTTATCATCAGGGCGACCATATTACGCAATTGTGTAAATCTGATACTGTTATGCATCAATAAACAGCTTGTTTTCAGATGACCATAAATGCTAGTTTTTGACCTTACGTGTATTATTGATGAGAACAATAGGATAAACACAATAACTCTATTTCAAAGTTATTATCGACCGTATTTTGGTGATTGTCAGCAACGCAATTCAAATAAGTCAATGACTTAACAAGCTTTGATAGATTCACGTTGAACTTCACCGGGCGAACTTTCTCAATAGCACGTTTAAACGGACGACTAATCTGTCATCGGAGATCGGTAACAACAATGCCTTCCCAGCAATTACAACATGGTTTGCCACGCTAACCTCAAATAGCCTTTCTTCTTCGCATCACTTGATAAAAAACACAATTATCGAATGGTGAACGATCGCTATTGTGATATCGCCGGATTGTGTAATGCAGAGCTCATTGGGCTCAACGATGTTCGCAGTTTACAAAAAAGCTTTCCCCTTATTATCAACGTGCTTTCGATGGTAAGCATGTAGAAGCGGAATACTCTGGATGAAACGGATCAAGAACCAGCCTTCATTTTTGGTTGTCGCCGGTTTATGAAGGAAATGATATCCGGTTTGTGGTTTTCATGCTGTGTCGATACCTCGGAAACATCCTTGTCCGCTCCTAGAAGTCGAAACAGGTTGAAACTAACCCAACTTTTGCCCGATGGTTTATTACTTATAGAAGAAGATGTCATTATTTCGCGAATCCAGCATCGTAGGGTTACTCAGGATAAACTCCCGATCTGCTTGGAAAAAACTCAGCCGTTTATTCATTGATGAAAATACCAAAAATCTTCGGTCACCTTTAAGTACACTGATTTCTGACAAACCTTTGTTTGCCAGCGCGCGATGTGGATTTGAGCGCAAAGTACAACTTCATGCAAATTACAGCTGCCATACTGGGTAGTGCCTCAAAAATCATTCTGATTCAGGACGCCGATAATGCGCCAAGAGTTTATCTGCGTCTTTGGGTGAAGATGCGAATATTGACTCTGACGAAGCTGTACAATCGTTTTTTGCAAACGTCTGGAACTTATAAGCAGACTCCACTACTGCTCTTCTATCTGGATCGATAACTTTAAAAATATCAATGATTCTCTTGGTGTCATATTGGTGACAAAGTAATCAGAAGGTCTCTGCGTCTGACGTTTATTACAAGTCAGGCTTGATCCTTGGCATCTAGGCAGTGATGAGTTCGGTATTCTGCTACCTGAGCCTGAAAAATGCGCGAATGGCTGAAATTCTGTCGGATCGCATTATTTCGCGATCAACCAACCTTTCGACTTACATCACTTTAGCAAACGTCTTGCTTGTTCAATTGGTAGCGTTCTATCCAGAAGATGCCAAGATGCCCGCATTTTGCTGCAAAACGCGATACTGCATGTATGGGGCAAAGATCGGCCGAAACCGACTGATTAAATTCGATCAGATGAATAAAGAAGCGCGAATGCGTTGTGGTTGAAATTGAGCTACAAGCGCAGCAAAATGGGTTGGAAGTGTGGTATCAACCAAAAGTAACGCGCGCGACTTCGGTATCAACGGGCGAAGCCTTAGTGCGTTGAAACACCTGTCGAGGTTTATTAACCCTGGTGCATTCATTCCCGTAGCCGACGAGCAGGGTTAATCGAGCACCTGGACAGTGGTAATGCGATGTTTTTAATACAGTAAAACGCTGGAAGCAGCAAAGCGTTTTGCCAGGGCGCGTCGTTAACCTCTCCCCGAGCAGTTTGGCAACCCACATATCGACTTTATGGAAAAGTACTGCGTACGACAGAGCGACCCCAAGTTGTATTACGTTTGGGCTTACTGAAAGCGCCGTAATGAGCGACAGTGAACATACATTGCAAATGCTAAACGCCATCAAAAAGCTGGGGTTTGCTATCTATGACTTTGGAACCGGGTACTCGTCTCTCTCTTACTTAGCCCGATTCCTATTGATGAGCTTAAAATCGACCGGGCTTTTATTAATGATATTGACACACTGCTAAGCAAGTGACCGTTATAAAACATCATCAATCTCGGTAAATCCTAGATTTATCCGTTTGCAGAAGAGTCGAAACCCATCAACAAGCGACCGCTTTCTAACTCACTCTATTCAGGGCTTCCATTTACCGCCCGACTAAACACGAAATTGAAGAGCTCTTTGTACAAAATCGTCGTCACAAAGGCCTTTACTCCCAAAGAGAAATGTTGAGTTTATTGAGCTAAACCTAACTTAGGTCAATTTTGCTATTCTTAATCTCATAAAATGCGGACACCTTTCTCAATGATTATGAGCCTATGGAACTCTTGTGTCCTGCGGGCAACCTGCCTGCATTAAAGACTGCTATTGATTGTGGAGCAGATGCCGTGTACATCGGCTTTAAAGACGATACCAATGCACGTCACTTTGCCGGATTAAACTTTCATGGCAGAAGCTAGAGAAAGCGGTGCAATACGTTCACGACCGCAACAAAAAATCCACGTCGCGCTCAATACATTTGCCATCAAATGGTTTGAACGCGGACGAACTCACCGTGAACAACGCCGCGTCATTGGGTGATGCTCTGATCGTCGCTGATATCGCGGTACTGGAGTGCGCGGCACGAAATATCAGAGTTAGAGCTTCATCTCTCGGTACAAGCCTCTGCCACCATGTCCGTTGAGTTCTATAAACAGAACTTCAACGTTAAACGTGTCGTGCTGCCGCGAGTCTGTCGATTCATCAGGTTAAACAGTTATCGCGCAATATCACCAGCGATGTAGAGCTAGAGGTGTTTGCCTTTGGTAGTTTATGCATCATGTCTGGCCGTTGTTATTTATCTTCGTACATGACGGGGAGTCGCCGATACCGTTGGCGCTTGCTCGCCAGCAAAATACGTACGCTGGCAAGAGACCGAGCAGGGTTGGAATCACGACCAACAACATTCTGATTGACCGTTACAGCGAAGGAAAATGCGGGGTATCCGACCTTGTGTAAAGGCCGCTTTGAAGAGGGAAATGAAGGTGAAAAAACACCACGCGAGCAACCAGCCTGAATACACTTTCAATGCTTCCAGAACTGTTTGCAGCCAATGTCGCGTCGGTAAAAATTGAGGCCGTCAGCGAAGCCCGGCGTAGAACAAGTGACTCGCACATGGAGGCGATTGACCGTTACCAGGCAAACCTGCGGCGTACCAAGTGGAAGAGGCCTGGAATGCAACGTTAGCTAACGTATCAGAAGGCGCAAACCACATTAGGCGCTTATCACCGTCAATGGCAGTAGAGGTAAAAATGGAAAATTCAATGAAGTACGCACTTGGTCCATTATATTTCTGGCCAAAAAAGATGGAAGCGTTCTATCACCAACAAGAAAGTACAGACATCATCTATTTAGGAGAAACGGTCTGCTCCTAAACGACGAAGTAAACCAGCGTATTGGTTTGATATCGCGAAGAGCTCTCAACATCGGCAAACAGGTAGTACTCTCAACCATGGCGCTGTTGGAGCTCAAGTGAAGTTAACATTATGAAGAAGTACATCGATAATGGTGATTTCGCAGAGGCCAATGATGTCTCTGCGGTTCAGCTAGCAGCAGGCGCCGGTGCCGTTGTCGTTGGCCCGGCTATTAATACGTACAATACCTGAACCTATTTCTCAAACAGGGCATGACGCGCTGGTGTATGCCAGTGGAACTGTCGCGTGATTGGTTAGAGTACATTAGCGCAATGTGAGAGTCTTGTCCACAATAATTTGAAGTAGAAGTATTCAGTCATGGCTATCTGCCACTGCCTACTCTGCTCGTTGCTTTACCGCTCGCTGAAAACCGTGCAAAGACGATTGCGAGACCTGCTGTATTAAATACCAACTGGTATTCGGTGGCAGTCAGGGGGCAAAAAGTGTTCAATCTTAATGGTATCAAACTCAGTCTGGTTACTGTTACAACTTAATCAATGACTTGCCAGGCATGCAGAGGGTTGGTGATGTGAACGGCTTAGCCCACTAGGTATCAGTACCTGTCTGAATTAGAGCAATTCCGTGCTAATGAACAGGGCGACAAGCCTCAAACTGGAAAGCCGTCAATGCAATGGTTACTGGCACCAACTAGCAGGTCTGGACGTCAAAAATATCGACCAAAAATAAATAAAGCGAGTCAATCCTCGCTTTATTTTGCTTGTTTCTGTCAAGACGATTGCATGCTAGGTTCTACAGGGCTCTCCTGAGCAACTTCTTCACATCACGCCACAACATACTCATCACTACCAAACTTAACGCAATGTTAGACAATGGGAAGGCAATCAAATCCCCATACCCGAATATTTTAGGCATGATAAAAGAAGTAGCTGAACCATGTATTGCAACCGTAATGAACATCGCCTGCCTTTGTTCATCGACTGATAATACGGCAGAGACCATTAAGAAGCCCAAGCAAAGCGAACATGTGCAGTCGGATATGACTGCACTTTCAATTAACTGCGATCCGAGCTATTAAAGACTGAAACGACCTCGTAAGAAAACGTTCATCAAGGTAACAAAACCAATGCCTCCCAACACCGCGGTGCCCTGGCTATTTTAAGCAGCTTACGAATATTTTGCGGATTACGCGCCCCATGGTTATAGCTCACCAGAGGCTGCATGCCGTTAGCAATGCCCTCTGCGACAAAAATAAACCGTGACGATACCGAGGATCGCATAAGCGTAATCAATAGCGCACTACCGTATTGAGCAAACAACGAATTATGCAGCGCTACCATGATGAGCCATAAGCGTACATAAGCTGGAGCACCGATCATCACGACCTTAGGTACGATATCAAACTGTACTTGAATCACAAAACGTAAGCGCAGCTTTGGAACTGAAAAGTAACCAATACCGAGAACCGTCGACCATCTGGGCTAATCGGTAGCAATGGCAGCACGGTCAACTCCATCCCAACAAGCAATAAAGACATAGTCTAGTAGATGTTTATCGCAGCACCTGTCACCATAAGTATCGTGGCTAGTTAGGGCTATCATCGTTTCGCAATAGAAATGGCGCAGCGATCGAGCCAACGTGAATATGCACGACACAATCAATATTGTAAGTACTGTAGACCTAATCGTACCTGGGCCCGCCTTGCCAGCGAATAAACGCGTCTGAAAAGTAGAAAGAACCGTTGCAACAACTGGCATCAATGCGACGGTAATAATAACCCGGTAGATAAAATGCGTTTAGCACCTTCTTGGTCTTGTTCACCACGCTTGATGAAACCAGTGCTCCGTGCCGACGCCAACCATCGCCACCACGCCTAAGATTGTACCAATAACAGGCGCGACGTTAATTCCAACCCATCAGCTCAACATAGCGGCCAATAAAAATGCCGTCGATCATGATGCAAACCATTCACCAACATGGCAGCAGCAGTTGAATCGTGTACTTCAAAACTGTCTATATATCAGCCTTGCATAACAACCACCAGCAGTTAGCAAGCTAACCAATTAATATTAAAATTATTTTGTCCTGTCTGGACAAAACATGTGTATGAAAACCGAACGGCTATATGATGAGTTCTAATCACGTAAGACTAACCGAAGACACTTTACTGAAGAACATCCGTCGTCGCTCCAGTATCAAAAACCGCTCAGTGAGCGGCTGAATAGTTCTCTGATTGTTGCTCGGCTTTCAGCCTCGCCATCCTGTCCTGCTGCAACTGCTCATCGTCACAGGTAATTAGTAATTACCGATGCTCTATAATCATAAACGTTGAAGGATATCGCCAATTTATACAGTGATATTGCACTCGCCAAGTCACCTTGAGCTGATGACGCTTCCCTAAGTAAAAGTAAGTCTCGTGGTCGCTCAGCAAGTTGATAGTTTTCCGTGCCATCCATGATCAATTTCAGGCTTGCTCATCTGAAACGTCACGCAGCATAATGGCCACTAAGACCCATCACTCTTCACTTCGCTCGTTGATAGTGCTTCTTCAGGTTGCTTTCGCGCTCCGGATCCGATCAGCTTCAATAATGTAGGCCACAACGCACCGGAATGGATCGCTTGGCATCTTTCATAGTGCTTATTCATGTCTTCCAGGCGAGTTCAATCCGGCCACCATAGTACAATGCTGGCACGGTTTCTTTCGGCATACGTGTTATCAGGAGCCAGTTCTAAGGTTGAATCAAAAGCTTCATAAGCGGCATCAAACTCTCCAACCTGAAATTGTAAACCCTAATAGTTGAAGATATCAGGTTGAGCAGGGTTCAATTGTAAAGATTGGTTGAAATCCAAAGAGCAAGGTCACGTAAGCCAACACTGTCATAGTAATTGCCGCGCTCATGGTGCATTTTGCACGAACTTCATCACTAAGGTCTGGGCGCTGGCTGAGATAAACGCGCAATTGCACCTCTTGCTGCGCTAGGTTGCGCGGTACCCATGGTGGGTAAACCCTGCATGGCCGATTGCTGAAGTATTTGCACAACCGGTCAGCACGATAGCAACATAAACTTGCGGTTTGAAACCATTTCACTAATTGATACTCTAATTTGGACTGCTCCGAGTCTGTTTCTCTTATGCTTATCTTTATATGCAATAGTAGAATAAATTGCCTCACCTGAGGGTAAACGCCTCGAAACAAAACAAAAAAGGGAGCAAAATGCTCCCCTTTTATATGCTTTCAGGTATATAAAAGACCGAAATCGATATTAGATACTCGTCTTTAGCAGCAGGTGCTTCAGCACTGCTTCTTCAGCTACTGCTTCTTTCGTGCAGACGTACACGGCCCTGACGGTCGATTTCAAGAACTTTAGCGGACTTCCTGACCTTCAGTTAGGTAGTCTGACACTTCTCAACACGCTTTTCTGCAATTTGAGAAATATCACTAACCATCTTTACGGAGTACTGTTACGAACGCACAAAGTCAAGCGAGCCACTTTACCGGTAGATGCGGCCAACTTCAACGATCTCTTCAATACGACGGATAGCTTCTTTCGCTGCAGCGCCCTTCAGTCGCTGCAATTTTGATCATACCGTCGTCTTCGATTTCGGTGTTGTACCTGTCTCTTCAGTTAGAGCACGGATAACTGCACCACCTTTACCGATAACATCTTTGATCTTCTCGACTGATCTTCATTGTGTGAATGCGCGGGCAAATTCTGAAATGTCATCAGCAGAGTTGCTTCATCCATTACGATAGGATGTGCCCGTGCGCAGGCTTAGTTAAGCGCAATTGCATGATCTCTTTAGTGATACCTTCGATCTTGATGTCCATTTGAGTGCAGTAATACCAGTAGTACCTGCTACTACGTCCATATCACTAGGTGGTCTTCGTCGCCAGGATGTGTCAAAAAGAACGACGAAGTCGTCGCCTTCTTTCACAAGACCCATTGCGATACCCAACGAAACTTGATTAGCACCAGCATCCATAAGGCTAGAGACGTACCACATACAAACCATTGAAGATGAACCGTTAGATTCAGTGATTTCTGATACAACGCGAACAGTGTATGGGAACTCGTCAACAGATGGCATTACTGCAGCAATACCGCGCTTCGCCAGTTTACCGTGGCCGATTTCACGACGCTTAGGAGAACCTACAAAGCCAGTTTCACCTACACAGTAAGGAGGGAAGTTGTAGTGCAGTAGGAAGTGATCTTTACGCTCACCTGTCAGCTCATCGATGATTTGCGCATCACGCTGAGTACCTAGAGTTGCAGTAACGATAGCCTGAGTTTCACCACGAGTGAATAGCGCAGAACCGTGAGTACGTGGAAGAATACCAGTACGTACGTCTAGCGCACGAACCATGTCTTTCTCACGACCGTCGATACGTGGGTTACCCGCGATGATGCTACGACGTACTACAGTCTTCTCTAGGTCATGGAAAATAGTGTGGATTTCTTTCGTGTCCGCTTCAGGATCTTCAGCAAGTAATACTTCGTTAACTTCTGCAGCGATCGCGTGGATACGGTCGTAACGAGCCATCTTCTCAGTAATTTGGTAAGCCTCTACAAGCTTAGCTTCTGCTAGTTCAGCAATCTTAGTATTAAGCGCTGTGTTCTCTTCAGGAGCAACCCAATCCCAAGCTGGTGTTGCAACTTCAGCTTTGAACTCGTTGATTGCATTGATCACAACTTGTTGTTGATCGTGACCGTAAACAACCGCCGCTAGCATTTCTTCTTCAGTTAGGTTGTCAGCTTCTGACTCAACCATTAGTACTGCAGATTCTGTACCCGCCACAACAAGATCCAGACGAGATGAACCTAGCTCTGTTTGGCTTGGGTTAAGAACAAGTTGACCGTCAATGTGACCAACACGTGCTGCACCGATAGGACCGTTGAATGGGATACCAGAGATAGCTAATGCCGCAGATGTACCAATCATTGTTGGGATATCTGGTTGAACGTCAGGGTTTACAGACACAACCGTAGCAATAACTTGTACTTCGTTTTTAAATGAATCCGGGAATAGTGGTCGGATTGGACGGTCGATTAGACGAGCTGTTAGCGTTTCGCCTTCAGATGGACGGCCTTCACGCTTGAAGAAACCACCAGGGATTTTACCTGCCGCGTAAGTACGCTCTTGGTAGTTTACTGTTAGAGGGAAGAAGTCTTGACCAGCAACTGCTTCTTTCTTACCTACAACTGAAACGAATACTGCTGTATCGTCCATTGTAACCATAACTGCTGCTGTAGCTTGACGTGCGATAACGCCAGTTTCTAGAGTAACCGTGTGGTTACCGTACTGGAACGTTTAACAACTGGTTTTTCGAACATTGTTATTCCTTGTTTCTAAGCGCACCGATAAATAGCCGCTTAGGTGTGTTAATAAACACTCAAGGCACTACGAATCGCGACTAGTGAAAAGAAACTCATACAAATTCCTTTTAATAGCCGCGACCTTTTGGTCGACGAGGTTGACTGTAATGCAATGAGTTTAGTGAAAAATCTGATGTACTGTTCTATCCGTGAGCATTCACGAACCTAAAACGGCATCAAAGATTAAGCCGCCAGTATTATAACGGCTTAAGGATGATTTGCTAAATTTAGGCAACAAAAAGGGCATAAAGCCCCTTTTTAGACAAACTGCTATGCAGTCGCTGATTAGCGACGTAGGCCTAGACGTTTGATTAGGTCTTGGTAGCGAGCTAGGTTTTTACCTTTTAGGTAATCTAGAAGCTTACGACGACGAGAAACCATGCGTAGAAGACCACGACGGCTGTGGTGATCGCCTTTGTGCGCTTTGAAGTGACCTTGTAGGTGGTTGATAGAAGCTGTAAGTAGAGCTACTTGAACTTCTGGTGAACCAGTGTCGCCTTCGCCTTGTGCGTATTCTGCAACGATTGCTGCTTTAGTTTCTGCATTCAGAGACATAATTCTCTCCTAATAAGAGTAGGTTTAAAGTTGTAGCAGCCAATCTCTGATTCAGCCGACACGAGAAGCGCGAATTATAGGGAAGTTTCTGCATTCACGCAATAAAAATACCGGCATTAAGGCCGGTATTTTTCAAGTAGTGCGAATTACTCTTCGTCACGAAAACCACCAAGCGCTTTGGTGCTATTTTTCCATCGTTGTTCATCTCGCCAACACCAATAAATAAGCGCTCATCCCCATCGTAAGGCGAAGAGCCTTCGGTAGACACCACTCACTTGAACTGGTTGACCATGTTGAACCATGTCCGCAAGCTCTGGTATCAAGTTCACTTCAGGTAGTCTTCTACCGCAGTGTCCATTGGCATTAGCGCGATCAAAAGTTCACGCGGCGCAACCTCTTGACGATGTGCTTGCTCTGTAACTCGTTGTTGCTCAAGCGTAACCATCTTTTCGTATGGGTACTTAGCCACGCCGGTACGACGAAGCATTGTGACGTGAGCACCACAGCCTAGCATTTCTCCAAGGTCATCGACGATAGTGCGAATGTATGTACCTTGAACAGTGTACTTATCTCGACTTCATCACCTTCAAAACGATGAAGGATGATTTCGTAGACCGAATTTACGAGATTCACGTGGAACTTCGATTCTTTACGCGCATACTCATACAACGGTTTACCTTGGTATTTCAACGCCGAAACATTGAAGGTACTTGATCCGATTCACCGCGGAATTGATCGATGCACGCTTCTAGCTTCTCCAGATCCACATCGACCGGACGAGTTTCGACAACTTCACCATCAGAGTCTGATGTATTCGTACGCTCACCCAGTTTCGCAATCACTCGGTGCGCTTGTCTGAATCAATAGAACTGAGAAAACTTTGTCGCCTCTCCTAAACAGATCGGCAACATGCCGTCGCTAGAGGATCCAATGCACCCGTATGACCCGCTTTTTCAGCAAAGTAAATCGCTTAACTTTGCAACGCATCATTAGATGAGATACCTGTCGGTTTATCTAACAGGATAACGCCATTGATTGGACGACCTTACGACGACGAGCCATTATTCTTCGTCCTCACGACCAGAATCTTTGCTTTTTTATCAGCACTAACAACTTCAGACAAAGGTTAGACATTCGCATACCTTCAACCAGTGTGTTGTCATATTGAAACGAATTTCTGGAGTAAGGCGTAGACGAATACGCTTACCTAGCATCATACGAATATGCACTTCATGTTCACGTAGCGCTGCTGACATGATTCTGTGTTTGCTCACCTACATAAAAGTAACAAATACTTTGCATAAGCAAGGTCACGAGACACTTCACATCTGAAATAGTAACCATACCCAAACGTGAGTCACGCACTTCACGTTGAAGGATCATGGCCAATTCTTTTGCAGCTGCGCTGCAACTCGCTGCGTGCGGCTAAATTCTTTTGACATATCTTTCTCTTATAGAAAGAATGGGGGTTGGTCTAAGCCAGCCCCATGGTGTATTCAACAACCAATTACTACTTATCTATCAAAGACAATATGAGTAATCTTAGTCAATTAGTCTAGAGTACGTTTGATTTCAACGATTTCGAATACTTCGATTTGGTCGCCAACGCGAACATCGTTGTAGTTCTTAACGCCGATACCACACTCGTAACCATTCTTAACTTCTTGAACATCATCTTTAAAGCGACGTAGTGACTCTAGTTCACCTTCGTAAATAACAACGTTATCACGTAGAACGCGGATTGGTTGTTACGCTTGATAGACCTTCAGTAACCATACAGCCGGCAATCGCGCCCAGTTTCGGTGACTAAATACGTCACGAACTTCAGCAAGACCAATGATCTCTTGCTTGAATTCTGGGCTAGCATACCGCCCATCGCCTGTTTCACTTCATCAATCAATTGGTAAATGATTGAGTAGTAACGTAGGTCAACAGCTGCTGCTTCAACTGCACGACGAGCAGATGCATCCGCACGTACGTTAAAGCCAAGGATGATTGCGTTAGAAGCTTCTCAAGTACTCGTCGTCTCAGTGATACCACCAACGCCTGAACCAACGATGTTGACTTTAACTTCGTCAGTCGACAGTTTCACTAGAGAGTCTGCGATAGCTTCAACAGAACCTTGTACGTCAGCCTTAGACCACGTTCAGTTCAGCAACTTCACCAGCCGTCATGTTAGCGAACATGTTCTCTGTTTAGATTTCTGCGACGAGCAAGTTTCACTTCGCGGAACTTACCTGCACGGTAGTTTGCAACTTCACGCGCTTTACGCTCGTCACGACTACTGTTGCTTCGTCACCTGAAGCTGGTACACCAGAAAGACCAAGATCCACAGGAATTGACGGCCCCTTCGGATTTCCTGACCAACTTCATCACGCATTGCACGAACACGGCCGTACTCTTGACCACAAAGAACGATATCGCCTTTGTATAGCGTACCAGACTGAACAAGAACGGTTGCAACTGGACCACGGCCTTTATCTAGTCGAGATTCAACAACAACACCAGATGCCATGCCTTCTTTAACTGCTGTAAGTTCTAGAACTTCAGATTGTAGAAGGATTGCTTCTAGAAGACCATCGATGTTTGTACCCTGTTTAGCAGAGATGTGAACGAACATGTTCTCACCGCCCCACTCTTCAGGAATAACGTCGTATTGAGCAAGCTCGTTCTTAACGTTATCTGGGTTCGCGTCTTCTTTATCGATCTTGTTCACAGCAACAATTAGAGGAACGCCTGCCGCTTTCGCGTGCTGAATCGCTTCTACTGTTTGTGGCATTACGCCATCGTCTGCTGCAACTACAAGAACAACGATATCTGTTGCTTGAGCACCACGAGCACGCATTGCAGTAAACGCTGCGTGTCCAGGAGTATCAAGGAACGTGATCATGCCGTTGTCTGTTTCAACGTGGTACGCACCAATGTGCTGAGTAATACCACCCGCTTCGCCAGAAGCAACGTGTGTGCGACGGATGTAGTCAAGTGTTGACGTTTTACCGTGGTCAACGTGACCCATGATAGTAACAACTGG
>JBLXHN010000031.1:0-15235 GCA_048259585.1 Vibrio sp. | reverse complement strand
GGGTCTCGTGCCAAATTAAAGCCCCGGAATTTTACTCTTATTCCGGTGCAATGCAAGGGCTTTAGCTATTTTTTCACCAACATAGCTGCCGAACACTTTCTGTGACACGGCTAACACTATGAAAAGTAACGTAGCTAAAGGTTACATTTGTAGATTATCGACCAAACGGGTTAAAACCACCACCCATTCCGCCCATACCTCCACCGCCGCCCATCATGCCTTGCATGTTGCGCATCATGCCTTTCATTCCACCTTTTTGCATTTTCTTCATCATCTTCTGCATTTGGGTGAACTGTTTAAGCATACGGTTTACATCTTGTACCTGAGTACCAGAACCAGCAGCAATACGCTTTTTGCGAGAGCCTTTGATTAGGTCAGGGCGTTGACGCTCTTTCATTGTCATAGAGTTGATGATCGCTTCCATCTGCTTGAACATCTTGTCATCAACTTTATCTTTAACGTTATCTGGTAGCTGAGACATACCTGGAAGCTTATCCATCATGCCCATCATGCCGCCCATATTTTGCATCTGACCAAGCTGTTCACGGAAGTCTTCTAGGTCAAAACCTTTCTTCTCTTTGAACTTCTTCGCCAGTTTCTCTGCTTTCTCGGTATCAACGTTCTTTTGTAGGTCTTCAATTAAAGACAGTACGTCGCCCATACCTAGGATACGAGAAGCAACACGATCTGGGTGGAACGGTTCTAGTGCATCAGTTTTTTCACCAACACCTAAGAATTTAATCGGTTTACCCGTGATATGACGAACAGACAGTGCAGCACCACCACGCGCATCACCATCAACTTTCGTCAAGATAACACCGGTTAGTGGTAGAGCATCACCAAAGGCTTTAGCCGTGTTCGCTGCATCTTGACCTGTCATAGCATCAACAACGAATAGAGTTTCTACTGGCTTAATTGCCGTATGAAGCTCTTTGATTTCGCCCATCATCTCTTCATCGATAGCTAAACGACCCGCCGTATCGACAAGCAGCACGTCGTAGAATTTCTTCTTCGCATGGTCGATTGCAGCGTTTGCAATATCAAGAGGCTTTTGATCCGCTGAAGACGGGAAGAAGTCTACGCCCACATCGCTTGCTAACGTTTCAAGTTGTTTTATCGCCGCAGGACGGTAAACGTCGGCAGACACAACCAATACTTTCTTCTTGTCACGCTCAGTCAGGAGCTTAGATAGCTTACCTACCGATGTGGTTTTACCCGCACCTTGTAGACCCGCCATTAAGATGACTGCTGGCGGTTGCGCTGCTAGATTAAGAGCTTCGTTAGACTCACCCATCACCGCTTCAAGTTCAGCTTGAACGATCTTAATGAATTCTTGACCCGGTGTTAGAGATTTAGATACCTCAACACCCACAGCGCCTTCTTTTACGCGCTTAACAAAATCACGGACAACTGGCAATGCAACGTCGGCTTCAAGTAGCGCCATACGTACTTCACGCAGCGTCTCTTTAATATTGTCTTCGGTCAGACGACCTTTACCGCTGATGTTCTTCAGCGTTTTGGATAGACGATCCGTTAAATTATCAAACATAGTTTTCTCTTCGCTCAAAACTGCGACTATTACTGTGAGTATACATTAGCGCGGATTAGAGTCATACCCGTTGTAGAGCGTTAATCATCCGTGCTTGTGATGTGAGACATTATTCACTTGGAATTGAATGAGGTTCACCATAGCCCCAAAGAGCGATGCGAGGTATAATTCGCCAATTAGTAATCATTTAAATGGATACCATGGACAGTCTTATTGCGATCGCAGCAGCCTTTCTTTATATAATGGCGATTTCCACGATCATTCCAGGTCTCGTGCACCAAACAGGGATCCGTGTAAAAACGGTGCTTATCAGCGCATTACTTGCTCTAGTTTTTCATGCTTTGTTGCTTGGCGATTTGATTTTTAATGCCAGTGGCCAAAACCTAAGTATCTTGAACGTTGCTTCATTAATCAGTTTAATTATCTCTGTGGTAATGAGCGGTGCCATGCTCAAAACCCGTTTGTGGTTCATCTTGCCCGTTGTTTATAGCTTCGCTGCGTTGAATTTGATGGCGGCCACTTTTCTTCCAAGCACCTTCATCAAACATTTAGAGAACGATCCAAAACTGCTCGTACACATCTCTTTGGCGTTGTTCTCGTACGCAACGCTTACCATCGGTGCGCTATACGCCCTACAGCTCGCTTGGCTCGATCACAAACTTAAAAAGAAGAAAGCCCTAGTGATAAACCCTAACTTACCTCCTTTAATGATGGTGGAAAGGCAGCTTTTCAAGATCATTTTGATTGGTAATGGTTTATTAACGGGTACTTTATTGACTGGCCTTATCTTCGTACAAGATATGTTTGCTCAAGGAAAAGCACACAAGGCTGTATTGTCTTTTATCGCTTGGGTTATCTACTCCATCCTTTTGTGGGGTCACTACCAGAAAGGTTGGCGTGGACAAAAAGTGACTTGGTTCGCCTTAGCAGGTGCCAGCATGCTGACATTAGCCTACTTCGGTAGTCGCTTCGTTCAAGAAATAATCCTGAACTAATCTGTAAAATAAAGGCAAGGTCTCGTGTACCTTGCCTTTAATATATTGAGTGCAAGACATTCAATTGACATCTCGGCCATGTTCGGTCATAAATTAATCAAGATACACAAATAGGAAAAGAATAGTTTTGGACGACATATCAACGGGTATCTTATTTGCGCTACTCGCGTGTCTCATTGTAATTTCTGGTTATTTTTCTGGTTCCGAAACGGGCATGATGTCCTTGAACCGCTACCGTTTAAAGCACTTGGCCAATACGGGTCATAAAGGTGCGAAGCGTGTAGAAAAACTTCTGAACCGCCCAGACAGATTGATTGGCCTCATTCTCATCGGTAACAATCTCGTCAATATTCTAGCATCAGCGATCGCGACTATTCTAGGTATGCGCATCTACGGGGATATCGGTGTGGCTATCGCTACAGGTGTCCTGACTCTCGTGATCCTTGTGTTTGCCGAAGTCACCCCAAAAACCATCGCCTCTCTGTTTCCTGAACGTGTCTCTTACGCCAGCAGTATTCTATTGATGATACTGATGAAGGTACTGTCACCACTGGTGATTTTAGTGAACTTCATTACTAACGGGTTCATTCGTATCTTAGGAGTCAAAGCCAGTCACGATGCAACCGACCACTTAAGCTCAGAAGAGCTGAGAACCGTGGTAAATGAAGCGGGAAGCTTAATACCTCAGCGTCACCAAGATATGTTGGTCTCTATTCTAGATTTAGAGCACGTCACCGTGAATGACATCATGGTGCCACGTAATGAGATCACCGGCATCGACATCAATGATGATTGGAAATCAATCGTCCGCCAACTGACTCACTCACCTCATGGCCGTATCGTGTTATACCGCGATCAAATAGATGAAGTGGTTGGCATGCTGAGACTGCGAGAAGCTTATCGTTTGATGCTTGAAAAAAACGAGTTCAATAAAGAGACGCTGTTACGTGCTGCAGATGAGATCTATTTTATCCCTGAAGCGACACCACTCAACATTCAACTACTGAAATTCCAACGCAATAAACAGCGTATCGGTTTAATTGTTGATGAGTATGGCGATATTAATGGATTGGTTACACTAGAAGATATTCTTGAAGAGATCGTTGGTGAGTTTACGACTTCAATTACACCTAGCTTGTCGGAAGAAATCACTCCGCAAAGTGATGGGAGCTTCTTGATTGAAGGTAGCGCTAACATCAGAGACATAAACAAAGGCTTACAGTGGGCTCTGCCTACCGACGGTCCAAGAACGCTTAATGGTTTGATATTAGAGCACCTCGAAGATATTCCTGAGAGCCACTTAAGTGTTCAAGTTGCGAGTCACCCAATGGAAATCGTAGAACTTGAAGAGAACCGTATCAAACTGGTTCGCGTGTTCCCGCAGGTCGTGAATGGGTAATGATTGAGTGACCACTATCGGTTGAGAGCAATTGCTTACTCTCACGCTTAGATAAAAATAGATTGATAAACAAAAGAAGGCCCGGTTCATCGAACCGGGCCTTTTAATATCTAGCTAATTTAAAATAAATCTAAATGATTAGTCGATTTTAAGCTCTTGTAGCATAGACTCTGGCAACGCCAGTTCGTCATTTTTGTTTACAGAGATACCAGCTGAGATGATCGCATTGGCAATCTCTTTCGCTTCATCCAAAGAATGCATTGCCGCAGTACCACATTGGTATTCGTTCAACTCAGGAATTTTATTTTGATTCTCAACTTTCAGCACATCTTGCATTGCTGCCAACCAGCCGTCCGCTACCTGTTGCTCTGTAGGTGTACCAATTAGGCTCATGTAGAAACCAGTACGACAACCCATCGGTGAAATGTCGATAATCTCTACATCTGAACCGTTCAGTTGATTACGCATGAATCCAGCATATAAGTGCTCAAGCGTGTGGATACCTTTCTCAGATAGGATATCTTTGTTTGGCGCAGTAAAACGCAGGTCAAACACAGTGATGGTATCCCCTTTCGGGGTTTGCATTGTTTTAGCAACACGAACGGCTGGTGCGTTCATGCGTGTGTGATCAACAGTGAAACTATCTAATAAAGGCATTGCTCTTCTCCATGACGGTTGGCTTTAGAAAAACCAACTTCGATTGTCTTCCAGTTCTTTGCGGCACTGTTTAAGTTGCCAGCCATAATCTTTTGCTTGTTGTTCTACTTTGCGAGCCACCTTAATTAAAGATGGTTTGCTGTTGTATGATTTACGCTTATAACCACCACGCCCTTCATGATAAGCCAGGTATTGGTTATAAGGATCCCACAAAGAAATTCCAAGCTGACGGCGCGTCTCGTTGGTGTACCAACCAATGAACATCAATGCATCATCGAAGTTGGTTCTTGAGCCACCGTTATTGGTCGCTTTTTGGAAATCTTCCCAAGCAGGATCTTGAGCTTGCGCATAACCGTAGGCACTACTTACACGCCCCCAAGGAATGAAGCCCAGAATATAATCTTTTGGTGGGCGCGCATCATGACGAAAGCTACTTTCTTGTTTCACAAAAGCCATCGCTACGTTGATTGGTGTGCCCCACTTTTCTTGCATATCCAAGGCATCTTCATACCACGATGGGTGTTCTCTGAAGATGCTACACAGATTATCTTGCTGTTTAGGCGGTGGCGTTGCACAGCCAACCAACAGGCTAGAGACAACACCAACAGTGATGACAGGTAACCATTTACCACTCGCATGAGTAGGCTGACCTAATAAGGCTTGCTTCCTTTCCACCAAAGTCTCGCTATGCTTTTAAATACGAAAAATAATCCGCTAAGAAGCTATCAAAGTCTTGAGTGCTAGCTTCTTCACTTTGTTGCTGAGCAATCATAGAGCGTTGAACTTCCGCTTCCATCAACTCAGCTGAATACACTTTGTACTGGTGCGCTTTATGTTGCTGAGCGTAAGTTTTTCCTAACGCACAACCTACATTACCCAAACCACCTAATTTTTTGGTTTCTTCAAGCAACTGACCTGAAATAGTCAGCTCTGGATTATCAATCCAAGTTTCAAGCGTATCGCAAGTTTCTTGGTAAGCGCGGCCACCTTGCTCTGCATCCATCATTTCAGCAATAGAACGCAAATCTTTGAATACACGCTTAGCCCAGTCTTGTAATGATAGTCTCTCGCCGTCACAACCAATTTTCAGTTCTAAACCAACCTGACGACCTTCTAAGATTACCTTGTTCCAGTTATCTCGCCAGCATTCCAACTCACAATTATCCATCTCAGCAGAGTCTGTTAACACGCTCCACGTTAGGAACAGGTCAAGGAAACGAACCTGCTGCTCATTGATACCAACTGAACTGAATGGGTTTACATCTAAAGAACGAACTTCTATGTACTCAACACCACTGCGAGCCAATGCTTCAGACGGCTTCTCACCGTTTTTCGCTACGCGCTTAGGGCGAATTGGCGCATACAGCTCATTCTCAATTTGAAGAACGTTAGTATTAAGTTGACGATATTCACCATCAACCTTAGTACCAATCTCAGCAAACTCTTCTGATGGTGTACGAATCGCTTCATTCAAACCTTCGAGGTACTGACCTAGGCTGTTGAAACCAATTTTCAATACACTTTGAGCGCTGTTAGTGTAGCCAAGATCACTCAGGCGAAGTGCCGTTGCTTTTGGCAGGTATAGTGTCTCACCAATTTTTTCAAAAGGTAGGTTTGTTTCTCTTCCTTTAATGAAAGAAGGGCACAATGCCGGTGAAGCACCAAAGAAATATGGGATTAACCAACCAAAACGGTAGTAATTACGAATCAAACCAAAGTACGCATCTGACTTAGCTTCACAACGCGCTTCTTCTGTTTGCTCACCAAACAAGCTATCCCAGAAACTTTCAGGGAAAGAGAAGTTAAAATGAACACCTGAAATGATTTGCATCAGACTACCGTAGCGGCGCTTTAAGCCTTCACGATATAGCGTCTTCATTTTTCCGTTGTTAGAGGTGCCGTATTGCGCCAGCTGAATGTCATCTTCACTCCCTACGTAACAAGGCATTGAAAGCGGCCACATTTTCTCGCCATCTAACTTGGTTTGTGTGAAATGATGGATATCAGATAACTGATTCAAAAGAGTCGGAACGTCGTTAGAAACAGGCGTAATAAACTCCAGTAGCGACTCGGAAAAATCGGTCGTTACCCATCCGTTCATCAACGCAGATCCCAAAGCCTTTGGGTGCGGCCCAGTAGCAAGATGCCCATCTTCCGTGTAGCGTAACGTTTCCCTTTCAACACCACGACCAAATTGAGAGAAGGTCTTAGGGTTGGTTGCAACTTGCTTTAGTCGCGCAGCAAAATCAGTCAAAATTCAGTTCACTTATCTTATATCGTTCTGATTAGAACTATCATAAATTAGGTTGGAGGAGAAAAGTAGAGTCTATTCCCTCCCCCTTTAATGTGTACTCTAACGAATGATTTCAAGCTCTTCTATTGGAATATCTAACTTTTCTAATTGAGGACGAAGCGAAGTCGCATCGCCAACAACAATTATTTGATAATCATTCGGGTCAAACCATTTCTTCGATAGCTCGTTTAACGTCTCTTTTGAGACGGTTTCAACTATCTGATTACGTTGTTGTAGGTAATCTTCATCTAGGCTCAATGCGACAATATTACTCAACAAACCAGCCTTTTGACTTGGTGTTTCGTATTTAAGCGCATCTTGTTGACCGACGGCAAGGCGCATAAATTTCACCTCTTCGTCAGTTAATCCACTCTGACTAAACTCATTCAGTTCATTAATAAACTCTTGAATCGATGGAACCGTCGCATTGGCTCTCACTTGAGCACTAAATACTACGGCACCGGTTTCTCGAGTACTCGCGAAGTAACCGCTTGCACCGTAAGTGTACGCCTTGTCTTCACGTAAGTTTTGGTTAATGCGGCTATTGAAGTTACCGGCCAAGTTAAAGTTGGCTAGCTGGCTCAAATACAACTCACCAGTCGCGTCGAAAGGTAAACCTTTACGCACTAAACGAACGATGCTCTGTGGTGCTCCTGGCTTATCCACTAAGTACAAACGTTGCCCTGAAAGCTCTTTGATGATCTGAGGACGCGTTAGTGGTGCCGCATCGCCTTGCCATTGTTCGAAGAATTGAAGCTGCTTGCTGGCCTCTTTCTTCGAGATGTCGCCTACAATAACAATATTAGCCCCCTCAGGAGTATAGTGCTGACTGTAAAACAGTTTTACATCGTCTAAGGTTAACGATTCTAAAGAGGCCTTAGTACCATCACTAGCTCGACCAAAGATGCTGTTGCCAAACAAAACTTCACGTGTGGCTTGAGAAGCCATCCAGCTTGGTTGTTGATGCTGATAAACCACCCCTTCTAACATCTGTTTCTTAACGCGTTCGAAATCTTGCTCATCAAACTTAGGCTTAAATAGAACCTCTTCTGCTATTGCTAAGGTTTGAGGCAAATTTTTCTCTAACGTTGAGATAGAAATATCCGTGGTGTAGCTGCCCGCGTTTATGCTAACGCTACTGCCCAATTTATCTAAGGTTGCTTGTAACTCTTCAACCGTTCGTTGAGTCGAGCCTTCTTCCATCATCGCTGCGGTTAGGTTTGCTAGGCCTTCTTGACCTTGACGAACATAACGCTCACCAGCAGGAAGCTGAATTTGTAGCTGTACTGTCGGTGTTTCATTGGTCTCGGTACCAATCAAGTCAGTACCGTTTGCAAAGTGCATGCGATAAAGATCAGGCATAGTTGCTTCAACACCAAAGTTCACTTCAGGCATCACACTGCGATCAAAAGTATTCGGTGCTTTTCTGATATCAAGCTGATCTTCCGTTACCTTGCTGTATTCAGGCAGAGTACGATCGGGGGTAGTGAAAGTGGCTTCACGAACCGCTAAATCGAGCTGTTTTTTCGGAACGACACTCAACGTCACCTTATGCTTACCCTCGATAAAATCTTGATAAGCTTTGCTAACACTTTCAGGCGTAACCGCTCGAATTTGATCTAACTGCGATTCAATACGATCCGGTTGGCCATAGAAAGTTTGATTAGAAGCGAGTTGTGACACCTTGCCTTTGACACTTTGCAGCGCAAAAACCGCATCCGCTTCAGCCATACCAGTAATTTGGTCTAAACGCTCTTGTTCAACACCCTCTTTAGAAAATTGTTCTAAGGTATCCATCAATTCTTTATTAAGAACCGTCAAATCACCTTTTTTACCCGAGTTGCCCATCGCATAAACATACATAGTACAAGCGAGTTCAGCACAATCATGGAAAGATCCTGCGCTTACTGCTTTTTGTGTTTTTACTAGGTTTTGATACAGGTAACTGTTGGTACCAGAACCCAATACGTTAGACAAAGCATTTATTGACGCTTGTGTTTCTTCACCGCGATAAGTCGTCGGCCAGCCGACAAGCACCATCGGCTGACGAATATTATCTTCTAGGGTGATGTATTTATCTTCTTTTAGTATCGCTGGTTGCTTCTCTGCAGCCTTAACTTCCGGGCCTCTAGGGATAGGACCAAAATACTTGTTAATCCACTCTAGCGTGTCATCAACATCGATATCACCACCAATCGTCAATACTGCATTATTTGGACCATACCAACGTAAGAAGAAAGCCTTAAGATCATTCACATCAACGCGGTCTAGATCTTCAACATAACCAATTGGTTGCCACGAATATGGGTGGCCTTCAGGGTAAAGAGCTTCACCCATTCGTTCCCACATTAAACCGTAAGGGCGATTTTCATAACTCTGAGCTCGTTCGTTTTTAACCGTGCCTCTTTGAACCTCAAATTTCTTTTGAGAAACCGCGTCCAATAGGAAACCCATTCGGTCTGATTCTAACCACAACATTTTCTCAAGTTGGTTAGAAGGAACCGTTTCAAAGTAATTGGTACGATCGCGGTTAGTAGTGCCGTTTAGCGAACCACCCGCTTCGGTAATAATCTTAAAGTGTTGCTGGTCACCGACGTTCTCAGAGCCTTGGAACATCATGTGTTCAAAGAAGTGTGCAAAGCCCGACTTCCCAATCTGTTCACGAGCAGAACCGACGTGATAAGTCACATCGACATGCACCAATGGATCAGAATCATCAGGGGAAAGAATAACAGTTAGACCATTCTCAAGTTGATACTTAGTATAAGGGATCACAACTTTATCTTTGGAAGGTTTAACTTCTTCTAATAAAGTGACGCCTTCCGGTAATGAAGAAAAGAAGGGTGTTGAGCTAGGTACATTGTAAGAACAGCCTACGATGGCGATAAGAGAAAATGTACCAAGTAAAACCTTTTTCATAGGTTCTCCTTAGAAAAAACCGAAGTAAATAGCAGCTAGTAAGCTATAGCGAGCGGCCTTGCCAATTGCTATCAAGATAACGCTAGGGATGAATTTCATTCTTAGCCAACCCGCAGCAAGACACAACGGATCACCAATGATCGGTAACCAACTAAACAACAGAGTCCAATAACCATAGCGGCTCAGCCAAGCCATAGCCTTATGACCATGTTTTTCAGATTCAGTTCGGTTAGGCAACCACAAACCAATCCAATAATTGGTCAAGCCGCCTAAGGTATTGCCAAGTGTCGCCAAAAGGATAATCGATGATGTTGAGAACTGATCTAAGCTCAAGGCAGCCACAAGGCTTGCTTCTGAACCGCCGGGTAACAATGTGGCACTCAAAAAGCCACTGATGAAGAGTACCCATAGCGCTGAATCTGAAAACCACAACGCTATATTTTCAAAAAGAGAATTGAAAAACTCTAGCACTGCATATCAACCTTCTTGCATTTTAAGTAGTACCTTGCCTCTGGTGTGTCCGGTTTCAACCTGTAGGTGAGCCGACTGCGCTTCGTCTAACGGGTAAATACCTTGAATTTCTGTTTTGAGCAATCCAACGCTAACCATGTAAAGCATGGTATCCATTTGCTCTGGGTTTGGCTCAACCAGCATACCTGATGCAGTAAAGCCTAATAATGTTGCTTTTTCGCAAATCAATTCAGCAGATAAAGTTGGGACTGTCACAACTCTTGCACCATCTTTTAAGCACTTCAGTGCATCAAGAGCGGTGTCTCCACCGACAAGATCGATCAAAACATCAACATCAGAGACTCGTTCAGATGCCGGAGCAAATTTATAGTTGATCGCATGAGCCCCTAATGTCGCTAGGTAATCAAGGTTGGATTCACTACAAGTTGTGTAGACTTCAGCTTTTGCCGCCACAGCGATTTGAACCGCTAGGTGACCAACGCCGCCTGCCCCCGCCAGAATGAGTACGCGATCGCCCTCTTTCACTTCAGCTTTGTTTAGTGCTTGTGCTGCTGTTTGGCTAGCGAGTGGCAGTGCAGCTGCCGCTTCTAGCGTAACTGAATCAGGTACCATGCTTAAGGCTGCTTCTGGAACACACACATACTGGCTGTAGCCGCCACCTTGCAGTGGGAAACCAATAAAGCCAGCTACATTATCGCCAATAGCAAAGCGCTCAGTCTGATCGCCTACCGTGACGATTTGCCCTGAAATGTCGTAACCAGGAACCCAAGGAAGGTTCTCTTTGTTCTGCGCCGCGGCCCAACCGAGGCCTGCACGAGTTTTAACATCAATCGGATTAATGCCCGAAAAAGAAACTTTACCCACCACTTCTCCAGCTTTAGGCTCAGGAATAGCACGGGTTTGAATACTAAGGTTTTCGACGCCGCCGAATTGAGTAATCGCTATCTGTTTATTTTCCATTTCCACATTTCCTTGATTGATAAAGCCCTAGTGAGCAAACACCCTAATTGATAAAAAGAAAGGGATGCGAAAGCATCCCTTTGACTATAAACCATTTAATAAGGCTAAGTTAACCGCTCATTCGTAAATTGACGACCAATTAACGTAACGATACATGACCTAGTATTTTATTAGCCTACTAGCGCTAATAAAATACCCGCAGCAACCGCACTACCAAGTACACCAGCCACGTTAGGTCCCATTGCATGCATTAACAAGAAGTTCTGAGGGTTTGCCTCAAGTCCAACCTTGTTCACAACACGAGCCGCCATCGGAACGGCTGATACACCAGCTGCACCAATAAGTGGGTTAATGTCTTCTTTCGAGAAGCGGTTAAGCACCTTCGCCATCAAGACACCACCGGCCGTACCAATACTGAACGCCACGGCACCTAAACCGAGAATACCAAGCGTCTCTAGGTTCAAGAACGTATCTGCTTGAAGCTTAGAACCAACGCCTAGACCTAGGAAAATAGTCACGATGTTAATCAGTTCATTTTGGGCTGTTTTTGAAAGACGATCCACTACACCAGCTTCACGCATTAAGTTACCCAAACAGAACATACCTACGAGAGGTGTTGCTGAAGGTAGGAACAAAATCGTCATCAATAGCACAGCCAGCGGGAAAAGAATTTTCTCTGCTTTGCTAACATGACGAAGTTGAGCCATCTTAATCTTACGTTCTTCCGGTGACGTTAACGCTTTCATAATTGGAGGCTGAATAATAGGAACCAAAGCCATGTAGCTATATGCCGCTACGGCGATTGCGCCTAATAGATCAGGAGATAACTTACTCGCCAAGAAGATCGCAGTTGGGCCGTCGGCACCACCAATGATCGCAATTGACGAAGCATCTGCCATCGAGAACTCCATTCCAGGAACATAATTCAGCAAGATTGCACCAAATAATGTTGCAAAGATACCAAACTGAGCAGCAGCGCCTAGCCACAGTGTTTTAGGGTTCGCAATTAACGCACCGAAGTCCGTCATAGCACCAACACCCATAAAGATTAGTAGTGGAAAAATACCCGTCTCAATACCTACGTAGTAGACGTAGTAAAGCAAACCACCAGGCTCAGTAAATCCAGCATTTGGAATGTTTGCTAATACTGCACCAAAACCAATAGGTAACAACAATAAAGGTTCAAACCCTTTTCGAATTGCCAAAAACAACAATAAGCAACCAACCAGCATCATACAGATTTGGCCGAACTCAAAGTTAGCAATTCCTGTTTCAGACCATAAGGTCATCAATCCTTCCATGGTACTCCCTTACGCCAAGCTTAGTAGTGGAGCGCCTACAGTAACTGCATCGCCTTCCTTAACATTCAATTCTTGAACGATACCACCACGAGCAGCACGAACTTCCGTTTCCATCTTCATCGCTTCCAAGATAAGCAGAACATCGCCTTCAGCAACCTCCGCACCCGGTTGAACGATAACTTTAAAGATGTTGCCCGCCAATGGCGCAGGTACGGATTCCGCATCAGACGCTGCCACTGGTGCCGTTTGAGTCGCTTGAGCCGGTTTTGCCGATGGTGTTACTGATGTAAGTTCACCTTGTGGGCCAACTTCAACATCATAAACTTGACCATCAACCTTCACGCTATAGCTTTCAATACCACCAGAAGCTTGTACAGGAGCTGCTGCAACTGGAGACGCTGTTTCTAGTGTTGGCGCAGGCTCAAATGCTTCAGGGTTATGACGATTTTTAAGGAACTTAAGACCTACTTGTGGGAACAATGCGTAAGTAAGAACATCATCAACCGTGTCTTCAGCTAATGAAATACCGTCTGATTTTGCTTTTTCTAAAAGCTCTGTCGTTAGCGTATCCATCTCTGATTTAAGTAAATCAGCAGGGCGACAAGTGATTGGCTCAGCACCATCGAGAACTTTAGCTTGCAGTTCAGTATCAACTTCAGCAGGAGCTTGACCGTATTCACCTTTCAGTAGACCAGCCGTCTCTTTAGTGATGCTCTTATAGCGTTCACCCGTTAGCACATTGATAACCGCTTGAGTACCGACAATCTGAGAAGTTGGTGTTACCAAAGGAATGTACCCAAGCTCTTTGCGTACGCGTGGTATCTCTTCCAGTACCTCATCCATACGATCGGCCGCACCTTGCTCTTTCAGCTGGCCTTCCATATTCGTTAGCATGCCACCAGGAACTTGAGCAATTAAAATACGAGAATCCACACCTTTTAACTGACCTTCCCATTTTGCGTACTTTTTACGTACATCACGGAAATAAGATGCAATAGGCTCAATCTGATCAAGTTTAAGGTTAGTATCGCGCTCAGTACCCTCTAACATCGCCACAACAGTTTCAGTTGGCGTGTGACCGTAGGTACAGCTCATTGAAGAAATAGCGGTGTCTAGAATATCGATTCCCGCTTCAACGGCTTTAACCGCGGTTGCTGTCGATAGACCTGTTGTTGCGTGGCTATGTAGCGCTAGAGGCACGTCACACGACGCTTTGATACGAGTAATCAGCTCTTCAGCTTCATACGGCTTCAATAAGCCGGACATATCTTTAATACATAGAGAGTGACACCCTAAATCCTCTAAGCGTTTAGCCAAATCAACCCAAGTATCTGAGTTGTGAACCGGACTGGTTGTATAAGACAAAGTACCTTGAGCGTGACCACCAACGTCGATCGTTGCTTTCACTGCTGTTTCAAAGTTACGTACATCATTCATCGCATCAAAGATACGGAAAACATCCATACCATTCTGGTGTGCACGTTCAACAAATTTTTCGACTACATCATCCGCGTAGTGACGGTAACCCAGCAGGTTTTGACCACGCAGTAGCATCTGCATTGGTGTGTTTGGCATCGCTTTTTTCAGTTCACGCAAGCGCTCCCATGGATCCTCTCCAAGAAAACGGATACACGAATCAAACGTCGCTCCGCCCCAAGTCTCTAATGACCAGTAACCGACTTTATCCAGTTCTGCCGCAATTGGCAGCATATCTTCGATACGCATACGAGTAGCAAATAGTGACTGGTGCGCGTCACGAAGTACCACATCTGTGATAGCTAGTGGTTTAGACATGCTCATAAACTCCTTTTTAATCCTTTAAATGCTACTTAGCAGTAGACGCACGGTATTGATGAACCGCGGCCGAAATTGCTGCCACAACTTGTGGACTAACAGCTGAAGGGTTTGATTGTGATTTTTTAATTTTTTTAGGTGCTGCGATCGGTTCAGGTACTTCTTCTGGTACCAGTTTTGACATCAACCGAACGAGGTAAACTAGAATAGTTAGGAAAATAAAGACAACGGACATACCCGTTATCATTAGAGTTGCCGCATCTCCTAGCAGGCTTCCAATATTAGTCATGTTGCTTCCTTTCTTCGTCATCCTGACATGTGCGCAGGATTTCAGCGAATAGTTATCCCGACCCATGGATTATCTCGATTGCTAAAAGTTTGTCAATTTTGTTTAAGGTTCTGTTACGGATAACGCACACATCAGGTTAATTATTCGCCTATCAGATCACATAAATCTGTTAAATACGTCATTTTTAGATATTTAAACTGTGACTTAAACGGGGGTCTTCTGAGAAATGATATGAGAAAGGTAGAATAAGAAGGAAGCACTCAAGAACTACTTAAAATACAATAAGTTAAATAATCATTAAATTTAACATTACAGCAACAATTTTATGGCAAGTATAAAAAAAGCCTCGCATAAACGAGGCTTTTTTTAATAATGTGGCGCGCTCTGGAGGATTCGAACCTCCGACCGCCTGGTTCGTAGCCAGGTACTCTATCCAGCTGAGCTAAGAGCGCACGGTTTTAATATCAATTTATTGTTAGTAACAACATATCAATATAAGGATTTCATTCTCATAAGAAAGAAGCCCTAAAGAGTGGCGCGTCCTGGAGGATTCGAACCTCCGACCGCCTGGTTCGTAGCCAGGTACTCTATCCAGCTGAGCTAAGGAC
>JBLXHN010000030.1:0-16032 GCA_048259585.1 Vibrio sp. | reverse complement strand
AAGGCGAGCGCCACATGAATCAGATGGGGCAGCGTTTGGCAGAAGAGCAAGTCAAGTTTCTTGACAAGCAGGTGAGCCTCTTGGAAGACAGTTTTGAGCAGTCTCGTCAGAAACTATTGGACTACCAGAATGAAAATGGCCTTGTCTCCCCTACACAGACAGTTGAAAGTCTCAATACTGTGGTGTCTTCACTGGAGGCCGAGCTGGCGACCTATAAGGCGCGTATGAGTGCCTTGTCCAGTTATCAGAGTAAACGCTCGAGCGAGATGGTGCGGATTGATAGTGAGATAAAGGCACTCGAAAAACAGATAGACCTTGAAAAAGAGCGACTTGCACGTCAATCAGGAAATGCCCTCAATACTGTTTCCAGTCAATACGAGACTTTGCAGCTACGTGCAGACTTTGCCAAGCAGACATATTCCAATGCTTTGGCAGCGCTGGAAAATACGCGTATTGAAGCAGCACGTAAGCTAAAACAAGTGAGTATTCTGCAGAGTCCCATCTTGCCGGAATACTCTGAAAAACCGGAGCGACTGTATAATCTGACACTCTTTGCTATTTTCATGCTTTTCTCCGGTTTCATCTTTACAATGCTGATGATGATAATTCGTGACCATCGTGACTGATGATGCGTGAAGGATGGAAGGAGCAGAGCGAACGAGCTCAGTCACCACTGAGGAGTGAAATGAAAATCGCGCAGGAGAGTGAAATGAAAGTATCTCTGGGCACAGCCGACATGGCCCTGTTTGATCAAGTGACTCTGCTTCAGAAGCTGTATGTCGCAGAGGTCCAGAAGAATCAAGGAGATAGTCGCTCAGAAAAGTCGACTGATAATAGGGTAGAGGCAGTGGCAGCCCTTGATTCTCCAGACCCCGTCGATGTCCAGGAAGCTCTCGAGAGAGCTAATCGGCACAAGCGCACTCTGGCTCAAGCTCGCGAGCTGTTGTTTGATTACGAATCTGAACTTGATGGCTTCGGTCAAAAAGTGAAATTGCTTGATGATAAGCTAAAAAAGGAAAAGGCAGTTTCCAGAAGATTAGAGGACCGTATTCATCTGCTTAACACTGAGCTGGAAATCCAGCAGCGCGAAAGGGAGTCGGAGCATACAGCTCATGTGCTGGCACTGTTTGAGGCTTGCTCTCGTGCAAAGGAAGTTTTGCCACGAAGAAAGGCTAGAAAGGCGAAAAGTGCAGATCATGACGTATTGCAGAGTTCGTCCTTGTTTGATGCTGACTGGTATCTTTCTGAATACTCTGACGTAGCTATGGCGGGGGTCGATCCAATCAAGCATTATCTCAATGAAGGTGCTAGAGAGGGGAGAAACCCGAGTACGCGCTTTGACACTATCTGGTATCTCACTTCCAACCCCGATGTGGTCCAGGTCGGCATGAACCCCCTGCTGCATTACCTACGTTATGGCAAGGCTGAAGAAAGACAGCCCTTGCCGGTAGTCTGGTAATATTTCAAGATGTCAGTATCGTGTCTGAGTAGCTCATGTAGAAATAGCGTATTTATGTAAAGCGTCGGCTGTATAATTTAGTACGCACAAAGTTTTGTATATAAATTTTCTAGTGGGGTTCGTCAGTTAAGCAATATATATGCTGGATACTCTTTCAGATATCAACTTGATTGTATCTAGATGTATCATGCATTCTGTTTATGGAATGAAGTCGCGGAGAGGTCATGCAACAAATCATTGAGGACGCTGCACAACGGTTCAAGCAGGGTGACTTTCATGCAGCGAGAAAGTTGTACCAGAAAATTGCCGCATGTTATGGGGAATCGATTGTTGCAGTAAACCTGTCGTTATGTGATCAAGCGATCAAAGCCTTGAACGGGCAGGTATCTATGACTGAAGGGGAGGGGACGGCTGGTGAAAACGATAGGGCTGCCGTCAATGCCTCCTCTCTACAAGTCACCAGGCAGTTGCATGATACCCAGTCATTGCTGGAAAAGTACTTTGTTCTCGCCCAGAGTCAAAAATAGAAAAACCTCAGCTGTATGCGCTATCCACATCAGGAGTCATGAAATGAAAGTTCTTACGGTATTTGGAACACGACCAGAAGCCATCAAGATGGCACCGCTCGCCTTGCAGCTTGCGGAAGATGAACGCTTTGAATCCAGAGTCTGTGTAACAGCACAACACCGTGAGATGTTGGACCAGGTGCTTGGCTTGTTCGAGCTGAAGCCTGACTATGATCTGAATCTGATGAAACCCGGCCAGGATCTCAATGACATTACCTGCGGTATACTGCAGGGCCTGAAGAGTGTCTTGGCAGACTTCAAGCCTGATATGGTGCTGGTGCACGGAGATACCGCAACTACCTTCGCCACCAGCCTGTCAGCCTATTATCAACAGATCCCAGTCGGTCATGTAGAGGCAGGCTTGCGGACAGGTAATCTTTATTCGCCTTGGCCGGAAGAGGCAAATCGCAAGTTGACAGGCGCACTGGCAGCCAAGCACTTTGCGCCAACGGAAACATCGCGTCAGAACCTTCTGAAAGAGAATATCGACCCAGCCAATATTCATGTCACTGGCAATACGGTTATTGATGCATTGTTTGAGGTAGTGAGGAAGCTTGAGGAAGGCCCACTGGGGGATGAATTGCGCGCACGCTTTGATTTTCTGAAAGATGACAAGCGCCTCCTGCTAGTCACTGGCCATCGTCGCGAGAGCTTTGGTGAGGGCTTCGAGAATATCTGCCGCGCTTTGGCGGAAACGGCCAAGGCGCACCCAGATGTCCAGATTGTCTATCCCGTCCACCTTAACCCCAATGTGCGTGATCCAGTCAATCGCTTGCTAGCGGGTGTTGACAATATCACCTTGATTGAACCCCAGGATTATCTCCCCTTTGTCTATTTGATGAACCGTGCGCATATCATCTTGACAGACTCGGGCGGCATTCAAGAAGAAGCTCCCTCCCTTGGCAAACCAGTACTTGTCATGCGTAATACGACAGAACGTCCGGAAGCAGTGCAAGCAGGAACAGTCAAGTTAGTGGGAACGAGTGTGGATGTAATTACTTCTGAGTTGACAAAGCTGCTAGATCAGCCGGAGTTATACAGTGCGATGAGTTATGCCCATAACCCCTATGGTGATGGTAACGCCTGTAAACGCATACTGGATGCGCTGGTCGTGAAAGAAGTGGCCACTGCATGAAGAAATTTCGTACAAAAAATAAAAAGATTCGACGCATATCTTTCAGCTTGTAGATTTTTATCTTTATTATCCTCTTATTAGACACTATGCAAGGGTAAACTAATGGAATTCAATACCATCTCGATGATTGGCCTTGGCTATATTGGCCTTCCGACAGCAGCGGTATTCGCCTCCCGTCGCAAGAAGGTGATTGGTGTGGATATTGATCAGCGGGCTGTCGATACCATCAATCAGGGCAAGATACATATCATTGAGCCGGAACTGGATATGGTGGTGAATGCCGCAGTCAAGGAAGGTTATCTGCGTGCCACCACTCAACCAGAGCCTGCTGACGCCTTCATGGTGGCAGTGCCGACTCCCTTCCACACCGACGAAAATGGCCAGAACCACAAGGCAGATCTGCGTTATATCCAGTCTGCCTGTGAGGCGATTGCCAAGGTACTGGTGCCGGGAAATCTGGTTGTACTTGAATCTACAAGTCCGGTTGGCACTACTGAAGAAATGGCCGCTTGGCTGGCTGAAGCACGTCCGGACCTCACCTTCCCGCAAACACATGGTGAGGCATCAGACATCCGTATTGCCCATTGCCCAGAGCGTGTATTGCCGGGCCATGTAGTACGTGAGCTGGTAGAGAATGACCGCGTGATTGGCGGTATGACGCCCAAGTGTGCCGAAGTCGCCTGTGAGCTTTACAAGATTGTTGTAGAGGGTGAGTGCCTGCCGACGACTGCGCGGACTGCTGAAATGGCGAAGTTGGTAGAGAACAGTTTCCGTGATGTAAATATCGCCTTTGCCAATGAGCTTTCGATTATTGCTCACGAGCTTGATATCAATGTCTGGGATCTTATCTCGCTGGCCAATCGTCACCCACGCGTCAACATTCTGTCTCCAGGAGCAGGTGTCGGTGGGCATTGTATCGCGGTGGATCCTTGGTTCATCGTGGCAGCGTGCCCTGATCAGACGCGTCTGATCCGCACCGCTCGCGAGGTGAACGACTACAAACCAGAGTGGGTGCTTGACCAAGTTGGCCAAGCACTGGAGGAGTTGCATCGCAGTCAGCCGGGGGCGACACGTCGTGATCTCACGGTGGCTTGCCTAGGCGTTGCCTTCAAACCTGATATTGATGACCTGCGTGAAAGCCCGGCCTTGGGCATCACCCAGAGAGTTACCGAGCTTGGCTGCATGGTGCAAGTGGTGGAGCCCAATATCGAATCTCTACCCAAGGGGCTTCAGTCCGACAATGTATCTCTTGTCAGTCTGGATGAAGCCTTGGCGCAAGCCGATGTTGTCTGTGTACTAGTCAAACACAAGCCGTTTATTCACAAGGCCGAATCGGTGAAAGAAAAATCCATGGTGATCGATGCCGTAGGCTTGTTGCCTTAAGTGTAGCCAAGCAGGTCACAGACTTGTGTAGACAACAAAGGCGCTCATTGAGCGCCTTTGTTGATTTCACTGTATATATTTTGAAGGGTAAAGAAGGACTCAATGGACGATCTTCTGCAGCTTGCGACGCGTCTCGCCGAACATGATGACACACCCTTGACACTCCCCATACCGGGGCGTGTGGCCTATGTCGTCAGTCATGGACAGAGCTATGCCAGCAATGGTTACGCCATTCGAACACAGGGCATTGCACAGGCTCTGAACGCACAAGGGTGTGACGTCCTTTGTCTTGTTCGTCCGGGCCGCCCCTGGGAGTTGAATGAACAGGCGGATGTCGCGACTGAAGTCACAATTGACGGGGTACGCTATCTCCATAGCCCATGGCCTGCGGGGAAGGTGCCGAAAGGGGAGCGTGCTCACCTTGAGGCCAGTGTCGAGCGTTTCACGGAATTATTTCGTGTCTATCGGCCAGAGAAGATCATCGCCGCCTCAAATTATATTGTCGGGCTGCCGGCCTGGATCGCGGCCAAGCGCCTCGGCCTGCCTTTCTATAATGAAGTTCGAGGTTTCTGGGAGCTATCGCGTGAAGCACGCGAGCCGGGGTATGCCGAAACCCAAGCGTTTCGGCAGGAAGCAGAGCGTGACGCCTTCGTGGCCCGCAAGGCAGGACACGTATTTACTCTCAACCATGCAATGCGAGAAGAGCTGACACGCCGCGATGTAGACCCTTCGAAAATCTCGATTGTCCCCAATGGTGTTAGTGAGTTGTCAGCCATCAAGTCTTCTGATGACGTACTAAGAAATAAGCTTGGTATTGATAAGGGTAGTAAGGTCATAGGCTATATAGGTAGCTTAACTGCCTATGAAGGACTCGATGTATTGACTGAAGCCTGCGATAGTTTGATAACAGCTGGTGAGAAAATCCACTTGCTGCTTGTGGGTGATGATCAACCTCTCAGCCTTGTAAAAGAATACATCGAGGCAGTAGCAGCCAAACCGTGGCTGATTCAGACAGGTCGAGTACTGCATGAGCAGATAGCTGACTACTACGTTTTACTGGATGTAGTGGTGATTCCTCGTAAGACCTCGACGGTCTGTCAGCTTGTGCCACCCATGAAAGCCGCCGAGGCCTTGGCCTACGGCAAGCGCTTGGTGGTTTCCAATGTCGCGCCTTTGGCGGAATATGCCCAAAAGCACAAGAGCGTGATGATGTTCGATCCCGGTAATGTCGCAAGCCTGGCCGCAGCCCTTCAGAGGTCACTGAAGCTGCCCGCACCAAAGCCGAGTACCGAGCTGCTGTTCTCGGCGCATATCAAGCCGATGGTGAAGGCGCTGAAGGGGGAGGGGAGCGTCCCAGTGCAGAAGGCAGTGGCTGAGTCGCAAACCAAGCCGGTGGAGCAGGCAGCATCTGCCAAACTTACAGTGGCACCTACGCCCTCGACGTCTTCGCAGCCCAAGGCGCGCCTCGGCGAGTTCAGCCGCCCGGAAACCGTCGAACTGCCTTGGAAAGACCCCATTTGGCATCGCGTGCCGGTCAAGACCGGCCAGGCACTGATCATTGAAGCCGCTTCTGAGTACCGCAACGTTAAAGGAGCCCAGAATCGCAAGGCGGTTTTGCTGATCAACGCCTTCGATGCCAAGGGCAAGCCGGTAGATAAGCCCTGCGGTAAGATGGCCAAGTCCGGCCACCTCAAGGCCTTCTTCAAGTACTTGCCCTGTACCCAGAACCAGATCCAGGAGCTGCACAGCTTTACCGTGCCGGAGGGCGTCAGCGAGATCCACGTGGGTGTGTGTGGCTTCAACAAGCAGGATGACGAACAGGTCATGCTGCGCGAGCTGCGTGTGAGGCCCAAACCGGATAAATCCCAGCCCACCCAGTTTGTTCCGCCCAGCGCTCAGGCCGCCGAGATCAGCATCCTCGATTGGCCGGAGCAACCGCCCAACGGCAAGCCCTATGTGATCGGCATCATGGACGAGTTCACCACCGGTTGCTTCGAGCAGGATGTGAACCTGATCCAGCCTCGGCCGGATAACTGGTACGCCCTGGCCGAGAAGTACCAACCCGAGTTCTTCTTTATCGAGAGCGCATGGAAGGGCAACTACGGCAGCTGGCAGTATAGGGTGGCGGATTACGCCAACAAGCCCGGTCAAGAAGTGGCACACATCTGCCAGTACGCCCGGGAGAAGGGCATTCCCACCCTGTTCTGGAACAAGGAAGACCCGGTTCACCACCAGAAATTTATGTGCAGCGCCAAGCTGGTGGATCATATCTTCACCACCGACGCCAACATGAAAGACTCCTACCAGGTCAAGACCGGCAACCCGAACGTGCACGCCTTGCCCTTTGCCGCTCAGCCAGCGCTGCACAAGCCAGCACCGTTGGCGGGCCGCAAGCCCCGGGCCTGTTTTGCAGGAAGTTGGTACGGTAACCGCCATGCCGAGCGCGGCGAGTCGATGCGCTGGTTGCTGCAGGCGGCCAACCGGCACGGTCTGGATATTTTTGATCGCAACTACGGCACCGGTATCTTCCCTTTCCCGGAGGAGTATCAGGCCGGCATCAAAGGCAGCCTGCCCTACAAGGAGCTCTGCGACGAGTACAGCCGCTACCGGGTGTTCCTCAATGTCAACTCGGTGACCGACTCGCCCACCATGTTTTCGCGTCGGGTCTTCGAGCTGATGGCCTGTGGTACCCCCGTGGTCAGCACCTATGCCAAGGGTATCGAGAACCTGTTCGAGAGCGACGCCGTCTGGTTGGTACACAGCCAAGAAGAGGCCACCGAGGCACTGCGAGCCCTGATGACCGATGACAATGAGTGGCGTCGCCGCAGTCTGGCCGGCATCCGCGAGGTGTTCGCCAAGCACACCTACGCCCACCGCCTGAACGGCATCTTCGACCGTCTGGGCATTGAAACCCGCATGGCGACCGATCCTGCCGTTACCCTAGTGGCCGAGGCCCACTCCCAAGCTGAACTGGAAACGCTTCACACCTTTTCCCGCCAGCAGAGCTACCGCAGCTTTCAGCTAGGCATCGCCTGTGCCCCGGGGCTGGCTCAGCTGGCCGGTTCGCTCTCGGAGAACATCACCCTGCTGCAGCGCGGTCAGAAGGAGCCCTGGCTGGTCAAGCAGCACGCCGAGTCCCCGTTGGCCGGCTGGCTCAGCCCCCAGCACCGCTATGGTGAGCACTACCTGCGTGACTTGGTCAACGCCAGCCTTTACGAGCCCAAGGCCGCCGGCTGGGCCAAGGCATTGGATCGCGACCGCTTTGCCTACGAATGCGAGGCTAGTGTGAGCGGTTCACTGTGGCGCACCGCCATGTTTCTTAAGCAGCCCATCAAGGCCAATCCGGAGGAGCGCATCACTCGCCCGGATCTTTACCTCGCCGACAGCGACCAATTCCAAGCCACCGGCGCGGCTCAGCAAGTGGTGGGAGGCTAAACCATGACCAAGCGTGTACTGATCTGTGGCAACCCCGACCTCAACTACATCGATGGCTCCTCCATCTGGGCCCAGACCATCGCCTTGGCCACCGCCGCTACCGGCGAGGCCAAGGTGGAGTTCCTGACCAGAAGCACCCCGGCCCGGGATGAGCTCTATACCCCGCTGAAGGCCAATGCTGGCATTACCCTCCTGAATGGCAGTGACCGACAGCACTGGCAGGGCAGAGGCTTTGCGCGCATTACCCCGGCGATGATGGGGGAGCTGGCCATCCGTCGGGACCGGGAAACGCCCTATGACGTCATCATCGTGCGTGGGCTGGAGATCGCCACCCAGCTGCTGGAAGCCCCGGACGTACTGGCCAAGTGCTGGATGTACCTGACCGACATTCCCCAGACGCTGAGCGATTACGCTCCGGACGAGCGCTTAGTGATGCAGCGCATTGCCCAGGGCTGCCAGCGTCTGCTCTGTCAGACCGAGGGCTTCAAGGCCCTGTGGCAGGCCCTGGTACCCAACCTAGATACTGGCAAGGTGCGCCTCTACACCCCGGTGATTCCGGACCTTCCCGAATGCCTGACACCTATCGGCGAGCGTCCCTTACAGGCGATCTATGCTGGCAAGTTCAAGGGCGACTGGATGACTCTGGAAATGGCCGAGGCCTGGTCCGGCATCCACCGCGATTTGCCCGGCAGCGAGCTGGTGATGATCGGCGACAAGATACACGATGAGCCGGATCAGCCGAACTATGCCGAGCGCATGCAGCAGGCCCTGAAGAGCACTCAGGGCCTGGCCTGGCGAGGGGCGCAGTCTCGCGAGACTGTACAGGCGCAGCTGCGTCATGCCCGGGTAGGGCTCTCCTGGCGTGACGAGAGCATGAACGATACCGTGGAGTACTCCACCAAGATCCTAGAATACGGCGGGGCCGGCTGCGCCGCCATTCTGAATCGCAACCCGCTCCACGAGCAGCTGCTGGGCCAGGACTACCCGCTGTTTGCTAACAGCGACGCCGAGTTCAAACTCCAGCTGACGCGAGCCCTGCGTGAGCCTCTGGTGGCCCAGCAGGCTGCCGACGCCCTGAAGCGGCTGGCCGAGCGCCACACCTTCTCGACCCGGGTGGGCGAGATACGCCAGTGGCTAAAGGAGGTCCCCAAGGCGTCCGAGCCCAAGACCAAGACTCGCGTATTGGTGGCCGGTCACGATCTCAAGTTCTTCATCCTTCTGCAGAAGAAGCTGGAAGCTACCGGGCAGTTCGAGTTCCTAATTGACCAGTGGCAGGGCCATAACAAGCACGATGAAGCCAAGAGCAGTGCCTTGCTGGAGCAGGTCGACGTTATCTTCTGCGAATGGTGCCTAGGTAACCTGAAATGGTACTCGCATAACAAGCGGCCTCACCAGCGCCTGGTGGCACGCTTTCACCTGCAGGAGCGCGAGCTGCCCTACGTGGCCGAGGCCAACTGGGATAACATCGACCATATCAGCTACGTCAGTGAGTTTATCCGTAGAGAAGGGCAAAAGGTCTTCGGCTTTCCTTTCGAGAAGACTTCAGTGATCCCCAACCTGCTGGACGAGAGCAAGTTCACGCCTAAGAGGAAGACCGGCGACGCTCGCTATACCCTGGGCATCATCGGTGTGGCCCCTGCTCGAAAGCGGCTGGACCGCGCCCTTGATCTGCTGGAAGCGCTACTGGAGGAAGATGATCGCTACTGCTTGCGAGTTAAGGGCAAGCATCCTCTAGACTACGGCTGGCTGCTAAAGCGCGAGGACGAGCTGACATACTATCGCAACATATTCGAGCGTATTAACAACAATCCCAAGTTACGGCATAAAGTGATATTTGATCCACCTGGTGATGACGTCAACGACTGGTTCACAATGGTGGGCTTTATTCTCTCGCCATCAGACTTCGAATCTTTTCATATGGCTATTGGTGAAGGGATGTTGACCGGCGCCATGCCGATCATATGGAATTGGGATGGGGCGGCAGATATATGGGGGGATAAGTGGGTCATCCGTACCCTTGAAGATGCCAAGAAGACCATCGTCAGCTGTGAATCTAGCAAACTACTGGCGTCGGAACTAATTAGTGCCATGTCTTCGCAAGATATCCGTCAGCAGTGGCTAAATATCATTCAGAAGAGTTGATTAATAATTATGATAACTAGTAAGCTATTAACCTCCGTCAAGTCCAGTACATATGACTATATAAAGACAATAATTAAAACAAACAATACGGCGGACTATCAAAGGCTGAAAAAGCTTTTTGATGCGCAGCAATTTGAAGCAAGAAGTTTTGAAGACAGCGACCTCGATATACAGACCTTTGATTGGCAAAGCCAAGAGCGTGATCGTAACTGGTGGTGGCAGCTACAGGCACTGCCGTTCCTAAACTGGTATGCCAATAGCTTTTCATTGCATAGCGAGAGTGAACGTACTCGCTACTTTTCACTTTGCCTTGATGCGATTCACAACTGGATGAATCAGGCCAAGCAGAATGAAGTATCTCCCCTCGTCTGGCATGATCACGCAGCTGCATTTCGGGTACGCAACCTGACTAATTGGCTGATCTTCTGCCACTCAGTTGGGCTTCCCTTAAATAAGGATTTTCGTGCAGAGCAAATCGGTAGCTTGATCATTGAGCATCTCGATTGGCTCAATGAAGACAAGCACTACTCTAAGTATACTAACCACGGCTTCGACCAGTCGATGATTGCACTGACGATTGCGTCGATGTTTTCCAGTGATAACTTCGAGACCTACCGCAAACTTAACCGAGAACGTTTGAAGGGCGAAGTGATCTTTGCCTTCACTAATGAAGGGGTTCACAAGGAGAATAGTCCCGGCTACCAGAAGATGATGTTGGGCAGGCTCAAGCAGCTTAGAACGTTGGCCCCACTAGGTGAGGAAGAGATCTCACAGATGGGAGAACGCTACATCGAAAGGGCGACAGCCTTTCTTCGCGCTGTTACGTTGCCTAACGGCTATTTACCCATGATCGGCGATACTCGAGGCGGTGATGAGGGGTTACCCTACAAGCAGAAAGACCGGGTCGATGTACTAGATTTTTCAGCTTCTGGTTACATTATTATACGAGGGATTGACAATCAAAATATAAATTTTTTTATTCTTTTTAAGAGTGCTCATGCTTCCAATTATCATCGGCACGACGATGATATGATGGCTTATATTTATTATAATAACAAAGTCGTTTTGGGTGATGGTGGATTGTTTAATCATCAAGAAAAAGATACCAAGCGTAAGCTTTTAAGGTCTCACTTGTCTCACAGTGTTCCCTATCTCAATGCTGAGGCAGTTAGAGATGCGAGGAAAGTATCTATCAGTCCGAGCATTACTAGATGTAGTGATTTGAAGTTTAAAATGGAAAGTATGATGTTTGGGGTGTTGTTAAGGAGAGAAGTTGAAGTTTTAACCTTGCCAAACTTGAGTGTTAGTATTTCTGATCAGATAGTTGATGATTCAATGGAAAAAGTATGGTCGAATTTTTTCTTTGAAACACCAATGCCTATTTTAATTGATCGAGGTTGTGCAAAAGTTTATTATGATGATTTTGTGCTTAATATCAATTATAACAACAGTGCTTCAATCAAGTATTTAAAATGTATAGATGATATTGATGTGGTTAATAATGTTTATGTTTCTGAGAAATATGGTGAAATAAAGCCTGCTATGAGGTTAGCACTAAGTAATTCTCCTATGACTCTTTCCTTTAAATGTATATGATGATATATGAATATTATGAAGCATGAATCCTCGAGCTTGATTGCTGAGTATAGTGAAAATCGTTTTTACAGATGTCAAAACGCTCAATGTAGTAAATTATTAGTTTTTTTACCTTCCGTTAATGGTAAAGGAGTTTATCCTTATTTCCCAAGATTATCATGGGGAAAGGAGTTATCAAAAGAGTATAATGTTTTATATATCAGTGACCCATATCAACCTCTCGAGCTGTATAATGAATCTATGGGTTCTTGGTTCATATCTCCAGATGGGATTTTGACTCTAGAAACTTTGGCAAGACAGATAGAAAAATTAATTATTGACTTCGATTTAAATGATGTTTTGTTTTATGGGTCATCAATGGGGGGGTATGCTGCAATTGTCCTTTCTTCATATATCGATGGGTCAATGGCGGTGGCCGAATGCCCACAATTATATTTAAATAAACACCCCGGTAGTCGCTATGTTTGTAATAAGATTCTTAGCGAGCATGTATCGTTGAATGAAGTGGAGCCACTTCATTTTTTGCGGCATGGAAAATCTGTAAAGCTAAAAGTTATTTGTTCAGCTTATGATAGACATTATACACAGCATATACTTCCGTTTGTTGATGAGATTAAAGATAGTAGTATGAGAGAAAGCGTTGATATAAACTTTGATATATTCATAAGACATGATTATGAAAAGGGGCATGTTGCACTAAAAAAAGAACATGCTTTTAAGGTGATAGAGGAAATGTTTTCTTGCTAAGATTAATTTTCGAATATGGGTAATTAGCATTTTAAAATTAATGTAACTACTAGGTTCTGTACGAAAAATCGGCTCGTAGACAGCGCCGTATGCAAGTTATGCATACCATCGCATAAAAGGGCTCTTCGACGCTAGGTGTGGAATTAGTGCCCTGGAATGGACCAGGATACGGGGCCCCGAATAGGCTAGAGAATTGACATGGGCGGTACTCCTTATCTGCCAGCGTAGTTGTCACCTAAACGGATTGAGAGGTAATCAACTTGCGTTATTCCACAGAGCGTAAGGAAGCCATCCTCAAGAAGATGGCGCCGTCTATGAGCATGACCATCCCGGAATTAGCCGAACAGGAAGGCATGAATGGCCTCTTTCAGGCTGCCAGATCTCGGGCTCGCGGCTACCGAAACTAAAGCAATTTCATTGCGATGATCTATCTGATCGGTAGCCCAGTGGGGCGCATGCTGGATGAAGCTAAATCCACATGAAACGTCGAAGAGCCGAAAATCTGGATAGTGATGCGAACGGTAACGCTGAGCTCTGAGAATGACATTAGCCCAATGCTTTAGGAGGGGCTCAGGTACTACACTCAGAATCTTCGTCCAATTTATTGATTATTTTTCGTTTTATCGAGTGAGATAATGTTATGAGAAAATATTTTGGTACTGATGGTATTCGCGGCCGTGTTGGCGAATTCCCTATGACTCCTGATTTTGCTATGAAGTTAGGTTGGGCCGCTGGTAAAGCGTTACTACAGCATGGCAGCAATGAAGTCGTCATCGGTAAGGACACCCGTGCTAGTGGGTATATGCTAGAATCTGCTCTAGAGGCAGGTTTTTCAGCGGCGGGTGTCAATGTGGCCTTGGTAGGTCCCTTGCCAACGCCTGCTATTGCTTATTTAGTAACAACGTTTCGTGCTAGTGCTGGAGTAGTGATTAGCGCGTCACATAATCCGTTTTATGATAATGGTATCAAGTTATTTGCTGATTCTGGGTTGAAACTGACTGATGATCAAGAACTGAATATTGAGGCTTGGCTCGAGAAAGCGTTGCAGTCCGGAATGGATTGCGTGTCCTCAGAAAATCTTGGTAAGGCGCGACGCATCCCGGATGCTGGTGGCCGGTATATCGAATATTGCAAGTCATTTCTCCCTAATCATCAAAGTCTCAAAGGCTTAAAAATTGTTGTGGATAGTGCGAATGGTGCTGCGTACCGTGTTGCGCCGACGGTTTATCGTGAGTTGGGGGCAGAAGTCATTAGCATTCATGACCAACCGGATGGCACGAATATCAATGATAAATGTGGCGCAACACACCTTAATAGCATGCAAGCTGCCGTCATCAAGCATGGGGCTGACCTGGGAATCGCTATGGACGGTGACGCTGATCGTCTGATGATGGTAGATCATACCGGTGCCGTGGTAGACGGTGATGAGCTGCTGTTCATACTGGCGCTGATGGCAAAACAGGAAGGTTACGCTGGTGGTGTAGTGGGCACCCAGATGAGCAACCTGGGTCTTGAACTGGCTTTGGCTGAGCTGGAGGTTCCCTTCAAGCGTGCCAAGGTGGGTGATCGTTATGTAATGGAAATGCTGGGTGCTACCGGCTGGCGTATTGGGGGCGAAATCTCCGGTCACCTGTTAAGCCTTGATCACGCCGCGACGGGGGATGCCATCATCGCGTCCATGCGTGTACTAGCGGCATTGAATCAACAAAACAAGACATTGCATGCTGCCAAGCAGGGAATGGAAAAGATGCCTCAAACACTCATCAACGTGTCTTATGACGCCACGAAAGGAGCAGATCCGCTCGCTGCCCAACCCGTTCAGGCTGCTGTCCGGGATGTAGAAAAGATACTAGGTGACTCAGGCCGAGTGTTGCTTCGCAAGTCCGGCACCGAGCCTCTGGTGCGTGTCATGGTGGAAGCCAGAGATGCGCGCCAAGCCAATCGTTATGCCCAGGATATTGCTAATGTGCTGGGGTAAAATTGGCAGTCTGGATTTCGGGGGCTGGCAGGGCCATGGCCTCACTCAGTACAGCGAGGACAAATAGTTGAAATACGGCTGGTATCGGAAGGTCAAGAAACGGTCTTGGGCAGGCGGGGGCGTCATCTTCAAGTTGATTCGTCGCTGGCATGCTGATTCTCGGAGCTTTCGGCTCATTGAGCAGTCAAGGCTATTTGATGCTGCATGGTACCTGAGCCAATCCATGTTGGTAGATATCCAGTCTGCTCGGAGAGCGCCTATCCAGCATTATCTTAAGGAAGGGGCGACGGCTGGGCTGGCACCAGGGCCTGACTTTGATGGTGTATGGTATCTCAGACGCTACCCTGACGTCGCCGATGCAGGGTGGAATCCACTGCTACATTATCTGGAGCATGGCAAACGTGAAGGGCGTTTGCCCCGCAACAACCGTGCCTTAGCTTGGGAGCATCATCTGTGGAGGGGGGGTGACAGTGTTATGTTACCGCGACTTGAGCACTTGTCTCATGATCCTCAGGCCAGTCGCGAAGAATCTCACTATGCACGATGGGCACTGGCTCGGTGGTGGGCCTGGCGGAAGAATTGGGCACTCGTCAGGCAGTATTTGCTGCCTGCTGGGCGGCTGATCGATTGCCCAATACATAGCGGGCCTGCCTTGTTGGCAGTCGAGGCGCTGTTGGCGACTACTCAGCATGACGTGGTTGGAAAATGTGTCTCTCACGAGAGAGTAGCCTCTGCTGGGGCTGACGCTTCAATTGACTCTGCATCTAACTTTGATTCTGATACCCCCAGGCTTGCCCCTGCAGGCCATGCCTCGCACACGGTATTGCTGGCTGAAGTGCTAGCGCATCTTGATCAGTATTTCGGCTCGCGTGCCGACACTGCATTGGCGCATTCCAACGCCACATGTGATCCTTCACAACGTCTGAGCTGGATAAATGCTGTATGGCAAAGTGCGGGGCTGGAGCCGGCGGGCTACCGTAACCCCAGGCTGCCGTTGTGTCTTGATAACCTGGGGCCTACGGATTCTGAGAAGCCTGCATCGGGTTCTATGGCTCAACATTCAACAGCATCTTCTTCTGAAGGTGGGCCCCTTGTCAGTGTCATTCTACCTGCCTACAACGTGGCTGGCACCATCGCAACGGCGATCCATGGCCTGTTTGCTCAGTTTGACGTTCGCCTTGAGCTGTTGGTCGTTGACGATGCAAGCGAGGACACCACCTGCCAGGTCGTGGAGGCGCTTGTTGCCCAGTGCCCGGGGCATGTGGCATTGCACCTCTTGCGACACAAGGAGAACAGCGGGGCTTATGCCGCGCGCAATACCGGCTTGAGACATGCGACGGGTGACTTGATTACGGTACATGACAGCGATGACTGGTCGCATCCACAAAAGCTGGTGCGCCAGGTGGCGGCTCTTCAAGTCCAGGCCGGTGCGGTCGCGAGTTTATCGTCTTGGGTGAGAACCACACCGGCACTTCACTTCCATCGCTGGCGTGTTGAGGAGGGGTGGGTATATCCCAATATTTCGTCATTGATGGTGCGCCGCAGTGCGATAGAGGCATTGGGAGGCTGGGATAACGTCCGTGTTGATGCC
>JBLXHN010000029.1:0-17006 GCA_048259585.1 Vibrio sp. | reverse complement strand
AGAATACTCTCAAAGAGCATTTCCCAAAACCTTGACCGAATATGGCGCGATGGTATGAGCGTAAAAAAAGCAGGTATCCTGATGATGGAACTATGCCCTTCTTCAAAAGCTCCACAAGACCTGCTAACGCCTCTTTACACCACCGATAATTCCCTTATGGCTGCCCTTGATCAGATAGAGAACCGATTTGGCAAAGAGACTGTCACAATTGGTCGGCTGGCCAATCAACAAAAACCTGACTGGTACATGACAGCTAGCAATCGTTCCCCAAGCTATACCACCCGTTGGACGGACATTCCGTTGGTCAAATAGTGAATAGCCCCGCTCGGCAATCTTGAACTTCGGTAAAATGGGGGCTGCTCATAATCTTCTCCTTATCCTCATTTCTAGGGGACAAGGTGTCTACAATTCCAGGGGCTATTCACACCACACACCCAATTCTCAATAGAAACACGAAACAAAACTCAAAGGCACAACAGTGAGCGTCCGGCAACCTTAAGAGCTGGCTGCGAACACGGTGGCTATCCGGCATCCTAACGCGACCTGAAGTAAAGATGTGGATTCACAGCGCAACTCGCCAGAAAAAGTAGACAGGAGAAATATCCTATCTTACACTATAGGTTGAATAACCTTCTTGTTAATCAAACATATCCGTCAAAAGGAGACAATTATGGTTGCAGAACGCCCAGTCAAAGACAACCACCTTATTTATGCAGACGCAGTTGGGTCTCGCGGAAAATCCGGTGTGTGGTTTGGTGAGCAGCAAGCTTTCAAGGCTCAGCAAGAAAAAATCATGGAGCAGATCAAGGATAAACTTGATTGGGTCGAACTGGAGGATGCTGTCCTTGCAGTAAACATGGACCCACCTGGTATTTGTGTGATCGCTCCCAATCCGTCACTACCGGGTATCATTGTGTTAGCCGATGGCGCAACCCAAGAAGCAACGGCGGAGATTCGAGCAAAGTATATCAATGCAGTAAAAGAAGTGATCTCTGATTGCGGGCTTAACTCTCTTTTAGAAGCGAAAACCGATCCTCTTGAAAACATCGCAGCCAAGTAAATAAGGTTGTTAAGATATGACAGTGCAGGCGCAGTTGGAGAAAAACTCAACTGGGGCGGCCTTGTTCGACCCGGTCAATTTAAAAGTAGTATATTTGTCTCATGATGAGACAAATGCCTTGCTATTAAAACAGCCGCCCCTGATTTTTGAGTTAAAGCGCCTAGGTTTTTTCGGCGAGGCACACGAAACACCTGTCTTATATCGGCAAGGGAAATACGAGAACGTAAAAATCCCCCCTCTAACTGATCAACACAACTACGCCTTTGCGGTACAAAAAAAAATAACTGACGGCTATGCCACAAACGGTGATGTAAATAGGCTTTCCGGCTTTCGGATTGTTGTAACCGACAGGTGCAACATGGCCTGCAGGTATTGTTTCGTGGATACGAATACAGGCTCGAAGGACATTACCGTCGAAGAACTGGATGAGGGATTTGATTTACTCTTTTCCATGAATGAAGGCCGAGAAGTTGTCAATTATCAGTGGTTTGGTGGTGAGCCGCTCATGCGGCGGGACCTCATTGTTCAAGCAGATCAGAACGCACGAGAAGCTGCAGCGGCACATGGGATAGAAATTCGGCCGACGGTTGTCACAAATGGAACCATTCTGAACGACAAGCTTTTAAAGCACTTCAAAGAATTCAAATATGGCGTGGGAGTTTCACTAGATGGCCCCCCAGATATAAACGCAGTTGAACGGAGATTTCTCTCGGGCAAGAAGACTGAAGATGTTATCGAGAAAAATATACAATTGCTTCTTGAAGAAAATATACATGTTGGCGTGAACATTACCCCAACAGCTAAGAACTTTCGGACAATAAAAGATACAGTCGACTATATTTTGGATTTAGGAATTCGATTTATTTATGTGAATAGTCCAATTCCAATCTGCGGGTACTGGGTTGATGATGGAGCAAAGTGGGCAGAGGTTCTGTTTGAGTCGCGGCTGTATGCATTATCGAAGGGAGCAATGCTATTTTCTCATCTCGATCGCATTTACCAAGCTATTGATAGCCGGTCTATACGGGTTTATGAACATTTGCAGCAATGTGGTGGCCTGAATGCAGCATTACTTCCAGGTGGGCGCCTAAGTGTTCTTGATTTGAATTGGCGCAATCAGAACTTTATTTTTACGATCAAACAAATACGTGAGGATCCAACGCTATTAACAACAGCTAGAAAGAAGCTTCACCCAATCAAGGAATGTGAAAGCTGCGAAGCTGCAGGAATATGTGGTGGCCCTTCGATAAATGATCGGCTGCTTACTGGCCAAGATATTCCCACGCCAGAGTACTGTCGCTTTTTCAAAAGAGCGATATCTTTGGCAGTCTTTGACACGACCGGCTTGCAGTAGGTGAGGTCTGCCATCTTGCTTGATCAGGCAATTATTTCTCTTTCAGATAAATGCGACGTAGGGTGCAAATTCTGCTTTCGAGCGGATCGAGGCACTGAATCTATGACCATCGAAAGAGCAGCTAGGATATTCTCAAGGTTGCGAGAACTGGGAATGAATGAGGTCTGCTTTACTGGCGGGGAGCCCACAGACCATCCGCTGTTTCTAGATTTTACCAAGGTTGCACTACAATTTGGCCTACTGCCGAGTGTCGTGACATCAGCACGCACACCAAAGCAGATTGCCGCGCTGAGGGCCGCTGCAAGATTTTTAACTCACGTCACAGTCTCAGCCGATTCATTCGTTGTACAAGAAGTATATAAATCAGCACGAACAATCAGCTCAGCGAAAGGTGTGCTTGAACAATTTACAGGCCCCGGTAAAAGTTTGCACATCATCGTGATGGAGTTAGGAGAAAGGGACTTAGCAGCTATTCAAAAAGCCCTTGTAGGAACTGAGACACTACTTGAAGTAAGCCCACTATTACCCTCAAACCTTAAGATGAGAGATCGCTGGCCGCAAATTCAAGAGAGATTTCGCAAGGATGTTGGTTGCCTTAAGAGTATTGCAAATCTCTCCTATCGATTGACCGCGATGTCCAACCAGAATGGAGATAAATTAGGTGAATGCGTAAAAAAGCGTTTTTACGTCTCTGCTGACGGCGGTCTCCGTCTGTGTCCGTATGACCATAGATTCGTGTCTTTGCTTCTCGATAATCGCGCAACCATCAAACAGGAAGCAGAAAGTCTTCAGCACTCCTCCTTAAAGAAGGTACCTGAATGCATGATTGTTTGTAATTCATGAGAGAAAAACGAAAGCAAGAACTTGTTCTTGGAACACAACATTCAGCAGGCACATTCAATGGCCTGATGGTTTTAGGGAGTGACGAGCAACACCTCAAGTCAATCCTTGAGGCACCTTTTCTAGGAAACATCTCGATTTTAGACACTGCGCCTATATATGCAAGAGGCACTGCTGAAGAAGTCATTGGGAAGCACGATAGGAAAAGACTAATTTGGACCAAAATTGGCGTCGATGTTTCAAGTGCGATCCCAAGATTGGACTACTCTGCCCAAGGCATGAAAGCATCACTTTTGAATTCTCTCACACGAATTCGGAGAGCTTCAGTCGATGTAGCATTTATTCACAACCCCACCCTCGACGTACTGCGCGCGATTAATACCGCGACAGTTCATGCAAACCTTTGTAAGGACAATTTTCTTGCTACTGCTATTGGTGCATCTTTGAATGATACTGAAACCATGGAATATTTGATAGAGCAAGACGATAGCAGCATCGAGTTCGTAATGCTTGAGTATTCAAGTATAAAAGATAGGCCGCGACTTGTTGCTCGTATGGCCGATAAATACAGGATAGCTGTACGAGGTCTATTCGATCAAGGCAGAGCCTTTTCTGGGTTTTCACCTGATAAAATTGAGGAAACGATTTTCGAACACCTTCTTTGGGTCTCCGAAACGTATCCTGTCCACTACCTTGTCGTTGCACCACGAACGATGGAGCAGGCACTGCACTATGACCGCGTCGTGACAAAATGGTACAACCACTAAAAGGACGGAACCATGGAATATGCAGACCATATACGCTCACTAGAAAGTTATGGTGCAACCCTAGTCCACGGTGCCGTACTAGACGTTCTCCCAAAATTGAAAAAAGAGATTGACGAGAAAATCTCCGCAAGAGCAACCAATCGAAACAGAAAAAGAGCTACAAACTTTAGCCCTCTTAGCAACGGGCTAATTTCCGCGCTGATGTCTAAAAGATCCCTGCTGAAAGAGATATTAGATAGGGTTGGGGCAAATAGGCTCATACAGAGCGAAGTAAATTTACTTCGGGGCGGATCTACTTGGCATCGCGACGGCGCGGTAGTCCCATGGATAGCCTACCGTCTAGCACTATACATGGAGCCCCAAGCCAAGGCTGAAGGAAGCTTTCTGTTTGTTCCTGGCTCGCACAGAAGGCAAGGCGAATGGGGTGAGGAGAGTACGAGAGCACTTGAAGGTTTGTTACCTGATGATGACAAACTTAAAACGCATCCTTGGGCGATTGAATTAATCTCGCAACCAGGAGATGCAATTTTGTTTCATTGTGGCGTTACTCACGCGAGTTTTGGAACAGGTAATCGTCGCCAAGCCGCAATGGTTTTTGCGGGCGATGCGGTTTCTAATGAAGACAAGAGTATCAGAACACAATTTATGTTGAACCGCATGCTGATTGGCACTCAGATATTTAACTAAGGAACGCAGTAAGATGCGCATTGAGCCGCACCGGCACCATAACTTAACTTGGTCCCACTCTGGAATACTGCACTTCCAAGGGAGTGGCAAAGATTACGTTACCGGCGTCAACGAAGAATTTGCGGCGCTCGAGCAAGCAGGCAGTATTGATGGAACAAAACGCTCTTTTATTAAAAACGGTTACGCAATATCTCCTTCATTCAAAAAACTCATCGCAGATCTAAAAATAGAGAGACTGATACATTCACTTTTAGAACGGAACTCTTGTCCCATTGCAGGAGATATCAGCAATTATATTGGAGAAACCACTTGGCATTCAGATGTCAGAGAGGGAAACCTTCCACTAGCAAAGGTGGTTTTCTATAGTTGTACAAAACCAGATGGATTTCCATTTAGTTACGTACCAGGATCGCATAAGATAGATGCATCAGACGAAGAAAAACTTTCTCTGCTAAAAATAGGAAACATTGCGCCGGACCGTATTCGAATACCAGAAATTACGGTTCGCTCAGGAGACGTAGTGATTTTTCATCCCAGACTGCTTCATGCCGTGTTTGACTGTCAGCGACGTGGGCAAATTGCTGCATTATATGCAGCAAAACCAGAAACAGCACCTGAGCAACAACAATATAATCGAATAGCATTAGCCAATATAGGAGTTCTATAAATAAAGCTCTTAGGTTGCTTAACGAAAATTCAGAAAACTATGACCTACTCCTCTGAAATATCCCCGATTTTCTTGCAATAGTCGTAAAGAGCCGAACCACCTAATTTACCGGCAGAGTTCTACCGGTTGAAAAGTATTTAATCTTGTCTAGGGTCTGGACTCAATTGGCCCAACATCTGATTGCGAAAATCCGGACCATATTGAGAAAATTTTCTGCGCACTTTTCGTATCGGATGGTCAGCCGCCTCATATCCTTCATGCGACAGAAGAAACGTTCAACAAGATTGCGTTTGGCATAAAGGCTGGCATCATGAGGGATCGGCTTTTTGGCATTTGCCTTGGAGGGGATCACCGGCAAGGCACCTTCATCCTCTATCTCCTGACGGATACGTGCACTGCCATAGGCCTTGTCGGCAACAATGGCCAACGGTGGTTTCGACCAATTCAGGAAGCCGTCGATCATCTTGCTGTCATGGAGTTGTCCGCCACTGATCGCAAGGCGTAACGGGCGACTGAGTGTATCTACAGCGGCGTGAACTTTACTTGTCCTGCCGCCGCGTGAGCGTCCAATACCCTCTGCTAGTTCCCCTTTTTTGACCCAGCCGCTGCGCGGTGAGCCTTCACAATCGAACTGTCGATAAAGACAAGGGCATCTTCATGTTCTGATGCCAAGGCCTCGAATATCTCTCGCCATATGCCGCGTTCTCCCCAGCGGACATAACGATTATAGACTGTTGTAGGCGGACCATATCTTCCCGGAATATCCCGCCAGGGCGCGCCGGTTCGGAGAATGTAGAAGATGCCATTGAGAACTGTTCAGTCGTCGCGCCGCTTCGGCCCCCGACCATCAACTGGAAGAAGCGGAGCAATGATCGCCCATTCCTTATCGCTCAAATCAAATCGTGCCATGTGATAACTCCCTTTCACAAAGGGTGAATCACATTTCGACTATAAATTTCAAGCGTTCCAATTGGGTTCAGACCCTAGAAAAATTAGTCGGTTAAAAAAACTCCCCCTTCATTTGTGCTGTCACTTCCTTAACTTTAGCCTACCGACCAAAAACATAAATAGGTCGTTGTATGTTGAAAACTCGAAGGAAAAATACATGAAACACATTGAAAACAAATGTTCGCTAAGGATTGTTCACAACGGTCGCGAACTAACGGGTACAAGTGCGCAACTCGCTCATATTCATAATTGTGGCGGCTGGGATGCATTCATGCGCGAAACCGCAGCTGAGGCAATTTCTCTGTTCATAGACACCTATCACTTGAGATTAGAAAATCAACGAGTAGACAAACCTGACCTAAGAATCGTTGTCTGATAGATCAAATCAATTCAAGAGTTAGGCATGTACTGACTCTTGAATTGATATATTAGGGAAAACCCAATGAACCAAAAACAAGTATCGGCACGTTACATGCGCCGCGAGATTTTCGAGTACATTAACAGAATAAAAGGTATGTCAGTTAAGCCAGGCCCGTCCTGGATGCAGTTTGTGTTTGATCGCGATTTTGCGGATTATCGTCACGCGCGGACTTGTTACAATTCGCAATGGCGAAGCACATTATCTACGTTATTAGAAATACTCACTCCTGAAGAACGACGAGCTGTGTTTTCAGATCCTTTCGACATTGGCAACATGCTAGATATCCCTAGTAAAATGCTAACATATGCTGCTTTGGGGAAAAACATTACCCACAGCCGTGCGTACGACACTTCTGACCTCAAACCCATCAAACAAGCTGTTAGCAAACTGCTTGATACTCCAATAAAACAATATTTCGAAGCAGACCCGGGAATCACACTAAAAGTTCTCAAACTTCTCTTTAGATATCAGAAAGGAATCGACAAATGTCTCTGTACTCCGCGGCTTTTTTCATTTCTGAGTATATCAAACTCTAAACGTCCTTCGTTTGAATTCAACGATACATCCGCTGTAAAGGATGCGATTTCAAAACAGCGGATTATTGATGAATTAACGGTTCATCTGGGCAGTGAGCTCCCCCCAGACCAGCGACAGAGAGTTCGTTCAACCTTTCTCAGTTTGGCCAAGGACGTCATGGACGCAGAAACCCTCCTAAAAAGGAAAGTGAGAGCGCAACTGGGAATCAATGGCGCAACACCGCAGTCAGCATATAATAAAATACATGAAAGTCTTTGCTCGCTGCGGAAGGAATTTCCTCTTCAACGTAAGACACAACGCATTGATCTTGATCTGCTAATCTATGTCTCTCGAGCACAAGTGACGAATCGAGCCAGAGCTGTCAATGAAGTTCTCGAGGCAATTAAGGACGTAACCCTAACAAAAACTCCGGCTCGGTCGGAAGTATTGTCACTAAGCCATTTATTAACGAATGAAAACAATGATCACTCAATCAACTTAAAATGCATTTCGACCTCGAATTTATCTAACTTATGGCAATCAAAGAAGAGCTTATTTATACCGATATTAGAATTGGTTTTTTCAACGAAAACAACAGACGATGACTATAAATCTTACATCATGGTAGGATTGCAAATAGCATATTTCATTCCTGATTATCGGTATGACTGTAATAAAATAACAACACTTGATGCTATAGCATTGTTATGCATTGCCTACACTGCGATCAATAATCCAAAGGCATTTAAATACACTCCATACTGGCATGGTCAAAAAAACCAGAGTGAACGTCCTTTCTTCCGTATCACAGGAAACAAATACTTTAATTCGACTGAAATACCAGAAGGAGTTCTCGTTTACTGGGGAGAGTGTGTTAAATGGATGAAATTCGTCCTAATGGATCAACAATTTTATTGGGAAAACGATAATGAAATCACCTTCCATATCAATGAATTTTTACACGATGTATTAAGGTCACATGACCTTGACAAAATTCAGAGTTTTATTTCCAATCTAAATAAAATCGCAGACAACAATAATTAAAGAACAAACACAAATATCTCTACCAAATAATTTATTGCCCAACTAGGGTCAGGACCTATTATTTTTTGGTCCACCTTTTTGGTTGAAAGTGGTTTCTCAGATTGATGAGGAGCACGTTATGAGCCACCTGTTTTGGCTTTCCCGTTCTCAGTTGCGGCGTATTGAGCCCTGTTTTCCACAATCCCATGGTGTTCCGCGTGTGGATGACCAGCGCGTTGTGTCCAGGATCATCCATGTCATTCGCAATGGTCTCCGGTGGCGGGATGCCCCAAGGGAATATGGGCCGCATAAGACGCTCTATAACCGTTTTGTACGCTGGAGCCGTTTGGGTATTTGTGATCGTATATTCTCTGCGATTGCAGCCGAGAACGGCGAGCCTGAACAGTTGATGATCGACGCTACACACCTGAAGGCACATCGCACGGCGGCCAGCCTGTTTAAAAAGGGGATGTACCCCGCCGTATCGGGCGAACGAAGGGCAGCTTGAACTCCAAGCTATACCGTCGTCAATGAGACAGCAAGCCGCTTGTCCTGCTGCTTACCGAAGGTCAGATGAGCGATCATCTTGGCGCAAAGCTTGTGTATCAAAGCCTGTCAACGTCGGCACCTCACCTGATTGGTGACAAGGGTTATGACAGTGACGAGTTCCGGGCAGCGCTCAACGCTAAAGGGATAAAACCCTGCATACCGCCCCGTGAAAACAGGAATACGCACATATCATACTGCCGAAAACTCTATAAAACCCGCCACAAAATCGAGAACATGTTCGGAAAACTCAAGGACTGGTGCAAAAACAATAAACTTAAGCAGAAATCCGACGGGCTCAAAAAGCAATTCCTGAATGAAAACAAAGCGCTGAAGCGGCCTCCCCTCCCAGTACTTTGGTTGAAATTTCTTCCCTGATGGGAAACATCCGTTTACAGTCAACTGAGCGCATAAAGGCGGGGGGAGTATATGCAGATTACAAACTGCGGTCGTGGAGTTCACAAGCGTGAAGTTAAAGGCCTTGAACTGCTACAAAAAAAACTGCCTCCAAGCTGGTACGCTTTCACAAACCTAGACCTTACACTTGGGGTGGGAAAGTCACGTGAGATTGACCTAATCATTGTCTCACATCACCGCATTTTCTTTGTCGACATCAAGGACTGGAATGGCAGGATAGAGAACAAAGATGGCCGGTGGTACAACAATGGTAGGAACTGCTGTCCATCTCCGGTACAGAAGATTGGCGATATCGGCAGGGAAGTTCTCTCCCCACTAAGAAACCATCTGAAAAGCAGGCCCGAAACCTGCCGTGAACCTGTTCCATTTATCGTCGGTCTCGTCGTACTCACCGGTCAAGCGACAAATGTCCATCTTGACGGCCTAGAAAAGAGTAAGGTGCTGTCTGCCGATGAATTCATAAAGCTTGCAGCGAATGACCGCAAACTGAACGAGGCATTCGGCAATCCTCTCGCCGCATTCCTTCATCGCCCCCTCACTGACGGTTTTTGGAAAGACAAGCTAAGTCGTTTCTTTAACGTTGGCCCAAATTCCCCCTTCAAGCCCGGGCGGCGGCGTTTCCAGCGTTACCTTGCGGAGGATGTTTGCAGCTACTCACATCCCAGTGACATTTACCGCGAATATGAAGCTGCAGACGAAGACAATAGGAACAATCTCGGAATCTTGAGATTGTGGGACTTCACCAAGTGTACAGATGGTCGATTTCAGACTGAAGAAGGCCGATTGGAAATAGCTGGACGCGAACAAAAGGTCTATCACTGGCTCCGTGACCGAGATCAGGATCTTGAGCGAACCCTTCTTACGCCAAAACTGGATGATCCCGACCTTGGGGTGAACTACTGGGAGATTTATGATCGCAGACGCCGTTTACGGCGCCTTGATGAGTTTGCCATTAGTGAGGCTTCGACAACTGCCCCTAATCAAAAGATCGAACTTGCGCGGCAGGTCATATCCGCTGTTTCGGTATTGCACCGCCAAAACGTAGCGCACCTTGACATTGGCGGACACAGCGTATGGCTGGAGCTGCCAACATCAGTCAGGCTTTCACACTTGCTTGCTGCGCGCTTTCCAGAAGGTAAGTCTTTGGGGCCTTCTCGCTATCAATTTCTCTCTGGCGTTACCGTACCTGAAGACGTGCTGGCCGTAGATAGTAGCCCAAAGCAGCGGGACGTCTTTCTGGTCGGCATCGCGGTACACAAGTTACTTTTCGGGCAGTTACCATCCGGCGACCCTGCGGAATGGAAGACGACTATCGATGTTACCAACGAATACACTGCCTTACATGATTGGTTCGCTGAAGCTTTAGAAATCAACCCAGCGCAGAGATTTGCAGATGCGACCATAGCCCTTGAAGCTTTCAATGATGCAACCGCGGCGAGGCCAACACCGACCGAAATAATTACAGAACTCGAATCGTTCAGAACAACCATCCGCTCGCAAAGACAGTTATTCACGATGTTTCCTGTTGAAGGGGAGATGCTCGTTGAAAGTGACCGTATGGACGCATGGCGCAGTGTCGATGAAGGCATTCCTGTTCTCGTAAAGCAGTGGAAGCAGCCAGCTTGGAGCGACGTGCAGAAAGAAGGAGGAAGCATTCTTTCCTTCCTCCGTCGGGCTGCAAACATGAGGACGGACAAACCGTCGGGCTTAGCTCCTGTCCGAGGCGCGCATTGGCTGGGTGATAGCCTTGTCCTTGTTCAGACTTGGATTGAGGGCGTATCGCTCGATGTCACTCTTAGCGATCCAACTCAACTTCGCGATACAGCAAACGCCCTATCGCTATGCAGCAATCTTGTAACCATCGTAGATGAGCTTCACGAGCAGGGTATAGGCCACGGTGATTTGAAGCCGAGCAACATAGTTGTGACCACGGAAGGTCAACCGGTTCTGATCGATGTACTGGACTATTCTCCACGTGTAGACGGTGAGATCGTCACTTCCGCGTACGCGCCCGACAACGGCAATCGTATGGAGCGAGATAGATTTGCGCTAACCAAAATCTCAGAGGAAATTCTGTCCGCATCTGATCTTTCTTCCTCAGATGGGGTGGTTATTGCATCTGCCATTCAAGACTGTCGTATTAAGCCACCTGTACTCACAACCCTCCTACCATTACAGGAGGCACTTACACGGGTAGTTGAACGCCTTCAGTCACCAGAGCAGAAGGAAACAACGGAAGACAGAGCAATATCTGTTTCTATCAAAGAACAGCAAACAGGTCCCATAATTCCTGACGAAGGTTTTCTCTTTCTTCGCGTTCGTCGCCATCCTCGCCATGGTAGACTTTCACTTCACATTCGGGGCGCATTTGAAGAACTCGAAATACACCTCGATAAAGAAGGAAGACCCACCGGTGCCACAAGGCACAAGCTTGAACAGTGGCTTCTCATACTTGCCGCGAAGCAGGAGTTCCACCGTATAGGGGGCTCACTAACTGTAACGCGGTCGGATCAGACGAACTTGTCGGCACTTGAACCAATTTTGAATGATGCTCTCGTAAAAGCTAGGATCAAGCGAGAAATCTCGGGAGCCACGTTGCCTGCCATCTCGGAATCTCAGGAAAGCGTCGATCTCGTCCCTCAAGAAGATGAGGCAGAAGACGCACTAGCTGAAGAGATCGCTGAGAATGACGTCCCGACATCGGATGTCGACGTTCCTGAGATGTGGCGTGTTCTCATGGAGGTAGAGAACGAGCTTACAACCGAAGGGGTCGCGCAGCTTGACAGTGTTTATGATCACAATATTAACCGCCATAAGGTTATTATGGAGCTAGAAAGCGGCGAGTTTGATTTTTCTCGGAATGATACCGTAGGCGTTCAAACGCAAGACAAGAAAGGAATTTGGCGACGCATCGGTTTTCTCGATATCAATAGGTCCAAGCCTGAGATTGCTGTAATTGATGCGCAGTCTTTCGGATCAAGAACCATTGAAGCTGGACAGAGGTTGCGTTTTCTCAGTCATTTTGAGGGCACCAGTCTTAAACGCCGGAGCGACGCTGTTGGCCGCATTCTAGCTGGAAATGGTCGCTCCACTGACCTTTTGTCGGTTTTTGATACCCGCTCCCATGCAAGCCCCAAAATAGCCGAGAATCAAGTGCATGATGAAGCATTAGCACTGTACGGCCTGAATGAAGACCAAACAGAAGCCTTTCGCAAGATCATCAATACACGGCCCGTAGGGCTACTTCAGGGGCCACCTGGTACGGGAAAAACAAAGTTCATTGCAGCACTTGCCCACTACGCAATAACTAACGGGCTTGCTAGGAACGTCCTTCTTTCCAGCCAGTCCCATGAGGCAGTAAACAATGCAGCTGAGTCGGTCTTGGCTCTGTTCCGCAGTACCAAGGAGCTTCCCAGCCTATTGCGGGTAGGCATGGATGGTGCACAAGTATCGTTACCGTTGCGGCCTTATCACACTTCCCGGGTAGAACAGTCCTACAAAGATCGATTTAGCGCCACATTCGGTGAACGCATGGCCGTAGTAGGGAAGGCGTTGGGAGTCCCACCTGAAATTATATCGCAAGTCGTTGTTCTGGAGACTACGATAAGGCCAGTCATTCAAAGGATATCAGAGCTCAATCGCGAAACTGAAGCAAAAGGGAAACGCGTAAATGGCCTCATCGATACGCTTCAGCAGCATCTGACACTGATTGATATCAATATCTCATTGCCTGAAACTAGCCAAGAAGACGATTGGTGCAACGTTCTGGACAAGATCGCCACTGCCATAGCGCAACGCGCAGCGCGCAAGTATGCTGTAGGCGCAGACAAAATAGACCGTCTTAGGTCCATCGCGGGATTGGGCCGGGATTTTGTCGGTAGTGTGTCCCGAGCCGAGCGCAGCTTCGACACCTTCCTCGCCGGCACGCGCCAAATCGTCGTCGGAACGTGCGTAGGGCTCGGCCGATCATCCCTTGGCCTCACTGCCACGGCTTTCGACTTGGTCATCGTTGACGAGGCTGCCCGCTGTACGTCCGGCGAACTGCTGGTTCCGCTTCAAGCTGCTCGCTGGGCTGTCCTAGTCGGCGACCACGCTCAGTTGCCCCCCCAGCATAAGCCGGAAGTCGTCAACCTTGTTTCGGAGCGAACGTCGATCACAAAGAAGGATATCAAGCGAAGCGATTTTGAACGCACGTTCACGACAAGCTATGGCCGCGCGGCGGGATCACGGCTAAAAACCCAGTATAGAATGCTTTCCCCTATAGGCCAGCTCGTGTCGGAGGTATTTTATCCTGACCTCACGTTGCTCGCTGGTCGCACAAAGCCTGTTGTTGACCCCAAAGTCTTACCCGGTGATCTGTCGTCCCCACTTACGTGGGTAGATACAGATGGTCTAGGAACAATGGGCTACGAACGTAAAGAAGCCAAGAGCAAGATCAATCTAGCAGAAGCCGATGCTGTCGTTCGTCTTCTCGACCGGTGGTATACGGACAATAAGTTTCAAGAATGGCTACTTACGCAAAAGGATCATCCAGTCGGGATCGGTATAATCTGCATGTACGCAGCACAACGTAATCTGATTGAGAGGAAACTTAGGCAGTCTTCACTAGCTCATCTTTTAGAAAAGCACGTTAAGGTTGGTACGGTAGACAGCTATCAAGGGAAAGAGAACCCCATTGTCATTCTCTCTCTAGTTAGAAACAATGAGCTTGGAGGCTTTGAAGCTGGAACCAAAACCATCCAGGACGGCTTTCTCGTCACCCCCAACCGCATCAATGTCGCAGTAAGCCGCGCGATGGATAGGCTTGTAATCATCGGCTCACGTCATCGGTGGCAAAGCAACAAGCCTATGGGCCAGCTTTCGGCGGGCTTTGGACGACGAATAGACGAAGGAATGGCGTCAGTTATCGCTGTGGAAAATTTGCTGGACGATAGAGAAGAGCGGGACGGACAGGGCACAGTTCTGGACGGTTTAACGAATAAGCGAGGCGCAAATGGGAACGCTTAATCGACCTCTGTTGCGATTGAAGGAACATGAGCTTGTGCCCCCCGACGAAGACCGGCGTGTAGACCTAGACATATTTGATGTGCTACTGCCCTGCCGCTTTTTTGAGCTTAATTACAAGGTGGCCTCCTTGGAGCAAGTAAGCCCGACACTCGAATTCCTGCTACGTCTTGTCAAGACAGTCCCTGGAATAGTTGATGAGGATGCAGCTTTGTTCTTTGGCTACAGCCCGACCGACATCGAATATGTTCTCGAGGAGGCGATTGGTCCCGGCTATCTGGAACGCAGAGGAGGAAGGCTTTGGTTAACGATTTCAGGAGAGAGCCTTTTTAAGGAAGATGACGAACAGCCGTCTATCTACACAGTGGAGGCGCGACGACGTTCATTCGGTTTCGACCTCATGGCAATAGCCCCTCAGATCAAACAATTCATCGATGAACTGGAGAGAACGCTCCCTGAACTTCCTTTCGAAGACGCAGCCGCGACGGGCCGGGTAGCTGAACGCGTCCCCGTCCGTTTCAAGCAGTTTTTCAGGGAGCTAGCAGATACGGCAGATCGAGGTAAGACAGCCCGCCGTGACATTTACTCAATCGACCCACTAGTTTCCCCAGGCGAAAGATATCAGATGCCCCTTCGCGTCGTGACATTCGCCCAAGCATCCAATCCTAGTGCTGCTGAAATAGATCTTTCTTTGTGGAGGATGGAGCACGAGATCGCTGACCGACCCGAGATTGAGCGCGCAGTCGCTCTTTTTGTGGAAGAGCAAAAGACTTCAACCACTCAGCTGAATGCCAGCTCCGGATATCAAACTTTGGTTGATCTCGCCCCTGAGTTTCTTAAGGATTTCAGGACGCGAAACGGCCTTTCTGTAGCCCGTTACTGGAGGGAAGCAATCAGCCGCGTAGGTGAGCCCAGAAGTGATCGAAAAACAATTCCTCTAGTGGGCTCACTACTTTTGCCAAGCAACATTGAGCGAGTGCAAGCGGTGCTTGATTACGGCCTGCGCAACATAACTGAAGCACCTGCGAATATATACGCGGTCGCGCCGCAAACGTCGAGATGGGGAGCTACGACCCAGCAGCGAGACCTACTGACCCTGATCCAAGAGACAACTGCACTCGCTCTTTCGGATGAACGATCAGAAATGAAGTCTTTATGCCTATATGCATGGGGTAAACCTGCACAGTACACGGCAAAAACGTTTGATGAGATTCATCCTGTTCCAGTGGGCGCTTTTCCTCAATCTCTAGAGCTCCTGCTGGTGCCCGGTGTTATGATGGCGTCAATCGTCCATGCCCCGCTAGGTTCATCAAACGGAAATCCAGTACCGCTCGGGCTGGTTTCATTTGATCCGCTAGTTATTGACCGTACCAATACTTACTTTCTGGAACGCCACGAGCGCTATAAAGTCAAGGGCGTCACAAATATCCCCTGACAAGCTTCAAAGTTCTCGATAATCAGCGTCCCGCTTTAGGCAAGTCGTCTGGTCGCTATTAAGTGATGACTGCATAAGGAAAAGTGTCGCCCATCAGACAACAGCCAGCAACTCAAATACGGACAACACCAACGCCCATCCCGTGAAGCTTCGAAATCGACTGAATTCGATCCAAGAGGTGATTCTGGATCATGTCTCGCACACAGCGGTTCTTCGCAACTAACTGAAGCGTCCCATCCGTGATCGTTGCCTGTATCTGAGATAGCCAGATATGAGGAATACGGCAGCCTGGCACATTTGACCGAGAAACTACCGAGCATATTTCTCGCCATTCAGGCGGGCCCCAAAAGCTGCATTGCTCCGGCGTCTCTGCATCTAGTTCAAATAGCCGCACCGGCATCAAACCATCGAGCGCATCAAGAATGTCCACCCTAGACGATCGCTTTCCCTTCTGTCGTAAACCGTCCAGCTCCAACCTAACGGCATCAATGCCAACGCGATCAATCGCCTCAGTCACCCGCAAGCAAGCATTCGCCAATGTCCAAGGCTCAGAACACAACCGCTGCCATTCCCTTGCTAAAATCAAACATTGATCATCGACGGCAGGAAGGGCGGTTGCTCCGGCGCCAGAAACAGCATTCGCCTGTTCTCTTTCATCCGTGTTTTCTTCTTTATCCGTGTTCTTCTTATTGGAACCGGCACCACGTGCCGGTTTAACACCGGAATCTGATGCCGGTATGATGGAACCAGATGCCGGTTTAGAACCAAGACCGATCAGTCGATAAGCATTGCGATTACGAAGCCTGCCAACCGCGCGGCTCAACTTGGCCACCAATCCAAGATCCGCCAAACGCTTGAGCGCCTGACGCACCTTGCGATCAGACAGACTTGTCTCGTGTGCAATCGTTTCGATCTTGGGAAAACATGCCTGCGTGCGATCATTGACATGGGATGCCAGAACGACGGCGACGCAGATCTCTGCTGTCGTCAAATCAGGATGATGAAGGATCTTTGTCTGCACCCAGTGCCAACGGGCAACGGCAGACGTTCCGACCGGTGCTGATTGTTCAGCAGCCGCGCCGGTGTGCGCTAGGGAATATGAAGATGTCATGTGTGGTATCGGCAGAGTTCAAACATCGCATTTGCACTTGACAAAGCGATCCCGTCGCCTAAACTTTACCTCAGATTTCAAGTCGAGGGCAGTTTAAGCCTTTTCAGAAACCCGTTGGTTGCCGCCGACGGGTTTTTCTTTATCTATTTGAAAAGTCCGGGAAAAATGAAACTCGGTAGTGCCGCCTCCTCTGTTAGAGGCATGCACCCG
>JBLXHN010000028.1:0-17299 GCA_048259585.1 Vibrio sp. | reverse complement strand
TCCTTGAAGCCGACGTTGCGCTGCCTGTTGTCCGCGATTTTGTAAAGCGCGTAAAAGAAGGCGCTGTGGGTGTTGAGGTTTCTAAATCTCTCACACCTGGGCAAGAATTCATTAAGATCGTTCAAGCTGAACTTGAAGCGGTAATGGGTGAGTCTAACGAGGCTCTGAACCTAGCAGCGCAACCGCCAGCCGTTATCTTAATGGCAGGTCTACAAGGTGCAGGTAAAACCACATCGGTAGGTAAGCTATCTAAGCTTCTAACCGAGCGCGACAAGAAAAAAGTCTTGGTCGTGTCTGCCGACGTTTACCGTCCAGCGGCGATCAAACAGCTAGAAACTCTCGGCATCAGACATCGGTGTCGATTTCTTCCCGTCGTCACCAGACCAAAAGCCAATTGATATTGCGAATGCAGCAATCGATCACGCGAAGAAGAAATTCTACGATGTTCTGATTGTCGATACCGCTGGTCGTTTGGCGATTGATGAACAGATGATGGGTGAGATTAAAGAACTTCACGCTGCGATTAACCTGCTTGAGACGCTGTTTGTTGTTGATGCAATGACAGGTCAGATGTGCGAATACCGCTAAAGTCCTTTGGTGATGCTTTACCACTTACGGGTGGTTCTAACCAAAGTTGACGGTGACGCACGTGGTGGTGCGGCGCTATCGGTTCGCCATATCACGGGTAAACCAATCAAATTCCTAGGTGGGTGAGAAAACTGACGCACCGGAACCATTCCACCCAGACCGCGTAGCATCACGTATTCTTGGCATGGGTGACGTTCTGTCTTTAATTGAAGACCTACAACGCAACGTTGACCAAGAAAAAGCAGAAAAGCTGGCGAAGAAGTTCAAAGAGAAGAAAGGTTTCGACCTTGAAGATTTCCGTGAACAGCTAGGCCAGATGCAAAACATGGGCGGCATGATGGGCATGATGGATAAGCTTCCTGGCATGTCTCAGCTACCAGACAATGTGAAAGACAAAGTCGATGACAAGATGTTCAAACAGATGGAAGCGATCATCAGCTCCATGACAATGAAAGAACGTCAACGCCCAGAGATTATCAAAGGCTCGCGCAAGAACGTATTAAAGTGGTTCAGGTGTGCAGGTTCAGACGTAAATCGTCTGCTCAAACAGTTCACCCAAATGCAGAAATGATGAAAAAGCGCAAAAAGGCGGTATGAAAGGCATGATGCGCAACATGCAAGGCATGATGGTGGCATGGCGGAGGTGGTGGTTTCAACCCATTTGGTCGATAATTACCCGCTCACACTATAGTTTCAGGCAAGTTAGCTACATCACAAACTTTAATTTCAATTTATGTTGGTGAAAAGTAACTAAATCCCTTGCTGCTCCGGTATAAGAGTAAAATTCCGAGCTTTTTTTGGCACGAGCCCCAAATTGTTCATTTACTGAATGGTTCTTGGGTTAATTTTATTTTGAGAGCAAAGAGACGACATGGTAACCATTCGTTTGGCACGTCATGGCGCTAAAAAGCGTCCATTTTATCAAATCGTAGTAGCGGATACGCAACGCTGCAACTGGCTGTTTTATCAGAAAGTTGGTTTCTTTAACCCAACAGCTAAAGGTCGAAGCGAAGGTCTACGTCTAGACCTAGACCGCGTTAACCACTGGCTGGTCAAGGCGCGTTATTCGACCGCGTTGCGTTAGTTAAAGACTCAAAAGCGCTTAATTTTTTACTTAGAAGCAGAAACTAGTTTGCGTCGATGAAAGGAAGAAACAATGAGCAAATAAAAATAGGTAAGTTTGAAGCATTTACGGCATTCGAGGTTACGGTTTTTTCCATACAGACAATGCTGAAAGCATTTTCGATTACAGTCCTGGTACATTAACCAAAAGGGCAATACGGGTTGGTACAGTAGAAAGCTGCAGCGCCATAAACGGTAGGTGGCTAGCTGAAGGCGGATGTTCGTGAAGACGCGCATTTAAGACTAATCTTGAAATGACTTGCGGTATCACTCGAATTGTCAGAAGATGAGTTCATTATGAATTGTTGGGATGTGGTAACCACTAAAGGTTACGATCTGGGTGTCGTTACTGACATTCTAGAAACTGGCTCAAACGATGTTCTGGTGGTTAAAGCAATCTGATGCTTTCGGGCAAAAGGAACGATTAATCCCGTTCCTTGAAGAGCAAGTGTTGATCGCTCAGCTCAACGGATCGAAGTTGACTGGGATCCTGCGTTCTAAACTCGAAACGATAAGGCGAAGAACACATGTGGGTTGGCATAATTAGCCTATTTCCTGAAATGTTCCGCAGCGTTACCGATTTCGGAGTAACAGGTCAAGCGGTTAAAAAAGGGTTGTTGTCAGTTGAGACCTGGAATCCTCGTGATTTCACTCATGACAAACGTCGCACTGTCGATGATAAACCCTACGGTGGCGGCCCTGGCATGTTAATGATGGTTCAGCCTTTGCGCGATGCCATTCATACCGCTAAGCAAGCATCACCGGGTAAGACGAAAGTCATTTACCTTTCTCTCAAGGTCGCAAGCTCGACCAAAAAGGCTGAAGAGCTGGCAACAAATGAGAATTTACTTCTTATCTGTGGCCGCTATGAAGGGGTGGATGAGCGCATCATTCAATCTGAAGTCGACGAAGAATGGTCGATTGGGGATTTTGTGATGACGGTGGTGAGATACCAGCCATGACGTTAATTGATTCTTGTCTCTCGGTTTATTCCGGGGTACTAGGTGATTTTTCGTCAGCAGAAGAAGACTCTTTTGCCAATGGTGTTAGATTGCCCTCACTATACGCGTCCTGAAGTGTTGGATGATAAAGAGGCCCTGCGGTACTGATGTCAGGCAATCACAAGGACATTCGTCGATGGCGACCCAAGCAGTCGCTGGGCCGAACTTGGTTAAGAAGACCAGAGCCTGGAAAACCTAGCTCTGACCGACGAACAGGAACAATTACTTGCCGAGTTTGTTAATGAGCATAAAGCCGTTAACGGCTAAAGCAAAGTAACCTAATTTATTTAGTATCAGTTTATTCTAGGAATTTAAAAAATGAGTAACATCATCAAAGCTCTTGAAGAAGAGCAAATGAAATCAGACCTACCTAAATTTGCACCAGGTGACACTGTTGTAGTTCAAGTTAAGGTAAAAGAAGGTGACCGTGAGCGTCTACAGGCTTTCGAAGGCGTTGTAATCGCAATCCGTAACCGTGGTCTACACTCTGCTTTCACTGTACGTAAGATCTCTAACGGTGAAGGTGTTGAGCGTACGTTCCAAACACACTCTCCAATCGTTGATAGCATCGAAGTTAAACGCCGTGGTGCAGTACGTCGTGCCAAGTTGTACTACCTACGTGAGCGTTCTGGTAAGTCTGCTCGTATCAAAGAGAAACTTGCTAAGAAGTAATGCTATAACTAGCGTTCTCATTAAACGGAGTCCCATGTCTCCGTTTTATGTTTGTTATTTTCCTTTCTACCGTTGTCATCGGTGCTCATTTACTGGCGTAAACTCCGCGCCTCTTCCTAGATAGAAAGAAAAATATCTGCGTTTCGAGCTAAACATATTGCTGATGTGTGTGGCTTTCAATTCACTTAACCGTCGGAAAATAAGCCGAATCTTAAATGGATTGGCTCTTAACCCGGAGAGCGGTAGAAAAGACAGAGGGCTCATTTTCGACAGACACAAAAAAGCGACGCTCTCACGCCAACTTCTCAATCTTTAGAACCTAGAACCTAGAACCTAGAACCTAGAACCTAGAACCTAGAACCTAGAACCTAGAACCTAGTATGGATCTTCCTGACCAGCCGTCACTGTCCGACATATCCGGTGCTCCTGGAATGGTATTCTCTTCATCTGCCCATTCGCCAAAATCAATCATCTGGCATTTTCTTGCTACAGAATGGTCGATTAGGGCTCTGTTCTCCCCATTCTACGTCGGCTCCACATTGAGGGCATTGAACGATAGTAATTTTAGACATGGATGGTTCGTCCCTTTGTGTTCTAGTACTAACAAATATCTGGATGGTAAGAAGGTATAAAAATTGTAGTAGAGTGAGTTGCGGCTAGCTACAAACCGCTAATTCAAATCGACATCTTGGGTGCAGGCTTGACCACTTTCAAACGACATAAACTAATCGCAAAACGGTTTTTATGCCCTGAAATCATTGGGTAAACACCGTGTTCCATAGGGATATGGAGTCTCAGGATATTAGCTTCATCAGCATCGCTGAAGAAGCCAGCACGGCGCGATTTGAGCTTTAAACTGCCCGGTTTCACGGCTAACTTAGCCATAAGTTCAACGCATCAGAAAGCGGTTTCAGGCTTTCCAGCCATTTTTGCGCATCCTGCTTTTACGCTCAAGCGGTAAATGCAGCCAGTAATGTAATGCTGGTAAATCAAAGCAACAAGAACCACCAGGCAGGTTAAATCTTTGTCCTGATCGAACTTAAAAAGCGATCATCTTTTAGTGCCTGACCAAACCTTTCCGCTCGCATTAACTGTTTGTGCACAGCATCGATATCATTGAGTAAGGATGTCAGTGCATCTTGGTCTACGCCTTCCACATTCAGCCAGTGTCGATAAGTCAGGCGTTGCTTTCATCATCTTTGGCGAGTTCACTTTAGCTGTAGCTGCTCGAAAATCTCGACCATATCAAACAACGCACGGAAAAATAGTTGGTACTGGTGATTTTTCAGAAACCAGGCTAGGTGGTGACGCATCAGAGACTCTACTCCTTAGATAAATACAGTTTTCTCATTTAACGGATGTTCAAATTTGTGCACGTGGTCATCGACATAGTTTTGGTGAATTTCATTCTAATTTTGCAGATTTTCTTACACATGGCTAGGTACTTTCATGCAAATCTGTGATTTGGAAGCAAAAGATCTGGTCATTCGGGTTATTTTTAACCACGCGTCTGCCATATCGAGTCTTTGCTGTCTTGATGCCTGGGCTACAAGTATCGCACGGGCTTGTTTTCGCTGACATTATCACGTTTCATCGTTCGGGATATTTGCGTTTCAGGATCGACATCCACCACCAGAACACAGTCGCACAGGCTTTCCAATTGGTTTTCTACCAGCAGCGGTACAACCAGAAGCGCATAATCAGAGGTGACTTGCTGTAAGTCTTCACCATTTTTCGCGAATGATCAGGTTGCAATAGCTTATTACCACTTTTTCATCTGGGTTTGAAAAGATCTTCTCTCTAACTTTTGCTCGATCGAGCATTTGATCGTCACGAACAATATCGCTACCAAAGTGCTCAATAATTGCTGTCAGTCCCGGTGTTCCGGCTCGACGACTTCATCTGCAAATATCTGCATCAACGATGTCGATTTTAAATTGCTGCTTGAACAGATTCGCCACGGTGGTTTACCGCTGGCGATACCGCCTGTTAAGCCAATAACCAAAGCCATTTACACTCCTAGAATTGATGTGAAATACCAATTTGGAATTTGATCACCCCAGAGTAAACTTACCCATCCGGCAATCGCTAAGTAAGGACCGAAAGGAAAGCCTTTCGATCCCTTTCTGCAATCGTAGCGAATTATTCCAAATATGACGCCTACGATGGAAGAAAGCAAATGATCATTGGTAAAAGCTTGCCAACCCAGCCATGCGCCAAGCGCTGCGAGTAGCTTAAAGTCGCCATAGCCCATGCCTTCCCTTGCCAGTAAGCAGCTTAAAGCCCCAATAAACAGACCAGAGACATAAATAGCCAGCGATTGCACCGATCACGGCATCTTGCAGACTAACAGGACTAACTTCGAGCAATGCTAGAGCAATGCCAGCCCAAGTTAATGGCAATGTTAATTGATCGGCAGAAGCATAGTGTCGAGATCGATAAACGTCGCAGTAATCAGAATGAAAGTAAAGAATATCAGCGCAATAGTGAAATAGCTGAATCCAAAAATGAAACGCAACATAGCCGGAGCAGGCCGCAGTCAGTATTTCTACAAGTGGATATCTGGCGCTAATCGGTGTGCTACAGTTGTGGCATTTACCTTTTAGAAGTAGCCAACTGATAACTGGGATGTTATCGCGAATGCGAATCGGAGTACCACACTGTTGGCAAGAGGAGCGAGGTACGCTTAATGAGTACTTCTTGGGTGGCAATATTGTATTCAGGAAATGACTCAGCACATTCACGACGCCATTCCAGCTCCATGATTTGGTAGTCGATAGATAACAACATTGAGAAACTTCCCACGATCAAACCAAAAACCACGGCGAATACAACGGAATAACCATGGGTAGTACTGAAATACTTCCATATTTGTCTCTTGAGCGGTGCATCAAATGGCAAGGTGCTGTTTTAATGATTAATTTACAGTCTCCATTTTAGCCTAAATACACTCATTAAGTTAAAGATTGGCAGGTACATTGCCTGTCACTAATCCACCAACGACCACACCAAGAAAAACGATAATCAGCGGTTCAAGAATCTTACTTAAGTTATCGACGGTATTATCTACTTCGAATTCATAAATGGTTGCGACTTTATTGAAGCATCTCATCGAGCCTGCCTGATTTTTCTCCAATCATCACCATTTGTAGCACTAATTCAGGGAAACATCGCAGTTACGCATCGCGACATACATTGGCATACCAGCGGCGGTATCAAGACAGACCTCTTCTACTGCCAGTTGATAGTGCAGGTTTCCTGACGTCTTGAGGTGGTTCTTAAACTGGTCAGGATTGGAATGCCAGCACTAAAGCTGGTGGCCCGGTTCAGTAAATTTAGCAATAGCTGCCTTGGACAACACTGAGCCAAGTACGGGAATCTCAATATGGCTCGATCCATCATCAAGCGAAAGGAATCAGAACGTTTTACCAGAATTCTTGCTGATATAACAAGACTTAGTGTCCCAAGAGCGATGAATGAGCCCCAATTTTGCACCCACTCAGATACAAGTCGAGTACTTGTCTGGTGAACCAAGGTAAGTCAGCACCAAATCCGGAAAACATTTTTTTCAAACTCGGGGATAACTTGTGTGAGCATGAGATAAGATACGCCAAGCGCAACCAGAATGACCATGTGCTGTAAGATTAGGGCCTTGATAACTTTCGCTCTGAGTTCCTCACTTTTCTCACGATAAGTGGCCAGTCGTTCAAGACCTGCCAAATTGCCTGACGAGTTCTCCGGTCGAGATTAGGTCCGTATAAAGCGAGTCAAAGTGTGAGCTGGCGATGCGCATTGCTTTTGACATCGGCGTGCCCGCTTCAACCGCTCGAGTTACGCTCATCAAAATAGACTTCATCTCGGCTTTTTATGGTTATTGGAAACCAATTTTAAAGCCTGGAACGAGTGGGACACCCGTGACCAGCATGGTAGAGATCTGGCGAGTAAAAACGGTGATGTCTTTACCTTTTACACGATGGCTTATTTGGTTAGAAAGGAAATACTGCCTTTTTGAGCTTTTTTTTTTTTATATGCTGTGCGTTGAGGCGTTCGCGTACTTCAATTTCGCTCATGGCCAGGGTTTGCCAGACGTTTTTTCCTGAGCTATTAATGCCTTTCCAGCGGAAGTTCTTTAGTTGTGGGGCGTCGTTTTCATAGGCTAAATGGCTACTAGTTCAAAGTGAAATTAAAAGTAAGAGCACGCTGCAGTTCGCTAAAGCTTGTGACTCCTTGCTTAAGCTTTGATACCCGACATTTGCAGTGTGCTCATACCGTGACCGGATGGCAAGTTTTTCCAGTTGATGTACCGAGGCACAATCAGTGCTTCGGACAGCGATTCATCGAAACGCATCACCTCATAGATGCCAGTTCGTCCCGAATAGCCGTGTGTGCAATGGTTGCAGCCATTAGATTGGCTTGATAAACCTGGTCAGTTGCTTGAATGCCGATATGTTGTAATGGTGCAGTAAGTTCTTGAGGCTGTTTACAGTGCGGGCAAAGTTTACGAGCCAAGCGTTGGGCAATAATGAGGCTGAGTGAAGAGGCGAGATTAAAGCTTTCAACCCCCATATTAGCCAAGCGGATAACGGTTTCAGCTAGCTGAATTAGTGTGCAGTGTCGAAAGGACTATGTCCGGTTTGTAGCTTAATCGCGATTTCTGCTGTGTTCAGATCGCGGATTTCTCCCTCAACCACATCAGGGTCTTGGCGCAGAAAAGAGCGTAGTGCCTCGGCGAAACCAAAGCCAATCTTGGCTGAACCTGAACCTGATTAATTCCGCAGAGGTTGATTTCGACCGGATCTTCAGCCGTGGAAATATTAATCTCTGGTTTATTGAGAATGCTTAGCCCTGTGTACAACGAGACGGTTTTGCCGCTGCCGGTAGGCGGTCATTAAAAATCATGCCCTGTGGTCGACGCAGAGCATCTAAGTACAACTGCTTTTGCTGTTCGCTATAGCCCAGTTTATCTATATCCAGAGAAGCGGGCTGCTGTCGAGCAGTCGTAATACGATTTTTTCACCAAACAGAGTTGGCAAGGTCGACACCGCATATCAATGGCAGTGTCTTGATTGAGTTTTAGCTTGATTCGCCCGTCTTGCGCATGCGCCTTTCAGCAATATCGAGCTTTGATAGAATTTTGATTCGGGCTGATAAGCGCCGGCTTAAATGGCTTGGCGGCTGTTGAGCCTAATCAAAATGCCGTCGCAGCGTAGACGAACCCGATACATTTTTTCATAAGGCTCAGTGGATATCAGATGCCCCTTTACGGACCGCATCGAGCAAAATCTGGTTGATAGCGACTAACCGGTGATTCGTCTTGGCTTAAGTCTTCGATATTTGTCGACTTCATCTGAGCCTACGTCGACAAGATTGGCTAGCTCTTCTTGATTGATCTCTTTAAGCCCGATCTCTCCTGACCTAACGCGCGACCGTACAAACGGCGAATCGCAGCGTCAAGCTCAAAAATCTGCGATGACAAGATCAGCCTGTAATCCGGTCGCAAAGCGAAAATCATCTTCTGCTTGTTGGTTAGTTGGGTCGGCAATGGCGAGAGTTAACGTCGAAGGCGTTCTCCAGTGGCAATGCATGGTGACGGGTGATCAGCTCACGCAGCCCCATTTTCTGGCACAGGGCGGTGTAATCATAGTGTGATAATGATTCGCAGGGTAAACCAAAGATTGAACTAAGGTGGAGTCATAGCGAGTTCGTTAGTCGTGAATATACCAGAATTGACTAACGCTCCCGGCATCGAAATACAGAAGCGTTGATTTGCTCTATTAACGATTCTTCTTGGGAAAAGTCAAATCTTTTGACGAGAACCGTGGAGGATTTACGTTAGCATCTAAGGTTATGGATTTGGTGTTTGTGTCTGCTCGAGCACAACTTTCAAATCATCCGGTTAGGAGTTGCGAATGTCGTGCGTACATTTCCAGCCACCATCTGTTCTTGTGTAAGTTATTTTTTTGTCTTTTGAGGCTTGTCCATTATTAATCGTAAAGACAAGCGTTCCCGTTGCTTTTTCTCCTTTAGTTAGTGCTAAGCCTCAGATTTCCAGTCTGCTGCTCCACCGACTTCACCAATATTTGCAGTTAGTGGAACGCCCCTTTTCCTGATATATAGGTCCAATATTGATAAGCGTTCTCGGAAGATACCTAGGCAGTATTGGCTTCGATTTTGATTACATAGTTTGTAGGCGGGTACCGCTGGTGCCAAGAATGCCAATAATCCCGACCACAATCATCAATTCAATCAGCGTAAAACCTTGCTGTTTTTTCTGTTTATTTGACTTCTATTTTCTCTTCCTTCTCATGAGATAGATAATGCTTTTACATTGGCACAAGATTATGGAGAGTCGGAAGTGGTGAAAACTGGTAAGCAGCGGGTGATCGAGTCAGATGATATCTTTAATGCTCAATTACATTTTATATGCAATGAATTGCGATTGGTTTGGCTTTTTATGATAAAAACAAAGGGCCAAAGGGCCCTTTATTTAATGTTTTTTTTAAGTTGTTGAATTTTCTTTTTAATGGTTTTTTGTATTTTTCATGGTGTATTGGAAGCTATCGAAAGATCCATCGCTTTCAGTGCTTGTTAGCGCGCCGACAGAGATGTAATCTACGCCAGTTTCGCGTATTCTGCGATAGTGTCTAAGGTGATGTTGCCAGAGTTTTCTAATGCTGCGACCTGCGTTGATTTCTACTTCACGCATCATCTCTTTGGTAAAGTTATCCAGCATGATGATATCCACACCGGCCTCAATCACTTTCTTTTAACTCGTCTAAGCTTTCTGTTTCCACTTCACGACTGGTTTGCCTGGGTTTACTCTTTTGCTGTTGTGATAGCTTGAGTAATGCCGCCGCAGGCAATGATATGGTTTTCTAATGAGGTATGCGTCGAATACGCCAATACGGTGGTTAAGCCGCCACAAGCGACGGCGTATTTTGTAGAGCGCTGGGCCGGAATAGTTTTGCGTGTATCTAACAGACGGCATTCCGTGTGCGCGATCTTTTCTGCGTACGCTGACGTTGTGGTCGCGCAACCAGAAAGCGTCTGAATAAAGTTCATCGCGTTACGCTCGCCAGTGAAGCAAGTCACGGGCAGGTCTGACAATGTACAAAGTGTTTGGTTTGGTTCAACCTTGTCACCGTCTTGTACATGCCACTCGACAGTGACTTTACCGCCCAACTGTTTAAGACTTCATCTGCCCAAGCTTGACCGCAGAACACACCGTGCTCACGAGTGATGATCGTCGGTATTCACGGCATCTGCAGGGATAAGAGATGCGGTGATATCGTTGTTGATATCCACTGCGCCGCCGTGAGGTCTTCTTTAAGGTATGGCGACGGAGCGAGTGATCCCAGAGGAAGTTGTTGTTTCAGGTGCTTCCAGCGTTTTGGCTGTTGTGTGTGTTCTTCATCGCAAATCTAGTCTTGAAAGGGAGATGGCAACGAATGATACTTCCGTGTCAATAATTTCAGCAGTTAATTTAGGGTCTGTTGATCTTTTGAGCTGATTTTGCAGCAGTTTGTGGGTTATTTATACAAGGCAGAGGCTTTGAAATGTAGTTGACCTACCTGATAAGCCGATAACGCAGTAGAAAAGGGAGCCACAACGCTTCTCGGCGGGTTCGAGCTGCCCCGCTAAAAGCGTTTTACTCTTTGTTGAAGTGTTTTGCTTAGAGGACTAGGCTACAAACGACGCCGTCCAATGCCACTCGTCGCGGTAAAAACGCTTTTATCTCGAACAAAATTTAACCGCAAAAGGTCAAGACCACAACTATAGAGGTTGATATGTCCCCAATAATCGAGAATGGTTGCTGACGCAAGCAAAGCACGTCCATCCCTTTTTTGATGCCCGTTCAGATATTAATGAATCTCTGCTGTGGTCGTTCATAACATCAGCTTACCGCCCGGCCAGTTTGGCGGTCCCATATAGGACTTTTTCTGGTGAGTTCTAGACCCGACACACATCCATTTTTTGAAGTAATTCACAAATGGCGTTTCTGGCTCGTTGTTTAATCAAGAGAAATGGCGAGGTTGTTCAGTTTGTATCCTTTCTTGATAGAGCATGGCATGCGGCAATCAAGTTTTGCCGGAAGAGCTGGATGCAATGATTACTCAATAGGTGTTGAACTGGAAGGGACTGAGTTTGTCGCATACACAGACGAGCAATATCAGTCACTTGCGGATTTGTCTCACGCAATCATGTCGCAATACCCTAAGGTTACCCCCAACGAATTACTGGCCACCAATACATCGCCCCGTTGAGAAAAAGTGATCCTGCTTAAGTTTGACTGGGTCAAGTATCGACGACTAATTTGAAATTAAGTTGTGATAAATATGTAAATTATAAAGCTAGAATCAATAAGGCATGGTTTCAACCATGCCTTTTGTATACAAAAAATAATTACTTTGTTGAAATTAACTACATTTTTTGTGTATTGTACGAGGGAAGTGGCCTATTTTTGCCCTGATCTTTTGTCATTTTATGTTTTTACTTTCAAAATGCTCAGCACGTCATTTCCCCACTTGTTTTGTTATTGTAATTGGTAAGACCAATTTTACGTTGTTTTAACCGTCAATTGTTATCAGAGTGTTTTGGCTAGGCTTGTTCTATGATTTAGGTCAATTTTTGGCTGGACAGTGACGTTTTAAGTATGTTAATTTCTGCACAACTTAAAATTGGTATTACCAATTACCTGCAAAGTAGAAGAATAATAAATTATGGTTTATCAAAGGATTCGTCAGCCAAAGCTCTCTGATGTTATTGAACAAGAGTTAGAAAGGCTGATTGTAAGGAACATTGGCTCCGGGGCAGCAGTTGCACCAGAGCGCGAACTGGCAAAACAGTTTGATGTTTCTCGTCCGTCGATCCGTGAGGCAATTCAACGCGCTTGAAGCTAAACGTCTTCTTACTCGCCGTCAGGGTGGTGGGCACTTTGTTAGTGAGAACATCTGGAAAAGTTTTTCCGATCCTCTGCTAAATTTATTGTTCAATACCTGAAAACACAGCTGGATTTACTGCAACGCGTCACGCGATGGAAGGTATTGCCGCTTACTTTGCAGCCGTTCGTGGTACCGAAGAAGATTTTGCTCGAATCTGCCAGTCTTGAACGAATCAGCCAAGCACAATCCAATGATGATGTCGCAGCTGAATCGGCGGAAGTCATGCAGTTTTAATTGCTTTAACTGAAGCGGCTCACAACGTAGTACTCCTGCACATTGTGCGCAGCTCTGGCACGTTCTTGAGCAAAATATTCTACAGAATTTTAAATTATTGCATCGCCGCCCTGAGGCGGTCGAGAAAACAAGTCAAACACCGAGCTAATATTGTGGATGCGATTGTATCTGGTCAGCCAGAAAAGGCGCGTGAGATGTCACATTCACACTTAGCTTATATTGAAGAAACATTGTTGGATTTGACCAGAGAAGAGTCTCGTCGTGAACGCTCTTTACGTCGAATGCAACAGGGCAATGACTCTTAAAGACGATTTGCTTGTTTTATAGATCCAACCAACAGAAGGATAGATCGCCATGTCTGATATGAAGCATGACGTAGATACTGGAAACTCAAAGAATGGCTACAAGCACTTGAGTCAGTTGTACGTGAAGAAGGCGTAGAGCGTGCTCAGTTCCTACTTGAGCAAGTTCTAGATAAAGCACGTCTAGACGGTGTTGACATGCCAACTGGAATCAACACGAACTACATCAACACGATTCCAGCTGATCAAGAACCAGCTTACCCAGGTGACACAACACTTGAGCGTCGTATTCGTTCCATCATTCGCTGGAACGCAATTATGATCGTTCTTCGTGCATCGAAGAAAGACCTAGAGCTAGGCGGCCACATGGCGTCTTTCCAGTCTTCTGCTGCGTTCTACGAGACATGTTTCAACCACTTCTTCCGTGCGCCAAACGAGAAGGACGGTGGCGACCTAGTTTACTACCAAGGTCACATTTCACCAGGTATCTACTCACGTGCATTCGTTGAAGGTCGTCTAACTGAAGAGCAGCTAGACAACTTCCGTCAAGAAGTAGACGGCAAAGGTATTCCTTCATACCCGCACCCTAAACTGATGCCTGAATTCTGGCAGTTCCCGACAGTATCGATGGGCCTAGGTCCAATCGCTTCTATCTACCAAGCTCGTTTCCTTAAGTACCTAGAAGGCCGTGGTCTTAAAGATACTTCAGAGCAGCGCGTTTACGCGTTCCTAGGTGACGGTGAGATGGATGAGCCAGAATCACGTGGTGCTATCTCTTTCGCTGCGCGTGAGAAACTAGACAACCTATGCTTCCTAATCAACTGTAACCTACAGCGTCTAGATGGCCCTGTAATGGGTAACGGTAAGATCATTCAAGAACTTGAAGGTCTGTTCAAAGGTGCTGGTTGGAACGTAGTGAAAGTAATCTGGGGTAACAACTGGGATTCACTACTAGCTAAAGATACGACTGGTAAGCTTCTACAGCTTATGAATGAAACGATCGACGGCGACTACCAAACATTCAAATCAAAAGATGGCGCGTACGTACGTGAGCACTTCTTTGGTAAGTACCCAGAGACAGCTGCACTTGTTGCTGACATGACTGATGACGAAATCTTCGCACTTAAGCGTGGTGGTCACGAGTCTTCTAAGCTATACGCGGCATACAAAAACGCGGCAGAAACTAAAGGTCGTCCAACAGTAATCCTAGCTAAGACTGTTAAAGGTTACGGCATGGGTGAAGCGGCTGAAGGTAAGAACATCGCGCACCAAGTTAAGAAGATGGACATGACTCACGTACTACACCTACGTGATCGTCTAGGTCTTCAAGACATCCTAACTGACGAAGCAGTGAAAGAACTTCCGTACCTGAAACTTGAAGAAGGTTCAAAAGAGTACGAATACCTACACGCTCGTCGTAAAGCGCTACACGGCTACACGCCTCAGCGTCTACCGAACTTCACTCAAGAACTCATCGTTCCTGAGCTAGAAGATTCAAGCCACTACTAGAAGAACAGAAGCGTGATATCTCTTCTACTATGGCATTCGTACGTGCACTGAACGTTCTGCTTAAGAACAAGAACATTGGTAAGAACATCGTTCCTATCATTGCTGACGAAGCGCGTACATTCGGTATGGAAGGTCTGTTCCGTCAAATCGGTATTTACAACCCGCACGGCCAAACTACACACCAGAAGACCGTGACATCGTTTCTTACTACAAAGAAGCGACTTCAGGTCAGGTTCTACAAGAAGGTATCAACGAGCTAGGTGCTATGTCTTCATGGGTTGCTGCTGCGACTTCATACTCGACAAACGACCTACCAATGATCCCGTTCTACATCTACTACTCAATGTTCGGCTTCCAACGTGTTGGCGACATGGCGTGGATGGCTGGTGACCAACAAGCACGTGGTTTCCTACTAGGTGCAACTGCGGGTCGTACAACGTTGAACGGTGAAGGTCTACAGCACGAAGACGGCCACTCGCACATTTTGGCGGGTACGGTTCCTAACTGTATTTCTTACGACCCAACATTCGCGTACGAAGTAGCAGTAATCATGCAAGACGGTATCCGTCGCATGTACGGTCCAGAACAAGAAAACGTGTTCTACTACCTAACGCTAATGAACGAAAACTACGCAATGCCAGCAATGCCAGAAGGCGCTGAAGAAGGCATCCGTAAAGGTATCTACAAGCTAGAAACTTACACGGGCGACAAAGCGAAAGTTCAGCTAATGAGCTCTGGTACTATCATGAATGAAGTACGTAAAGCAGCTCAAATCCTAAGCGAAGATTACGGTGTTGCTTCTGATGTTTACTCTGTAACGTCATTCAACGAACTAACTCGCGATGGCCAAGATGCAGAGCGTTTCAACATGCTTCACCCAGAAGCGGAAGCGAAAGTACCTTACATCCAAACAGTAATGGGTACTGAACCTGCTATCGCAGCAACTGACTACATGAAGAACTACGCAGAGCAGGTTCGTGCATACATTCCTGCTGAGTCTTTCAAAGTTCTTGGTACTGATGGCTTCGGTCGTTCAGACAGCCGTGAAAACCTACGTCGTCACTTCGAAGTGAACGCAGGTTACGTAGTAGTAGCAGCGCTAACTGAACTAGCGAAACGTGGCGAAGTTGAGAAATCTGTAGTTGCAGAAGCAATTAAGAAATTCGACATCGACACAGAGAAAACAAACCCGCTATACGCTTAATTAAGAAGGTAGATAAGAAATGGCAATCGAAATTAATGTACCAGACATCGGTGCGGATGAGGTTGAAGTTACTGAGATTCTTGTAAGCGTTGGCGACAAGGTTGAAGAAGAGCAGTCTCTGATCACAGTTGAAGGCGATAAAGCTTCTATGGAAGTTCCTGCTTCTCAAGCGGGTATCGTTAAAGAAATCAAAGTTGCAGAAAGCGACAAGGTTTCTACTGGTTCTCTAATCATGATTTTCGAAGCCGAGGGTGCAGCTGACGCTGCACCTGCTCCTGCGGCGGAAGCAGCTCCAGCAGCGCTCCAGCTCCAGCAGCAGCGGCAGAACTGAAAGAAGTTCACGTACCAGACATCGGTGGTGACGAAGTTGAAGTTACTGAAATCATGGTAGCATCGGCGACAGCATCGAAGAAGAGCAATCTCTGATCACTGTAGAAGGCGACAAAGCTTCTATGGAAGTTCCTGCACCATTCGCAGTACGCTTAAAGAGATCAAAGTAGCAGCAGGCGATAAAGTATCGACTGGCTCTCTAATCATGGTATTCGAAGTAGCAGGTTCAGGCGCTCCAGCAGCAGCTCCTGCGGCAGAAGCACCAGCGGCAGCAGCTCCAGCGGCATCTGCGGCAAAGAAGTTAACGTTCCAGATATCGGTGGCGACGAAGTAGAAGTTACTGAAATCATGGTTGCAGTTGGCGATACAGTGGAAGAAGAGCAATCTCTAATCACTGTAGAAGGCGACAAAGCTTCTATGGAAGTTCCTGCTCCATTCGCTGGTACGGTTAAAGAAATCAAGATTGCAGCTGGCGACAAAGTGTCTACTGGCTCACTAATCATGGTATTCGAAGTGGCGGGCGCAGCTCCTGCTCCTGCAGCGGCTCCAGCTCAAGCGGCAGCACCTGCAGCTCCGCTCCTAAAGCAGAAGCTCCAGCGGCAGCAGCTCCAGCAGCAACAGGCGATTTCAAAGAGAACGACGAGTACGCTCACGCGTCTCCAGTTGTTCGTCGTCTAGCTCGTGAGTTCGGCGTAAACCTTTCTAAGGTTAAAGGTTCTGGTCGTAAGAGCCGTATCCTGAAAGAAGACGTTCAGAACTACGTGAAAGAAGCGCTTAAGCGTCTGAGTCTGGTGCAGCAGCATCTGGCAAAGGCGACGGTGCAGCTCTTGGTCTACTACCATGGCCAAAGTGGACTTCAGCAAGTTCGGTGAGACAGAAGTTCAACCGCTATCTCGCATTAAGAAGATCTCTGGCGCAAACCTACACCGTAACTGGGTAATGATCCCGCACGTTACACAGTGGGATAACGCAGACATCACGGCTCTTGAAGCATTCCGTAAAGAGCAAAACGCGATTGAAGCGAAGAAAGACACTGGCATGAAGATCACACCACTTGTGTTCATCATGAAAGCGGTAGCTAAAGCGCTTGAAGCGTTCCCAGCGTTCAACTCTTCTCTATCAGAAGACGGTGAGAGCCTAATTCTGAAGAAATACGTGAATGTTGGTATCGCGGTAGATACACCAAACGGTCTAGTTGTTCCTGTATTTAAAGACGTGAACAAGAAAGGCATCTACGAGCTATCTGAAGAGCTAATGGCGGTTTCTAAGAAAGCACGTGCTGGTAAGCTAACTGCGGCTGACATGCAAGGTGGCTGTTTCACTATCTCTAGCCTAGGCGGTATCGGCGGTACGGCGTTTACTCCAATCGTAAACGCGCCAGAAGTTGGTATCCTA
>JBLXHN010000027.1:0-18964 GCA_048259585.1 Vibrio sp. | reverse complement strand
ATTGATGTCTTAAGACACCAACAATCAAATTGTGGTGCCCGGAGGCGGAATCGAACCACCGACACGAGGATTTTCAATCCTCTGCTCTACCGACTGAGCTATCCGGGCAACGGAGCGCTATTAAACGGATTTTCCCTCTCTGCGTCAACCTGTTTTTTATAAAAAAACGAAAAACTGTGTTGATCGCTGTTATTTTGAGCGACTTGTGCTCTTTTTATCATTGTGAATTAAATTCTTTCTTAAATTTCGTCACTTTCTCAAGGTAGCGGCGAGATTCTGAATTCGGGTGTTTTTTTGTTAAAGCCCAATAAACTTGATTGGGTTGCAATGAGTTAAGGTCAGACATCGCTCGTTTTCTGTCACGGCTGAAGGTATTCAGTACGCCTCCAGTACCTCCGTTATAGGCAGAAATCATGCTGTATTCGAGTGACGTTGCGTTCCTCACGTCTTTCAAATAGCGATTTTTCAGGATGTAGAAGTAAGCGGTACCCGTATCAATATTGTTTTCTGGGTTAAATAGATATTCTGGTGAGGGCTGCCCAGAGCGCTTCTTCACTAGTTTGAATACATCAGCGCCTGCCGTTTTAGGCACAACCTGCATCAAGCCATAGGCATTTGCCCAGCTGACTGCATACGGGTTGAAGCTACTTTCGGTTTTGATAATGGCATAAATCAGATCTTCAGGAATATCATATTTTCTAGAAGCGCGTTGAACGATATCGGCGTACTGATAGCTTCGGATCTGAATTTGATCTTCAACCATGGGGATCTCAACGTAGTACGCTTTCTTGAAGTCAACTTGCTTTACTTTCATATGGTTGGCGATCAGATAGTCGGCATATCTGTTCGCTCGCCACCCCCATTGGATGGGTTGCTTATCTTGATCGACAACTTGCTTGTACAGAAATGGTTGGCCTTTTAATTCGATATTTTGCGATGAGAAAAGGTCAACATTCATTGGATCGTCAGGGGTCAGTAGTGTGGTTATGATTGCGCGTTTTAAGTGCCCTTGAGGATCTGTAGGTGAAACCGTTTCGACCAGAATTTTACCTTGCTGGAAGTTTACTTCGGTCCGACTGAGGTAGTTATCGATGTATTTTACATAGTTACTTTTACCTGCGACTTTAATCTCTTTGCTACCCCAGCGTTTTTCAATATTGCCAGAAAAACTACTAATTAACGCATCAAGTGCTGTTGTGTCTTTTTCAAATTGTCCCGGTAGCTGAGCGAGATTTTTAGCAAAACGGTTGGTTGGTTCGTAGTTAATGTCGTAAAGACCTTCAACAAACTCACGACTACATCCGAACAATAATAGGGCTATTACACAGCAAGCTAACTTCTTCATGCGCTCCTCAAGATGCCGGGCAAATACTGCCTAGGCAAAACAAAAATGACATCATAACCAAAGCTAATGATGTCATTTATTTACCATAGATAAAATAGGGTTTTTCTTTACTTTGGTTGCTTACTGGCTGGGTGGGGTATAGCCCTCAATATGAACATCCTTACCTTCAAATAAGAAGTTCACCATTTCTTGCTCAAGCAATTTACGGTGTTCGGGATCCATCATATTGAGTTTCTTTTCGTTAATCAGCATGGTTTGTTTAGATTGCCATTGCGCCCAAGCTTCTTTGGAAATATTGTCAAAAATTCGTTTACCCAGCTCCCCCGGGTAAAGCTGAAAATCCAGCCCATCAGCTTCTTTATTTAATCGAGCACAAAATACGGTGCGGCTCATAAGGATTTCCTCTTAATTCTCGTAAGGCAGACTTTGTAGCAACTGTTTTACTGGCGCAGCTAAGCCTACTTCTTCAGGTTTGTTTAAGTTATACCAAAGACCTTTACTCTCTTCCATTATCATGTTCGGTTTGGTCGATAACTCCAACAAAATTGGCGTAACATCGAGATGATAATGGCTAAATGTATGGCGAAAGGTGATAAGTTGCTTCTTCGTCTTGACTTGATTCTCTTTGATAGAGCGATCATCCAAAGCATTTTCTATGGCTGAATTACTGTTTTCCGGAAAACAGTATAAGCCACCCCAGATACCACTCTGTGGTCTTTGTTCCAGCCAAACTTCATCACCGTGACGAAGAATGACAAACCAGGTTTCTTTTTCTGGCTTGGTTGTTTTTGGTTTTTTACCCGGATAGTCAATCTGATTACCCTGTTTTTTGGCAACGCAGAAATCCTCAACTGGACACAGGCTGCATTTTGGTTTCGAGCGGGTGCAAATCATCGCTCCCATATCCATCATTGCCTGATTATATTTGTCTACGTCTTTATTTGGGGTGTGGGCTTCAGCATGTTGCCAAAGCTGATTTTCTACAGTTTTTTTGCCGGGCCAGCCTTCAACAGCGAAGCTGCGAGCTAATGTTCGTTTTACGTTGCCATCTAAAATAGCATGAGGCTGTTTATAGACGGATGAAAGAACAGCTGCAGCCGTTGAACGACCAACTCCGGGCAAGGCGTTCATCTGCTCAATATCGGTTGGAAATTCACCATCGTATTGTTCTGCAACCATTTTGGCGGCTTTATGCAGGTTGCGCGCTCGGGCGTAATAGCCAAGGCCTGTCCAGTAATGCAGAACTTCATCTTGTTCTGCGTTTGCCAGCTCTTGCACAGTAGGAAAGCGCTCCATAAAGCGCTGGAAGTATGGGATTACGGTTGCTACCTGAGTTTGTTGCAGCATGATTTCCGACAGCCAGACACTGTACGCGGTTTTATTTTGCTGCCACGGTAAGCTTTTGCGGCCGTAGTCTTCATACCAGGATAAAATAGCCTTAGCGAATGGGGTCACGAACTTGCTCTATAATTTTTAAAATAATATGGCAAAATTGCACCACAGAATGGGCCGGATGTAAAACGGACAAAAACTGTGGGTATTATACCTAAGTGACTTCAAGATGCAGGATTCAGAGCTGCATCAACGAGCCCATTTCTGCGCTCAATAACTATACTTGTTATTTCGACAATAATAACACTTGCACCCAAGACGATTCTTTGGATAATCACAGCCCTCAAACTCAAGACTAAATTTTATACAGGCAATATCAATGAGTGAAGTAACCACTAACGAGTTCACTGACGACGGTAAAATTGTACGTAGAATTCGCAGTTTTGTTCGTCGCGAAGGCCGCTTAACTAAAGGCCAAGAGTTAGCGATGAAAGAATGCTGGCCAACTATGGGTATCGAATACCAAACAAGCTTGCTTGATTGGAATCAGGTATTTGGTAATGATAACCCAGTCGTTTTAGAAATTGGTTTTGGTATGGGTGCATCATTAGTTGAAATGGCTAAGAACGCACCAGAGAAAAATTTCATTGGTATTGAAGTGCACAGTCCGGGCGTTGGTGCGTGTTTATCAGCAGCGCGTGAAGAGGGTATTACTAACCTTCGTGTTATGTGCCACGACGCGGTTGAAGTATTCGAGAACATGATTCCGGATAACAGCCTGCACACTCTGCAACTGTTTTTCCCTGACCCATGGCATAAAAAACGTCACCACAAACGTCGTATTGTTCAGTTAGAGTTCGCTGAAATGGTTCGCCAAAAGTTGATTGTGGATGAAGGTATCTTCCATATGGCAACGGACTGGGAAAATTACGCAGAACATATGATCGAAATCATGAACCAAGCACCTGGTTTTGCAAACATTGCCCAAGAAGGGGATTATATTCCCCGTCCAAATGAGCGCCCACTGACGAAATTCGAACAACGTGGTCACCGTCTTGGTCACGGAGTTTGGGATATTAAATACAAGCGTGTGAGCTAGTTTTTTTATATCCATTGAATGAATTTTGAAAATGCCAACATTGCTGCAATGTTGGCATTTTTTAACCTTTGCGTTTTGATATCGTTCTGGCGCTTTGACACCGATAAGTGGATTCGATGAAACCGACATCAGAAATACTTACAAACATACTGGATGACGTTCGACATTTGATTGGGCAAGGAAAAGTCGCTGACTATATTCCTGCATTGGCTGAGGTACCAAACACCAAATTAGGTATCGCCGTCTATACCAATCAAGGTGAAGTGGTTAAAGCTGGAGATGCTGAAGAAGGTTTCTCTATTCAATCCATTTCAAAAGCCCTGAGTTTGACGCTGGCGATGGGACTTTATCAACCGGATGAGATTTGGAATCGCGTTGGCAAAGAACCTTCAGGTCAAGCCTTTAACTCTCTGATTCAGTTGGAAGTTGAACAAGGTATACCTCGCAATCCGTTTATTAATGCTGGCGCGATTGTCGTCGCCGATATGCTCAGCAGCCGCTTATCTGCGCCTCGTCAACGTTTGCTCGACTTCGCACGTCAACTTAGCGGTGAACGGCATATTCTTTACGATAAGGTCGTTGCTGCTTCGGAAATGATGCATAGCGATCGTAATGCGGCTATTGCTTATCTTATGCGCTCATTTGGTAACTTCCACAACGATGTATTGCCAGTGTTGAACAACTACTTTCACGCTTGCGCGCTTAAAATGAGCTGTGTTGAACTGGCAAAAACTTTCAGCTATCTAGCCAATAAAGGGGTATCTGTTCACACGGGTGAACAGATTATTAGCCCGACTCAAAGCAAACAGGTTAATGCGTTGCTGGCAACATGTGGTTTGTATGATGGTGCTGGCGAGTTTGCTTACCGCGTTGGAATGCCGGGTAAATCGGGCGTAGGTGGCGGTGTTGTTGCCATCGTTCCGGGTGAGATGACCATTGCTGTCTGGTCTCCTGAACTGGATGCTTCAGGTAACTCACTGGCAGGAACACGGGCGCTTGAGCTGTTAGCTCAACGTATCGGTCGCTCAATATTCTAGGAATATGTTCTCAAGCTAGGGAAGTCTGCAACTGACTTCCCGTGTTTCTATGTCAATATCGAAGATTATTAATCTTCTTCTGCCATAAAAGCTTCAAGCAGATCATTGAGGAACAGTTTGCCCTTTTCTGTGATTTGCCAGTGCGTAGCATCTTCACTCAAATAACCCAAATCCAAAGCCCAGTTAATGGTAGGTTGAATGACGTCCAATTCTAAGCCTGTGGTTGTGACGAAATCGGCTTTCGGACAAGGCTCCATCAGCCTGAAACGATTCATAAAAAACTCAAAAGGACGGTCTTTGTCAGCCACTAGCTGTTCAGAATCCAAGTATGGTTTGGTCAGGTTCTGGAATGCCGCCAGATAGCCTTTCGGGTGCTTCACTTTAGTTGTGCGAACAATGCGCCCATCACGAAAGCTAAGCTTGCCGTGAGAACCACAGCCTATTCCTAAGTAGTCACCAAAGCGCCAGTAATTTAGATTGTGCTGACACTGATAATCCGGCTTGCTGTAGCCCGATATCTCATATTGCACGTAACCCGCTTCAGTGAGCTTCTTATGCCCTAATTCAAAGATGTCCCACAGAGCATCGTCATCGGGCAATGTAGGCGGTTTGAAATAGAATAAGGTGTTGGGCTCGATAGTGAGCTGATACCAGGACAAATGAGGAGGGTTAAGCGCAATGGCTTGATCAAGATCCGCTAGCGCTTCTTCAATACTTTGATCGGGCAAACCATGCATTAAATCTAAATTGAAGCTCGTGAGTCCAATGGTATGCGCTAGATTAGCTGCTCGCAAAGCTTCATCTTTACCGTGAATCCGGCCTAAGCGTTCTAATTTTTCAGGTGCAAAACTTTGTACACCGATTGAGATACGCGTAACACCGGCTTTTCTGTATCCGGCAAAGCGTTCAGCTTCAATGGTGCCCGGATTCGCTTCCATGGTGATTTCAATATTCGGTTTAAACGCTATTCTCTCTTCAATACCATGCAGTAAGCGCTTAATTCCTTCGGCAGAGATCAAACTTGGTGTACCACCACCGATAAAGATCGAATGCAGTTTACGAGGATTATCAGCAAGCTTATAACGCTCGATATCGGTATCAAGATCTTCAAGCAGCGCATCAATGTAGTGATCTTCTGGGATCTCAGCTTTTAGCGCGTGAGAGTTGAAATCACAATAGGGGCATTTTTGTACACACCAAGGGATGTGTACATAAAGGCTAAGATCAGGCGGCGTCAGCATTATTGATTTTGCTCTTCGATCGCTTGGAACAATTTTTTCAGGGCTTTACCACGGTGAGAAAGCTGCTTCTTACGCGCAGGTTCTAATTCAGCAGAAGCGCAGTTGTCTTCAGGGACATAGAACACAGGATCGTAGCCAAAACCGTTGGTGCCGTGTGCTTGTTCTAAAATGCGACCTTCCCATTTGCCGTGGCAAACAATCGGTGTTGGATCGTTTTCATGGCGCATCAGAACCAATACGCAGTGGAAACGAGCAGTACGCTGTTCTTCAGGAACACCTTGCATAGCGTTAAGCAGTTTTTCTAGGTTCTCTTGATCGGATGCGCCTTCGCCAGCGTAGCGAGCGGAATAGATACCCGGTGCACCTTTTAAGAAATCAACTTCTAAACCAGAGTCATCAGCAATCGCTGGTAAGCCAGTTTCTTTCGCCGCATGACGCGCTTTGATAATCGCATTCTCAATGAAAGTGGTGCCTGTTTCTGCCACTTCAGAGACATTGAATTCGCTTTGCGCGACAACGTCGAAACCAAAATCAGCCAGCAAGTCAGCCATTTCACGAACTTTGCCTTGGTTGCCAGTCGCTAATACAATCTTTTTCATTTTCTGTTATCTCTATGTTCGACGTTATTCTTCAACATAAAATTTTTGGGTGAATTTAACTTTGCCTGCGCCTTTATTGCCAGCATTAACGTCGATATCAAAGATTAAATCTTCTTCGTTGTTAATCGGAAATTCAGTCAAGTAGTAGATGGCATCGCCTTCCTTGATCTCAGTAAACTCAAGGTCGCGAATGTTACCCAATAAACTTCTCACATTCCCTGACACTTTTGCCTCAACCGCTGGTTTACCCAGAGATGAAGTGTCTAACACGCTAATATTCAGAATGGCAGAATAACCATTGCGAGTGAGTTTATAGCTGCGTGCGACTTGAGGGGTTAAAAACGTTGAATTGAAAGCAGAGTAGTGCACTTCAATATCTTTGATGTTCTGAAACTGCTCTGCTGAGCTTGGCAGAGCGGCAAAGGTAAGTAGCAGAGCTATCATCCATTGGCGCATGGTCGTTTCCTTGTTGATCTAGACTAAAAACATTCCCCACATAGGCGTGGGGAATGAAAGTATGTTTATTGAATAATGGCTTGAATTTCTTTAGGTATCTCAGCAGGCGAACTAATTCTGATCTGTTTATGCCTGCCAAGTTCGCCTTTTTCTATTTTTATCAGCCCTTTAGCCACTTTGCATTGTTTGGCTAAATACTTGGTGAGATGGGCATTGGCTTTACCGTCCACTGGTGGAGCTGTTATTGCGATTTTTAGCTCTTCACCGTGAATGCCAACAATGTTATCTCGACTCGATTTGGGCTGAACATAGAGCCTTAATATCAAGTCGTCACCCTCAAACCAAGCTGCTTTCATTATAGTTGAAACCAGAGAGGACCAATGATGTCGCCCATTAGGAAGTTAGCAAACTGCAATACAATAAACAGAACCAATACGCTTAAATCGAAACCACCCATAGGAGGCAAGATACGGCGAATTGGTGCAAGCATTGGCTCAGTTAATTGGTGGAACACGTATTCGATTGGGCTGCGACCTTGGCTAACCCAGCTTAAAATTGCACGCAGCAACAGAACCCAGAACAGTAGACCACCAGCAGCTTTTATCAGAGATAGTAAGCCGAGGAAAAGGAAATCCACGCTAAAGCTCACTGAACCTTTAGATGCGATCAATATCATTGCGACGAACTTTAATACGCACAGTACGTAAGCAAATAATATCGTGGCTAAATCAATGCTACCGATTGATGGGATTACACGTCGTAGCGGTGCAACGACAGGTTGAGTTGCTTTAACAATAAATTGAGAAAACGGGTTATAAAAATCTGCACGTGCTGCTTGTAACCAGATACGTAAAATTACGACCATAATATACAGGTCAAACACAGTGGAGATTAGAAAACTCATTGAATTCATAGAGAGCCCTTTTAAAATAATTTTTCCATCTCTTCAGCTCTTGCGACAGCCGCTTGCATCGCTTTAGCCACAATTTCAGAGAGATGATTTTCGTTAAATGTACGGATAGCTTCAGCTGTCGTGCCACCTTTAGATGTCACTTGTTCGCGTAGAGTTGCCAGTGATACGTCAGGGTTAGCTTGTACCATTTCTGCGGCGCCCAGAGCAGCTTGTTGGACAAGCAGACGAGCGGTTTGTTCATCAAACCCTTGTGCAATCGCTTCTTCTTGCATCGCTTGCATGAAGAGGAAGAAATAAGCTGGCGCACTTCCCGCTGCAGCGATTACGTTATTGATGCCAGACTCTTGAGCAACCCAGCACACTTTACCCACTGCAGACATTAAACCTGCGGTAAAATCTTTATCTTGCTGAGAAACTGAATCGGAGGCGTATAAACCTGCCATGCCTTTGTTTACTAATGACGGCGTGTTGGGCATGACTCTAACCAGATGAAGTTCGGTATCTAACATTTGATTGAAACGATGAGCTGAAATACCAGCTGCAATTGAAATCACCAGTTTATTGGAATAGTCGACCGCTTGTAGCGGTTTACACACGTCTTCCATCAATTGCGGTTTGACTGCCATCACGACTACATCCGCTTCATGTGCTGCTGCAAGGTTATCGCTGGTGGTACGAATACCATATTTTTCTTCTAATGGCTTACGACGTATATCAGAAGGTGCTGTAGCGATGATTTTCTTCGCATCATAACCACTCGAGACCAAGCCCGCGATAATGGCATGAGCCATATTCCCCGCACCGATAAAGGCAATTGTTCTTTGTTCCATGTCTACTTTAATCCAATTTACTTGTTGTAATTTCGTTGTCCAAAAACGGCAGTACCAATACGAACTATGGTACTTCCGGCCTCTATCGCGGCTTCCATATCGCCACTCATCCCCATAGATAAGGTATCTACTGAAGGAAACCTTTCTGCCAGTTTTTGTTTGATATCAGCCAGTTTATTAAAAGCAGCCAATTGCGACTCGTAATCCGATACGTTTTCAGGAATCGACATCAATCCTCTTAACATGAGGTTGGGCATGGCAGAAATCAATTCAGCCAACTCAAATACTTCACTTTCGGAAATGCCTGATTTGGAAGCTTCGCCACTGGTGTTAACCTGAATAAGAACTTGCAGGGGTGGCATTCCATCTGGGCGTTGGTCATTCAGTCTCTGCGCAATTTTGGCTCGGTCAATGGTATGCATCCAATCAAAATGTTCAGCAATCAGTCGCGTTTTGTTTGACTGTAAAGGCCCGATAAAATGCCATTCTAGCTTAAGTTCAGGATGGTGTTGTTGAAAATAAAGCACTTTATCAACACCTTCCTGAACATAATTTTCACCAAAACAGCGTTGACCCGCTTGTGCGGCCTCTAAAATTGCTTCAGCAGGTTTAGTCTTACTCACTGCGAGAAGTTGCACAGAGTCTGGAGTACGTCCACACTTTTGCTGTGCGTTTTCAATTTGTGAAATGATATCTTTGATATTTTGTTGAATACTACTCATAGCCCGACTTTATTTCTTAAGGAAAACAGATAAATGAATATCGCTGAGTTACTGGATTTTAGTGTAAAGCATAATGCGTCAGATCTACATCTTTCTGCAGGTGTTCCACCTATGGTACGTATAGATGGCGAAGTAAGGAAGCTTGGCGTGCCAGCTTTTACTCATGCTGATGTCCATCGTCTGATTTTTGAAGTGATGAATGATGCTCAACGCAGTGAGTTTGAAGAGAAGCTGGAAGTCGACTTTTCATTTGAACTGCCCGATGTAGGCCGTTTTCGTGTTAATGCTTTCCATCAGGCCCGCGGTTGCTCTGCGGTATTTCGTACCATCCCGACAGTTATCCCCACTCTTGACCAGTTAGATGCGCCCGAAATTTTCAGCAAAATTGCCAACTATGAAAAAGGCCTGGTTCTTGTAACAGGCCCAACAGGTTCTGGTAAATCCACCACTTTGGCAGCGATGGTTGATTATATTAACAAGAATCACAACAAGCATATTCTTACCATTGAAGATCCAATCGAATTCGTTCATAGCAACGATAAGTGTTTGATCAACCAACGAGAAGTTCACCGCGATACACACAGCTTTAAAAATGCGTTGCGTTCGGCTTTACGTGAAGATCCTGACGTAATATTAGTGGGGGAGCTGCGAGATCAAGAAACCATTAGTTTAGCGTTAACCGCCGCAGAGACAGGGCATTTAGTCTTTGGCACCCTGCACACCAGTTCGGCGGCAAAAACCATTGACCGTATTATTGACGTATTCCCAGGGAATGATAAAGATATGGTTCGCTCCATGCTGTCTGAATCTTTGCGTGCTGTCATCGCTCAGAAGCTGTTAAAACGTAATGGTGGTGGTCGAGTCGCTTGCCATGAGATTATGATGGCAACCCCCGCTATTCGTAACTTAATCCGCGAGGATAAAGTGGCGCAGATGTACTCCATCATTCAAACGGGGGCTGCACACGGAATGCAAACAATGGAGCAAAACTCAAAGCATCTGTTGGCTCAGGGGTTAGTCGATCCTGAAGAAGTTCAGAAGAAAATTGAATCTGAAACATCAACCTTTTAAATACGCAGGTTAAACCAATGGAATTGAATCATTATCTGCAAAGTATGGCTACTCTCAAAGCCTCCGACTTATACATCACGGTGGGAGCGCCTGTTTTATTGCGGATTGACGGTGAGATGCGTCCTCAGGGCGAAAGTCTGTCTGAACAGCAAGTGCTCGATCTTTTAAAAGAAATCATGGATGAAGATCGCTGTAATGAGTTTAATCGCTCGCGAGAAGCAAACTTTGCCGTTGTCAGAGAAGGAGGGCGATTCCGCGTTAGTGCGTTCTATCAGCGAGAATTGCCTGGGGCAGTGATACGCCGCATCGAAACGCAAATCCCAACTTTTGAAGATTTACAACTCCCCGATGTATTGCAGAATTTGGCTATCGCTAAACGTGGTTTGGTGCTGGTGGTGGGGGCGACAGGATCGGGGAAATCTACCACAATGGCGGCGATGACTGGTTATCGGAATCGTCACAAATCAGGGCATATTCTTACGGTAGAAGACCCGATAGAGTTTGTTCACCAGCATCAAGGCTGTATTGTGACTCAGCGTGAAGTGGGATTAGATACTGAGAGCTATGAGGTTGCTTTAAAGAACTCACTGCGTCAGGCTCCGGATATGATCTTGATCGGTGAAATTCGCAGTCGTGAAACGATGGAGTACGCGATGACATTCGCTGAAACGGGCCATCTATGTATGGCAACACTGCATGCGAACAACGCAAACCAAGCCTTAGAGCGTATTTTACATTTAGTGCCTAAGGAGCAAAGAGAGCAGTTTCTATTTGACCTTTCAATGAACTTGCGTGGTGTGGTTGGACAGCAATTGATTCGCGATAAGAACGGTAAAGGGCGTCATGGGGTATTTGAGATTTTGCTTAACTCACCGCGAGTGTCAGATTTGATTCGTAAAGGAGAATTGCACGAATTGAAAATGACGATGGCCAAGTCGAAAGAGATCGGAATGCAGACCTTTGATCAGGCACTTTACCAGCTGTTGCTCGATGAGAAAATTACGGAACAGGATGCCATGCACAGTGCGGACTCTCCGAATGATTTGCGTATGATGCTTAAGACTCAACGAGGCGATATAGCCAGCTCAGGTGCTCTGGATAATGTACAGATAGATATGGATTAATGATTGCCCCCTCTTGGAGGGGGATGCTTAAAGCCTTATTCACCCCACTGATTCTCAAACCAGCTTTCTAGAATAACTACCGCAGATTGGCAGTCGATATTACCTTTACTAAGAGCTTTGTACCCTCCCATGGAAAATAGCTCTGCTCTGGCCTCTGCGGTTGATAATCGTTCATCATGCAGTTCTACCTGAACACCGAAACGGCCATGAAGTCGGTTAGCAAATTTTTTGGCTCTAGGGGTTATGGTTTCTAAATCTTTACCGTGTAGGTCAGTGGGTAAACCCACGATGATAAGATCAGGCTTCCATTCTTTGATTTGTTTTTCGATGTCATCCCAATTTGGGATGCCGTCATTCGCTTTAAAGGCTTTTAAAGGCGACGCTGTGCCCGTGATCTCCTGACCTATTGCACTGCCGATACTTTTAGTACCGTAGTCGAAAGACATGATAGTTCGAGACATGTAAAACTCTCTGCAAAATGAACAAGCGCTCACTGGATTAAAGTGAGCGCTAAAAGTTAGGCGTGGCCAGCATCACCAGACAATTGAACCGGATCTATTCCCAGTTTCTGAATTGCTTTGTTCCACTTATCTCTGGTTGGGGTGTTAAAAATCAGGTCAGAATCGGCTTCAATGGTTAGCCACGAGTTTTCTGATAACTCATTTTCCAATTGACCAGCTTCCCAGCCTGAATAGCCCAGAGCCACAATGTAGCCTTGCGGTTCAGCATCTGTACCTAGAACAGTAAGGATATCTTTGGATGTGGTTACTGCAATATCATCAGTCATCTTTACGCTCGATTCATAATGATCCCTCGGGCGATGCAGAATGAACCCACGATCTTCCGATACAGGACCGCCATTGAATACTGGTTCCGTCAGACTTTTTGTCTGTGACTGAGGGTAAGCAGGTTCAACGTCAACTTGTTTGAGCATTCCACCGACTGTAATATCGATAGGTGAATTGATCATCAACCCCATAGCTCCATCAGCATTATGCTCACAGATATAAATGACACTATGTTGAAAATATGGGTCTTTCATACTCGGCATAGCGACGAGAAAATGATTGGTAAGATTCATAATATCTCCAACCTCGAATAGTTGTTCCTCATAAGAAATCGCACATACATATTGTGTGAGCAATTTCCATGAGGCGAAGGCTTCTGCCTTACATTGTCATCGCTTTAATTCTTGTTTCAATGGCATCCATTAGTTTGCCTGTAATTGAAACATCGAAAGCGGCTTCTATTTCACGAATACAAGTCGGGCTGGTAACGTTAATTTCTGTTAGCTTGTCACCAATTACGTCCAGACCGACAAAAATCAGGCCTTTTTCTTTGAGTGTGGGAGCAACAGCCAATGCAATTTGTTTATCTGTTTCGCTTAGCGGTCGAGCTTCACCTCGTCCTCCTGCTGCAAGGTTTCCACGAGTTTCACCTTTAGCTGGAATACGAGCTAAGCAATACGGCATAGGCTCACCATCAACGACTAAGATGCGTTTATCACCATTGCTGATGTCAGGTACAAATGTCTGAGCCATACAGTAATTTTGACCATGGTTAGTCAATGTCTCGATGATCACAGACACGTTTGGATCGCCTTGCTTCACACGGAAAATTGAAGCGCCACCCATACCATCAAGAGGTTTCAGAATGACATCACCGTGTTTTTCTCTAAACTGTTTAATTTTCTCTGCTTTACGAGTCACGATGGTGGTTGGTGTTAACTCTGGGAACCAAGCAGTAAATAGTTTTTCATTGCAGTCTCGTAAGCTTTGAGGCTTGTTAACGATCAGAGTGCCTTCGTCTTCGGCGCGTTCCAGAATGTAAGTCGCGTAAATGTATTCAGTATCGAATGGTGGATCTTTACGCATCAATACAGCATCAAGTTCAGATAGCTGAATAGTCTGCTCTGATTTGAACTCATACCAACCATTTGGATCTTCTTTCAGTTCGACCACTTTTGTATCGGCGACGGCGACGCCTTGATCTAAGTGTAGATCATTCATCTCCATATAATGGATTTCATAGCCACGACGTTGTGCTTCTAGCAACATTGCGAAGCTAGAATCTTTTTTGATATTAATGGATGAAATGGGATCCATTACGATGCCGAGTTTAATCATTGATCGTCTCCGTTATCCAAGATCGCCAAAGCGAACTTGTAAGGCTGTAATTGCGGTTAACGCTGCGGTTTCTGTGCGCAGGACACGAGGTCCAAGCAGCGTTTCTTCAAAGTTGTATTTGGTGGTCATATCGATTTCTTTTTCTGATAAACCACCTTCAGGACCGATCAACAAACGAACTTTGTTCACCGGCTCTGGTAATGTATTGATAGAGTATTGAGCTCGAGGATGTAGGTTTAGCTTAAGCGCATCACTTGGCTCTGCGCACCACTCTTCAAGCTGCATCACCGGACGAATCTCTGGTACGACGTTGCGACCACATTGTTCACAGGCACTGATGGCTATTTTCTGCCACTGCTGCAATTTTTTCTCAAAGCGTTTCTCATCAAGCTTGATACCACAACGTTCTGAAATAAGGGGGGTGATGGTATTTACGCCTAACTCTACTGATTTCTGAATGGTGAACTCCATTTTGTCACCACGTGAAATGACCTGACCTAAATGCAGATCTAATGGTGATTCACTGCTACGTTCAACTCGCTCTGTGACATTAACAGTGACATGTTTTTTGCCACTTTCGCTGATCATTGCTGGAAACTCTGCACCAAGACCATCAAATAGAAGCACTTGTTGTCCTTCTTTCATCCGTAATACTCTGCCGATGTGGTTTGCCGCATCATCGTCGAGATTGATCGACCCTAATTGAGTAATTGGGTGTGGATGATAGATACGTGGGATTCGCATGCATTGTTCCTAGTTTTGTTGCTGAGTGATATACCTAAGTGACCTAAAGATGAGCTCCCGAAGGGCGAGTTTTCTTCGCCCTTATACTGCGTTACTGATTTTCTACGTAGAATAACTATGTCTTCCAATCAGTGCCTTGCCTAAGAGCGAAGAAATTCTCGCTGAACCAGCATCTTGAGGTTACTTAGGTATAGTGCAGGATATCTGGCTTTAACATGGATGCTTTAGGCAAAAAAAACAAGGGGGAACAGTGAATTCCCCATTATTAGCTTTAATTCGTGGTGAAAGCCGTTACTGTTGGCATTGGTTATAAACAAAAGGGTTTCGGTTTCCCTGAATCTTAAAAATACGCTCTTCTCGGGTGCACTCCCAATCATCGACAGGATAGGTTTTATTCCACGCCTGCATCAATTTGGTTTGTGAGCTGGAAAGTTTAAAACCATGCTCGGCACTCATATAAAGGTAAGTGCGTGCAATTGCGCCACGAGCTCTTTCTGGAGGCATCGCTTTACGCCCTTTGAAGTTGACCTGCATTTCACATTGACCATAGGTAACGCCATCCAAACCGTTCCATTGGCTAAAATTGAAGTTTGAACGGTCGCCGTTAACTTCACCAATGGCTGGGGTTAGGTTATGTAAGTCGGCCTCCATACGACGGAACACTTTATCACTTTTACTACAAAGCTTGCGTCCGCCTTCCTGCCAACATTGACGCTGGTGGCCAAATTGCCAAGCGGGAACAACGTGTTCCCATTCGATGCGACTGGCGCGAGTCTGCTGTTTGCGAACTTGATAACCACATTGTTCTAATTGAGGCATACCTTTTTTCCCTGTCCAAGCGATCTCACAGCCACAGTAAAATGAGACTGGATGATCCTGATAAATTTTTAAGGCGTACTTTTTGGCTTGTGAAAAAGAGCTGGGAAAATCGGCAAAAGAAGCGTGGCTTACCAGTACTAAAATACCGGTAAGCAGTAAGCGAGTTTTAAGCATATGTCGAACTGTAATTTAGTTTTTTTACAGTCTAACATTCTATATTTTGAAATCTAGCTGATAGATAAATTGGTAACGATGTGCAAAAGAATGAACTTCATCTCAAAATAAATTAAGTGAGCTGAATTCCAGTGAACGTCAGGGTTTGTTTGCATTGTTGGCAGCGGTAATTTGCTTGGTTACGCATCACTTTATTATGACGACGGATTGAAAGTGGGTACTGATTACAAGCACATTGATAAGCAAAAGTTTTTCCTTGCACTGACACCACAGACATCTTATGCGTTGTATTAGCAGGTAAGTTGAAAACTTGATTCATCACCGTTTGCCATTCTTTACCATGAGGCTTTACACGGCCGTAAACGGCATAAGTGATGAGATGAGCTATCTCATGAGGAATCACTTCTTCGAGAAAGGCTAAGCGGTTTTCTTTAAACAATATAGGATTTAAACGTATTTCCCAAAGTTGCAGGTAGGCTTTACCCGCAGCTTTTCCTTTTAGACGATAGTTGATATTGGGAATATTGAATACCCGGTCAAAATATTGTGAGGCTTGGTCTACACACTGTTTGATTCGTGATAATGCTTGATATTGAAGTTCAAAATCTATCAAAGTACACCCCAAAAAAATCCCCGGTAATCGTTGCCTACCGGGGAGATTATCACACCAAATCTCTTTTATCTCAGATGATGTATTTAGAGCCATTTGGATAAAAGAAAGCAGGAGACCTTAATGGTGTTTTTTCTTAATTGTAGCTTGGTATCCATGCCATGTTGCATATCCAAGTATTGGCATAGTGAACAACATACCAATTCCGTAGGTCGCGAAACCGACTAAGATACCGCCACAGATGAGACCTGCCCATACGATCATTGCTGGGATATTCGATTTGACGGCGTTAAAGCTACTGAATATTGCTGTCATAACATCAACCTGTCTTTCCATCATCAATGGAATGGAAAAAGCGGAAATACTGAAAATAACACACGCAATAACAAAGCCAACCAACGAACCAATAACTAAAAATGGTAGGAAGTCGGTCAATGGTGCCCCTTGAACGGAAGGGTATAGGGCATGAAGTAGCGCCGCGATCCTCATCCAAAATATCATTGCCACTGCCAGTGCTACTGCGAACATCCATTGCGATGTGCTATTTCGGGTAATTGCTTTCATAGAATGAAATAAGCCAGCGTTTCTACCTCTTTCTCTTTGCCATGCGGCGTCGTAAAGACCGAGGGCTAAGAATGGACCGATTAGCATGTATACAACTAAAGCTGGCATGATAACTAAATGAGTACCTTGCCATTGAATTAATAGAACAATACCTACGGCAGCAGCCATGAAACACAGTCCATAAAAGGCACTGATTAATGGTAGACGAATAAAGTCATGTAAACCTAACGCAAGCCAGTGAAGAGGTGCTGATACTTCAATTTTGTTGCACGGCAGCGTTCGAGCGTATTCCTGATGGCTGACTTCTTTTTTATGTTTATGATCGAAATCAGACGGGTCTATCGTACGAGGCATAAATCCTCCCAGAATAATGGCAGTTAATCATAAAGCTGTCGTACGTATCTCAGTGCATTCTGACTCACGCACACAGTTATCTTTGTTGTGTTGTGTTAAGTAAAAGTAATAAATTAACACTTTATTAACTATTGATGACAAGGACAGAAAATACAAATTTATTGGTTAACTTTTAATCTCTGTTGTTTTTTTAATTAAAGAATGCCAAAAGAAAAGGCCTCTCCATATGGAGAGGCCTTTGGCTCAAAGCTCAGAGGGTTACTTGATATTTGCGAAATCGCGTAGCGCTTCAACTTTATCTGTTGCTTCCCATGGAAATTCTTCACGGCCGAAGTGACCGTATGCAGCCGTCTTCTTGTAGATAGGTTGAAGCAGGTTCAACATCTCTTGTAGGCCGTATGGACGTAAGTCAAAGAACTGACGAACAGCTGCGATAATGATGTCATGTGATACTTTCTCAGTACCAAAAGTTTCAACCATGATAGAGGTTGGATCAGCAACACCGATAGCGTAAGAAAGTTGAATTTCACAACGATCTGCCATACCCGCTGCAACGATGTTTTTGGCTACGTAGCGCGCTGCGTATGCTGCAGAGCGGTCAACTTTTGATGGATCTTTACCCGAGAAAGCACCACCACCGTGACGAGCCGCGCCGCCGTAGGTATCAACGATAATCTTACGACCTGTAAGACCACAGTCGCCCATTGGACCACCGATAACGAAGCGACCAGTTGGGTTGATAAAGAAGTTAGTTTCCTTATTAATCCACTCTGACGGTAGCACTGGCTTGATGATCTCTTCCATTACCGCTTCGCGCAGATCTGGAGTTGAGATTGAATCACAGTGTTGAGTTGAAAGAACAACAGCATCAATACCAACAATTTTACCTTGGTCGTACTGGAAAGTGACCTGAGATTTAGCATCTGGACGTAGCCAAGGAAGTGTACCGTTTTTACGTACTTCAGCTTGTTTTTGAACAAGACGGTGTGAGTAAGTAATTGGAGCTGGCATTAGTACTTCGGTTTCGTTACATGCGTAGCCGAACATAATACCTTGGTCGCCAGCACCTTGTTCTTTAGGATCCGCTTTATCAACACCTTGGTTGATGTCTGGAGACTGTTTACCGATAGTGTTTAGAACAGCACAAGAGTCAGCATCAAAACCCATGTCTGAGTGAACATAACCAATTTCACGAACTGTTTGACGAGTGAGTTCTTCAATATCAACCCATGCAGAAGTTGTGATCTCACCACCAACCATTACCATGCCGGTTTTTACGTAAGTTTCACAAGCAACGCGTGCTTTAGGATCTTGTTCCAAAATGGCATCTAGAACCGCATCTGATATTTGGTCTGCGATTTTATCTGGATGACCTTCTGATACTGACTCAGAAGTAAACAGGTGCTTAGCCATAGTAGCTCCATATTAATAGTTAAAAAGCAGTAAAGAATGATATTGCTACTACTTTATAAAATGTTCATTATGTAGGCGTTTCTACATCTAGACGGCTATTTTAGTTTTGAACGCTCAAATTACAAGCTCTTTTTCGCTTCAACATATAACTAAACGTTTGCCTAAGACAGATTTCATCATATTGTTATTTGATTGAGCCCAACAAAATTGATTTAACAGCGAAGTAAACGATTGCAGTGAATTAGGTGCTTTGTAACAATACCGCCTAATTATAGTTTACTTCGCTTAAATCAATCAGGAGCTGACATGTCGTCTCGCAAACAATTGGCTAATGCAATCCGTGCTCTAAGCATGGACGGTGTTCAAAAAGCTAACTCTGGCCACCCGGGTG
>JBLXHN010000026.1:21804-24463 GCA_048259585.1 Vibrio sp. | reverse complement strand
TGCCTGGCGATAACATCCAAATGGTTGTTGAGCTAATCGCTCCTATCGCAATGGACGAAGGTCTACGTTTCGCAATCCGCGAAGGTGGCCGTACAGTTGGTGCTGGTGTTGTAGCTAAAGTTCTTGCTTAATCGCAAATCTTTACTGCGAATCCCGCATTAGAAAAGGGAAGCTTAGGCTTCCCTTTTTGCTTTTTTGGTTATAAAGAAAATTTGTATATAGGTGTGAGTAAAGCAGTAACTTATGTGACAAAACATAAAGTTAAAATTATTGACGCCTTCGCTTATTCCTCTAAGTATCTTCCAACCCCAAAACTTCACTCTTTTTATAACTAATCGATCTGAAAATGACATAAAACTTACTGGTAACAAGAACGATTCTTCTTTATATTTCGTTCAAGGTCGTTGATGAGGTTGTTGTATGTACGTTTGTTTGTGTCACGGTATTTCCGATAAAAAGATCAAAAAACTCGCGATTGATGAGGGAATCACTGATATCCGTGGGATCAGACAGTGCACGCCATTGGGCTCACAGTGCGGTAAGTGTGTCCGTCAGGCGAAAGAAATTTTGAGCGAAGTTGAAGTGATTCAACTGCAACAAGCGAGTTAATGACGAGCAGTTTTAGTCGCGCGAAGGACGACTAAATAAAGTAACTTTTTTGACACTCTCTCATTTGGTTCTACAGTTATAAGAGCCAAAGAGGAGGGCTTTGTCATGAAAGGCGATCCAATAATAATCCAACATCTCAACAAAATACTGGGCAATGAGCTTGTCGCTATTAACCAATACTTTTTACATGCACGGATGTATAAGGATTGGGGGTTAAAACATCTTGCAGATAAGGAATACCACGAGTCTATCGACGAGATGAAGCATGCTGACCATCTTATAGAGCGCATTCTTTTCTTGGAAGGTCTGCCTAATTTACAGGACTTGGGTAAGTTGATGATTGGTGAAGATACCAAAGAGATGCTCGAATGTGATCTCAAGCTAGAGATGGCCGCAATTCCAGACCTAAAAGATGCCATCGCCTACGCTGAAGATATTCGTGATTATGTATCACGTGATCTTTTCCAAGATATTCTTGAAGATGAAGAAGAGCACGTTGATTGGCTTGAAACTCAGCTCGGTTTGATAGAAAAAACCGGTATCGAAAACTATCTTCAAGCACAATTCGTCGACGAAGATTAATGCTTCAAATGCTAGCGAGTATCTCTGCTCGTTAGCTTAATTCCTTTCAATAATTTCCCTTGCTAACTCTGCTGACATTCTGTACTATTCGTGCTCCTTTATTCTCGGTCAATTATCATTAGTTCCTTGCTTCCTGTGGATGACCGGGCCAACTTTGGAAGCTAATAATCCGTAAGGAGCAATAAATGCGTCATTACGAAATCGTATTCATGGTGCACCCTGATCAAAGCGAGCAAGTTGCTGGCATGATCGAGCGTTACACTGGTTCTATCACTGAAGCTGGCGGTGCTGTACACCGTCTAGAAGATTGGGGTCGTCGTCAAATGGCTTACCCAATCAACAAGCTACACAAAGCTCACTACGTTCTTATGAACGTTGAAGCTGACCAAGCTGTTATTGATGAGCTAGAAACTGCTTTCCGTTTTAACGATGCAGTTCTACGTAACATGATCATGCGTACTAAATCAGCTATCACTGAAGCTTCAATCATGCTTAAAGCGAAAGAAGAGCGTGCTCCTCGTCGCGAAGAACAGCGTGAAGAGAAATCAGAAGCTGCTGAGTAATTTGATTGATGACCAATCGAATGGAGTTGAGTGGCTCTGTCGCTAAACCTCCGGTTCGAAGCCAAAGCCCATCGGGTGTTGCACATTGTCATTTTTGGCTTGAGCATCGCTCAACGGTAATTGAAGCTAACCTCCCGCGACAAGTTTATTGTCGAATACCAGTGGTGGTGAGTGGGCAAAGGTCACAAGAGTTAACTCAAAATTTAGTACAAGGCAGTAGTATTCAGGTAAGTGGCTTTGTTGCTTATCAAACCGGCCGAAATGGTCTGGGGAAGTTAGTACTACACGCCGACAACATTATTCATATTTAGATCAGGAGATAGCCCATGGCTCGTTTCTTCCGTCGTCGTAAATTCTGCCGTTTTACTGCAGAAGGCGTACAAGAGATTGACTACAAAGATGTAGCAACTCTTAAAAACTACATCACTGAAGCTGGCAAAATCGTACCTAGCCGTATCACTGGTACAAGTGCTAAATACCAGCGTCAGCTAGCTCGCGCAATCAAACGTGCTCGCTACCTAGCTCTATTGCCATACACTGACAAGCATCAGTAATCGGCACCGTTTATTAAGAAAGAGGATTAAGCAATGCAAGTTATTCTACTTGATAAAATCGGTAACCTAGGTGGTCTTGGCGATACAGTTAACGTTAAATCTGGTTACGCTCGTAACTTCCTTATCCCACAAGGTAAGGCTGTAATGGCAACTAAAGCTAACGTTGAAATGTTCGAAGGCCGTCGTGCTGAGCTAGAAGCTAAAGTTGCTGAGCAACTAACTGCTGCACAAGCACGTGCTGATAAAGTTAACGCTCTAGAAGCTGTTGTTATCACTTCTAAAGCTGGTGACGAAGGCAAACTATTCGGTTCTATCGGTACTCGTGACATCGCTGACGCTATCACAGCGGCA
>JBLXHN010000026.1:0-21794 GCA_048259585.1 Vibrio sp. | reverse complement strand
CCTTTCTGTACTATTCGTGCTCCTTAAAACTCAGTCAATTATCTTTAGTTCCTTGCTTCCTCTGGACGACTGAGCCAATTGTGGAAGCTGAATAATCCGTAAGGAGCAACCAATGCGTCATTACGAAATCGTATTCATGGTGCACCCAGATCAAAGCGAGCAAGTTGCTGGCATGATCGAGCGTTACACTGGTTCAATCACTGAAGCTGGCGGTAAAATCCACCGTCTAGAAGACTGGGGCCGTCGTCAACTGGCTTACCCAATCAACAAGCTTCACAAAGCTCACTACGTTCTTATGAACGTTGAAGCTGACCAAGCTGTAATTGATGAGCTAGAAACTGCTTTCCGTTTCAACGATGCAGTTCTACGTAACATGATCATGCGTACTAAAGCAGCGATCACTGAGCAATCTATCATGCTTAAGCAAAAAGAAGAGCGTCCTCCACGTCGTGAAGAGCGTTCTGAAGCTAAGCCTGAAGCTAAATCAGAAGCTGCTGAGTAAGATTTGTTATGACCAATCGAATGGAGCTGAGCGGCACTATTGCCAAACCGCCCATTCGTAGTAAAAGCCCTGGTGGGATTGAACACTGCCGGTTTTGGCTAGAGCATCGCTCTACTGTTATCGAGGCTGATTTACCGAGACAAGTTTATTGTCGTATGCCGGTAGTCGTCAGCGGGCTTGGGTCACAAGCATAACTCAGAATTTAGTACAAGGTAGTAGCATTAAGGTAAGTGGTTTTGTCGCTTATCAGACCGGCCGAAATGGTGTGGGAAAATTAGTGCTTCATGCCGACAACATTACTCAAATTTAAGATCAGGAGATAGCCCATGGCTCGTTTCTTCCGTCGTCGTAAATTCTGCCGTTTCACTGCAGAAGGCGTACAAGAGATTGATTACAAAGACGTAGCAACTCTTAAAAACTACATCACTGAAGCTGGTAAAATCGTACCTAGCCGTATCACTGGTACAAGCGCTAAGTACCAGCGTCAACTAGCACGTGCTATCAAGCGTTCACGCTACCTAGCTCTACTACCGTACACTGACAAGCATCAGTAATCGGTTCATTTTATTAAGAAAGAGGATTAAGCAATGCAAGTTATTCTACTTGATAAAATTGGTAACCTAGGTGGTCTTGGCGATACTGCAAACGTTAAATCTGGCTACGCTCGTAACTTCCTTATCCCACAAGGTAAAGCAGTTATGGCAACTAAAGCTAACGTTGAAATGTTTGAAGCTCGTCGTGCTGAACTAGAAGCTAAAGTTGCTGAGCAACTAGCTGCTGCAGAAGCTCGCGCAGAGAAAGTTAACGCTCTAGAAGCTGTAGTTATCGCTTCTAAAGCTGGTGACGAAGGCAAACTATTCGGTTCTATCGGTACTCGTGACATCGCTGACGCTATCACAGCGGCAGGCGTTGAAGTTGTTAAGAGCGAAGTTCGCCTACCTGAAGGCGCTCTACGTAACACTGGCGAGTTCGACATTAGTGTTCAACTTCACTCTGAAGTTTTCGCTGACGTTAAACTGCAAGTTGTTGCTGAGTAATTTCAGTATATCGATGATTCAAAACACCAGCTTCGGCTGGTGTTTTTTTTGTTTTCAGAAAATGAACAATAAGCTGATGGAGAATATACTGTCGGCTTTGCTTAGCCCTTCGGGCACTTTATTGTGATACTGCCTAGATTGACTAATTTTCAGCGCAATATCTTCGGTAATGTTGTTCGTTACGCTGATGTCTGTATCCCACATTGCGTTACTTTTACCTGTAATATGTGTTGCATCGATACCGAACTTTAGATTGTCGAGAACCTGCCAGTAACCACGAACATTGGTTCGAAAAATAGGTTCTTGTACGATATCGGGAAAAATAACGTCATCGTCATCTATCTCGTCAAGATTAGGTTCTTGGTAACGATAGCCAGGACCTAGCTCTACTTCTAAGAGCATTTCATTGGTGTTTGCTACCTGATAACCTAAACCACCTGACACGGTGTAGTCTTTAAAGTAAGCGGTGTATTGGGAATCCATTCCCTTAAAACTACTGTACAAATAGGTGTCAGTACCCAGTTTGTAGTCACTTTGCAGGGAGTAGGTTGATTGACGTTTGGTCTCTTTGCCATTTTTTTCTAAGCGATAGAACTTTAAATCACCGTTGGTACGGTATCGTCCGGAAGTGTACTCACTACGTAAGCGAGAGTTAAGTGATTCTGATGTAGTGTTACCCGAGTGAGCCTGATAGCCAAACTCGACTTGAGTATCCCATGGTGACGGTATCTCGATTTCCTTTTCTTTGTTTGCATCTTCCTTTGCATAAGCTGCGTTTGCTAATAGCAAGCCAATACTAAGAAGCCAAAATTTGGACACAAACTACCTCAGGAAAATTAATTTGGGCGGCAAATGATAAGTGCCGCTGATATATGTTTAGTCAAGTTGACGTTAATTCTGCATGAGCAGGCCGTTAATGTAGAGTCCGGAAGGCGAAAATAGGAAGAATCCTAGGTTTATCGATGAAAATTGACCTCAAAAAAGATGGGAAAGCACAGTTGTTTCATTGTTGCATTATTCGCCTCAGTGATGTGATTTGATTTCTTCAGCTCAGGGGCTTTGGTCAGCTCGCATATTGAATCGACTTGGGTATAATAAACGGTCATTAAAAAGTATTGAGTAAAACCATGGCAGAACCACGTACAGAGAATAGATTCCGTAAAGCGACAGATGCACAAGTTGATGCCATTAAAGTCCCGCCCCATTCACTAGAAGCAGAGCAATCCGTTATCGGTGGTTTATTGCTGGATAATGAGCGCTGGGATACGGTTTCTGAACGTGTAGTCACTTCTGATTTTTATAGTCGTCCTCATCGCCATATTTTTGATGCGGTTAAATCGATTCTTGAAGCAAGCAAGCCACTCGATTTAATTACGCTTTCAGAGTTTCTAGAGCAGCGTGAGCAACTTGAAGATATTGGAGGTTTTGCCTATTTAGCTGATCTTGCCAAAAATACACCAAGTGCAGCCAACATTAATGCCTATGCAGAAATCGTTGCAGAGCGTGCGCTCGTTCGCAGCCTGATTGGTGTTGCGAATGAGATTGCAGATGCTGGTTATGATCCGCAAGGACGTAGTTCGGAAGATTTACTCGATCTCGCGGAAAGTAAAGTTTTCGCCATTGCCGAAGCGCGCACCAATGAAAATGAAGGCCCACAAAATGTGGATAGCATTCTAGAAAAAACGCTAGAGCGTATTGAGATTCTGTATAAGACTCCACAAGATGGTGTGACAGGTGTAAACACTGGATTCACTGACCTCAATAAGAAAACAGCGGGTTTACAAGGTTCGGATTTGGTGATCGTAGCGGCACGGCCATCGATGGGTAAAACCACGTTTGCGATGAACTTGTGTGAAAACGCGGCGATGGAACAAGATAAACCCGTTTTGATTTTCTCTTTAGAGATGCCTTCCGAACAGATCATGATGCGTATGCTGGCGTCACTCTCTCGCGTTGACCAAACGAAAATTCGTACCGGTCAGTTGGATGATGAGGATTGGGCGCGTATCTCTTCTACCATGGGTATCCTGATGGAGAAGAAGAACATGTATATTGATGATAGTTCAGGTCTAACACCAACAGAAGTGCGTTCTCGTGCAAGACGTATTGCTCGTGAACGTGGTGGTTTGTCACTGATCATGGTCGACTACCTGCAATTAATGCGCGTACCTTCTCTGTCAGATAATCGTACATTAGAAATCGCGGAAATCTCCCGCTCTCTTAAAGCATTAGCGAAAGAATTGAATGTACCTGTTGTGGCGCTTTCACAGCTTAACCGTTCCCTAGAGCAACGCGCCGATAAACGCCCAGTAAACTCGGACTTGCGTGAATCAGGTTCTATTGAGCAGGATGCCGACTTAATCATGTTCATCTATCGTGACGAGGTTTATAACCCAGATAGTGCATTGAAGGGGACGGCAGAAATTATTATCGGTAAGCAGCGTAATGGTCCTATCGGCTCTGTACGCCTGACCTTCCAGGGCCAGTATTCTCGTTTTGATAACTATGCTGGGCCTGCATTCGATTTCGACGACGAGTAATCTACACCTTGCGGGGTGGTATTCACCCCAATGACATCGTTGTGATAAAAACAGCAGACTTTTGAGCCTGCTGTTTTTTGTTTATTCCCCTTGAATCGTCGCGACAATTCTTCGTTTTCCACCGTTATTTCGGTGTTCTCCTAAGTAAATGCCTTGCCATGTTCCTAAAGCTAATCGTCCATTGCTAATAGGAATGGTGACACTTGAACCTAATAACGACGCTTTAATATGTGCAGGCATATCGTCATCGCCTTCATAGGTATGAATATAATAAGGCGAACGTTCTGGAACGAAGTGATTAAAGTGCTGCTCCATGTCTGAACGAACGGTAGGATCGGCATTTTCATTGATCGTTAAGCTTGCTGAAGTATGCTGGATAAACAGATGTAATAAGCCAACGGAAATTTTTTTCAACTCAGGGAGTTGCTGTTCGATTTCATCGGTGATCAGATGAAATCCTCGCGAGTATGAAGGCAGATGAATGTTGGTTTGAGTCCACATAGGTTGAGGTCCAGAATCTATTTGGCAAACCGCTAGTTTAGCGTTAAGGTGAGCCACTTGCGATAGTAATTATACTGGTAACCGCTTAGCTTTACTGACTTAACTCAAAGCTAGCTATTGCAGGTTAGTTCATAATTACGCACTGAAAACTTACTACATTTTTTGCTACTCTTGTTGGTAGCCTTTTGCTTTTATTTTTATTAATCGGGGATCCAACAATCTAGCCGTGCTCCTATTGAGAACACCGTCTAAGATTGTTTGAACAATACCTACTGTCATATCGGGATAGATACCATGTTGAAAAACATCAATCCAACGCAAACTCAAGCTTGGAAAGCTTTGACTGCTCACTTTGAATCAGAGCAGGGAATGAACCTGAAATCTTTGTTCGCAGCAGATAGTGAACGTTTCTCTAAGTATTCTGCAAACTTCGGTAACGACATTCTTGTCGATTACTCTAAAAACCTAGTTACTGAAGAAACCATGAAGCACTTGTTTGCTTTGGCAGAAGAAACGGATGTTAAAGGTGCGATTCAAGCGATGTTCACTGGTGAAGCAATTAACCAGACTGAAGGTCGCGCTGTGCTTCACACCGCTCTGCGTAATCGCAGCAACAAACCTGTAATGGCTTACGGCAAAGATGTCATGCCAGAAGTGAATGCTGTTCTTGAAAAAATGAAAGCGTTTTCTGAGCGTGTTATCGGTGGCGAGTGGAAAGGTTTTACAGGTAAAGCCATTACAGATGTTGTCAACATCGGTATCGGTGGTTCAGACTTAGGCCCATACATGGTGACTGAAGCTCTGACGCCATACAAAAATCACCTAACAATGCACTTTGTTTCTAACGTTGATGGTACTCACATCGCGGAAACATTGAAGAAAGTGGATCCAGAAACAACACTATTCCTAGTTGCGTCTAAGACGTTTACTACTCAAGAAACAATGACAAACGCACACTCTGCGCGTGATTGGTTCCTAAAAGCCGCTGGCGATGAAGCTCACGTAGCGAAACACTTTGCAGCGCTCTCAACTAACGAAGGTGCGGTATCTGAATTCGGTATCGATACTGACAACATGTTTGGTTTTTGGGATTGGGTTGGTGGCCGTTACTCACTATGGTCTGCAATCGGCTTGTCTATCATTCTATCAATCGGTTACGAAAACTTCGTTGAGCTTCTAACTGGTGCACACGAAATGGATAACCACTTTGTTGAGACTCCATTTGAAGACAACATTCCAGTTATCCTGGCGTTGATTGGTATTTGGTACAACAACTTCCACGGTGCGGAATCAGAAGCGATTCTTCCGTATGATCAATATCTGCATCGCTTTGCTGCTTACTTCCAGCAAGGTAATATGGAATCAAACGGTAAATACACAGATCGTAATGGTAACCCAGTTACTTACCAAACAGGCCCAATTATTTGGGGTGAGCCTGGTACTAACGGTCAACATGCTTTCTATCAGTTGATTCACCAAGGTACTAAGATGATTCCTTGTGATTTTATTGCACCAGCAGTGACACACAACCCAACCAGTGATCATCACCAAAAACTGATGTCTAACTTCTTCGCGCAAACTGAAGCGTTAGCGTTTGGTAAGTCGGCTGAGACGGTAAAAGCTGAACTTGAAAAAGCAGGCATGAATGCTGAAGAAGTAGCGAAGCTTGTTCCATTCAAAGTATTCGAAGGTAACCGCCCAACCAACTCTATTCTGGTTAAGCAAATTACACCTCGTTCACTAGGTAACCTGATTGCAATGTACGAACATAAAATCTTCGTTCAAGGCATCATCTGGAACATCTTTACCTTTGATCAGTGGGGTGTTGAACTTGGTAAGCAGCTAGCAAACCAAATCCTACCAGAATTGACTGATGGCGCAGAAGTGAGCTCTCATGATAGCTCAACGAATGGCTTAATTAACGCATTTAAATCACTACGTGCGTAGCAAGATACAGCCCATGACAAATGGTATGGGCAGTTAAAAGCAGAAAGGCTGATGCAATGCATCAGCCTTTTTAATACTTTGAATTAATCTATTCAAAACAAATTTCGATGAAGGCGTTACCCCATTGAGATGAGAACGGCATGATAATTATGGAGCCTTCACATTTATGGCGGATGGTATGTCCTCTGCCTGATACAACAACAGGCGTTGCCATATCGAAGTCGAAGCCGCTTTCTGCGAGGATACGTTTAGCGCCACCCGTAACCATATTGGTGATTTCACCAACCATATCGGTCACTTCTTCGTTCAATCCGTTTGGCCGTTCGCCTAACATGTTCTGCATGATTTCCAATGCTAGGTTTTCATCGAATGTTATCGACATCGAACCGCGAGTTTGATTGCCAACCATGCCTATGAGGCCAGAAATATCTCCACGAGCAATCTCATCTTTTTTTAGACGAGGCTTTTGAGGCTTCAATTCAAGAGAAGCCATCGTTTTTAAAACGTTCATTAAAGACGCTAGAAACGGGTTTACAAATTCAGCGCGCATAACCTTCTTCTATTTGGTTCAATATTCTTACTTTGAGGAACATGTTCTACACACACCATGTGATTCGATCACATGATTAGCGATTTTAAAACCGTGTTGCTCAGCATTCTTTTCTAATTGAGCTATTAAACTATCATTCTGTAGTTCTACGACATTACCACACTGATCGCAAATTAATAGCTGCGAAAAGTGCTTGTGTGCATTGCAAGAACAACAAGATATAAAGCTATTTGTTGACTCAACTCGGTGAATAAACCCTTGCTCCATGAGGAAGTCTAAAGCTCGATAAACCGTTGGGGGTTTTGCTTGGGGTTCACTCTTTTTAAGTTCATCTAATAATTCGTAAGCACTTGAAGCTTTTGCGCTGGAACAAATGAGCTCAAATACTCTTTTGCGTTGAGAAGTGAGCCTAACACCTCTTGCTGCACAAAGTTCTTCTACTTGTTGGGTTAGATTTGTGTCCAATTCTATCACCATATTCGTTGGACGTTAGGACCCAAAGTCCCAACACATGATATACCACTTCCTTAACGAATACAGAGGTATTGGCTAGGAATTGTGTTACCACGCAACTCGGAAGTGGATACCTATAAATAATAGATAAGTGTTAACTTACCTTATCTCGAGGTAAAACGGTACTATATAACAATCCTCCGAGAAGTTAGCGACAAAATTTCATGCATTTTAAGAATTATAGTTAGGTTTTGGCGTGCTTTTCTGTGAATCTTATCTTAGCTCTGTATGTCATCTCCGGCTATTTTTGATATGTGAAGCGGAGGGAAGCTGTTTTGCATAGTAATGAGCCAAGCCAAAAGCTTTCATCCCCCTACTTTTGAGCCATGCATGCACCACTCACACAGTGCCTACAAACTTGCCTCAGCCATCTGGTGTTATTAAGCGTTATTAAAGTAATAGAACCCTAGGTAACGTCTAATATTTTCAGGTATTGCATGTGATATTCCGACTAGCCATTTATACACCGTGTTCACTACCCATTTGAAGGGTAAATATCACGCTTTCCTCACAGAAGAAGATAGCGTTGCAGGGAAACAGCCATAAGTTGCTTGGGATGGCAAGCTCAGAGAGAAGCTCTTGCTTGACGGTTATTTTAACCCCGTCGCGTAATTATGTTCTTAACGATTGATTCGTTTTACCCCCTTGAGTAAACCTGTTACAACACCATAAAAATCAATAGGTTATATTTTGGGCGTAAATTATACAAATGGGTAAGGCAAGCAATAGTAAGCTTAAAAGGCGAGGTTGTCGGTCGAGTATCGCCCAATCCCCATACACAAGCACAGCGATATCAAGGTTGTTAATCGTTGGTTGTTGCTTCTTACTAGTTTCCTGCGCAACCAGTAACCCCGAAGACACACTTGAATACCAGGCTATTCAAGCACAAATTGAAGAGTTGAGAGTGCGTCTTGACCAACAAAATGCCGAGTGGGAGCAATATCGTCCAGGCATTAATCGCTTGGCCGCGTTGGAGTCGGATTTTAAAAACTTGATCGGCCAGTTGGATAAAATGGCTTCCTCTTCTCATGTGCCAGTACCCAAAAAAGCTCTCCCTGAAGTGAAAGATCACAAGTTGACGGTAGAAGGCGATTCCAGCAGTAAAGCCATCAAAGCTTCACCTACTGAAAAGAAAGATGCTCAGCCTCAAACCCAACTGTATGCATTACAAGTTGGATCCTATCGATGGCTTAAACACATTGAGTTAAATAAAAAGAAGCTGGTGAGGAAGTCACCTGAACTTCTGTCTGATAAACGTTTTTATCTAACCCCCGTTGATATAGGGCCAAAAAAGAAGAGGCTTTATCGTCTGCTTGCTGGTCCTGTCAAAGATAAGGTGACAGCACAAGCCTTATGCCGACAACTTAAGATTAACGGGCTGGACTGTATGGTGAGGCCATTGACCGGTAAGCCTTTGTCCGATGAACAGAATATCGCTCATATAAAGTAACTTAACCGGCGTAAGCATATGCAGGCAGACCTTGAGGTGAAAGGTTAGCCCTGCCCTTATTGGCTCTGCATAAATTATACGCCCACGTCTATTGGTTTAGTTAGTGATCTTTATTGAATGGTCTAACAGTGGTACTTAGCGGCCACTTATTCTTAAAATAAAAAGGAGTTAACAATGAAAAATAACACAAAACTGGCTTATGCAGCATTGGCTGTCTTTGCCAGCTCTGCTTACGCAGAGGGAACTGCACCTCAGTTCAACGGCAAGGGGAAGGCATCGGTCGAGGTCAAAAATACTCTGGACATCGTCGAGACAGCTTCGCTTAACTTCGGCACCATAGCGGCAGTTGCTGGTGATGAGGCTGTGGCCACATTGACATTGGATCCGGCTACTGGCGATGTAACTTCGGGAATCTCTGCCACCAGTACAACCGGTACTGCAGGTAAGATTACCTCAATTGACAAAACCAATGTATCGCCAGGTACCTTTACGGTGAGCAACGCAGCCCAGTATACCGATCTGAACATCGTGTTGCCGACTGTCGCTAGCAAGTTGAAGATGGACAACGCAGCGCCGGAATCACTGATGTTTACCCTAGAGGATTTTACAGCAGCTTCAAATGATAAAGTAGTTGCATTAACTGACGGAAAAGGTAAAGCCAGAACAGACGAGAACGGCAACCTAGTATTGCTGGTAGGTGCGACCCTAAAAACCGAAAAAGTGGCGTCAGGAACGGAACCCTATCTGGATCAACAGTACAGTGGCGAATACGCTGTGACCATTAGTTATTAAAAACATAGATGACAAGGTGCCCCTACAGTTTGTACTCATGCGGTATACAGTGGCACCTATGCAGTAACGCAAAGGGGTGGGCCGGTTTGCCGGCTTGCCTCTGTTAAATTGACTAGTACAAGAGCTTGTGGAGAAGTCATGTGTAACCGCTCGTTATCGGCGTTGGTAATATGCCTGCTCGCTAGAGGAGTCTGGGCAGAGGATATCACTCTCGTTAAACAGCTTGACTTCGGGGTGATTGCACTGCGCAACAACGACAACATCTACAACTACCAGATTAACCCGGACGGTTCACGAAAGTATGACCCTAATATAGTGGTCATAGAACAAGGCCACCCAGCCGAATTTCTGCTCTCTGGTTTCCAGGCAGGTAGTTACCTGCATATCGCGACCAGCTTGCCTGAGGGGGCCAACAGCCTGAGCCACGGCGGCAACGCTGGCAGCCGTTTCACCATTAAGCAGTTAAACGTTAAACCCTGGGTCAGGACCAACGTCAAAGATGAGGCACGTGTATGGGTTGGTGCCACTCTGGCTACGTCAGGATCGGGCAACTACCTAGACGCCAAATACACTAATCCCCATATAACTCTACATATTACCCATTAATAAAGTTTAGGAATTCCATGCTGTTGATGATAAGCAGAAAAAACATGTTCCTGCTCGCCAGTTTGCTGCTACCTGTTTTACTTGCCAGCAATGCCTACGCCAGCCTTTTGATTTCGCCGACCCGATTGACCTTCGCCGATAGAGAGCGTAGCGCCAAAGTGTTTTTGATGAACACCAGTAGCGAGACCAAAACCTATCGATTGGAGTTTCTGCAGCAACGTCAGTTGCCCGACGGTCGCTACCAATCTTTGAAAGAGAGCGAGTTAGCCGACTTTAATACTGCCAGCCGCATGCTCAGATTCAGCCCAAGACAGGTAACGTTAGGTCCAGGTGAACGTCAGCAGGTTCGTATCGCAGTACGCCGCCCTAAGGACCTGGCACCTGGCGAGTATCGTTCCCACCTGCTACTTGCCGCTTTGCCTGGCAATAAGGACCGCAAGCAAACCGAGGGTGTGGGTATTCAGTTAAACCTACGTCTGAGCTTTTCTATTCCAGTGATAGTCCGTGCTGGCGGCTTGGATGCAGCAGCGGAGTTTGGTCCGGCGAAGCTTTACCAGGATGCAGGCAGTGTTAAACCGGATGGGGTGAGCTTTGCTCTTAACCGTAGCGGCCTGCACAGCACCTTCGGTAACCTCAAAGCTTTTTGGCTTCCGAATCAGGGCGGCGAAGAGCGCCATGTGGCGACTCTTAACAACGTTGCAGTTTTCCATGAAAACGAACAACGTTTGGTTCGCCTGTCGTTTCACGACCCCATCACACAGGATGGCACGCTGCGTCTGATTTATGAGGGGGACGACGAGTTCGGCGGCCGTACTCTGGCAGAGCAGCAATTGACCATCAGCGATGACCAATTAGCACCTTAACTTTTTATGTCCCTGCGCCTTCCGTCTAACTGGCTGCTGCTGGGCCTGCTTTGGCCTGTCTGCATGCCCGCTGTTGCCCAGCCCGACCTGTTTGAGTTGATCCGCACTATCAATCAAAAATACCAGGAGCCAGATTTTGGTTTGGCTTTTGCCGACGCGACAACGGCAGATGACGGCCGGGGCATCGCCGATGGTGAAGAGTTGATATTAGAGGTTCGCATCGACGACATGGTGATTGGTGATCTGTTTGCCATCAAGCATCAAAGTAGCGCTCTTATTGCCTTTGCCCAGTTCGTAGAGCTTTTGGATTTCGCCATTGAGCTGGACAGCGAAACATCGGCGGCATCTGGCTGGTATATCAATGAGAGTCAGAGTTTTAGCCTGAGACAGCCCAAAAAAGAAGGCGAGCAAGTCACCGATGACAGTCAATTGAAAGCCGAGGCAAACGGAGTTTCCTACACTTTATCGCCCTCACGCTTTCAAAACTTGCCGGATGACCTCTATATTCATGCCGACGAGCTTGGTCGTTGGTTTGATATCAAGATGACGTTCGACTTTGGCGCGATGGCGTTGATGCTTGAGCCAAAACAACCTCTACCAATTCAGGCCGCTTTGGCGCGCAAAAAGAGGCAGAAAAGCAGGACGAAAAGTGCCAGCGCTAAGCCGGTTTTACCACTGCGCAAAAGCAGTTATAAGCTGTTGTCCGCGCCACTGTTGGATATCAGCACCAACGCCACTTACTCTGGAGAAGATGTCAAGCTCGGTTATTCCGTCTTGGGTCGCCATGATCTGGGCTTTTTTAGTGGTCATTATTACCTTGGTGGCAATTCGAAAAATAAACTGGACACAGCACGCCTGACATTGGAAAAAACCTCGCCAGAGGGTGACCTGCTGGGCCCCATAAATGCTACCCAATACAGTTTTGGCGATATTGTACCGGTCGCTGGTGCCAGCAACCAAGAGCGGGGGATGAGCTTCAGCAACAGACCGTTGACGGGCAATACTGAGCTGAACAACATGGATTTGCAGGGAGATATTCAGCCCGGATGGGATGTCGAGCTTTATCGCAACAATGTACTGATAGGCGCGTTGACCGCTGGACCCGATGGTCGTTATCAGTTTAAAGATATTGAGCTGCTTTATGGCAACAATATCCTTAGATTGGTCTTTTACGGTCCGCAAGGCCAGATCCGAGAAGAGACCAAACAGGTACTGGTAGACAGCCGCACCGTGCAAAATCAGCATTATTTTGATCTCTCCATGACTCAGCCTGGCAGCTTGTTTCTTAATGATCGTGTCGATGCTGCTGCTGACTGGCATCTGGCTGGCAAGTATAGCCAAAGTCTGGGCGACAATTTGTTGCTGGATGCCACCTTTTCTAAGATGGAACAAGGTAATGCCGCGTATTATTTAGACGCCAGCTTTTCTCTGTTTGACAGTTTGCTGATGCAGGCCGGAGTCGACAATCACGGCGCCTACCGGCTTGGAGGTAAAACGTATTTGGGTAAACATTCCCTGAATTTTTCGCATAACACGAATGTTGGTCAGTTTAATGACCATGTGACGCTGGCAGGTTCGCTTTTCCAGAGCGGGCAAACAGCGCTCAATTATGAGCAGGGTTTTATCCGTCACTATGGTGATACCGACCGACCGAATTTTTCGCTCAAAACCTATCTTAGCTTGTATCGGCCCTCCTATTATTTGAGTAACAGTTTTACCTATCAAAGAACTGAGCGTGAGGTGGGTGAGGCAGAGGAGTGGCAAAGCGGTAGTACTTTGCTGCGCAAGCGCTTTTCAGCATTCACCTGGGAGTTGGGGGCTGACTATCGCCTGGCTCCCGAAGCAGAGCTAACCCAACTGGATACCGAGTTCAGTCGCGCCCTTAGCCCATCTCTCAACAGCGAGTTGCGTATTAAGTACTGGCCCCAAACCGAAAGGTACAAGACAGAGACGAGGCTGAACTGGAAAGCCAATACGTTCTACCTGAGCTCAACTCTCTCCTACGATGACCGAGGCGAGTGGTTCATGGGGCTCAATAGCCTGTTTAGCCTGGGGTGGGATCCGAAGGAAGACGAACTGTATATTGATCGTATCCGTCTGGCGCAGAACGGCGCCATCAGCGTACGCGTTTTTCAGGACTTGAACCTAAATGGCCGCTATGACCAAGATGAGCCGCCAGTGGTGGGTGCCATGGTGAAAGGTACGCAGGTATACCGTAGAGCTTTAACTAATGACAAGGGAATTGCTTTTTTACGGGGCTTGCCCGCTTATCGCACCACCGATATTGAACTCGATGTCGGCAGCTTGGAGGATCCTTACTGGCTCCCTAGCCACCTTGGGATCTCGATTACACCCAGACCAGGATTTGTTGAGACTCTGGATATACCTGTGGTTACCACAGGTGAAATTGAAGGTATGGTCTACCAGGAAGATGGACGCGGCGGTGAGAATCCGGTGGCCTATGCTCCCCTTTTGCTGCTGGATGAACAGGGCCAAGTAGTACAAAGAGGGGAGAGTGAATATGATGGTTTTTACCTCTTTGTGAATGTGTTGCCGGGTAAGTTCCGGGTAGAGATTGATAAGCAGTACATCAAGGATAAGAAGCTGTACCCGTTGGAGGCCATTGAGGCCACGATCGGTGGAGATGGCGATGTGTTGCGTGGCAACGATTTCAGCCTTGCTGCCTTGAGTTTCGAGCCGGCGTTTGTGGTTTCATTGGGCGAGTTTAGCTCAGAGTCAGCCATGAAGGCATACTGGCACCTGCTGTACCGCTCGCACACCTCTTTATTATCACGAGCCTCTTATTCCAAGATGAATAGCGAAAACGGTAGCCGCTTTAGGTTACAGCTGGGCGCTTACCCAAATAGGGCTAGGGCGCAAGTTCTCTGTCGTAGTCTGCAAGGGAAAGGTATTAACTGCCAGGTCGATGATATAGAGATCTTACTAGAAAAAAGCTCTTAGCACCGAACATCAACAAGTAAGCACCATAGGTCGGTGGATTCTCGTTTTACGACTGTTTTTGACGCCATAGAATTTGGCTAGGGCTTTCTTTTTAGTGTTTGGCTTTCTGTGTGTATAATGCGCGAATCTTTTTTACGACTACTGTTACCTGAATCGTAAATGACAGCTTTTCAGTTTGCGTGTCTCAATGGTGTAGTTTGCCATTTCTCCTATTAGTTAAGGGGGCTTGGAGCGCAGTACAACAAGGAATGGCCGTTAATTCCAGGTAGCTCACTGTATTTTGTACAGTGTTATTTTTAGGTGAACCCATGATAAACACTGATAAAGCCAGTCAATACGCTAGTTCAAGGCTTTCCGTTGCACCGATGCTCGATTGGACTGACCGTCATTGCCGCTACTTTCACCGTTTAATGACCTCTCAAACGTTACTGTATACCGAAATGGTCACCACAGGTGCAATCATTCACGGTAAAGGTGACTTTCTAGCCTATAACCAAGAAGAGCATCCGGTGGCACTTCAGCTAGGAGGCTCTAATCCGGTTGATCTTGCTCATTGTGCTAAGTTAGCTCAGGAACGTGGTTATGATGAAATCAATCTTAACGTGGGTTGCCCTTCTGACCGTGTTCAAAATGGTCGCTTTGGTGCATGTTTGATGGCTGAGCCTCAGTTAGTTGCTGATTGTGTCGCTGCGATGAAAGATGTGGTTGATGTGCCAGTTACGGTAAAAACACGTATTGGTATTGATGACCAAGATTCTTATGAGTTTTTGAGTGACTTTATCACCGTAGTATCTGAGAAAGGTGGCTGTGAGCAATTTACCATTCATGCTCGCAAAGCGTGGCTAAGTGGTTTGAGTCCAAAAGAAAATCGTGAAATACCACCGTTGGATTACGATCGTGCTTATCAGATTAAAAAGGACTTTTCACACTTAAATATCGCGATTAACGGTGGCGTAAAAAGTTTAGAAGAGGCAAAAGAGCATCTAACATATTTGGATGGTGTGATGATTGGTCGTGAAGCTTATCAAAGCCCGTATATCTTAGCTGAAGTTGATCAACAAATATTTGGCTTGGATACGCCAGTTAAAAAGCGCTCGCAAATCATCGAAGAGATGTTCCCGTATATTGAACAGCAACTTTCTCAAGGTGCTTATCTTGGTCACATCACTCGTCATATGTTGGGATTATTTCAAAGTATGCCTGGTGCTCGACAATGGCGTCGTCATATTAGTGAAAACGCTCATAAGAAGGGAGCCGGCCTAGAAGTCGTTAAAGACGCACTCGCCAAGATCCCTTACCAAGAATTGGATGTGTAAATTTTACTATTTGTTAGCGTTTTTTACCTCTTAAGTTATATGAAGAGCCAGATAGGATTATTCGTCTGGCTCTTTTTTATGTATAAATTCAAAGTATTACGTTGGTTCTAATAGTTGGAATGAATACTGCAAAGTAGAGCAAAAGAGGAGAGTGAATCATGTTTGAGATTATTTTTATCCTAATATTTGTTGCTACTTTGCTGGTTACTGGCTTGACCTTAATGAGTGTGTTTGCTGCTATTGGCTTATCGTTGTTGGTCATGTTGGTACTGGGTATGTTCGGTATGGCGTTGAAGTTGTTACCTTGGATTATACTGATCGCTTTTATTGTATGGATATTCCGTCAAGGAAGTCGAGCGCCTCGTTAAATCTCGACATTATGCGTTTTCTAGCATAGGGAATATGCTACTATCACGTTTATTAGCTAGTGATAAAATATGGGAGCAATATAGGATGAGTAAACCTATCGTAGCCGCAGTTACCTCTGTATTGATGATGGGAGCGGCTCCTGCATGGTGTGCCGATTCTATGTTTAGTGTTAAAGCTGGTGCAGATATGTGGTGGCCAAGCACTAAAATTGATAATACGCGTCGTGATGATGCGAATGCTCCGGTACTCAGTTTGGCTCTTGAGCACCAACTTCCTTACTTGCCAAATATGAGTGTTCGATATACGAATGTTGACGCAGACTATACGACTTACGATAAGTACGATTACACCTTCTATTACAACATCTTGAAGAGAGAGTTAATGACATTTGATGCTGGTATTAGTATGACTCAGTATGCTGATTCAGACTATCAGGCGAAAGATGGTCAGCATTACTCATTTAATCAAATGACTTTCAATTGGTATGCTTACGCAGATCTCTCTATTCCAAATACCAATTTTGACATCATTGGGCAGTTTGAGTTTGGTGATAGCGATGGAATAAAAAGTTCAGATGTTATAGCCGGAGTGCAATATGTCCTTCCACTGTCTGCGGGAGAGCTCTCTTTCCGAGGCGGTTACCGTGTGATTGATCTGGAGTTTACGGATTTAGCTGTAAACTCGATAGACGCTAAAATGTCCTATGTATTTGCTGATGGTTGGTTCTTAGGGACTCAATTTAAGTTCTAATTGGAAATTGTCAAAAAGAAGCCACGCTGGACGTGGCTTCTTGACGTTTTATCAGGAGCAATTATTTCTTATCATTATTTAGTACTTCACGATAATTAGGCCATGCTTAATGGGTGGATTAAGCTAAGTGAGAGTACAAGAGATGACAATCGCAGAACTGAGAAACTTGTATAGGAAAAAAATGCTGGTGGAAGCGATTATAGAACCGTCTTCTGAAGAGGGGTCTTGGATTGTTGAATTCCGTCATCAAGAAGGCGGTTTTGTGCTACTAACTAATGCGAGTGGAGAAGAGTGTCATTACGCAGACTTGGACTTAGCATCTAAATCTGCAATGGCGGTAGGTTTTAAACAAGTGAGGGTTGAATCGATATAAGTTTACTATTTCACCTTCTTACTTCCAAAAAGTTATAAAACATGCTCATCTATTCTTTCTTGTTATTAGAGAGAGTGGTTAATCTATCGTCACGCAATGAATAAGGAAGTCGTGACAATGTCTTCAGGAAACTCCATACCAAAAGAGCTAGTTAATTTGACTGGCCCACTTAACGACTCGCAGTTGAGCCAACTGCAACAAACGGTTTCACAACTTTCACCTCAGCAGCTTGCTTGGGTGAGTGGTTATTTTTGGGGCCTAAGCCAATCTCAAGCGGGAGGTGTTCAATCTCCAGTTGTTCAAGCTGCTGCTGCGGCTAAACCTGACAGCAAGCTAACTATCATATATGCATCTCAAACAGGCAATGCGAAAGGGGTTGCTGAAGCCCTTGAGCAAGAAGCACAAGCCGCAGGCGTAGTTGTTCGTTTGTTTGATGCCAGTGATTATAAAGGCAAAGACCTCGCTAAAGAGACTCACGTTATTTTTGTTGCTTCGACCAACGGTGAGGGTGAAGCTCCGGATAATGCTTTAGAGTTACATGAGTTCCTTCAGTCGAAGAAAGCACCTAAGTTACCTAACTTAGAGTACGCAGTTATTGGTTTAGGTGACTCTAGCTATGAGTTTTTCTGTCAAACCGGTAAAGACTTTGATGCGTTCTTGGAAAAGTTGGGTGCTAAACGCTTTATCGATCGCATTGATTGTGATGTTGACTACGATGCACCTGCCGCAGAATGGCGTGCAAAAGCACTGGAAGTGGTTAAAGAGTCTTTAGCGAGTAACCAAGGTGAAGTCGTTCAATTACCCGTTGGACAGGTCGCTTCTTCACACTCACAGTACACTAAACAAAATCCATATACGGCAACCTTGTTAACCAGCCAAAAGATTACTGGCCGTGATTCAGGCAAAGATGTTCGTCATATTGAAATTGATTTAGAAGATTCCGGTATGACTTATCAGCCAGGTGATGCGCTTGGTGTTTGGTATGAAAACAGTTCTGAGCTAGCTAATGCTATCGCAGGTGCTGTTGGTCTTTCGGGCATAGAAAGCATTGATGTTGATGGCGAAAGTTTGTCGATTCATAGCGCGTTAGTTGGTAAGTATGAAATTACCGCATCGAATCCGCAGTTCGTCACCAAGTTTGCTGAACTCTCTGGCAGTAAGAAACTACAAAAGCTGGTGGAAGATAAAGACAAGCTTCGTGAATATTCTTCTAACACTCAAATTATTGATGTTTTGAAAGAGAAGAAGACCAAATTATCAGCGGAAGAGTTAGTGTCTCTGTTGCGTCGCTTAACTCCTCGTCTATATTCTATTGCGTCAAGCCAGTCTGAAGTGGATGAAGAAGTTCACTTAACGGTTGGCATCGTCGAGTATCTACAAGGTGATGAAGTTCGTCTGGGGGGCGCATCAAGCTTCTTAGGTCAAAGACTGGAAGAAGGTGATGAGTTGAAAGTGTTTATTGAACACAACAATAACTTCAAGCTACCACAAGACGACTCAACACCAATCATTATGGTTGGCCCAGGTACAGGCATCGCCCCATTCCGCAGTTTTATCCAAGAGCGTGATAATCGTGATGCGGAAGGAAAGAGCTGGTTGTTCTTTGGTGACCGTACATTCACACAAGATTTCTTATACCAAGTAGAGTGGCAGAAGTATCTTAAATCAGGTGCTTTAAGCCGTTTAGATGTTGCCTTTAGTCGCGACCAACATGAAAAAGTTTATGTGCAGCATCGAATTCTTGAACAAGCTGAGCAAGTTTGGCAATGGCTACAAGATGGCGCTTATATCTATATCTGTGGTGATGCTACCCGTATGGCTAAAGACGTCCATGAAGCATTAGTGAGTATTGCTGAGCAGCAAGGCGGCCTGACTCGTGAAAAGGCTGAAGAGTATTTAAATGAACTTCGCAAAGCGAAACGTTACCAAAGGGATGTTTACTAATGAGCACTAAGATCGAAAATAATAGCCAAGAAGTATTGGGCGAAGTGCTTGGTCCTCTTTCGGATAACGAGCGTTTAAAAAGAGAAAGTAATTTTCTGCGAGGTACGATCGAGCAAGATCTGCAAGATCGTATTACTGGTGGCTTTACAGCGGATAACTTTCAACTGATCCGTTTTCACGGTATGTATCAACAAGATGATCGTGATATTCGTAATGAGCGTACTAAGCAAAAACTAGAACCACTGCATAACGTGATGTTACGTGCTCGTATGCCTGGCGGGATTATTCAGCCGAAGCAGTGGCTAGCTATCGACAAGTTTGCAACTGAGCACACCATGTATGGAAGCATTCGTTTAACTACACGTCAAACGTTTCAGTTCCACGGTGTGTTAAAACCGAATATCAAGCTAATGCACCAAACATTGAACAGCATTGGTATCGACTCAATTGCTACCGCTGGTGACGTTAACCGTAACGTATTGTGTACCTCTAACCCAGTCGAGTCGGAGTTACATCAGGAAGCTTATGAGTGGGCAGCTAAGATCAGCGAACATTTACTACCAAAAACTCGTGCTTATGCTGAAATTTGGTTGGATGGTGAGAAAGTAGAAACCACTGACGAAGAACCTATTCTGGGCAGCACGTATTTGCCACGTAAGTTCAAAACTACAGTAGTGATTCCGCCACATAACGATATTGATGTTCACGCTAACGATCTTAACTTCGTGGCGATTGCCGATAATGGCAAGCTGGTAGGCTTCAACGTACTTGTTGGTGGTGGCTTGGCGATGACACATGGTGATACGTCAACGTACCCTCGTCGTGCAGATGACTTTGGTTTTATTCCATTGGAGAAAACATTAGATGTTGCTGCTGCGGTTGTAACGACACAACGTGATTGGGGCAACCGTTCAAACCGTAAGAATGCAAAAACCAAGTACACTCTAGACCGAGTTGGCATTGATGTTTTTAAAGCTGAAGTGGAAAAACGCGCCGGTATTCAGTTTGAAGCGAGCCGTCCGTATGAGTTCAAAGAACGCGGCGACCGCATCGGCTGGGTAGCAGGTATTGATGGTAAGTTCCACCTTTCTCTGTTTATAGAGAATGGCAGATTACTTGACTACCCGGGCAAGCCTCTGAAAACGGGAGTGGCTGAAATCGCGAAAATTCACCAAGGTGATTTCCGTATGACAGCTAACCAGAATTTAATCGTTGCTGGTGTACCTGAAGATCAGAAAGACATTATTGAAAAAATTGCTCGTGAACATGGTTTGATGGATGACTCTGTCAGTGAGCAGCGTAAAAACTCTATGGCGTGTGTAGCGTTTCCAACTTGTCCATTAGCAATGGCAGAAGCTGAACGCTTTCTACCATCATTTGTTACTGAAGTTGAGAGTATTCTAGAAAAATATGAACTGCCAAAAGATGACAATATTATTCTCCGTGTCACAGGTTGCCCAAATGGCTGTGGTCGCGCAATGCTGGCGGAACTAGGTTTAGTTGGTAAAGCTCCAGGACGTTACAATTTGCACTTAGGTGGTAATCGAGCGGGTACTCGAGTTCCTAAAATGTATAAAGAGAACATTACTGAACAACAAATCTTGGAAGAGATTGATCAGTTGGTGGGACGTTGGGCTAGTGAGCGTGAGTTAGGTGAAGGTTTCGGTGATTTCACAATCCGCGCTGGCATTATTGAAGAAGTTGTTATTTCTAAGAGAGATTTTTATGCCTGATACTGTAGCTGTGCCTAATTTGTCCGAGTTTCTCACTTTGACAAAAGTGGAACAAACATTGCGTTTAGCTGAAGTGAATGCGTATTTGGAAAGCTTAACGGCTCAAGAACGAGTTCAATGGGCGTTTGATAACTTACCAGGCACACATGCAGTATCATCCAGCTTTGGTATTCAAGCTGCCCTTATGCTTCATTTAGTGTCTAGTATCAAGGCTGATGTTCCTGTTGTATTGACCGATACTGGTTATTTGTTCCCAGAGACTTATCAATTTATTGATGAGCTAACCAATAAATTGAATTTGAACCTTCAAGTTTTCAAACCGCAACTCTCGCCAGCTTGGCAAGAAGCGCGTTTCGGGAAACTATGGGAACAAGGTATTGACGGTATAGAAAGGTATAACCGTCTTAATAAAGTTGAGCCAATGCGTAAAGCATTAGATGAACTTTCCGTTAGTGTGTGGTTTTCGGGACTACGCCGAGAGCAATCTCAATCGCGAGCAACATTACCAATACTTGCGATTCAGAATGGAGTATTCAAATTTCTTCCGGTAATTGATTGGACAAATAAAGATGTTCACTATTACTTAAAAGAAAACGATCTTCCTTATCACCCATTGTGGGAACAAGGGTACTTGTCGGTTGGAGATACTCATACGACACGTAAATGGGAACCGGGGATGGCAGAAGAAGAAACGCGTTTCTTTGGTTTGAAACGTGAATGTGGTCTTCATGAAGACGATCCTGTAGAAAAAGATGGTTCTGGGATCTAGTTTTCAGTTGTTAGATGAAAAAGCTGCATTATGCAGCTTTTATTTTATGTGTAATTTATAACCATTATTAAATAACTCTGTGGATAACCTGTAACTAACTTTGGAGTAAAATTGAATAAATAAAGCTTTGGTGATGTTTTCATCGCTTAAGCGTTATTTTTATGTTTTTTTGCAAAAAAGTACTTGCCAGTGTGATTAAGATCTCTATAATGCCGCCTCACTGACACGGCAGACGTCGCAAGGCTTCAGCAGGTGTTAGAGAGGATAAGACTTCTAAA
>JBLXHN010000025.1:0-27596 GCA_048259585.1 Vibrio sp. | reverse complement strand
GGCTGCTTTTCTACAGAGATGTAGTGCAGTTTCTGATCATTTGAGCTTTTTCTCAGCCATAATTGAGCGGTTAGCAGGAAGTTTAACCCGGTTCCAAAGCCTGTTTCTGCAATAGTGAATCGTTTGGGTTTAGCGTTTAATCGCTCTGATATGTTATTCGCATTTATGTAGACATACAGGCTGTCTTCAAAGCTTTGTTCTGTGTTGAAATAGAAATCATCAAAGCTTGTTGAGTAGGGGGTGTTTAATTGCCATGTAATTGATGCTGACTTTATATTCAAGTTTTATATTACTTGCTGGGGCTTAGTAACGACGAGCGTTCTTAGCTATTTATGTTTTTTGACTGTTTTTTATTTTATCCCTATTGAGGGACCTATTTTACTCGTTTGCCTATGTTTTTAATACTTAATGTTTTGAGTATTCTCTAGGGTTTTTCATTCCATTTACATAGGACTTGATTGATATATATGGTAGAGTTTGCGCCCATATTTTTCAAAAATATTATGTCATATCAAAGTCAGGTAATGGTATTTGAAGAACCTAGGGAAGTAATCATATTATGAAAAAAATCCTGTCTGTCTTTGGCACTCGACCTGAAGCAATTAAAATGGCTCCTCTTGTGCATTTGTTGGCAGCTAATCCTAATTTTGAAGCGAAGGTGTGTGTTACGGGTCAGCATAGACAGATGCTGGACCAAGTCTTAGACCTTTTTGAGATAAAGCCTGATTTCGACTTGAATGTTATGCAGCCAGGGCAAGATTTGACTGATGTGACAGTAAATATTTTGCAAAAGGTAAAGCCAGTACTTGAAAGTTTTAAACCTGACATCGTCCTTGTTCACGGTGATACTGCAACAACATTTTCAGTTGCGCTGGCTTCATACTATCAACAAATTAGAGTTGGGCATGTAGAGGCGGGTTTAAGGACGGGGGATATTTATTCTCCGTGGCCAGAGGAGGGTAATAGAAAGTTGACCGGGCATCTGGCTTACTTCCATTTTGCACCGACAGTCACCTCAATGGCTAACTTGTTATCAGAAGGTATTGATCGAAGCTCTATTGAGGTGACGGGTAATACGGTAATTGATGCTCTGTACTGGATTCGAGATAAAGTATTAAGTGACCAGTATCTTAAATCTGAGTTGTCCAAGCGTTATCCATTCATTGCTTCAGGTAAACGTATGGTGCTGGTGACGGGGCATAGAAGAGAAAGCTTTGGTGGAGGTTTTGAGCGTATTTGTGATGCGCTGCGTCAAGTTGCACTTAAATATCCAGATGTTCAGGTCGTGTATCCAGTACACTTGAACCCAAAAGTTCAGGAACCTGTTAATCGGCTTTTAAAAGACGTTAATAATATATTTTTAATACCTCCTCAAGAGTATTTGCCGTTTGTGTATTTGATGATGGAATCTCATCTTATTCTGACTGATTCGGGCGGTGTGCAGGAGGAGGCCCCCTCTTTAGGTAAACCCGTCTTGGTTATGAGGGATACAACTGAAAGACCAGAGGCTGTTGAAGCCGGTACAGTTAAGCTGGTTGGTACGGATGTTGGAGAAATTGTGCGTCAGGTGAGTGTGTTGCTTGATGATCAAGTTGCATATACGCAAATGGCGATGGCCCATAATCCTTATGGAGATGGCCATGCATGCGAAAGAATTGTAAGTGCTTTGTGCTAGTAATCCGGAATTTTTTGGCGAGTGATAAATGACGTTTAAGAAAGTATCAGTAGTTGGTTTAGGTTATATTGGTTTGCCTACAGCAGCCTTAATCGCTTCTAACGAAGTGGAAGTGGTCGGCTTTGATGTCGATTTTTCAGTTGTAGATACTGTAAATAAAGGCGAGATTCATATCGTTGAACCTGGCCTTGAGAAAGCGGTTAAAAGAGCTGTAGAGCGAGGCTTCCTTCGAGCTATCTGTGCATGTGAACCCGCGGATGCTTTCCTTATTGCTGTGCCCACCCCTTTTAAAGAAGGGTTCACCCCTGATCTTAAGTTTATTAAAGCTGCTGTTCGGTCTATTGCCCCAGTATTAGAAGCTGGTAACTTGGTTGTTCTGGAGTCAACTTCACCAGTCGGAGCAACCGAGAAAATGTCGGCTTGGTTGGAGGAGTTGCGGCCGGATCTATCATTTCCACAAACTATGGGTGATATGTCAGATATTAGGATCGCTTATTGCCCAGAGAGGGTGTTACCTGGTCAAGCGATGCGTGAGCTTGTTGAAAATGACAGAGTGATTGGTGGAATGACCAGTCAGTGTTCAGTTCGTGCTCAAGCGCTTTATAAGGTCTTTGTGGATGGTAATTGTATTACTACAAATACTCGTACAGCAGAGATGTGCAAGTTAACAGAAAATAGTTTTAGAGATGTTAATTTAGCTTTTGCTAATGAGATTTCCATGATTTGCGATCAGCTTGATATTGATGCTCATGAGCTCATCTCTTTGGCAAACCTACACCCTAGGGTTGATATTTTGCGTCCGGGACCTGGTGTGGGAGGGCATTGTATCGCTGTTGATCCATGGTTTTTGGTTCATTCGGCGCCGGAAACTGCAAAGTTACTTAAAGTAGCGCGAGGCGTTAATGACTTTAAGCCTGAATGGGTTTGCAATAAGATTAAATCCGTTTTAGCTGAGAAAGAGTTGGAGCACGTTATATGTCTTGGGCTTACGTATAAGCCTGACGTGGATGATATGAGGGAAAGCCCTTCCTTAAAAATATATGAAATGCTTGCAGAAAATACAGGAGTGAAGGTGTCTGCTGTTGATCCCTTTATTTCCGGCAATAATGCGCAAGGCTTAGCATTGTTGCCTACTTCTGCGATTCCCGAAAATGGATGCTTAATTGTCGGTCTGGTCGCTCATGCCCAATTTAAGACCATGAGCTTTGGAGAGAATGTTGTTCTCGATTTTAGTGGCATATGGGAAATATAAGGAATAGTTATGACTCTTGTTTGTACGTTTGTTCATGGATATGAAGGTGAATTTCATCCAGCGGGTGCGTTGCCTGCACTTGTTGTGGCTAATGAGCTAGAAACGCGCTTTTTCGAATACGATTTCCCTCGCAACCCTGCTGAGTTTAATAAGACATCGCTGCCCATAAAGGGGGAAATGCCACTTGGTTCGGCAAAAAACTTTGAAGCGTTACCAAGGTTTGGTTTTACCGGTCTTTCAATTGAAAATGATTATTTGTACTGCGGTAGCTGGAACGGTGTGTATCGTATTAATAAAAATACTTATCAGTGTGAGTCATTTGTAACGCATCGCTTAATGAATGATCTTCATGGTATTTGTGCCCATGAAGGAATTATTTATACGATGCTAACCGGGAAAGATACGGTAGTTGCGACTTCGTTAGAAGGCGATATATTGGAAACCTTTACTGTACATAATGATATGGGGGTTATAAAAGACGATCCAGGTTTGCTCGAATATGATTGGCGCTTTATGAGTAAGCAATTTAGAGGGGCGACAGGTGTATTTCATTTTAATCATGTGCAAATAAAAGGGCGAGAAATTTGGCTAACCTCCAGGAACTTAGGCTGTTTCGTCGTCGTTGATATGGATTCTGGCAAGGCGCACCTCCGAACCATCAATCAAAAAACAGTTGTTTTGCTCCATGATGGTATTTATAAAAATGGCGCGTACTATTTTACTTCTATTGATGGAAAAATCTTAATATCCAGTGATGCTGAAGCGCATAACCCTAGAGAAAACTTTGATGAGGTCGTTTTGTTTAATCGAGACCTCAACAGTAAAGTGATCCGTCTTGAGGAAACTGAATTAGGTCGGCAGCCGAACTGGTGTCGAGGAATCGATGTTAAGGGGCATGAGATTGCGACTACAATAGATGGTCTTTATGGCAGTGATTTATCTTTTAAATTATTGACGATCACTGAAGAGGGTAAAGTGAAGTTCCTTAAAGAAATACGCTGGGAGGAGATTGGTGATATTAGTAATCTTCGATATGTTACTGGTTTCGATGTGAAATTTATCTCTTAGTATGAAAATATTAATTTATAGAATGTTCTTCCATAAGCCCTTTACTGATGCGCTAAATAGTTCAGGGTATGATATTAGCTTCTTTTCATCAGAGCGTCGAATGGATGAAACAGGGGTGATTGATTCCTATTATTGTATGCCTACAGAAGCTAAGCTTTCCAATGATGTTATAATCGATATTATAATGCGTTGTAGATATTTGTCCGGAATCAATCTTTTTGAAGCAAGATTGAAAGTGCGGAAAATGTGGGCTGCAGTGGAAAGCTATTTTGATCGGGTTCCCGTTGACTTGGTGCTTTCCCCTGCTGTGGATAACTATGTAACGGATATATGGTTCAAAGTTGCGTCTAAACGTCAAATACCATCTTTTCAGCCAAGGCGTTCGCCTCTTCCCGGTTTAGTAAGAATTACTAATAGTATAGATAATCCAGTACTACGGAGTCCTCAAGATAAAGATGTTCAGGATGCTCTTGCGCATTTGGGTAAAAACTTCAAAGCTGATTATCAGAATACTTCGGTGCGTAGTACTAAGCAAATTGCAGCCCGTGCAGCAAGAGAGTTTGCTAAAAAAATGCTCTTTGAGTATTGGAAAGTAAAGTATTCAGATAAAGACTCGTTCCACTACAACGCCATTTTTCCTAATAAAAATGCAATAACGATAAAGTCACCTTCTCAGCTATGGTTTCATAAGAGATTTATCAGTAGTGCAGAGGATGTTGAAAGGGTAAGGGGGGGATATGAAAAAGTTGTATTCTGGCCCCTGGCGATGGCGCCAGAGTCTGCTCTTTGTTATTTGAATGCGGACTCATCGTTTTCGGATTATCGAGACCTGATAGGTAAGGTTGTTGATGTTCTCCCTGATAATATGCTCTTAGTTATCAAAGAGCACCCTTCCGCTATAGGATATCGGGCTGTTGAGCAATACTCAAAGCTGCTATCAAAGAAAAATATTATTATGTGTAACCCAGGTGAATCTACGGGCAGGCTGATAAGCATTGTTGATGCTGTGCTAGTTAATACGTCGAGTACTACAGGCTTGGAGGCGGTTGCAGTCGGCAAACCTGTGTTGGCGCTTGGTAGTTGTCATTATAATGTGACGGGTGTTGTTGATGAAATTAATAAATTGATAAATGTAGATAGTTGGCCTGATGTAATTAGAACTCAAGAACTATCTCAGCTTGAGAAAGAGCAGGTTATACATAAATATTTATCTAACACTATTGAAGATGCCACTTGGGCTTTAGCGGGTATAGGTAAAACTACATATCATGAGCAGATTTGTAGAACGCTTGATAAATGTATAGATATGGCAAATTCGGGTTATGTTCCTATGTATCATGGAAACTAAAAATATTAGTTTTTATATTGCTGAGATTGCAGTTTTAAGTGAGATTTTTAGCATTATACAATCAATTATTAATGTTGCTGGTGGTAACTTATCTTACCTTAATTCGATTGTTTTTTTTGTGTTGTGCTTGCCTATTTTGAGTAAATTGAAAATGCCTAGAGAGTTATATGTAGTTATAGGTGTTTTTTTCTTATTTGTCTTGGCTAAAATACTATTTCAAGGGCTTGGTTTATATTATCAAAAGGCGTTGCTTCTTGTTGTTTTGATTCCTTTTTATGTTGTTCTGTTTCGGCAAGTAATGTTTTCTGATATCGCGGCTGCCTGTAAAAAATATAGATACGGTATACTTTTCTTAGGTATGAGCTACGTATGTATGTGGTATTTTCTTGGGAATTATCGTAACGCTTCTACAGTCACTATTTTTCTTATGTTATTTCTAGGTTTTAGTTCTGTATGGTCGATATTGATGTCATTTTCATTAGCATTGGTGATGAAAACGCAGTATAAAATATGGTTGCTCGTATCGTTGTTTGGCTTTTTATTCAAAAATACGAAAGTGCGGATGTTCCTCTTTTTTTTGGCAGGCAGCTCGGCTGCAATTTTTCCATTAGCTCTTGTGTCGATTGATTTAAGCAAGACAGGGTTTAGTCTGTCGGAATTGGCTTCTCTGGAAGAACGGTTGAGGGAAGTGCGCGCATTTATCAACTTGATGTGGAGAGATTACGCTTTAATTGGATTCGGATGGCCAATTGGACAGTCTATTTCGGTGGAAGGGTTGAGTGAACGAGGCTATATGCATTCCGCATATCTGTGGCTATTTGGAACGTTAGGTTTGCCTGTGATGGCGGTGGTGTTTGGTTATGTTTTTTGCAGAACTTCATCGACACGAAAGATTTTCTTTGTGCGTTTGTTTCTAATTCTGTCTAATTCATTAACTTTTCTAATTTTTACTAACCCTTTTTCAACTGCATTGATGTTTTCTGATGATACGAAAAAAACAAATTGAATCGTTGGCTTTTTTTGTATTAGTTACTGCTCTTCCTGTAATTAAGGTGGCTTTGCTGGGAGAGTTTGATAGTGAAGAGCAAAGAAAATATATAAGGGTGTATTTTTGGATCCAGTTTTTGATACCTATAATCGACTTTGGGTACTATTGGACTGCTGTTAGGTTACAGGTTGTTGATAGTGTAGGTGTTGAAAAGTATAGAGCATTTAGCTTTGTAGGTATTCTGCTGGCTTTAATTGCTGTGCCAATAGATATTTTGTATACCCAGTTGTTGTTACTTGCAACGGTAACTGCATGGTATAACTTTCGCTTGCAAATATTTCGTATAAATGGGGATACGCAGGCTTATTATTATATGCGCTTCAGTAAAGTTGCTCTGGATGCGGTGTTGGTGTGTTCTTTATTTCTATTTTCTTTGTTAACGGTTGAGACTCTGCTGATTGTTGAGTTGATTTCACTTGTTTTTGTTGGTGCAGGTTTGACAATAAAAGAAAATACTGGTGTGAAAGTTTATTTTTTTGGGTTAGGTCGTTTTTTTTCATTTGATTATCTTTACACGTTGCTTAAGGTTTCTAGGTCGAGTTTAGTTCGGTTATTGATACCTTTTTTATTCCTTGGGCAGGGGGTGGAAGGTATTTTGTTTATGGTCTTGTTCTATGAGCTTGTTGCGCAATATTTGTCGATAGAAAAGCTTAAAGATTTATTATTAGATAATGTAAGAGTTGTTGCCTGTGCTCTCTTCTATTTTGTTAGTCTTCCTGTGCAGTATTTGGGTATAGATATTTTGGCTGTTATAATGGCCTGGGATTTTGGTCCATTAGAAATTTGCTGTGTGATATTGGGAGGAAGTGCGAGAATTTTTTCAATTTATACTTTGAAAGCGATCAAAAAAGATGGTTTTGATTTGCTTGTTTGGTTGAATGTATTCCTTCTTTTTTTTGGTGTGATAGAAATCTTCAGTTTTCAGCAATTTGTTGCGGATGGTGCAGCTCAATTAGCATTGTTAACATTTTATGGTGTTGAGGCTTTATTCAGCGTCAGTGTGGTTTTTTGGTTTGAGCGGTCTAAGCTTTTAAAGAGTAAGTAAGATGACAAGTACAAAGAAAATTTGTGTCGTTGGATTGGGTTATGTTGGGTTACCTCTCGCGATAGAGTTTGCGAAATATTTTGATGTGGTGGGGTACGATGTATGTGAAGAGCGGGTACACGTCCTTAATTCGCATCGAGACCCAAACGGAGAAGTTGACTCTCAAGCATTGAGGTCATGTACCGCCAATTGGACTGCTGATAAAGCAGCGATTGCGGGTTGTGATGTCTTTGTGGTTACAGTGCCTACCCCCGTTGATGATGATAATCAGCCAGACCTTATGCCAATTATGTGTGCATCGAAACTCGTTGGCAGTGTTTTGCAAGCGGGTGGGTTAGTTATCTATGAGTCTACGGTTTTTCCTGGTTGTACGGAAACGGTGTGCAAACCAATATTGGAAGATTGTTCCGCTTTAGTGCATGGTGTGGACTTTTATCTTGGCTACAGCCCTGAACGCGTTAACCCCGCGGATAAGGTTAATACCATATCAACTATTACAAAAGTTGTTTCTGGTTGCTGCAACGAGTCGACCGATATAGTGGAGGCGCTATACGATAGTATTATTGAAGCAGGCACCTATCGTGCGTCTTCAATAAAAGTCGCCGAGGCTGCAAAAATCACTGAAAATATTCAGCGAGACGTCAATATAGCTTTAATGAATGAGTTATCATCTGTATTCAACGCTTTAGATGTTGATACATTTGAAGTGATAAAGGCAGCAAGTTCTAAATGGAATTTCATACCTTTTCGTCCAGGCTTGGTCGGGGGACACTGCATAGGGGTAGACCCTTACTACCTGATTAGTCATGCGAATAAAAATGGTGTGGAAACGCCGTTGATGGCTTCAGCTCGAAGTGTAAATGAGGCTGTTGTAGGGCGTGTCGTTAGTCATGTAAAAAAAGTAGGTGAACTGACCTGCAAAAGTAAGCCAAGAGTTTTGTTAATGGGGTTAACATTTAAAGAGGATTGCCCTGATCTGCGGAATTCTAAATCTATTGTGCTCGCGGAATCTCTATCTGAATTTTCAGAGCTACATGTAATGGATCCATTTGTTGATGAGAATATGTTTGAAACACTAGAGGTTGTTAGTGATTTTTCGGGTGCGCCATACGATTGTATTATCATTTCTGTTCTACATAAAAATTTCTTAAGTATTGATCCTCCGTATCTTCGTGAAGCTTTAACACCTAATGGGCATGTGTTAGATCTGTTGAATGGGTTCTCTTCTATTAAGGATTTTTCTTTGTGATTGGGCTGATTTTACAGGCTAGAATGAACTCTCGGCGTTTACCCGGTAAAGTTATGAGCTTGGTAAATGGCGCGCCCTTGATTTCGCACGTAATCAGTCAATGCTGTCGTGCTTATGAGGGTGGCCCTGTTATTGTTTGTACTTCTGAGGAAGCAAGTGATGACCCTATTTTTGAATATTGCCAGTTAAATAGGATACCTGTTTACCGAGGCTCTCTTAATGATGTGTATGCTAGATATGTCGGCTGTATTGATGAATTTGGTTTAACTGCATTTGGGAGGATTTGTTGTGATAGCCCAGGTATATCTGATGAATTAATTAGTTTAGCAATTAATACTTATAATAGTATTCAAGGTGTAGATTTGGTCACAAATGTTTTCGAAAGAACATTTCCTGTTGGCCAAAGTATCGAAATAGTTAATGCTGAAACGTTTAAAGCAGCAAAATTCAAAAGCCTTGATGGTTTTTCTAAAGAGCATGTGACGCAGACCTTTTATCATAATGTAACTGATTTCAAAATATGCAATATTAAAAACCTAACGTTGGAAAGGGCAACTGTGTGGGCTGTGGATGAGCCTGGTGATCTCCAGCGTGTGTCGGAACTCATTAAAACAGGTTATAAATTCGATAAGAAAGGTGTAGCTCTTGAAGTAAGAGGTAGTTTAGTTGGTTAAATTTGCGATTATAGGCTTGGGTATTGGCGAACGCCATGTCGCAGCGTTAAGGGAAAATGAGCGTGTTCATATAAGCTGTGTGTGTGACTTAAATATTGCGAAAGCGGAGAGTATTGCATCTAAGTATAATGTGCCTAAGTTTTGTGATAACTGGAAAAGTATACTAAATGACGGCGAAATTGATGCTGTGATTATTGCTTCATACGATCATGCTCATGCAGAACAGGTCATTGCTTTTTTGCGGAAGAGAGTCCATATATTTGTTGAGAAGCCTTTGTGCACTACGATGCCTGAGCTTGAATCAATAGACTTTGAGTATGCTAAAGCGAATGTTAAGGCTCCGGTTTATTTGTCTACTAATTTTATATTGCGTAAAGAAAAGCGTTTTGTGCAGTTAAAAGAAAAAATTACTAACGGTGAGCTTGGTGATATTTATAGTGTGGAAGCATCGTATGATTATGGGCGAATACATAAAATTTTAGATGGATGGCGTAGTGTCTCTCCTAACTATTCTGTAATGAATGGTGGTGGGGTTCATATGATAGATCTTTGTCAATGGTTGACTGGCGAGAAATTTAATCCACTTTTTGCTATTCATAATAAACTAGTTACAAAAAACTCTACTTTTTTGGCCCCTGATTTTACAAGTGCCTTAGGCCGGTTAGGTAGCAAGATTGTATTCAAAGTGACTGCCAACTTTGGATCTCAAACGCCGCATTATCATCAACTTAAAATTTACGGTACCAAAGGAACGTATATTAATGATTGCGCTAATGGTACGTATTATTTTGGTCATGAACCTGGAGTTGAAACAGTGCATGATAAGAGTCCTTTTCCTTGTGCAAATAAAGGTGATTTACTACCTAACTTTGTTAGCGTCATTACCGAAGGGGGAACGCTAGACGTTGGCTTTGACGATGTCTCTTCTGTTATGAGAACTTCACTTTTGATTGATCAGCTAGCTAAATAACGATGGAAGTATTATTTGCAAAAGATCAATGGCTGTCTGACTGTCTAGGTCTAAATTGTTACAATTTGAGCAATAAGCAAGGTATTTCTTTCGACTCATTGAGTGGACCCTTATTTGTTACTGCTAAGGTTCCTGTTTCAAATTATCAACTTGATTACGAATTGTCTAAACAAGGATTTAGACATATAAATAAACAGGTTACATTTGTTAAGAGTGTTTTGGGGGGGGAGTCCGCACAAGTACCCCCACTTCTTCCTGACTTTCGGTTGGAAGTTAGAGCTTCTCTGCCTGAGGCAAGTAGATTTTCAGATTTATTTGCATTTGATCGATTTTCTACAGACGCTGAGTTACCTCAGAATTGGTCCTTTATAATTAAAAGGAAGTGGCTAGAATCTGTAGGCGCTAATAAACAATATATTCTACTGTATTACAAAGATATAGTTGTTGGGTTTATTCTATTTAAAATTGATACTGATTGTATAATTGAATTGGTCTGTGTTTTAGAGGAATTTAGAGGGAAAAATCTAGCGAAGGTAATGCTTTCTTACCTCCAGCGTATAGCGTTGGAGAACTCTATACCAAATATCATTGTAGGTACGCAGTCTGCAAATTCAAATTCTATGCATGTGTACCGTAGTTTTGGCTTTGTGCTTATCTATGAAGCACATGTATTACATTACACCAGAGGCTTAAAATTTAATGACTAGTATTTCTTCTTATCTAAAGTCAGACCGCCCGTTTGTTATTGCTGAAATTGGTAATAACCATGAAGGAGATATAGGTGTCGCCCGTGAACTTGTCTATGCTGCCCATGAGGCGGGAGTAGATTCAGTTAAATTTCAGTCTATTGTACCTAGTTCTCTAGTATCTTCTGATCAAGAGCAACGTATAAAGCAGTTAGAAGGCTATTGTCTTGATTTTGAAGAATTCCAAGAATTGGCAGAACTATCATCTAAGTTGAATCTCGTTTTTTTCTCTTCAGTATTTGATATACAGCTGATAGAGAAACTGAAAAAAATTCAGCAAATATTTAAGGTTTCTAGTGGTGATAATACTTATTTCGATTTGATAGATGAATTAGCTGCTACGGATTACCCAGCCATAATATCTACGGGGGGGTTGAATTTGAAGCAAATTGATAAACTGTATCATGGCTTTTTATCGGTTCAGCCCGATACAGATAAGCTCGCTCTTTTACATTGTGTGAGTAATTACCCTACATTACCTGAAAATGCTCAACTTGGGCTTATTGAAACGATGCGCCTAAGGTACCCTGATATTGCCATTGGTTATTCTGACCATACTCTGGGTACGGACGCTTGTTTTTTGGCGGCGGGTTTAGGGGCCAGGATTATTGAAAAGCACTTTACTATGAGTCATACCTATAGTGACTTTAGAGATCATGCTTTGTCAGCTAACCCAGACCAGATGACAACGTTGATGAAAATGCTTCCTGAAGCATATTCTTATGTCGGGCGTTCGAAAACAGATTGTGAGCGGAACGATGCTTCAATGGTTGGTGTGCGTAGGAAAGCAATTGCTAATAGATCTATTTCGGCAGGTGAAACGTTCAGTAAAGAAAATGTTGACTGGATGCGGATTGTTGAAGATAAGGGAATAGTTGATAGAGATAAAATTTATGGATTAACCTCAGCTTCAAATTTAAGTGCTGGAGCAATCATCAGCTTTGAAAGTATTCAGAACTGAGGCCCTCTGATATGTGCGGTATTGCTGGAAACTATGGTGGTATAACTTTAACTGATACTAAAATTAAAAAGTGTCAGAGCCTGCTGCATCGAAGAGGCCCTGATGGTTTTGGATACTTTAATTCACATGATGGATGCCAATTAATCCATTCACGGCTTGCTATTATTGATATAGATGAGAGGTCTAAGCAGCCTTTTTATTATCAAAATTTAGTTATTGTTTTTAACGGTGAAATCTATAATTACCTTGAACTGAAACATGAGTTAATCAAAGACGGTATACATTTCACGACTGATAGTGATACGGAAGTACTCGCAGCATGTTGGAAAAAATGGGGAGTAGCAGCACTTAGTAAATTCGATGGAATGTGGGCTATCGCTGTTTATGATGTAAACAGTCGTGAGCTAACGGTTGCGACCGACCCATTTGGTGAAAAGCCTCTATATTATAAGAATAATGTTGAGGATGGTTTTTCTTTTGCGTCACGACTTGATGTTCTATCAGTTGTTGGTGGCTTTTCGTTAAGTCCTGACTTGACTCAGTTATCTAATTATTTAAGTAATGGATATAAGTCACTTTTTAAGTCAGATAAAACTTTTATTGAGGACGTCAAACGTTTGCCGCAAGGCTCTTTTATGGTTGTTTCTTCCCATGGGGTTAGAGTGACCAAATATTGGTCTCCGGATACTAATGTTGAAAAGTTTACCTCTTCAGAAGAGGCTATTCATCAGGTTCGAACAGAATTAATTAACAGCGTTAAACTCCGGCTTCGGTCTGATGTTCCATTAGCATTTTGTTTGAGTGGTGGGATCGATTCAAGTGCTCTTATTGGTGCTGCGGTAAAAGAACTGGGAGTGGATGCCACTGGTTTTACCATTGCTAATTCAGATGGCCGTTATGATGAAGCAGATCAAGTTAAAATTACTCAGAAGTTTTTAGGTATCAACTCTATTGTTGTTAGGCCTGGCGAAAAAGATTTCATTAGTTCGTTGAAGGGTATGGTAGAAGATAGAGCTGCCCCAGTAGCGACTATTTCGTACTATACCCAAAACTTATTATATGAAGAAATGGCCAAGCATGGGTTTAAAGTCGGTATTAGCGGAACAGGTGCTGATGAGTTATTTACAGGTTATTACGATCATCATTTGCTTTATCTGGCAGAACAATTTGACAGCGATTTTGATCGTGAAGTAGCGATAGATAATTGGAGAAAGTATATTGATCCTATTGTAAGAAATCCGCTTTTAAAACGTCCTGATCGTTATTTGATTGACCCTAGCTTTAGAGATCACGTGTACTATAAGGCCGATTTTTATGCATCATTACTTAATGATGACCTTCATGAAAAGTTTGTTGAAGAGCGTTATAGCAACTCGCTTCTCAGAAGTAGAATGATGAATGAGCTATTTCATGAAGCGGTGCCTGTTATCTTAAATGAAGATGATAGTAATGCTATGTATCATTCGATAGAGAATAGATCCCCTTACCTTTCTCGCCCATTATTAGATGTAGCGCTCCGATTGCCTGAAAATAAATTAATTCAAGATGGTTTAGGTAAGTACTACTTAAGAGAGGCTGCAAAAGGCCTCGTTCATCCAGATATACTCTGGAATAGAACGAAGGTAGGTTTTAATTCCTCATTGTTTGAGTTTTTAGATGTTGAGGCTAAAGAGACTCGAGAGTTTCTACTAGATGACTCCCCAATATTTGATGTGGTTGATAAAAATAAAATAGAGGGCTATTTGGGTATGGATCTTTCACTCAATAGTGATAGTAAGTTTCTGTTTAATTTTATCAATGCAAAGCTATTTATGGAATTTTTTGAATGACTCTTCAATATTGTAGAAAGTGTATATTGCCAAATAGTCGCCCAAATCTGGAAATTGATGAAAGCGGAAACTGTAACTGTTCTTTTTCAGATGATTCACGTCAGATTGATTGGGATTTTAGAGCCAGTGAATTCGATCAAATTGTTGCAGAAATTAAAGCGCTGGGCCGGCCTTATGATTGTTTAATCCCAGTTAGTGGTGGTAAAGATAGTACATGGCAGGTCATTAAAGCGTTAGAGGTTGGATTGAAACCTCTGTGTGTTACTTGGCGGACTCCCGCAAGAAATTCGTTGGGACAGCGTAACTTGGATAATTTAATATCTTTAGGCGTTGACCATATTGACATTAGTGTTAACCCTAAAGTAGAGAAAAGCTTTACGTTAAAAGCTTTTGAGAAATATGGCTCTCCTGTTATTCCTATGCATATGGCTATTCATGCAATTCCTATGAATGTGGCATTAGAGAAGCGAATTCCTATTATTCTTTGGGGTGAGAATTCAGCTACAGAGTATGGTGGGGATGATGCCTATAAAGGCACTGAGATTAGCAGGGCATGGCTCCAAAAATATGGTGTAACTTTTGGTACGACCGCTGAGGACTGGGTTTGTGACTCCTTATCACTTCATGATCTAAGTGTATATACTTGGCCATCTGAAAAAGCATTAAGCGATGCCTCTATAAGGGCTGTTTTTCTCGGTGAATTTTATAAATGGGATCCACGGAAAACAGCCGCCATTGCGAAAGAATATGGCTTTGAAGAAGCGACAGAGGCTCTTGTCGGTCAGTACACGTTTGCAGATGTCGACGACGCTTTTCTTATGGCGATCCATCATTGGATGAAATGGTATAAGTTTGGTATTACAAGAAGTTGGGATAATTTATCCCTTGATATAAGGGCTGGGGTGTTATCACGTGATGATGCTCTTGAAGCAATTAAAAATATAGGTGATGAAACACCTTATGAAGCTATAGAGAATTTCTGTGAATATGTAGGCATCTCTTCTAGCCGTTTTTTTGAAATAGCTGAACGATTTAGAAATCATGATATTTGGACTAAAAAAAATGGTGTATGGGAAATAGAAGGATTTATTTTGCCTGAAATTGATTGGTGCAAGTATGGAAATTGATAAATTAGAGCCGCCTAGGGTATTTGAGATAGGGGCTAAAAATAAAATAGAGATAAGTCATACTGCAAATATTCAACTCGATACAAATGAGCAAATAACATTAGTTGCTAAAAACGGGTCAGAAGTTGATGTAGTTAAAAAAGAGTGGGGGTATTACTTAACACCTTCCATTAATAAAAGACTTATGGCCTTTGAATTAACCACTTTTCTTGTTCAAAATTCAAGAGGTAATATTTTTGTGATGTCTGTTGAAGAGGATGGTTTAGAAGATTTCCATGATTATCTTGAACAGACAAATCAAAAAGTAATAATTAATTTGAGTGATATTTATTGTGTTTCGTAAACACTTTTTTTGGCTCAGAGATCTATATTATAGATATTTTATATCTTTTCTAGTGCGCTGTTTTTTAGTGCTCCTTGGTATTAAAGTTGGTAAGAGATTTTTTGCGCGAGCATTTCCTAGCATTGTTTTGGATGCTCATTCAAGTATTGAGCTTGGTGATGATGTTATTCTAAAAGGGCGGGTAGAAATAAGAGCGCTCAATGGAGCACATGTTTTATTAGCTTCTGACGTTAAACTGGATACAGGCATTCGAATTGTCGCGACAAATGCTGCCGAAGTTTCTTTCTTTAATGGCGCTGACATAGGCTGTTACAGCATCTTTAATTGTGGGGCTAATTTTAGCATTGGACGAGATAGTTTAGTCGCTGGCTTTTGTTATTTTCAGACATCAGATCATAATTTCAAAAGCAAAGACTGTATTATCAAAAATCAAGGCTATAAGCATGGAAGCATCTATATCGGAGACGATACTTGGATTGCCGGTGGTAGCTTTATATTGTCGGGTGTCAAAATAGAGAACGGGTGTGTGATTGGCGCAAATAGCGTGGTAAATAAATCTTTACCATTGAACGCAATTGTCGTTGGATCTCCAGCAAAAATTATTGGAATTAGAGGTTAAATTAACGTGATAAAATTTGGAGACCCACAGGTCGGCGTCGAAGAGCTCGAATATATAAAAACTATTTTTGATTCTAAAATATTTGTTCATGGCCCAGTGACAGCAGAATTTGAAGAGAAATTTAAATCAAATTTCGGCTATGAACACGCGTTAACGGTGGCTAATTGTACAGCTGGTTTGCATCTGGCTCATTATTCAAAGACAAAGCATTTAGCTGTTAATGACTCCAGTAGATTCGAAGTTATATGTACAGCCATGACACATGTGGCAACTGCACATGCCATAGAGCTTGTTGGTTTAAAACCAGTATTTGTAGATTGCAATGACTTCGATGGTAATGTGGATGTTGACTTACTTGAACAAGCTATTACAGGTCAAACGGTTGGTATTGCTGCCATGCATTTTAATGGTGTGCCATGTGATATCAATCGAATAATGGAGATTGCGAATCGCCATGATTTGTATGTGGTTGAAGACTGTGCAATCGCTCTGGGGGCCTCTGTGGATGGTAAACCCGTAGGAAGCTTTGGTGATGCGGGAGTTTTCTCTTTTCACCCTGTTAAGCAGATGACGACAGGAGAGGGGGGGATGATTGTTTTGAATAGCCCTGACTTCTATGAAAGCTTAAAATTAGAACGAGCATTTGGTGTTGATCGAACATTTGGTGAACGGAAGCAGGCGGGGATGTATGATGTACCGCTTTTAGGCTTTAATTACCGAATGGCTGAAATTCCTGCTGCGATGGGCGTTAAACAAACAGAAAAGTTTAGTAAATATGAGAAAATTCGTAAAAGCAATTTTGAATTTTTAAAAAATGCGTTTGCTGACATTACAGGGTTGGAGGTTATGGGAGCAGAGATTAATGAGGATCGTGCCTATTACTGTCTAATTGCTAAAGTGGAGGGTGACCGAGAAAACCGCGACCGGATTGCCGCAACATTGAAATCCAAAGACATTCAGACCAGCGTTTATTACCCACACCCTGTTCCTCGTTTGGCTTATTACGCTGATAAGTATGGTTATTCTGCGGATAAATTTAAGAATGCTGTTGATATTTCAGACAAATCAATAGCTTTTTCTATAGGGGCTCATTTGAGTGAGGCTGATTTATTGTATGTTGTCTCATCACTAAAGGAAGTTATTTAAAATGAACCGTTCTTTTGAATTAAAGCCAGGACAAAAAGCTCTATTAATAGGTGGTGCGGGCTTTATTGGTCATAACTTAGCATTGGAATTGCGTCGGCAAGGGGTTGAAGTTGATATTGCCGATGGGTTTAGAGTTAATAGTCTTTTGAACCTATCAATTCAGGGACAAGAAACCCAGGATATAGAGGTATATAGAGATTTTCTTGAGGAGCGCTTGGAGTTACTTCGTTCATCAAACACTGAGTTTATTATTAGTAATGCTACTGATAGATACGATGTTTCGAAAATCTTGGAAAATCACTATGACGTCGTTTATTTGCTTGCTGCAGTATCACATGCGTCAAGGTCTAATTCCGACCCTGTAGGGGCTATGCAAAATGGTCTTTTGCCTTTTGTAAATGTTGTATCTGAGTTATCTCAACGTCCAAATACTCGTTTAGTTTACTTATCATCATCGACAGTTTATGGGCATTTTACTAAAGATGCGGTGGATGAAACGGATACTTGTAATCCATATGGTATGTACGCAGTATTGAAGCATGTTGGCGAGAAAATATTATTTGAAACAGGTCAAAATTCAGATCTTAACTTTTCTGTTGTTCGACCTTCAGCGTTATATGGTGAACGCTGTATTAGTCGACGAGTTTCTCAGATATTTTTAGAAAATGCTTTTGCAGGACGAACGCTTGTTTTTAAAGGTGATAAAGAAGAGAAATTAGATTTCACCTATATACAAGATCTAGTACAAGGCTTAATCCTAGCTGGCTTCCATGAAAAGGGTTTTAGAGAGCTTTTCAATATTACTTATGGAAATGCTCGTCCTGTGCTCAGTTTGGTAGATATTTTGAGGGAGTATTTTCCTAAGCTTGAATTAGAGGTAGAGGACAGAGACCAAGCAACTCCTTTACGTGGCACACTCTTAAACACGAAGGCAAAAGACCTTCTTGGTTTTGAGCCTCAGTGGAATTTAGAAGAAGGCTATGCTAGTTATATTCGCTGGTATCTACAGCGCTCTAAAGAGAGAAAAATGGTATTTAACAGTATAAGTCAAACTAACGAGTAAGTTTCTAGATGTGCGGAATTACGGGTTATAGATCCTCTGCAAGGTTTGATGTATCTCTTCAGGCATCTATGGACGCTATGCGTTATAGAGGACCAGATTCATCTGGCGAACATATATTGAACCACGATGCGACTTTTGTTGGAGTGGGTCACGTTCGCCTAAAAGTTATTGATTTAGATGAACGGGCCTCTCAGCCATTTCTTTCGCAGAGCGGAAATTCTCTCGTTGTGTTCAATGGGGAAATATATAATTTTGAGTCACTAAAGGCTCTTTTGCCTGAACATGATTGGAAAACCACTTCTGATACAGAAGTGGTTGCCGAGTTGTTTGATTACTTTGGAAAGGATGTGATATCTAAGTTTAATGGTATCTATTCTATTGCTCATGTTTGTTTACGTACTGGCGCGCTTTCTCTATTTAGAGATCCTCTTGGGGTAAAACCTTTATATTATTATGCAGAGAAGAATGAAATTTTTTTTGCTTCAGAAGTTAAAGCTTTAAGTAAATATCCCGTTAATTTAGAGATATCGAGAGAAGATCTGCTAGAGTCTTTACATTTTGGATATGTTCATGAACCAAATACTGGTTTTAGGTATATAAAGAAAGTCCCTCCAGGCGCAGTGATAACTTTCGATAAACATAGTGTAAAAACGGATACTTTCTTTTTTGAGTCAGATGGAGTTGGCTTTTCAGAGCAGAAAGTAAAAGCTGCATTAAAACGGCAAAGTTTTTCTGACGTTCCCATAGGTACTTTTTTTAGTGGTGGGGTAGATTCAACGGTTATAGCCAGTGAAGTAGAGAGTGATCTTCTTTATATTAATAGTCGTTTGGATGAAGATGACAATAAGGAAGCAAACTTAGTTAACGAGCTATCCTCACAATTAGAGAGGAAGTTACTCGTTGCTGATTTACCAAAAGCGGGCAATTTAAATGAGATTGTAGATATTGTTGATGAGGTTGTAAAAGGCGTTGAAGATCCTATATCGGATTTAACCTATTTAGTTTCAAAGGATCTCGCCTCTTTGGCAAAGAATGAGGGCTTTACCGTGATGCTTTCAGGTATGGGGGCGGATGAGCTTTTTGGCGGCTACCTACGTTACTATATTGTTAAATATCATTGGCTTTTTTCGACCTTGTTTCGGGGGTATTTGCTTTTAAACTCCATTAAAAATGGCGGTCATAAGCATAAGCTGGATAGAATTAGAAACTATTTAGATGAGAAAGACTCTTTGAAACGCTATGCTCGTTTAGTTGGGTATTTTTCTAGTACAGAATTGCAGAAGCTAACATCAACTGAGGCGTTTAAAGGAAGTGAAAAACGTGTTTTTAATAGGCTCCGTGATTTAATTCCACGCAATGCAAAAAATAGTGATTTTTTGTCAATGCGTGCATTAGAAATGAAAGGGTTTCTGTCTCATAATTTAACCGTGGCTGATAAGTCTTCTATGCAGTCTTCTGTCGAGCTAAGAGTTCCCTTTTTGGATTTAGATGTGGTCAATAGCTGGTTTGGGGTTAAATGTGAAAAATCAGGTGTTTTTTCGTTAGGTAAAAAGCCACTACTTAATATTTTGAGAAGTAAGGTCCCTTTTAAATGGTCTCCATTTTCAAAAACTGGTTTTAATCCACCCATAGCGTTGTTTTTTGAATCGGTTGATCGTCGTAATATTGACGATGTTCTTTTTAGTACAGAAATGCTCCAATTTTTTGATAAAAAAGGACTGGAAGAGGTCGTCGATGGTTGTTTTTCTGCTGATGCAATTAATTACCATAAATTGTGGCAGCTTTTCTTCATATCAAGATGGTTAAAGCATTGGCACGCTAAGTGTTAATAATGAAAAAGTCGAGCTAAGTTTATCTCCTAATATGGCCTTAATTTATTGTGAGCATTATTCATAAAGTACGGGGCGGTTTTACTAAGTTTCGATTATATATTGTGACACTTAGTTATTTACGCCCAATTCAACTAATTTATCAAATCTATTACCGGGTCAGAAAGCCTGTAAAATTGAGGGATCCTGGGCCAGTGGAATTCGTTTCTATCGAAACTATAAGTTGGCCCTCTTACCAATTACCTGCCACACACGATGCTGTTCATTTTTATTTTTTAGGCTTGAAAGGAGAGCTATCTGAAGACTGGTCGTTTGAAGGTTATGAGAAACTCTGGATTTATAATCTTCACTATTTAAATGATATTTCTATTTTAAATGGGAGCGTGCCAGCAAATGTTGCCGAAAAACTGATCTTAAAGTGGTTAGATGGGAACCGTGAGGGTGGCGGTATAGGCTGGGAGCCCTACCCCCTTTCTTTGAGACTCGTTAATCTACTTAAGTTTTTCACGGCTGAGAATGGTAGCAATATCTGTCAGAATGAAAATGTAGTTCAGAGTATTGCTCAGCAAGCCTCCTTTTTGATGACAAGGTTGGAATACCATATTTTAGCGAATCATCTGTTTGTGAATGCTAAAGCTCTTGTATTTGCAGGGAGCTTAGTTTCTTGTCATGACTCTGCTTCGTGGTTGAAGAAGGGCCTGTATATCTTGGATAAAGAAATTCCTGAGCAGTTTCTTTCTGATGGTGGGCACTTTGAATTATCACCGATGTATCACGCTGCTTTAATTTGGGATATGTGTGATCTCATTTTGTTGGCAAAATCAACTTTATGCTCGGAATTACTCGTTCGAAGCGCAGAGTGGAAGAGGGTTGTTAGTAGGGGAGTTACATGGTTAAGGTTGATGACCCATCCTGATAAAAAAATAGCTTTTTTTAACGATGCTGCTTTTGGAATAGCGCCATCTTTAGAGCACATTGAGTATTACTGTCGTATGCTAGATATCCCTGTTGATAAAATTCCGAGAGGAATAAATACGGGTAATGGTTGGGTATTAAGTTATTTAGAGCAAAGTGGTTATATTTCTGTTTCTGATGAAGATAATGGTCATCGAGGAATAATTGATGTTGCTAAGGTTGGTCCTGAATATCAACCGGGGCATGCTCATGCTGATACGTTAAGTTTTGAGCTTAGTCTTTTTGGGCATAGAGTTTTTGTTAATTCAGGAACATCTCAATATGGTGTTAGCCCTGAAAGAGACCAGCAACGAGGGACGGTCTCTCATAACACCATGATGATTGATGGTCGAAACTCTTCTGATGTTTGGGCGGGGTTTCGGGTTGCCAGGCGTGCGAATCCATTTGATATAAATATCAGAAACCATGGTCGTGATATTACTGTTTCTGCGTGCCATGATGGGTATAAAACGTTTTCTCATGATGTGATTGTGAAGCGAACTTGGAGCTTTTCAGAAGGCTGTTTAGTTATTAACGATTGCGTGTCAGGAAACACGTCGTCAGCTGTTTGCTTATTTTACTGTCACCCCGATATCGATGTGGTTAAAGTGGCTCACGGCGTGCAGTTGAGCTTACCGGAAGGTAGTCGGGTGCTATTACAAACGCGTTTTGAAGATAGTATTTCTTTAAGTGATTCAGTCTGGCATCCACATTTTGGTGTATCGTTGCCTAATAAGTGTATTGAAATTAAGCTTTCAGGGCATGAACTTGAGACGCTGATGACGTGGTGATCTAAGTGAGAATTTTATACTTGAGTTTTTATTTTCCTCCTGACCTTAGTGCGGGCTCCTTCCGTAATGGAGCACTCGTAAAAGCGCTGTCAGAAAAATTACCGGAATTAAGTGAAATAGATGTTATTACAACCGTACCCAACCGTTATTCAAGTTATAGTACGGAGGCACCTGAATATGAGAAAAATGGAAATGTCACAGTCAAGCGTGTCTGCCTACCTGCTCATGAGAGTGGTATGCTTGATCAGTCACGGAGTTTTCTGGCTTATGCCTGTTTTGTGAAAGGTGTGGTTCGTGATCAGGAATACGATTTAGTCTTTGCTAGCTCATCTCGTTTAATGACTGCAGTATTGGGAGCGTACATAGCGCATTCAAAAAAGATCCCACTTTACTTGGATATAAGAGATATTTTTGTCGATACGATTAAGGATGTGTTGCCGCGTAGAATCACTTGGCTAGTTAAGCCTGTTTTTTCGCAGGTTGAAAAGTTTGCCTTTAAAAAGGCCTCCCGCATCAATGTTGTTTCAAAAGGCTTTTTACCTTATTTTGATGAACGGTATCCGGAAATCGCTAAAACGGTTTTTACTAATGGTATTGATGACGAGTTTTTACGACTTAAGCCGTCTCAGAAGCATGTATCTAATGGTAATATTGATGAAAAACCTAAGTTAATAGAAGTTTTATATGCAGGTAATGTCGGGGAAGGGCAGGGGTTGCACAATATTCTGCCTAATCTTGCTATCGCGTTAAAAGATAAGGTTTTTTTTAGGGTTATTGGCGCAGGAGGCAGGTTGACCCAGTTGAAAAGTGCATTAGATGATGCAGAATGCTTAAATGTAACGTTGAGCCCCCCTGTAAACCGAAATCAGTTGATTGAGGCATACATAAAAGCAGATGTTCTTTTTTTGCATCTTAATGATTATGATGCGTTCTTAAAAGTACTCCCATCTAAACTTTTTGAATATGGAGCTTTAGGAAAACCAATATTGGCGGGAGTATCTGGATATTCTGCTCGTTTTATTGATGAGTATTTGGATAACGCTCAGGTTTTCACGCCATGTAATGTAGAGTCTGCAAAAAAGGCATTTGAACAGCTGGATATCAATACAGCTCCTCGCCCAGAATTTATCAAACACTTTTCGCGCTCTGGCATAATGAGCATAATGGCCGATGATATTTTAGCTATTGTACAGGAGAGAGCGTGAGTCGCGTAATAGTAACAGGGGCTAATGGCTTTATTGGTTCTGCATTATTTCAGTACCTAGTAATGAAGAACTTTGATGTTGTAGGGACGGTCCGCAAGAATAGTATTCAGAATAATATCTTGGAAATTGGAGATATTAATTCGGAAACGAACTGGATAACTGCGCTAAAGGGAGCGGATATTGTTATCCACACTGCTGCACGTGCGCATGTAATGAATGATACAGCTACTTCTCCTCTCGATGCGTATAGAAAGGTCAATGTGCAAGGTACGCTTAATCTAGCTCGTCAAGCGATTAAGCAGAATGTTAAACGTTTCATTTTTATAAGTTCTATTAAAGTTAATGGCGAACAAACACTTCCAGGAACTCCTTTTGATGAGCAATCTCCGGCAGATCCTGAAGATGCTTATGGTCTTTCAAAATATGAAGCTGAATTAGGTTTGTTTGAATTGTCAAAAAAAGTGGATATGGAGGTTGTGGTTATTCGTCCTACTCTTGTTTATGGCGCTGGGGTGAAAGGGAATTTTGCAAGCATGATTAGATTGTTGGAAAGAGGAATTCCACTTCCTTTAGGAGGAATAAACAATAAACGCTCATTAATTGGCTTGGATAATTTAGTCGACCTCATTAGTACTTGTATTAGTCACCCCGCTGCCGGGAACCAAGTTTTTTTAGCTGCAGATGGGGAGGATTTATCTACGCCAGAGTTGCTTAAAAGAACTGCGATGGTGTTGCAGCTACCTTGCCGGTTGTTGCCTATCCCTGGGAAAGTTTTGTTATATGGCGCTACCTTGATAGGTCGAAAATCTTTGGCCTCTCGGTTGCTTAGTTCGTTACAGGTAGATAATACAAAAGCGCGAGATGTTTTAGGTTGGGTTCCGCCGAAAAGCTTTGATGAAGGGTTGCAAGCTTATTTAAGGGTTGAGAATTAAATGGTACTTCGTATTTTAGATATTACGTTTTCACTTTTAGGGCTTATCTGCGGTTTTCCTATATTGTTGATAGTTACTTTAATTGGTTTTTTTGATACAGGGTCGCCTATTTTCCGTCAGGAAAGGGTTGGCCGCCATAAGCAGCCTTTTGTATTGATTAAATTTCGAACTATGGCGGTTAATACGGAGTCAGTCGCAACTCACTTAGCGAGTAGTTCATCTATAACTAGGTTTGGCTCTTTTCTACGTAAAACGAAGCTAGATGAGCTTCCGCAGCTTTGGAATGTATTGAAAGGTGATATGAGCTTGGTGGGGCCGAGGCCCGGTTTGTTTAATCAGCAAGAACTTATTCAAGCCCGAGAGAAGTATAATATTTATGCCGTAAGACCCGGTATTACAGGATTAGCTCAAGTGAATGAGATTGATATGTCAACGCCGACATTGTTGGCTAAAACAGATGCTAAAATGCTTTCTAACTTAACTGTTATCGACTATTTCTCCTATATTTTCTTGACTGTAGCAGGGCAAGGTCGTGGTGATCGTATTAAACCGTGAAGGTTCTGCTGTTATTCCCGCAGTTTAAAATTAGGCTTTTATTGGTATATCAGTCAAATATTTTCTTTTGTTAACCACAAAAATGAAAGATTTTCACTCTAGTTTTTAAGTGTGCCACTAGGCTTAAGTTGTCTATGGATTTTTATCTTTATGGAAGATATAGGCCATTTATGTAGACGGTAAGTTAATTGGAAGTGAATATATGTTTTTAGCTATTAATATATTAAAAGGGGGTTAAATGAAAGTTATAGGCGCACCAACAACGTCTTCGCATTATCGAATTATGACATTAGGGCGCAATAATAAAAAAGCAATAATGGTGTTGGCAGATCTTATCGTTTTGCCTCTAGCTCTTTGGTCTGGTTATGCGCTTCGGCTGGCAGACTGGTGGCCAATAGAATATATGCAAGAAGCCTGGTCATTGTTTGTCATTGTTCCTTTAGTTGGTGTCTTTGTCTTTATGAGGCTTGGTTTATACCGAGCAGTTGTAAGATTTATGGGTGCTCAAGCCATTTTTTCTGTCACGAAAGGTGTTGTTTTTCTTGCCGGTGTTCTATGGGTCTCAGCAATTTTTTTGCAGGTTCAGCCTTTTCCTCGTTCTGTACCCATTAATTTTGCTTTGGCGGCGTTAGTTTATGTGGGTGGCAGCCGGTTATTAGTTCGTCATTATTATCATTGGCTACTTCGACACTATGTGGAAAAAGAGCCTGTCCTTATTTATGGTGCGGGTGGATCTGGGGTTCAACTTGCAACAGCTTTGATGGGCGGTGCTGAATATGTTCCTGTGGGTTTTCTTGATGATGATAAAGGTCTTCGTAAGAGTACAGTGAATGGTTTTCCAGTATTTAATCCATCTGAATTAAAGGAACTTTTGGAAACTCATCGTGTGACTCATGTGTTGCTGGCTTTGCCATCAGTGAGTGTTTCCAAACGTAGAGCTATCTTGGAGTCCCTTTCTGAGTTTTCTGTGCATGTGAAAACGGTCCCATCTATGCCTGAAATTGTTTCGGGTGAGTCTGTTGATAGCTTGCGTGATGTTGAACTGGAAGATTTGTTAGGTAGGGATTCTGTAGCTGCAGATCCTGTCTTGATTTCTCAGAGCATTACAAATAAATCCGTTTTGGTAAGTGGAGCGGGAGGTTCTATAGGTTCGGAAATCTGTAGACAAGTAGTAAGGAATAAGCCTAAGGAAATTATCTTATACGAAGTTAGCGAATTTGCTTTGTATCGGATTGAGCAAGAGTTAATCAGTATCGTCGAAGGTGAGGGGCTAGTGGTGGCTATTTATCCAATATTAGGCTCTGTTGGTGATCAAGTTAGGGTTCGACGTATTTTGGAGCGGTTTAGCGTGCAGACAATTTACCACGCTGCAGCCTATAAACATGTACCAATTGTTGAACATAATATATTTGAAGGTATTCGAAATAATACCTTTGGTACCAAGGTTATGGCGGAAACCGCTTTGGCAATGGGGGTCGAACGTTTTGTGCTAATCTCTACTGATAAGGCCGTACGTCCAACAAATGTTATGGGTGCAACTAAGCGGCTAGCAGAATTGGTGCTTCAGGACCTTGCTTCCCGTAAATCAAAAACCGTTTTTTCTATGGTTCGGTTTGGAAATGTATTGGGGTCTTCTGGCTCGGTTGTTCCATTATTTAGACAGCAAATCGAAAGTGGGGGGCCTGTTACGGTTACTCATCCAGAAATAACTCGTTTTTTTATGACTATTCCTGAGGCTGCGACGTTAGTTTTACAGGCCGGCTCTATGGCGTGTGGCGGTGATGTTTTTGTGTTGGATATGGGAGAGCCAGTTAAAATAACGGATTTAGCTAGAAAAATGATTCAGTTGATGGGTAGAGAGGTGCAAAGTCCTCAGCACCCTAATGGTATCGCAATTGAGTATACAGGCTTGCGCCCGGGAGAAAAGTTATACGAAGAGCTTCTTATTGGGGATGATGTTATTGGTACTGAGCATCCAAAGATTATGACTGCTCAAGAAGAACTCCTGCCTAAAGATGAATTAGAAAGTGTTTTACGCGACTTAATTGCTTCTATGGATAGTGGGGATAATAAGTCAGCTAGGTTTATTTTGGAAAAAGCAGTGCCAGGCTTTAATCCGGTTTCACCCGTTGTGGATTGGTTGGTAGTAGAAAATGAGGAACGGGTTCCTATTCATTGATAAGCCTCGTAACTGCTCGTGCTTATAGTTAGTTGTTGTAATATTTTCTTATTGTAATGATGAGGTGTGTATGAATCGTGTGAATATTTCAGACGGTGATGAAGTGGATTTATTTGATATTACAATGCTTTTGTGGCGTCAGCGCTTATTGATTCTGGCTTGTACCGTTGTTTTTGCCGTTGGGGGCTGGGGCTATACAACGCTTGCTACACCTACTTTTTTGATTAAAGTTGGGCTTCATGTGAACCTTTACAGTGTTGGCGATGCCCAGTTATGTGAGACTAATATTGTATGTTTACAGCGCCAGCCTGTAGCGTTACTGTTGTCAAAACTTGAAGGAAAGTGGAGGACGAATAATAAAAACAACGTATTAACAACGAAGGGCTCGGGTGAGTATAACCTCGTAGAGTACAAGGCAGCGTTAGGTAAAGCTAATGAGGAGGTTACGGCTACTCTTTTGCTAGATGCGAGAAATGAGATTACCACCCTTAAGGGTGAGATTTCCCCTGAATTATTAGATACAGAACACGTTGCAATGAGGTTTATGAACGCAAGAAAGATTATAAAAGCAATAGAAGACCAGGGGGTGAAGGTAATGTCTTTTAGTCCTTTTTCGGTTGTAAAGTCGCCAAATCGCTTACGGTCAATGCTTTTTTTCACTGCTTTAGGGGCTTTTTTTGGGGTTGTAATTGCGTTGTTCAAAGGTGAAAAAAGAAGGCGTCAAGAGTCATGGATGGAAAAGTAGCAGGTTAAATATACATAAGTAGCCAGACTCTATTCAGCAGCCTCCAAGCAAAGCGCTGTTCTAGTATGGCGCCATAGTTATTATCACTTTGATGTTTTTTAGCTCTGTATCAAGAATCCCCTACATCACTGTACGTAGTCTTCTTAACTCGCCTGATTTGTGTGATTGTCTCGGTTTTGAGCATTACTGCCGATGATCGAAAAATCGACGCTGACTTCAAAGCCATCGTTTCGCCCCGTCGCG
>JBLXHN010000024.1:0-27933 GCA_048259585.1 Vibrio sp. | reverse complement strand
TGTGGTTTAGGTGATCACGCCAAAGTACTTCAGCGATATCCGCCATACCCATAGGTGCACCCGGGTGGCCAGAGTTAGCTTTTTGAACACCGTCCATGCTTAGAGCACGGATTGCATTAGCCAATTGTTTGCGATTCATAGTCGTTACTCAGTTAAGTTTTAGTATTACTGCGAACAGAGTAGGCTCTGCTCAAATAGAATAAGGTAGAAAAACCGAAGCGAGTTTTCACTCGCTTCGGTTAAATTTGTGATTAAAGCTTCGCTTCGATCATCGCTTCCAGTTTACCTTGGTCAATCGCGAAGTTACGGATACCTTCTGCTAGCTTCTCTACTGCCATTGCATCTTGGTTGTGTTCCCATAGGAATTCAGCGTGAGTCATCGCTGCTGGACGTTCTTTGCTACCTTTAGAATCGACAAGTTTTTCAACGACTTCACCTTCCGCTGCTTCTAGTTCAGCCAGAAGTGCTGGAGCGATAGTGAGACGGTCACAACCCGCTAGCTCAAGGATCTCACCAATGTTACGGAAGCTTGCGCCCATAACGACAGTTTTGTAGCCGTACTCTTTGTAGTAGTTATAGATTGAGGAAACAGATAGAACACCTGGATCTTCTTGAGCTTCAAAGTCACGACCTTCTTTCGCTTTGTACCAGTCCATGATACGTCCAACGAATGGAGAAATTAGGAACACGCCAGCTTCAGCACATGCACGCGCTTGAGCAAATGAGAATAGCAGCGTTAGGTTACAGTTGATGCCTTCTTTTTCTAGGACTTCAGCAGCACGGATGCCTTCCCAAGTAGAAGCCAGTTTAATCAGAATACGATCGTTAGTGATGCCAGCATCGTTGTACATTTTGATAAGTTGACGAGCTTTTGCAATGCTGCCTTCAGTATCGTAAGAAAGACGAGCATCGACTTCTGTAGAGATACGGCCTGGAATGGTTTTTAGGATTTCTTTACCGATGTTTACAGCAAGCATGTCACAAGTGTCTTGCACTTGTTGAGTTTTTTCGTTGCTTTGAGTTTTTGCGTATTCAATTGCTTGGTCGATAAGCGGTGCGTATTCAGCAATTTGAGCTGCTTTAAGAATTAGAGAAGGGTTCGTTGTTGCATCTTCTGGTTGGTACTTTTTGATTGCTTCAATTTCACCAGTGTCTGCTACAACGGTAGTCAGTTTGCGAAGTTGCTCTAATTTGTTGCTCATTTCGATCGTCCTATTTCTCGTTTTCTCGTTTTCTCGTTGGGCGTTGCTTGCCTTTCAACAAGATAGTGGCTTGGCATGCGAGTTATTAAAGGATTAGTGTAGCTTCTTTATCACCACTTCATTATCCCTTAATACCATTCTACTAATCGTATGTTTCAACTATCGAACATTTGTTTTGAGCATTTGTTCGTTAGTTGAGTAAATGATGAGTTCATATTTATCTGAACTGGTAAAAATGTCAATCGGGATTTGTTGTTTATGGCGACTTAAATCAATTATTTTTTACTTATGTTCACTAAAGAAAATAAAGAAACGTTTGCGCAAGCCTTGTAAAACGTAATTTCACTGTTTTATCTCTCAAAAATAGCTTGAGAATATGTAATTAAGGTGAGCAAATGTTGCATGTGAAAGGGAGTGTGGCATATGCTAGGTCAATGAGCGGATGCTCAGTATTTGATATATTGCCTTCAATTCCACTGAAAAGAGTCGACGATGAATAGTTCACCACCAGAAATCTCTCTAGAAAATACAGACTTATTAACGGAAGTCTCAGTAGCTTATTATCAGGATGGAGCAACACAGGAGGAGATATCCAAGAAGTTTTCTATTTCCCGTGCCAAAGTAGGGCGCTTGTTGAAACAGGCCCGTGATGAAGGCATTGTTGAGATAACGGTAAAGTATCATCCGGTATTCAGTGCCAAGATTGAACAGCGTTTGATTGAGCGTTTTGGTGTCAAGCGAGCTTTAATCGCGTTAGATCAGCCGAATGAAGAGCAGCAGCGTCAGCAAGTAGCGGGTTTAGTATCACACTATTTAACGAACACTTTAAAAAATGGCATGGTCGTCAGTGTCGGCCAAGGACGAAATGTTTCAGCTGTCGCTCATCATGTTGGTGTGATTACCCCTCGCGATTGTAAGTTTGTCTGTGGTATTGGTGGCATTCACCCTCGAGGAGGGATGTTTAATGCTGACCATATATGTCGTCAGTTGGCGAAGAAGTATGGTGGCTCATCAGAGACACTTTATGCCCCTGCTTATGCGGAGAATAGGGAGCAGAAACTCGCTTTTATGCAAAATGCAACGGTCAAACAAACGCTCGATTTGGCACGCAAAGCCGACATGGCTTTAGTGGGGATTGGTGATATGAGTGAAAATAGTTACATGGTTGATCTTGGCTGGTTTACGGCAGAAGAGGTGGTGCAGTCTCGCTTACAGCAGGGCGTGGTTGGTGATTTCGCAGGGCATGATTTCTTTAATGTTAAAGGTGATATCGCTAATACCGTGATGAATGACCGTGTGATTGGTTTAAGTATTGATGAGTTTAGAGTGGTTTCTGAAGTTGTTGCGATTGCTGCCGAAAATAGTAAACCATTGGCACTGTTAGGTGCTTTGCGTACTGGTGCAATTGATGTGATTGCCACCAGTGTAAGTAATGCTTTGACTGTCTTAAACCTCGATGAGCAAATGAGTGGTATCGCGTCAGACCAATAACCTATTTGGGGTTTAAAAACGGTAAGGAGGCGATAAGCCTCCTTTTTTGCACTTACTGCTCAAACCGCGACAATATGCGTTTAAGATGGTTACCCTGACACGTTTTGTTAGTTGTTTTGTATACAAATTGCACCGTTTTCTATTGTGGGCGCAGTATCACGACTAATTTTCAAACACATTCAGATTTGCCCATCAAACTCTCATTTCATTGATCGCTGTATTGCTATTTTCTGATATCCATTTCATAACAATGTAGAAACATTTTACCTAAGTAATTATCGCGCAACAGGCTTTTGCGTGTACTTGGGGATCAAGGATATAACAATATACTAAAGGAGCACTTATGTATCAGAAACTAAGGAATGGTCTGTTGGCTGCAGTTATGGCGGTTTCACTACCAGCTATGGCTGAAAACTATACCATTGGTACGGGTAGTCAAAGTGGTACTTATTATCCATTGGGCGGAATACTGGCAAAAATTTGGAGTGAAAACTTGCCAGATTTTAATATGCGCGCTGAAGTCACAGCGGCTTCTGTAGAAAATACGATTAAGGTTTCAACCGACAAGCAACTTGCCGGTATTGCTCAAGGTAATGTGGTATTACAAGCGTCTAACGGTACTAAACCGTTCCCAACTAAGATGGACGTTTCTGTGTTATTTTCACTTTACCCAAATGTTGTCCAATTCATTGTTCCGGCAAAATCAGACATCAAATCTATCGCTGACTTAAAAGGTAAACGCATTTCATTAGGTGCACCAGGCTCTGGTACACGTGTGAGTTCTGTCAACATTTTAAATACGCTGGGTATTACGGAAGATGATATCAAAGCTCAGTCGCTGAACTACACTGCGACAACCAGTGCGTTGGCGAACAATCAAATTGACGCTGGTGTTATTGTGGGCAGTTTAGGCGTTGGTGCGATTACCGAACTCGCGTTGACTCGTGATATTCGAATTTTGAGCTTTAGTGATGAAGAGCTGGCGAAAATTGCGAAAGACTACCCTTCTTATATTGAGATTGATGTTCCTGCTGACTCATACAATAAGGTTCCAGCGTTTAAAGCACCTGCGGTCTGGAATGTATTGGTAGTAAACAAAAACATGAGTGAAGACATGGCTTATAACATGACTAAAGTTGCGTTCGAGAATATGGATAAAATTCGTCAGGTTATTAGTGTTACCAAATTTACGACCATTGAAAATATGACCAAGTTACAAGGTATTTCGCTACACCCAGGAGCAGAGAAATACCGTCAAGAGCAAATGAAATAATTCGACTTTGTGGATTCAGAGTGTTCTCAATTTAGTTGAGAACACTCCATTTAGCTTAAAGACATTAAAGTAATGTTACATGGAGTATGCGATGAGTGAAATTCATCCGAGTAACCAAAAAATTACTAATCTAATTCTGACGATAGCCGCGGTTGCGGCTATCGTTTTATCTATTTTCCAAGTCTGGCAGGGGATTCAGGCGAACTTGTCAGCGCCAGTATTTCGGCCTATTCACGTCAGTTGGGTGCTAGCACTGGTTTTTTTGTCCTACCCACTGTTCAGTGATAGACGGCCATTTCCCATTTATGTCACAGGACGGGTCATTGATCTGGTCTTTGTGATTGCGACTTGTTGGGCATCAACGCAAATCGCTTTGTTTGATTATGACGATATTAGTTTTTTGCTTGAAGGTTTAGGTTCTGTTGAGCAAGCTGCAGGTATCGTACTTATCGCTCTTTTACTTGAAGCAACACGGAGAACGGTAGGGCTTGTAATGGTGCTTATTGCGGCATTGTTTCTTGTTTACGCCATGTTCGGCGATGTTCTTCCAGACAACGTTGCGAGCAAAGGTTTTAGTGTCGAAGAAATTGTTCGTTTCCATATCTATTCCACCAATGGGGTGTATGGTGCGCCACTGGCTATTGCTGCAGGCGTGGTGTTTATGTTTGTTCTGTTTGGGGCGTTTTTGCAGGTTACCGGAGCAGGACAGTTTTTTATCGACATGGCGTTTTCAGTGGCTGGTAAGTACCGTGGGGGGCCAGCAAAAGCCAGTGTGATTGCCTCGGCTGCTCTAGGTTCGATTTCCGGATCTGCAATAGCGAATACCGTAACGACGGGCGCTTTAACCATACCGATGATGAAAAAGTTGGGCTACAAGTCAGAACAAGCAGCAGGTATTGAAGCTGCTGCGTCGACTGGTGGGCAGATTATGCCTCCAGTCATGGGGGCGGGGGCTTTCGTCATGGCCCAATTTACCGGTATTCCATACAGTGACATTTTGCTTGTTTCCATTGCTCCTGCGATTCTGTATTTCGCATGTACTTTGCTTTACGTTCACTTAATGGCCTGTAAGTTAAATCTGCAAGGTATGTCTGAGACAGAAAAAGTAGTTGCTGTCATCAAAAATGGTTGGCATTTCTTAGTTCCGCTGATATTGATTACAGTGTTGTTAATGATGAGCTACTCACCTGTGTTGGTCGGTGTGGTGGGTTGTGTTGCAATACTGTTGGCTGCCATGACTCGTAAACATAGTCGCATCACTCTGAAGTTGTTTTTTGAAGGCTTAAAAGAGGGGGCTCTGCTTGCGTTACCTATCTCTGTTGCCTGTGCAACCGCAGGTATTGTGGTGGGTGTGGTTGGACAAACAGGCATTGGGCTGCAGTTTACTCAGTTTCTCATTGCAATGTCGGGTGGTTATCTGTGGTCTGCATTAGCGCTCATTGCTATCGCCGCAGTGGTTCTTGGGATGGGGTTGCCGGTTACTGCGGCATACATCGTATTGTCAATTATGGCTGTGCCAGCATTAATGGATTTTGGGCTAGGTTTATTAACTGCCCACATGATTGTATTTTGGCTTTCTCAAACCTCGAATGTGACCCCTCCGATTGCTTTAGCCGCTTTTGCCGGAGCTGGTATTGCTAATGCGTCGCCTATGCGATCCGCGGTGCAAGCATTTAAATTGGCGCAAGGGTTTTTCTTGATTCCGGCGATGATGGCGTTTTCAGGCTTGATTTGGGTTGAAGGTGAGCCAACCCACTTTGCTATTGGCGTGGTTTCAACCATTAGTTTGTTTGTCGCATTTGCAGGCGGAATTGAAGGGCGGCTGTTTTCTCCGTTGAAACATTGGCAACGTGCCGTATTACTGGTAATGGCTTTAGGTGTGCTGTTTATGTCTGATGTATATCGATTAGCCGCAATTGCTATTATTGTTGTGATCTGTTTGTTTAACTTTAAACAAGATGAAGCGGTTGTTTCTAACAGGGAAGCATCTTAGGTGACTATGCAAGATGGACGGTGAGAGCTACGATTGATGTGACTCATCTCTGGCTTATAGATACCTTTGAAGGTATCTATAAGCAGATGAACATTAGAATAGAGATAGATGTTTATAGCGCGGTTTCTATAGGAAGGTCCTCGTTTGCTCCCCATTCAGTCCAAGAACCGTCATAAACCGCCAAGTTTTCATATCCGCATAATAAAGCTGCTAACAGAACGATACAGGCAGTAACTCCTGAACCGCAGCTAAATAAATATTCGTCTGATTCTTTACGTAATGTGTTGTTAAGAATTGACGCTAACTCATTGGTTGATTTTAACTTGTGACCGTCCATTAGGTCAGCAAAGGGCACACAACATGAGTTAGGTATATGACCGCTACGTAAACCTGGGCGAGGCTCTTCAACTTTAGAAAGAAAGCGTGCTAGTGAACGAGCATCAATGGTAAGGCTTTTCTCATCATCAATTTTGGTTTTTACGTACTCGGCGTCTACGAAATAGTTCGGCAGTAGTCTGCCTGAAAAGTCACCTTTTGTTTCTGGAATTGCATAGCTATCAGTTACGTTGTAACCTTGGTTTTTCCACTCGGTAAGTCCGCCATTTAATATATAGACCTGGTTGTGACCGAAAGCTTTAAACATCCACCAAGCTCGAGGAGAAGCGAAAGTCCCGCTGTTGTCATAGACCACGATGGTTGAATCATTATTAATACCTAGTTTTTGCGCTAACTGAGTAAAACGCGCTTCACTAGGCATCATATGCGGTAACGATGACTCTAAATCGCAGAAATCTTTGTCATAGTCGAATCTGCGAGCACCGGGGATTTTATTTGTCCAATCCTTATCTGTTTCGGAGGGGATTTGAAATTCGAGGCTACTGTCTAAGATGACAAGACGAGGGTCTTCGAGACGTTCAGCAAGCCATTGAGGCGAAACAAGTGGTGACATTCAATCAATCCTTTTGCAGTTCACTTGAGTTTAATACCAACCTAGATAAGTATCTGTTCATTCACTTATCCAGATTGGTATAAGTTACTTAATTATGGACAAGAAATAAAACGATAGTGTGAGTTTGACTTCTCAGTCGTAGTTATTTCAATGGTAATACTTTCGCCAGTCGCACACTCTGCCGTATAGGGTACATTGATTAACTTTTTACCGGTTGTACTTGATTCAATGAGAAAATATCGTCGTTGTCCGTCGAGTGATTGGACAAGAGTATTTTCAAGTAATTTCACTTGAATGAGACGTGATGTGCTATCTGGCCGCAAAGTTAACAGTGCCGCCAGTATTAGCGAAAGTAGCATCAGGAGTAGAGTTAATTTTTTTGCCGCTGACATAGCTCAATGACTGCAGGTTGGACATTTTGCTTGTTTCATTAGCTTCATTTCACGCCAAGACATACTCATGGCATCAAGCATCAGTATTTTACCTTCGATAGGTTTTCCAAGTTTCGTTAAAACCTTGATAGCTTCCATTGCTTGAACCGCACCGATAATGCCGACCACAGGAGCCATGACACCAGCTTCAACACATGACAATGCATTGCTGCCAAACAATGCACTTAAGCATTCATAGCATGGCGCTTGGTTATCGTGATAAGTAAAAACGCTAACTTGACCTTCCATGCGTATGGCGGCACCAGAGACTAAAGGGGTTTTGGTTTTGTAGCAGAGGCGATTGAGTTGATTGCGCGTTTCAACGTTATCGCTGGCGTCCAAAACCAAATCATGTTGGTCAACTAAACACTGTAAATCAGTATCGTCCAGCCTTTGCGCGACAGCCTCTAGATTGATTTCCGGGTTTAACTCTCTTAGGGCCTGTGCTGCGGATTCCACTTTAAGCTTACCGATATCAGCATCATGATGCAGAACCTGGCGCTGAAGATTTGACAGTTCAACGATGTCATCGTCGATCAACGTTATTGTCCCAATACCTGCTGTCGCTAAATATTGGCTGGAGGCGCAGCCTAGTCCTCCTGCTCCAAGGATCAGTACCGAAGCTTGTTTTAATGCTTCTTGACCATCAAAGTCGAAAGATTTTAGGATGATTTGGCGGTTGTACCGCAGTATCTCTGCATCGCTAAGGATTTCCATTACAGCACCTAGTACAACGTTGCATTAAACAGTTGAATGTTGACGGTTTCACCAACTTCTACACGTCCACGCTCACGCTCTAAAACGACAAAGCAGTTAGCTAGACTCATGGAACGAAAAGCGCCTGAACTCTGGTTTCCTGTTGTTTCGACGATAAATTTACCATCTTCGATAGAATAAATGCCGCGTTGATAATCCGTTCTTCCCGGAGCCTTCTTAAATGCTGTGCGTGTAATGGCAGGGATAGATTCCGGCTCTTTCCATTGTGTATGTCCAGCCAGCTTTGCCAGCATTGGCTGTACTAACACATACATGGTTAAAACGGCAGAAACTGGATTCCCAGGCAAGCCACAAAACCAAGCGTCATTCAATGCGCCGAATGCAAAAGGTTTACCTGGCTTTATCGCTAGTTTCCAGAAGCCAATTTGGCCAACTTCATCCAAAATATCTTTAGTGTAGTCAGCTTCACCTACACTGACTCCTCCTGATGTAACGACGACGTCAGCAAGATTACTGGCTTTTTCAAATGTCTCTTTCAAGGTCTTTGGGCAGTCTGGAATGATACCTAGGTCAATCGGCTCACAACCAAAGTTATTAATCAGTGGCTTAATACCATAGCGGTTACTGTCGTAGATTTCTCCGGCTTTCAGCTCTGACCCTAGAGGCTTTAGCTCATCACCAGTCGAAAAAAATGCGACTTTTGGCTTGCGAAAAACGGTGACCTGACTCACCCCTAACGTTGCGATCATAGGAATGTCACGAGCCGTTAATCGAGCGCCTTTTGTTAGCACAATATCATTTTGGTGAATGTCGTCACCCGTTGGGCGAATATTGTTGTTTGGTTTCACTTGAGTGGTGTTAAACACCACGCCTTCATCGGTTACGGTTGCTTGCTCTTGCATAATCACCGCGTCACAGCCTGCCGGGATCTGTGCGCCCGTCATAATGCGTATACAGCTCATCGAAGGCCATTCACCTTGGAAAGGCAGTCCAGCAAATGATTTACCAGCGATTGGTAACGGTTTCTCGGTTGATAGTTCAGAGATTCTAACTGCGTAACCATCCATTGCAGAATTATCAAATGGAGGTACATTGATTGGAGAAAGGATGTCTTCTGCGAGTACAAAGCCTATAGCGTCGGCAAGCGGGAGTTGAAGAGTGGTTTCGATTGGTTTAACGCTAGCTAGCATTCTTTCTAAAGCTTGTTCTAGTGGCATCAAGCCCGGAGCATCACAGCAGCCCATTCTATATTCCTGTTATGTTTTATTGTTTGCTTAACTCTAACATAGTAGGGCGATTTGCCTAGACCTTGATAGTAATCACCCCTACAAATTAGGGGTGTAATTATCTAAGAATCCGAGTATCCTTGTCAGCCATCCGAAAGGGGTAAAGTAAGAGGAATGTGAATGTCATCAGGTCTTAGCGAATCAGCGAAGTTAGTAAAAGATGCGCTAGAAAGCCGTGGTTTGGAAACGCCAATGCAACCAAATACGGTAAGTCGTGAAGAGAAGAAAGAGAAAATTGAGGAGCACATGCGTGAGATCCTTAATTTACTTGGCCTTGATCTGACAGATGATAGCCTAGAAGAAACGCCACATCGTATTGCCAAAATGTACGTAGACGAAATATTTTCTGGGCTTGATTACGGTAACTTCCCGAAGATCACGGTTATTGAAAATAAAATGAACGTGAGTGAAATGGTGAAGGTAAAAGACATTACCGTGACCAGTACTTGCGAGCACCATTTAGTGACGATTGACGGTAAAGCCGCCGTTGCCTATATCCCTCGCGGTAAGATTATTGGCCTTTCAAAAATTAACCGTATTGTTCGCTTTTTTGCTCAACGACCTCAGGTTCAAGAGCGTATGACACAGCAAATCTTAGTCGCGCTGCAAGCGTTATTGGAATCAGATGATGTAGCCGTCACCATCGATGCAACTCACTACTGCGTCAAATCGCGTGGTGTGATGGATGCGACCAGTGAGACGACCACAACAGCATTGGGCGGGATTTTTAAATCTAACCCAGCGACTCGAGCTGAGTTTCTTCACGGACTTCGTTGATTTTGGAAAACATTAAATAGAAAAGCGCCGAAAACGGCGCTTTTTTGCGTTTTGGATTATCAATACGCTTACTTAAACAGTGAAAGCCATTCCTCATAACCTTCTGCTTGCATTTCTTCAACCGGCACAAAGCGCATAGCAGCTGAGTTCATGCAGTATCTGAGACCAGTCGGTGCAGGGCCATCGGTAAACACATGCCCCAAATGAGAGTCTGCAAATCGGCTACGGACTTCGGTTCGGGTATAAAACAGTTTATCGTCCTCTCGAGTGACAATATAGGCAGAGTCGATAGGTTTGGTAAAGCTCGGCCAACCAGTGCCAGACTTATATTTATCTGTCGAAGAAAAGAGAGGCTCACCAGAAACGATATCGACATAAATCCCTTGTGTTTTGTTGTCCCAGTACTCGTTTTGAAACGCTCGTTCTGTCCCATCTTCTTGGGTGACATAGAATTGCATGTCAGTCAGTTTTGCCTTTATCTCGTCGTCTGACGGACGTTTATAAACTTTTACACTATCTAGTGCTTTCTGTTTATCGATAATTTCTCGTAACGTTACTGGATTGTCTTCACGGTCTTCACCGAAGATTTTATCTAAGTACTGGTCTCGGCCTGAAGCATAACGGTAGTAATTGTATCGGATCTTATTGGTTTTGTAGTAATCCTGATGATAGTCTTCAGCAACCCAAAATTTGCTGAATTTGATCAGCTCAGTTTTAAGCGGCTTTTGGAAAATACCCGATTGTTCTATCTCCGCCATGAAGCGTGTTGCGATCTGTTTTTGCTCTTCATTGTGATAAAAAATCGCTGGGCGGTACTGATTTCCTCTATCGACAAACGAGCCTTGGTCGTCGGTTGGGTCAATGTGGCGGAAAAATTGGTCAAGCACTTGTTCATAGCTGACCTGACTCGGGTCGAAAGTGACTTGAACTACCTCAATATGTCCGGTTTTTCCTGAAGAAACTTGACGATATTCTGGATTGTCGACGTGTCCACCTGAATAGCCAGACACGACATCAACTACTCCTGATAGTTTTTCCAAATCAGACTCAGTACACCAAAAGCATCCCCCGGCGAGTGTGGCAATTTCCGTTTTACCCGATGCGTTTTTGCTCATTTCGCTCTCTGCACGGCTTAATGACAAGAACGTCAGAGGTATTGCAGCGAATAGTAGCAAAATAGTTGTTAAGCGTTTCATGGCTGATCCTTACCCGTTTTTATAGTGGTTATATAAGCAGAAAGGCGCAAGTCTGAAAAAATTTCAAATTTATCAATAAAAGACATTTCTTTCCATCCTATTACAACCATTTGAAAACGATTATTTTCTCTTGGCTAACCGTCTTTAAAAGCTAACTACAGGCGGTTAATGCTCCTCAACTATTCTCCTTTTCAGTGGGTGTTTGGACGGTGGCTCACTGTTGCTTAGGCTGGTGTTTTTCCATAAACGGAGACAGTTTATCCAATAGCTGCTGTTGTTTATCCTGGGCTGCAAGCATACCTAAATGAGCCGCTTGTTTTGTAAGTTCTGGTGTCTTTTCTAATAGTTTTTGACCAGTAGGTGTTTGATGAAACTTGATAATATCTTCCATCTCTTGCGCAGAAAAATTCTTTGCGTAGATAGCGGCTATTTGAGTTGTTAAACGTTGACGATCAATATCATTGTAAAACCAATCTCGATAGATATTCTCTAATTCTAACGACTCTTCTTTGTTCAGGTTTAGTTCTACACACACTTTGCTAATAATAGGTAGCATTGCTTCAAAGCCACCTAGCATCATTCTGTCTGATTGCATGGCTTGCATGAGCCTTTCTGCAGTAGCAATATTTGATTCGGTGTTCGCGTTGGCGAAGCTGATAAAAGAAAATGACAACAAAAATACCAATAGTTTTTTCATATGTTCTCCATTCTGACATTGAATGATCGCGCGTAAGATTCGTATTAATAATACAACTCAATATATGGAAGTTGGGCCATTACAGCTTGTTGCTTATGGCGATAATGCGACGGATTACAAGTAGATAGTTGATATAAAGTTGGTTTGGTAATGAAAGCACTTGGAGAGGAATAAATTTAGGGTGAGCAAAAACAATAAAAGCCTGCTCAGCAAGCTTTTATTGGTGAAATGAAATTACATGGTGTAAATGTATGGAGCCTGAACGCCTAATGGGATACCTACCGCCCAATAAGCGAGTAAGAATAGTGTCCAGCCAATTAACATTGCGATAGAGAATGGCATCATTAGCGAAGCAAGAGTACCGATACCTGTTGATTTCACATAGCGTTGGCAGTAAACCACGACAAGAGGGAAGAATACCATTAATGGAGAAATAATGTTCGATACAGAATCACCAACGCGGTAAGCGGCTTGTGATAGTTCTGGAGAAATACCCACCGCCATCAGCATGGGCACCAGAATTGGACCAATTAACGCCCATTTTGCTGAAGCAGAGCCGATAAGCAGGTTGACGGAAGCCGTTAGCAGTATCATACCAACGATAGTCGCTTCGCCTGGTAGGTTCATCGCCTTCAGACCTTCTGCACCGTATAGCGCAAGCATAGTACCGATGTTCGATTGAGCAAATACCGATAGAAACTGTGCACAGAAGAATGACATCACGATGTACGCACCCATGGTCGCCATGGTGTCAGACATTGCTTTAATAATGTCGTTGCTTGATTTGAATGTGCCAGAAACCTTACCGTATACATACCCTGGAATGATAAATAGAATGAAGATCAATGGAACGATCGACTTCATGATAGGTGCAGAGAATGCAGTAATTTCACCTTCTGGAGAGCGAAGCGCTGAGTTCTCTGGGATTAATGCAGCAACAAGTAGTGCGATACCTGCCACCATAGCCCAACCCGCGTAGCGGAAAGCTTTTGACTCTAGCTCTGTAAATGAACCTAAATCCGGTGCTTTTTCTGCATCTTCATCGATAGGAGTGTTTGCAAGGCGTGGTTCAATGATTTTCTCTGTCACATACCAACCAATCGCAATCACAATCAAGGACGAAAGACCCGTAAAAATAATGTTCGCTAATGGGTTAACGACGTATTCAGGATCAAGAACCTGAGCCGCTGTTTGTGTAAAGCCTGCTAGAAGTGGGTCGATACCTGAAGGAATAAAGTTAGCGGAGAAACCGCCTGATACACCCGCAAATGCAGCAGCAATACCCGCTAGAGGGTGGCGACCAGCAGCATGGAAGATAATACCGCCCAGTGGTATAACCAGAACGTAACCAGCATCTGCCGCAGTATGAGATACGATAGCGACAAGAATCAGCATTGGAGTCAGAAGTTTCGCTGGCGTAAAGTTCAGCATCTTTTTAAGACCCGTGGTAATAAAACCAGATGAGTCTGCAACCCCGACACCTAACATTGCAACAAGAACAATGCCTAAAGGCGCAAAACCTGTAAAAGTTTTCACCATGTTCGCGAGAAAACTGGCCAGCGCTTCACCGGTTAAAAGGTTATTGATTGCCAGCGCTTCACCGGTACGAGGATTGATAAGATCAAACGAAACGTTAGATAAAAGTGCGGATGCAACCCAGGTAATGACCAGTGCCCAAAAGAACAAAATTGCAGGGTCAGGGATCTTATTGCCTGCACGTTCAATAAAGTTTAAAAAGCGTTCCATACCGCTCGGCTTCGGTGATGGTGCCTGATTTACTGCTTGGTTACTCATGGTAACTCCATAATAGAATCAATGATGCTGATAATTTTTGGATGAAAGGCCTATTAAAATTATTATTTCAGCCTAATTGGTAATGTTTAATTCTATTAAAATGGTATTTAAAAAGCACATAATGCTGCTTGATTTGAAATAATTGGATACATATATGGGCGGATTGCAAAATTAGCGTAACAAATCGCCTACATAAACTTGCAATGAAAGAAAATAAAATACATCAAGTGAAGAGAAGTGATTACAAATCGTTTGTTATTAAAAAATATGAATAGCTGGGGGCGAATAAATATTACAGACTAGGTTGTCTGACATTCGACTGAGTTTTAAAACAGATAGTGAATAATGTCTGTATTTTGTTTAGCTAAAACCTTAGATGTATTAACAGGGTAAACGAAAGTCGTTGTCATAATCATACTATAAGTAAAGATTATAAATACTCAGAAAAGTGCTTGTTTTCGTTCTGTTGGTTGTGTAGGCCAACATCTTTTTTTAAGTGTTCACTCAGTTCACAATACTGAGAACCTATATGGGCTTTTCTCCTTATTAATAGTCTGTTTTTTAGTATAAAAAATGGTTTTATAAAGAATAGGATTCTTATGGTGTTCATTACAATTACCTTGCTTCCAGAGTCGATAAAGCTATTATCAAGGTAACCCTACAAAGTTACGAACAACCATTAATTACAGGAACTATAAGTATAGATTATGGACAATCGACTTCGCTATCTTTCTGCACTGCGCTATTTTGAATCTGCAGCTCGTTTAAGAAGTTATAGCAAGGCTGCAGAAGAGTTGTTTGTCACTCAAGCAGCAATAAGCCAAAAGTTGCGCCAATTAGAACAACATTTAGGTTGTAAACTGTTTCTTCGACGCGGGCGAGAGATGCATTTGACCGATAAAGGACAAATTCTGCACAAACATATTGATGATGGCTTCAAGCACATCGTCACCGGATTAAACCGAATTCAAAATGAACCTTTAGAAGGGGTTCTCAACGTTAGTGCTCCACGCTCGTTTTCGACTCGGTGGCTTATGCCTAGGCTATGGAAGTTCACAATGGAATTCCCACATGTTCCAATTCGGGTACAAACAGTAAAAGAGATTGATATTCGCCATACTCAAACCGATGTGCTGATTTGGCAGGGTGAGGAAAATGTCATGCATTTAGGTTTAGATCAAGAAACCTTGTTTGAGGAAGCCATCTACCCTTATTGCTCACCATTGCTCGCACAGTCGATGCAGTTTTTAGAGCCGGAGCAACTTCTTGGTTGTTGGCTAATTGATTTTCACTCAGCTTCATTTAGCTGGGACCACTGGTTTTGCAGTGCTGGGGTCAATGCCAAAAGAGAGGCTCTTCAATGGATGGAAGTCAGTACATTTGATATGGCTATCAATGCGGTTGTGGCGGGTCACGGAGCGTGCTTAGCGACTGAGAGTATCGCCGCCGATTTTGTCGAGCGAGGGTTATTGGTTAAACCCTTTGATATTGGGTTGAAACCAGGCGTTCGCTTTTCAATGATCAGTGATCCTTCTTCTTCTAGGGCATTGAGAACTAACGCGTTTAAATCTTGGTTAATAAAAGAACTCGGTATTAACTAGAAAAAAAATAGCAGTATTCCGCTGCTATTTTTATTCCAAAGTTCGAAACCATTTAGCTGAGTCCGATAATATGACCTTGTTCGTCGATATCTAAACTCATAAATGCTGGTTTTTCTGGCAGCCCAGGCATTGTCATAACATTGCCACACAACGCATAGACAAACTCAGCTCCGGCACACAGTCTGAGTTCGCGTATGACCACATTAAAATTGGTTGGTGCGCCTTTAATTGCTGAGTCAGTGGTGATCGATAATGGTGTTTTGGCAAAGCAAATGGCCAGATGATTAAAGCCGAGTTCATTGAGTTTTTTAAGCTGAGTTTGGGCTTTATGGCACAGGATAAAAGATTCCGCACCGTAGCCCTTAAGGAGAACGTTGCTGATTTTGGTCAGTAGAGGGTCTTCAGCTTGATAAAGTGGGGTAAAGTGTGATGGTTTTTCACATTGTGCTATCACTTTCTCAGCCAGCAACTTCGTTCCCTCACCACCTTGAGTAAACCCTTCGGATAGGGCGACTTCAACATCGTTTGGTAGTGCTTCGATCAATTCTATGAGTTGTTGCAACTCTTCATCGGTATCTTGTGGAAAACGGTTGATCGCCACAACAGCGGGAATTCCGTACTTATTGACATTGTTGATATGCCATTTAAGATTTTCGAAACCTGCGATAAGTGCCTGTTGATTGGGTTCAAACAGAGAATCAGGAATGGCTTGTCCAGGGCGTAAATCAAATTCGCCAGAGTTAGCTTTTAAGCCACGTAATGTCGCGACGATAACGGCACAGTCAGGCGTTTTCCCTGAAGCTTTGGCTTTGATATTACAGGCTTTTTCAAAACCCATATCGGAACCGAATCCACCCTCAGTGACGGTATAATCTGCCAACCGTGTCGCAATATCGTCAGCGATAATGGAGGAGTTACCATGGGCAATATTTGCAAAGGGGCCAGCATGGATAAGTGTTGGGACACCTTCTAGCGTTTGCATCAATGTCGGTTCAATGGCTTCTTTCATACTCACCGCCATCGCACCTGCGACTTTTAGATCTTCAGTCGTTACTGGTTGGCCGTCAAAGTCATAGGCAACCACAATTTTACCAATTCGTTGACGTAGATCTTTAAGGCTAGACGCAAGCGCAAGGATAGCCATTAGCTCAGAAGCCGCTGAGATATCAAACCCATCTTCACGCTCGTAGCCATTAATGGTTTTGCCTGCTTCATTGCGACCAACCGTTACCATTCGCAGCGCGCGGTCGTTGTGATCCATAACCCGCTTCCAAACGACTTGACTCGGATCGATACGTAGCGCTGGCATTGATGTTCGTTGTTCGAAATCGTCATAGCCGTTGCGCTGTTCATGGTAAATTCTTGCATCGATCGCCGCGGCCGCTAAATTATGAGCCGCAGTGACCGCATGGATATCGCCCGTTAAATGTAAGTTAAGCTCCTCCATTGGGGCGACTTGGGAATAGCCCCCTCCAGCGGCACCACCTTTGACACCAAATATTGGTCCCATAGAAGGTTGGCGAATACAAGCGAACACCGATTGTTTCAGTTTCGCCAAACCTTGTGCCAAACCAATCGTTGTTACCGTTTTGCCTTCACCCAGTGGGGTAGGTGTGATTGCTGTAACTAAAACAAACTTACCGATAGGCTTTTCATGTAAGCGATCTAGACAGTTCAAAGAGACCTTGGCTTTATAACGTCCTTGGCTTTGAAATTCTTTGTTAAGTAAACCCGCCTTCTGTGCGACGGTATCAATAGGAGTTAATGATGTTGATCGGCAAATGTCGATATCTGAAAGCATAAAATCCTCAGAAAGTATCAGTTATTAGTTTAAGCAAACGTTTGCGCTGGCATGTTATCTATAAATATATCGTTGTAAAGGTTTTTTAATAGAGGATTGTGCGATTGCGGTGATTTTCAAAATAATGCTGATATGAGTCAAGTTATTTATTTACTACTGGGTAAAAGAAGCGGAAGGCTTACCAGCTTAGGCTCCTTCCGCGATAACGAGATAATCGCTGGCGTATTACGCTAAATCAATGAGTTTTTCGACTAAGCGTTCGATACCAGTCGCCGCTTGCGAGATATTTTCCGCCAGCATATAAGCTGGAGTTGACAACACGTTATGCTCCTGATCGTAGACAAAATCATCGACTGGGCAATCAATGTGCTCGCCACCCATATGATTAAACGCCTTGGCAGTGGCTTTATCGGCACCTATGGTACCTTGCGCACCATGTTCATAAATCATAGGAATAATGGTTGGAGCAATGCAAAGATACCCGGCGGGTTTGCCTGACTCAGCGAATGCGCGGCAAGCCGTTGCTACATGAGCGTTAATCGTACAATCGGCGCCTTTAATCGCGAAGTCAGTAAGATTTTTGGCTGCGCCAAAACCTCCAGGCAGCAACAATGCATCGTATTCATCGGCTTTGAGTTTGACAACATCTTCCACTTTGCCGCGTACAAGTCTCGCGGCTTCAATGAGTACATTGCGCTTTTCTGGCATCTCTTCGCCAGTTAAATGGTTGATGACATGCATTTGCTCTATATCGGGTGCAAAACAATGCCAGCTTGCACCTTGTTTTTCTATGGCGTGTAGAGCCAAGACGGCTTCATGAATTTCTGAGCCATCAAATACTCCACAACCGCTTAAAATAACGGCGACTTTTTTCATCAGGTTATTCCTTTCTGGGTTGTTTATCCGCGGGAGTTTTGTTAACTGACACTTCATTATTGGTTGATAAGTTTAGTTCACAATTCGCTGTTTGCGTGTCGTACGGATCACAGGAAATCTTATCTTCATCACTATGTTCTGAGTAATGTTTTACGACAAATGGCATTAACATTACAGATGAAGGTAAAAATCGTTTCATGGCGCTTCCTTATCTACAAAAAATGGTTTCTATTCGTTTTTATAGGGAGATATTGTGATCCATTTATTGTGCTAAATCAGAGAACAATACTTTTTTATCCAATCGTTGTTTTTGTTGCGACATTAGAATAATCCGTGATCCCAAACTGGGTTATCGCGGCCAAGCTTATCGGCCACAAACTCCATAAAAGCACGTACTTTATGGGGAAGATGTTTTCGTTCAGGATACACGGCATAAACGGCATGTTCTGGAAGAGTGTAGGACGTCATAATCGAGGTCAGTTTTCCTGATAAGATATCTTTACTAACCAGAAATGTTGGTAATTGACCGATACCCAACCCTTCGATAAGCGCACGGCGGATAGCTTCGCTGTTGTTTACTACGAAGTTACCTTTAGGGATTACCTTAAACTCGTTACGTTGATAATCAAATGTCCACTCATTTCCTCCGCGAAAATAGGAATATACTAGGCAGTTGTGGTCAATTAAGTCAGCAGGCTTTTGTGGTACCCCGTTCTTTTTAATATAACAAGGCGATGCACAGAGAATGCTTTTGCAGTTGGCGAGTCGTTTCGCCACTAAATTAGAAATTGGTATGTTGCCGATACGTATCGCTAAATCAAATTCACCTTCAATAAGATCGACCATTTGATCTTCAAGTTGTAAATCAATGGTGATTTTAGGGTAGTGCTCTAGAAACTCGGCGACAATTGGTGCGATATATAGAACACCAAACGACATCGGCGCGGTAATCTTGAGTTTACCTTTGGGCTCACCTTGAAGCTCTGTGACTGCATCCACACCTTGTTGTGCAATGGATAACGCTTGAGAAACATGGTCGTAATAGCGTTTTCCGGCTTCGGTTAAGCTCAGTTTTCGAGTCGTGCGATTAAGTAATCGAATACCGAGTTCATCTTCCAATTGAGTAATGCGTTTACTGATAGCTGATTTGGTCACCCCAAGTTTTTCCGCAGCAAGAGAGAAGCTTCCGCATTCAACGACAGCAACAAAAATAGGGATAGTAGAGAAGGTATTGTCCATGACGATTGTTGCCTCTGAATTAACAACAAGTTTCCATATCGAAAGATTATCATTTTATTGAAAACAATCTACAATAGGTTTCGCTTTTACGAGGAGAACCAACATGAAGTACGACTGGATTTTATTTGATGCTGATGAGACTTTGTTCCACTTTGACGCATTTAAAGGTATGCAGATAATGTTTGAACGTAAAGGTGTGAATTTTACGCAAGAAGATTTTCACCAATACCAGCAAGTCAATAAGCCACTTTGGGTCGATTACCAAAACGGTATGATCACAGCCGATGAGTTAAAGCATACTCGCTTCAAAGCTTGGGCTGAGAAACTGGAAACGACAACCACGGAACTCAACCGTGCTTTTCTTGAAGCCATGGCGGATATTTGTACATTACTGCCAGGTGCAAAAGAGCTGGTGGACGCACTGAGCGGTAAAGCGAAGATGGGTATCATCACTAATGGTTTTACCGAGCTACAAGCGATTCGTTTAGAAAGAACGGGTATGTCGCGATACTTTGAGCATGTGGTGATTTCTGAACAAGTTGGCGTGGCTAAACCGGATGCTGGAATATTTATTCATGCGATGGAAGTCATGGGTCACCCCGATAAAGAGCGTGTGTTAATGGTGGGAGACAATCCACATTCAGATATCCTTGGCGGTCTGAATTTTGGCATAGAAACATGTTGGCTAAACGTACATCAGAACGAACGCCCTGAAGGCATTGATGCACATTATGAAGTGCAATCACTGGATGAATTGCGTACTATTTTATTCGCTTAAGGCAAAGTGAGTCATGAGTTAAAAAGGAAGCCATGCAGTACGTAAAAATTAAAGACGCTATCGTTGAGCAAATTGACGCTGGTATGTTGTCGCCAAGACAAAAACTACCTGCGGAACGTAAGTTAGCTGAATCGTTTGATACCACCCGGGTAACCTTGCGTGAGGCCTTATCATTATTGGAATCCGAAGGGCGTATATATCGTGAAGATAGGAGAGGTTGGTTTGTTTCGCCGCAGCCTCTTTGTTATGACCCGACTCAGACGTTGAACTTTACTAATATGGCACTTGCTCAGAATCGAGTACCCAAAACGGAACTGGTTTTAGCAAAGGCGATGGTAGCAAATAAACATGCGTCTACATTACTAGGTTTAAAACCGTTTTCTGACGTTTATCGCGTAGACCGTGTCCGTTATTTAGACGACCGCCCCGTGGTATTTGTGACTAACTATATCAGGCCTGAACGGTTTCCTAATCTACTGGAATATGACTTATCTCAGTCATTGACAGACATTTACCGTGATCACTATGCCATTCAATATCAGTCAATTCGTTACCGCATCTCCACCAGCTCTCTATTAGGAGAGATTGCACAGGCGTTAAGAGCAACGGGTGGAACACCCGCGATGGTGATTGAGAGGCTGAATTATAATCAAGATGGTGAACTTATTGATTGTGGTATTGAGTATTGGCGCCATGATGCAATCAGTATTGAGTCACTTTCAGTGATATCCGGATAATCATCAGCCAGCATTAAGCTGGCTGATTCGTTTATAAGTTTTATTCATTTTCACTCTCTGCATCTTGGCGTTTTATTACTTTATGTCCGTCTTCACTGACGCCATTTTTCCAGTAACTGCTGATGTAAATGTAATCTCGATCGATTTCTTTATCATTACGGAAGAACTGGCGCAATGTACGCATGGAATCGAATTCACAAGCGCACCACACCGAACATTGACCATCCAGCCATGGTTGTGCTTTTACGGTATCCACAAGCCTTGCTTCTTGGCCTGCCACAGCCCAAATAATAGTGACATTTTGCGGTGCATTCAGTTGCTGTATGTCTTCTTTTTGAGCAACCTCTATAACAGCATAGCCTATGGTTCCTGACTTAAGATTGGCGAGAGTCGCCGAAAGTGCTGGTAATGCAGTCATATCAGCGGCCAAAAATACCCAATCGGCACTCTGGTTGATGGCATGGCCTTTCCCCGGACCGACGATTGAAATCGTTTCACCGACTTTTACGTTGTTTGCCCAGCGTGCCGCGAATCCACATGATAGGTCGCTCGTCACGTGACGGACAAAATCCACCACGATACTATTCGTTTCTGAGTCAAACTCACGGATGGTGTACGTGCGCATGAGTGGCCGTTCATCTGCAGCAAGAATGCTGAGATCTGTTCCACCATCAGGGGTAAATAAAAGCTTACAATAGTCACCAGTGTTTTCAACACTGAAGTGGGCTATAGATTCACCCTGAAGGGTAATTCTTTGAATGCTTGGAGAAATTTGAACTGAGTCTTGAACTGTGAGCGGTAATGGTGTTCTGTTGTTTTGTTTTTTATTCATAGTAGCTTCTTTCGTACTTACATTTTATATCATTGTTTAATTTCGCTGCTACTTTAGCCATAAAGTATTTATTCAGCAATGATAATTATTGTCATTTACAAGAATTTACGACCTGCACAAAAATAGAAGATATGGTAGAGGGCACAAAAATTGTGCATTTGAAAACTAAGTTTGCCCCAATTCTGTTCAGTAACACTGTATGCGTTCAAGGTAAGTGGTTTGCTTAACGCGATTCTGATATTCAAGCGGCGTGGTGCTTACCAGCTTCTTAAACTCTTTTAGGAAGTGAGATTGATCTGTGAATCCAAGATCCAGAGCGAGATCAGAAAACGCGACCTGATCTCTATGATTAATATCATAAATTGCAGACTGGCAACGTATTGCGCGACAAAACGCTTTAGGTGTCATTCCTAAATCAGCACGAAATTGTCGCTGTAAAGTACGACTGCTGTATCCAAATTAATGCTCTAAATCCTGAATTTGTATATTACCTTTTTCCAAACAGATTTTTGCAGCGACTTGGTGAGTGAGGTTGCTTGGTTTTCGCCCTTGCTTTCCTCGCATAAACTGTTTGGCAACAAGAACTTGTTCGGTAAAAGATTTGGCGTTTATGATTTGATCGACAAGAGGTAACGCATTAGGTACAACATCAACCATATTGAATTGTTTGTTGACCAGTTCAGGTGCAGAAATATCGATAAAATCAGGAATGAAACCGGGGATGAAACGCATGCCAAAGTAACGATGACTTTGGTTGAATTCTACCTCGGTCGCTTGCAAAGTAGAGCCGCAAACCATACCGATAGGATTATCTGCATCGCAATCGAACAAAAGATCAACACAGCCATCAGGAATGGCGGTCGTAGGGGCTTGTGACTTACCAAATACAAAACTATAGAAATGAGAAATGACGGGGTTTTCCGTCGTTAAATTGGTCGAATATGTATCCGCACTTAAAACAAACCATGGCTGTTTAGAATGAATATTTGCTACCTGAAATGAGAGCGGCGAATTCAACATGGTTTCCTACCTTGTGAGTTTGGATGAATATTAATGATTTGTAACCATTTTGTTTCATCCGTGCAGCAAGTATGCCAAGAGTGAACTGGAAAAAATAAATTTTCCTGTGTCGCAAAAATACAATACGGTAAAAAAATCGCTCACTAGTATCGAGTTAACCACTCAAGGAAGAGTCATAAAGTTCATGCTAATCGCTCGACGTTAGCAGGAATGGAAAGACCACGAGAGAGGGGGAATAACTAACTTTTGATACAGGTGAACGTATGTCAGATAACACAAAAATTGATTTTCTATATCTCTCCGAGCAAGACATGATAAAAGCGGGTGTCACCAACATGGAGCAGTGTGTTGATACGATGGAAGAGATGTTCGCACTGCTTTATAAAGGCGATTACCGTATGGCTGGTGAGAATAATGATTCTCACGGCGCAATGATTACTTTTCCCGAAAAGCCCGAGTTCGCAAATATGCCTGCTCACTCACCAGACCGCCGACTGATGGCAATGCCTGCATATTTAGGTGGGAGTTTCCAAACATGTGGCGTGAAATGGTACGGCTCTAATGTTGCAAACCGTGAGAAAGGCCTGCCTCGATCAATTCTAATGTTTACCCTTAACGATGTTGATACAGGTGCACCATTGGCGCATATGTCAGCTAACTTGTTATCAGCTTATCGAACAGGAGCGGTTCCCGGTGTCGGTGCTCGTTATCTTGCACGTAAAGACTCAAAAGTGATAGGTCTACTGGGGCCTGGTGTAATGGGAAAAACTTCTGTGGCTGCGTTTATGACGGCTTGCCCGGATATCGACACCATTAAAGTGAAAGGACGAGGTAAGAAGAGTTTAGACGATTTCATTACCTGGGTTCACGTGACATATCCTCAGATCAAAAACGTACAGGTTGTTGACTCAATTGAAGATGTTGTGCGCGATGCGGACATCGTAACCTACTGCAATTCCGGTGAAACTGGTGATGTATCCAGTTACCCATTAGTAAAACGCGAGTGGGTTAAGCCTGGAGCGTTCCTATCTATGCCAGCGTATTGTCGGTTGGATGAAGATCTTGAAAAACAGGATGTGCGTAAAGTGGCAGATAACCCTGGCCTATACGAAGCTTGGTTCTCTGAAGTTCCACGACCAGCACACCAATATATTCCGATCATCGGTGTTCGGTTTATGGACATGATCGAACAAGGTTTGATGACCAAAGATCAGTTTGAAGACTTAGGAAAAATCGTTGCTGGAGAGGCTACTGGTCGTCAAAACGACGAAGAAATTATCATTTTGTCTGTCGGTGGGTTGCCTGTCGAAGATGTCGCGTGGGGCACCGTCGTTTACCGTAACGCAATTGAAAAAGGGATCGGTGTAAAACTTAATCTTTGGGATGAACCCGAGCTTTGTTAATCCACATAGACTTCTTCATTCAATTTATCAGGTAAATCTAATGACAAATATAGTCAAAGTAAAAACGGGCTCAAAGTTCGAAGAAATCGCGAGTTATTCGCGTGCCGTTGCGGTAAACAATTGGATTTTCGTCTCTAACACTGCAGGACGTAACCCTGAAACACAAGTCATTGCAGACAGTGTACTGGAGCAAACAGAGCAAGTGTTCAGCAATATTGAGCGTGCTTTAACGGCTGTGGGTAGTTCACTATCGGATGTTGTTATGTCACGGGTGTTCATTCAAAACCCGGAGGATGTATCGGTGGTGATGGAATTAATCGGTAGCAAGTTTAAAGGTGTCAATCCGGCCACGACCGTTACTTGTCCACCGTTGGGCTCAACGGTTTACAAAGTTGAACTGGAAGTCACCGCATACAAGGGGGCTTCAACAGTGCAATCAGAGCAACTCGTCATAGCGTAATGGAGTACGGATGAGGCTATGCCTCATCCATTTAAGGATAGAAAGATATGACAAAGACTCTCGAACGTTTTCAAACCACTGATAAAGTTCCCGCTTCCACAAGCGTAGTGATCATTGGTGGGGGAATTGTTGGTGTTAACGCGGCACTAACGTTAGCGGAAAGGAATATACCGGTCGTGTTACTTGAAAAAGGTCACATTGCCGGAGAACAATCTTCACGTAATCTTGGGTGGATTCGTAAAACCAGCCGACATTTCGAAGATGTTCCTCTTGCTTTAGCAGCAGACAAGTTGTGGGCTGACATGCCAAGCAGAATTGGCCGTGAAGTGGGGTACAAGCAAACGGGTATTATGTTTCTTTCTGATTCTGAACAACAACTTGCGATGCACGAGAGTTGGTTGGAATCAGTAAAAGATCTGAAATTGGACTCTCACATGTTATCGCCAAAACAAGTCGATAGCATGGTACAGGGGGGGAAAGCAAAGTGGCTGGGTGGAATTTATACACCGTCAGATGGTCGTGCAGAACCGTCTATTGCCACTAGTGCAATGGCTCAGGCTGCGATTAATAAAGGCGCAATTCTTGTTCAAAATTGCGCGGTACGCGGTTTATCTCGTTCAGGTGGAAAAGTCAGTGGTGTTGTCACTGAAAAAGGCGAAATTCGTTGTGAACACGTGTTGCTTTCTGGTGGTGCTTGGTCACGTCGTTTTCTAGCTAATCTAGGTATTTCACTTCCGACATTACCTTTGATCTGTTCAGTATTGCGAACTAAGCCGATTGATGGCCCGACCGATATTGCTGTAGGTGCGTCAAACTTTTCGTTTCGTAAACATGATGATGGCGGATTTATTGTTACACAGCGCGGCGCTCTGGATGCACCTTTGTGTCTTGATCACCTGTTGATTGGGCACCGGTACCTCAGCCAATTAAAACACCAACGGAGCTTTCTAAGAGTTTCTTTAGGGCGCTATTTTCTGAAAGACCTCTCTTTGCCGAGACGCTGGTCAAACAACGTAAGTTCTCCGTTTGAAAAAATTAGAACGATGGATCCTGTACATAACGACAGTCTAAATCAGGAGGCACTAACAAATTTACGTAAGGCGTGGCCAGTGTTTCAGGATGCCCAAGTTGCGGAATCCTGGGCTGGACAAATTGACGTAACGCCAGATTCAAACCCCGTTATCGATCAGGTAAAGGAAATCCCTGGTTTAACCATTGCAACTGGATTTTCAGGTCATGGTTTTGGGACAGGACCTGCAGCAGGAATGCTTGCCGCAGATTTAGTAAGTGGTATGGACCCAATCATAGACCCGTCTCCGTATCGGTTTGACCGGCTCTAAGATTGTTTAATTGTTTTATCTCATTACAAAAGGAATTTGAATATGAGCGACACATCATACTCAAGCAGGATTGAAAGCGCTGAAAGATCGGCGACGAAAACTCAAATAAATAAAATGGGATTGCCAACCATGATGGCGATCTGTATTGGTTTGGTCATCGTACAAGGTGCCATGATCTCAGCAACGCAGGGTATTGGTATTGGTGGCATGGCATTTATTGCCGCCATGATTGCGGCATATATCCTTGCCCAGTTTAATGCGATGAGCTTTGCTGAACTTTCACTGATGTTTCCTCAAGAGGGAACACTTGCCACTTATACGCAAAAAGCGATAGGACATTTTCCTGCTATCGTTTCTGTGTTTTCCGGATATGTCGTGGTAGCGATATTGGCGCTACCAGTAGAAATGTTTTTGGTTGACGCGATGCTGGCTGAACTTCTGCCGGGCATGTTTCCAGAGAACGTTGTTCCGTTGGTTATTCTGGCTGCGTTATGTATGACGAACTTAATTGGTGCTGATGTTTTTGCGAGAGTACAAAATATGTTGGCATTTATACTGGTTAGCGCACTTATTATTATGGGCTTATGTGCCATTGGTGGATTCGCTGAACCACATGTGGCCTTGTCAGGTACGAGTGTCGACTGGAGTTTTGGTGGTGTATTAGATGGAAGCTTTATCGGCTTAATTGCTTTAGCGATGTGGTTGATGGTTGGGGTAGAGTTTATTTGCCCGATGATAAAAGAAGTTGAGAATCCGACCAAGAACATTCCGCGTGCCATGCATTGGTCGCTAACGATGATTTTCGCAATTTTCTTAGCTTTTGCATACGGTGCAACCTTGTATTTGGACACCGAGACACTGCTAGCGTCACCAATCCCTTATTTGGACTATGCGAATGGTGTCTTTGGTCAAAGCGGTTTAGCCATTGCGACAATCATGGCGCTTGCAGCAACATGTAGTACGATTAATACCATTTTAGCTTCTGTACCACGAATGCTTCACGGTATGTCTATGCAAAGACAAGCTTTTCCACAACTAAAAGCAAAGAATCGTTTTGATGTGCCATGGGTTGGAGTATTGATGATGGCAGGGTGTACAACGATTGCATTTATGTTGGTTGATATTGACTCATTGATTGTGCTTGTAATTGCGGCAACAACAAGTTGGTTATTGGCATACATGGTTGCTCATATTGATGTTATCGTGCTGCGCAAAAAGTTACCGAATCATAACCGACCATATAAAACGCCGTTCTTCCCGATCCCACAAATCCTCGGAATTATCGCAATGGCTTACGTCGCGCTGCATAACTCGCCCTCAGAAGAGATGACACAAACTGTTTATAGTGTCGCTGGTGGTATCTTATTTACTATTAGTGTTATTGGGGCTGTATGGGTTAAGTTTTTCATGAAACGTGGCCTGTTTACACCTGATATGGATTGATAAATGTAGAGTACTTATAGCCGACGGTAATTGTTACCCGTCGGCTTTTTATCAATGTAATGTTGATTATATCTCTATGAGTGACCAATTGTTCTACTAATATTTTGTAATCATAATCTCTCTATCAACACAAACATGTTTTCAAATAAGCGAACCAGTTTGTTTCAAATAATGAAGTTGAGGTAGGAGTGATGTTAGTAGACGGTAAATGGACAAAAAATTGGAAAGCAATGCAGAATGCGGATGAACAAGGTCGCTTCGTTCGCCAGATATCCAGCTTTCGAAATTGGATAACGGCTGACGGCAGTGCTGGACCTACAGGAGTGGGTGGCTTTAAAGCTGAGCCGGGGCGTTACCGTTTATACGTGGCCTTAATTTGTCCTTGGGCATCGCGCACCTTGATTGCCAGAAAACTAAAAGGTTTAGAGGACCTTATTGAGGTAACAGTAGTAAATCCTGTATTGACTAATGAAGGCTGGAGTTTTGGTGGTTACCCAGGCGCTGATGACGACCCTTTGTTTAATACCAATCTAAGTAAAAATATGATCTAATTGGGGCTATTCAACAACAGAAATCATTCACCATGGATAGCCTTAA
>JBLXHN010000023.1:0-29355 GCA_048259585.1 Vibrio sp. | reverse complement strand
GCTCGCTTTCAATTGCTTCAGAACATACTGAAGAATGCCTCCCGAGTTGAAATACTCTAGCTCTTTCGGGTTGTCGATACGTGCAATAACTGGAATGGTGAGTTCCGAACCTTGAGCGGTTACAACGATAATATTCAGCTCTAATAAGGGTTTAAGAGGCTCATTGGGGGCGATAAAAACAGTCTCATTACCCTCTAGAGTCAGTGAATTTAATTCATCTGGTCGTATCAGTTGAAGAGGCAATACGCCCATACCGACTAAATTACTACGATGAATCCTTTCAAACGATTCCGCGATTACCGCTTTTACATTCAATAGCAAACACCCTTTTGCCGCCCAATCACGACTAGAACCTGAGCCATAGTCTTTGCCACCAAAGATAACCAACGGAACTTGAAGTTCGATTGACCTCCTGCTTGCGTCGAAAATAGGAATGACTGGAGGCGCTTTTTCAGTGGTCGACATATTGCAGTCATCCAGTTTGGTATCACCGTAACATCGCGTGACGCCGCCTATAGTCGGGAGACGATCTTGTTTTCCAAACGTACATTCGAAAAAGTCCCGCGAACCATGATGTGATGATTTCCTCGGCGAGAACCATAGCTATTGAACTCTTCTGGGGCGATATTTTTGCAAGCAAATATTGACCTGCCGGACTAGTTTTTGAAATGAGGCCTGCTGGAGAAATATGGTCGGTCGTAATCGAATCTCCCAAAATTGCTAATACACGCTGACTCGATAGGAAATGCTGGTGGCGCTATTTCCAAAAACGGAGGGCGTTGTATGTAAGTGGAGTCTTGGTCCCACGGATAGCAGGGACTGTCTTTCATCGACAATTGTTCCCACTCTTCATCCCCTTCAGTAATGTCGTTGTAGCTCAGTCTGAAGTGGCTCTCATGTACTGATCCAGCATTTCATTCAGCATGGTTTGGCTTGGCCAAATATCTCTTAGATATACAGGCTCACTGTTACTATTGATAGCAATGGGTCGTTTTCTAAGTCAATACAGGTCGTACCCGCTAACGCAAACGCGACAACTAATGGTGGTGAGGCAAGCCAGTTTAGGCTAACAGAGGGTGTATTCTGCCTTCAAAGTTGCGATTACCTGATAATACTGCCGATACGTTCAGGCTGTTTTCCAAGATCTCGGTTTCAAGATTGTTTTTCAGTGGGCCAGAGTTACCAATGCATGTTGTGCAGCCGTATCCAACTCGATGAAATCCCAATAGGTCGAGTAGTGTTGCAACCCAGTATCATTAAGGTATCGAGCGACCGCTAATGACCCGGGTGCGAGAGAAGTTTTGACGTAGCTAGGAACCGACAGCCCTTTTTAACTGCTGCCATAGCGACCAAACCCGCAGTCAACATAACGGCAGGGTTCGATGTGTTGGTGCATGAGGTGATGGCTGCAATGACGACATCACCATGGTTTAGGTGCTTAGGTGAGCCTGAGCGTTCTGGTTGATGATTTGAGGCACCTTCAATAGAGCATTGGTCAAGGGTCGCTTGCTTAATTGCACTGATATTAAGTCTATCCTGCGGTCGTTTGGGGCCTGCTATTGAAGTGACGACAGCAGATAAATCCACCACAACATTTTCATCATACTCAGGTGAAGGGCTGTTTGTATCCCACCATAGTTCTTGTTCTTGAGCATAAGCACGAACTCTTTCAACGAATGAAGAGGGCGGTTTGTAAGCGTTAAATAGGCAATAGTGTTTTCGTCAATAGGGAAAAAACCGCATGTGGCACCATACTCTGGGGCCATATTGGCAAGGGTCGCACGGTCGGCCACAGATAAATGCGCTAAGCCACGGCCATAGTACTCAACAAATTTGCCGACCACTCCGTGGGCTCTTAACCTTTCTGTAATCGTCAAAACCAAGTCCGTCGCTGTAACACCAGGATTCAATTGCCCATCAAGACGCACTCCGACAACGCAAGGGACAGCAATATTGAGCGGTTGACCTAACATTACAGCTTCAGCTTCTATGCCACCCACTCCCCAACCCAACACACCTAACCCGTTTACCATTGTAGTGTGGCTGTCGGTTCCTATAACAGTATCTGGCGTTAACACTCCATTTTCATCTTCACGAACCACTTGTGATAAATACTCCAGATTAACTTGGTGACAAATACCTTTACCGGGCGGTATCACGGTCAAGTTATGGAAGTTTTTTTGTGCCCATTTTAGGAATGTATAGCGCTCTCTATTTCTTGCCATTTCATGCTCACGATTTATATGTATCGAGGATTCTGAGCCTGACTGTTCAACAATTAACGAGTGGTCTATGACAAGATCTACCGGGCACTTAGGTGTGACATAGCTTGGATCTCCCCCCTCTTGGGCTACAACATCTCTTATCGCGGCTAAATCAACTAAAGCAGGTATACCAGTATAGTCCTGCATCAGTACTCTGCTAGGATAGAAGCTAAACTCAGATGAATTACTGTTGCCCTCGGAATCAAACGTCGTTTTTTTAAGAAATAAAGCTTCTATAATTCGAGGTAATTCTTTTAAGTCAGAGGATTGGCGCATTACATTTTCAATAAGCAGGCGCTTAGTAAAGGGAATATTGGACAGGCTGACTTGATAATCCTGAGCAATTTTTTTTAATGACCAGTATCTATAATCAATGCCTCTTACATTCAGTGATCTTTGATATGTTTGGCACCATGTTTTTTCGTGGATAGGTAGCATAATTTGTTTCCTTTCAATGATAGTTTACCTTTGCAAAAGGAACCTCCTAGTCATAGAAATGTTTTTGGGCATTTATATTTCCCATATTCAAATAGCTTTAATCAGCTGAAAATCTATAACCTGAAAGGATCAGAGTTGAAATTCTAAAAGAAGGAAGAAGTTGAAATGGATTTTTGCCATCAAACAATAACTAGACTCTAAAAATGAAGGAAAAGCTTGTGATTACTGTACCTTCAACCGTATCTAGATGAGAACTACATTTGTAGCTTGCGGTCCTTTCTCACCGGGTTCAACTTCAAAGCTTACTTTTTGTCCTTCTAACAGGGTCTTAAACCCATCAGATGAAATCGAACGAAAATGGACAAAAATATCCTTGCCATCACTATCTTTAGTAATAAATCCAAAGCCTTTATTTTCATTAAACCATTTTACTGATCCAGTTTCTCTGTCAGACATATATACCTCGACTAATACTATAGGGTAACACTTTGATAAATTAAGTTATTTCATAGCTACTCAAGAGAGCTGTCGCAGAAGTTAAACGAAAAAGTTCGAGAATTACTGTGAAAGGAAACTTGTTTTATAATGAAAAAATAACTCAAATGGGCAGAGCTACTTTAAGTATAAGCCTTAAATTGAAAATAGTTAGTTTAGTCTTGGTCATATTATCATTTAGTTGTACGGTTATGATTTAATAAAAATATCCGTATGTTTCTTAACGCTATTATTATTACCTAGTATTTATCTTATAGCGGTTTAATGGTCCCGGACACCATTTTAGGAGGTACAGTTACCACCCAAAAAGAGGTGTTAGTATTAAATTATTCGCAATAAATGCAATCAGTTACTTTTAAGTACAAGCCTAGTAAAACTCATTTCTGGAATCAGTCTTCGTACAGTTTAAAGAGCGGAAAACGAAGGTAAGTGTTCGTTGGAATAACAGAAAGCTACTGAGGCAGCTTTTGGAAATAGACGTTGCAAAAAGTAACGAATGAACGGCAAGTGGCAGGGTATTTCAGCTGATAGAATGTCTAGTGTGATTCGAAGTCCGTCATCCTGACACTATGAATTTCGTGCCGATTTACTGATTGCTGTCGGCAAAACCAAATTTCCAACCCATCAAATTACTTTTGATAAATCAATCAGTTAATGCTGAACGTGATTCACCAACCATTGTTTGAACAAAAAACAACCAAGTTAATGAACTGAATCACATCTGTTTGTTCAGCACTTTGATCCAGTATGTATTGTCTGTAGCCTAATTAGCTGAATCGATTCAGCTAAAATATTACAACTTAAAGGATCAAATCATGAAAATAAAACCTCTTATTGCTGCTCTTACTTTTGTTGCACCGCTGTATGCTTCTGCAGCTGAATTTACCCTAACAGATATTGCCTCGAATACTTATGTTGAAAATTGGGAAATTACGAACCAAAAACTCGGTTTCGAAAACACTCCATTTAGTATAGAAAAAGTACGCTTACACGGCGGTAAGCAAGAAGGTGTTGATGTTATTGTTATAAACAATGGCGAATTGGAAGTAACCTTAGTACCAACTAGAGGTATGGGGATATTTGATGTAAAGAAAGATGGAAAACGAGTATTAGGTTGGGATTCACCGGTAAAAGAGATTGTTAACCCTGTATACATCGATTTGGAAAGTCGTAATGGGCTTGGTTGGTTAGATGGTTTCAACGAAATGATGGTGCGCTGTGGCTATGAATGGACAGGACATCCCGGGGTAGATGACAACGGGCAATTATTGAGTTTACATGGCCGAGCACAAAACACTCCTAGTTCAAAAATAAAAATCATCATCGATGATGAGGCCCCACATAAAATTACAATTGAGGGAGAAGTTTCTGAACGAACCTTTAAAAAGGCAGAGTTGGTTACCAAAACTTCATTCTCAATAACTCCAGGAGAGAATAGATTTACCGTCAATGATGCTCTGACGAACAAAGCTGATTATGACGATGAATACCAAATTATTTATCACTCAAATTTTGGCCGTCCAATATTAGAAAAGGGGTCAAAAGTGTATGCAGCGGCTAGTGAAATATCGCCATTTAATAGCTATGCAGAAAAAGGATTGGAAGATTGGCAAACCTACCTAGGCCCCACAAAAGGTTATGATGAAATGGTATACAACCTAAAACCGATCGCTGATAAGAATGGAAATACCTTAGCCGTGTTACATAACAAAGCGGCCAACTTAGGTGTGTCAATGCAATACAATACTAAGCAACTACCCGTTTTGACGATCTGGAAAAACACCGATACTTTACAACAAGGTTATGTTACTGGTATTGAGCCTGGTACTAGTTATGCGTATAACACTAAATACCAACGTCCTCTAGGACTCGTCCCAACGATTCGTTCAGGTGAAAGTAAGAACTTTGATATTACTTACACGGTGTTATCTTCTTCAAAAGAAGTCGATAGTGCTGTTAATGACGTACATAAACTTCTTGGTGGTAAAAAAGTGCAACAAGTAAAAGAGCCAATAGTAGATTTAAGTCACGTTGAATAAACCAAACCTATAGCGGTTACTTTTAGTTCTAGAGGGGATAAACGCATCCCCTTTAATACGTTAAGGAATACCTATAAATTTGGCTAGATTACCACTCAATTTCAATTGGAGTTCCAATTCGAACTAGTCCAAGAAATTCATCCATTTCCTCATTGGTTAGAGCGATACAACCATTCGTCCAGTCAAAGCTTTGGATGAACTGAGGATCGCCGTCAAAACCGTCTTTTAAGCCATGAACTTTTATATCACCACCAGGGTCAATATTAGCAGCTTGAGCGCGGAGTTTATCGCGAAGGTTAGGATAGCTAATATGCATAGAGCGGTAAAACGAAGAATCACGAGTTACGTAATCAAGGTAGTAGCGTCCTTCCGGTGTTCGCTGATCACCTTCTTGTTGCTTATGGCCTTTTGGCGATTTGCCTAAAGCAATACGAAACTCTTTGATCACCTCTCCTTGCTCCATCAAATACATACGGCGCTTTGATTTATCCACTTTCACAAGATCGACTTTTGCGAAAGTAGTGCTTGCAAACAGTATGGTAAACAACAATAAAAACGTTCGATACATCGTAGTTAAAATCAGCGAAATGGTGACTCATTATTACCTGAATCACCATGGTTCACCAAACAGTCATTTCCAGTTTCAAACGGTTTTAGAGTGAAATATTAAAGTAAATCGCAATGCATCAGTGAGTTACCTTTTAGGTGAGACCAAAATGGTTCTATTGACGAACTTTATGAACAACTTCCATCACGGCCACAATAAGCAGACCAGCAACAACACCAATTGCGCCATTCATTAATACTGGCACAATCGCATTCACCAATGACAAGTTGGGTAATTGCATGATGATAGGCTCAACCCAATGGTGAATTAACGGCACGTTGTGCACAACAATACCACCACCGACTAAAAACATCGCGGCAGTGCCAACCACAGTCAGTCCTTTCATCAGTTTAGGTGCGAAAGCAACCAGCACACCACCCAGCTTTGCCAACAATCCTTCGCCTTTGGATTTTCTCTCAAGATAGAAACCGAGATCATCCAGCTTTACAATGCCAGCCACCAAACCATATACACCGGCGGTCATGACCATTGCAATTAAACTCACAACAATAATTTGTGTCATCATTTCTTTGCCTTGAACCGTGCCCAATGCAATCACGATGATTTCAGCAGACAGAATAAAGTCGGTACGAATCGCACCACTGATTTTGTTTTTTTCATACTCTTCAATGCTAATTTGTTGCAACTCCGCCATCGCATCTTCTGGTTCTTTCTTTGGCGCGGAATGAAACAATTTCTCCAGCACCTTTTCTGCGCCTTCAAAGCAAAGAAACAAACCACCGAGCAGCAGTAACGGCATAATAAGCCAAGGAACAAATGAACTGATCACCAATGCAGCGGGTACTAAGATCAGCTTGTTGCGAAACGACCCTTTCGCAACCGACCACACCACAGGGATTTCGCGCTCTGCGGCTACACCAGAGACTTGTTGAGCGTTCAGTGCTAAGTCATCCCCCAGCACACCTGCGGTTTTCTTTGCTGCCACTTTCGACATCACAGCAACATCGTCGAGTACGGTTGCGATGTCGTCTAATAAAGTGAGTAAGCTAGCTCCAGCCATATGACATTCTCTTTTTGGGTTTGTATAAAACAAGAGGTAACATAGCAGCCTGTCAGAAATGATGAAACATCTTTAATAACGCTCATCCCATGGCATGAGAATAATTATTCCAAGGAAAGTAATGAACAATTCACAAGCTTACCCAATCGGAACCCCAGGTCAAAAATGGGGAGAGGCTGAACGCCTACAATGGCGTGCGACGACAACCATCAAACGCGAATATCAGCAAGAAGTTGTGCCAAAAATTAAAGCGTTAGAAAACGAATTTGTTGTGGAGCAATACGGTGCTTTGTCTTATGACAAAGATCGCTACCCGCTTTTCTCAATCAAAAGCAAAAACTGGCAAGCGAACAAACCAACCGTGTTAATTACTGGTGGTATTCACGGCTACGAAACCAGCGGTGTACATGGCGCACTTAAGTTTATGGCAAACGAAGCTAAGCGCTACGAGCAGCACTTCAATATTATTGCTGCGCCTTGCGTCAGCCCTTGGGGATATGAAACCATCAACCGCTGGAACCCAAACGCGATTGATCCAAACCGTTCGTTCTATGCTGACAGCCCAGCAGAAGAGTCGGCAAACCTAATGGCATTGGTAGCAAGCCTGCCTCAAGAAGTATTGGTTCATATTGATTTGCATGAAACAACAGACACTGACGAAACTGAGTTTCGCCCTGCTTTAGCCGCTCGCGATGGTATCGACTACGAAGCCGACAGCATTCCAGACGGTTTTTACACCGTTGGCGACACTGAAATGCCACAACTTGAGTTCCAAGCAGCTGTTATTGAATCTGTTGCGAAAGTAACACACATTGCGCCAGCAGACGCGAACGGACAGATCATCGGTTCAGATGTGGTTCAACATGGTGTGATTCTTTACCCAATGAAGAAGCTTGGCCTATGTGGTGGTGTAACAAATTGCCAATACGGCACTACAACGGAAGTCTACCCTGATAGCCCGAAAGTCACTGATGAAGAATGTAACGATGCTCAGGTTGCTGCAGTAGTTGGTGCTCTGGACTATGTGATCCGTCAGCTAGCTAACCAATAACCGTACATCTTATATCACTCTCGCCAATGTATAGCGTATTTTAAATTGACCTATGCTTGGCGATTGGTGAGACTAGCAGGATAAATCAATAAGTAACGTCAGAGGCCTTTATGATTATCCTGCACCATCTCGTTCAATCTCGCTCTAATCGCATTGCGTGGTTATTAGAAGCGTTAAATCTACCTTACGAAATTAAAGTTTACCAACGCGACCCTAAAACCTACGGCGCACCAGAGTCACTCAAGCAGATCGACCCGTTGGGTAAATCGCCTGTCATTACCGATGGCGAACTAGTGATTGCTGAATCTGGCGCAATCATTGAATATCTGATTGATACCTACGACAGCGAGCAACAGTTCAGACCTAAAGATCCTAAAGCTCTATTAGATTACCGTTACTGGTTGCACTTTGCTGAAGGCTCAATGATGCCTTTACTGGTGATGCGACTGGTTTTATCAAAAGCCGTTGATAAGCCAATGCCGTTCTTTATTAAACCTGTGATTAAAAAGTTTGTGCAGGCGTTAAACCAGTACTTCATTGACCCAAGAATTATTCCGCAACTCAAACTGGTTGATAAGCATCTGTCCAACAACAAATGGTTTGCAGGTGATGAACTGTCTGGCGCAGATTTCCAGATGGTCCTAGCTCTGCAACTTGCAACGGCACGTTGTGATATGTCTCCTTATCACCACATTAAGAAGTACATCGAGCAAGTTGAAAAAGTAGAGAGCTATCAAAAAGCGATGAAAAAGCTCAGCGAATAGCCTGTTACAACAAACGATTCTTATACTGCTCCGGCGTCTGGCCGGAGTATTTCTTAAACATGGCAATAAACGCGCTGGCTTGGTTGTAACCTAACCTCAAGGCAACCTCTTGGACCGAGTGTCCAGTCCGTAAAGCTCATTCCGAATTTTGTGCGGTGGGCAGTACGTACTCTATCTGCCCACTGCTGCAATGTTGATTCAAATACTTAAGGGGATCTCTATTAGCGTTTTAAATAATGCTGATATGTGTATTTTTCGGGATTTAGGCTTGTTCTCGTATACTCAAAAATCCTTCCATCTTTCAGTTTTCCAACTGAATGGATACGAATCAGAGGTCGATCTGGCGACACATCTAAAGCAGCGCAAATATTTTCGTCCGGCATAATCGCTTCAAAATCTTGAATTGCGCCGTCAATTTTAAAACCCAAATCTTGTTCTAAATATTTGTATTTAGAGCCTTCTAGCGAAAGAAGATTGATTTGTGGGAACAAGGCAACTGGCATATAGGAGTCTTCGTAAATCGACGGGATATCATCAATCAACTTAATACGACGGATAAAATACACCTTTTCTGAAGGAGCTATTTTTAAGAAATTGGCTATTTTTTCTTCCGGAGACATCAACTGAAACTCCACAACCTTATAAACCAAACGCTTATCCGAATCCGCAAGCATTTCTTTGGTAGTGACCAGGTTCGACATGGAATTGGCCATCGCTTTACTGATCACGCTGGAACCTGAACCTTGGCGTGTTTCGACCAATCCAAGTTTAACAAGCTCATCAATCGCCTTGCGTACCGTACTTCGGCTAACTGAATAGTGTTCAATCAGTTCTTTCTCTGTCGGCAAGGAATCTCCAATTTGTAACTCATCCGAATCAATACGAGCCTTTAGATCCAGCATTACTTTCTTATACAGCATGATTTCCCCTTTGTTTGTTGCCAATAATTATTACATACAAAAGATACAAATCAATAACCAATTTAGTTTTATAAAACCCAAACGTCCTTCTCATCACCACTCAAAAGTTGTCATCAATTTGTATCTATAAAAATAAATTGATCACGATCTCCATTCTGTTAAGATCAATTTGTTATTTATTTGTCATTATGAATAATCACCAAAGCAAACATCATTACTAAACCAAAAAGAAACAAAAATACGGTGGTCATATGAACATAGAGAAGATATCCAGAGACTTGATTCCCTTATTGGGAGGGAAAGAGAACATTAGTAGTGCCGCTCATTGTGCCACTCGATTAAGACTTGTCCTCGTAGATGATAGTCAGCTAAACCAAGCAGAAATCGATAACGTTGAAGGTGTTAAAGGTTGTTTTGTCAACGCCGGACAAATTCAGATCATTTTTGGTACAGGGCTAGTCAACAAAGTGTATGCGGAGTTTGTTTCCCAGATAGGTTTAAGTGAAACATCAAAGACTGAGCTCACTAATATCGCGACACAAAAGTTGAATCCGTTTCAGCGCATAGCCCGACTTCTATCAAACATCTTCGTACCTATTATTCCGGCTATAGCATCAGCAGGTCTGCTAATGGGATTGCTTGGCCTTGTTCGTTCCAATGGCTGGGCAGCACCAGACAGTGCATTATTTATCATGCTCGATATGTGCAGTTCCGCTGCATTCATAATTTTGCCGATCCTGATTGGTTTTACCTCCGCTAAAGAATTTGGCGGTAACCCGTTCCTCGGTGCGGTTTTAGGCGGCATTCTGACTCATCCGGCGTTAACTAATGCCTGGGGAGTGGCTTCCGGCTACAACACTATGGACTTTTTCGGCATTGATGTGGCTATGATTGGCTATCAAGGAACGGTCTTTCCAGTGCTACTCGCCGCTTGGTTTATGAGTAACGTTGAGAAGCAACTGCGCCGTATTGTTCCTGATTCTATCGACCTTATCGTCACCCCTTTTGTTACGGTCATCGTAACGGGTTTTGTCGCGTTGTTGTTTATAGGTCCTGTCGGACGAGCACTCGGTGATGGCATCACTCTCTCACTCAGCTTTATCTATGAACACATTGGCTGGCTTGCTGGATTTTTGTTTGGCGGTACCTACTCAATGATTGTCATTACCGGTATCCACCACAGCTTCCATGCCATTGAAGCTGGCCTGCTAACCAACCCGGAAGTGGGAGTAAACTTCCTGCTCCCTATCTGGTCGATGGCTAACGTGGCGCAAGGTGGCGCATGTCTTGCGGTAGCATTTAAAGCAAAAGATACCAAAGTTAAGGCCATCGCCGTTCCAGCGGGTATCTCCTGCATGTTGGGCATTACAGAAGCGGCTATCTTCGGTGTGAACTTACGCTATGGAAAGCCATTCGTTGCGGCACTTATTGGCGGTGCTTTGGGCGGTGCATACGTAGTATTAACCAAAGTCGGCATGACAGCGGTAGGAATGACAGGTATTCCGGGCATGGTTATCACGCAACCAGGTAGCTTGCTGAACTATATTATTGGCATGTGCATCGCCTTTGGTGGCGCATTTGTTATTTCTTACCTCATCTCTGCGGTTAACAAAAAATAACCCCGAGTCATTCGTTTTCACTTTGCAATATAGATATAAGAAGAGATTTGTTTATGTATAAGATTTTTTATCAACCCGAAGGCCACTGGTTTGGCGACTGCATGCCCTATTGCGAAGATGGTGTGTTTTATCTTTACCACCAGCGCGATACTCGTAACCCAGGCCCGATGGGTGAACCTTTTGGCTGGTCACTTTGTACCACATCAGATTTTCGCCACTATCAAGAACATGGCACGGCGATAGAACATGGTTCAAATGATGATCAAGACCAATACATCTATGCGGGCAGCGTGTACCAAACCGCCCAAGACACCTATACCGCTTTCTATACCGGTGCTAATAAAATTTTCAAAAAGAAAGGCATTCCTTCACAAAAGCTTATGCAGGCAACTAGCCATGATTTAGTTAACTGGCAAAAGAATGGCAATGCAGAACAGATCGTTCCACAAGAAGGCTACGACGTATTTGCTTGGCGTGACCCGTTTATTGTCTGGAACGATGAGAAAGAAGAGTATTTGCTGGTGCTCGGAGCCAGAGCCCCAGGTGATAACAGAGAACGTACCGGTCGCTTGGTTTCTTTTACCAGTAAAGATATGAACAAGTGGGACTTTCAAGGAGACTTCTGGTATCCGGGATTGTTCACAATGATTGAAATGCCGGAGCTATTTAAAATTGGCGAGTGGTGGTATCTGATTGTTTCTGAGTTCAGTGACAAAAACAAAATGATCTATCGAATGAGTCGTAGCCTTGATGGTCCTTGGATTGCACCTCATGACGATGCTTTTGATGGCAGAGCATATTATGCCGGCCGTACAGCGACAAATGGCACCAATCGTATTCTTTTCGGATGGGTTCCAACAAAAGAAAATGATGACGATTTGGGCAACTATGAATGGGGAGGCACTTTCGTTCCTCAAGAAGTTTACCAACGATCAGACTACTCACTGGGCGTAAAACCGGTTAAATCAGTGCTGGATGCATTTTGCGTCAAGACAGCATTGGCAGATGTCCATTTACAAACCATTGATACCCATAAAACACAAGTTCTCACTGAGAACAGTTCAACCTGTTTCAGTCTTGAAGCAACGGTGAAAATTGCAGAAGGTACTCGTGGGTTCTCTATTTTCATCTATGGGAATGAACTCGAAGAAGCGTATGAATACCGTTTTTCACTCAACGAAAAACAGCTTACTTTCGACAAAACACCGAACTGGCCTTGGTTCCAGTATATGAATAAGGGATTGGATCGACCAATTAATCTACAAAATGATACCGAGTACAAACTGTCTATCATCGTTGATGACGATATCGCAGTTCTGTACATCAACGGCACGGCACTGAGTGTTCGAATGTATCAAAAACCGGGCACAAAACTTAGTTTCGGAGTCACAGACGGTGACATCAAGTTAACGAATATTGTGCTGTCCAAACTGGAGCAATAACGGATAATAAGTCACAACAAACGATTCTTATACTGCTCCGGCGTCTGGCCGGAGTATTTCTTAAACATGGCGATAAACGGGCTGGCTTGGTTGTAACCCAGAGTCAACGCAACTTCTTTCACTGAATGCCCGCTACGTAATAAATCCATCGAGTGAAGATAACGCACTCGTAAACGCCACTCGGTAAAACTCATTCCCAGCTCTGTCTGACAATAACGAGCCAAGGTTCTTTCGGTAGTGTGCACTCGCTCTGCCCACTGCTGCAAACTGGTGCTGTCTGTTGGATTTTCCTCTACTGCCGTTAAGATAGGTGCCAAATATTTGTGATGGCTGGACGGCAGGAAGTGCTGCTGCATTTCGCGAGTGGCAAGCTGATCAATCAATACCTGCAACAGACGTTTATCCTCGACACTTTCCGCCACACCGATTTCGCGCATACGGAAGTCATCGATAATCGCCGTCACAATTGGGGTGACTTTAATTAAGCTGGTTCTGGTTGGAAAAGCGTGCGTCATTTCGGCTGAAATATTGATTGAGCAATAATCCAAAGGCTTACGGTTAAAACTCTTGTGTCGTGTACCCGCTGGAACCCAAATTGCGAGATGAGGTGGTGCCAAGAAACGAGTATCTTCCGCTTCCATCTCCAAAATTCCCCCAGCAATTAGCTGCACTTGCCCCCATTGATGGCTATGTACTCGAGTCTCAGTGTTTGATAGAAACGCCTCAAAGTTCATGAACACATCAGAAGGTGGCTGCTCAATAGACAATGAAGGGTGAAGGTTTCTGGTTTGTTTTTTCACTTTGGAAGCCGAATGTCTGTTTCACGATATTTATCAGTATAAAGACTTTACTGAAAAAATTTAACTAGGAATCAAAATACACTTCTCTGGAGTCCCAAAGTTCTTTAATTTCCAGTATTTCAGAGATACAGTTTTTAAACACTTCCACCAGTCTCGGCTCAAAATGTGCCCCCGATTCAGACAGTATTTTTTCTATCGCATCTTCGGTCGACCAAGGGTCTTTATAGACCCGCTTCATGGTGAGTGCATCAAACACATCGGCTATCGCTACTATTCGTGCACTCTCGGGAATGTCTTCACCAGCCAACCCCATCGGGTAGCCTTTACCATCCCAACGTTCATGGTGATAAAGTGCGATCTCTGCTGCCATTTGAAACAGTGGATTAGGGCTCATACTTAAAATTCGATGACCAATTTCGGTATGAGTTTTCATGATTACCCATTCATCGGCGGTAAGCTGTCGTGGCGCTTTTAATATGGTATCTGGAACACCAATTTTACCAGTATCGTGCATCGGAGCAGCCATTTCCAAAAGCTCCAACATTTCTTCATCCCAACCAATTTTTTCTGCAATGATTCTGGCATAGGCTGACATACGCCAAACATGTACTCCGGTATCTGTATCGTTGTAATGCCCAGCTTCGCCAAGCATAAATGTGGCGGCCTTTTGATTACGTTGCAGCTCATTCATTCGAACCAGAGATAAATGATTTCTCACTCTTCTCTGAACGATCGGAGCTGATATTGGTTTCATGATGTAATCCACCGCACCAACATCAAATCCCCGAGCCTCATCTTCAATGTCCCCCATCGCGGTAACAAAGATAACGGGAATGGCTTGTGTTTCTTCGTTCCTCTGCAACTGCTCACAAACCTGATAACCGTCCATATTCGGCATCATAATATCAAGCAGAATTAAATTGGGTTTGTACTTATATACGATCTCAAGAGCTTTTTGTCCGTTATTGGCGAACATCAAGTTGTACTCACTCGCTAATACCTGCTTGAGCACATTAAGATTATTGGGTTCATCATCAACGATTAGTATTGTTTTTCTCATCGAACTGTCCCATCTCTGCTTGTAGTTGTTGTATCAATTGATTCGCTTTAATCGCAGCAGCATCAAAATCATATAAACTAATTTGCTTTTTAATATCTCTGAGTATTGATTGGCCACAATAAAGGCTAAGTTCATCTAAAATTGGCATCACCGCGTCAGGGTTGTAACGCTCTATTGCAGGGATAAGTTGTTTAAGAAGGTCGTTAACAATGTCGTTATCGAATTGAAGAGTCTTATTGGGCTGGTTTTTGGGCATCGCTAACTGATGAATCGCACTAACAGCACTTGCCAACGACTGTGATAATTGTTGTAAAGGTTGATAAATATTTTCGGACGTTGGCTTTTTGAGCTGATTATTTAAACGAACGGTACTCGACATCACTTCAAACAACATTAAGTTGGCAGCTACCCCCTTCAACGCGTGCGTTATTTGGTACGCTTTTTTTTTGGATTGCTCAGTAAAATCATTTTTAAATAACTGCTCTATAATCACCGCGTCTTCGGCATGATCGCCAGCAAAAGAGAGTAACGCATTCGCGTAAACCGAAGGGTCACACCAATTTTTTAATGCTTTTGCCACATCCGCTACTGAAGAAACAACGGAAAAATCAATTTCTTCATTGTTATGGTTAATCACCTTCGAATTATGATTTAGATTACCGTTCTCTACAGGAACCAAGCTTTCCATAACGGAAAATAAACTGGCAAAATCGATAGGCTTAAACGCGATAGCATCCATCCCAGCCTGATAAAACAAGTTGTGTTCCTCAGTAAGCACACTCGCAGTCAAAGCTACAATAGGAGTATATTCATTTCTGACGTTTTGCCATTGACGGATCTGTTTCGTCGCTTCCAACCCATCCATTTCTGGCATCATTACATCCATCAATATCAGGTCAAACTTATGCTTCTTATACAGTTCTACCGCTTCTAGTCCGTTTTTCGCCCAAGAAACGAAGTGCCCTTGCCTTTCTAAACGTAAGATCACTAACGTTGCGTTCTCGGGGATATCTTCAGCAACCAAAATATGGAACGATCTTGGTGATACATAGTCGTCAATCGATTGAGCCGTATCCTCATAAAGGCAGTCAACTCCCTTTTCTGCTATTGGAAGTGAACAAGTAAAATAAAACTGGGTTCCCACCCCTTGCTCACTCTCAGCCCAAATTCGCCCATGCATTAGCTCGATAATTTGTTTGCAAATCGTGGTACCTAAGCCAGTACCGCCAAAACGACGACTGATTGAATTATCCGCTTGAGAAAAAGGTTCAAATACCGAACTCAAGTGATCTGGTGACATTCCTATACCGGTATCACTGATCTCAAAGAGTAACTCTTGAGGTTGAGAGCCTTTATTAACATTAATTGAAACTTGCCCTCGCTCGGTAAATTTAATGGCATTACCGACAAGATTAACCAATACTTGCCTTAAACGGTGTGGGTCTCCAATAAAGCGTTTGGGCAAGTCCGTATCGTACGTGACCACTAATTTTAGCCCTTTCTCTGTCGCACGGTACTCCATCATTTTCATTGCTTCAGCGAGAGCGTTGGGCAAATTAAAATTAACTTCGTCAAGTGAATACTGACCGCTATCAAGCTTCGAAACATCAAGAATGTCGTTAATTAAAGTGAGTAAAGACTTGGATGAAGAGACGATAATGTCCATATACTCTTTAGTGTCTGAGTTTAGACCTTCCGATTGCTGTACCAGTTCAGAAAAGCCAATGATTGCGTTCATTGGGGTACGAATTTCATGGCTCATATTGGCAAGAAATGCCGATCTCGCTTTGGCAGCCTGCTCAGCTAACTCTTTAGCCAGTTTTAACTCCTGTTCTTTTTCTTTCTGAACACTGATGTCTCGAATGAATGCGACAAAGAGATGTTTGTTGTTTTTCAACTCTCTATGGCCTATTGCAATATAGGCAGGAAAAAGCGTGCCATCGCGCTTTTTAGCATAAATCTCACGCCCAGAGTTTTGAACTTTATTACCACTACTCTCCGACTTTTCGAGGAACTTTCCAATATAGGAGGCGTGCCTTTGTGAGTCTTTCTTACCCATCAACATCGTCACGTTTTGACCGATGACTTCACGTTGAGGCCAACCAAACAACTTTTCGGCTGACGGGTTAAAGACTTTGATGGTTCCTTTTTCATCAATCGTAATAACACCATTTGCAGCGGTTTCTACAATCGCTTCCACTTCCTTGGTCGCAATGCTAACTAGCTCTTCCAGTTTTCCCCTATGTTCTAATAACTCTTGCTCTACAGCTTTTTGCTCCGAAATATCCGTCATGATGCCAACAAACATCGTCTCATCATCCATATCCATCTTGCCAACTGATAAATGGATAGGAATATGTTTACCACTCTTAGTTTTCGCAACGACTTCACGCCCTTTGCCAATAATGCGCGGCTCTCCTCCTGCCATATAGTGTTGTAGATAACCATCGTGTTTAGAATGATAGGGCTCTGGCATCAGGATATGGACATTCTTATCAATCACTTCCTCTTGCGTATAACCGAGCATGACTTCTGCCGATCGATTAAATGAACGAATAAGCCCCTGCGCATCGATAGTAATAATTGGGTTTACCGCGGTGTCTAATACGGCTTTCGAAAACGCTTCACTGCGACTAAGGTCTCTCTCAGCTTTTTTCTGCGCGCTAAGGTCAAAGATAGAACCAGTGAACAGGCTGACATCACCAATTTGAACATGATTAACCGTCAGCCACATAGGGAAAATGCTACCGTCTTTACGTTTTCCCGGAAGCTCCCGACCTTGACCAATGATATGCGGGGAATGCTCAGACAAATATCTTTGCAAATAGGAGTCATGATTGGTGCTATATGGCTCAGGCATAAGAACCGTGACATTACGATTGATCACTTCTGAGCTCGAATAACCAAACATTTGCTCAGCAACAGCGTCAAATGATTTGATTACCCCAGCGACGTCAATCGTAATACTGCCTACTGAGTTCTTTAACATTTTTCTAATAGCCATACTGTCTCATTCTATTTTGTAAAATCGAACATCACCAGTTACCAAACACTGTAAAGTTTAATAGAAATCATTCTTGAGTTTAGTATCATATTGAGCAATTTGTATGCATTAAATTAGGCGCATAATCTTTTTGTGGCACAGAATAGTCCCACCAACATTCTCTACTTCCGATAATTTAATCCACCAAACGCTCCCAACCCACAATTAACCCAAACATATCAATGAGTTAGAAACAATAAAAAAGCCGCAGACTGCGGCTTCAAAAGCGTTATAGCTAGATATAAGAGAAATAAAAACTCATCACCTTAAAGGTTCATTTTGACCTTTTAGTCGCCCCTAGTGCTAAAGCGGCTAACACTAATGGAACAAACGACACCCACAAAACCATCTGCCAACCATAAGAGCTCAATAATCCTCCAGAAGAAAACGAGCCTATCGCCATCAAACCGAAAACAATAAAATCATTAAGCGACTGTACTCGATTCTTCTCTTCAGGCTCATGACATTCAAGCACTAATGATGACGCGCCAAGAAATCCGAAGTTCCAACCAACACCAAGCAAAATAAGCAACATCCAGAAGTGGGTCACATCCTCTCCAAGCAACCCGACAGCTGCTGACAAACCGGTCAACACTATGCCAAGAGCCGAAATTCGTACCGCGCCAAAACGAGCAATTAGCTTACCAGTGAAAAAACTTGGTGCGTACATTGCTATCACGTGCCATTGAATCCCCAAGTTCGAAGACTCATGACTATGACCATGCATGTGCATCGCAAGCGGCGCGGCTGTCATTAAGAAGTTCATAATCATGTAGGATGCAGCACCACAAACAACAGCAGAGATGAATCTGGGTTGAAGGGCGATCTGAATGAGTGGTCTGCCACCGTGCTGCTGTTTTGCAACAGACGGAGATTGAACACCATACAAAATAACACCCGAGATAACCGCTACGACAGCTTGCGCCAAAAACGTGGCTGCAAACATTTTTTCTGGCCAAAGATACATCGTTTGTGTCACTAACTGTGGGCCAATTACGCCAGCTACGATACCGCCAGCCATTACTAATGAAAGAGCCTGAGGTCGTTTCTCTGCAGGCAGTCCATCAGTCACCGCGAAACGAAATGAAAGTACGACAGCAGCGTAAGCGCCACCTAAAAAAGTTGAGGCGCAAAACAGCCAGAAACTATCGGTAAAAACAGCCAGCATCGCCAATAGGCCAGTCAACACACCCGCAACTGAACCCACCATAAACGCTGCTTTGCGGCCATACTTACGAGCAAGCTCTCCGGCTGGGAAAACACACGCTGCCATTCCAACAACAAAGATAGAGATAGGTAAAGTTGCCAGCAAAGGAGTCGGAGCAAGCATGCTGCCAATAATTGCACCTGTCGCAAACACCACGACTGAGTTAGCACCGGCCAGAGCTTGAGCCAATGTCAAACGCCATAAATTGCTGCGGGTGGCATCTAAGCTAAGAACAGTAGGGTCAGATATTGTCGACTGGGTTTCACTAGTCATGTATGAGACGTTCCTTGTTTAAACTCAAGTTTCTACCTGAGCATATTCTATCCGCAACGTTTCTCAAAGGTTTGCTTGTGAGATAGCGGTGAAATTTAAATCTCCCAGCACCATATTAAGAACAACGCAGAATCTTTGTTCTTAGCGTATCTAATACGAAATGTATATTTAAACTCTATAGTAACCGACTTGTATATCCAACTCTGGCATTGTACGTTCCAATTACCAAGCATCTGCTAGAAAGTGTTAACCAAAAACTTATATGAAAGCGCTAATCGATATTGTTTAGTTTGAATACCTTTTTATTTACCGTTGTTTTTGTTGCTAAAAAGTAGCTAATTCGTTATTAGTAAAAGACAATGATAGCCTAAAGAAGGAAAATGTTGATACAACCATAAAATGATATTTGTGATTTCTTTTAATTCAGATAGTTATAAAAAATGCAACCATATGTTGATATATCCAAATACAACCATAAGTTGATATTTTTGTGATAATTGGATTTGGGGGTTAAATTTTCTGTAAGAAAATTTCTTACAGAAAGCTGGCACTGTATTCCCTCACTTCACCGACAGATTCGCTTGGTGATCACATAGATGAAACCCAGTGATGTAAAACAAATCTGGACAATTCTGAGTTAGAATAACTTTACAGTACAAATCTAAATAATGCCTTCATTTGTTTGAACTTAGAAAGTTATAGTGCCAACAATCTTGTCAAAGCATCATTTTGTTATAATGCTCTTCAAAATCAGTTCTGATAAATACATCTTTAAATTTAGCAATAAATCTATCCGAATCGATTTCTCCAAGATCTGTAATGTTTACGGAGTCAGAGTGAGACTCTCTATTTATGAACCTAAAGAAAGGCGAAAATTCTGCATCCGTTTCTTCTAACTCATCCAAGGCGGCTTTTAAAGCATCTGTCTTATGTACAAAAGAAAAGTAATACTCGAGAATATTTCTCATAATATTAGGTAAAACAATGTTATTTGTAGTGCCGTTTTGAGCATCTTTTATGATCTGCCAATATGATTGGTAATCATTTTTTATATCATCTTTCTCCATACGTAAAATGTTACTGTTCGTATTTTTTAATACCCTAAACAAATTACATTTGTTATCAAATTTGTCATTACCTGCGTTATCTTTCCCTTTAGGTAAATATTTCATCATTTCATGCAGGTAATAGAGGCTATGAGTGAGTAAGATCACTTGTGCATATTGGTAGCCTCTAATAAGTCTTTTGTGTGTGAGAGCGCCTATTTCATATATGTAATTATGAGAAAGGCTCGATATAGGATCGTCTACAACAATAATTTTCTTATTTTTTGGGGTTGGGGAGTCACTGTTTACACTTCCTTGGCACAATTCTAAAAAGTATAGATAAGTAATAAGTGTTTTTTCTCCTTCACTGAGCGACTTATATACGTCATGACCGCTCGAAGAAACACCTCGACTTAAGTAATAATGGTTACTTTCTCCTGGTTTCTGTTTGATCTCGAAACCTTCTAAACCTATCGATTCTATTTGGTTGTTTATGCTGATTACAGACGTTTCAATATTGGTAATTAATTTGCGATTTTCAGCGATAACGTCATTCTGAGCTTGAATAGCTATGGTGAGAACTTCTTCTTCCCCTTTAACTGTTTCTATATCAGTTTTAATAGATTCAATTAAAGTATCGTGAGCTTTTATAGCCGCATCGTATTTTATACGAACCAAAGACCAAAACTTCTTTTTAATAGCTGCAAGAGAGTCTTTTTTCTTGCTGAGCCTAGCGTTAAAAGCCCTTGAAGAAGCGTTTTTATCATTAATAATATCATTGAGTTCCTGAACTAAATCAGACGTATATTCCAGGCTAACTTTGATGCTTGGGTCAGCTAATTTTTGTCCTAGTTTAGTAAGGTTTGCTTGTAGTACACCTGAAAGTTTTTCTTTTGCTAGGTCAAATTTTGTATCATTAAAAGCTGTATAGTGAGTAGCTGATAATGCTTCGTTTAAAGTTTCGATAGATTGTTCATATCCGCTTTTTAGAGTGTTTAACTCATCCTTTTTTCCTTCATATGATACATCAAATAGGTTGTTTATATTTTCAATTAAATCTTCATCTATCGCTTGTTGGCAAAACGGGCATTTACCTTCAGCATCACCGAGATAAATACGCCCGTTATCAACCCAGGTAGAGTTTTGTAATTTCTTCACTAGATCCGCTAAATAGCTTTCACTAGAGCCAACAATTACCTCAGTTAAAATGGTATTTGATTCACTTGATTCTAGGTTTAAAACAACATTGGGAATCATACTTTTTGGTACAGCACTTTTATCATTTAGCTCTTTAGATTCAGTCGCTAAACTTTCAAACGTGTACTCAGATGTTTCGATGAGGACTGTTTTTAGAAGTTCATCATAAAACGCAGTAGCTGAACCTTTAAAGCCAATTAAACAGTGGTCCAGATCTTTTTTGTCATACTCTTTTTTAATCTCAAAACACTTATTTTTAATTGCTTTAACTTGAGCTATTTTTTTATCTTCGTACTGTTTTTTAAGCGTTTGCTTTTGGGTTCTTTGCTCTTCTAATTTTACTATTTCTTCTTCAGCCGCGCTTATAGCCTGTTCAGCCGCTATATTTGTTTCACCTAAAGTAAAAACTCCCTCAAAGCTATCTTGAGAGAAGTTTTTTTCAACAAATTCTGTGTTATAAACCAGAATTTGATAATCTTGAGCGTTGGGTAACACGTAACTGCAATTGAAATAATTACTGTGCGTTGTGTCTTGCAAATATCTTGCTATTGTAGATTTTCCAGTACCATTATGACCATAAAACAGCACTACTTTTTTATTTGTGTTTAAAGATACAGGGGTAGGGTTTTGAAAGCTCGCTACTCCTTGCATAGAAATTGATTCAATCATATTCCTAATCCTTGGTTATTGCTAAAAGCAACGTATAAATCTAACAAAAAGCATTAAACATATATGTGTTGGAAATCTAGTTCTATAAGTTTTGGCGGCATATGTAGATATTAGAAATAAAGAAAGTTTTAATTTTTCAATGAACTAAATACGTTTTGGGGCATTTTTGATTCCGGTGATTCATTCCGAAACACAAACATACTGGTTCACAGATCATCAATATCAACGTCAATTTCTGGGGAGTTTTCTCTTTGCTTAACTAGTTCTCGATCTTGTTCATCTTCCTCAAATTCAATTCGGGAAGAGTCAAAAACATCATGTCGTTCAACTAGAAAATCGCTATCCGCCTTATCAGCATCTTCCGAATAAGATCCCCAATCTTTTTCACTTGTAGTCGCGAGTTCATCGGAGTGTGCAGTATGACTTGTTAATCCTTCTAAAAGGTCTTTTTCTGACAACCGTTTTTTACTCATAACTTACTCTCGATTCAAAAATGACATTAGATAATTTATAGCATAGTGAGCAGCTAGAAATTAGCTCTGAAACAAGGAAAGGGGCATCTAGGTGCCAGTGGCGTTACTTATGTAAAAACTATGAGTAACGCCAGCATAATGAAAAGTCGCTTAATTCACCATCTAGTTTTGATGATGCAAACAGCCTAAAGACAGAATTACCATTATTAATGAAGCCGCACTTATAACAAATTTACTTAATGAAAAAGCATATTAGTTGTCAGCACCAGAATCCTTAACAACACAAGATACATTATTTTCCCAACCCCATCCATCTCCATCAGGATCTGACGATTCTTGAGAGCAATATGGATAACCATTTGGTGCTGTGTCAGATGAATCTTTTACGATACAACTTTGGTTATTTTCCCAACCCCAACCATCTCCGTCTGGGTCTACAGCGGAAGAACTACAGATCGGATATTCTCCGGAGCTATCATCATTACAATCGTTACCACAAGTAAACACCGTAGCTAACGTCGATGTGGATTTAATACCATTTTGTCCATTAATTAAAATGTTACCCCAAGTGCTATACGAATTGTTGTCCCAATTGTTAACAATATCCAAATCGGATGTCGTAGTATCATTTCCTGACCAAGACCAACCAATATAACCTAAACTTAACGTTTCTGAACGTTCCATTATTGAATCTTGATCAACATCGGACCCTTTATGAGTTGAAGCGAATTCACCGATAACCAGCACTAAGCCCTTGTTTGTAAATGATGAGATGTAGTCATTGACTGAATTGTAACTACTATAAACCTCATACATATGAACACTAAAAATCGTATTCAATTTAGGGTCAGAATTAAAAACGGATTGAGCATTATTCAGCATAAAGCTTTGCCAGTCTTGCCCCCAGTTTGGAGCATCAACCATAATCGTGTGATTGATACCTGCACTTCTTAACCGTTGAATAGCACTGATATGGTCATTAACCCAAGCTACCGCATCATTATTATTACCAAAAGGTTCATTGCCTAAGTTAATGATGACATAATCTTCTTGCCCGATTAGTTCATTCTTCAACTCAATCCAGTAATCAGCCGCAGAATCTAAACTAGCAGCACTACTTTCTTCTCCATACCCAGTAGTGTCATGAACTTCTAATATAGCTATAAGGTTGTTTGCTTTTGCTAAATTTATAATGTTAGTCACATCACTAACGTCATTTTTTGTCCACCGATAACCATTACTTAGTACAACCCGTACAGTATTGGCTCCTGTGGCAGCAATACCACTTAAAGCCACGCTTAACTTGTCTGTATACCAAGTATGTGCATGATTTATCCCTCTAATTTTAAACGCATTACCATTCGCTTCATATAAGACACCATTTGATACATAAAAACCCGCATGAGCAGATGACATCCATATAAACAACAAAAGTGAAAAAATTGCTTTAGTAAATTTCATTTTAATATCCTTACTATATTTAGACTTTAAAAAGCTATATAAATATATAGTTTCAACACTACTTAGTTATAAGTACCGTGCGATATCTAAATTTAAAGTATATTTTTAGATACCAATCTAAAAATGAAATAAATAGTTTATTAACAATACAAACAACCGCTTTTACTATCGGGGAGTTTTACAGATCAAATAAATAACTAAACTATTAAAATTAAGACTATATTCAAGTTAACAGCTTTGAATTAGCCAAATAATAATCTAACCCTTCATCTGTAAGTTGAACAGTTCCTTGTTCTAAGTTAATAAAAGACTTTTGAGCACAGTACAGCAATAAAACTCTCGGCTCAGCGGTAATCATAAATGATTGCGCCCGTCTCATTTCACTTAGCTTCATATTACCCTTGGGTTTATGCATTAGTTCATGGAGCAAGACTATAACATCTGATTTCATTTATATTTTAATACAATACTTTGTTTAAGTTTTGTTTGCTTAGCATCATCAATTGCTACAACAAACTTCATATAAAAAAAGGTCGCTCCCCCCGAAGCGACCTTGGCAATACGCCAACATAAGGTATATACAGGAAGTGGAATTACTTCATCACTCGCTTCTTAGCTCTATTCCAACGAGAATCCAGTTTCTCTAATGCTTCTCCAAAGTTTTTCGATGTAATTACGTCCTGAATATAACCACCTGAATAGAAGTCAATTTTTGAACGGTTTGTTACTTCGATGAACGTTGACGAGTTAACTGGCGTTTGAATCACATTTGGTTTATAGCTCATAAACTCATCTAACTGCTGTAGAGACGGTTTTTTAGATTTCAAAGTAGGAATAAACCCAGCGATTTCTTCAAAGTCAGAAGCTTCGATAATAAATTTTAAGTACGCCTTAGCGGTTTCTTTATTTTTTGAATGCTTACTGACAGCATATCCCCAGTCATGATTCATTTGCGCGTTCAAAACACCTTCGTCGTTTGAAGGAATAGGCATGAAACCAACATTACTAGGATCTGCACCGCGTTCGATAACCTGAGGAATAACCCAGTTACCTAGGTAATACATACCAGCATCACCCTTAGCAATTGCATTCTTTGAGTCTTCCCACGAGTTTGTCATCAAGTCTTTTTCCGTTAAGCCATCATCGATCAGCTTTTTAAGTACAGTCAACGACTTGTTATAAGAGGTATCGCCTGAAAACGGTTTATCTTGTGTTAACATTTTTTCGTAAACGTCATCACTACCTTCGGCAACTAGAGGGAACTTATCCCACTGCTGAAGCGGCCATTGAGCACCAAAGTTGATATATAAAGGGATTTGACCGTTAGCCTTGATTTTCTCTGCTGCTTCAAAGAAACCGGAAAGAGTTGTAATTGGTACTTCTACTCCAGCCTTTTTAAGAACTTCTTTGTTATATACAAGCCCCTCAACCGAGTTACCCATTGAGATACCATATGCTTTGCCTGAATCCGCCCATGCATCATAAAAATAAACGTCATCCGGACCATATAAGTCATTTAGTGGCTCGTAAAAGTTGCCATACTGCTCAGAAGGCACTGAAGGAAGAATAAGCACTAGATCCCCGTAATCTCCTGTATTCATACGAGGGCGCAAGCCACCTTGATAATCAGCAAACCCAACGACTTTCACGTCTGTTACTTGAGGATAAAGCTCTTTAAACTCTTTTTCGTAACGATCATATACACCAGCTTCGACTAAATCAGTTCTGTTTGTGTAAAAGGTAATATTACCTTTTACCAAATCTTTATTGATGCCATCAGTAGCTTCTGCATTCGCGGCACCGCTTAGTCCAACAGCAAGCGCACTCGCAATAATAGTTTTTGTAATTGTAGGTACAAATAATTTCATTCTCTATCTCCATTGACATCTTTTGTCGATGCTTGGTTACTCTGCTCACTAAAAATAATAACGTTACGATTATTTTAATCTACTCGCAATATGACGATACGTGACCACCATCACTCCAACTTTTTCAATCAACTCAACACAAACCAACATAAATCAATAATATCAACAATTTAAATAACAACCAAAGAAAGCCAAGAATTGATGAACTATGTCACACTTTGTCGATTATGGTGAACTAAAACACATAATCGAAACGTTACCATTTATTCTAATGAGTGAATCTGACCAAAATATAAGCCACATAACTACATAACAATAAAGGACGAAAGATGAAACACATCTACTATCCATTACCTTTGATTACCTTACTTGCCGCTTGCGGAAGTGTGGGAGGTTCCAATATAGCAGGAAAAGATTTTCCTATGGATTCAATGAACAGCTTTGTCACTCAACAGGGAGATAAACTGTTCCTAGAAGGCAAGCCATTTAGATTCGCTGGTACAAACAACTATTATATGCATTATCGCTCTCATGAAATGATCGATGCTGTACTCGATGATGCGCAAGAAATGGGACTAAATACTATTCGTGTCTGGGGTTTCATGGAAGATGTTAGTCATGAGCATACAATGCAAGCTGAGCCAGGAGTATTTACACCACCGCCAGGTGTTAAAAATGCATTGGAAAAACTCGATTACACTGTTGCACAAGCTAAGAAAAGAGGTATTCGCGTAGTTATCGCCCTAACGAATAACTGGGGCGATTTTGGGGGAATGCAACAATACGTAGATTGGTTTAATGGCGCACATCATGATGACTTTTATAAGCAAGCTGAGATAGTTAACGCTTACAAAAATTATGTGAAACATATTGTCGAACACAAAAACCGCTATACAGGCATAGCCAATAAAGACGAACCAGCAATAATGACTTGGGAACTTGCAAATGAACCAAGGGCACAGTCAGACAAAAGTGGAGAGCTACTATATAACTGGGCAAAAGACACCAGTAATTACATTCGAGAATTAGCTCCCAACCAGCTTATAGCCCTTGGCTCTGAAGGTTTCTTCAAAAGAAATAATAATGAAGATTGGACATACAATGGGGGTGAAGGTGTAGATTGGGACAGAATCATTACCCTTCCAAACATCAACTACGGTACTTTCCACTTATACCCTGAACATTGGGGCAAACATAACGCCGAAGAATGGGGAACACAATGGATTAAAGATCATGCTTCAGCAGCTAAGAAGGCGAACAAACCAGCAGTCCTTGAAGAATACGGTATTGGTAAAGACGAACCGCAAAATCGCGATTTCATCTACCATAAGTGGACTCAAACAGCTTATGAAACCGGCTTAGCCGGAAGCATGTTCTGGATCTTAACCAGTTCCGATCCAGACCAACCAAATAAGCTATACCCTGACTATGATGGCTTTAGAATTCTAAATGACGATAGTCGGACAACAAGTATTCTTGTCAATCACTCGAAGCAGATGCGAGGGCTAACATATAGCCAAGAAGATACCGTTTATTTGGCATATCCAGTTGATGGAATGAAGGTCTCTGAGCAAAGCTTCACTGTTCGTAGCTATCCTATGCCTAAGCCAGGAAACAAGACGCAACAAGTTCAACTACGTATTCCAGAGAAGAACATCTCTTTAGATATGATTGATACTGACGGAGATGGATACTACGAAGCCAAACTTAATTCTAGTGATATTGGCTATGGGTCTCGAACACTCATAACAGTCGCTACATTCGAGCAAGGAGAGCGACAAACAGACAAAATCAAAGTAGAAATTGACCGCCCAATCAAAGGATATGAGGTTGGCACCAAATATGACTTTGAAGATGGTACAACACAAGGTTGGCAGAAAGAAGGTACATGGCAAGCAAGTTGGAAGTCACCAGCAGTCGAACCAACGAATGACCTTGGCTCACCGATGTTAAAACTAAACCTCGTTTGGTCAGGAAAGAATGATTGGGAAGAGCTTAAAGTTCGCAATCTTGCAGTTGAAGGGTTCGCCCAACATACAAAAATGCGCTACACATTATACGTACCAGCCAATTCAGAAGATAAAGGTGGCGTACGTCCATATGCAGCATTAGGTGATGGTTGGGTAAAACTCGATGCAGATAAACATAGAAAGCAAGTCAAAGACCTAGAGAAAGTTACTCTTAACGGACAAACCTACTATAAGCAAGTTGTAGAAATTGACTTAGGAGATGTATCGAAAAAATTACCGGACATGTTCTTATGTATAGTTGGTGATAAATATCCATTAGATGGTTCAGTATACATCGACGATATTGAGTTCTTAAAACCCGTCTATTAAGCGGTTCTTAAAACAGAATTAAACGCCAGTTAAAAACTGGCGTTTAACTTCTAAGGCAATACTAACGCTCATTATAAAATATGTTAGGACACTTCATTTAAGACGTTTCAGCTAACTTGCGATAGGCTCACTTATGCCCCATTGTTACTTGGGGCTAGTACCAATCCAACTATTGTCAGTATGGCTTTGCCTTAATAAATCCTATTTGAACTCGCCTCCAAATGAGTGAGCTTATCGATGTAACTCTGCAACACTCATCGTGAAAACTAAATCCGAATCAGCTTGGTTTGAGTAGCTGTGAGGGATATCCGTTTTAGCTATAGCGGACTGACCTTCAAGCAGTTCTATGGTTTGCCCATCAATATTCAAAGTAAGTATTCCAGACTCAACATGAAAAAGTTCAAACGTACCTTGTGGATGACCTGATGATTCAAAAATTTCTGATGACTTCATATCCCATCGCCATAGTTCAATCATATCGGGGCCGCTAGTTCCTGCCAGAAGTTTTGCGCTACCACCGTGCTCGCCAGTCCAAAGCGTTGGAATGTCCTCTTTATCAATGACGTTGACTGTTGGATTACTCGCAACATTCACAATATCGGCAACCGAGATTCCAAGGACAGCAGACAGTTTACACAACGTTGAAATGCTAGGGTTAGCTGCACCTTTCTCTACTTCTACTAACATGCCTTTACTGATTCCTGCTCTTTTTGACAGGGCATCCAGTGACAACTTGAGCCTTTTTCGATGTTCCTTAATCCTTGCGGCTACCGCCTGATTAATGAAATTAGCATCAGCACCACTAACGGTCGATATATTGACTTTTTTGGTCATTGTAATGTATCTTGCATAAAAATGAATCACTGAAGGAATTATCTAATGGTTGTTATAGTGCCGTCAATTGATGCTCGAATTTCCCATATTGCACCAGAGTTCAAAGCATTGAGCATATCCGTTAAAGGAACGGAAGTTCAAAACCAAGAGTACGCAAAACGGGTTCTGCAAGAAGCATGTACTTCCGTCATTGAGAACGACTATCCATGGGCAGAATCACACATCAATGCGTGGGGAGACGTTTTTCGTCAATTTGGCGCTAAACCAAATCGAACCGCTTGTTCTGCTGCTGCACTGCGAAAACGAGTATTGAAAGATGGAGGAATGCAGAGCATTGACCCTATTGTCGATATTTATAATGCCATCAGTATTCGATACGCCATACCCGTTGGTGGTGAAGATATGGACAGTTATCAAGGAACGCC
>JBLXHN010000022.1:0-36279 GCA_048259585.1 Vibrio sp. | reverse complement strand
GTCGCGCGATCACAGGTTCGAACAAGCGTCCTCTGAAATCTCTTGCTGATATGATCAAGGGTAAACAAGGTCGTTTCCGTCAGAACCTTCTAGGTAAACGTGTAGACTACTCTGGCCGTTCTGTAATCACAGTAGGTCCATACCTTCGTCTACACCAGTGTGGTCTTCCTAAGAAGATGGCACTTGAGCTATTCAAACCATTCATCTACAGCAAGCTAGAGACTCGTGGTCTTGCGACTACAATCAAAGCTGCTAAGAAAATGGTAGAGCGTGAAGAAGCTGTTGTATGGGATATCCTGGATGAAGTTATCCGCGAACACCCAGTGCTACTTAACCGTGCACCAACACTTCACCGTCTAGGTATCCAGGCATTTGAACCTGTACTTATCGAAGGTAAAGCGATTCAGCTACACCCACTTGTGTGTGCGGCGTATAACGCGGACTTCGATGGTGACCAAATGGCGGTACACGTGCCTCTAACTCTAGAAGCACAGCTAGAAGCTCGTACTCTGATGATGTCGACAAACAACATTCTGTCGCCAGCGTCAGGTGACCCGATCATCGTACCTTCTCAGGACGTTGTATTGGGTCTGTACTACATGACACGTGAGAAGATCAACGCGAAAGGTGAAGGCATGTACCTTGCTGGCCCTGAAGAGGCTGAAAAGGCATACCGCACTAAGAGCGCTGAGCTACACGCACGCGTTAAAGTACGTATTACAGAAACCGTTGTTGACGAAGATGGTAACAGCACAACAGAAACGAAGATGGTAGATACTACTGTTGGTCGTGCAATGTTGTGGCAAATCGTACCGTCAGGTCTTCCTTACAGCATCGTTAACCAAAAACTAGGTAAGAAGCAAATCTCTAACCTACTTAACGAGGCATACCGTAAGTTAGGTCTGAAAGATACAGTAATCTTCGCTGACCAAATCATGTACGCTGGTTTCGCATACGCGGCACTTTCTGGTGTATCTGTTGGTATCGACGATATGGTTGTACCAGCGGCTAAATACACTGAAATTTCAGAAGCTGAAGAAGAAGTACGCGAAATTCAAGAACAGTTCCAATCTGGTCTTGTAACTGCGGGCGAACGCTACAACAAAGTGATCGATATTTGGGCATCAACCAATGATCGCGTAGCGAAAGCGATGATGGAGAACCTTTCATCTGAAACGGTTATTAACCGTGACGGTGAAGAAGAACAGCAAGAGTCATTCAACAGCATCTACATGATGGCTGACTCGGGTGCTCGTGGTTCTGCAGCTCAGATTCGTCAGTTAGCAGGTATGCGTGGTCTAATGGCTCGTCCAGATGGTTCAATCATCGAGACGCCGATCACTGCGAACTTTAAAGAAGGTCTAAACGTACTTCAGTACTTTATCTCAACGCACGGTGCTCGTAAGGGTCTTGCGGATACTGCATTGAAGACAGCAAACTCTGGTTACCTGACTCGTCGTCTAGTAGACGTTGCTCAAGACGTTGTCGTTTATGAGCACGACTGTGGCACCCATGAGGGTGTAGACATGATGCCTCATATCGAGGGTGGTGATGTTAAAGTTCCTCTAACTGAACTTGCTCTTGGTCGTGTTGTTGCTGAAGACATTCTGAAACCAGGTACGGAAGAAGTTCTTGTTCCTCGTAACACGCTTCTTGATGAGAAATGGTGTCAGATCCTGAACGACAACTCTGTTGACCAGATTAAAGTACGTTCAGTCGTAACCTGTGACGCTGACTTCGGTTGTTGTGCACTATGTTACGGTCGTGACCTAGCTCGTGGTCACCTAGTGAACCAAGGTGAAGCAGTCGGTGTTATCGCTGCTCAGTCTATCGGTGAACCGGGTACACAGCTAACGATGCGTACGTTCCACATCGGTGGTGCGGCATCGACAGCGGCAGCAGAGAACAGCATCCAAGCTAAGAACACGGGTTCTGTTAAGTTACACAATGCTAAATTCGTAATTAACAAAGATAAGAAGCTAGTGATCACTTCACGTGCTTCCGAGCTAACTATCATTGACGAATTTGGTCGTACCAAAGAGAAACACAAACTACCGTACGGTTCATTGCTAAGCAAAGGCGACAACGACGCAGTAGAAGCTGGTGAAGTTGTTGCTAACTGGGAAGCGCACACACTGCCAATCATCACTGAAGTGGCAGGTCGCATCCAGTTCGTAGACATGATCGATGGCGTGACCGTTTCTCGTCAAACTGATGACCTAACAGGCTTGTCTTCAAGCGAAGTCACTGAACCAGCAGCTCGTCCGGCAGCAGGTAAAGATATGCGTCCAGCTATCAAACTTGTTGATGAGCAAGGTAAAGATGTAATGATTCCTGGTACTGATATGCCAGCTCAATACTTCCTACCTGGTAAAGCGATTGTTAACATTGAAGATGGTGCTGAAGTGAATGTGGGTGATACTCTTGCTCGTATTCCTCAGAAATCTGGCGGTAACAAAGATATCACCGGTGGTCTTCCACGCGTAGCTGACCTGTTCGAAGCTCGTAAGCCTAAAGAGCCTGCGATTCTTGCTGAACACACAGGTACAGTATCGTTCGGTAAAGAGACCAAGGGTAAACGTCGTCTAGTTATCACGCGTGATAGCGGTGACGCATACGAAGAGATGATTCCTAAGCATCGTCAGCTGAACGTATTTGAAGGTGAGCGTATCGAACGTGGTGACGTGATCGCAGATGGTCCAGAGTCTCCGCACGATATCTTACGTCTACGTGGTATCCATGCTGTAACTTCTTACATTGCTAACGAAGTTCAGGAAGTTTACCGTCTGCAAGGCGTTAAGATTAACGATAAGCACATCGAGACAATCGTTCGTCAGATGCTACGTAAGTGTACAATTACTTTCGCAGGTGACTCTGAGTTCCTACCTGGTGAGCAAGTTGAATACTCACAAGTTAAGATTGCTAACCGTGCACTAGAAGCTGAAGGCAAAGAGCCTGCTCGTTTCGAACGTGAACTTCTAGGTATCACGAAAGCGTCTCTAGCGACAGAATCGTTCATCTCAGCGGCATCGTTCCAAGAAACGACGCGCGTACTGACTGAAGCTGCGGTATCTGGTAAGCGTGATGACCTACGTGGTCTGAAAGAGAACGTTATCGTTGGTCGTCTGATCCCTGCTGGTACTGGTTTTGCGTACCACCAAGATCGTCAATCTCAGCGTGAAGCTCAGAAAGAAGGTCCTTCAGCAGAGCAAGCTAGTGACAACCTAGCTGCACTACTGAATGCAGGTTTCTCTTCAGACGAGTAATCGCTTGATAGAAATGAGAAAAGGCACCGAAAGGTGCCTTTTTTATTGCCAGAAATTTGTGCTTATGAGCATTAGTCATTCTGGAAAATACGTAGCATTTATCCAGAATCTGGTTTCAGCGAGCGCAGCTTTTTAGATTCCAGCATTGGCTGAAATGACAGCAAAATAGGAATGACTAATAGGGTTAAGTATGAATTCCCACGCAGGAGCGTGGGAATTAGAAGGGTTTAGCTGGTGGATTAAGCGCCAGGCGGAATCGACAAGCTATCAATGATCAGTTGAATTAAGTTGTCTTCTAATTCGAAGCGGGATTCGAGTATTTCGCCAACTTGAGAAAGATCATTGTCAAGTTCTTCTAGCTCATCTTCTTCGCTGACCGTTGCATATTGGTCGGTGAAATTGAGTAGCGGGTCAGTGGTCTTGACGATTTCAGCATAAGCTTTATGAATATCATCGGTGATCTCAAAACCTGTTGATTGCCATTTATTCATCACCATATCGTAGACTTTAAAATGGCCTTCAGAGATATAGTCCACCAGATCTTGGCAGAAGCATTGTAGTTCTTGAGGAGATGGAAGCTCAAAAAGAGCAGAATTAGAGCTGCATGGTTGAAATGTGGCTATCTTGCAGTATTCAACAACAACTTGCTGCCGTTTATCTAGCCAGTGGTCTATGACATCACTGGAACCACCCCATTGTTCTTGGGATTTTTTGAATTTTTTTAACATGATCATGCCCTCAAGATCGATCTATCTGAAGATAGACTTTCCTTTGCACATTAAAAGATGCAGCTTTTTGTCTTTGTAAAGTTTATGAATGTACAAACAAATCAAGACAAACTCTGGAATGAATTTAGATTGCCAGTAAAATGAATGAACTGCAAGCAAACAGGAGTTTGTATGTTAAAAAATAGTGACCTCAAATCAGCTTATTGGTGTGTTGTTTCAGGAAGTGAACTTTGGACCATTGATGGTGCTTTACCTTTTGGTACAGCAAAGCAGTTCGATCTTCCTACCAGCGCTGCGATCGAGGTGGATCAGTTTGAGGGTAATTCGGTTTATTGGATTAATTTTTCAGAAGTAGATCAGGATCTTGAACTGACTTCTTTACGTGATTTATTAAATCTTGATGAGGGTCTGTTCCTCGCGGCAAGTCGTGCGGTTCAGTATGGTTTTATGAGCCAAACCCAACGTTTCTGTCCTCAATGTGGCGGCAGAACTTATCTCAATCATAGAGATATGGCGATGCAATGTCATGATTGTCGTACACTGCATTACCCGCGTATTTTCCCTTGTATCATCGTAGCGGTACGTAAAGAGAAGCAAATATTGCTGGCCCAACATCCTAAGCATAAAAATGGCATGTATACCGTTATCGCTGGGTTTTTGGAAGTAGGGGAAACTCTGGAACAATGCGTCGCTCGTGAAGTTCAAGAAGAAACGGGAATAAAGGTCACGAATATTCGATATTTTGGTAGTCAGCCTTGGGCGTTTCCCTCAAGTATGATGATGGCATTCCTTGCGGACTATGAAAGTGGTGATGTTCGCCCGGATTATAGCGAACTGAGTGATGCGCAGTGGTTTGGGATTGATGAAATGCCTCCGGTTGCACCGAAAGGAACGATTGCTAGGGCATTGATTGATCACACTGTTGACGCAATAAATAGCGATAGCTAATTCAATAGATAAAAAAAACCCTCCGATAAGGGAGGGGGTAAGTAAGATGTCGTTATGAGATATCGAGTACTATGTACTCTGCTTATAATTGTAGTTTTCGCTAGCAACGAAATTTAAACACCGTTACACATTGTGCGCAAATTAAGCATTGATTTAAAAGTCAATAACTTGATCTAGGTTGCAAAGCACTCGTCTTTTCGCCACCGATCAGTGCTAGAATGCGCGCCAAGAAATAAGCCTATATACTCAAGTGACTTAAAAATGCAGCTCTGAATCCCGCATCTTGAAGTCACTTGAATATAATAACAATTGGAAGACAGAATGACTGAACTAAAGAACGATCGCTACCTTCGTGCTTTGCTAAAGCAACCAGTGGATTGCACGCCTGTATGGATGATGCGTCAGGCCGGACGTTATCTACCAGAGTACCGTGCGACACGCGCAGAAGCGGGAGATTTTATGTCTCTATGCAAAAACGCAGAGTTGGCTTCAGAAGTAACATTGCAGCCACTTCGTCGTTTTCCTCTTGATGCAGCGATTTTGTTCTCAGATATTCTGACAATCCCAGATGCAATGGGATTAGGATTGCGTTTTGCCGCTGGTGAGGGGCCGATTTTTGATCGTCCTGTTACTTGCAAAGCTGACGTCGATAAAATTGGTTTGCCTGATCCTGAAGGTGAACTTCAGTATGTAATGAATGCTGTACGTCAAATCCGTAAAGATCTGCAGGGGGAAGTGCCTCTGATTGGTTTCTCTGGTAGCCCTTGGACCTTAGCGACTTACATGGTTGAAGGTGGCAGCTCTAAAGCGTTCACGAAAATCAAAAAGATGATGTATGCGGAACCAGCAACTTTGCACGCATTATTAGATAAGCTCGCTGACAGTGTTATCGAGTATTTGAATGCGCAAATTAAAGCGGGCGCTCAATCAGTCATGGTATTCGATACATGGGGTGGTGTATTGACCCCTCGCGATTACAACTTATTCTCACTGCAATATATGCATAAGATTGTGGATGGTTTGATCCGTGAAAATGAAGGTCGTCGTGTTCCTGTTACCCTTTTCACTAAGAATGGTGGTATGTGGTTAGAAAGCATTGCAGCAACTGGGTGTGATGCCGTGGGGCTTGATTGGACGATTAATATTGCTGATGCGAAAGCTCGTGTTGGCGATAAAGTTGCTCTGCAAGGTAATATGGACCCTTCAATGCTATACGCGCAGCCTGAACGTATTCGAGAAGAAGTCGCTACAATTCTAGAAGGCTTTGGGCACGGTGGTACTGGACACGTGTTTAATCTCGGCCATGGTATTCACTTAGATGTTCCGCCGGAGAATGCAGGTGTCTTCGTGAACGCTGTTCACGAATTATCGAAGCCTTATCATCAGAAGTAATTCATACTTAAGCGCTCGTTTTTGAGCGCTTTTTTTACGTATTCAGTTTAGCTGTCTTATACTGCTGTAAGTAAACACAGAAATACTGCCGACAAGTAAAAAGAAAAGTGAAGAAGTAATGAAAACAAGAGACAAAATTGTTCATGCGGCATTAGAGCTGTTTAATGAGAACGGTGAACGTTCCATTACGACCAATCATATTGCAGCGCATATCGAGATCAGCCCAGGTAACCTCTATTATCACTTTCGTAATAAACAAGAGATTGTGCGAGAGATTTTTACCCTTTACTCAAAAGAGTTGATCGAACGCTTTACTCCTCTTCAAGGTCAGTATGAAAGCCTAACTCTCCTGAAGCACTACTTAGATTCAACCTTTAGTTTAATGTGGAAGTATCGATTCTTTTACGCCAATTTGCCTGAGATTCTTCAACGAGATGAAGAATTACACGAAGATTACATCCGAGTGCAAGAGAAACTACAAACGAATTTGGTGAATATCATGCAGGCATTTGTTGACATGGAATTACTGGATATTGATGAAAAAAACCTTAAGTCACTCGTCACTTCTTTACATCTTATGGCTTCCAGTTGGTTAGCTTATCGCTCTGCGATGTCGCTAAAAGCCCAAATTACTGAAGATGTGATTCATCAAGGCATGCTGCAAATGATATCAATCGTTAAACCTTGTGCTACATCACAGGGTTATGAGCAACTTCAGTTATTAGAAGAAGGGGTACGGGCCATGCATGCTTAATACCAACCTACATAAGTTACGGTTCATTCTTGCTTATTAAAAACTCAATCATCGGAACATTAACTTATCCAGATTGGTATCAGTGATGAGATATAACCTTTCAATCTTGTCGCTTCGTGTTTAACACTGCTAGTTTAGGGGGAATGTCTACCCTGAGATTGTTAGCATTATGCATTATGATATTTTTAACGGTGATGCCGATGGCATCATCTCTCTTCTTCAGTTGCGACTTTCTAAGCCTCATAACAGTCAGCTTATTACAGGCGTAAAGCGCGATATTCAGCTTTTGGACGGGCTACAAGTCAATGAATTAGACTCTGTGACTGTTCTTGATATATCGATGCACAAGAATCTTCCTGCTTTGAATCGAATATTGGAAACAGGGGCTAAAGTATTTTACGTCGATCACCACCTAGCTGGCGATATTCCTTCCCATGCCAATCTAGACGCACACATCGACCTTGATACCAATATGTGCACGGCTTTAATTATCGATCAATTGTTGGAAGGCAAGTATCGACAATGGGCGATTAGTGCTGCTTACGGAGATAATCTTTTCGCTGTTGCAGATAGTATGTGTGTGGAAGCTGGGCTAAATGTAGAACAAGCCAATCAGCTAAAGGAGCTCGGTACACTGATTAATTACAACGGCTATGGAAAGTCGCTGGAACAACTTCATTTTCATCCTGCAGAGCTTTATAAACAGTTGTTGAGATATCCTTCGCCATTCGATGCCATCTCGGATACGTCTTCGCCATATCATGCACTAAAACAAGCTTACGGGGATGACATTGAAGCGGCGATAAATTTACCAGCAATGTATGAGAGTGAGACTGTAAAAGTGTTTTTGCTACCCGATGAAGATTTTTCTCATCGAGTGAGTGGTGTTTATGGCAATTTGCTAGCTAATCAATCCCCCTCACTTGCTCACATTGTTCTTACACAAGTAGATAGTGAAACGTATACGGTTTCTCTAAGAGCACCTTTAGAAAATAAACAAGGTGCAGGAAACTTGTGTGGTCAATTTGAAACCGGAGGTGGAAGAGAGGCGGCTGGTGGCATAAATAAGCTGCCTAGGACGCAGCTAGATAGGCTGATTTCGGTTGTTGAGAGTGGCTACTCCGTCAAATGAATCTAGGAGGTGGGCTCTCACCTCCTAGAACCTATATATCGTCACTTAAGGAGTGCAGTTGATGTATTTGCGGAAGCGTAAAATCTTTGGTTTGATTATGTAGTTGAGCAAGATCCTCAAAATTATCAATCAGTAGCTGGGTAAGCACCGGATCAAAGTGTTTGCCTTTTTGGTTGATAAACTCTTGGAGTACCTCTTCTTTCGCCCATGTATTTTTATATGGCCGCTTACTTAACAGTGCATCGAACACATCAGCAATGGCGACAATTCGAGCAAAAATGTGAATATCTTCTCCGGATTTTCCACATGGATAACCATTTCCGTCCCACTTTTCGTGATGCTCATGAGCAATGATACAAGCCATTTGCATTAGGTGAGAGTCACTGCCTTGCAGTAGGTCTCGGCCGATTTCAGCGTGCTTTTTAACTATTTCAAATTCTTGTTTAGTTAATCTTCCTGGTTTATTGAGTATCGCATCTGGGACGGCTATTTTACCTACATCATGCAGAGGACTTGCTGTATATATTGTTGTAACATCTTCATGGCTTAAGCCATACAGCATCGCAAGCTTACTTGCCACGCAAGCAACACGGCGTACATGAAGACCTGTTTCATCGGAGCGGTTTTCTAAAATATCTCCCAGAACCTGAATAATTTCCTGTTTCTCAGCAAAGCGCTTTTGCCTTTCTGATTCTAGTTGATTCTCGTAGGCGGTGAGGGTGGATATGTCTCTAAGCATGACGATGATGGAATCATGATCGTCACGATAACGCACCATACCTTTATATTTATAGGAATACAGCTCATAAGGTGTGCCTTTGATATTAACGACATTGAACGAGTGTTTATCCGTTTTATTTGATTGACTGATTTTATTAAAGTCAGGAATTAGATCGTTAACATTGAATCCCTTATCGTCTAAGTTCACGCCCCAGTAATTCTGGTCAAAAACGCTATAAGAATGAGTTGAAAGTATTTTGTGTCCCAATCCGTTGGCATGACGGATATTGCCTCGATTGTCTATACCAAATAGAGGTTGGTCGATGCTTTCTATAATTGATAACAGTTGGTTCTTATGGTTCTGTACTTCTCGATGACTATGCTTTACGACTTCCAGCTCCTTATTTGTCGCTGAAGAAAGCTTTTGATACTCGTAACATGTTATTGTTTCGCCACGATCAAAGTAACCGTTTATTAATGCAACGAGTCTGTGATGATCATTAAGGCTGATATCAAGCTGCTTGGCTAAATCTATATATACTTGGCGGTAGTGTTTTAATAGCCCTAAGTACATATAAAGTTCGATGGCTCTTTTTTGATGAGTAACCGCTCTGTCCCGGAAATATCCGATGATCGCTTCGTTCCAGTCATCACACTCGATGCGAATATTGGGATCAAAATTATCGATGTCGACGTCAGAGAATAGATTTATGAGTCCTCCTGAAACGCCGACAATAGATTCTCGCCAAGCTGCCCTTGTATTGGAGGTGTATGCAATATAGCCGTACTTTATCCCTAGATTAATAACATTGTCCGTTAAAGTGTCAGTACTGGTATTTATCAATATTTTTGCTTTTTCAGTAAGAGACATATCAGTGGTTAGTTAGTGAATAGACATATTAATCTTATCTTGTTTATGCAGTGAAATTGTTCTAATTCGGACGGATAAGCTTTATCTGACAATGATTTGGCTTTTGACTTATTCTGTTTGGTTTACAATTCAGAGCGATGATTATAATTGAAGGTATGTTGATTGGTTTGAAATATGAGTAAATGGGATAAATTAGTTTAGCCAGCGACGCGGGTTTTCTGCTTTACTATTACGGCGAACTTCGAAGTATAGGCTCGGTCGAGATTGACCACCAGTATCACCGGCTAGTGCAATGGTTTCACCGGCTGTCACTTTGTCGCCTTCTTTTTTCATCAACGATTGATTAAAACCATATAGGGTCATATCGCCTTTACCGTGATCGAGCAATACAACTAACCCATATCCACGCAAGTATTCAGCAAAGACAACGGTTCCTGGATAAACCGCTTTGACAGCTTGTCCGTAATTTGCAGAAATGACGACTCCTTTCCAGTCTATTTGCCCTGTTTGACGCTCGCCAAAATTGTGTAGAACAGAACCTTTTATTGGCCAAGGAAGCTTGCCTCTTTGGCGACTAATTCCGTCCATCGGAACCGCATTACGTTTAGCTGCTTTAGCGATCTCTGCTTTCAGGCGAGTCTCATTACGCTGTAATTCAGCAAGGTAGACTTTGTCTCCAGAAATACTCTTTTGAATTTTATTCACTGTCCCTTTTCTGGCGGTCTGCGTTTTGGACAATTTATCACGCTTTTGGGTTTGCTCTTTCAGAAGTGAAGCTATTTGATCTCGTTCTAATTGAAGTTGCTTTTCATTAGCGGCTAACTCTTCATGTGTATTTTGCAGAGCTTGAATCGTTTCACTACGAGCTTTTGCTAAATGCTGGAAATACTGACTGATTCGGTCTTCTTCAACGTCGTTATTGAGTAGGCTACCGTTGGTATTGGCATTCTTGGTGACGTAATAGGTTTTGATTAGCTGTTTAAGCTTAGTGGATTGTTGCTCTCGTTGAGCTTCCAGCTCTTTCACTTTGTCTTGTAGTTTAACGATATTACTGTTGGCGGATGCGAGATCGTTTTTGGTCTGTTTAATCTGTCTCTCCAATGCAGAAATGTTGAGCTCCTGTTGCTTGAGGGATTGCTGCAATTGGTTGAGTTGTTTTTGCTGCTTAGTTAATTCTTGTTTTTGGCGAGAAATTTCACCGGATACACCTTTCAGCTCTTGCTGCGAAGCGGCAAACACGTTTGACACTGACAATAGCGAGACGCAAAAACATAACGTCACCATGATATGGACGATACTGAACTGTGATTTGCTGCGTAACGTGATTGTCATGTAAGGAAAATGTTCGCTAATAGATTCAATAGGTAATCAGGGTAACCAGTATACTCAAAGAGTGGCATGAGGCGAGAGCCGAATGCAAAAAGTTTGTCATTCTACTCGATACAGGTACAAAAAAGCCCCGACAAAGTCAGGGCTCAATAGTGCTTTACAAGCTATTACTTGTAGATAACAGAACCAGACATTTCTGCCGGAATTTCAGTATCTGTAAGTGCAAGCATTGTTGGTGCAAGGTCAGACAGTTTGCCACCTTCAGTGAACTCGATGTCTTTGTTACCAACGTAAACCAGTGGAACTGGAAGGCTAGTGTGCGCTGTGTGAACACCACCCGTTTCTGGGTTGATCATCATTTCAGCGTTACCGTGGTCAGCGGTGATAAGTAGTTGGCCATCAACTTCCTTAATCGCTTCTACAACACGGCCGATACACTCATCAACCGCTTCACAAGCTTGAACTGCAGCTTCGTAAACGCCAGTGTGGCCAACCATGTCACCATTCGGGTAGTTACAGATGATAGCGTCGTACTTGCCAGACTTGATTGCAGCAACAAGTTTGTCCGTCAATTCGGCAGAACTCATTTCTGGTTGTAGGTCGTAAGTTGCCACTTTTGGAGAAGCAACAAGTTGACGCTCTTCACCGTCAAATTCATTTTCAACACCACCGTTGAAGAAGAAAGTCACGTGTGCGTATTTCTCTGTTTCAGAGATACGTAGTTGAGTTTTACCTGCTTTAGATAACCACTCACCGTAAGTGTTTTCTAGCGATGCTGGTGGGAATGCCGCTGGAAGTGGGATGTCAGCAGCATATTGAGTTAGCATTACGAAGTTTAGTGCTGGGAATGCTTTACGCTCGAATCCTGCAAAATCAGTCACGAAAGTACGAGTGATTTGACGCGCACGGTCAGCACGGTAGTTCATGAAGATAACAGCGTCGCCGTCTTGCATTGCTGCTGCTTCTTGACCTTCTGCACGTAGCTCAGTTGGTTTTACGAACTCATCATTTTCATCACGAGCATAAGCCGCTTCAAGACCAGCTACAGCAGAATCGTAAGTGAATTCACCTTGAGCTGAAGTTAGAAGATCGTAAGCTTTTTCTACGCGATCCCAGTTGTTATCGCGGTCCATAGCGTAGTAACGACCTACTAGAGATGCAACGCGACCTTTACCCAGTTTCGCGAATAGCTCATCAAAGCGTTTTAGTGAGTTTTCAGCGCTACGTGGTGGAGTATCACGGCCGTCAAGGAAGCAGTGTAGGTAAATCTTTTCTGCGCCACGAGCTGCAGCAAGTTCAACGGCTGCGTAGATGTGATCTTCGTGAGAGTGAACGCCACCTGGAGACATTAAGCCCATTAGGTGAACCGCTTTACCTTCAGCAACGGCTTTATCGATCGCTTCTACAAGTGCTGCGTTAGTGTTGAAATCACCGTCAGCGATAGACTTAGTGATGCGAGTTAGGTCTTGGTACACGATACGACCAGCACCAATGTTAGTATGACCTACTTCTGAGTTACCCATTTGACCGTCAGGTAGACCCACATCCATACCAGACGCTGAAATCAGAGTGTTTGGGTTGTTTGCCATTAGAGCATCCATTACTGGAGTCTTAGCGTTGCTGATAGCATTGTTGTTGCTGTCTTCACGGTAACCCCAACCGTCAAGAATCACTAGAGCCATTGGCTTCTTAGCTGACATAGTCATAACCTCGTCAAATTCAAAGTAACCCATTATTTGGGTATAAATATAAATTAGCGTAATTTTACTACATTTTATAGCCGTTACAGTAGGGCAAGATCAATGATTCTCCCTATCAGTGCAATAAAATGTAGCCAAATGATCAAAATCCTTGCTCAAAATAGGGTGATATTTAAACAGCTATTGCACCAGAATCCCTGCTCCTATCACGGCAATCACCGCACCGAACCAAGCAAAACAATTTGGCCTCTGCTTGGTATAGATCCAAAGTATAGGCAAAAGCATGATGGGTGTAGTGGAAGAGAGTAAAGCCACCATACCGACATTCCCTTCTCGCAGGGCATAAAGAATCAGTGTCATACCCAGAGCCATGCCAATAAAGCCATTGACAGCTGTTATCCCGAAAATACTCCAAGTCATTTTTTGTGTTGGGCGAGCAACACGAGTGCCTGTCGCTCTAAGTAGGCAGTGAGCCACAAAAGCGGTTAACATCCGAATGGATGATGCTGCCACTGGGTCAACGCCAGTCTGCATTACTGGTTTAGCTATGACTCCACCCAAAGCTTGGCATAGCGCTGCTGTTAAACCCAGCCCCAGCCCTATCCAAACGCTGCCATGAACCATTTCTAAATGATTGTTAGCTTGCCCTCTACGACCAAAAAATATGGCAGTGATAACACCTGAGAAAACCAATGTTGCACCGATAAGCTCAATCCAGCTCATGATTTCACTGAAAAGAAAATATCCCAACACGGTGGAGAAGACAGCATGACAGGAAAAAAGCAGCCCTGATTGGCGAGGTCCCATACGGTTCAAACAAGCGAATAAGGCAGTGTCACCAATAAAAATGCCGATCAATCCTGACCACATCATAGGTTGGATGGCCGACATTTCTATCGTCGACCAGCCGCCTGTGAAAAGTGCCAATGTGGCTAGAATGGTAAAAGTACATCCCATACGCCAGCGGCTATAAGCAAAGGTACCTAGATGCTTTGCTGGTGTAACAGATAATAAGCTGGCAATTGCCCATAAAAACGCGGCAGCAAGCGCGAGCCATTCGTAGCCCATGAAAGAGACCCTTGAAAAGAAGGATAAAAAGAGTTCTCAATATGCCATTAAGCGATAGGAAAACAAAGATAATTTAAAGCATCGTATAGAGGTCGGATGCCTCCCTAATGGATAGGGAGGCAATATTACCAATGGTGGTCATTAAGTGAGAATCCATGTGGCAGTGTAGACAATCAGTAATCCAATAATGCCTATGATGACACCTGTTTTTGCCATATCTTTGCTTTCAATTAAGCCAGTAGAGTAAGCCAATGAGTTAGGTGGTGTTGATACTGGCAAAATCATCCCGAGTGATGCTGAAAAAGCAACGACAATCAGTAAACCTTGTAAACCACCAATATCGACTAGACTGTGCATTGATGCGCCGATCGCTGCTGCGATTGGCATTAGTAGGTTAGCGGTTGCTGTATTCGACATAAAGTTCGCCATTAACCAGCAAATAATCGATAAAGTAATGACAACTGACATTGGTGATAGAGACTCATAATCAATCGCGTGAGCCAGCGCTTTTGCAAGGCCAGTTTGTTCTAAACCAATACCTATCGCGATTCCCCCGGCGACCAACCACAATACATCCCAGTTGATCTGTTTGAGTTCTTCTTTGCCCATGATGCCTGTCAGGGTGAATACAGCCAGTGGAATAACTGCAACCACATAGGTGTTCATTCCGTGTAGTGATGTCGTCATCCACAGAAGAATGGTGGCTGCAAAGGTGATATAAACCACATAAGCACGCCAATTGCGAATGAATTTACCTTCCAGTTTCAATGTCATCTCTTGTTGAGATGAAGGGAAAAGCTTCTGTAGTAAAAACCAAGCGATGGTCAGTTGAATCAATACAAATGGTAACCCCATCATCATCCAAGATAGGAAGCTAATCGCGTTTTCACCGGTTAAATACTGCAGAGCAATAGCATTGGGTGGTGTGCCGATAGGGGTCGCGATACCACCAGTATTAGCCGCAATAGGAATACATAATACTAACGCTTTAATACCTAAGTCCCCTTTAGGTGCAGATGCAACAATAGGTCCTAATAATGCCAGCATCATTACGGTCGTCGCGGTGTTAGACATAAACATAGAAAACACGGATGTAATCAGCATCAGACCGAGCATAATAAATTTAGGTTGGCTGCCAAAAGGCTTTAACAACACTCGTGCTAGGTTGTTATCTAATTCGTATTTTGAAGCCGCAATTGCAAGCGCAAATCCCCCCATAAACAGGATGATGATAGGGGAGGAAAATGCACCAAAGATCTCAGTGTAAGGAATTAAGTTGCCGAGTTCATGGCCCTCTGGTGGCTGTCTGAACCAGTGTAGCCCTTTGTTCGATATCATAATCAACTCCAGAGTGATGATGAAGATCGAAGTAGCAAAAACAGGAACCGGTTCTAGAACCCAAAGCAGAGCGGCAAGTAGAAAAATGGCGAGTAAGCGGTGTTGAATAAGAGTGAGATTATCGATAGGTATTGAGTCAATTGGCATCATTAGGACACCAAGAGGAATTAGCAAACACACAAACAATTTTACCAGCAACATAGGTTGCAAAGTTGGCATGGGGATACCCTCAATCCAAGAATGATTGTGACATCTTAAGCCATTGAATCATTAGGGTCTTAGAGAATGGTTAAAGTTTTTTATTTTCACTAAGATAAAGGGCGGATGTGTGGCGTAGTTCAAAATAAAATGCCCAGATTGCTGGGCATTTTGAAGCGAAAATCGATGAGGTTACTTTTTGATGTGGGCGTAAGCAGCACCTAGCAGAGTTGGTGCTTCGTTTTTCATGCTTTCATCAAAGTGAACGGCTTCTTTAGCAAACAAGTTGATGACTGTTGAACCGAGTTTAAAACGGCCCATTTCTTCGCCTTTTTTAAATGAAACCGCTTTGTCACCTTCTGCTGGATAATCCCAGCGGTAAACCGTGTTGCCACGAGGTGGCGTGACAGTTCCAGCCCAAATTAGCTCGATACTGCCGACAATCGTAGCTCCAACAAGTATTTGTGCCATTGGGCCGATTTCAGTATCAAAAATACACACAACACGTTCATTACGAGCAAACAGGTTTGGCACGTTTTCAGCTGTTAGAGGATTTACGGAGAACAGGTCACCAGGTACATAAATCATTTGGCGCAGAGTGCCGTCGCAAGGCATGTGAACGCGGTGGTAATCACGAGGAGATAAGTATAAAGTGGCGAACTCACCATCAATGAACTCTTCTGCGAGTTTGGCGTCACCACCAAGAAGTTCTTGTGCTGAGAACTGATGGCCTTTTGCTTGAATAAGTTGACCGTTAGTAATTGGACCAAACTGGCTAACACACGCATCAGCTGGGTGAGTGATAACGGATTCATCTTCTACAATAGTACGAGCATCTGGTTTAAGTTCACGAACAAAGAATTCGTTGAATGTTTTAAAATGTTTAGGATCCGAATGCAGAGCTTCATCCATATTCACTTTATATTGTTTGATAAACCAGCGGATAACGGCTGTAGTTAGACCACCCGCTTGAGCTGAGGCTAACTTGCCGGCTAAGCGAGTTAAACCATGTTGTGGAATCCAGTACTGTAGTCCAACTTTGATTTTATCCATTGTGTGTTATTCCAATGTGTTTAGTTGTGTTTAATCTTTGGGCGCGAGATGTTACTGAAATTCACGCCAAGTGTCAGCTATTTGGGTGTTAATTCTCGTTACAAGTCTGCTTTCTTGCTTCTCGAGTACTGACGATTTGCTTTATTCTCATCCATACTTTCAATGATTCGATGGTAGTTTTCGTAGCGAGTTGAACTAATTTCACCCTTTTCCACCGCTTCACGCAGGATGCAACCTGGATCTTCTCCGTGTTTACAATCACGGAATTTACACCCTCCGAGGTATGGACGGAACTCCACGTAAGCTTTGGTGATATCTTCGGCTTCTAGATGCCACAAACCGAATTCACGAACTCCCGGCGAGTCAATCAGATCACCGCCTGATGGAATGTGGTACAAACGAGCTGCTGTCGTTGTATGCTGACCTAATCCTGAAGTTTGAGAAATAGCGCCTTCTTCGACGGACTCGGCTAGCTCAGGCATCAGTGCATTGACTAAGCTTGATTTTCCTACACCAGATTGTCCGACGAAGATATTGATTCTGTCGCGCAGTTTATCTTCCAAAGCATTAATGCCTTCACCCGTTTCCTTACTGACGTACAGCACTTGATAGCCAATACGTTCGTATTCCGCCAGTGATGCTTGATATTGTTTACGTTGCTCTTCATCCAGTAGATCGATTTTGTTAAGGACTATTAGTGGAGCAATTTCCAGTGTTTCCGACGCAATGAGATAGCGATCGATGATGTTCAAAGAAAGCTCTGGTAGTACCGAAGAGACAATGATCATTTGATCGACGTTTGCGGCGACTGGCTTTAAACCATCGTAATAGTCTGGGCGAGTAAGAACGGATGTTCGGGGCTCTACAGCTTCAACGACACCTGAAATACCTGCGAGAATTTCGTTACCCGGACGCCAAATTACTTTGTCGCCAGAAACCAAGGTTTCAATTCCGCGGCGTAAATTACAACGGTGGATCTCTCCGGTTTCAGGGTCTTCAATGTCAGCATGTTGCCCAAAGCGAGTAATCACTAAGCCTAATTTTGCGCTTTCCAGCATCGATTCATCCCATTGAACGGAATCTTCTTGCTTTAGCTTTCGGCTTTGATTATTACGTACTCGTCTTACTTGGCCTTTCGTCAGCTTTTTTTTCTTTGCCACTCTGCTCTACTTTTTAATTCGGGTTTATTAAGCACCAAATAGTTTAACAAACCACCGGAGTAAATCCGATTTGGTCGCTATCTTGGCGATCTGAATTTGGGTATAGTACCTCTTTTAGCCATATACTCAAGTGACCTCAAGATGCAGTATTCAGAGCTTCATCAACGAGTTCAGGTCAAGTTCAATAACGGTAGGAATGGTATTCCCTTTCAACGTTATTGAGCGCAGAGGTGGGCTCGTTGATGAGCTCCCGAAGGGCGAGTTTTATTCGCTCTTATGCTGCGTTACTGATTTTCAACGTAGAATCACTATGTTTTCAAATCAGTGCCTTGCCAAAAAGCGAATAAACTCTCGCTGAACCAGCTTCTTGAAGTGACTTGAGTATAAAACCATATAGGCACGCATTTATGTCTTATAGCGATCAAAATCTTATTTGGATCGATTTAGAGATGACAGGCTTAGATCCTGAAATTCATAAAATCATCGAAATTGCGACTATTGTAACCGATAGTGAGCTGAACATTCTGGCTGAAGGTCCAGTGTTAGCTATTCATCAACCTGAGTCTGAATTGGATAAAATGGATGATTGGTGCACCAATACTCACACAGGAAGCGGGTTAGTCGATCGTATTCGTCAAAGCGATGTCACAGAAGAGCAAGCGGTTGCTCAAACCATTGAGTTTCTAGAAAAATGGGTACCTCGTGGTCAATCGCCAATCTGTGGAAACAGTATTGGTCAGGATCGTCGTTTCTTGTACAAACACATGCCAGTGTTAGAAGAGTATTTCCACTACCGCTATATTGACGTTAGTACGTTAAAAGAACTGACTCGTCGCTGGAAACCCGAAGTTTTGGACGGATTTTCAAAGACGGGTACCCATTTGGCGTTGGACGATATTAGAGAATCGATCGCAGAGCTGAAGTATTATCGTGAAACCATCATGAAGATTTAATTATGTCGTCAGGAGTAACATTCTAGATGACTTTAAAAAGCCGCAGTATTGTCTGCGGTTTTTTTATGGAACAGGTAAGAATGCAAGTTGAGCTACTCCTTGCACAACCTTTGTTATTCCTCGGTTAGTTTTATCGGCAACGATGAATGCCATCATGTCTTGAATCATGACCATTTTTGCGAATAAGCGATCAAAACTAATATCGTAACTCGATTCACTGACGTTATTGGTGAGTAAGAATAAATTTCCTTTGCTATCCCTACGTTGATATAAACGCCAAACAAAAATTTCGATGTTTCGTGCGCTATTATATAAAGCTTGCTCATCAAGCGAGTCTAGAATGAAAAATTCTTGCTGGTGGTTGTAAGAACGACGCAGCATCTCTGTGAGCCCCACCATCGTCGCAAACACTCTATCGCCTTTAAATTCTTCATCAAAGCTCAGAAGAATGGCATCAATCCCTGTTACGCCATTGAGTTCAGCAAAGACTAACGAAGGAATTTCTATTGTGTCGTAGGAACCGAAAATTTGCGCCATTCTGGCATTAACGGTCATTCCAGAATTTTTCTTTAGTTGCCATGGGTTACGTACATACAGCTTACGAGTTAGTTCCATCAACATCTGTTTTTGCTGGCTTGCATGTACATCCATGACGAAATCGACATCACTTTTACCAAGATTACGCACGTGCTTGGGCATTGAACCGCAGCCGAGAAGAAGTGAACAGGATGTCAGTAATAGCACCAGAACTTTTATGCGACTGAACCGCTTTGGGATTAGCAACTTCAAATCCTGATTCCTTTTAGTAAGGTCGACCTTTTCGGTGGATATTCTTTGCATTAGATGATAAAAATACGTTTCTTTTCTGATCGCTTGCAAATAATTCTATTAGAATAATGAGTTATCACGCATAAAGCATGAACTCTATTTCATGATAGACTCGTTTAAGAATAGAGAATCGAACAAGCTATCGGTCGCGTTTCAAGCATTTTTCTACGTTTGTGGCTGCTTTTTAATCAAATGGAAAAAAAAAGATTTTTTTTTACGATAAGGGCTTGCATCACAAAAAAATGCTCTTATAATTCGCAGCCCTAAACGACGGAAACGTTGTTGATGCGACACTAGCTCAGTTGGTAGAGCGCAACCTTGCCAAGGTTGAGGTCACGAGTTCGAACCTCGTGTGTCGCTCCAGTTTCTTTCATTAGAAAGCTAAGTCTTCATCGTACTTAACGATGACACAATACGGACGCGGGGTGGAGCAGCTTGGTAGCTCGTCGGGCTCATAACCCGAAGGTCGTCGGTTCAAATCCGGCCCCCGCAACCAAATTTAGATTGAACGCGTTAGCGGTTGATCGTGCGACACTAGCTCAGTTGGTAGAGCGCAACCTTGCCAAGGTTGAGGTCACGAGTTCGAACCTCGTGTGTCGCTCCAGTTTGAAGAGTTGCACACCCTTTAGAGCGCAAGCTTGCCAAGGTTGAGGTCACGCCTTTTTGTTAAGAGATGGGAACCTCGTGTGTAGCTCCAGTTTCTTTCATTAGAAAGCTAAGTCTTCATCGTACTTAACGATGACACAATACGGACGCGGGGTGGAGCAGCTTGGTAGCTCGTCGGGCTCATAACCCGAAGGTCGTCGGTTCAAATCCGGCCCCCGCAACCAAATTTAGATTAAACGCATCAGCGATTGATCATGCGACACTAGCTCAGTTGGTAGAGCGCAACCTTGCCAAGGTTGAGGTCACGAGTTCGAACCTCGTGTGTCGCTCCAAACTTGACAGTGTCACCCGCGGTAGAGCATAAGCTTACCAAGGTTGAGGTCACGGCTCTTTGTTAAGAGAAAGAACCTCTTGTGTCGCTACAAATTCAAAATATTAAAAGTTAACTGCGCTTGTCGCAGATTTTTTTGCTTTTGATGCTGCAAAACTTGGCACATTGCCAATGCTCTTTCTATAATGCTGTGAAGCATAAGCCCTCAAAGTTGAAACTCTCCTAAGCTAGGTAGAGCTCCTTTCGATAAAAGCAAATTATCTAATTGCCTCTTTATCCCATCTGTACTCAGTGTTCAGGATATCTTTATACTGTTCATGCACAGACTTATCCACAAAATATTATTGTGGATAACTCAGTGAATAATTTGTTTTTTTGTTTAAAAAAGTTGATGAAGAATCAGGATCTTTTGCGGTAATACAGATTACCAGAATATGCAATATTTCCATTAACTCATTGTTTTTGTTTAATTTATTTGTTTATTGCTATAACTAATAATGAGTAAAAAACGATCATTAACTGTATTTTCCTTGATCCTAATCATTTCCTGCTGATGTGACTAACTTTTCTCAAATATAGAAAAATTTACGGCAATAATTTTTTTTCCACATTGGTGGGATTTGAGAAGCATATCAAGGTACATGCATAAAATTTATGTATATAAGTGTCATTGTTATGCATCTCTTGTGAGCCCTTTCTGAATAATTCTAATCAGTCGTTGTTGTTTATTGTTCGTAACTGGTAGTTGAGCATGTTGTTGTTCAAGAGCCCATTCAATATGGATATCCAGTAACTCTGAACGTCCTTTCGCGTTAGATAAAGCGGTGATGATTCTCTCTGAATAAGGTGCATTACCCATCGCGATAGAAATATTCCGCTGCCATTGTTGGTGACCAATACGACGAATTGCAGAACCTTCCATGTTTTTGAGGAAAGTGTTCTCATCCCATTCAAATAAAGCGACGAGATCGGGAGATTGAAATGCCGGACGGCGGTGGAAATCTTCTTTTTGAGTGAGGTCTGAAAAACGATTCCAAGGACAAACAAGTTGGCAGTCATCACATCCATAAATGCGGTTACCCATCGCCTTACGAAATTCTTCTGGAATTACACCATCAAACTCAATGGTGAGATACGAGATACAACGACGAGAATCAACGACGCCTTCTTCAACGATAGCTCCCGTTGGGCATGAGGTTATACAAGCGGTACATTTGCCACATTGATTTTCCGAAGGTGTATCCACTGGCAGAGGAATATCTACCAATAGTTCACCAAGGAAAAACCAAGAACCCGCTTCTTTGTCGAGAATAAGTGAATGCTTGCCTGTCCAACCCAATCCTGCTTTTTGAGCAAGAGGACGCTCTAGAATTGGTGCAGAGTCGACAAAAGGACGAAAGCCTAACGATTCTACTTGTTGAGATATCTTTTCCCCTAGTTTTTTCAATTGATTACGAACTAATTTGTGATAATCGCGTCCAAGAGCATAGCGACTGATATAAGCTTGGGTTGGATCTGACAGATTAGAGGCAAATTGGGCTTCTGGAGGAAGGTAATTCATTCGAGCGCTGATAACTCGCACGGTCCCAGGAAGGAGCTCAGCAGGACGCGCACGCATCATGCCATGACGAGCCATCCATTCCATTTCTCCATGGTATCCAGCATTGAGCCATTGCTGTAGCGCAGGTTCATGTTCTCGCAGATCAATATCACTTATGCCTACTTTCTCGAAACCGAGTTCAGTTGCCCAGTGTTTGATTTGATCGGCTAGCTGTTGATAATCCATAGTGACTTAGGCCTAGAGTATGGGGAGAGGATCTTAACGGATCTGCGGTTGTGGATCTAGCATTTGGAAGGGGGGCGAGGTAAATGATCGTAGATTTTTCCGTTTGCTTACAGAAGATTGCTTGTCTCACAATTCCTTCCCAGTTTACTATTCGGGTTGTATTGGTTTTTATATAGTCGTTGGGATGTTAAAAGCAGCGACGAGTTAGAGAAATATTGAATGAGCACTAAGACGTTTACTTTAAAAGATGAGCAGGCAACCGTGAAACTTGGCACAGAACTATCAAAGTTGTGTTCTCAACAGACAACGCTCTATTTACATGGTGATCTTGGTGCTGGTAAAACCACATTTAGCCGAGGCTTTATCCGTGCGTTAGGCCATCAGGGAAATGTAAAAAGCCCAACTTATACCTTGGTTGAACCTTATCAACTTGCTGACTGGCAAGTGTATCATTTTGATCTATATCGTTTAGCTGACCCTGAAGAGCTGGAATTTATGGGGATCCGAGATTACTTCACTGATGATGCGATCTGCTTGGTTGAGTGGCCAGAAAAGGGGCAGGGTTTATTACCAACTTCGGATATTGATATCGAAATTCGTTACGATGGCGAACAACGTCAAGCATTTCTGACGGCTAATAATGATTATGGACGTACGTTACTGAGTCAGTTGGAGCTATGTTAATCAGATCTTACCTTCGTTTTTTCATTGCGTTCGTTGCACTGGCTACGACATTTTTTACACCAATAGCAAGTGCGAATGTGCTTGAGGGGGTTCGCGTATGGCCATCTCCAGATGAAACCCGCGTTGTCATTGATGTTCAATCAGAAGTGAGTTTTACCTATTTCACGTTGACTAGCCCTGAGCGGTTAGTCATTGACTTGAAAAACACCTCTTCTAAATCTAAGTTACCGCTCAAAGTAACGGACAGTGAAGTCCTCACTAAGATTCGCTCCAGCTCTCCACCAAACAAACAGACTTATCGTCTGGTATTTGAACTGAAAAAGAAGTCTTCAGCTAAGCTGTTTACTTTAGCTCCTACACCAGGTGGACAGTACGGACACCGATTAGTTGTCGATTTACCTCATGAGCAAGCGTCTCAATCTAGCCCTACGGCCGGTTCGCCTACTAAAGTGAGCCGGGACGCCTCACAGTTCTACGGAACCGATAATATCGTTATTGCCGTGGATGCGGGCCACGGTGGTGAAGACCCTGGTTCAATTGGACCGACTCGTAAATATGAAAAGAACGCAACATTAAGTATTTCTAAGAAGCTGGTTGATCAATTAGACGCGATTCCTGGAATGAAAGGGGTGTTGACTCGTCGCGGTGATTACTTCGTTAACTTAAATAAGCGCTCTGACATTGCGCGTAAGAATAAGGCGCACTTATTGGTATCCATCCATGCGGATGCCTTTGGTTCTCCTAAACCCAGAGGGGCTTCGGTGTTTGTACTGAATACTCGTCGGGCGAATACTGAAATTGCTCGCTGGGTAGAGAACCATGAACAACAATCAGAGTTGTTGGGGGGGGCAGGCCAGGTTCTGGCAAAAAACAACAATGACCGCAACGTTAGCCAAACACTGCTAGATTTGCAGTTCAGCCACTCTCAAAAAGAGGGCTATAAAGTTGCCAAGAACATCTTAAGTGAAATGGGCAAAGTTGCTCATCTGCATAAGAAAGAGCCGGTAAACGCCAGCCTTGCTGTACTTAAATCACCGGACATTCCATCGGTATTAGTCGAAACCGGGTTTATTTCTAACCCGACAGAAGAAAAACTGTTATTTCAACGTAGCCATCAGGATAAGTTAGCGCGAGCATTGGCTAAAGCGATAGCACAGTATTTTGAAGAGAACCCGCCAGAAGGGACTTTGATTGCGAACCGCAATAAAACGCAAAAATACAAAGTGCAACGTGGTGATTCGTTATCGGTTATCGCCAATAAATACGGTACCAGTATTGATGCAATCAAGAGTACCAATAAGCTAAAAAGCAATAGTTTAGCCATTGGCCAGGTGCTAACAATTCCAGGCGGAAGTACCCCACTTAAGGTTCCGGTGGTCAGTAACCCTGTTGAAATAGAAACGATTATTCATACTGTTGAAAAAGGTGATTACTTAGGTAAGTTAGCGAGTACTTACAAAGTTTCTGTTGCAGCAATTAAACGTGAGAATAATTTAAGAACCGATACTTTGAAGCTTGGACAAAAGCTAAAAATAACGGTGAGCCTAAAAGATCGCCCTGTACGCAAGCATACGGTGAGAAGAGGCGAGTACTTAGGTAAGATTGCAACTAAGTACGGTGTCAGTGTCTCTAGTGTCAGAAAGGCGAACAGCTTGCGCTCCGATCAGTTAGCGGTCGGGCAAGTTCTCATCATCCCCAATAAGTGACCTAAAAAATTAATATGACGATTCAGATACTACCAGCTCGTTTAGCCAACCAAATTGCCGCAGGTGAGGTGGTAGAAAGGCCTGCTTCTGTAGTAAAAGAACTGGTAGAAAATAGCTTAGATTCAGGAGCTACCCGTATCGATATTGATATCGAAAAAGGTGGTGCTAAGCTGATTCGCATCCGAGATAATGGCTGTGGTATCGCGAAGGAAGAGCTAGGCCTAGCTTTGAGTCGTCATGCAACATCGAAAATCCATACTCTTGATGATCTCGAAGCCATCATCAGCTTAGGCTTTCGTGGTGAAGCTTTAGCGAGTATCAGTTCTGTTTCTCGTTTAACACTCACTTCTCGCCCTGCAACTCAGGACGAAGCTTGGTCTGCGTACAGCGAAGGGCGAGAAATGGAAGTGAAACTGCAGCCGGCCGCTCATCCTATTGGTTCAACGGTTGAAGTTTTAGACCTGTTTTTTAATACTCCGGCTCGTCGTAAGTTCTTGCGTACTGAAAAAACGGAGTTTACTCATATCGATGAACTGTTAAAGCGTATCGCTTTAAGTCGTTTTGATGTGACATTTAATTTGCGTCATAACGGAAAAATGGTCCGCCAGTATCGAGCTGCCAAAACTGAGATTCAGGCGGAAAAACGTATTGCAGCTGTGTGTGGCAGTGCATTTGTGCGCTCAATGCTGAAAATTGAGCTCGAACATCAAGGTTTAAAGCTTTGTGGTTGGATTACTACGCCTGAAGGCGCCCGCCAGCAGAGCGATATTCAATATTGCTATGTGAATGGTCGCATGATGCGCGACAAATTGATCAACCATGCGATCCGTCAAAGCTACGAAAGTAGCTTGAGAGCGGATCAGTTTGCCACTTATGTGCTGTACATTGAAATTGAGCCTCACCAGGTTGATGTCAACGTCCATCCGGCTAAACACGAGGTTCGGTTCCATCAAGCGCGCTTAGTCCATGATTTTATCTATCAAGCTTTGAGTAGTGCTTTATCTGAGAGTCGGCATATTCAGGCTCCGGAGATTAATGAAGGTGCATTTCACACTTCTGAACAAACAGTAACATCGAATGATGCTACTGAGCGAGTGATGCAAGCCGTTGAAAATTCACCAGCATACCCGAGAAAAGCGTCTTCTGAATCTAATGAAACCCCTCAAATTCGCGAGCCTGCTCAACGTAGTGAATGGGTAGAATCTGCTCGGCCTAAATCAAAGCCAGCTCAAGAAAGAGCGATAGAAAAATCACCGAGCAAAGCCGAGGTTCGTGTATATCAGGAGTTAATGAAAACACCTGAACCAGAGAACGCAAATAGTGAAGTGGTCTCTTATACGTCATCTAATGCGGAACAACCTGCTGAGCCTATTGTGATTGAGCAATTGGGTAAAGCGATCAGTGTTATTGAACAACAGTTCTTGCTAATGAACTCGCCTCAAGGCTGTGTTTTGCTTTCATTAGCGAAGGCTGAGTGGTTAAGAGTGTTGGGGCAACTGAATACCCAACAGGGTAAGTTGAAAAGTCAGCCACTACTGGTACCGTTGTCAGTTAAAGTTTCCTCAGAAGAAATGTCTTCGGTTGAACGTTATCACTCATTATTCGACCAGTTCGGTATTGAGTTTCAGCGTCGTTCACCGCAAAGCTTGATGTTAATGGGGGTGCCACAACCCTTACGTCAGCAAAACTTACAAAATCTAGTACAAGATCTGTTATCTTACACGGCTTTGAATCTGACTCGATCACAAAAAGAGCTAAATAGCCAAGATTTAGCCCAATGGCTAAGTCGACGAGTTTCTGTGACAAAACCGAGCTACACTCTATCTGAAGCGATTCAATTGATTTCTGAACTTGAGCAGTTGTGGCAAGGAAGTTTGCCTTTAAATGACACTAATTTTGTCAAACCTGTAGATTTTTCTGCAACGATAACAGCACTAAAAGCATAAAACTCATGACCAAAGATTTACCTTTAGCTCTATTTCTAATGGGGCCAACCGCATCAGGAAAGACCGAATTGGCGATACGTTTACGTCAAAAGTATCCCGTTGAAATAATCAGTGTTGATTCAGCATTGATTTATAAAGGTATGGATATTGGTACAGCAAAGCCCGATGAAAGAGAACAACAATTGGCCCCTCACCGCTTGATTGACATTCTTGATCCTAGTGAATCTTATTCTGCGGCGGATTTTCGTCGTGATGCCTTAAAAGAGATGCATGAGATAGCCGATCAAGGAAAGATCCCGCTATTGGTGGGTGGTACAATGTTGTATTACAAAGCGCTGCTGGAAGGATTATCGCCATTACCAGCCGCGGATCCTGAAATTCGTCAACAAATTGAAAAAGAAGCGATCGAACTGGGTTGGGATGCTTTGCATGACCAGTTAAAAGCGATCGATCCGGTCTCTGCTGAGAGAATCCACCCAAATGATCCACAAAGATTGTCACGGGCATTGGAAGTTTATCGAATTTCAGGTAAAACTCTAACTGAGCTGACTAAAACGAAAGGAGAGCCACTTCCATTTCGAGTTAAGCAGTTTGCAATAGCACCCAAGGAAAGGGCAGAGCTCCATCGTCGAATTGAGCTACGCTTTGAAAAGATGGTTGAAAATGGATTTGAAGATGAAATGAAAGCACTCTATGCTCGAAAGGATCTTCATCCAGATTTACCATCCATTCGATGTGTTGGTTATCGACAGATGTGGGACTATTTGGAGGGGAATTGCAGTTTAGATGAAGCGATATTTCGTGGAGTCTGTGCAACCCGCCAATTGGCCAAGCGTCAGATCACCTGGTTGCGCAGCTGGGATGATCTAACTTGGTTAGATAGCGAAAACATTGATCTTGCATTCGAAACAGTTTCAAATGCCATAGCATTAGATTGATTTCACTGTGTATAATGTGATCGCTTTTGCGTGATTTACCCTGTCAGGGATCGTGACTTGTTTTTGGTTTTTTTATCACCATATCATTTCACAACGGGGTTTTATTCGTTTAGCTCATAGGCAAGGTCTGCACCTATTTTTAGTGCACCGCTAGCTAAATAACTACAACAAAATACAAAATAAGGAAAATAAAATGGCTAAGGGGCAATCTCTACAAGACCCATTCTTAAATGCATTACGACGCGAGCGTATTCCTGTTTCTATCTACTTAGTAAACGGCATTAAGCTACAAGGCCAAATTGAGTCATTTGATCAATTTGTGATCCTACTGAAGAATACCGTTAACCAAATGGTTTACAAGCATGCAATTTCAACTGTGGTACCCGCTCGCCCAGTGAGCCACCACACTGCAGATCGTGCACCTTCAGATCGTCCTTCAGACAAATCAGAAGATTAATTATTAATAATATAAAGCTATATTTATTAAGGAGTTGATAGCTTGTTTGACCGTTATGAAGCCGGTGAGCGAGCCGTACTTGTTCATATCAACTTCACGCAACAGGGTGAATGGGAAGATCTCAGCGAATGTGAAATGCTGGTATCTTCCGCAGGAGTTGAGACACTTCAGGTAATAACCGGAAGCCGTCAATCTCCTCACCCTAAATATTTTGTTGGTGAAGGTAAAGCCCAAGAGATTGCACAGGCGATTAAAGCAACAGAAGCCGATGTGGTGATCTTCAACCATTCTCTTTCTCCTGCCCAAGAACGTAACCTAGAAGCCTTATGTCAGTGTCGGGTGGTCGACCGTACTGGTTTGATTCTCGATATATTTGCTCAGCGTGCACGTACCCATGAAGGTAAGTTGCAAGTCGAGCTAGCTCAGTTACGTCACCTTTCAACTCGATTGATTCGAGGCTGGACGCACTTGGAACGACAGAAGGGGGGGATTGGTCTACGTGGTCCGGGTGAAACCCAGTTGGAAACCGACCGACGTTTATTGCGTGAACGTATTAAAGCGATTTTGCGTCGTTTAGAGCGTGTAGCTAAACAACGCGAGCAAGGCAGACGTGCAAGAAACAGAGCTGAAATACCGACCGTTTCTCTTGTTGGTTACACCAACGCGGGTAAGTCGACTCTGTTTAACCGAATTACTGAGGCAGGGGTATACGCTGCTGACCAACTGTTCGCGACATTGGATCCTACTTTAAGAAAAATTCAGTTGGATGATGTCGGTCCTGCTATTTTAGCTGATACAGTAGGTTTTATTCGTCATCTGCCACATGATTTAGTGGCAGCATTCAAAGCAACATTACAAGAAACACAAGAAGCTGACATTTTGTTACATGTTGTTGATGCAAGTGATGACCGTTTTCGTGAGAATATCCAAGCTGTTGATGATGTGTTACAGGAAATTGACGCCAACGAAGTGCCTGTCCTGTTAGTCATGAACAAGATTGACAATCTAGACCTGCACGAGCCTCGCATTGAAAGAGATGATGAGGGTATGCCTAGAGCTGTTTGGATTTCAGCAATGGAAGGCCTGGGCATTGATTTGCTATTTCAGGCATTGACTGAACGTTTAGCCAGTCAAATTGTTGAATACAAATTGCGTGTTCCGCCGCAGCATCAAGGCAGAATACGCAGTACTTTCTTCCAAATGAACTGTATTCAGGAAGAAGAGTATGATTCAGAGGGCAATTTGCTGATATCAATTCGTATGCAGCAGGTAGATTGGTCTAGACTAGAGAAAAGAGAAGAGGCAGTTTTACGTGACTTTATAGTTACTTAAAGGACTGCTAGAGTATAACGTCATATCAAATGATGGAGCTTTCTAATGGCGTGGAATGAGCCCGGAAATAATAACGGCAATAATGGCCGCGATAATGACCCATGGGGTAACAATAATCGTGGTGATAAAGGCGGCCGTGAACAAGGTCCACCAGATCTAGACGAAGTGTTTAACAAGCTGAGTCAAAAGCTGGGTGGAAAATTTGGTAAGAAAGGTGGCGGCGGTAAAGGCCCTTCTTTCTCCGGCGGCGGAGCAATTGGCTTTGGTGTGATTGCAGTGATTGCAATTGCTATCTGGGTCTTTGCTGGTTTCTATACTATCGGCGAAGCTGAGCGTGGTGTGGTACTGCGTTTAGGTAAGTACGATCGTATTGTCGAGCCTGGTCTAAACTGGCGTCCTCGCTTCATTGACGAAGTTACTCCGGTAAATATCCAAGCAATCCGTTCAATGCGCGCATCAGGTCTAATGCTGACTAAAGATGAGAACGTTGTGACTGTTGCGATGGATGTTCAATACCGTGTTGCTGACCCGTTTAAATACCTATACCGAGTAACCAATGCGGATGATAGCTTACGCCAAGCTACAGATTCAGCATTACGTGCGGTAATTGGTGACTCATTAATGGACAGTATCCTGACGAGTGGTCGTCAACAAATTCGTCAAAGCACTCAAGAGACGCTAAATCAAGTGATTGATAGCTATGATATGGGCTTGATTATTGTTGACGTGAACTTCCAGTCTGCACGTCCACCTGAGCAAGTTAAAGATGCTTTCGATGATGCTATCGCAGCACGAGAGGATGAAGAGCGTTTCATTCGTGAGGCGGAAGCTTACAAAAATGAGATTCTTCCTAAAGCAACCGGTCGAGCTGAGCGTCTGAAAAAAGAAGCCTTAGGTTACAGCGAGCGCATTGTTAATGAATCTTTAGGTCAAGTGGCTCAATTTGAGAAACTACTGCCTGAATACCAAGCAGCGCCAGAAGTTACACGTAACCGTCTGTATCTAGATACTATGGAAGAAGTGTACACTAATACGTCTAAAGTACTGATCGATTCAGAATCGAGCGGTAACCTTCTGTACTTGCCTATCGATAAGTTGGCTGAACAGCAGGGTTCAACGACCAAACGTGCTGATAAGTCTTCGGCGGCTTACGACAATATTGAGCTAGAGTCTCAGCGTTCACCATCGAATACCGATACTGATGCTCAATCTCGTTCAACCAGTTCACGTCAAGGGAGATACTAATAATGCGTAAGTTAATGATCCCTGTTGTTGTCGTAGTATTAGCTTTATTGCTGATGTCGATGTTTGTTATCCCTGAAGGTGAGAAAGGTTTTGTTATTCGTTTCGGTCGAGTACTGAAAGATAATAACGACATCGCTAAGATTTACGATCCTGGACTACATTTCAAAATGCCTTTGTTTGACCGTGTGAAATCGCTTGATGCACGTATTCAAACAATGGACGGTCGTGCTGACCGTTTCGTAACAGCTGAGAAAAAAGACGTTATTATCGATACCTACGTTAAGTGGCGCATCAAAGATTTCGGTCAATACTACTTAGCTACGGGTGGCGGTAATATCATGACGGCTGAAGCTCTTCTTGAGCGTAAAGTGACAGACGTACTACGTTCAGAAATCGGTGCTCGAGAAATTAAACAAATCGTGTCTGGTCCTCGTAACAATGATGTTTTGCCAGATAGCGCAGACGCAGATGTGGTAACCACAGAAGCAGCGAAAGAAGCACTTCAGATAGATGGTCAACGTGACCAGATCATGGAAAACGTGCTGAATGATACTCGTCAGAGCGCAATGAAAGATTTAGGTGTAGAAGTGGTTGACTTCCGTATGAAGAAAATCAACCTGCCTGATGAAATCAGTGAGTCTATCTACCGTCGTATGCGTGCAGAGCGTGAATCTGTTGCTCGTAAGCACCGTTCTCAAGGTCGTGAGAAAGCGGAAGTTATCCGTGCTCAAGCGGAACTTGAAGTAGCAACGATTTTGGCTGAAGCGGATAAAACAGCACGTGTTACACGTGGTGATGCTGATGCAAAAGCAGCGAAGATATACTCTGATGCGTATAACAAAGATCCTGAGTTCTTCAGTTTCTTACGTTCGCTTAAAGCTTACGAGAAATCGTTTAGTCAGAAAGGTGATATTCTAGTATTAGATCCGAAGAGTGATTTCTTCCAATACATGAATAATGCAAAAGGCAATCCAGGTAAGTAAGCGATAAAGTTGTATTAAAAAGGCTCCTCTGGGAGCCTTTTCTTATGGAGGCAGACAATGTCTAATTCACTTTGGGTGGCACTAGGGTTAGTACTAGTTGTCGAAGGATTGGGGCCATTAATTGCTCCCAATGGTTGGCGCCAAATGGTCGCTCAGTTGAGTGAGCAACCAGACAATCAGCTACGTCGTATTGGTGGTTGCCTAGTGGTTGCTGGTGGCGTTATGGCGTATTACTTTTCTTAATTCCGCGACTTAATAGTGTGGTGGTGGTGGTTCTTTGTTAGGGTCCGCCATGTTTGACGTTTCCATATTTTTCATTTTACCCACTACATATTTCATTTGATCTTGCATTTTATTGATGAGTAACTGCTGTTGGGCAAGTGCCTCGTTCAGTTCATCAATAGTTTGCTCTTGAAATGCTATTTTACATTCCAAATCATCAATACGTTGCTGAAGTTGTTCTGTCATCGTAGTACCCAATTTAGAGGTTAGCAGGTTCTAATTATCTAACTGCCACGCTTGAGCGATACCAGCAGAGCTACCTGAAACTATTCTATTGTGAGAATCAAAAACCGCATCATACACTACTGCTCGGGGTGGGCGAGTATCTTTTAATGGCTCAGCTTCGAAAGTCGCTTGCTTCTTACCATCCACGGTATTCCATACTTCGATTCTACTTGATGGTGTTCCTGTTACAAGTTTATCGCCCGAATCTGAAAAGCGTGCAGTAGAGAAGATAAGCTGACGTGAAAAACTACTCAGTTCAGATTGTTTTCGACCGGAAGGGAGTTCCCAGACAAAAGCCTGATTCCCACCGTCAGATGTAAACGCCAATTTGCCATCTCTTTGTAAGGCCACACGGTTTACACGTTGTTCGTGCTCAAAGGTATGTAAAATTTGTCCGGATCTGGTGTCCCAAAAATACGCTTTATAGTCGTTACCGCCAGTTAGAGCGTAACGACCGTTTGGTGCGAGAGCTACAGAATTCACTTTTTCTTGGTGAGCAAGGAACTCCATTCGTCTTCCGCTGACTAAATCGACGTAAATGGCTTTGCCATTGGAAAGACCAAGCAAGACCTGTTGACCATCGCTGCTGATATCAATGTCGCGAATTAAACCGTCAGAGATAGACCATAAGCCTTTCGCTTGTGACCAGGCTAGATCCCACACGGCAAAGTTGATTTGGCTTGCTGTGACAGCAAATTGTCCATTGTCTGAAATACGGATGCGAGAGACGGTATTCTGTTGTGGATCTTGTGGACCTAGCTCAGCTAATTTTTCGCTTGTACTGAGGTCCCATAAAACCAATTGATGCTCTTTGGAATAGATTAGTGCGAAACGACCATCTCTACTGAGTCCAAAGCTGGTTGAACCGTTGGGCTCGAGATTCCAACGTTCAAGTTCTTTTCCTGAGAAAAAGCAGCCGTTTAACGTAACAATGACAATGACATAGAGTGTCAGATGGTAGATTATCCGCATTAGGTCTAATTATCCGCTTAGTGAATAGGGTTATTAACCTCTCGGGGGGTTAAGCTTTGTTCGAGTTAAGAACTGTTTTAATTGCGAAAGGTCACAAGACCTTAGAGACAATCACAAAACATACCGCTATATTGGTACAACTTTTTGTTATGCACCAGCGACAACGTAAAATTTGTGCATAATAACAAAAGCTTTGCCAACAAATTGGAGAATTAAATGAAATCACTATTTAAAGTGTCACTGCTAGCTGCAACGGTAATGCTTGCCGTCGGCTGCCAAAAAGATGAAGCACCGAAAGCGGAAGCAACTCCGGCAGTAGAAGAGCAAGCTCAAGCAGTCACTTTTAAAACTGACGACGATAAAGCGGCATACGCGATCGGCGTCTCTTTCGCAAACTACTTAAATACTAGTTTAGATAAGCCTCGTGAAATCGGTATTGAACTGGATAAAGATCTTGTCCTTCAGGGTATTGAACATGTTTTTGCTGGCAAAGCAGAACTGACAGAAGAAGAGACTCGTGTTGCGCTAGAAGCGTTGGACAAACGAGTGGCTGAAACCATGCAAGCTCAAGCAACTGAGAAAGCGGCGGCAAACAAAGAAGCGGGTGACAAGTTCCGTTCTGAGTTTGAAAAACAAGAAGGTGTGAAGAAGACTGAATCTGGTCTGCTTTATCAAGTGATCACTCCAGCCGAAGGTGAGCAACCAAAAGAAACTGATACTGTTCAAGTGCACTACAAAGGTACGTTGACAGATGGTACTCAATTCGACAGCTCATATGATCGTGGTGAGCCTGCAACGTTCCCTCTAAACCGAGTTATTCCTGGTTGGACGGAAGGTGTACAGCTAATGCCTGTCGGCTCTAAGTTTAAGTTCGTTATTCCGCCAGAGCTTGCGTACGGCGAACAAGACACACCAACAATCCCAGCCAATTCAACATTAGTGTTTGAGGTTGAACTGCTCAAAATTGATAACGGTGAAGAAGCTGCACAATAAGTGACTTACACGTTAGTTCCCCAAAGGCCTGACTCGTTCAGGCCTTTTTTGTATGTGCTTTCGGATGAGGGATCCTTGCACTTTGTTTTCAATCGCTTATATAAGTGAGATTGAACACATATTTTGTTTCAAATCAGTTGTAAGTGATATAGCTAACTAACCTAGTCAAATTTTCTGATAAACTTACATCAATTTGTTGATTTTTACTTTTAAGGTCGAAGTACAGTGACAACAACAGAAACATTTAATAATGCTGACATGCTACTAGAAATGGAGTCAGTGCATGTCAAGCCATTCAGTGAACATGACAAAGTCATTTTGCGTTCTTATGAAGCCGTGGTAGACGGAATCGCCAGCTTAATCGGCCCTTTCTGTGAGATTGTTTTGCACTCTTTGGAAGATTTGAATACCTCTGCAATTAAAATTGCCAATGGTGAAAATACGGGGCGTCAGGTTGGCTCTCCGATTACTGATCTGGCATTAAAGATGCTGCGTGATATTGAAGGTTCTGAGCGTAACTTCTCTCGTTCATATTTCACCCGCGCGAAAGGTGGAGTTCTGATGAAGTCTATTACGGTTGCAATCCGTAATGGCGAGAACCGCGTAATTGGTTTGTTATGTATTAACGTGAATTTAGATGCACCGTTTTCTCAGGTTCTTCAATCATTCATGCCAACGCAAGAAGCAAAAGATGCCGCGTCATCAGTTAACTTCGCTAGTGACGTTGAAGAGCTGGTGGATCAAACTGTTGAGCGTACCATAGAAGAAATCAATACTGATAAAACGGTTTCGAACAACACCAAGAACCGTCAAATCGTTATGGCTCTTTTTGATAAAGGCATCTTCGATATTAAAGATGCGATTAACCGAGTGGCTGATCGGCTAAACATCTCTAAGCACACTGTGTATCTTTATATTCGTCAGCGTAAAACTGAGGATGATGAAGCGTGAGTTCGAGCCAAGTCTCATTAACTTACACCTTGCTGGTTAATGGAGCAGTGTATGGAACTCAATCGGCACGTAATGCCTATTTGTTTGCCGAGGCTTTGATAGAAAAAGGACATCAATTAAAAAGTGTCTTTTTCTATCAAGATGGTGTGTTTAATGGCTCGGCGTTAACTTTGCCGGCGAATGATGAGTTTGATCTGGTCAACGCTTGGCAAACTTTAGCGACTAAACATCAAGTACGTTTAGAAACGTGTGTTGCGGCAGCGCTACGCCGTGGTGTAATTGGTGAAGCTGAAGCGAGTCAACACCAGTTGTTATCAAATAATTTGGCGGGGCAATTTGAACAATCTGGCCTAGGTAGCTTGGCGGAAGCGTTGCTCAGCCAAGACAGGGTGGTACAATTTTGAAGAAAGTCGCTTTTATATTTCACACTGCGCCTCACGCTACTTCATCGGGGCGAGAGGGATTAGATGCCTTGTTGGCAGCCTCTGCTTATTCTGAAGAGCTCGCTGTTTTCTTTATTGGTGAAGGTGTATTGCAGTTACTGAAGGAGCAAGATCCTGCTCAAGTATTGAGTCGAGACTATATCAGTGCATTTAAATTACTTGATCTTTATGACATTGAACAACGCTATATCTGCGAGCAAAGCTTGCAAGAGTGGGGCGTGGTAGAAAATGATCTTATTGTTGACGGACAGCTTCTTTCTGTACAAGAGATAGCCGAACAATGGGAAGCGTTCGATCAGTTGCTGACTTTCTGAGGAATCTGGCTTGTTACATATTGTTAAATCATTAGAAAAATTAAAACTTGTGCAACGTTACCTTAAGTCATCGGATGCCTTGCTATTGGTGGAGAGTGCGGTTTATGCTGCGAGCGAGGATACGGCATATTTTTCTCATATTCGTCAGGTTAATGATGTCTATGTTTTGCAAGAGGATCTGCAAGCTCGAGCTTGGATAAAAAAGTGTTCTGCGACTATTCATATAATCAACAGATTTGATTTTGTTGAACTTACTATAAATCAAGATAAATCAATATCTTGGTAGTTTTTCTCTCCAGTTTTATATTTAGGCTTATTTTCTGTCCGGAAATGGGCTAAAAAAAGATCTGTATATTTCTTGACACACCTCCCACTGGTGCATAGAATTTTGCGTCCCTATTTATGCATTATGAGTAGGGATAGATTTTTCACAAAGCTAATTTCAGCAAATCAGGAGCTAGTTAATGGCAACTATTAACCAGTTGGTACGTAAGCCTCGCGCAAAGCAAGTTGTTAAAAGCAACGTGCCTGCTCTAGAAGCGTGCCCACAAAAACGTGGTGTATGTACTCGTGTTTACACTACTACACCTAAAAAACCTAACTCAGCACTTCGTAAAGTTTGTCGTGTTCGTCTAACAAACGGTTTC
>JBLXHN010000021.1:0-37616 GCA_048259585.1 Vibrio sp. | reverse complement strand
TATCATCTAGAACAAAAACATAGTCGCCGCTAGTTGTTATAGAGTTATTATCTCCTCCGCCTAGTCTCACTCTCAATTCCCCCGCCGCCATATCTACAGATAGACGAACTACATAAGCTTCGCCGCCTTGTATATCAGGTATATTTAAACCAAGCGAGCTAGGATCAATGCCGTCAGGGGTATATGTATAGGTAGAATCGCCATTATCCACCCACCTATCGCCGATACTAGTAAAATTATCATCGAACAGCTCAGTACCAAATCCATCAGCCGTTGCTGATTTAACGATTTCTTGAGCCATATATATGGCTCCTTCAGAATACTTTTGAGCTAATAAATCGTGACCTATTTCTGTTGGGTGCCCCGGATCGTATGCAGAGCCGCCAAACGTATCTAAAGAACCCTCAGCGCCTGCTGGTGTCCAATCCGCCCCATCTCTACGTGATCCGTCGAGCAAATACGCACCATTTTCTATCCACTCAGATTCCGTTGATCCGAACGTATCCATAAATCCGTTTTTGTAGTCATCTAGCCACTCGTCACGCTCTAACCACTGAGGAGCACGGGCACCAACTGGGAACATGATCATACAGTTAGGCTGTAGCTCTCTGAGTCGTGAAAACGCCTCTGCACATGCTGTGCGTCTTTCTCCATCATAACTAAGACCGTCATCGTTCACGGTAGATGGGATTATAAATAGATCACGCTCAACTGTACCTGAATCAATATCTACTAGCGCTTCAGCAACAGTAGGATACACACCGCCGCTCAGCCTATCTGCATATTTAGATCTGTTTGCCTGACCACCTGAGAATCTATTCCCGCGTAACCCGTGGTTTCTAACCTGCAAACATCCTAGATACTCGCCTAATTTCCTAGTTTGTCCGTTCAGCGCGTTTTGATCATTAGGGTTTGACCCGTCAGATAAATTGTCTGGCGCGTCTGCGTTCTGTCCGAAAACATAACTATCTCCGAACATTGTAACCATCGGCAGCGTTTCGTCTTCATATGCCAGAGGTGGAGTGGTTCCAGTGTCGAAATTGTAACCGTTTAACGCTAGCGTCTGGTCACACCCAATAACCTCAACTATTCGGGTGTCAACGCTACCAAAATCGAATTGATACCAATTTTGATCATCACTAGATGCCTGATAGATTTGTTTCCACGTTATACCATCGTCCTCAGACCATCTAATAGCGAACGAGCCAGCGCCTAGCGTCCCGCCTTTAAATTCAAAAACCTGACCTTCGAACACGAACAGATTAGACATTCCGTTAGCAAAATTCAGGCTTGGATCTGGATCTATTGGATCTTGCGGCTCTGTTAGTATCCAACTACCTCGAATAGGGCACGAGTATCCAAAAGGAACGTCCTTCTCATCAACTAACCCGCCGCCAGATAGAGAAGTTCCATTTATTGTACTGTCTGTATTGTATACGGTTACTGTTATGTCGCCAGTACCATCAACTACTGATGCTCTAGAATCGGGGGAGTTTCTATTTAATATTTTTGTAGCCGCTTCAGCAAAATCTAATGACGTGTATGATGGAGCGTCACTATCACCACTAACCACGTCGCGTACAACGTCACGAGTAACATCGCGTATAATATCTCTAATCATTGCGCATCCTCATAGCGTTTGATCTGCAATCTAAGCCGTTCTTTCTCAAGCTCGAACAATTCAGCATCTCGTTTAGCTTTCTTAATATTAACGTAGATAAGTGTAGCAGTTAGAAAGATACCGAATAGACTAGCAATAGTACCTATGTTAGCTGGGATCCATCTCGCAACCGTAGCGCTACCCGTCCCTATTGTTGCCAATGCCGAACCGTGGGCAATCTTCGGGTTTTGTGCAGACTCGACAGCAACTGATCCCATCCCATGAACATAGTCCATTATTAAGTCTTTTAAGCTCATCGTCACGCCGATCTCTCTTTATCTGCATCATAACTCGCTGAATTACTGAAACGAAAAATAAAATCACTAAGACGATAGTTGTGAAGTCCATCTCTATCACGCCTCGTCAATATGATTAATCTCAGAACGAGTATTGTGTTTAATATTAGCATAGCACCAGAATAGTACTCACCATGTTGATCAAGAATATACGCGCAAAATCCGAAGAAATCGACAGCGATAATCACAAGTATAATTATGAATATGTCTTTTCTAAGTGATGATCGAGGAAAGAAGTTAAGCAGGACGGCGAATAGAATAGAGTCAAATAGTGCAGCAGTTACGAAGTAAGGCCATTGCCAGTACGGACCATAGTTAGACATTATCGAATAGAACGATTCATTACTAAGCAGCCATTCAGCAAAAAAGTAATGCGCCGAAAACACGAAAAGCACTACTAGTGTAATGCTCTGTCGCGATGGCCTATTTAGTAATGCGCATATCAATAACGCTACTAATGCTAGTGCATCCACATTAGGCCTTTTTCTTCTTAGCTGTTAGCGACTTTCCACCGCTTGCTACTTTCATCGGCTTTTTAGCTGTCTTCTTCTTACTCTTAGCTTTCATGGTATCTCCTTTAATTTACCTAATTTTAACATAGCTATTGCTGTATACAAAATATTCATGTATTTAGTCATCTTTAATATAATAAGTCACACACTCACCGCATGACGGGCAAAATACTAATTTCCCGGTTTTCCTTTTTCCTGCCCACCCGCAGCAACCGCAAATAACACGTGCCATAACCTCGTTATCCATTTTAATCACAACCCATTTATAGTAAACGTGTAGCTCTCTTTGTTTTTAACGCACTCTATCACACTGCCATCGACTATAGTGCGCGCTTGGTATCGGTGGCCGGCAACAACAAAGCCTTTCTTCATTATCCGAGTCACTTCATCCATCGCTTTAATCATGTTTAGCGATCCGTCATTTCTTATGATTATTTTCATGTGCTTGCCCTTATTCGTAGTTATGTAAGTTCATTTAATCTCTCCAATTAATCGGTTCGCATGAGACGAACCAGAAACTGAAAACCATTCGCTAACGATTCGGTTAACATCGTTTACATAGTCATTACCTTCGCTGCATAACTGGAAAAGATATATTTCTCCGTCACTAAATAAGCTAGCAGTAACAGTCCCAATTTCGTTTTCATGGAAGAAGCAACCTTTATCGCTTACTATTGATTTAAACTTTAGGTCGCCTTCTGGCATAGAAACGTATCCATTAACGCTATAAACTTCAGGGAAATTTTCATTTAATTCAACATCAAAATAATCGTTTAGGCTGTAAAATAATTCGTTTTTCATTTTCCCTCTCCATGATCAATCAACTCTAGCTTTGCCTTGCTACTCAATCTGTTTAATTCTTTCCAGTCACATGCGCATCTTGTGATTATAATTTCATCCCTATTATTAAAGTGACCTATAACCCTGAATAGATCACCGCTAACCTCGATTATTGCAGGCGTTCCCATATCATCGGTAAAAGCCTTATATGTTCCGTTTATAATTTTCATAGCCCTCTCCTTTTAGTTCCTTATATTCTAAACCTGCCAACCTAAAAAGTAAAATTATTTTTATATCTATCCGATATTGATTTAATATTCTTATATGCTATGATTTACGAAAACAAACCGAGGATATGAAATGAAAAAGCGTTCTAAGCAAGAATTGAAAGTACTGCCAATCATGCGCGTAACTGTTGAACAGCGTGAATGGATTGATAACGAGATGGATCGTACATGTGAGAGCCTAGCTTCTATTGTGCGCGGTCTTATTCAGAAAGAGATTAACAAGCGGGGCAAGAAATGAGCGATAAACGAGTAGTAGTGGATCCGTATGCAGGCGTTGAGCACGAAGACTTTACGATTAGATATGACGGATTAATTGAAGTTCTATGCATGAATTACTGCCTAGACGTGAAAACAATAAAAACCGTATCAATCGATGCGGACGGCGTACATATTGAATACGTGCCGGAGGGTTAGTTATGACTAATTGGGTGAACGACTGGGCAAATTATCAGGCGGTTGATGAAGATGGAACTCTTTGGGAATACGAGTATGAGCCTTGTCTTAAGTGGGGCGGCTTTGTCGTGGATAAAGGGAAATCACTACTAATATCCAGAGGCAATATAACAGGCTTTGAAACAAGTATGGTTAAACGAGATAGAAGTAAAGATCCTGACAATGTACTACAGCACCTTAAAGAGGAAAACGAATACCTAAAGAAACGCAACGCTGAGCTATTCTCCGAAATTGAGCGGATTAAAAAAGTAGCTAACGATCTAGCTAGTGATCTAATCGGTGCTGACGTTGTTGATAGGATTAAACTGGAGATTGGAAATGACTGATAGAGCAAGCGCATATCACGTTAAAAATATCTGGAAAGAGTCTGACGAGCTCGACTGGTACATGATTAATGACATGCAAAAACTGGGAAAGCCGCACGAGGTTGGAGACAGTGCTATTGAGCACGCTAAAAAGAAACTATCAGCACTGGGCATGAGGTCAGGAGGTAAATCAAAACTCCAGGATCTTAGAGAATGCGTAACGTCATTGAATATTGCTATCAATCAGATAGAGCAGCAGATAGTAGATGATCACGAGATAACCGCAAAGGATGAGTTATGAAAGATCATGTAGCAGTGCCAAAGAAAGAGCTTGAAAAGCTTGAGAAAGCCCGGGTAGAGCTATACAAATACCTTGAGACACGTTTAACAAAAGATGAGATGTATAATCTACACAGCCACACAAAGCAGATGTGGAGAGTTGCTAACAGAGTGAAGTGGTAAAAACAGCGCATTACATACTTATCATTTTAACACCATAAGCCGCCTAGAGATAGAGCGGCTTTTTTGATCTTAACATGCCAGGCATCATTACTATTTCCGGCTATTTTAAGTATAAGACTTTACAATCTTACATCTAAGACTTAAAATAAGCATCAAATCAAAAGGAGAAGCATTTATGATCCGCTACACACTTGAAGAGTTCATTTTTAACCACTGGTACAAAACTTGTAGCAAAAGCAAAACTGAGGCAGTTACAAGATTTGCATCCGAAATGGGCACAAGCTATTCGACTGTTTACAACTGGCTTAAATCAGAAGAGTACTTTGTTTTAACAAGCTCAGATCCAAACGAGCAAAAAGAAAATGACTGCTACTCAATAGAGGTAATTCGAGTAATTAGATTCGACGTTAGGAAGTGCCGACCTATCTGTAAATTCTGATAAAAATTAGCAGAAAAAATAAATACTGGAGAAATTATAATATGGCCGGATGGATCAAACTGCACAGGAGTATTTCTAGTCATTGGTCATGGTCATCCGAACCTTTTTCTAAAGGTCAGGCATGGGTAGACCTTATTCTAAATGCAGGACATACAGACAGAAAGATATCAATCAAAAACACCATTGTAGAGCTAAAACGAGGTCAGCAAGCACGATCAGAAATAACGCTTTCTAAGTCTTGGAAATGGTCGAGAGGAAAGGTTAGAAGATTTCTCGGGCAGCTTGAAAAAGACGGAATGATAGTACAGCAGTCAGGACACCTAACAAGCATTATAAGTATTTGTAATTACGAGAGTTTTCAAGGAGACGGTACAATAGATGGCACATCTAACGGTACAAGTGTCGGTACAACAGATGGACAACAGGCGGTACACAAACAAGAATGTAATAATGTAAATAAGGTAAAAGAAGTAAATAAATACTGTGATGATTTCGAGTTGTTGTGGAAAGAGTACCCAAGAAGAAAAGGGGGGAGTAATAAGAAAAAAACATACTCGGCTTGTCTGGCAAGGATTAAAGAAGGTTGCACATGGGATGAAATGATTGAAGGCGCTAAAAATTATTCAGCCTTTTGTGACAAGGACGGAAACACAGGAACGTCATTCGTAAAAATGGCATCAACTTTTTTTGGGCCTGATCAACACTTCTTACAAAGATGGTCGATAGGAGATGATGAAGATGTATCAAAAGTTATCGCTATTTATAACGATGAAGTTATCAAGCCGTTCAAGCCTGTTGAGCTGGTTATAGATGACTCTAGGGTTTCTAGCACAAAATCTTTCTTCTTTTTGATGAACAAGGATGGCGAAAAGGTTAGGAGTTATTTTAGGTACTTCTTTGCTAACGCTAACAACTGGCACAAAGGAGATAACCAGACAGGAACGCCAGTTAGTTATGACTACATCATTTCTAAAAAGACAGTGCAGAACGCAATAGAGGGAAGTCTGTAACAATGATTAACCAAAGGTCTAATACCACGTATCTGATAACGGTTTATTATGAACGGATTAGGATTGATTGATGGGAGAGTAAAGTGGAAATTAAATATATAGTGGCAAACTTAGAGGTTACTGGTGGTGGATTAAGCACAAACAAGGAGTTTTATTTCACCACTGTTGAACAAGCAATAGAGTTTAGGGAAAAACAGAAAAAGGGAACTTTCTCTTGGTGGGAAATAATCGTTGATTACACTAAAGACACATAACAGGCAGCTCAACGGCAGCGATGACTAGCATGTTCGATGAACGTAGTGTTATGAATTAAATAGGAGAGATTATGAAAACTTTAGATGATTACGCAATTGCAGCTATGCAGGGGTTGCTATCAAATAACCCTACCTACTTTGGCAAGCTTGAAAAATACGCAGAGATATCATACGACATGGCAGAAGCAATGATTAAAGAATCGCGCAAGCGCAGGGCTGAATCTAACAATATGATCACGGATGATAACAATGAGTCTTGAGGCTGAACAATCAATACTTGGAGGCCTACTACTGCTGGAGTTTAAAGGGCAGCAGGCAGACAAGGCGGTTTCACTATTGAAGCCGTCTTACTTCCAACACCCTTTGAATCGCCACATATACCAAACCTGTCTAACTCTGATTAACCAGGGAGAGGCAGCGGATATGATTACAATTGACTCCAGGCTATCAAATAACAACGTATATCAGAACATGGACGGGTTTAATTACCTGTGCAACATATCTAAAAACACACCGTCAGCATCAAACATCATAAGCTATATTAATATTGTTCGTTCAGCAGCTATCGAGAAGTTTGCGGTTAAAAAGCTAAATGAAGCACTTGCATTGATTACGGATGAAGAGAGCGGGGATATTTACCAACGTCTTGGACAAGCCGAATCAATTATTACTGAGATAAACAAAAAAGGCATGACCGAGGATAAAGGGCTTCGTCATGTTAAAGAATTTGGTAAGCAATGGTTTGATAATTTAGAGAAATACCACGAAGGAGATAAGGATTCGTTCGGGTACACAACAGGAATAGCTCCATTAGACGCTATGCTTCGCCCTAAGCTCATTCCTCAAGGATCGCTTGTGGTTGTTGGTGCTAGACCTAAAATGGGCAAGAGCGCGCTTATGATGCTTCTGGCTAACCATTCAGCTATTGATAAAGATCTTATTACCTTGGTTTTCTCAATGGAAATGTCAGGGGAACAGATATTCGAGCGATCGATTACAACAGATGGCAAAGCCAATCCAATTGATTTCTATAATCAAAATTCAGGCCCTGTATACGACAAGCTGCATAACTCGGCCGGAAGAATATTAAGCTCTAACATGTTTATAGATGATTCACCTTCAATGACAATTGAGCACATCAAGAGAGAGGCTAGGAGCAAGGCTAAAGGAGGCCAGATAGGCATGATAGCAGTTGACTATCTTACTCTAATGCAAGCTCAAAAAGCGGACAGGAACGACCTTGCCTATGGTGAAATAACAAAGTCGCTAAAGAACCTGGCAAAAGAATTAAATTGTTATGTTGTGCTGCTCACTCAATTAAACCGATCACTTGAAAATAGACCAGATAAGCGGCCAATGCCGAGCGACTCAAGAGACACCGGGCAGATAGAGCAAGACTGTGATATGTGGATCGGTATTTATCGTCATGCTGTATACGATGAAGATTGCAAGCACAAAGGATTAACTGAAGGAATTGTAAGGCTTAACCGTCATGGGAAAACAGGTACATTCTTTATGGATCTAAAGGACGGTTACTTTGTTCAACTGTCTAACTCAGAAGGCGAACAAATGAAATTAGAGAATGAGCCAGTTAAAACAACAGGGAAGAGCGGATTTAATTTCTAAGTTATACCAAAGTAGTAGATACATTTATTAGTTTTGACGATATCATAGCTATATCAACTAAGGAGATTAACGAAATGACTACTAATAAACAGATCGAAATTCTAGCTAAGCAAATGGGTGTTACAGCTGGCGACGTTATGTCAATGGCCAGAAACGTAGCTAGCGCTATTAAGCAGGATGGAGTTAAAGAAACGTTTGTTAGTTCTTCAAATGAAGACCAGGTTAAATTTGCTCAAGCATACGCAAAAAGCGAAGCAACAAAATACCAGAACTTCTGTACATCGTTAATCACAAACCAAGAAAAGAAAGAAGCTATTGAAGCTTTCGTTTACAGCGAACTAGCCTAGGAGTGGATGGCATATGAACGCATACGAACAAGCACCGGAAGATTTAAAGTTTATCGTTAGGAATTTGGAAGAGTGGCCGAGTGATGAAGTAACTAATGTTTTTGTTCTCAGGACGCATAGCAAGATTTGTTTTCGAGGAGGGAATACTTCTGAATTTAATTTTTATACAAGGAAAGAATCTATTCCTGAGAGCGATGATATATACACCAATCCATATAAACGAAAAGAATATGAAACAGCTAGAGAGGCGTATATAAAAATGAATTATAAACCGGAAGTTGGTGATTTGGTTGATTTAGAATGGATTGATGGTGTTGTAATAAAAGGGGCTAAAGTTAAATACATAAGCCAAACGGCTGTAGTATTCGATAATAAAGGCGAAGAAGATCTAACAAGGCTAGGGTTCGTAAAGATAATGCCACATAGCCCAGAACCAACAATACAAGAGCTAATGCTTGAGGACGTGAACAAGAATATTGGCGGTGCGCTCGAATCTTACGATGTAATTCAGATTGGGACGATGGCAAGCATTCTAGAGAAAGAAGGGTGGCACAAATGACAGACCAAGAGCTAATCGACGCAGTCAACTCCAGGATGCGCGCAATAAACATGATGGAGAAATTCAACTGTAATCGGTACCAGCTAAACAAGCGCATGAGAGAGTTGGGGTTAAAGATTATTACTGAGTATGGGGTTCTTGATGATGACTTTGACAATGTTAAAGCCTTGAGAGATGAAGGTTTTACGGCGAAGCAGATCGCCGAGAAGTACGAAGTTAAAACGTACTCAGTAAGTAACTGGTTAAACAGCTATAAGATTAAAAAGGGCTAGGCATGACGATCACAAGAGTTGAATTAGAAGAGAGAGCGGAAAACGGGGTAAGGGCTGTTGATATAGCGAAAGAGTTTAAGCTTAAAATTCATCGTGTGTATTACCTTTTGCAGGTTCACCGACTAAAGATCAAAACACCGTACGAGATACTAGACGAAGACAAAGATATTATTCTTGAGCTGCACAAAGAAATGACAGCTAAAGAGATTAGCGAGAAGTGGGCAGAAGAATACCCGTGCATCAAAACAAACACTGTTGGTAAGTGGCTTAACTGTAGAGGGTACGGTAAAAGAAAACTACCAGAAGAAGTAGCAAGCCTGCCGCTTGTAAGTTATGACGAACGCAGAACAAGGCTAGATTACCTTTCAGGTCCGGCAATGATAACAAGGTCCAACGGTGATCATCATGTAATCATGCCAGCAGATTACTTTATAGACCTAGAGAGGCGGGCAAATGCTAACTAAAGAATTTCTTGAACGTAAAGTAAGAAAAGGCTACACAGCTATGGGTATGGCTGATTGGTTCGATGTAGATGTTCAGGTTATATATAGAGCACTAAAAAAACATGGTCTAAAGATCCGCAGACCGTATGAGATCTTAGATGATGAAAGTAGTGTGATACTTAATCTAAGATCCGGAGGAATGAATATCAAAGACATTGCGAAGGTTTATGAGATTGAATATCAGTGCATTCGGAGTACGACTGTTAAAGAGTGGTTTAGACATCGAAATTTAAGCAAGATAAGTTTTGATTGATTGCTTTGTTATATGGAGGATTTATGGAATTTTGTAGCAAGTGCGGGCAATTGTCCGCGAAAGAGTGTGAAGGTCTTTTTTGCTTATACGCGAAAGAAAAGGACAAAGCATTAAAATATGCAGCTCAAATTATCGGGAAGAATATTCAATACACCCATTCTGGAAACACAGTGACAGGAGAGGTTCTGGAAGTGCATGATTTTGTAGGGCAGATTAAAGTAAGAAGCAAAACAGGTAAAGAGTATTGGGTTTTTATTGAACGCGTTAAGTCTGTAATTGATACCAAGGTCTAATTACCTTCAAAGCTAAAGCGTTAGATAATAATCAAAAAGGAGAGAGTTATGAATATCAAAGATTTAAACCCAACGTATGCAGCACAAAGAATGTGGCAAGAAGGCCAGAGCACAGAATCTAATCCGCATCCTAAAGGATCTGATAAGCACGAAGAGTTCAACCGTGAGATACGCAGATTAGAGCACAATGAACTATTAGATATGTTGGGGCAGAGCTATGCTTGAACAGCAAAAGGAGCTACAGAGACCGCTTGATATTAGTCAGGTTGACTTCCGTGTTCAGTCAATCAACAGGGGCGGGTATGCAACCATCCTAGCTTACAAGGATGCGCGTGTTGATATTAATCGACTTAACCAGGTATTCGGAGTTGGGTACTGGAAGCGACACCACGAGCTAATCAACAACAAAGAGTTCTGTACTGTAGAAATATGGAATAGCGAGATTAATCAATGGTGCGGGGTTCAGGACGTTGGCACTGTATCTAACACAGAAGCCGAAAAAGGACAATCTTCAGATGCGTTTAAGCGGGCATGTACCAATCTAGGCATTGGTATTGAGCTTTATGATTACCCAATTATACAGGTAAAGCTAAATCCTAACGAGGTAGATCTAAACGCAAAGCCTAGACCTAAAGCGACCTACCATCTACGCCTCAAGGAATGGAAATGGGCCAGTAAGTTTGACGAAAAAGGAAAACTTATCGCGCTAGGAGCAAGAGATGAAAAAGACAATGTTAGATTTAAGTGGGGTAATTGGAAGTGATGTATTCTGAAGCAGAGCAGGAGGCTATAACTAAGGCTATAAATGGGTGATTTATGAGTTCAGAGAATAAAGAATTCTGGCTAAAAAAATTATTACATTTTAGGTCTTGGTGCAGAATTTCGTCATCATGGATTCTTAAAGGAGGATATTCAGCAACAAAGGTTATTCTTAGATCATGCAAGAGTAGGTCAGATGTTATTGCATTTAAAAACAACGTATGGCTAACACAAGGAAAGCGAAATCCTGACCACTGGGTTACGAAATCATTTATACGCATGTGTGATAAGCGCTTAGCTGAATTTGAAATATAACTAAATAATAACAGCACACTACCAAGGTCTAATTCACCAGCAAATATAACTATAAAATAATAGCCAAAAAGGAGAGAGTTATGGAAATCACACTATTCAAAAGCATAACAACGGAAAGCGCACTGCGACAGCTTGAGGAGTCAGGCGAGAAATATAAAGGCCTATTCGTTGATATGAATAATTCCATAGAACGTAAGTTCATAAAAGAACAGGCATCGCTTATCAACGATATGCTGAAACGTCTTGATCGTGCACGTATCGACACTAAGAAAGAGTTTAACGCAAAGGTAGAGGATGAGGCTAAACACATCCGAGAGAGGCTACAGGAAGCTAACGCGCCTTATAATGATTTGATAGAAGCACATAAGGAAGAACGTAAAGCTATTCTAGATGCAGAGAAGGCAAAGCAAGAAGCTATTGAGCTCGCCAAACAGATCGAATCTGATCACGAGATTGCCATGCTTCTAAATGAAAAATGGGATTCAGATAGAGAGCAACGGGAACGTGAACGAGCTGAAGCGCAACGACTGCATGATGAACAGGTGGCACGTGAAGCACTGGAGCGCAAACAGAAAGAAGATGAAGCACAGAAGCAGCGTGAAGAGAATGAGCGTTTAAAGCGTATAGCGGATAGTGAGCATGTGCGCGATGTAAACCGCAGGATTGTCAGTAGCATAATGCAATACTCATCTGTAGACGAGACGCAAGCTAAAGCTATCGTTAAAGCTATTGTGTATGGATATGTAGATGGATTGAGTATTAGTTACTAGATTAACCACGCGCTAATTTGAGCGAGTGAAACTAGATTCAGAATTGAGCGCCTTGTTATTTGGCGCGAGGAGATAAAGATGAAAGCGAATTATTTAGAAGAATTTAAAAAGAAATACAATGTTTCTCGTGCCGTTTATTGGAATGAAAAAACTGAATCGTTCGAGGCGAGATCTTACTCTGCAACCACGATCGCAATTGAAACACAAAACGCTTTTGATAAGTTCAAATCAGATCGCTTATCAACGACAAATAACCCTAGCGGTAATTTGGACGAGTTAAACGAGGCTCGAATTTAACGTATTGTTATTTAGGCTGCGGCCTACGGAGTGATGGAGATGGACGATGAACTATACCAAGAAATGGAAAACGAGCTTTGCAGAAATTTGTGGGCAATAGCTGAAAATATCGGCATAGATCCTGATTCGTTTGATGATGATGCGTGTCAAATGGCATGTATGATCAAAATATCAGAAGCCATACGCGACAGCTGTGCTAAATAACCCAGAAATAAACGGACGGAGAGAAGCGGAGTTCCGCTTTGATTGAATTGTTATGTTTTTATTGATTGATGATTTACGAAATACGCCAAGCGATTTTATAGCCAGAACACCAGAGGCAGGGAAGGAAGCGTTGCGCAGATTAAAACCTTTACTAACTCACGTTATTTTTGACCATGATTTGGGTGATTGTGATAGTGGGTACGATGTAATGGTGTGGGCATTAGATAATGGATTTATGCCAGAAAATGTACAGCTAGTCACAAGCAACCCTGTTGGTAGAGACAGTATGATTGCCGCCTTGCTTGCGGATGGTTACAAGGCTAAGAACAAGGTTGAATACTACAAAGAAACATAACAAGTAGTTCAACGTCTTCGAGGTTACGAGATGTACCGTTGAAAGGAGTGTTATACAAAGGTCTAATTCAGTGCTAAGAATAAATAAACTAGTATAGATAAAAACAGGAGAGAGATTATGAGTGAAAGATTAGAGTACTTAACTGAAGTGCTATTGAAAGAAGGCGAGATCACCAGCGATGAACGCCCGTTTCGTATTAAGCGCGAGACTGCACAGAAGTTCTTCGAGGAGTTCTACGCAGAACACATATCATTCGATGGCATGTTTAAATGCTGGGAGAATGAAGAAGGCGAGCACGAGGTAGGGTACATGGAGCAGACGCTGGAAGAGATCCAGAAAGCCACACGTAAATATATCGAGCTTACTGCTGATGATCTTACGTTATGGGGGCCTGCAAAATGAACGAGTTAATGTACTGGGTTAATACTACGTTTCTGTGGTGCTTTATTGCTCTGGCTCTGGCTGTGTTGATTCAAATGGCGTTTGAGTCATGGATTATTAAGCAGGTTGGGATAGATTCAACTGATAACATATTTGCACTATCTGTTGTATCAGCTTTTGCTTGTTTTCTAATATTTACAATAAGCGGTATCGGTTTAGTATTTGGATAAGGTGACGCACATGAAGAATCTTAAGATATACAGAATTGATGCCGTATTTATGGATAATTATTCTGTAACAGCGGTTTCAGCTTGCGAGAATCCAGATAAGGCTTTAGAGCTTTCAGGATTTGATAAGGATGGATATTCAAATCAAACGGTAACTTATTTAGGGAACTATGTTTATAACAATTCTATTCTGATATGCCGAGAAAGTGTATAACTAGGCGTTAATTTTACATAAGGTGAGTAATGGTACATTTTTGGGAAATACGTTTAGCAGAAGAAGACGCAGCATTGGATAGATTGAAAGAGCTAAAGAAGACAGCTAAAGGTAACGATCTAGCAATGATAGAAACACAGATAGACTATCACGCAGGTGAGAAGGTCGTAGCTAAGAACGCGTTAAGACAGATTAGAGGGGTGTAATATGAGTAGAGTAACAAAAATAGTTGTAGATAATTTAATCAAGGATTTGCAAAGCCGTCCTCTTGATTTTAAATGCGATAAATTCAAGCTAACTGATAACAAAACAGGAGTGCAGTATTGGGTAGCAAACACTATATTTGATGGTTGTATATATAAGCCATACGAGATGAAGTTTGGGATTGTTCAGAGCTTAAGATTCCATTCTGCATTAAAGAAGTGGAAGGCTTGGAGTAATATTAATGCTTGTCGTCAACATGGATGATTACGAAGGCTTCTAATGAAACCGAAAATAACAGTCAGGAGTAGAGACCAAATACAAGCGGCGGCTGATTGGGTAGCGTCAATGCTCGACAAAGGATTGATCAAGCCAGTAGTAATCACGTTAAGCCGAGAGAAGCGAAGCAATAAACAAAACGCTAAAATGTGGCCAATGCTTGATGATATAGTCAAATACATTCCTACATGGCAAGGACGGAAGATGTCAACGCATGATTATAAGGACGTTCTAACAGCTTCAATTAAAGGTCAGGACGTTGTGCCTAATGTTGACGGGACCGGTCTTGTTGCGTTAGGAGAGAGGACCAGTGGATATTCCAAGGAAGAGTTTTCTGAGCTTATCGAATACATGTATTGGTTCGGTACTGAACGTGGAGTTAAGTGGAGCGAGAAAGCTTTAGAGATATACCAGGAGTACAGAGAGGCTAATACTAATGTCTAATTGTTGTGTTATTTACAGATGGTATATTTAACCCAGAAATAAACGGACGGAGAGAAGCGGAGTTCCGCTTTGATTGAATTGTTATGAGTAATGATACTTTTAAAAAAGAGTGGGTTAAACCAAGTGATTTCCCTGCTGACTTTATCCCTAATAGAGCCAAGTTAATCACTGGCATTGATGAGGGATCGCCGGACGGTGATTGCACCGTGAAAGGGTTTTACAAAGACGGTGAATACCACATACAAAGTGTTGAGCATAGAGACTCATAACCCACGGCTTAGCCGATGGAGTGGAACGACAGTCGGATATAGCCGATTGTTATATTTTGAGGGCGAAAGAATGGCAAAGTTAAAAAAGATTTGGATAGAGAACGATTTCGGAGAAAAACGTGCAGTGAGAATCGACTGGGATAATGACAGGCATCAGCGAGTTGAAATTGAATCTAACACGCCAGAAGCCGTTTCTTGTGCGCTTAAGGATGCAGGATCACTTGTTGCCGCTGAAATGGTGCAAGGGAAAATATAACCACGCGCTAATTTGAGCGAGTGAAACTAGATTCAGAATTAAGCGCCTTGTTATTTGGCGTGAGGAATATATATGAACATGATCAGTCAGTTGCGACGCAAACTAACGAGCGGGAATTCTATTCCTGTTGAGCGAACAACAATCACGGCAGAAGAATTTGACCAACTTCAGGCGGAGTGGATACAGCGTTGCATGGATAAAGACTCCGCGAAAAAGATGGCTACAGACTTCTTTTACTGGTGGTACAACCAGCCGGGCACTAACACTCAAGATGGTTTTGACACTTGGTGGAAACAGAATATGGAAGCCAAATAACCACGCGTTAATTTGGACGAGAGCAACGAGGCTCGAATTTAACGCATTGTTATACGCGAGTTTGACGAATGAAAAACTGGATTAGAAAACATTTTGAAGTTTTGCTTATTAGGATCGCCAGGTGGATTTTGCTTGAGCGCAATGTGCCAAGATCTCCGGTTGTGAGCCGCAAAGACAACAATGAGATGTGGAGCATGGCAGAAAAGCTAGACGGTATTTGTGAGCGAATTATTGATAATTACGAGCACGTATAACAAGTAGTTCAGCGTCTGCTAGGTTACGAGCTGTACCGTTGAACGGAGTGTTATACAAAGTCAGTATTTAAAAATAGTATAAATCCCAACTATTCGGAATTACCGAATAGTTAAATCAGAATAAGGAATAGTAAAATGGCTAGAGGGGTAAACAAATGGATAGGCGTCGGCAACTTGGGCGATGATCCAGAAGTTAAAGCGATGCCTAACGGGAATGCAGTAACTAATATTTCCGTTGCAACGTCTGAATCTTGGAAGGATAAAGACGGTCAGCAGCAAGAGCGCACAGAGTGGCACCGGATTGTTTTCTTCAATAAGCTAGCTGAGATTGCAGGCGAGTACCTGCGTAAAGGAAGCAAGGTCTATATTGAAGGCGCGCTACGAACTCGGAAATGGCAGGATCAAAGCGGAGCTGATAGATACACTACAGAGATTGTAGCGAGTGAGATGCAGATGCTAGATAGTCGTGGAGATTCACCAAGCGCACAAACACCAAGCGCGCCAGCACCAGCACCTAAGCAATATGTTATGACTCCGAAGGCTGAAGGATTTACAAGAGAGCAATACAATAGCCAAGGATGGACAGATGAGGCATTAATTAAAGATGGGTATATGGAGGTTAGAATAGCAGCGCCACAGGCACCTAGCGCACCACAGGCTCCAGGTATTGATGATTTCGATGATGACATCCAATTCTAAATAATAAACCAGAGTAGAGATAAGGGGCGAACAAGCCCCTTTTTTAGGAGCTAACATGGCAAAGAAAACACCGAGAGCTAAATGCTTAGAAACGGCCCAACTTCTAGCGCGAATATCAGCGGCAGATGAAAACGGATATGCTACATGCGTGACGTGCGGATCGGTTCATCACTATAAGGAAATGGACGGCGGGCACTACATTGCAAAGGGAAGCAGCTCTTATTGGGCGCTAGAGCCTGAAAACATCCACCCTCAGTGTAAGGGGTGTAACGGGTTTAAAATGCGATACGGTAACGCTGAGTCAATCTACACACTATGGATGATTGATAACTATGGCCGCTCATTTGTAGATCACATGCACGCTACAGCAAAGAATACTAAGAAGATGTACAAAGCAGACTATGACGAGTTTTTGTCAGAAACGAATAAGTTGATTAAGTATCATAAAGATCGGATAGGAGAGGATTGATGATTAAGAGAACGTATTTTGTTAAATATGAATTAAAGCCAGAATATATAGATGAAGAAGAATTATTGTTAGCTACCTGCTTTGTTGTTAATTATTCATTATTCAGCAACCCATTAAATGCACAGAATAATGCTGAGAAATATTTATGCGAAAAGCACGGGATTGATCGTCACAAATACTACACATCTGCATTCAATAGAGTTTAGACATAAAAAAGCCCCCGTAATTGGGGGCAAAGGAGCTGGAGAGAGTTAACGTTTGAATCAATATATCAGAACTCTTTACTTAATACTACTTCACAATAAAGCTTTTAATAACCCCCGTCAGACCATTAGCGTTTAAATTTCCAGTTGCAGCGTCTAGCCTGTTCTTCTGTTCCGTTTTCAGTATGCCGAAATAGTGATTCAACCACCCAACAAAAGGCCCGATTGCAGCAAGAACAAAAGGCCAGCCATCGACAATAATAGACAACGTCTCAGTATCCTCTTGTAGCACAGCGATAAACCACGCAGAAACCACCATAATAATCACGAACGATACTACATGAAACGCCCCTAATGCTATCTTAGGGCGCGTTGTTTGTTGGCTCTTTTGCTCTGTTTCAAGCATCGTTCTGAGTGTGCTGTGGGCTTCGATAGTAACATCGAACTCTTTTCCCAATACTTGCGCCCGTGTGTCTGCTGGCAGTGTATTAATAACGCTAGCGGCCTGCTGCCCAGTTGCGTTTGCTGGAAGCTTCTTATCGTCCGGCAACATCTCGTTTACCGCTGCTATCAACAACGGACCACCTGGTACTAACGCGCTAACTAACCCGCTGCCTACGGTTGTTAGAATGTCTGATAGTTTCATATAATCACCCTGTTCATTAACCATCCGTAAACGAATTTCTCATCCTTCTCTCTGCGTTCAGCTAGCTCTATATAGAACGATCCTTGCAAGCAGTTTAAAGCGCGTAGCATAGCCTTAGCGTCCCTCTGCTTAAGATAAGACTGAAGCGCTGATAATGTTGCAGGGCCTATAGCCCCATCGACCACTAAATCAGCATACAATTTGCCAGCATTATTTAAAGAATTTAATGCTCGCTGCAGGAGCTTTCCGGCACGAGAAGGCCCCATGTTTACAGCAGTGTCCACAACCTCTTCAGTTATAGCTTCGGACAGTTTAACCATTGCGTCACCACGAATAGAGTGCCAATACTTTTTCTCATATATGCTAAAAGCTAGTGATCGTGGAAGGTTTTTCATGTCTCCCATAAACCCGTTAGCTCTGGCTACATCATAAGTAATGCCGAAGTTAGTCTCTCCGCCGCTATCATACGGATCATTAACGTAACCACCTTCAACATCAATAATGTGATCGATTATTAGCTGCTTTAGCATGACTACCCCTTGATTTTACTAGCTGCTATAAACAATTCATCTTTCTGCTCTTCAGTTAATCCTAGAATCGAACCAATAGCAGCAACTATTACCGAGTCCCTTCGTATTACAGAAGCTCCCATCCACGCTTCACGCGCAACAATATCGGTGCTTTCGTCGTCCATGATAGATTCAACCTGATCAAGAAGACCGGCATTATACAAAGCAACCCTTGCTTGATATCGCTCAACTGAAACAGGCACGGAATCCACCGGAGTTAATTCGGCACCTTCTAAATATTCCTGACCTTCTCGCTGTTTACGGCGATAAAGCCCAGTAATATTTCCGTTCTTATCTCTATCTATATACATTAGTCAATCCTCTGATCTATCCAGCCATGAGAGTACAACCGCAATGCAGATACGGAAGCATCAGATGATCTATATCTAATACGGCCACTATCATCCGCATACATTAAGAACTCAACCATGCAGATTGTTGAGTCTGAGCTAACACGAAGAGTGTTATTGTCATTGGCTGGTACTGTGTCGTCTTGGTCTATGCTTGTAAATAAAACATACCTTGATCCAGCCTGCGTTAAGTCCGCTGCGTAAATACCAATAGAGTTGTCAGGCACAGATGTATCTAATGTAACCCTAATTGTAGAAACAGTGCTTAGACTCGCATCCAATATCTGTGAATTAAATATAAAATAATCACCGTATTGAGTGAACGCTATAATATTGCTAGATCCATCCGTCCTGAATTTTCCTATTCTTGTATACACTGAATATCCTGAAGGAATATTTGAGCAGTCCTTATCTATATCAAACCCTGCATCAACTGTGCCGTCAGAATCTTTTACTATAGCGAAGCAATAATAAGTAGTATCAGAAGCAACCGTACCAGAAAAAAGACCACCAGAAGCATTGCCAGCACTCCACGCCGAATCAATCTGCTTAGTCATTGCTGATAAAGCAACTATTTCAGCTCCTGTGCTATCTAGTTTTTCCCCTGCACTAAAATCTATATCATGGTCAGAGTCAGTTGAATTAACTGAAATTGTCGGCCATTTATATTTGTCAGGGGTAATTATTACAGCGTTATCTACATAATCATCAACATAACTTTGTGTAGCGTATAAGCTATCTGATTCACTTGTTGAATAAACATCTAAATCATCACGAGCATCGCTAGCTGTATTATTTGCGACAAGAGTCTCACCAAAAACACCAACAACAATGCCATCAGTACTTGATATATCTACATTTACCAAATTGCCTGAGTCGTCCCATTGCAAGAATTTTCCCTCAATTGGTGCTGGTATCTCAAGGCCTGTTGATTGCTGCCCCTCAGAAAGCTTCACTGTACGATCTTGCACTTCCTGTAGTTGCTGAGTAATCATAGTTAGCTTATCTAGTGCATTCTCATGAGTCTCTGCTGGGAAGTCGTCACCCTCCACATAGTCGGTGTCTTGCGTTAATTCAATATTCCTCAGTATTGTTAGCGTCTCTCCAGATTCAGGAGCGATAAAAGTTGTAACCGTGCCACTTTCATCCCCAGCACCAGCAACTGAATAATCAGAGTCAAGGACTAGAATTGTTTCAATTAAATCAGAATCAGTTTGTATTACCTTAAGATCCGATTTTTGCAAAAACCTAAACCCTGTTGGAAACTCTGTGCTTACTCCGTCCCCGTCATAGTCTTTACGTTTAATATCAGATGAAACCGTCATTTTATTAAGACCTCTTGATCATTTTCTTTTTTAAGTCTGCGTTCCATCCTCCGTTTATAACCGGGGCTTAGAGACTCCATGACATTATAATATATAAGGTTATCAAGCACTGCTTTTGAATATACAGTATTTAAAACGCTAGCAGCAGGAACATAAGCAGATGCTACGGCTGGAGCGCCTTGGTAGACCATACGGAATAACTGCTTACCAACATCAGGATCACCCTCTTTGATTTTCCCAAACATGTCACCTAGCGTGTTTATTTGCGAACCTGTAGGGCCGGACATGGTAGACAATAAACCGCCACCGAATCTATTCTTAATCTCGCCAAACAAAAAATCACCGTAGATGCCAGCTCCGCCGCCTTGGAGGAAGGCAGCAGCCCATGTTTTTTTATCAGTAGGATCTCTTGGCGTTCTGTTTTTAGCTAAGTCTTTTGCCGACATGGCTATATATCCGGCGAACATAGACATAACCATTAATTCAGACATTCCTTTAAATGACGACCATTTACCTTCTCTACCTCTTATTTCCCTACCCCATACCTTTTGTATAATAGCGAAAGGGAACGCCTTAAATTGCATTACAGAGCGCATAACCTCGCCGTAAACAGTGCCGGGCTGCGTTCCTTGTAACATGGTTGCTCTAGTTTTAGCGTCAGGCTCAACTACTGAATATTGACTGCGATCAACGTAGTACATGCGGAGTGATTCGGACAGGTCTTTTTTGGTTTTCTTTATCTGGTAATCAGTAGGAGTTACACCGATAGACTCAAGGTGTGACTTAACCGAAGCGTCAGGAATGTCTAATACCATATCAGGGGTTATAAATTTACCGCTAACACCGTCTACATTCTTCGTACCTGCAAGGTTTATCATTGACCATTCAGCTTCATCTATTCCGTAAAGCTTCATTACGTCCTGAATACCTTTAGGTAGACTCCCATGTTTAGTTCCGACATAAGAACCTATTCGGCCAGCCATACCGATCATCGAGCCTGCGCGTATTGAATCAGTCCACAATGTCAATCCATTCCAGCGAAAGAACGTGTTTAGTCCTTTACTTAGGCGACCAGGAAGATCCCCAGAAGGATCAAACCTATTAGTGAATATCCCTGTTGTCGAGTCCATAGATATGCCAAGCTCAGCCAACACTCTACGATGCTCTTTAGTCTTTACTGTTAGCTTACGATTTAATATTGATTTACCAATGTCACCAATTGCACCACCAGCATTTGCTATTGCTCCACCGTGAGCTTGAAAGAAGTTTTGGCCTTGGTATCTCATTTCTGAGGCAGAAACTGGAACATCTGCAACAGAAGATATAACCGCGCCGCCAAGCATAGTTAGGCTATTATAAGATCTAACGCCGTTGGCTATAGTGCCAAGCATCTTTTTGCCACCAGGGATATTCATCTCTCCAGTTACAGCAGCCTTAAAGTTATCAATTGATCCGCCATTTTTTACAGCATCATCAAACTTATTTATATTTTTATCGCCCGCCTTTTCGGAAGTTATAGTCTTTACAATAGCTTCATAATTCATCTCTGCATTAGGGCCAAGAACTTTCATTAGTCCGGTGTTCTGTGCACTCATCATAATCCCAGAAAAAACAGACTCTCTTAATTCTCCAATGCCATATTTACGGTTGTAAGCAATCCAATCATCAGCTGTTTTAAAATGTAAAACTCGTTCTTTAGACATAGATCGTCCAATATTCTTTGAACCCTTTAGAGCAGCGGATGTACCAGGCTCACCTTTGCCTAAATGTATTCCTGTTGAAAGCCCTTTATAAATCGACTGCATAAATTCGTCACGATCTTCTACACCGTTAAATACATCATCTGACAACTTTGGTTCAATATCTGCACGCCAAGCATCAAACCCGGCTTTACGGATTTTATCCATATCATGCGATTGACGAGTAATATACCCAGGGAGTTTTTTAATCCACGCGCCTGCTTCGTTGGCATCAATCCTAGATACTTCCTGCCATTTATGGATGACGTCTGCTATATCTACAGCCTCAATTGGTAGTCCTGTAGTATCGCCGTCTTGTCCTTTCTTCCATAAAGCGCGAGCTATATCATCATCCCAAATCCCATCTACAAAACCGTTAAAGTGGAAGTCAGATAAAGCTTCAATATCGGCCGTAATTCCTGCTAAGTAGCTTTCTTGTAATTGTGCTTGGGTAGCTGCTACCGATCTGCGAGCACCCATCTTTACATCATTAACACCTACAAGTAGAGCCTCTAGCCCTAGCTGATAGTCATCACCAAATGAATCTATAAACTGTTCAGCGTTTCTTCTTGCTACAGCGTTTAATGCTTTATTGCGCCCTTCTATTTTTTTCGCTATCGCGTCATCCATTAACATATTGTTAACAGCTGTCATTATTTCATCCGTAGACTGGCCAACCCGCTCGTTTAAGATCTGGTCTGCTTCTTCAGCCATTCGTAAAACTTCATCATCCGTGGCATCACCCATAGCCGTGCGGATTCTATCAATACAATCTTGAGCAGCCATTATCCAATCCTACATAAAATTGCTTCACGTAAACCATTTGATTCACGCTCTATTTGAGTATTAATATCTGCAATCTCTGATTTAATCGTTGTTGTGTCTATATCCATATCATCTAATGATGTGATTATATCATTAGTTAAAGCATCTACGCTTTCAGGCTTTTCCTCTGGGTAAGATTCAATCCTTAAGCTTGCCTCGATAGCGGCTTTAGGATCTGCCTCTGGAGTGTAGAATCTACCATCAGGCCGAATTGTTCTATACGAAAGAATATCATCATTAGCGCGAAGTATTTGCTCATCAATTACTTTCTGCTCTTCCGCTGATAAAACTCTATTCTCAGCATCAGGCTGTCTTCCTGCTATCGGCGTGTCTTGTCCATCAATAGACTTGGCAAGCGCGTCATTATCAATCTCAATGCCGTTAGGTGTTCTTTTTGCTACAGGGCTGCTCTTGCTTGCAGATAGCGCATCCGATTTAATTTTATCAATATCAACGGCTGTATATGGATCTATAAGCCTATAATTTCCAGCTATATTTGATACGTTGATAGGCTGCCCATCTAGCGCCTGTCCTGTTGCTGCCTGCAATAAATCTGCTTTAGCTTGTGCAGAAGACCGTCTTAATCTATCACCCAATGCTCCTAGCCCAGCATGAAGTCCGCCACCAATGGCAACACCAAAAGCAATATTCATATATGAGTCATACAAAGAATAATCAGCCTGTTCAGCAGTCATAGCAGAGTAAACCAAAGGCTCTACAATTGCGGCACCTACAGCACCTTCTATCGCGCCAGTAGCTAGGCGCCCGCCAGTTACGCCAAACCTTGACCCGAGGCGGATAGCATTAGCTTGTGAAACAACAGGGATAAAAGCAGAGGCAACGTTGAGAGGATCAGCAATAGAGACCGCCAAAGATGTACCGATCTTAGCAGCCCCCGGTAAAAACCCTTGTGGCGCCATGCTCTCAATTGCTTGGCGTTTAGTCTCTTCACGCTTACGTGATATCAGAATATCTAGCTTTTCTTGGCTTATGCCGTGATCAGCGAATGATAACTTTACACCCGCCTCCTTAGCTGCCTTATCTGCCTTCTCTTTTGATTGCCAATTGGTAAAGGCCTTCTCTGGCTTGAAGTCGCCAACCATGCCAGGCTCATAAGTTGCAGTTGCTTTATTTAACTCGACAAGCCTAGATATTGCGGACGTTGGGTTTTCTAACCAAGTCTGATCAGCTACAGCAGAAAGCCCCTCACTAAGAGAAACGCTATAGTCCTCAAGTTTTAGGTTGTTCTTTGTTGAGTACCCGTCAAGTATCATCATAATCTATCCGGCCATTCTTCCTCACCAACATTTTTTAGCTCAGACCAAGGCACCTCGATAGGGACCCCGTCAGCGTCTTTAAGGATATTATTCATACTATCAACAAATGCAACACCTGTTCCATCTAATGTAGTTATAGGCGTTATAGAAAGCTGTTTTAGATATACCTCTCTAGCGTCCTCTTCGTTTAGCACTGTATCTGAAGGAGGAGCAAGAACCGGAACACGGCCATCTAGTATCCTTGTTTTCATGGCTGCCACACCAAGGTTAACCAATGATGGATTTTCCACTTTTGGCACTCGGTATGTATCCATAATTTCAACATCGCCGAAGATTATTTCTTTGGCCATATCTAAAGCATCTCCAGTTGAAGAAGCCTTACCATCAACCATAAGCTTCATGGCTGTCTTTTCTACTGCACGCTGCACACTATTAGCAGACTTTACGCCTGAGTCACCATAGCCTACACGTAGAGTTTCACGCAGGTCATCAAGAGTATCGAATGATTCTTCCTTTATTTCCTTAGCGCTATCAGATCCTATAAACCCTTCTAACTCTTTTTGAGGTATTACCATAGCCTCAGCCACTGTTACCTGCTCGGGACCTTCTGGAGTCATTGCTATAATCTGTGCAGACTCTCCTATATCCTTATTTGCAGATAATTGCTTGAGTACAGTATTCCAATTGTCACCAAAAACAGTCTTCATTGTGTTGACTGTGTTTACTGCATTCTCTCCGCCTTGGCTCATGTCGTTCATTTGCTTAGCTATCTGGCTGGCAAATTGTTTAGGAAGTAGAGCAACACTGTTTGACGGGATGCCTAGCTCTCCTTGTATTCCTTTCTGAGTAGCAGAGTAAGATTTTGCTATAGATGACGCTAGTTCATAATCTCCGTTGCTTATAGCGTCACTCAGGGCTTTAAACTCTTTGTCTGCAATAGGGCTATTCTCAATAGTGTAAGAAGCGGGATCTTTTGCTATTGCCTCATTGCGCTGGTTAATAGCCTTAACAAGGTTGGTAAACTGCTTACTCTCCCTTCTGAAGTTTTTAGATGTCGGCTTTTTCCTACTAACAGGTATATTTGAGCTTCTTTTTTCAGCAGACTTCACCGCAGAATCTACGTTATCAAAGAACTCTAACTTCCTTCCAGTTACTGGGTCGGTCATGTTTGCATCTATTGCTTTTTTTATAGCCTCATCTTCACTTAGAAATTTACCATTATAAACAGTTGGTATATTAACAAACCCACCATCCATTCCTATTGTAATAGTTCTTTCTGTTACAAATTCACCGTATTGATTTACATAAACATCTCTACCCTCTGGCGTTTTATCTCCTGTTTGTGTCAACACCTCTTTTTGATTTTCTGTCTCTGGAGTTCTTTTTATAAACTTATCTTCTTTTATTACAGGTTTATTCTTATCTATTAAAGATAAAAGTTCATCAGGGGATGCCGTCTTAATCTCTTCAACTGTTCGACCAAATTCCCTAGCGTCTGCAATTGTCTCGTTTAGCTTAGCGCCCTTCTCACCATAAATAGATGCTACTCGCTCAGGAGAATACTTAGCTGCAAGTGCATCGTCTTCACCGCCTGAAGAAAGAAACGCCACATAGTCATCAAGTCCGCTAGCGTATTCCGCTCTAAACTTAGCTTCTCGTTGCTTAATGTCTGTCTTTGCAGCGCTAAGTACTTTGGATAAAACATTAGTTTCTGCTAGTTTATCCCACTTACCTGATTCTATTTCCTTTACAACGCTACGGGCTTCCCCTTTATCTATACGTCCGGACATTGAATTAGCAACTATGGCATTGTTGTTGCCTTGTCTTAGCTGATCAATATTAACAACGCCTGCGGATGTTTCAGCAAGTCCAGTAATAGCAGATTCAGATCGAGCTAATGCCTCAGTTACAGATGTTCTGCCTGTCATAACTTCAGATTGAATATTATCTAAAGCATTAGATACAGAGTTGACGCGCTTATTTACATTTAGTTTTGATTGGTGTTGTGAGTACTGAGGGAAAAACTTACGAGAATAAAACGTATCTGCTTGGTTTCTTACTGCGGACGCTGCTTCTTCAGAAGGTGCATTCTCTAAAGCATTATTAAGACGCTCATCGTAAGAGGCTTTGATCTCGTTAAAATCTACATCAACACCGCGCGTCTCAATGTCGGCCTGTTTCTCCGTTTCTTCGCGTAAGATTCGGTTTGTAGTCTCGGTAACAAAAGCAGCATCATCAGCCTGCTTCTTTTTATCCATAGCATTAAAGCCAATTGCGGCGGCAGTATTACCAAGACCTTGAAGAGCATTACCAACAGCACCAGCAGCGCTTGGACTAATAGATGCTCCACCAGTCCTTAATTGAGAGCTTGCTTTCATTTGAGGGATAACAGGCATTAGAATAATCCCCCTTTAGATGCACCAGTTAGCAATGTTGAGCCAGCGCCAACAAATCCTGCATTCTTGACCTGTTTAGCTTCAAACAATCTAGCTTGAGATCCAGCATCAGCCCCAAACTGAATATTCAAAGCCTCAAGCTCTGCCTGTTCAGCCGATCCTTGCATTGTCTCAAGAATAGAGCCTGAAGCACCAGCACCACTTTTGGCAGCGGCAACACGCTGCAATCCTTCTGTGCGCTCTTGCTCTTCTGCTAACCTTTCTTTCTCGAAAGTAGCTTCTTGTTGTGCAAGCTGCGCTTCTCGCTCAAGAGTAGCAGATTGTGCATTAGCGCTTTGTATTTGACCAACAGCGCTAAGACCTGTACCTGCTAAAGCTAGAACCTCCATACCAGTACACATTAATCATTCACCCTTACTTGTGGCATTAACGCCAGTATAGTCATTGGTAGCGGCTGGTCTTGCCTAATAAGTAACCTGCCTTCTGTTTCGTATCCATTAGGCCAAGATAGATCCTTGTCGCCTGTCAATCTTGGAGGGGCCGAATCCATTGGATCATTTGTTGACCTAGTGAATATTATATCAAGTTTATCCTCATTAGGTCCGAACTTGCCACCAAGAGAATCAAAGAACCGTATATTAACTTTATTAATGCGTTTGATTTTTCCTTGAGCCGTTCCGTTTGCCGATCCAGCCTCTAGCCTCATCGTCTCTAAATCTGAAGTATAGGCTAATCCTACGCTAGCATTAGTTACAGCCTTGCGAAGCGTTACTCGCCCTTCCTCAACTACAGCATCAGGCAGCACAGCACCATCAGCAAGTACTTGAACCGTCTCACCCTCTAAATGAGCTAGACCGCCGATAATATCCGTTGCCTCTCCGGTATACTTAAATCCGCCATCAACAAAATAATCATCTTTGTCGTCAGGGCTTATATTGTCACGCCCTTTATCAAGAACCTCTATTTGTCGCACAGTCTCGCCATTAATGTAGCGCTTTACAGAAATCCATAATTGGTCTCTGTCCCCATCAGGTATAACCCCTATACTTTCTACTCGAGCCTGAGTTCCAGAGTCATCAGAAGCGCCGCCAAGTATATGTCGATGCCATCCAACAACCTCTTGATCTCGCTCATATGTCATACCAATCAATGCGCCATCATCCCGAACAAACCATACAATAGAATCCGGCTCTCTCTGATATGCCATCTCAACTATCCCGTCACCTGTAATATGCTCAGACAATAGGGTTAAATCAGGGGCGATATAAGAGTCTGATTCGAACTGATAAACAAACTGCCTTAGTTTCTTAGTGGAACGCTGTAGGAACAATACTACGCCGTTAGAGCGTACAGGCTGAGTATATGCACAACCATATTCAGACTGTCTAACAATCTTCACGTTGGATGGTGTTATAGCCTCATCACTACTAGAGGCAGACATTAAGAACTCACCACCACTTGTGCCAATAGTTAAAGACTTGCCAGAAGATAGCCATCTAATATCGTTTACTTGGTCAGAGTTGATTGTGTAACTAAGACCGTCAGATGCTATGTCGCCCGGCCCGAAATCATTGTAAATATTTGATTGCGATCCCCATATATTCTGTGGAGAAGTAATAGTCCCGCCATACATCAACCGATCTTCATAGAATGCAATTGCGGTAGGGTATCCGGTGGTATCAGAGAACGCACCAAGCCTCCACGAGATTCGCGCATTTGTAGACTGAAAATCAACTTCAACATCAGCATCTACCTCGGTAGCACTAGTGTATGATGTAATTACTGCATAACCAAAATCAGCACCTTGGTCTATTCTTACAAGACGCCCAACATCAGTTGATACAAACACATCATCCGAAGCGGTTAATGTAACACTCCCAGAAGTAGCACTCGGCGTTAAAGTTATATCTGTTGTATTCTCATCAAGGTATGGACCATTAATAAATATCTCATCATCTAAAGAGAATGTATCCGTACCTGTCCGAGATAGCTTTGCTGGTGGGTGAAGAGGATGGACAATATAAAGAACGTCAGCTGATTGAATATACTGCAGTTCGAACAGTTCATCTTCCGTATATGTTGTTGCAACCTCAACGATCTCACCATCTCCAGAGAAGTCATTGGAGAAGTCACTAGAAAACGATCCACCACCAATCAACTCTTCATCGCGGTAAAATCGAATATAGTTTTCGCCAAACTCAAGCATATAAGCTTGCTCAACAGAGAATTGGAAAGGTATCAAGCGAACCTTTTTATCACCATCCTTTGTATTTGAAATGTGCCGAGTACCACCGCGCCGAGCAGCTCCACCATGCGGATGGATAAGCATATTCTTCATGGTTCTTACGCCATTGAAATATTTCGCTATATCAACCCTACCCTCAAGGCGTGGAGACAATTCTCCTGCGGTAAAATTTGTTTGTATTGGTGCAGCCTTAGCCATTCATTACCACCTTGAGTTTAACCATTCGTCAGCTTCAATAGATCTTGGCGTGCCTTCTAAGCCGTCCATAGTCTTAGCTAATCGTAGACGGTCTCTATATTTCTGCTCTAGTAATTGGGTAAGCGTATTATTGTCAGATAGGTTATAGGCTAATCTTGCGCCAATCTTAACGGCTAGCGTTTCAATAAATAATGAATCGAACTGAGTTGTATCTGTAATTCTAGCTATGTATTCAATGTAAACAATAGGCTCATTAGATACTAAAGTTTTCCCCTCAATCCTGAAAGGTGAAAGCTCGTTGTCTGTTCTAATAACACGAAGGCAATCAGTAGGTAGCTGGAATGAGTTGCCGAACTCGAATGCAGGGGTAGATGTTAGCTTTGATAGCTTTGCTCGCTTAATTGCAAAGTTCCACTGTGCAGACCTAAGAACATCATCACGGGTATCACCGTAAACAAGGTTGCATAATCTAGCCGCCTTTGACACCGCCTTTGGGTCTTCAGTAAGCGCCGTTATTTGGTCTTCACCAACTTCATTTAAAGCAAGGTTACAAATATCTACTTCAGAGGCCATAAATCACCTATAAAAAAGGGGGCAACTAAGCCCCCTCTGCGTTTCCGCTTTTCCGACTGGAAGGGCAGCCGAAACAATTAATCGAGAGTATAGAAAATCTCGACTGTTACAGTACCACCCACGTTAACATCAGCATCAACTAAGGATAACTTAATATCTAAGTCGCCCTTAGGATCTACTGTTTGACCGCTAACGAATTCCCAAAGACGTTGGCCATAATCGGCAATATCTTTAATTAATGCAGCATCTGTCGCCGTAGCAACATCAATACCATCGTTAATCGCGTCAGGATCATTGGTGATAGTTGCTTTCTTTCCGGTTGGGTTAAACACACCAACATCCATAGTAGGAGCACCGGACGAAGCAAGATCATCAGTGTAGATCTTAGAAGCGCCTAGAAGCCTGGCATTGGATGGTAGTCGTGCCATTAAATATGTTGAAGTGTCAGAGTCATCAGAACCAACTTCGACAGTCTCAACCCAAGAGCGCACAGCACCATTGCCGATACCAGGTGCGCCAAACTCTGAAGGAGAAGACTCTAAGCCTTCCATAATCAGAGAACCGTTCAATTCTACAATAGCCATTTTCTAGCTCTCCTTATGATTCTACACAAGCAATTTCAACAACTTTCTCTTCTTCCATACGAGTAGCGCCAAAGCACTCTGCACGGTAGACCTGAACTGCATAACTCTTATCGTCACGCTCAGTGATACGAGTTACAGCTTCCATACCTTTGGCAAGAAGAAGACCGTCTTGAGCCCATGCAATAACCTGACGATCACCGTTGCTATCAGTGGTTAAACGCTGGGTACGAGTAAACGTGAAGCCCATGAACGAATCAACTTCACCGCGAACCAATGCCTTGATGTTTGCGTACTCGTTTGAAGTAAGTTTATTCTCGTTTAACAAGTTGCTGATCTGCTTAGCACTTGCGGCGATGAAAAGAGGAATATCTTCATCTACATCGTTTTCACCGAAACGCTCTTTCGCTTCGATAAGCTTAGCAAGGGTAAGGCCTGTTGCAGATGCTGCAATCTTCTGATCAGAAGGTAAAGAGATTAGCTCAGTACCGCTCTTACCAGTACGGGCAACGCCTAATGCAGCTTCGATGATAACGTCATCACGGCTACGGTTCATTGCCATCATTGCAGATTGAGCATAGGACGAAGTAGGATCGATAAGCATACGAACTTTATCCTGCTTGTCGATCAAATCTGCCCACTCAAAGTCTGACAACGTTACAGCACGGCGAGAATGTGGAGTATCAACGCGTGGTGTGTCACTGTGACGAGATGTTTTCTCTACAGCAGCAGTAGCGCCGATCTGTTCATAAAACCCAGTTTCACCAGTCTGCGACTCAACACGGACTTTGCCGTCGAATCGTGACATTTTCTGCTGGGATAAAAGGTCGATGTTTGTACCAAATTGGTTAACAAACGCCGTTGTAATTTCAAAAGACATGATGTGTCCCTCAGATAAACAAAAGTTTTTAATTTCTGTCTGGCTTCGGGGTTATCGTTTCCGGTCCCGTCACTAGATACTTAAACGGTTCCGGCCCTGAGTAGGGTTGTCGGAGGTAAGCGGGCAAAACTTCACCCGCTTTTTATACATTTTAGACTTTAGTCTAATGTAAATCAACTAACTGTTATATTGTAACTCAAAAGATTCTCGAACCTTGCGAACAATAGCATTATGCTCGGGATGGTTCTTATCTAAATAAGCAGGGTGAGCCATAAGAGAGTTGCGTTCATCTTCGATCTCTTGAGGTGTTTTGACCATTTCAGAGCCAACACCCTCAAGCGTCTTACCTTCCATCATTTGCTTGCCAATGTTGTTAAACATCTTAAGAAATGCTGGATGATCACCCAAGGCCACCCCGTTAATCTGCGCAGTGTTTAAGAACTCTTTATCTGATTCGCTCATGAACTCACTAGCAGCACGCACAGCAATGTTAGCATTCTGCTCGAAAGCACCGCCCCATTCCGACTTAAGCCCTTCCATAGCCTCATTAAAGGCTTGCTCGCTTGCTTGACTAGATGATTCAGCCATAGCACTACCACGCTGAAATTCCCAAGCCGCCAAACCTTCTACTTGCTTTTGGCTTAACCCTAGAGAGTGCGCAGTATTTAAGAACTCGCTTTGCATATTCTCATCAATCGCTGCACCTTCAGGGGCTTTGATATCATACCCTGTTGGCTCTTCAGGGCGACCAAGGCGATTGTATACGTTACCCCAGTCTTCATCAGTCTGTGGAACAGGAATCTTATCAGCACCAATCAATCGCTGCGCACTAAGCCAAGACTTGCCAAGAGATTCAACAGAGTCAAACTTAGTAATGTTTTTGTCTTCTCGCATATCTTCTGGTAGTGAGTCGTACCATTTCCCAGACTCCTCAGCCTGAGGTTCGCCACCGCCAGTTTCAATAGGTTCTTCATCCATCAATACGTATTTTTTAACAAACATGATTACGCCCCTTTCACGTGATCAGTGAACTTTCGTTCGTCATAGTTTAATCGTTCTAGAATAGTCAATCCAACATCCCTACGTCCCTGCTTAATGATCAAGGCATTAGTTTCAATACTTCCAATCATAGGCTCAAGAACGTGAGAATATTTTAGAATGTCATCAAGTACGCGCTGGCCATGTTCTGTGCCAAACGTCATTTGATAATCAGCCTTTAGTTGTTTTGCGTCCACGCTTAACCTCCGGTTCATTTACAGGCTTCAACTCAATGGTTGGCGCATTGTATTCAATATTCCGTTGGTCGCACTTAAGCTTTGTGCATCGAACAACTGTTGATTCTTTGTGGTACTGCATAATGCCACCACATGAACCACACTTAATTTCACTTACGATACTTGCTTGCATTTACACACCCTCCTGTGTAGCCGCTTGGTTTGTTGCTTGGTTAATAGCTTGTCCAGCTTCACCGCCACGTTGGGCTAATTCTAAAGCTTGGGATAGCTGTTGTATCTGACTTCTTTGTTGTTGAATTGTACCAGTTTCCTGCTCGGGTAGGAATTTATCAGCATTGACACCGAACATCTCGATCGTATCACGGACCATAACATTACCGTTTATGTTGTCAGTCAGTAATTGCGGGTTAATTTGAAGCAGTGGAGAAAGAACCTCAACAGCACGTAAGAACCCGTTGGCCTCCGTTTGCTTCTGCGACATAGTAACTTGAGATGTATATTCAAATTCAAAATCACCCGGCAGCGTTTCTGGCATCTCTCCAAACTTACCTTGTCTTAACAGGATGCCAAACACACGATCTAGTACTGGGCCTAAGAACTCAGCCTGTACACGGCCAAGAATAGGCCCCATTAATCGTAGCTTCTCCTCTGTACGCTGCAATACCTCAGTAGCAGTCATTCGTGCATCACCAGCAAACTGAAGCTGATCAATAAAAAAGATAGACCGAATTTGATCTTGTATCATTTGTACAACATCGAACCCAATTTCAGGATGCGCGCTTGGTAGCTGAGCAATAGAGGCGGATGGATCTGCACCATCAAATACATTCACCCCGCCCGGAACGGTACGAAGCGGATTAAGGAAACCATCGTTAGCAACAATCAACGCAGGGTCAACAGACTTTTGGGCAGCCTTGATGGTCGTCTTCTTGATCTCGTTAAGCATCTTAATATCAGGAAGGGCAGTCATAGCCGGAGATCTGCCATACGTTTCTGAAGGGGATTTATAGAAACGACCTACAATGATAGGCTTCTCCATATAACCGCCTTCGTGCATAGCATGCTTATCCTTTTCTAGGATGTAAGCCTCCATAATTGGCATATTCTTTGCGTTCTTCTTGTTTTTATCCCGCTCTCTTCGCGGCTGAACAACATGTATGATATGAAATTTAGTATCAACCTTATCTTTCTCGATAGCCTCTAGAACGCTTTTACCTGAGTCCTCGCCCCACTTCGCGTGAATCTTATGTGCAGGCCACGCGAATCTGCGGTAGACAGTATCGATAATACCATCCGGCCCTTCAGCTATGACAATCTCAGATAAAGCCCTAGATTGACACATAATCCCGCTTAAATTCTCAGCTTCCATGATAGCCATTGCCGCCGTACCAAATGCGCCAAACTCCATAAAGTACTCGTAAGCCGCAGTGTAAAAACCTGCTTTATGAGACGCCATCTCTTTCAGCATTACGTCAGCTGCGTTATCAAGCCAAAGCTTGGCATCCTGATCCATTTCGTCAGTATTAGCCCTGAACCATTTGGTTGCAGGATTGATATTTAAACCAACCATTGCGGAAGCAAGCATTTCATTAGCTTGGATAGGAGTCGAATCGAAAACCTTTGTGTTCCGCTTCTCGCCGGGTGAGCGCTTAGTGTCGAAATCAGAGCGCCTAGGGTAGACAAGGTCGGCAACTTCTCGCCAGTGGCTATCCCACGTTCCCCTATCCGCCTTTAACGTTCTGTAGCGTTTACATATCTGTTCAGCGTCCATATTATGCCCCTAACGCAGATTTGAGCTTATTCTGTGCTTCATCGGATCCAGCAAGAATAGTTGAGCTTTTACCAGAAGCGGCAACCTTTCTTCGCCTTTCTAGGCTATCAGTTCGAGCAGTTTCAGCGGCTTGGTCAGCCGTTGGCGATGCTGGCAGTTCAGGAGCTTTAGGTGTTTTTAAAAAGCCGCACATTGTTTATCCCTCATACTTATAAATAGATCCGCATATAGCGAATCCTAGTCTAGTGTAAAGTTTGTTTACAGTATCGCTATCTATTCCAGCAGTCTCGCCTAGCCGAATATCATCAACTCCTAAGCTTTTTGCCCATTCAATATATCGCTTTATCAACCTGACAGCAGTCATTCCACCGCGTTTATCAGGCGAAACGTACAAAAGAAGATCTGTAGATAGTGTTGCGTCAGAGAAATAATGTTCAAACATTACCCCTATAAACATTCCTTGGATCTCGCCGTCTACTTCTGACACAAATCCACAGTATTCATTGGAATTAACTATCGCATGACCTAATTTAAAACACTTCTCAGCAGAGTAATTAAAATCCCTATAGCTTGACTCTAGATGCATTCTAGCACCTAGCTCTGTCATTACAGGGATGTCGCTAGCTACCATCTCTCTGATCATAAATGAAAGCCTAACCACGATATATTAGCGTCATAAACTAGCCACGCAGTCAAAGCGGCTGTCCCAATCATAATAAATAGAAAATCTTTAAGTTTGCTCATATTGGGCTATACCCTGTATTTAGTGATTCAGAGTGTTGTACAAACCTGTTGCTTCGCGTCCTCGTTCTAACCTTAGGCTTCCACATTGTCATCATAACAGAATCTCCAATATTCGGCGAAGAGATGCCAAGCTTAGCCATATCCTGTTTGCTCATTATCTGTATCAACCCACCAGTGTTTTGCTTTTGTGGAATACGACACAGCTCAGACCTTAGCGAAGCGATATTCTCTATACCTTCTGAGTTCAAACTTATCATTTCGTCTACGTCAGAATGAATGCCTAGCTCAACAAGTTTATACGTATTATAGAACCTATCAGCCAACTCTGTGTAATATTGAGAGCGATTGTTTTTAAACGTTTCAGCATACGTGAACTGTTGCTCTCCAACCTCTCTAGCGTCCCTCAGGTATATATCATCGGCGTTATCTTGCCCACTACCAGAATGCGACCCTTTAAACATGTGCCACTTAGTTCTAGTCCCTTCAAACGCAATAGCAACCTGACGTTTAAGACCTGTCCCCATTCCGTCACCATCCCATAGGAACCAGTCTACACGTTGATCAAGGGATAGATCTGTGGCCCAATCACATTTTTCATCTATCTCACCTGTATGTTTTTCGCATACTTTCTCGATAATAGATCCGTGACGTATAGCAAATCCAGCTGAATCATTCCCGCTATCAGATGGATCATGTGCAGCGACAACGGCCCCACGAGGTTTGAATAGATGCCTAAACCTAGAGTCCTTATGAACATCTATTGCAGCATCGAACCACTCAGCCTTAATGATTGCGTTGTCAACTTCATCGTTATACTTGCCTTCCCAGATCCAATCGTACTTAGCACGCGGCAGGTTTTCTTTATCCCATAACCTAAGCTTTTCAGACTCTGGACTATGCCAGGGATTATCGCGCCAATTAATAACGACAATCAGATGTAGATCATCCTCGTAGAACCCATCACGGTCTAACTGTTTCTGATAGGGAACTATAAATCGTTGCGAGAATGGATCGGCCGAGGATTGAGGGTTGGCACCAAACCAACACTCTGCCCCAGGGTTACGAAGTATGGTAGGCAGAAGCTTATCAATCGATGCTTGACTCATAGTGTGGGCCTCTTCAAACCATGAGTATTTGTAGCCCTGCGCTGATTGAATAGAGTCTGGGTTCCTTGCTGCGCCTTTGTACTTCGTTACAGCGCCGTTAGGAGCTTGTACGCGATCGTTAGTAATACTCCAACCATCAAGCTTTAATCGCTCATTAATCGAGCCTATGAATACACGATGCACAGAGTCGGCTATAGAGTCCTGAAACTCACGCAAACAGTAAATGTCAGCGGACTCAGTAGCCATCTTAAACGTAAGCATGTCGCCAAATCCGATCGACTTTCCTGACGACCTTCCGCCAATAGCTACTTTTATTTGCTTAGGCGTCGTTAGAAACCGCTCAAGCTTTTTGTTTACTTTCAGTGTCGGCATTCACAAACTCTACTGTCCATTTATTCTCAATCGCACCGCCATTAGCTCCCGTAACCTGGGTTTCTTGTTTGTCAGCCCAGCCGAAACGGTTCTTCATGTTCATATACCATAGAGTGGCATTAAGCTTAGGCGCATCGTTATCAACCATTAACTGAGTACGTCCCATATTTTCCCACCAAGCGTGTGATAAAGCCCTCCCTGTTTTTATGGTTTCTGAAAACATTGGCTCTTCCCTAATCCAGCGATCAAAAAGATCTGTAGAGAATGAACCTCTTTGTTTCCATATCCACGCCCTAACCTCTACGTCACTAGCGCCATTCTCATACATGTTAATGACCTTGTTCTGCCACCCTTTAGGAAGAGTACCCAATCCCTCTTTAGGCCGTCCGCCCTTAGATTTTTTAGTCTGGCTCCCTTCAGCCATAACTTACCCCCTTAGATGATGTTCGATAGCAAAACCACGCACTTCTACTGTGCAGTTGCCATCTGATTGGATTTGGAATTTAGCGCCATTGTTTAGAGTATTCGTATTACCCATGTATACCATGAATGCGAATTTATCTATCTCATGCGCGCCAGCGGTTTTAAACTGTTTCTCTGAATGCATAAGGGAGTATGGAGAACCTCCTACTCCCAATAGTAATTTGGTATCTACTGTTTGGTTAGCTGAGGTAGTCGTCACTTTAACATCGAGACGAATTAGAACTGTATCCCCTAGTGATAGATCGGACCAATCGAATAAATTGGTTGATACATCCCATAGCTCACTAACACCGGACGCCCTGTAGGTTTTGTTTGTACTGCCACCTAGGCCATCATTTGTAATATCAGTATAGCCACCGCCACCCGTTACAGAGATAGGAGTAGTCGCTGTTGCTGCATCGTTGTAATCAATAATACCCATGCGCATTTGATCTGAGTTAATAGTTGCGCTGTTCAGCTTACTAGCTATAGTCTGATTACTAGTCTCTTGTGTATTCAGATTAGAGTCTTTAGCTGTCTCTAATACTTTGCGTACATCGGAAGCGGATACATCAAAAGTGCCGTTAGTCGTTATTAAACTATCTATCTCAGCTTGTATTGCTGTTTTGTTCTTAGCAGTCATATAAACCTCAGTAGCTCAATCGAGCCGCAATAGTTCCTGACGTGTATGCAGTGCAACGTAATCTAAACCATACGTTACCGGGTGAATTACCAACTTTCTCTGCGTCAGCTGTAAATGACTCAATGGCTGTTGGTTTAGCTGTTTCACCATCATAACTAACCTCTAATACAACAGTTCCAACTCCGCTACCTGTGCTGAAGTCTAGAGAGATATTAAAGTCACCCTCTACCTGCAACCAATCAGTAGAACCAGTTGCCTCGAAATCTTTCTCTACCTTTCCAATCATTTTATCCACCTTTAATATAATGCTTTGCAGCTTATATTGCTTACAGTTCCCGAGAACGAAAGCATTGCTTGAAATATCAATCCAGCAGACGAGTTATCATCTAGAACAAAAACATAGTCGCCGCTAGTTGTTATAGAGTTATTATCTCCTCCGCCTAGTCTCACTCTCAAT
>JBLXHN010000020.1:0-43593 GCA_048259585.1 Vibrio sp. | reverse complement strand
CCTGACAAAATTTTGCTTGGCGACCATAGCGTTGTGGACCCACCTGATTCCATGCCGAACTCAGAAGTGAAACGCAATAGCGCCGATGGTAGTGTGGGGCTTCCCCATGTGAGAGTAGGACATCGCCAGGCTTTAATTTTATAGAAGAGCCCGTCTAACGACGGGCTTTTTTAGTCTCATAGACAAATTTTGCTGATATGGCTCAGTCGGTAGAGCGCATCCTTGGTAAGGATGAGGTCCCCAGTTCGATTCTGGGTATCAGCACCACTCATTACAAGAATTTGCTTAGCGACCATAGCATTGTGGACCCACCTGATTCCATGCCGAACTCAGAAGTGAAACGCAATAGCGCCGATGGTAGTGTGGGGTTTCCCCATGTGAGAGTAGGACATTGCTAGGCTTTATTTCCAAGCCCCTGTAGAAATACAGGGGCTTTTTCGTATTCGGCTTTTACTATTTCTTCTCGTTAAGTTTCCAGTCATATTGATAGTTGATATCACCCTGGTAACTCTCTATTCCTGAACGGTACTGAGACAGATGCTGAATGAGCTGTTTTTGATTACCAAAGTCTTCAGCAAACCAATCATAAATCGACGAAAGGGTGAGCTTCCCTTCCTGTAATACAACGCCTTTATTACTATTGATGAACTGATGAGCAGCTTTGTCTAACAAGCTTTCTGTGTTTTCGGAAGTAAATGCTACAGGCTGTAGATTAGGGCAGCCAAGACTGGCACAATTCACGGCGTAATGTGTTCTAGGATCGCCCCAAATGGGTCTGAGTATCCGATGCTCAACATCGTTTAGAGTTAACTCTTTTCCTGCAATGGTCGTGATTTGATTATCCCATGGTCCAAATCCAAACCAACTCCCGATCTTGGTGATAGAGCTTACTGGATAATTTTCCACAACAAGTTGGACTGTAAGTGCGTTATACAAGTTTACCCAATATGCGTATTGCTCTTTCTTGTTGAGTAGCCTTGGATCGATAGTGGAGAGTTCCGACAGGTAGGCATTAAGTGTTTCTTTGTGAGAATTTGTGACCTGAGCATATTTAAATAAGGTGTATTCCCCTTGATGAATTAAGTAAAGATCGAGGATGGTTTGCCATTTTTGATGTGAGACCGTTTGGCTGTTTTGTTCGTTACTAATATCCCAATAGGGCCATAAGTCAGCTTTAGGTGCTGCGGTCGCTGAGTTGGTGGAAAAGAGTATTAGTATGAGAGACAAGAATCGTTTCATTAATAACGCCTTGGTTTATTTGGAGTTAGTAAGAAGACCGAGATCAAAGTGACATTCTTTCAGTGGTAAAAAAGGCTGCCATTGGCAGCCTTACGTTTCTATTTTAAAAATGAAGGAATATTCGCTTCATAAGCAGCAATTTTATCTTCGTGCTGCAGCGTTAAACCTATATTGTCTAGACCGTTTAGTAAGCAGTGGCGACGGAACTCATCGATCTCGAAGCTATACTCTTTACCATTTGCGGTCACAAGCATCTTTTCTAGATTGACCGTTACTTGTGCGCCTTCATTGGCTTGTACATATTGGAAAATCTCATCAACTTCCTGTTCAGTTAGACGAACAGGAACCATCTGGTTGTTGATTGAGTTACCATAGAAAATGTCTGCAAAGCTTGGAGCGATCATGACCTGGATACCGTAATCCGCTAGTGCCCAAGGTGCATGCTCACGAGATGAGCCACAACCGAAGTTCTCACGAGCCAAGAGGATACTTGCACCTTGGTAACGAGGCTGATTCATTACGAACTCTGGATTGGGTTGCTCACCCGCATCGTCTAGGAAGCGCCAGTCATGAAATAAGTGCTTACCAAAACCAATACGGTTTACTTTTTGTAGAAACTGTTTAGGGATGATTGCATCAGTATCGACGTTCGCTGCATCTAGAGGAACAACTAAGCCTGTGTGTTGTTGAAAACCTGCCATTTCTTTTTCCTCTATCCTTAGCTATTACGAATATCAACGAAGTGACCAGCAATTGCGGCTGCCGCGGCCATCGCTGGGCTGACTAGGTGTGTTCTGCCATCACGGCCTTGGCGACCTTCGAAGTTGCGGTTTGAGGTTGATGCACAACGCTCACCAGCACCCAAACGGTCATTGTTCATCGCTAAGCACATAGAGCAGCCTGGTAGACGCCATTCAAAACCCGCTTCGATAAAGATTTTGTCTAGGCCTTCTGCTTCTGCCTGAGCTTTGACTTGTTCAGAGCCCGGTACGATAAGTGCCTGAACATGAGACGCAACTTTCTTGCCTTTAGCCACTTCGGCTGCTGCTCGCATGTCTTCGATACGAGAGTTGGTGCATGAACCTACGAATACCTTGTCTACTTTATAATCAGATAGTTTTTTACCCGCTTCAAGGCCCATGTAAGCCAGCGCTTTTTCTGCTGATAGACGTTCAATCGGATCGCTGAAAGATTCAGGTGCTGGGATTGGCGTATCAACCGAAATTACCTGACCTGGGTTGGTACCCCAGGTGACTTGTGGACGAATGCTTGCAGCATCAAGAGTAACCACTGCATCAAACTCTGCATCATCGTCAGTTTTTAACGTTGACCAGTATTCAACAGCAGCATCCCAATCTGCTCCAGTAGGAGCAAATTTGCGGCCTTGGATGTAATCAAATGTGGTTTGGTCTGGGGCAATTAAGCCAGCTTTCGCACCTAATTCAATTGCCATGTTACATACGGTCATACGACCTTCCATCGACAGATCGCGAATCGCTTCGCCGCAGAACTCAACCACGTAGCCTGTACCGCCAGCGGCTGTGGTTTCGCCGATAATCGCCAGTACGATATCTTTCGCTGTAATGCCCGGTGCTACTTTGCCTTTGACTTCGATCTTCATCGTTTTAGCGCGAGCTTGTTTTAGCGTTTGAGTCGCCATCACATGCTCAACTTCTGAAGTACCGATACCGAATGCCAGCGAGCCAAATGCGCCGTGTGTTGCTGTGTGTGAATCACCACAAACAATCGTCATGCCTGGTAGGGTAATGCCTAGTTCAGGACCCATGACGTGAACGATGCCTTGATATTTGTGGTTGATGTCGTAAAGGGTGACACCAAACTCTTCACAGTTCTTCGCCAGAGTTTGCATTTGAATACGAGCCATCTCGCCTGAAGCGTTAATGTCTTTCGTTGTTGTGGAAACGTTGTGATCCATGGTCGCAAACGTTTTACCTACTTGACGTAACTGGCGGCCTTTTTCACGTAAGCCATCAAATGCTTGCGGTGAAGTGACTTCGTGAACCAAATGACGGTCAATGTATAAAATCGGGTTTTCGCCTTCGGCGGCTACGACGATGTGAGCGTCGTAGACTTTTTCATAGAGTGTTTTGCCCATGTGTTTGCTTCCTTTCCTTGTCGTCCTTAAGCAAGGATGGCTTGGTACCATCCTTAACTTGGCGACAAGTTTAATATTTATTATGAATTAAGAATGTACTCTGCGATTTTATCGCCCATTTGTGATGTTGTTAGGGCTGGTTTATCGCCTGCTAGGTCTGCCGTTAACTCACCTGCTGATAGCGCTTTACCTACTGCCGCTTCGATTGCTTGAGCAGCAGCTTCTTCACCTAAGCTGTAACGAAGCATTAGAACCGCTGAAAGAATTTGAGCAACAGGGTTTGCAATGTTTTTACCTGCGATATCAGGAGCACTACCGCCTGCTGGCTCGTACAGACCAAATTTACTCTCGTTCATACTTGCTGATGGAAGCATACCCATAGAGCCTGTAATCATTGCACATTCATCAGAAAGGATATCACCAAAGATGTTTGAGCAAAGCATCACGTCGAATTGAGAAGGATCTTTGATTAGCTGCATTGTCGCATTATCGATATACATATGAGACAGCTTTACGTCTGGGTAGTCTTTCGCTACTTCCGTCACGACTTCACGCCACAGAATAGAACTTTGAAGTACGTTTGCTTTATCGATAGAGCACACTTTTTTACGACGAAGTTGAGCGGATTCAAAAGCAATTTTTGCAATGCGTTCGATTTCAAAACGGTGGTAAACCTCAGTATCAAACGCTTTCTCGTTCGCGCCTTCCCCTTCACGACCTTTTGGTTGGCCGAAGTAGATACCACCTGTTAGCTCACGAACAACAACAATATCAAAACCACGGTCAGAGATATCTGCGCGAAGTGGAGAGAATGCTTCTAAACCCTTGTGAATTTGTGCTGGGCGTAAGTTGCAGAACAGCTGGAAGTGCTTGCGTAATGGCAGTAGTGCACCACGTTCAGGTTGCTCATTTGGTGGAAGGTGTTCCCATTTAGGACCTCCTACAGAGCCAAAAAGAACCGCATCAGAATCTTCACAAGCTTTCAGAGTGCTTTCTGGAAGTGGGCTACCGTGGTTATCAATTGCGATACCACCCACATCATGTTCTTCACGTACGAAAGTTAGCTTGTGTTTCTGTTCAATAGCATCAAGTACTTTGTGTGCTTGTTGCATTACTTCCGGTCCGATGCCGTCACCTGGTAATACGGCAATCTTATAAGTTTTGTCTGTCATGCGAGTCCTTCACTAATTTTGATAATATTCGTTCAATGTTGTGTTTGAGTCATTACTTATCGGTTTATTACTGCCTTATACGCCAGCAATGACTTTCTTTTTCTGTTTTATTTCTTCGATTTGATCTGCACGATGAATACTGTTGATTACATGCAATAGTGCTTGACCAGAAGCTTCTACGATATCTGTTGAAACACCCGTGCCGTGATACTTACGTCCTTTGTAGTTTGCGATGATATCAGCCTGACCCAGACCGTCTTCACCTTCGCCTTTTGCTGTAAGGTCGAATTTGTCTAGAACGATATCGTAACCCGTTACGCGATAGATACACTGGTATAAAGCATCAACAGGACCATTACCGACTGCAGCTTCACACTTCTCTTCATCACCACAAAGCATTTTGACACTGGTCGTCGCCATTACACTACCAGATTGAACACTTAAGTAGTTTAACTTGTAGAAATCGTCTTCATCACGAAGATTAGAGAAGTGCATTAAAGCTTCTAAATCATAATCGAATACCTGGCCTTTACGGTCAGCTAATTTCAAGAAGTCTTCATATAGCGCATCTAGGTTATATTCATTCTCGTTGTAACCCATTGAATCCATATGGCTCTTAACGGCAGCTCGGCCACTACGACTGGTTAGGTTAAGAGCTTGATTTTTCAAACCAATAGACTCGGGAGTCATGATTTCGTAGGTGTTCTTGTTCTTCAACATACCATCTTGGTGGATGCCTGAAGAATGGCTAAACGCGTTTGCGCCTACAATTGCTTTGTTACTTTGAATAGGCATATTACAAAGCTGACTCACCAACTTACTGGTACGATGAATTTCATCGTGCTTAAGACCCGTTTGAACCCCCAAAAACTCCTGACGGGTTTTGATGATCATGGCAATTTCTTCTAAAGCACAGTTACCCGCTCGCTCACCAATTCCATTGATAGTCCCTTCAATTTGACGAGCACCAGCTTGAACTGCAGCAATAGAGTTTGCTACCGACATACCTAAATCGTCATGACAGTGTACAGAAATCACGGCTTTATCAATGTTAGGAACACGGTTAAATAGTGTTTCAATAATGCCGCCAAACTCGCTTGGTACTGTATAGCCCACCGTGTCCGGAATATTAACCGTGGTAGCGCCAGCATTGATTGCGGCTTCAACCATACGGCATAAGTTGTCTATCGGGGTACGCCCAGCGTCTTCACATGAGAACTCTACATCATCAGTATATTTACGAGCGTGTTTAACTGCGTTCACCGCCATTTCTAAAACATCATCATAAGTGCGACGAAGCTTATCTTGAACGTGGATAGTTGAAGTGGCCAAGAAGGTGTGAATACGGAACTGGTCTGCAACTTTTAATGCTTCAGCTGCTGCATCGATATCTTTCGCAACGGCACGCGAAAGAGCACAAATGCGGCTGTTCTTAATGTTTTTTGCGATTGTTTGAACCGATTCAAAATCACCTGGCGAAGAAACAGGAAAGCCAGCTTCAATCACATCAATACCTAAACGCTCCAGAGCGTAAGCGATTTGCAGCTTTTCTTTCACTGTTAGGCTAGCCGACAACGCTTGTTCGCCATCACGCAAAGTTGTATCGAATAATATGACCTGATCGTTCATGTTTGCTTCCTTACTTTAAGAGGTAATCGTTTACTTCCTGGATTTAGTTATAAAAAAACCCGCATCATGTGCGGGTTCTTATGAATCTGTTGTGGTGTCTTTCTTCCACTAACTACCCGCGCGATTGAGTCACGATAAGGAGTAAGTTCAGGAGTAGAGAAAAACGAGTTGTCATTAATTAACATCCACAAAATTGAATTAACAAATTAGTACCGTACTCAACCCGGCACGTCAACCATAAAGTTGTTTTTTTATTCATGTCGGACGAGTTTTATACCCAATACAGAGAAAATCAATAAGTTGGGTGACTCGATAAATTATTCGATATGTTTTTTATTTGCTACAGGTTTCGTGGCGATAGGTTAGCTCTAAGACTAAATGTCATCCATTTACAAACAAACAGTCACGGATTTGCAATGTAATGCTTTTAGTTTGGAGGTAGGAAATACCTAATTAAGATAGGGGCATGTTATGAAAACCATCAAGCCTATCGCTAAGCTTGATTTAGCTTTTTCGATATTTTGTTTACAGCATAAGTTTAATCAGCCTATCGCTCGAATCAGTAAGGCGGTATCACATACTGGTGATGGTCACCTTTACGCACTATTTGGTGCTGTTGCCTGGCTTGTTGGAGGAACGCATGGACAAAATTTTCTCATTGTAGGATTAGTTGCGTTTGCAATAGAGCTACCTATTTATTGGTTGTTAAAGAACAGCTTTCAGCGCCGTCGGCCGCAAGAACTCTCCCCACTGTTAACAGCTTTTATTACTCCGTCAGATCGCTACAGCCTTCCTTCGGGGCATACCGCTGCGGCATTTGTCATGGCGACACTGATTGGACATTACTACCCAGAAGGTTTTAGTTTGGCCTTTATGTGGGCGACGTTGATTGGGAGCGCTCGAATTTTATTGGGGGTGCACTTTTTAACGGATGTGATTATTGGTGCAGTTTTAGGTGCTGGGTGTGCAACCGTGTCCTTACAGTTTTTGGAGACATTTATTTGAAGATTCTTTACGGGGTACAGGGGACGGGAAACGGACATATTGCTCGAGCTAGAGCAATGAGTGATGCGTTTAAAAACACCAATACTGAAGTCGATTTTTTATTTTCTGGGCGAGAAGCGGAAAAATACTTTTCTATGGAACAATTTGGTGATTATTACGTTCGACGAGGATTTACATTTCAGTTTAGCCAAGGACAGGTCAGTTATGTTCAGACTGCATTGAACAACAGTCCTATACAAGTTATGCGAGAGATTCGAGCACTGGATTTATCAAGCTATGATTTAGTTTTAAATGATTTTGAACCCGTATCTGCTTGGGCGGCAAAGAGACAAAATAAGAATGTCATTGGTATTAGTCACCAAAACGCATTTCGCTATCCAGTACCATTAAAAGGAGCGAATTGGCTTGATAGACAGATAATGCAACGTTTTGCACCTGCCAATTATCATTTGGGTTTACATTGGTATCATTTCGATCAGCCAATATTGCCGCCGATTGTTCATACCATTAACCAAGATATGCAAAATCAAAACTTTATCTTGGTATACCTCCCTTTTGAAGCTGTAGAACAGGTGTGTGAGTTGTTGTTTCGTTTTGTTAATCAGAGATTTGTTTGTTATCACCCTAACGTAATTGAAACCGAAACGATAGAAAATGTGGAACTTTGCCCATTAAATCACAGTAGTTTTCAGCATCATCTACATCGTTGCTCTGGAGTGATCGCCAACGGAGGTTTTGAGCTGCCTTCAGAAGCGTTATCTCTAGGTAAAAAACTGCTTCTTAAACCTCTGCAAGGACAGTTTGAACAGCAGAGTAATGTCGCGACGCTAGAAATTTTGGGATTGGCATCAGCTATGGACTTTCTTGATGCCTCAGCAGTTCGAAAGTGGTTGGATGAACAACAGGCGGAAAGAGTGATTTATCCGAATGTTGCACAGGCTATTGTAGAGTGGGTATTGCAAGGAGAGTGGCACAATCAACAAGCGCTATGTGAATCGTTATGGCAACAGGTTGATTTCCCCAGCTATGCCTCTGTCAATTTGTAGTATTGATAATCACTTAATCTAATACAATTCTGGATCATTCAATTTAATAAATACAACTAATCAATCGATTGGTTGTATTTATATTTGTTTTTTTCTCTGAACATTTTTTCGTTTAGATTTTTTTACAGTTTATAAATACTTATTTTTTGTAGGTCTTTTCTTCTTTGTGTTGTCAAAAATACTGACTTTCTATTGATGCTGTTGCCATTCGGCAAACGAATGAATCATCATTGCCTCAGGCTTGGAAATATCCAAACAACCAATATTAAAACTACAGGTTATCTATTCGCTCAAGAATGTTTGGTATTTGATTGAGTAAACGAATAATTGAGGTATAGAGAATGTTAGACAAAAAAGACGGAATGGGAGCGATTTCTAGCTACCGAATGGAAAGTGTATTACGCGGAGTCGATTTAAATCTATTGACGGTATTTGATGCCGTTATGCAAGAACAAAACATCACACGAGCTGCACACAACTTAGGTATGTCACAGCCAGCAGTAAGTAACGCTGTTGCTCGCTTAAAAGTGATGTTTAATGATGAGTTGTTTATGCGTCAAGGCCGTGGTATTCAGCCAACGCAACGCGCTCGCCAACTTTTTGGTCCAATCCGTCAGGCTCTACAACTTATTCGTAATGAATTACCAAGTTCTGTATTCTCGCCTGAAACATCTAGCCGTTTGTTTAAACTGGCGATTTGTAGCCCTTGTGATATTCGTTTCGCTCCAAAAATTATGGAAACGATTAATGAGATTGCCCCAAGCGTCCAACTGCATTTAGATGCAGAATTTGATCGAATGCTTGCTGAACGTATGCGTTACCAAGATACAGATTTTGTGATTGATTACGCACACTTCGACGGTCAAGGTTTCTCTAGTACTGAATTGTTCCAAGATGAATTGGTGGTTGTTGCTGCCAAATCACACCCTCGAATCCAAGGCAGTGTGACTCGAGAAGCTATCTTGCAAGAAAAACACGCTAAGCTTTCAAAAATACACGGTCAACGCAGTTTTGCTGAACAAGCATATCTAGAGTTGTATTGCTCTTCAAGCTATGAAGGTACAAGTCTAAGCAATGTACTTTATGTTGTTGGTCAATCAGAATTGATTACCGTTGCACCGCGCTGGATCGTCGAAAATGTGGCGAACTCTGACATGCTTCAAATCTTAGACTTTCCATTTGAAAATTCAAAAATTAGTGGCTATTTGAGCTGGCATGAATCAAGTGAAAAAGACCGTGGACATATTTGGCTACGAGATCAATTGATGATGATTTGCCGCGAAGTGATCACTCGATAATTTCCGGACATATTCCAGCAAATTCTGCACGTTTGGGCTGGAATTATTATGAAAACAGGACATTTATACCTAAGTAACCTCAAGATGCTTGTTCAGCGAGAATTTATTCGCTCTTAGGCAAGGCACTGATTTGAAGACATAGTTATTCTACGCAGAGAATCAGTAACGCAGCATAGGAGTGAATAAAACTCGCCCTTCGGGAGCTCACCAACGAGTCCATCTCTGTGCTCAATCACGTTGAAAGGGAATGCCATTCCTACCGTTATTGAGCTTGAACTGAACTCGTTGATGCAGCTCTGAACCCTGTATCTTGAGGTCACTTGGGTATATTAAAAGCCTTGGGAAGGGAGACCAGCCCAAGGTTTTTTTATTCTTTAGAGCTTCTTAAAATAATACTGTTTGATGCCTCTAAAATAATTCATAAGTTTGATGTTTGTCAGTTGCCTTTTGCTGTTCCGAAGGTACACTTGTGCGCTCAATTAAGCTTACAGGTGTAAGCTATAGGTAGATAGATGACTAATTTAGATTTTCATATCGTTAAACGAATCCGTGAGCAAGTTTCTGCGGGTGGTGAACGTAGTGCCCTCAAACACAAAGTGGGCGATGCATGGAAAAGCATTAGTTGGAAGCAATTCGGGCAACAAATGGATGCGTTGTCACTAGCATTACTTTCACAGAACATTGGCGTGCAGGATAAGATTGGTATTTTTTCCAATAATATCCCTCAGTGGACGATTACTGATTTTGCGGCTCTACAACTTAGAGCTGTCACTGTTCCTATCTACCCAACCAACACTGCGGAGCAGTCTGCATATATTTTGCAAAATGCAGACGTTAAGATTTTGTTCGTCGGTGAACAGTCTCAATTGGACGCTGCGATTAGCATTTTTGACCAGTGCGAACAGTTGCAGCTCATCGTGGCAATGGATGACACCATCGAACTGAAAGGTTTCGAACATGCTCAGCATTGGTCTCAGTTTATCGCACTAGGTCAGGAATCTGATCGTGCAGAATTAGAGTTACGTTTAGAGCAAGTTAACTTTGATGACCTCATTACACTGATATACACCTCAGGTACCACCGGCCAGCCGAAGGGCGTGATGTTGGATTACCGGAATATCGGTTCTCAACTTGAGGGACACGATCAACGTCTGAGCCTGAGCAAAGACGATGTATCGTTATGTTTCTTGCCGCTTTCACACGTTTTCGAGCGTGCTTGGACTTTCTACGTACTTTATAAAGGTGCAACAAATTGCTATCTACATGATGTTTCCCACGTGCGTGAAGCTTTAAGTGAAGTTCGTCCAACCGTGATGTGTGCTGTACCTCGTTTCTACGAGAAGATCTTTTCTGCAATTCATGAAAAAGTCTCACGTGCACCGTTTCACCGCAAAGTGATGTTTACCTGGGCGGTAAACATGGGGGCTAAAATGGCTGTTTGTCATCAGGAACATCGTAAGCCTTCATGGTTATTGAAACGCAGTCATAAATTCGCCGATAAGATTGTGCTATCTAAACTTAGAGCGTTACTGGGTGGCCGTATTAATTTCATGCCATGTGGTGGTGCGAAGTTGGACGAAACAATTGGTCGCTTCTTCCATGCGTTAGGTATCAATGTGAAACTTGGTTATGGAATGACAGAGACAACGGCAACCGTTTCTTGTTGGGACGACAGGTGTTTCAACCCAGACTCTATTGGTATGTCTATGCCTGGCGCTCAAGTTAAAATTGGGGACAATAACGAGATTCTTGTTCGCGGACCGATGGTGATGCGTGGCTATTACAAAATGCCAGAAGAGACAGAGAAAACATTTGATGAGCATGGTTTCTTAAAAACCGGTGATGCTGGCCATATTGATGATCAGGGTAATCTGTTTATTACCGATCGTATTAAAGAGCTGATGAAAACTTCTGGTGGTAAATACATTGCTCCTCAAGTCATTGAAGGCGCGATTGGTAAAGATCATTTCATCGAGCAAATAGCGGTGATAGCCGACACTCGTAAGTTCGTTTCAGCATTGATTGTTCCTTGTTATGACGTTTTGGAAGAGTACGCTAAAGAGCTGAACATTAAGTACCATGATCGTATGGAGCTGTTAAAGCACAATGAAGTCATTGAGATGTTCGAAACGCGTATTAACGAGTTGCAAGAAGGGCTGGCAAAGTTTGAACAGGTGAAAAAGTTCAAGCTGCTGCCAAAAGCTTTCTCTATGGACGAAGGTGAACTGACGCCAACTCAGAAATTGCGTCGGAAAGTGATCAACTCTCGTTACCAAGATGAGATTGAAGAAATGTATCAAGAGAAGAAAACTAAGTAGTTAATTTCAATACATTTTATAAAATTTAAATCCCCAGTTGAAATGTGATCAACTGGGGATTTTTTTATGCATAAGTACCCAGCCTCTGCTCTTGATTGTTCATCATTGTCGATAAAATTATGTACCGTTTTTTTATAGCCTATAAAAATAATCATCTATCTAGTTATTTGAAACTAACGTTTGATACTTGTTGAATAACGCTTTGCCATACATCTATTAAAATCACTCATATTGATGGTTAGACCTGATGATAAGAAAGGGTTAAAGTTGTTGCGTTACCTTTGCTTTTGTTATGACAAAAGCGGGACATAGCTGAAAGCGGAAAGTTTTCGAATTAGGCTACGAATAAGCCCTAGACTATGTAAAACCAGATTCATTGACTGACCTAGTTAATCGGATTTTGGTAAGGAGAAAATATGGCAATGTTATCCGGCGCAGAGATGGTCGTTCAATCTCTGATCGAAGAAGGCGTAGAACAAATATTTGGCTACCCAGGTGGCTCCGTACTTGATATCTACGACGCCCTCCATGAAAAAACCGACAATATCAAACACGTCCTTGTTCGTCATGAGCAAGCTGCAACACATATGGCCGATGGTTATGCACGCGCGACAGGAAAACCAGGCGTAGTACTTGTTTGTTCTGGCCCCGGCGCAACAAATACCGTTACGGGTATTGCTACAGCATATATGGATTCGATCCCAATGATCGTAATTTCTGGTAACGTAGCAACGAACTTGATCGGTAATGACGCATTTCAGGAATGTGATATTGTTGGTGTGTCACGTCCGATTGTAAAACACAGTTTCCTAGTTAAGAAAGCCGAAGATATTCCAGAAACGATCAAGAAAGCTTTTTATATTGCTTCAACAGGTCGTCCGGGCCCTGTCGTCATTGATCTTCCTAAAGATGTCATGAACCCGCAGATCAAACTTCCTTACCAGTATCCAGAATCGATCAAAATGCGCTCTTACAATCCGACCACATCTGGTCATAAAGGGCAGATCAAGAAAGCATTGAAAGCGTTGCTAGAAGCGAAAAAACCTGTGCTTTACGTTGGTGGTGGTGCTTCCATTGCTGGAGCAGATCAGCAGGTAACTCAATTAGCAGAAACGCTAAACCTTCCAGTAGTCAGTACACTGATGGGCTTGGGCGTTTTTCCTGGCACTCATAAAAATGCGCTGGGTATGCTCGGCATGCACGGTGTTTATGAAGCCAACATGGCGATGCATAACGCAGATTTGATCTTCGGTGTCGGCGTTCGTTTCGATGACCGTACCACCAATAATCTCGAGAAGTACTGTCCTGATGCCAAGATCATGCATATCGATATTGATCCTTCCTCCATTTCTAAAAATGTGAAAGTGGATCTACCGATTGTTGGTTCGGCGGATCAGGTCTTGGAAACCATGCTTCAACTGCTGGTGGAACAAAATAGCAGTAATGATACAGAAGCTCTCGATACTTGGTGGAGTGAGATTCAGGTATGGCGTGATCGCCAGTGCTTATCTTATGAAAAATCGAGTGAACGTATTAAGCCTCAACAAGTTATTGAAACTGTTCATAAGTTGACGAATGGTGATGCTTATGTGGCATCCGACGTTGGTCAGCATCAGATGTTTGCCGCACTCTACTACCCATTTAATAAACCGCGTCGTTGGATTAACTCAGGTGGCTTAGGCACCATGGGATTCGGTTTACCGGCTGGTATGGGCGTTAAGTTTGCTATGCCTCAGGAAGAAGTCGTAGTGATTACTGGTGATGGTAGTATTCAGATGAATATTCAGGAGCTATCAACGGCATTGCAATACGATATCCCTGTAAAAATTATCAACCTGAACAACCGATTCTTAGGAATGGTGAAACAGTGGCAAGACATCATTTATCAAGGGCGACACTCTAACTCCTACATGAGTTCAGTTCCTGACTTTGCAGCCATTGCTGAAGCTTACGGTCACGTAGGTATTCGCATTAATACTCCAGATGAACTTGAAGCTGGCTTGCAAAAAGCACTCGATATGAAAGACCGTCTGGTCTTTGTCGATATCAATGTCGATGAAACTGAGCACGTTTACCCTATGCAAATTAAAGGCGAGGGTATGGATAAAATGTGGTTGAGCAAAACGGAGAGAACCTAAGATGAGACACATTATTTCACTATTAATGGAAAACCAACCGGGTGCTTTGTCTCGCGTGGTTGGTCTGTTCTCTCAGCGTGGCTACAACATTGAGAGTTTGAACGTATCACCAACCGATGATGATACTTTATCGCGTCTGAACCTGACCACAACGTCAACCGAAATGCAGCTTGAGCAGATTCAAAAACAACTGCATAAGCTGATCGATGTGCTTAAAGTTCAGGAAGTGACTGAATGTGAACACATTGAACGTGAGTTGATGTTGGTAAAAGTAAAAGCAACGGGCTTTGCTCGTACGGAAGTCAAACGTACTACTGATATCTTCCGTGGACAGATCGTTGACGTAACGGCCTCTCAATACACGGTTCAACTGGCTGGAACCAGTGAAAAGTTGGATGCCTTCATTCAGGCAATGGCTGAAGTCACGGATGTGGTAGAAGTTGCGAGAAGCGGCGTGGTCGGTATTGCCCGTGGTGAAAGAGCTTTGCGTGGCTAACCATTAACATCGAGAAAAACAAAAAACCAGCCGATTGGCTGGTTTTTTTATGGTAGATATTTGCTCTGAAGAGCAAATATTAAATCTTAGTGAAGAATACGAGCGCGCATGGTGCCTTCGATACCTTTCAGTTTCTCTAATGCTTCTTCTGAACGATCGGCTTCAACATCAATCACTACGTAACCGATATTTGCTGTGGTTTGTAGGTACTGAGCGGCGATGTTTATGCCCTCAGAAGCAAAAATGGTGTTGATTTGAGTTAGGATACCAGGACGGTTCTCGTGAATGTGTAGCAGACGAGAACATTGACGATGTTCTGGTAGAGATACTTCTGGGAAGTTGACGCTAGATAATGTTGAACCGTTGTCTGAGTATTTCGTCAGTTTACCCGCAACTTCGATACCGATATTTTCTTGTGCTTCCTGAGTTGAACCACCCACGTGAGGAGTCAGGAGTACGTTATCAAATTTCATGAGCGGAGATTCGAACGCTTCTTTGTTTGAGCCTGGCTCAGTTGGGAATACGTCAATAGCCGCACCCGCAAGGTGACCAGATTCCATCGCATCACAAAGTGCTGGAATATCAACAACCGTACCACGAGCCGCGTTGATAAAGATTGATCCCGGCTTCATGCGATCGAATTGTTCTTTACTCATCATATTCTTAGTTTCTGGAGTTTCCGGAACATGAAGAGAGATAACATCACATTTGTTCAGTAGTTCACTCATGGTGTGGACTTGAGTAGCATTCCCCAGCGATAGTTTGTTTTCGATATCGTAGAAGTAAACACGCATCCCTAGGTTTTCAGCAATAATACCCAGCTGAGTACCAATGTGGCCGTAACCGATGATACCAAGAGCCTTACCACGAGCTTCATAGGAGTTATCTGCACTCTTCTTCCAAATACCGCGGTGAGCAAGTGCGTTCTTTTCTGGAATACCGCGAAGCAGAAGTAGGATTTCACCCAGAACGAGCTCAGCTACGCTACGAGTGTTTGAGAATGGTGCATTGAACACGGGAATACCGCGAGCGGCGGCAGCATCAAGGTTTACTTGGTTTGTACCAATACAGAAGCAGCCGATAGCAACAAGTTTCTCTGCGGCATTAATCACTTTCTCTGTCAGGTTGGTACGGGAGCGAATCCCGATAAAGTGAACATCTTTGATTGCTTCAATAAGTTCTGGCTCTTCCAAAGAACCTTTCACATATTCAATGTTGGTATAGCCAGCAGCTTGTAGAACTTCAACAGAAGATGGGTGAAGTCCTTCAAGGAGTAGTATCTTGATCTTTTCTTTTTCCAGTGAAACTTTGGCCATTATTCTCGTCCTTAAAATGGGAAGGGAGGGCTGATGTATGAAACATCGAGCGAACTACACAAAAATTACTCTTAATTTAAAAAGCAAACGTTTTCGTTGCGTTTCTTCTGTCCATTAAGTTATCAAATTTTTTTGTGATTGGGTAAGAAAATTACGGAATAAGGCATAATTTTCTTAATAGAAAAGTAACAAAAACGGCACCAGAGGTGCCGTTTGTAATCAAATAACAAAAAACATGCTATTTACGTAATATTATTCTTCAATTTTTGCACCTTCTGGAGTGCCAGTGACGACCACATCAGCTCCACTAATAGCAAATAAGCCATTGGTTACGACACCAGCGATGCCATTGATTTTTGCTTCAAGGTCTTTTGCATTTGTAATATGCAGGCCGTGAACATCTAAAATCACGTTACCGTTGTCTGTCAACACACCTTGACGGTATACCGGATCACCACCAAGTTTCACCAGTTCACGTGCAACGTATGAACGCGCCATTGGAATAACTTCAACTGGAAGTGGGAAAGTGCCTAAAACGTCAACCGCTTTAGTTCCGTCAACGATACAGATAAATTTTTGTGCAATCGCCGCAACGATTTTCTCGCGAGTAAGCGCAGCACCACCACCTTTGATCATTTCACGCTGTGGGTTGATTTCATCAGCACCATCAACATAAATATCTAGGCTCATTACATCGTTACAATCAAAAACTTCAATGCCTAGACCTTTAAGCTTCTCAGTCGAAGCAATTGAGCTCGACACAGCACCTTTAATATCATCTTTGATTGAACCTAAAGCATCGATGAAGTGATTTACTGTTGAACCAGTACCAACGCCAACAATGCTGCCTTTTTCTACATATTTAAGTGCAGCCCAACCGGCGGCTTTTTTCATTTCATCTTGAGTCATGCCTATATTCCTATGTTTTTAGAGGTGGTTCGAGTGTTCTGCGCGGGATTATATACTCAAAATAAGCCAAGATGTACTGCACTTTCTGAATAATCGAAGGTATATCTCTACGATTAGACGCTGAACATTTAAAGACATTAATTTAAGAAAATTCACTGATTCCATTGCCAGATTTGGCTTGGAGTGACGATTTTAGGTAGAGGGATATCCCATTGCTCGGTGGGTAACTCGTCAACATGTTGGCAGTCATGAGCTAAGCCAATGGGCGCTGCGCCCAAACCGGTTTTAAACCAGGGTTCTAATGTTCTATCGTAATAGCCACCGCCCATGCCAAGCCTGTGTCCATTGGAGTCAAATCCAACTAATGGTGTACAAATAAGGTCGAGTTCTTTTACTGGGCATACTAACGTTTGGTTCAATTTCGGTTCGAGAATACCAAACTTATTGTAGGTCATTGGTGTGTTTTGATTGTAGTGTAAAAACAGCAGGTGTCCGGCTGAAAATGGGTGTAATACGGGTAGGTAAATGCTTTTCCCTTGTGACCACAACCATTCAATAAGCGGCTGGGTATCGAGTTCTCCATCAGTAGAAAGATACAGAGCAATTTTTTGACAGATTTGCATTTCTGGGAGAGATGAAAAACGCTCAATAAGATCCTGACTCGCCTGGAATTGAACATCACTTGGGAGTTGATTACGTTTGTTACGAATAAGAGAGCGAAATTCGTTGCGAGTTAGCATGTTAGGGTACCCCAGAGTGCCGTTGTAGATTGTGGCCCTTGAACCAGCGAGTTCAAGGCGGATCAGCAATGATAACCGTAGGCTTCTCGGTACGAGCCAAGCTTGCTCAATAGTTATCAAGTACTAATCCTTGGGTATTGCTTATCGGCTCGGGGACTTAAATCCACTGACAAACACCCCAGGGTAAATACTTTATATGTCGAAAGTTAAGCTGTTTGTTCCAGATTAACCTTACTGAGAGCATCTTCGAGAGAAACCGTTAACTTTTCTATTCTCTCGTTAATTTCTTGTTGTTGTCCATCGTTTTGTTGCTGATAAGTTTGCAACTCATAGCAGATGTTCAACGCGGCGATAGTGAGTAATTTTACCTCATTGGTAACTTTAGTTCTGTCAGCCATTTCCTTTAATCGTCGGTCAAGATCTTGCGCGGCACTGTTCAGAGAGTCCTCTTGACCCGCTGGACAATTTACTCGCGTTAGCTTACCTAATATTTCTACGTCAACCGCTTGATTACTCATGATTAATGAACTCTATTCACGTCGCCAAGGATGATACTTCTCAAGTGACCATCAAGGTGGAAACTATAGGTAAAGCGCTTCTAACATTCAAGCTTTTCCCGATTATCATCTAAAAATGAGGAACGAAAACTCAGTTCTTAGTCAATTTGCATAAAAGCTAGTCATAATTGCCTAAGAACTGAGTTTTCGCCTGATAGTCTAAGTGGTAGGATTAAGCATATTTTTTATCTTCAAAGACGAGCCCGTTATGAGCGAAACCATTTTTCCTACCTACGATAATTTAGCCAATGAGTTGAAATCTGCTTCTCTTGGAGTCAACCCTGCAGAGTTACACGGCTTATTGACGGGTATGTTAGCGGGCGGTTTAAGTTTAAAAGACGATAGCTGGCAGCCTCTTATTTTTGACTACACCAATGACGGAATGGGTTGGCCTGTTGGCGCATTAGCTTGTGCGAAACAAGTATTATCGGCAACGAATGCGGAGCTGACTGATACTAACTTAGAGCTGAGCCTTATTTTACCTGTAACCGAGGGTGAGGAGGCTCTGTTTGATTTTGCTGATGGAGTTGCTGATTGGGTCAATCATTTCATCTCAGGCCTGGGACTTGCGGGAGCGTCGATAAAACAAGCTTCTGCGGATGCAAAAGAGGCATTGGAAGATTTAGAAGAAATCACCAAGCTGGGCATCGATGAAGATGACGATCTTGAAGAGCAAGCCCAACTTCTTGAACAAGTCATAGAGCACGTAAAAGCCTGTGTATTGATTCTTCACGCAGAGCTGGGGGTTAAGCCCGATCAAGACAAGCAGCCAACCATTCACTGAGGATGACTAACGTGAATGAGATAAAATCATTTGATGTAATTATCGCTGGTGGGGCCATGGCGGGGGCTACATTGGCTTTGGCATTAAACCGGTTGAGTCAGGGAAAAATGTCGGTTGCCGTGGTTGAAGCTTATCAAGCCAATCATCAACAGCATCCGGGATTTGACGCACGGTCGATCGCTTTATCTCATGGTTCTGTAGATATTCTACGTAGATTTGGTCTGTGGTCGTCACTGAGCACGATTGCCACACCAATTAACCATATTCACGTTTCTGACCGCTCTCATGCCGGCATGACTGACATCGACAGACGAGATGTTGGGGTCGACGCATTGGGCTATGTTGTTGAGTTAGCTGATGTTGGTCGAATCTATGCAGAACATATTGATGAATCAGATAATCTTTCACTCTATTGCCCATTGAGCATCATTGATATTGAACGAACACCTGAACGAGTCGTAGCAAGCTTGTCTGACGGCGCTCAAATTCAATCTAAGTTGCTGGTTGCAGCTGATGGTGCGGTCTCAACTTGTTGTGAGAAAATTGGGTTATCATTGCAAGAGTACAATTTTAATCAGGTCGCGGTGATTGCCAATGTTGTTCCAAGTGAAAATCACCATGGACGTGCTTTTGAACGGTTTACCTCTCACGGGCCTGTTGCCTTATTACCGATGAGTGATAATCGTATGTCCTTGGTTTGGTGTTTACCTCCAGAGGAAGCGACGGAAGTGCTGTCTTTAGACGATAGTGAGTTTTTACATCACCTGCAGAAAGTTTTTGGTTGGCGTTTAGGCCAGCTTGTAAAAACTGGGGAACGGAGTGCGTACCCTTTATTGTTGAGATACCGAGAACAAAATATATCTCATCGTTTTGCTATTGTTGGTAATGCAGCGCAATCCCTACATCCTATTGCAGGGCAAGGTTTTAACTTAGGCATCCGAGACGTAGCCAGTCTTGTGGATGAAATTATTCAAGCTGATGATGCCGGAAGTTATCGCCATCTCAGTAAATATAAGCAGCGTCGAGAAAATGATAGAACCCGTACCATTCGCTTAACTTCAGGACTGGTACATCTGTTTTCGAATGATTTAATTGCTCTACGTATTGGCAGGAACTTAGGGTTAATGGCAATGGATAATCTTCCTGCGCTGAAAACACCGCTGCTTCGCCGCACCCTTGGTGTGGTCAATCGATAAAAGGAATTCGTATATGATGCAAAGTGTAGATATTGCGATCGTTGGTGGCGGCATGGTAGGACTTGCATTGGCTGCCGCATTTAAAAATACTGATTTGCGTATTGCTGTTATCGAAGGGAACCTTCCTCATGAAGGACTTGGCGAACAACCTGATACCCGAGTATCAGCGTTAAGCCGTTCAAGTGAGATCATTCTGCGTAATTTAGACGCTTGGCAGGGTATCACGATGCGTCGTGCTGCTCCTTATCGAGCGATGGAAGTCTGGGAGCAAGACAGTTTTGCTCGAATCGAGTTTGATGCGAACAGCTTAACTCAACCTGATCTTGGGCATATTGTTGAAAACCGTGTCATTCAGCTTTCTTTACTTGATCAAGTAAAGTTACAAGAGAATGTTTCACTTTTCATGCCTGCAACTTGTGACAATTTGGCGGTGGGCGAAAGTGAAGCGTGGTTAACATTAAATAATGGCCAAACATTAACGGCTAAGTTGGTGGTTGGTGCTGATGGTGCGAATTCTTGGGTCCGCAAGCAGCAGGATATCCCATTAACTCATTGGGATTATGGTCACAGTGCTGTGGTCGCGAATATCCATACCCATGAACCTCATCAGCAAACGGCTCGTCAAATATTTACCCCGTTAGGCCCGTTAGCATTTTTACCTCTGGGTGATGCACATATGAGCTCTATTGTTTGGTCAACAGATCCGAATAGAGCGGAGCAGTTAGTTGCAATGGATGATCGTGAGTTCAACAAGACGCTCACTGCCGAGTTCGATTCTCGGTTGGGACTTTGTAAAGTCGTCAGTGAACGTCGTGCTTTCCCACTTAAAATGCGTTACGCCCGAGATTTCGTGGCGGAACGTATTGCGTTGGTTGGTGATGCGGCGCATACCATTCATCCGCTAGCAGGGCAGGGTGTTAACCTCGGTTTCTTAGATGCGGCAAGTCTTGCTCAGGAAGTGATAGAGCTTTGGAAACAGGGTGAAGATATCGGCGCTAAGCGCAACTTGCGTAGTTATGAACGCTGGCGTAAAGCTGAAGCCGCAACAATGATAGCGGCAATGCAAGGTTTCAAAGATTTGTTTGAAGGTGATAATCCAGCGAAAAAACTGATACGTGGTATTGGTATGCGTTTGGCGGGGCAGTTACCGGGAGCTAAAGATGAAATAATGAAGCGTGCGCTTGGTTTGAAAGGGAACTTACCGGATTTGGCTAAAGTGAATAAAGCTCAAGCAACCACTTAACTTAGTGAATGAGTAGTGAATGAGTTCGGTTGATGAAATGATTAAGGGTTGGCAAATGCCAACCCTTTTAATTCTTTGCTAAGTGATAATTAAGCGTATGCGCAGCGCAATTTTTTGATTTCCAAATTCACTTCTTTGACGGTTTGGAAGTGCCTAACTTCTGCACGATCAGGCAATATCAGCTTGCCATTGTCGAACTCGAATGAACCAATACCGTAGATGTAAATTCTTCCCTTAAACAGACGACTCACGTGTTTTGCAATCATCCCGGGCATATAGCGCTTAAACAGTCTCATACTTCGATCCTTACGTTTTTCAGCACTCGTAGTGTAGTAAAGCCAACAAAAAATAATTGTGACCAAAATGGTGCTTTATGCAGTTTTAGCCTCTGCGTTTGTATTAATGTGTGGTCCTATCCAAAAAAATAGATAAATATCCCATTTAGTGTGACCAATACCTCAAATGGAAAACTATCGATGGAACTTATAGTTTGTCTTTTTGCGAAGCGTATTAAGCCTTACATTTATGACATTGATAAGAATAGTTGGTTTCATTTTTATTTAAGCGAAATGCGCGTCAAATTCTCTTCAAAAAAAGCCCGCAAGATATGCGGGCGAATAGTCACAGATGCATTACACAAAAAGTGGATGTCCTGAAACAATCAGTGGATTCACTTTTTCGTTGGAGAAGGACAATGCGAATGTCAGCTTATTGATAGCCGTCATTAGCATATACAGAATCACACATTCTGATTGAACTTTAACCAACGAGGAGAGCGTACTGCAAAAAATTACAAATGACTATTTATGTTTTATATTTGATTAAAAATTCACTGAATAGTTTTTTCTTATGTGATCTTGATCACTCTGGTTCTTATAATTTGCAATCGATTGCATCGGTTCGCTTAATTCTTTCTTTGAATATCGGCAAATATGGGCTGGCAGAGTTGGATGAGATCATCAATGTGGATTGCGATTCCAGCCATTGATGAACCACTGCTTATCGTGACCTGAGAGTGTTGAGTAATTTGATGATCAAAAATGATCGGCATGGGAGTTTTAAGCAATAAAGGGGTGACCGTTCCGATCTTAAATCCGGTAATCGTTTCAACTTGATCAAGATCGACACACGTCATTCTTCGCCACTGTAATAGAGATCGAACTTTTTTAGGGTCGACGCTTTTATCGCCTGGCGCACAGGCTAAAGCAAGTTGTCCACCCATATCACGCAACAGAATGCATTTCACCATTTGGCTAGCAACAATACCACGCTGCTGGGCTGCATCTTCTATTGTGGTTGCTGGTGTTTGATGGTGCAGCAAGTGGAAAGGCACTTGCTGCTGCTCAAGATATTGAGTGATTTTTGTTTGCTGGACCTTACTCATCTTCTACTAAAGTGTATGGGAGAGGTTCTATCGACCAGCGAGTTTCTGGCTGAGCGGTCAATCTGAGTTGCGTATCCGCATCTAGATTATTCGGTAGCACAGCTAAGCCGATAGCAACGTTGTCAGCAAAAACAAAATGAGCCATGAGTTGACCAGCAGAGCGCCAGTTTTCACCGACAGAACGTTCTAGCAAAACAGGTTCTTCGTTCAATGGTGATTCAATACTGCCTTTCACAATAAACATTGCTCGCTTATTGATGCCTCGGTACTTAGCTCGAGCTACTGTCTCTTGACCAGTATAGCAACCTTTGTTGAAGCTAATCCCGTTAAGCGCTTGAACATTGACGGCTTGCGGAATATGTTCACTTTGTTCAGCGCTGGTTAGGATTGGGAAAGCGTGCTCAATTTCAAAGCGAGTCCATAAAGCCTCGTGTACTCTTTCAGCTTCGATGCTTGCTACTAACGCTTCTGCTTTGTTCGTGTCTAGCAACAATAGCCAACGTTGATCATCGATTTTAACCGCTGAGCCACCTTCAATTTCACGAACATCGCCTTCAGTCGTGGTTTGAGTATCGATCCAAGCTTGAGCTTGTTCACCGAATAGACCTAACGCAATATCTTGGCTTTGGGTTATCTCTGCTTTGGAAAAAATGGCGTACTTCTTCAATTCGCCAAGTTCAGCTTCAATCGCTGATAGCGGCTGGAACATTGCGTATCCACCGTTGTGGTGGAAAATTCGAAATACTGCCCAAACTTTGCCTTTCGCATCACAATGAGCACCGAAACTCATCTGCTGTGGTTCTAGCGAAACAACATTACAAGTCACCTGTCCTTGTAAGTAAGATTTTGCATCAGCTCCAATAATTTGAATTGCACCCCAAGATTCAAGATGCGTAAGCATAAGCTCTGGCAAAGAGTCTTCAGATTTTATATTGAGAGGAGAGAATGTGTTTTTCCAGTCCATGATACTCACCATAGTGAAATAGATTCAGCTATGGTAATCCGTATACTCCAGTAACTTCAAGAAGCATCTTGAGGTCAGTTGAGTTTATAAGTTTTTTTGTCAGCTTGATTGGGACTGTGATTGAGACCCTAGTTGATCGACTTGTCTATTTGGTAGACTTGGCGGATATAACAATAAGGTGAGAAAGTAAGATGTATACTGCTGAAGAAAAAGCGCGTATTAAATGGGCGTGTCGTCGTGGAATGCTAGAACTGGATGTCGTTATTATGCCATTCTTTGAAGAGTGCTTTGATTCGTTAACCGAATCAGAGCAACAAGATTTTGTCTCTTTACTCGAGTGTGACGATCCTGATTTGTTCACCTGGATTATGGGACACGGACGCTCTGAAAACTTAGGGCATGCCGCTATGGTTGATAATATTGTCGCCCATAACCTCAGCAAAGTCCGTTAAGCTACTTTTTACCCCGTCTTACACTGCCCATGTTATCGCATCAGGCTTGTTGCTGGTGTTGATGTGGGCAGTCGCTGTTTCACCTATTCCTTTAGTTGCCTGCCTATGGCTTGGGATTTCATTAATTACTCACTCGAACAATCGACTTCTACCCCAACCTTTGTTGGGAGAGGTGGAAATTCACTTTGATGGTTACTTGAGGTGCAAAGGATGTCGGCTATCTTATCAATCGATTAGTGCTCTTCACGCTTTTGCATTCATCTCTTTTAAGGGGAAGCGACAGCATTGGCTTTTGTGGCGTGATAGTTGTGATGAAGTCACTTACCGACAATTATTGGTTAGGTTGAAACAGAAACAGGAGCATTAAGCTCCTGTTTTTATAGTTCAGAGAATTACTTTTCCGGAGACAGTATCGTTGGCCCACTGTTTTCCTGTTGCTCAGGGTAATCCAATGTGTAGTGCAAGCCTCGGCTCTCTTTACGTTGCATAGCACAACGAACCATAAGTTCTGCAACCTGAAGTAAGTTACGCAGCTCTAGCAGGTTATTGGACACACGGAAGTTACTGTAGTATTCAGTGGTTTCTTGTTGTAGTAGTTGAATACGACGTAAAGCGCGTTCTAAGCGTTTATCGGTCCTCACAATACCCATGTAATCCCACATAAACAGGCGCAATTCGTGCCAGTTATGCTGAATAACCACCTCTTCATCTGAGCTAGTCACTTGGCTTTCATCCCATACAGGGACGGTTGGTGGCATGTCGATATCTTTAATGTTTTTAACGATATCTTTCGCCGCTGACCAAGCATAAACCACACATTCTAACAGTGAGTTTGAAGCCATTCGGTTGGCACCGTGGAGACCGGTGTAACTGACTTCACCGATGGCGTACAAGTTTTTCAGATCGGTTTGACCTTGCTGGTTCACCATCACACCGCCACAGGTATAGTGAGCAGCAGGAACGATTGGAATTGGTTCTTTAGTGATGTCGATACCCAAATCCATTAAGCGACGGTAAATGGTTGGGAAATGCTTCTCGATAAAATCAGCCGGTTTGTGGCTGATATCGAGGTACATACAGTCTGCACCTAAACGCTTCATTTCAAAGTCGATAGCTCGAGCTACAACATCACGAGGTGCCAACTCTGCACGCTCGTCGAAATCTAACATAAAGCGAGAGCCATCTGGGCGACGCAGATAAGCACCCTCACCACGTAAAGCTTCTGTAAGCAGGAAGTTACGCGCTTCTGGATGGTATAAACACGTCGGGTGGAACTGGTTAAATTCCATGTTGGCCACGCGGCAACCTGCGCGCCATGCTATAGCGATACCATCACCAGAAGAAACATCAGGGTTGGATGTGTATTGGTAAACTTTTGAAGAACCACCGGTGGCGAGTACGACATATTTAGCTCGTACAGACTCAACATGCTCTGCATTGCGGTTCCAGACGTAAGCACCAATGACTTTGTTCTCATCTCCACCCACTTTGTCTTCGGTGATCAAGTCTAATGCGTTGTAACGTTCAAAAATAGCAATGTTAGGGTGGTTGTGCGCGTTGTCCTGCAGTGATGTTTGCATAGCCATGCCAGTGGCATCTGCGGCGTGCAGTATACGACGATGACTATGACCACCTTCACGAGTTAAATGATAGCGAGGGTTATCTTCATCGTTGTCAGAGTCTTCTTCCTTATCGAATGGCACGCCACCATCTATTAACCACTGAACACATTCTTTTGCGTGTTCTGCGATAAAGCGAACCGTGTCTTCTTCACAGATGCCACCCCCGGCAATCAGCGTATCTTGAACATGAGAGTCAATGCTGTCGGATTCATCGAATACAGCAGCAATACCACCTTGAGCGTAGTAGGTTGCACCTTCACTACGAGGTCCTTTGCTCAATACAATAACTTTGCAATGCTTTGCTATGCGCAAGGCCAACGACAAGCCTGCTGCACCGCTACCTACCACTAATACATCACATTGATGCTCTCGGTTTGCGTTCATAAAAGTTTTAAGTTCCCGAACTATAGTAGAGTTTTTGTTACTCTAAAAATGTAATGGATTCACTTTTGATTTGATACGCCTGATTGAAAAAACGCCAACAGTTTGGCGAAAACATTAAATAATCAAGCAATTAGGAAACCAATTTGCGTGAGTCTACCCTGATACTATTTGTTTAACCCCTTATTCATTTGACGTCGTATCGGCATAGATAAGAGATATCGATTATCGAAAAGCAATGTCAAATTGTTGGGTTTAATACAATAGTTTGTAAAAGCTATTGTCTTTCTTCGTGAGTATCCCCAAAATTCTTTAGGGAAGATATCAACGTTAGCTTTGACGCGTTTCGTCATAAAATGCGGCTGCTGATATGATAAACCTCGATTACATCACATTGTGCATTATGTTTGGAAAATAAATTTACACATAATTGAACTTTATCTTTTTCACTGAGTCACAATAGTGCTCATGTGGACAGTGGTGTCAATACTACATTCTGGATAATTAGAGCCCATATCTGAGAAGGTAAGGGTGAGAACAATAGGAGTAACCGCTCGAATGAACGAGCAGCTAACCGATCAAGTATTGATTGAGCGAGTTCAGAATGGGGATAAGCAAGCATTTAATCTTTTGGTTCTAAGATATCAAAACAAAGTGTGTAACCTTATTTCTAGGTACGTGAGCAATTCGGGAGATGTAGCTGATGTTGCACAAGAAGCTTTTATAAAAGCTTATCGCGCAATACCGACCTTTAGGGGGGAAAGTGCGTTTTATACTTGGCTATATCGTATTGCTGTCAATACCGCAAAAAATCACATCGTTGCTCAAGGGCGTAGACCGCCAGCTACGGATGTTGATGCTGAAGAAGCTGAATTTTACGAAACGAACAATGCGTTAAAAGAAATTTCGAACCCAGAGAATTTAACGCTGTCGAAAGAATTGAAGCAGGCTGTTTTTAGTGCAATAGATGCATTGCCTGAAGATTTAAAAACCGCAATGACATTACGCGAGCTGGAAGGCTTGAGTTATGAAGACATTGCAGAAGTCATGGATTGCCCAGTAGGTACGGTGCGTTCTCGTATCTTCCGTGCTCGTGAAGCGGTAGAAAAGAGAATTAAATCTCTTTTGTAGCGTTAGAAACTGTAAATAATTATGGTGAAAATAATGACGGACAAACAACAACTTTCAGCTCTCATGGATGGAGAGATGGTCGACAAAGCATTGATTCAAGAGTTAGTGCACGATTCTGAAAGTATCGAAACGTGGAAAAACTATCACTTAATTGGTGATGTGATGCGTGGAGACGCTCCAGAGAGACCGGAATGGAACATTGCTGAAAGTGTGGCTTTAGCGTTAGAAAATGAACCAGCACATAGTACATTCCATAACAATGTAACCAGTATAGAGAGTGTGAAAGTCAAAGAAGAGCAGCCGTCGCCGCAAAAATCTCGTCGACAGCTTCCTGCATGGCTTTCTCCATTCGGTCAAGTGGCAGTCGCTGCTTGTGTGTCTCTCGTTGTTATTATGGGAGTTCAGCAGTACGGTGGTGGAAGTTCATCATCTCAAGCTGAACAGTTTCCAGTGCTTCAAACGGTACCTCTTTCTGGTAGCGTAGAGCCTGTAAGTCTTACGCGAGAATCGTTAGAGAAGCCTAACATTGAATCTAATGTTCATGAACAGCGCCGCCGTGTAAACGCGTTGCTTCAAGATTATGAACTTCAATTAAGATTGAACAGTGAGGGCTTGGGTCAAACTCAAGACTCAATTGAACCGGTAGTTGAATGAAAAAAATTCTGATCAGTGCGTTGACGCTGTTCAGTTTGAGCTCTACACCAGCCTTTGCAGAAGAAATCACTGCAGAGGCTTTGTTGCATCAAATGAACGAAGCGAGTCAACAACTCAATTATGAACTGTCTTATATACTGATTAAGAAAAACAGTATCGAGCCTTTGTTATATCGACATGCTCGTCATGATCAAAAAGAGTATGCCCATTTAGTCTATCTCAGTGGTCCAATACGCGAAGTTTTTCGTCGTGATAACGAAGTCAGTTATATCGAACCTGGTGTAGACCCATTTACCATTGAATCCAGTAATATGGTCGCGCCAACCATTCCAATGCTCCACAGTAATGTTACAGAGTTAAGTGCCTACTACGACTTCGTTAAGGTCGGTCGGGCTCGAGAGGCTGGAGCTGCCTGTCAGGTATTACGAGTGGTACCTAAAGATGGTTTACGCTACTCCTATGTGATGTGGGTTGATGAGAAAACCCATTTACCTTTAAGAGCGGATCTGGTTGATCGTTATGGCGAAGTCTTAGAGCAGTACCGTTCAATTTCTTATTCTGTTAGTGAAAAATTAGCGGAAATAATGGCTGGCTTTGACGACGTCCAGCTTCCGGAAGTACTATCATTACCTAAGAGTAAAGTGGACGAGACATTTTGGACGGTAAGTTGGAAACCGGATGGTTTTAAATCAATCAATGTCAATCGTTACAGAATGACCAACACTGAACGAGTGGTTGAAAACCAAATGTTTTCTGATGGTTTGTTTAACTTCTCAGTTTATGTATCAGACAGTGACGAGCACTCTTTAAAAGGTCAGTTGGTTCGACAAGGGCGTCGCACTCTACATAGTTTGGTAAAAGGTGACCGTGAAGTGTCGATCGTCGGTGATATTCCACCCGAAACGGCCAAGCGGATCGCTCAATCCGTCATATTTGATAAGGGTAAGGCTAACGTTCAATGATGACAGCATTGGCTACTGTGATGGCAGTACAAAATAACAAGCATGGCTTTCATGTTGAGTTGAGTTGCGAACAAAAAACCAGTTGTAGCAGCTGTTCTTCTTCAAAAAGCTGTGGAACAGGTATTGTCTCAAAGGCTATCGGTAGTAAGTCATTGCGCTGGCACTTAGATACGGATAAAGCTGTTGCTCAAGGTCAGGTAGTTGAAATTGGCTTCCCAGAAAAGAGCTTGCTGCAATCAGCGGCTTTGGTCTATTTAGTCCCTCTGTTCATGATGATTCTAGGTGCATGGCTAGCTGATAGTTGGCTTGCCCCTATGATGGGAATGGGAGAGGGTATTGTTATTGCCACTTCACTTGTCTTTATTGGTTTGGGTATCAGCTTGGCCAAAGTTTGGTCGCGTCAATTAGAAAAGCGTACCGAGCAAGAAGTGGTTTTACTGAGAGTGCTCGGAGAGCCTATTGCTTAAATTATGATGCGATCCCAATTGAAATTGGGTAGAATCGGCCAACTTGACTGAAAGGCTAGTAATAAATGCCTTTCAAATCCCCTAATTTGCAAAGAGTTTAGTCATCCCAAACCTATGAAGCACATTCGTAACTTTTCGATTATCGCCCACATTGACCATGGTAAATCGACTTTATCCGACCGTTTAATCCAAGTATGTGGTGGATTAAGTGCCCGTGAAATGGAACAGCAAGTTCTTGATTCTATGGATCTTGAGCGTGAGCGTGGTATCACCATCAAAGCACAGAGTGTGACACTCGATTACCAAGCAAAAGATGGCGAAACCTACCAGCTTAACTTCATCGACACGCCTGGACATGTTGACTTCTCGTATGAAGTATCACGTTCTTTGGCTGCGTGTGAAGGTGCTCTGCTTGTTGTTGATGCCGGACAGGGTGTAGAAGCACAAACACTGGCTAACTGTTATACCGCGATCGAAATGGATCTGGAAGTTGTGCCAATCTTGAACAAGATTGACCTTCCTGCTGCTGAACCAGAACGTGTTGCAGAAGAAATTGAAGATATCGTCGGTATTGATGCGATTGAAGCGGTTCGCTGTTCTGCGAAAACAGGTCTTGGCGTTGACGAGGTTCTTGAAGAAATCGTCGCGAAAATTCCAGCACCAGAAGGTGATCCTGATGCACCGCTTCAAGCACTTATTATTGATTCATGGTTTGATAACTACCTAGGTGTCGTCTCTTTGGTTCGTATTAAAAACGGCAAACTGAAGAAGAACGATAAGATCAAAGTCATGAGCACCGGTCAGGTGTGGAATGTTGACCGCCTTGGTATCTTTACGCCTAAACAGGTTGATACAACAGAACTGAATACCGGCGAAGTAGGTTGGGTTGTGTGTGGGATTAAAGACATCCTGGGCGCACCAGTAGGTGATACGTTAACACTTGCTAAAAACGGTTGTGAAAAAGCACTGCCAGGCTTTAAGAAAGTGAAGCCACAGGTATACGCAGGTTTGTTCCCAGTATCTTCTGATGATTACGAAAACTTCCGTGATGCACTGGGCAAACTGAGTCTGAATGATGCGTCTCTGTTCTATGAACCAGAAACATCAGCTGCACTAGGCTTTGGTTTCCGTTGTGGCTTCTTAGGTATGCTACATATGGAGATCATTCAGGAACGTCTAGAACGTGAATATGATCTCGACTTGATCACGACTGCACCAACGGTTGTGTATGAAGTTGAAATGACCAATAAAGAGGTCATCTACGTAGATAGCCCTGCAAAATTGCCAGCGATTAATGATATCGAAGAAATTCGTGAGCCTATCGCACGCTGTAATATTCTTGTGCCGGCTGATTATCTGGGTAACGTTATTACGCTTTGTGTTGAGAAGCGTGGTATTCAGGTAGACATGGTTTACCACGGTAACCAAGTGGCTCTGACTTACGATATTCCAATGGCTGAAGTCGTACTAGACTTCTTCGACCGTTTGAAATCGACTTCTCGTGGCTATGCCTCTCTAGATTACGGTTTTCAACGTTTTGAAGATTCGAAAATGGTACGTGTTGACGTACTTCTGAACGGCGATAAAGTGGATGCGCTAGCAATCATTACTCACCACGATAACGCACAGACTCGTGGCCGTCAGTTGGTTGAGAAAATGAAAGAATTCATTCCTCGCCAAATGTTCGATATTGCAATTCAGGCGGCTATCGGTAACCACATCATTGCGCGCTCAACTGTGAAACAGTTACGTAAAAACGTAATCGCGAAATGTTACGGTGGTGACGTGAGTCGTAAGAAGAAACTATTGAAGAAACAGAAAGAAGGTAAGAAACGTATGAAGCAAATCGGTAACGTTGAGCTTCCACAAGAAGCGTTCCTTGCAATTCTTCATGTAGGTAAAGACTAATCCAGTTGTTTTTATCTAAGTGTTTTATATATTAACTCGCAAGTGAAAGAGTCTCGGCTCTTTCACTTTCGTATTTTTTAGATAAGGGAAGTCAATGGCTAATACATTCTCACTCATTTTAGTTCTGGTTACGGTTGTTACCGGAATTGTGTGGGCGTTAGAAAAATGGGTTTGGGCAAAGAAACGTCACGAGAATGTGGCAAAACAATTGCAAACGGATCCAGAAAGTATTGATACCAGTGTGACGACCAAAGTTGCTCCTCAGCCATGGTGGATTGAGAATTCCGTTTCGATCTTCCCAGTGATCGCATTTGTATTATTGCTGCGCTCATTTGTTTTCGAACCGTTTCAAATTCCCTCAGGCTCTATGATGCCGACACTGCTCGTGGGTGACTTTATCCTTGTCGAAAAATACGCGTATGGCTTGAAAGATCCTGTATGGCGTACACAGTTAGTAGAAACGGGTAAGCCAGAACGCGGCGATATTGTCGTGTTTAAGTTCCCGCTTAACCCAAGTATTGACTATATTAAGCGTGTAGTCGGTATGCCGGGTGATATTGTTCGCTACAGCCGTGATAAGCAGGTTTGTGTCCAGAGCAAGGGCGAATCAACTTGTACGCCAATCAAACTGTCGAATGTTCAAGAGAGTCCGTTTTCTCAAAATAACATTCCTATGATGCAGTTGGATGAAAGCCTTGGTGAAGTAGAACATAGCATCTTGATCAATCCACTACGTGTAGATGATGCACGACGCTATGCACCTCGCAGTGGTGTTAATGAGTGGATTGTTCCTGAAGGGCATTACTTTGTGATGGGGGATAACCGTGACAATAGTGCTGACAGCCGTTTTTGGGGCTTTGTACCTGAAGCTAATTTAGTAGGTAAAGCTGTTGCGATATGGGTCAGCTTCGAGTTTGACCGTTCTCCTGATAGCGTTATTCCTACTTGGATTCCAACCGGTATACGTTTTAATCGTATCGGTGGCATTAACTAGGGCTGAGTATTCAGCCCCGCAACACATCGAGAGAGTATGAATTCTCCAATTAGTAGATTAGAAACTAAGCTCGGCTATCAGTTTAACGATGCTGAGCTTATTACTTTAGCGCTGACTCACCGTAGCGCGAATGGTAAACACAATGAACGTCTTGAGTTTCTGGGCGATTCAATTTTAAGTTTTGTTATCGCAGATGACTTATATCATCGTTTCCCAAAAATTAATGAGGGCGATATGAGTCGTATGCGTGCCACGCTGGTTCGTGGACACACGCTTGCGGAACTGGGTCGAGAATTCGAACTAGGAGATTACTTAAAATTAGGTCCAGGCGAGTTGAAAAGCGGAGGTTTCCGTCGCGATTCAATACTGGCCGATGCTGTAGAAGCGATTATTGGTGCCATCTATTTAGACAGTGGTACAGAAGTGGTTCGTGGGATTATTTTGAGCTGGTATCAAACTCGCCTCGATGCGATTAAACCCGGCGTCTCTCAAAAAGATCCTAAAACCCGCTTACAAGAGTTTTTACAGGGCAGAAGAAAACCACTACCTGTTTACACAGTGACTAATATTAAAGGTGAAGCACACAATCAGGAGTTTACTGTTTCGTGTGACGTAGCGGGTATTGGAATGCCTGTAATCGGTAAAGGTACCAGCCGCCGCAAGGCAGAACAAGCGGCTGCTGAGACTGCATTAGAGCAATTAAGTCATGTCTGATAAAGAATTTGATATCGATGCGTTTTTCGCATCGGGTGAAGAAGAACCGCAAGTAGAAGCTTCATTGCCAGAGAACCAACATTGTGGTTTTGTGGCGATTGTTGGTCGCCCAAATGTGGGTAAATCGACGCTGCTGAACAAGATCCTTGGCCAGAAGATTTCGATCACTTCGCGTAAACCTCAAACCACGCGTCACCGTATTATGGGTGTCGATACCGATGGTGACTACCAAGCGATTTACGTTGATACACCAGGACTTCATATTGAAGAGAAGCGTGCAATCAACCGCTTGATGAATCGTGCGGCGAACAGTTCTCTTAGTGATGTGAACCTGGTTTTCTTCCTTGTTGATGGGACTCAGTGGACTGAAGACGATGAAATGGTTCTGACTAAGCTGCAAAAAGCGAATTTCCCTGTGGTACTTTGTGTTAACAAAGTTGACAATGTGAAAGATCGTAATGAAGTGATGCTGCACATGCAGGCGATGTCTGAGCGTATGAATTTCGTTGATGTGGTGCCAATCTCAGCCAAGTTAGGTAAGAACATTGAAGTACTGCGTAAGCACGTACGTGAACATTTACCAAAAGCTATTCATCACTTCCCTGAAGAGTATGTGACTGACCGCTCTCAACGCTTCATGGCATCAGAAATCATTCGTGAAAAATTGATGCGTTTTACCGGTGAAGAATTGCCATACTCAGTGACGGTAGAGGTTGAGCGCTTCGACTACAATCCTGAAACTGACGGGTTCCATATCAATGCCCTGATTCTGGTTGAACGTATTGGTCAGAAGAAGATGGTGATTGGTAAAGCTGGCGAGAAGATCAAAACGATTGGTCGTGAAGCTCGTTTAGATATGGAAGAGTTGTTTGGCCGTAAGGTTTATTTAGAGACCTGGGTTAAAGTGAAATCAGGTTGGGCGGATGATGAACGAGCACTTCGTTCACTCGGCTATATCGACGACCTATAATTTCGCTTCAAAAGGTCACTAGACCTTAGTATTCTGGCTCCATGATTGGGGCCAGTTTTGTATCTGGTCTACTTTGTTCCTTTATTCGGATTCAACTATGTCTGACGGTTTACAGCGTTGCTTTGTATTACACCGCCGCCCATACAGCGAAACTAGCTTAATTCTCGATGTCTTTAGTGAAGAATATGGCCGGTTGAGCATCATGGCGAAAGGTGCACGTAGTAAACGTTCAACCACAAAAGGGGCGCTACAGGCTTTTACACCACTACTGTTAAAGTGGTCGGGTAACGGCTCGATGAAAACTTTACGTCAGGCCGAACCTATCAGTTTAGGTTTACCCTTAACCGGAATAAACTTGTATTCCGCCATGTATGTAAATGAGCTGATAGGCAGAGTTTTAATGCCTGAAGTTCCGGCGCCGGGCCTGTTTCATGATTATCTGGCGGCATTAACCGAGTTGGCTCAGTGCGATAATCCAGAACCTGCATTAAGGCGCTTTGAATTAGCCTTGTTGGCGGCAATGGGCTATGGCGTAGATTTTATTCACTGTGCGGGAACCGGAGAGCCGGTTGAACCTAATATGACTTACCGATACCGAGATCAGAAAGGTTTTATTGCCTCGATTAGACGCGATAACCTGACATTTCTTGGTAATGAATTAATTGCGATCAGTGAACGGCGCTTTAGCACAAAAGAGCAACTTAAAGCGGCAAAACGCTTTACACGTATCGCTTTAAAGCCGTATCTTGGCGGCAAACCTTTAAAAAGCAGAGAGTTGTTTAGACAAGCTGCTCCACCAAAATTAATTTCCAAAAGCTAGCTGGCTTTTGAGTACAGAGCATGGAGTGTAGGAAATGAGCTCAATTTATTTAGGCGTTAATATTGACCATATCGCAACCGTACGTAATGCACGTGGAACTCAATACCCGGATCCTGTTCATGCAGCTGAGATTGCAGAACGCGCTGGTGCTGACGGTATTACCGTTCACTTACGTGAAGACCGCCGCCATATCAAAGATCGTGATGTTCGTATCTTGAAAGAGACGATCCAGACTCGCATGAACTTAGAAATGGCGGTGACGGATGAGATGGTTGAAATTGCACTACAAACGCAACCTGAGTTCGTTTGTTTGGTTCCAGAAAAGCGTGAAGAACTGACTACAGAAGGTGGCTTGGATGTTATCGGTCAGTTTGAAAAAGTGAAAGCCGCAACTCAAAAGTTGACAGAATCTGGTATCAAAGTATCTCTGTTCATTGATGCTGACCGCGAACAGATTGATGCCGCGAAAAATTGTGGTGCGCCATTCATTGAGCTTCACACAGGGCACTATGCGGATGCAGAAACAGAAGCTGACCAACAAGCTGAACTAAAGAAAATTGCAGCAGCAGCAAGCTACGCTTCTGATCAGGGCATTACTGTCAACGCAGGCCATGGTTTGACGTATCACAATGTCGCTGCGATCGCTCAAATTCCAGAGATTTATGAGCTGAACATTGGTCACTCTATTATTGGTCGCGCTCTGTTTGATGGCTTGCCAAAAGCGGTTGCTGATATGAAAACGATCATGCAGGAAGCTCGTCGTTAATGATAGTTGGATTAGGCACTGATATTGCCGAAATTGAGCGCATTGAAAAAGCGCTCAATCGCAGCGGTGAAGCTTTTGCCCAGCGTATTCTCACTGAAAAAGAGCTTGAAACGTTCAATGGTTTAAAGCAACAAGGCCGTTATTTAGCAAAACGCTTTGCCGCTAAAGAAGCGGCTTCTAAAGCGCTAGGTACCGGCATTGCTCATGGTGTGAGTTTTCAGGATTTTGAAATCAGCAATGATGAGAATGGTAAGCCGGTTTTAACACTGGCAGGTAAGGCTTTACAGTTAGCGCAAGCGGCCGATGTTCAACATTGCCATATAACGATTTCCGACGAACGCAGCTACGCAGTTGCGACCGTGATATTAGAATCTTAATTTCAGCGACAAACTAAAAGAGGTGCTTTAAGCACCTCTTTTTGATCGTACAGTGTTAAGGCGTGGTTAACTTAACCAAGGTTTCGCACTCTCTTTGACCTTTTCCATTTCATCTTGCAGCTCGAATAGCTCTGGCTCTACATCTTGCACTGTTGAACCTGAACGCAAAGCCTGTTCTAACGTTTCGCACACTTTCTTCAAATGCGGTACCCCGCTGTATGAACAGCTACCGTGTAGCTTATGGATATGATGCAGTAAATCTGAAGCAGAATATTCACTGTCGTTCAGTGCCATTTCAATTACTTGATTGATTTCACCGAATGACGCAACCAGCATTTTCAGCATATCTTTAGCCAGATCTTCCTTGTTCGCAGCCTGTTTTAAAGCTTGTTGCCAGTCGACAACCAGCTGTTTATTGTTCTCAGGAAGTCTTTCGACTTGAGCTTCTTCAATGACGATCGGCTCAGGATGGTCTGTCTGTTCACTGTTTGAGTTGTCCGCTGTTGGACTCCAGTGTTGTAATACCTGTTGTAGGATATGCTCTTCAATCGGTTTGGTTAAATAATCGTCCATACCAGCTTTAAGTAATCGGTCACGTTCGCCTGTCATTGCGTGCGCGGTAACAGCAATCACAGGCGTATTGGCATTCAGTTCTAGTTTTTTGATCTCATTACATGCGGTGACGCCATCCATCTTCGGCATTTGGATGTCCATTAAGATAATATCGAATTTATGCGCTTTAGCGTGTTCAATCGCATCTTCACCATTAGTACAAGCGATGACCGTTTCCACTCGCTCTGTCAGTAGTGCGGTTATCAGTTTCAGGTTGGCTGGGTTGTCATCAACAGCCATAACTTTCAGTGCTAATCTGTCTAAGTGAGGAACAGGCTCTATCGTATTTTCAACTAAAGCTGGCTGATTCGCGATCAAGGTCTGTAATAGCTTTTTACGAGACAGAGGTTTGGTAATACATTGCACGGGGTATCGCTGCATCAACAGATCGGCTAAGGCCAGTTCCGTACTTGGGACCCCGATAACAACGTTATTGGCGATAGACAGTGCTTTTTCGACCCACTGATTTACCAGCGATTCATCCGTTTCTTTATGTGGTGTTAGGTTAAGTAGCACATAGTCGTAGTAATCGGATGCTTCCGGAATGGCAGAGCGATAAACCACAGTCAGTCCGGCCTGAACCAGAGTATGCTGGACAATTGATGCTGCTTGCATATTAGGTTCAACAAGCAGTAGTTGCTTACCATGTAGAGTTTGCGGATCTAACCAGTCTCTCATCGGCATATCCGTTGTGGTTAAACGCAATGTAAACCAGAAAGTCGATCCCTGATGCAGACGACTGGTTAAGCTGATTTCACCGCCCATCTGACTCACCAGTTTCTGGGTAATGACTAAGCCAAGCCCTGTACCACCGTAGCGACGCGAGATACTCGCGTCGGCCTGGCTAAATGCCTGGAATAACTGAGCTTGTTGACGCTCGGAAATACCGATACCGGTATCGCGCACCATAAACTGCAGTTCTACGTAATCGTCGCGTTGGGAACGAAGTTCGACACTGATATCAATGTTGCCTCGTTCCGTAAATTTAATTGAGTTTCCGACTAGGTTAGTAAGTACTTGCTGAATACGCAGCGGATCGCCAACCAGCCCCGCAGGGATCTTAGGATCGACTTTCAGGGTAATTTCCAAGCCCTTTTCATGGGCACTGGTGGCCTGTAAGTTCACCACCTCTTCTAACGAGTCCTGGAACTCAAATGGGATATTTTCCAGTGCCAGTTTACCTGCTTCTAATTTAGAGAAGTCGAGAATGTCATTGATGATGGTTAATAGGTTGTTTGCTGACTTCTCAATGGTTTGTAGATAATCCGCCTGGCTTTTGGTGAGTTGAGTTTTCAACATTTGACGGGTAAAGCCAATCACCCCATTCAGCGGCGTACGTAGCTCATGTGACATATTGGCTAAAAACTCAGATTTCACACGAGCCGCTTCTTGGGCGCGTTTTTTCGCAATATCCAGTTCGACGTTTTGAATTTCTAGCTGTTCTAAAGTTTCACGTAAGTCTGAAGTGGCCTGGTCGATACTATGCTGCATCTCGACGTGATATTCCGATAGCGACACCGCCATCGCGTTGATCCCTTTTTTCAGGTCATCCAGCTCACCATGCATACGGCCTTCGATACGCACATCCAGGTGACCGCGACGAATTTTATCCACCACGTTTTTCATATGAATGATCGGTCGAGTAACGTCATGCATCAGGCGGAAAGCAAAAATTCCAGAAAGCACCAGACCGAATACCAGAACCAAACAGGCTGAGAAAATCTCCTGATACTGTTGCAAACGTAGCGATGAGAGATCGAGCTCGATTGCAATATAACCAAGCACCGGGGCAGAGGTTGTGTTTGCGGTACTATCTGCTAAAAGCGTTTCGGCCAAAATCGGGGTACGCAAAATTAGGGTATTTTCATCTAACTGAGAGCTGCTTAGCACCGGAATAGGTTTATCTTTCGGGTACATCAAGGTTTCAAAGTTAGGATGGAAGTTTGATGTTACAAACAGCTCATGGTTCGCATCAAAGACCGCAATACTGCGTACAATATCGGAATTTTTACGGTGTGCATAACTGATGATTCGTCGCACCGATTCGCGGCTTTGGATCTTTAACGATTCTTCACTGGCAATCGCAAGGGGTTCGATAATGCTAGCACCAGAATTGAGTACTTGAGTTTCGAGATCGTGATAGCGATTGAAGGAGAACAACGCACTCAAAAGCAGGCCGATAATCAAGGTCGGAGCCAAAGTGAGTGTAATTACACGTGCGCGTAAGCCGTATCTGGTCATTATTATCTAAACATCATGATGTGGATATGGGAAAATAGCTGGCTAAACAGTTGACCAGTTATTTAAATAATTATGGTTAGCTTAATTCAATACCCTAAGCTTCTACAATGCTCCCCTGGCAGAATATTGAAGCATGGGTCAAAACAATGACATTTAGGCAAAAAACATGGCACGTTTCTTTCAACCGAAAAAGCGCAGCGCTTTAGATACCAAACATCAGGCGGTGAGCATTGATAAGCTCGATCATCTAGGCGCAGGGATTGCTTACCTCAACAAAAAGCCGGTTTTTATTGAGGGCGCTTTAGCTGGGGAAGAGGTTCTCATGCAACTGACTGAAAGCAAAAATAAGTTTGCCCGTGGTAAGTTGATTAAAATCCTTAAGCCGAGCTCTCAACGCGTTGAAGCGTTTTGTCCGTATTACAATCAGTGTGGTGGTTGTGATTTACAACACCTCTCAAGAGAAGCGCAGATAGAGCACAAACAGCAAGCGTTAAGTCAGTTAATGAATAAGTTTGCAGGTCAGCAACTTGAGTTATCAGCGCCGGTTACAGGCAGTGATCAAGGTTACCGTCGTCGTGCTCGTATTAGCGTGATGTGGGATAAAAAAACTCGAGAGTTGAAGTTTGGTTTCCGACGTAAGCAGAGCAAAGATATTGTTACTGTCACAGATTGCGCGGTGTTAGAACCGAGCTTGAATAAGTTGTTGCCTGAGTTAAAAGTTCTGCTTAACCAGTTTAAAAAGCCGGAGCAACTTGGACACGTTGAGTTAGTGAAGGGGGACAACACTTCTGTGCTGGTTCTTCGTCATTTGTCTCCGTTAGTCGCTAAAGATCTTACGGCACTGAAACAGTTTGCGGAACTTCATCAGTTAACTCTGTATGTTATGCCTGCTACTAATGAGTTAAACAAATTGGTTGGTGAACAAGCGTGTTATCAGGAAGTTGGTGTGACGATCCCATTTTTGCCAAGTAACTTTATTCAAGTTAATCAGCAAGTGAATCAAAAAATGGTGGCACAGGCGATTGAGTGGTTGGACGTTAAAAGACACGACCGTGTGTTAGATTTGTTCTGCGGCTTGGGTAACTTTAGTTTGCCGTTGGCCAAATTGGCCAAACAGGTTGTGGGTATCGAAGGTGTGCAGGAAATGGTGGATATCGCTAAGACCAACGCACAGTTCAATGATATTGATAACGCAGAGTTTTATCAGGCAAACCTTGAACAAGAATTTACGCATCAAAATTGGGCACAAGAAAAATTTGATCGAGTTTTGTTAGATCCGGCACGCGCTGGAGCGGCTGGAATCGTTGAACAACTAGCAAACTTTGGAGCAGATCGTATTGTGTATGTCTCGTGTAATCCTGCTACGCTTGCTCGTGATAGTCAGAGTTTATTAGAGCAAGGCTATCAGTTGCAAAAACTCTGTATGCTGGACATGTTTCCACATACCAACCATTTAGAGTCGATGGCTCTGTTTGTAAAAAATGGAAAATCAAAAGTGTAAAACTTGGTTATTGAACGGATTTCCGTTCTCAATACAGAGTAGAATAGGTACTCCAGAGTTCATAAAGGTCAACTGGCACTAATAACTCGCAAAATATAAGAATTAGGAAAAAAAGATGGTCGCGGTACGTAGCGCACACTTAAACCCAGACGAACAGTTTGAGCTAGAAAAGTGGATTTCTAGTTTACGACAAGACTCAAAAACATCAGCGAAACTCACAGAAGTCTACCACCAATGTGAAAGCTTTTTAGTCGGTAACGCGAAAGGCCCGCTGTTGTTATGGCGTGGTCGTGAAATGATAGAAATCCTTATTACATTATCAATGGATCGACCAACGCTGGTGGCGGCGTTGTTATTCCCGATTGCGACCAGTGGCTTAGTGGATCGCGAAGAATTCGAAGAACATTACGGGAAAGAAATCATAAAACTAATCGCTGGTGTCGAAGAGATGGCTGCGATTGGCCAGTTAAATATCACTATGCAAGGCAGTGAAGCTTCAGCGCAGGTCGATAACGTACGTCGCATGTTGCTGGCTATGGTTGACGATTTCCGTTGCGTGGTGATTAAACTTGCTGAAAGAATTTGTAACTTACGCGAAGTAAAAGATCAGCCTGATGACGTTCGTCGTTCAGCGGCGAAAGAGTGTGCCAATATCTATGCGCCACTGGCGAACCGTTTAGGTATCGGTCAGCTTAAATGGGAGATTGAAGACTACGCCTTCCGCTATCAGCAGCCAGATACATACAAACAGATTGCAAAACAACTGTCTGAGCGTCGTATCGTTCGTGAGCAGTACATTCGTGATTTTGTCGATAACTTAAGCGCTGAGATGAAGGCGTGCAATATCAACGCGGAAGTGAGTGGGCGCCCTAAGCATATCTACAGTATCTGGCGCAAAATGCAGAAAAAGAACCTGGCATTCGATGAATTGTTTGATGTCCGCGCGGTTCGGATAATCGCTGATAAACTGCAAGACTGTTACGCTGCGTTGGGCGTTGTTCATACTCAGTTTAGTCATCTGCCGAATGAGTTTGATGATTATGTCGCTAATCCCAAACCAAACGGATACCAATCGATTCACACGGTGATTCTTGGACCTGAAGGTAAAACGATTGAAATTCAGATCCGAACTAAGCAGATGCATGAAGAGTCGGAGCTTGGGGTCGCAGCGCACTGGAAATACAAAGAAGGTGCGAGCGGTGGCCGGAGTGGTTACGACGAGAAAATTACCTGGCTACGTAAACTAATCGACTGGCAAGAAGAAATGTCAGATTCTGGCGAAATGCTGGATGAACTGCGTAGCCAAGTATTTGATGATCGTGTGTACGCGTTTACGCCACGTGGTGATGTGGTCGATTTACCGATGGGCGCAACGCCTCTTGATTTTGCTTACCATATCCACTCGGAAGTAGGGCACCGCTGTATCGGAGCGAAAGTGGGTGGTCGTATCGTTCCTTTCACCCATAAACTGCACATGGGTGATCAGGTTGAAATTATTACCGCTAAAGAACCCAACCCGTCACGTGATTGGTTAAATCCTGCGACAGGTTTCGTCCACTCTGGCCGTGCTAGGGCGAAGATTAATGCCTGGTTCCGTAAACAGAGCCGTGAGAAAAACCTCGAAGCGGGGCGTGAGATCCTTGAAGCTGAGTTGGCAAAAATTGGCGCGACGCTAAAAGATGCAGAGCAATATGCTTTGAAACGTTTTAACGTAAACAGTGCTGATGAATTGTTTGTTGGTGTGGGCAGTGGTGATTTGCGTATTAACCAGATCATTAACCACATCAATGCGTTAGTGAATAAACCGACCGCCGAAGAAGAAGATAAGTTAGCACTAGAGAAGCTGCAAGACGAATCTAAATCAACTTCGCATCAACGTCCGCAAAAAGATGCGGTGGTGGTTGAAGGGGTGGATAACCTGATGACTCACCTTGCTCGTTGTTGTCAGCCAATCCCTGGTGATGAAATTAAAGGTTATATTACACAAGGTCGTGGTATTTCAGTACACCGTAGTGATTGCGAGCAGTTAGAAGAGTTAAGCCATCACGCGCCTGAGCGTATCATTGATACTGTTTGGGGCGCAGGGTTTGTTGGCACTTATCTTCTAACATTGCGTATAGAAGCAATGGAGCGTGGTGGGTTATTGAAAGACATCACCAGCTTACTGGCTAATGAAAAAATCAAGGTGATCGCCATGAAGAGTCGTAGTGATTACAAGCGTCAGATCATCATCATGGATTTTGAGTTAGAAGTTAATAACATCGAAGTGTTAGCACGAGTTTCAAAACGCGTAGAACAAATTAAAGACGTGGTACTGGTCAAACGTCTAGGATAACGACTTTAGATATAAATACTAAAAATAAAGGTAAGCGATTGTACGCTTACCTTTTTGTTTTATAAGGAATAAACAAATGAGTCACCCGATTGAACAGCTGGTTGAGATTATGGCGCAACTTCGTGACCCACAAAGCGGCTGCCCTTGGGATAAAAAACAAACCTTTGAGACTGTGGTTCCACACACCATTGAAGAAACTTATGAGGTCGTGGATGCGATTCATAATCAAGATTGGGTTAATTTAAAAGAAGAGTTGGGGGATTTGCTTTTTCAAGTAATTTTTTATAGCCGCTTGGCTCAAGAGCAGGATTTGTTCGACTTTAAGCAAGTGGTTGAAACAGTGAATGAAAAGCTGACGCGCCGCCATCCTCATGTTTTTTCTGACGCGAACTTCGAGAATGAAGAAGAACTGAATGAAAACTGGGAAAAAGAAAAATTGATGGAAAAAGCGCAAGCAGGCAAAAGCGAACAAAGTATTCTAGACTCTATACCACAGTCGCTTCCTGCACTTTCTCAAGCCAACAAGGTGCAAAAAAAATGTGCTAAGTATGGTTTCGACTGGACCACTTTGGGGCCCGTTGTCGACAAGGTTCATGAAGAGATTGACGAAGTTGTCGCAGAAGCTATTGCGGTTGATGTTGATGAACAAAAACTTGAAGAAGAGCTCGGGGACTTACTTTTTGCTACTGTTAATCTGGTGAGGCATTTGAAAAAAGATCCAGAAGTTGCTCTTCGCAAAGCAAACAGTAAGTTTGTTCGTCGCTTTAAAGGCGTAGAAGAGCAAGTTCGAGAGCAAAATAAAGCGTTAACAGACTTTTCCTTACAAGAACTGGATGGGATGTGGGATCGCGTTAAAAGGCGTGAAAAAGGCCTTGAGTAGTCACTTTTGGGACAAAACTAACTCAATTAAATTGTTGAGATCGCATTCTGCGATAAGGCTATTTGATTTGAAGCAAAAAATTAAAAACTGAGTGTGATAGATTTCACGTTGTGGCGGTAATTGGGTTCTGGTATAGTTTCGTCCCGTCCAGAAGAAATCCATTTCCCTCATTCAACCAATTTCAGGTTAAACATGACGACAAATTATATTTTTGTTACTGGCGGGGTTGTATCCTCACTAGGTAAAGGTATTGCAG
>JBLXHN010000019.1:0-43626 GCA_048259585.1 Vibrio sp. | reverse complement strand
TGAGCTTTTTCGATCCTTAGGGGGTTCTGTTTTGAAAATCGGAACACAATCCAGTAAAATAAGGCAACGACAATGCTATTTTTGCTACTTTAGATTTTTATCGGACAACAATGATAAAAAACAAAAAAAAGCCGTCTCATTTTAGATAAATGAGACGGCTAACTTATAAAAACAAATTTATTCCCTTATCAATCTGTAAGTCTGGGTTTCGCTATTGTGTTTAACAGTAACCAGATACACACCAGTAGCAATGTTGCTGCCCATAGTGACAGTTACCGTATTTGCGGCACACTCCAATGATTGCTCATAAATATTTCTTCCTGTCAAGTCGCTAATGCTAACTGACAATTTTTCGCCGTTCAATTTTGGCGCGTTGATATAAAAAGTATTTGAAGTCAAAGGGTTAGGGTAGAGGCGGATCCCTGATGACAGCTCATTTATATTAGTACCTAAGCGCTCTTCAGTTCGTATTGAAAAACGATCGGTAGCAATGCTCAATGGCTCGTCTGCATCAATGGTAAAGCTATATGCATTATCACCCATTTCTATCATGGTGCTCTCTCCTGTGAATTGATCTTCTAGGTAAAAAACAGAATCCTCTAGTCCATCCACAGTCACTTTTAAAACGTATTCTGTACTTTGGTAGCCATTTGAAAACATTGCATACACTTCACCAACTTGTGGCATTTCTCTACTCTCCATGCTAAGAATAGTCCCGTCGAGATTAATTCCCAAATTCTCATAAAAGTTCATTGGTTTGACGGCATCAGCACCTGTTAAGGCATTGTCATTTCCTTCAGCAAATACAATTCCGAAACTGTCGTGCACTGGACCGCCATTGTTGAAGTTTTCAGCGGTATATAATTGTACGGTTATCATATCATTCCCCGCCATTGGGTTGCGATTGCTTGAGGTAAAATTACCAGGAGCTTTGTCATCCTCGTTAAATACCACTGTTGCACCAGCACCAGTAACAAGTGCCTGAGCACCCTGACCTGGCTGTAGGTATTGGTTAGGAGATGTGCCTGGTGAGGCAAGGCTCACGGTTACATATGCACCATGGGTGGCGAGGGTTGGATCGTACACATAATAAAACGCTGTGTTCACATTAGTCGAATTTGCAAAAACACTGTTCATATCAACCGCGCTCTGGTATGGGTTTCCGAACATTACAAAATCATTTGTATTTGCCGCAGGAAAGTCTTGTGTGCTGGTTCCCGTAAATAATGAACCAGTAGCACGAAGTACGGTTTCGCTAGAGGCGTCATTAGTGCCTAGGTTAATGGATCTGTCTCCACGAACGAACAATAAATAAGGACTTCCAGCAGTAAGGGTGTTTACGTCGGTGTTGGTAACTGCCTCATATTGTTGCGTTCCAACATTCACGGTGAACATAGAATAAAGACCTGCGTTCGTAGCGTCAAAACCATTTTCTTGATCGTTAACGGTTCCTGTGATATGCGTTCCAAAGCCTTCATTAGGATTGTCAGTGCTGCTAGTAGCGCCTTCTTGCCAGTTGTCATGAATAGAAGTAGAAGTGGTAACAGCACTAGTTACCATTCTATAAGAACGTCTGTTTTTCATGTAACGCTGGACTGTGGCATTTCCTGTGATGGATGAAGTCCCAAGCACTTTAGCAAGTTCTCCGTTGCCAGTAGCAGTACTAACAAACACAAGGTTTCCTTGGTTGTCGATATCTCCGGCAAGGGTAAGTATTTTTTCAACATTCAAGGTTGCCCCTGAGCTAATGGTAAGGTTGTTAACCGCTATATCAGCATTAAATGTAGCTGTACCGTCAAGTACATTTACATCATCTGTGTCAGTAGCGTCAATATTTGGATCACTTGGACTCCAACTTCCACCAGAATACACGAAACCATCAGGACCTAGATTTATTTCAAGATCGCGGAAACGAAGGGATTGTGTACCTCCTGTCATTTCAAGCTTAATACGGCCTTGAGTTCCATTTAATGAAGACAAATTGATTAATTGGGAAAAAGTGGTATAACTAGATGAGGTTGGATAAAAACTACCCAAGGCGGCAGAATAGGTAGCGCCATTGTCGTTTGAAACCATAACACTTAGTTCCTGACCATTATTTCCGCCCCAAGTTGCCAAATCAAAAATTACGGTAAGAGCGGTATATGAAGAAAAATCAATGGCAGGAGAAATAATGCTTCCATCGGTTATCTTCATATATCCATTAGATCCAGCAGTAGTAAGGACAGCATTATTAAATTCAAATCCATAACCGCCGGCTTCAATAAAATCATCATTACTCCGAAGGTTATTGGTATAAGGCAGACTAAAAGGAACTGGATCTTCAACCGTATAACTTTGTTCTGCGCTAGTGTTAGTGAGCGGAGTGCCGTTGGCATCAGTAGCTTCAATTTCATAATAAACTGTGGTTCCATCTGCTTGTGCAGGAATGAGACTATTAACGATGTAAGTATTTCCAGCATCGAAGCTCATCGCTATGGTGTTGTCCAAGCTACCGCTAGCAATTCCCCAATGGAGTTCTGCGGAAGCAATGCCGTCGCCATCTACTAAATCTGCGGAAACCGATACGGCGTCTGAAGAAGTAACCAGATTACTAGCTGGATTCTGAGTAATGTTTGATATAAAAGGAGCTGTATTTCCGCCACCGCCAAAGCCAGTCCACGTGATGTCGTCAACAATAACTTGCTTACCTTGAATATTTTTGATTTCAATTATAACATCGCCGGAAATGTCAATACCATTAACGGTAAAAACGTGCTCATTATAGTCATCAAAGGAGGTTGATGTTCCTTTAGAAACACCATTAATAAACAACTCAACCTGACGACTCCCCGCACCTGTAAAACCTTTATAGAGTTTTACACTGAAATTCCCAATTCCGTTGGGAATCGCACTTGACGTTACTTTACTTCCTTTAGATTCTTCTCTCAGCATTAAAGCAGGAGCGGTAACTCCTCCAGTATTGTTTTCATCTCGTGAGTGAATATAAGACCATGTGATGCTATTGTTCCCAACAAAAGACCCGTCCGAATAACTTGCTCCGACCGTTAAATTATCAAAATTCTCAAGTCCCTGCCCCCAACCTAGAGATACGGTCATAAGAAGCAACATTAATAAACCTCCAGTAAGGAAGCGTTTGTGTAAAATTGAAATCATCATTTATTTTTTATAAATTAATTAACAGGCAAAGATAAAAATTACTAACTGCTAAAACCGTTAATCTATTAGCTTTTTTGCACATTTCTCTTTTGATGTAGAAAATATAGATTTATTCTTAAAACAACCGATATTTAAATACGGAATTAACAAATATACAATTGTTGCTGACTAAACGACTTTCTAGAAAATGTGGTAATGATCAAATATTGTCTGTTTCTTTCCTCAAATGCAATTATAGAGTCAGGGCTTCATTTTTATTGACTTCGTAATTTATTGAGACAATTACTCCCTCCGTGCAGTCGGAATTTTCTACATAGGATAAAGGAAAAAGGGGAACTATTTTCAAAAGAAATTAAACGAGTTTCTGTAAACGGGACCCTACATATTATAGAGAGTAAATCATGGATCAGGTTGTATTATAGCTGTTTCCGTGACTGAACCTTTGGCGGAAATATATTTAATAAATGCAATTTGAGCCTTTATTTAATAATTAATTAATTTATATTTGAAAACAAGAACCTTAAATTATACAATATCGTAGAGCCTAAAAAATTAAAATTAAACACTTTAGCTCATACTTTTGTTGTATCTAGTATGGTTTTCTTATTTACTTCTTGCGTAGAAGATTCCTGCGAATTTAAAAATGACTCCTTTAGTGGAGGCCCATCTAAGGGTTTTGCCCACACGGTAATTGCTTTATTTTTCACAAATCAATTTATTTCTAAGTTAATACACTAAAACTCACTTCCGTTTTACGAAAGAAGAGCTAGCCGAAACTATATCTATTAGTATTTAAATAAGTATTCAATTAAATTTTATTATTAATCCCAAACTAAATCAACATGAAATTATCAATTAAAAACACTTTTACAATTTTAGCTGTATCTTTTTCACTTTTAGCTTTTACTTCTTGTGATAAGGATGACTCTGCTCCCCAAGAAGAGGAATATTTTAATATTACTGTCGATGGCCTCTCTATTGTATTAACAAGTCAAAACGCAGTTGATTCGAATGGAGACAATAGTATTTTTGTAAGTGGCGGCTTACATCCAGATAGATATTCAATAACAGTAGTATCCTCTGAGCTTAGAAGTACAGGGACAATTACGTGCGCTGATAATGAAGAACGTTATTCAGTACTCCTATCGATATTTAGCGGGCCTGATAATGATTTAACCTCTTATAGTGATAGTGATAATACATGCCAAAGCACCATTACAATCAGCAGAAACGATAGCTACATCGAGGGTACTTTTTCCTCAATCGTAACCGAAAGTTTCGGCAGTAATCCTGAAACTGTTTTTGTATCAGGGTCTTTTAAAGTTAGAGAAGACGAAGATTAACTTGTGCACATTTTATAGCTGTAAGTTCTAGTTTAATAAGACAGAGACGGTCTTGTAATGATGTTATATTGTCCCGTTCTAAGAACACAAACCTCCTGCACCTCATCAAAAAAAGAGAAGAATCCATTACGGGTTCTCCTCTTTCTCAATCAAATTAACTAAATTAAACTAACATTTATGAGCCTTCAGACCGTTAAGGGTGCTATTCCTTTATGCCCTTTATGCGCTTCCGCAGTCCAATACAAGTTCCGGCGATAAGACCAAGAGTCAAAAAGCCGTCAATAGGGGCATCGGGAATGTTTGCATCTCCTCCGGGAAGAGTTATCTGCGCATTTGCCGTGATGCTTCCCACGAGTAGGAGCCCTACAAAAAGCAACTGCACTTTCCTATTTATGGTTCTATTTCTATTTTTCATATTATTGCTTTTCAGGTTCCTTATTCTTTTATCAAACGATATGTTTGAGTCTCTCCACCGTGTTTAAGTGTTACCATATAAACGCCCGATGCAATGTTATTACCCATTGGTACTGTTACGGTATTAGCTTGACAATCCAAAGTCTGATTGTAAATCATTCGTCCCCTAAGATCGTTTATACTAATCATCAATTGCTCCCCATTCAACTTTGGAGCATTGATATAGAACGTATCCGAATTCAATGGGTTAGGGTAGAGGCGGATTCCTGCAAGAAGGTTGTTGCCGTCAACTCCCAAACGTTGTTCTGAACCTATTGAGAAACGATTGGTAGCAATACTCAACGACTCGTCAGCATCCACTGTAAAACTGTAAGTGTTTTCTCCAGTCTCTAAAAGTGTACGTGTTCCTGTAAAGTAATCAACCAGATAGAAGGCGTTGGTTTCTAATCCATCAATAATCACCTTAAAAGTATATTCGGTATGTTGATAACCAGAAGAGTATAGCGAATACTCTTCGCCTGCTTGTGGCATTTCTCTTTGTTCGATAGTCAAGAAAGTTCCGTCGTGGTCGATACCAAGATTTTCATAGAAGTTCATAGGTTTGACAGCATCAGCAGGAGTGAGGCTGTTGTCGTTTTCCTCAGCAAACACAATTCCAAAGCTATCGTGTACCGATCCTCCATTGTTGAAGTTTTGAGTAGTATAAAGTTGAACGGCCAACATATTATTTCCAGTTAAGGGGCGGTTGGTAGAAGTGAAATTGCCTGGTGCTTTATCACTTTCGTTAAATACAATAGAGGAAGCTCCCGCAGTAAGAGTGGCCAACTGCCCGCCCTGTCCAGACTGGAGGTATTGGTTGGCTGCCGAACTGGATGTGTTGGTACCCGCAGGAAGATTTACGGTAACATACGCTCCGTTGTCACCAAGACTTGGGTCGTACACATAGTAGTATCCCGGGTTTACATTGGTTGAACTGGCGAGAACACTGTTAATGTCCACAATGCTTTGGTATGGGTTTCCGAACATTGCAAAGTCACCTGCATCTTCTGTAGCAAAGTTTTGGATCTGTGTGCCTGTAAGCAGGACTCCTGTGGCACGCAGTACCGTTTCTCCCGCCGCATTGTTTTCGTTCAAATCAATAGACCTATCGCCCCGGACGAACAGCAAATATGGATTTCCAGCCGTTAGGGTGTTGACATTGGTATTTGCTACTACTTGAAATTGTTGGCTTGTCACATTTACGGTAAACATAGAATGATTTCCCGTGGAGGTGCCATCAAAACCGTTCATTTGGTCCGTTGTACTTCCTGTTATATGGGTTCCAAAGCCAGGGTTTGGATTATGGGTATTGCTGTTGGCTCCTTCCTGCCAGTTTTCGTGAATGGAAGAAGTGGTAGTTACTGCTGGGCTCACCATTCTGTAGGAACGTTTATTTTTCATATAACGCTGTACGGTAGCTTCACCAATAATCGTAGAGGTGGCTCCCATTTCCGCCAACTCTCCATTTCCTGTTGCACTGCTTAGGAAGATTAAATTCCCATCAATAACGATGTCGTTTACGGCTTTAATGGTTGTTCCCTCAGAAACTGTTACTGTTACACCTGGTTTAATTTCAATGCTACAAGCCTCAATACTCCCCATATTGGTGTTATAATCTTCGGATATAATAGCGGCGGTAGTTGCATTTGGAAGTCCGTTATCCCACCCGCCAACTTGGGTATAAGTGGTTGAGGGGCAAAAAGTACAAGCTGGATCACTGCCTCCATCGGTAATGGTCCATCCAAAGGTGTTTGTTATCGTGTTGCGAGAGTGCTCGCCACCACAATACATACTATTGCCACCGCTAAAGGTTACATTGTCCTGCAACGGTTGTGTGCTCCAGCCATTCAGTAAAGCGTCATAGTTATCGGTTGAAAGTGTAACGCCATCAAGCATAGTATTCATTGATATAACATTGCTTACATTCCAACTACCTATATTTTGATCAAAGGAGGTTGCCGCTTCAAACATTCCGGCCATATCGTTCACCAGACCAGTGTCCCAATTACCAATATCCTGATTAAATTCCATAGCTCCCGAAAACATTCCGCTCAAAAGAATTACGTTGCCTACATCCCAACTACCAATATCTTTATTGAAGGATTGAGCATTGGCAAACATTCCATACATACTCATTACATTGCTCACATTCCATGAACTGATGTCCTTGTTAAATGTTTCTGCGCCAAGAAACATTATCGACATATCCTGAACAAGACCCACATCCCAATTGCCTATTTCCTGGTTAAAAACTGAAGCAAACGCGAAAGTTCCAAACATGGTCTGTACTTTACTTACATCCCACGAACCTATGTCTTGATTAAAGTTAATGGCAAATGAGAACATAAAGTTTAAATTTTCTACATTGCTCATATTCCAGGTGTTAAGATTTTGATTAAAAGCCAGTGCCTCCTGAAACATAGATTCCATAGTAGTTACATTGCCAACATCCCAAGAACTGATGTCCTGGTTGAAGTTATCTGTCTCCGAAAACATCGAATTCATTTGCTCAACATTGCTGACGTTCCAATTGTTAATATTTTGATTGAATGCCGAAGCTCCATAAAACATTGAACTCATAGTATTAACGTTGCCAACATCCCAATTGCCAATATCCTGATTAAAAGCAGCGGCCATACCAAACATTTGCTCCATATTTACTACATTGCTTACATCCCAATTGCTCAAATCTCCATTAAATATGGTTGCTTCGTTGAACATTAGGGACATATTGGTTACCAAAGATAGATCGGGTATATCTGTGGCATTGTAAACAAGGTTGGAACATCCAGAGAAGGCCCTTCCCATAGACTCCCATTGATTATTACCCCACTGTTCAATAGAAAGTATTTTTTTACTGTCATTTAAATTGTCAAAATAAATCCGTGGGAAATCTCCTCTTATTGCAACCGTGTAGGTGCCTTCGTTGCCCACGCCATAATCGTGTACCGCGTTGGATGTAAAACTGGTTTCCCACACGCCATCATTTTTCCAGCTTACATCATAATTATATCCGTCTCCAAATGTTGGAATAATTATCGTTGTACTATTGGAAGTGCCTGGATTATCAGTTTTCCACGTAGTAATAAAGTATTCACTAAAATCGCATCCTGCTACTGCCCCACCATCGGTTATAGTCCATCCAAAATTGGAAATTATTCTAGCGCGCGAGATTAATCCCTCACAATACTGAGAGCTCCCTGCACTAAAATTTACATCATTTTGCAATGTAAGGTTGCTCCATCCGTTTAGTAACAAGTCATAATTTATCCTTGAGAGTGAAGTATAAGCAAACATATCACTCATATCGACCACGTTGCTTACATCCCAGTTGCTTAAATCCTGGTCAAAACCCGAAGAAGAGTAAAACATCCCACCCATATTGGTAACATTGCTTACGTCCCAATTACCTATATATTGATTAAAATTGCTAGCAGCGGAAAATATATAGCTCATATCGGCCACGTTGCTTACATCCCAATTTCCTATGTCTTGATTAAAGGCTTGAGCATTCGAAAACATTAAGTTCATAGAGGTAACGTTGCTCACATCCCAAGCATTAATGTTTCCATTAAATGCAAGGGCGATATTAAACAGGCTGTTCATATTGGTAACATTGCTTACATTCCAATTGCTTATATCGCTATTAAAAATATAAGCGCCATTAAATATCCCTTCCATATTGGTAACATTGCTCACGTTCCAAGTGCTAATATTTCCGTTAAATACGGCAGCCAGTGAAAACATATACGCCATATTGCCTACAGAGCTCATATCCCAATTGCTTAAATTGCCATTAAAAGAAGAGGCTCCTCTAAACATATTTTTTGTATTTGCAACAGCAGAAAGATTGGGTGCATCGAAGGCGTTGTAAGTTAAATTAGCACATCCATAAAAAGCACTTTCCATAGAAGTCCAAGCAATAGCACCCCATTCTTCGATTGAAAGTATTTTGGCTTTATCGCCAGCATTGTTAAAATAGATTCGAGGAAATGTTCCGCGTATGCTTACGGTATAGGTACCTTCCGTTGGGTATGTATGTGTTGCATCCGCAGTAAATCCAGTTTCCCAGCCATTGCCATCGCCCCAGTCTACATCGTAGGCATACACCTCATCTGGGTGTGTAGGAATGGTAATGGAAGTAGCATTGGAAGTGCCTGCATTGTCGGTTTTCCAAGTGGTAACAAAGTGCCCGCTAAGACCACAACCGTCTTGCGCACCACCATCGTTTATTGTCCAGCCAAAATCGGCAATTATAGTAGCTCGCGCCATCAAGCCCGTGCAATATTGAACACTGCCTACATCAAAGGTTACTCCATTCTGCAAGGCCAAAGTACTCCATTCATTTAACAATGCATCGTAATTGGCGGTGGAGAGTAGCGTATTGAAAAACATATTATTCATCTGAGTTACACTACTCACATCCCAACTTCTTATATCTTGGTTAAAGGATGTTGCGTTAGAAAACATCATTGCCATATTTGTTACGTTGCTAACATTCCAGGAACCAATAGTAGAATTAAAGGAAATAGCAGAGTTAAACATACTTCCCATATTAGTTATGTTACTCACATCCCAAGCACTTAAATCTCCATTAAAAGAAAAGGCTCTTTCAAACATCCTTTCTGTAGTTGTAACAGCAGAAAGGTTGGGCGCGTCTGGTGCATTGGAAACAAGATTTGCGCACTCAAAAAAAGCTCTTTCCATAGAAGTCCAAACATTCGTGCCCCATTGTTCTATCGATAGTATTTTTTCCCGGTCGCTATACGTCTCGAATAAAATTCGAGGAAATGTGCCGCGTATGGAAACAGTATAGGTGCCAGCGGTAGCGTATCTATGGGTTGCATTTCCTGTTATTCCTATCTGCCAGCCGCTGCCATCGCCCCAGTTCACATCATAATTGTAAACCTCGTTAGCGGCAGTTGTAATTTCTATAGAAGTATTATTGGAGGTGCCAGGATTATCGGTTTTCCAAGTGGTTATAAAATAGTCGCTAGGATCACATCCTATCATTAAGCCACCATCGTTAATAGTCCATCCAAAATCTGCAATTATTCCAGTTCTTGCCGCCGAACCATCACAATACTGAACACTGCCAACGTCAAGGGTTACCCCATTCTGCAAGGTCAAAGTACTCCATTCATTTAACAATGCATCGTAATTGGCGGTTGAGAGTGGCGTATTGAAAAACATATTATTCATCTGAGTTACACTACTCACATCCCAACTGCTTATATCTTGGTTAAAGGCTGTTGCAGAATAGAACATATACTCCATATCGTCTACATTACTTACGTTCCACCCGCCAATGTTATGGTTGAAAGCCGAAGCTTGAGTGAACATTCCAGACATAGTAGATACGTTGCTTACGTCCCAATTGCTTATATCCCCATTAAAAATAGAAGTTCCTGCAAACAAACCTCTCATGTTGGTTACATTGCCCACATTCCATGTGCTAATATCGCCGTTAAATGAAGTTGCCAGGAAAAAAGTATTTTCCATAGTGCTTACATTGCTTACATCCCAAGAACTTAGATCTCCATTAAAAGAAGATGCGCCTTCAAACATAGATGCCATATTCGAAACTAAAGAAAGATCGGGAACATCAGAGGCGTTGTACGTTACATTGGTGCAGCCAGAAAAAGCACCTTGCATTGAAGCCCAGGAATTGGTTCCCCATTGTTCAATAGATTGTATTTTGTCTTTATCCCCTGAGTAATTGAAATATATCGCAGGAAACGTTCCTGAAATAGCTACCGTGTACGTACCAGGATTTGGAAAAGTGTGCGTGGCATTGCCAGTAAAGCCATTTTGCCAAACGCCATTGTTTTCCCAACTTACCGAATACGAATAGGTTTCAGATGGATTTGTAGGTATAGTGATAGTTTCGTTGGCTGTTGTAGTTGTCCACGTAGTTAAAAAAGTACTAGTAGCTACAGGGGTAATATTAACGGTATAATCTTCTACTTCGCCGTAATAAAACTCATCACAAGGACCCGCATCAATATCATTTATACCAACGCGCATTCGGGTGTTTCCCAATATTGCATTTTCAGGAACAAGAATTTGTTTTCTGTGCGGCCCATAATTACCAGTGTCTTTAAAACCGAAATAGTAAACTTCTCCTTCGTCATCTAAAATCCCATTTCTATTCCAATCGATATAAGCATAGAGATATCCCCCCCTATAAGGTTCTACCCAAATTTCCAATTGATTTGTTTCTCCAGGATGCACATAGGCTACATGATTTGTATAATCGTTATAAACAGGACTCCAAACAACATGTCTATTGCTTATGCCTGCATAAATTACATGTGTTACGTTTAATCCTTCAGTATAAGCCCCAACAACAGGACAATAACTTTGTGCTGCACTGTGCCAAGAAAGCAAGGAAATTAATAGCCCTAATAGAAAAAATAACGGATTTTTCATACGTTTTGAATATATGTTGTTTTAAACGGCTAAAGTATTGCGTTGGAGCGTGCTAAACAATACGTAGGGCTACGTATTGCAAAATATATTATTTCTTTCATTTTAAACCTCAAACCTTTGTTATCACTGGTCCCGGAACAGGATCTTTTCCAGCGGTCAATAACTTGCGAAATAGGGTTGCAAAAAAAAGCGTCACAAGGATACAAAAATGTGCTTTCAGAAATTGGTGATGTGAATAAGTTAGCATTCGTTTTTACATCGTTTGGTTCTTGGCCCAGATTGCTTAAAGAAAAAAAAGAACCCATTACAGGCTCTTTTTTCATCTTAACTAACTGACTAACTAACATTAACCTAAACTCATGTTTCCGTTTTTTGAAGCATTTTTAGGCTTCGGCTTTTATTCTTTTAGTAACCTAAACGTATTCGACGCTTCTCCGTGTTTTAACGTTACCAGATACACCCCAGAGGCTATGTTTTCAGCCATTGGTACTGTTAGCGTGTTTGCTTGACAGTTTAAGCTTTGCTCGGAAATTGTTCTTCCTGCAAGGTCGCTAACGCTAACTGTTACTTGCTCCCCGCTTAGTCTTGGTGCATGGATGTAGAAGGTATCTCCATTCAACGGGTTAGGGAACAATCTGATACCAGTCAATAAACTATTGTCGTCAACTCCCAAACGCTGCGCTGTTCTAATTGAGAAACGGTCGGTTGCAATGCTCAACGCATCGTTAGCGTCAACTCTAAAGCTGTAAGAATTTTCTCCAGTTTCCAGTAAGGTGCTTGTACCAGTGAAATGATCATCTAGGTATAAAAAGTTAGCTTCCAGACCGTCAATAACAACCTTTAAAGTGTAATCAGATTTAGTATATCCTGTTGTGTACATTGGATACACTTCAGCAGCTTGCGGCAACGCTCTTTGTTCGATGCTTAAGTAGGTTCCGTTGTTGTTTACACCTATGTTTTCGTAGAAATTCATTGGTTTTATGGCATCTGCTGGTGTTATCCCGTTTTCGTTTCCTTCAGCAAATACAATTCCGAAGCTATCGTGGACTGGGCCTCCGCTGTTGAAGTTTTCGCTAGTAAACAACTGCACCGTCAACATATCGTTTCCAGACAGAGGGCGATTGGTTGCGGTGAACTGCCCAGGAATTTTATCGCTTTCATTAAAAACTATCGTTGATGCCCCATCAGCGAGGGTGGCTACTTGAGCACCCTGACCGGGCTGTAAATACTGACTTGCGGCAGAACCAAAGGTATTAGTTCCTCCGGGAAGATTCACGGTTACATAAGCCCCATGGTCTCCAAGACTTGGATCGTACACATAATACATATTGGTTTTCACGTTTGTGGAGTTGGCAAATACACTATTTATATCGACAGCACTTTGGTAAGGGTTCCCAAACATTGCAAAGTCTCCAAGAGTTGTGGTTGCAAAGTTTTGGGTGTTGGTTCCTGTAACTAATGAACCCGTTGCACGGAGCACGGTTTCGCTATGCGCTAAATCATTGCTTAGATCAATGCCCCTGTTCCCACGGACAAACATCAGATAGGGGTTACCCGCCGTAAGCTTGTTCGTCATGGTATTGAGAAGAGGCACAAACGTTTGGTTTGCAATATCTACGGTAAACATAGAGGCATTGCCAGTTAATGTGGCATCAAGACCATCCGCTCCCGTTGGGCTACCTGAAATGTGCGTGCCAAAGCCTGGGTTTGGATTTTGGTTATTTCCAGAACCAGTACCTGTATTGTGCACCCCTTCCTGCCAGTTGGCGTTGATACTACTTGTTGTGGTCACCGAACTGCTTACCATTCTATAAGATCGTTGGTCCATCATATAACGCTGCACAGTGGCAACACCAACAATGGAGCTATTTATTCCCATGGTCGCTAGCTCGCCGTTTCCACTGGCATTGCTAAGGAAAATAAGATCACCATTGATAACAATGTTATTTTCTGCTTTAATTGTTGTGCCTGCAGAGACCGTTACGGTTACTCCAGGCTTTATCTCGATTCCACAGGCGTCTATATTGTCAATTGTGATATAATTATCAGCGAATACAACTTTCTTGCTGTTGGTTGGTGCTCCGTTGCTCCAACCTCCCGCAGTAGTATATTGGGTTTGTTCTCCACACATGTCGAAACATTCCTGTCCTCCATCCGTAATTGACCATCCAAAAGTGGCTATCATATTATTTCTGGACGCTTGGCCGCTACAGTATTTGCTGTTACCACCGCTAAAGGGTACTCCGTTTTGCAGGGGCAAAGTGTTCCAGCCATTTAACAGTGCATCATAATTGGTGGTAGATAAGGTCACGTATCTAAACATATCAGTCATATTCGTTACCTTGCCCACGTTCCAATTGCCAAGGTCCTGGTCAAATGCAAGAGCGCTTTGAAACATACCCCCCATATTAGTTACATTGCTGACGTCCCAATTACTGAGGTCTTGGTTAAATGCTTGAGCCCCACTAAACATATAATTCATATCCATCACTTTGCTCACGTTCCAATTTCCAATATCCTGGTTAAAGGATGAAGCAGAATTAAACATAGCATTCATCCAATACACATTTTCCACGTTCCAATTGCCAATATCCTGGTTGAATGCTGAAGCACCTCTAAACATCTCTTGCAAGCTGCTTATGTTTTGCATGTCCCAATTTCCAATGTCTTGATTAAACGACGAGGCATCCCTAAACATTTCTCGCAACTGGCTTACATTACTTACATTCCAATTTCCAATATCCTGGTTAAATGAAGAAGCTAAATAGAACATTCGGTACATATTATTCACGTTACTCACATTCCAATCACTAATATTTCCGTTGAATGCTGAAGCATTACTAAACATATCTGACATATTGGTAACACTACTTACATTCCAAATATTAAGGTCTTGATTAAATGCAGAAGCATAAAACATACCCATCATATTAGTAACGTTCTCAACGTTCCAATTGCCAATATCTTGATTAAAATTTAGGGCAACACCAAACATGTTGGACATATCTTCCACGTTGCTTACGTCCCAATTGCTGATATTAGCTGTCAATAATGAAGTGCCAAAAAACATAGAAGACGTATCTGTAACGAGAGAAAGGTCAGGGATATCTGTAGCATTAATCACAAGGAGGCTACAGCCTTTAAAAGCATTGTTCATAGAACTCCATTGGATACTTCCCCACTGGTCAACAGACAATATTTTATGAGAATCACCCGTACCGTTGAAGAAGATACGAGGGAAATTTCCGCGTATGGCAACTGTATATGTGCCTCTGGTTCCGTAGTCGTGGGTAATACTTCCTGTAAGTCCAAAGTCATCAAAAACACCGTCATTGTTCCAATCTACATCAAAATCGTAACCATCACCCGTGGTGGGTATTACGATGGAAGTAGAACCATAGGCTGTACTCCAAGTAGTAATAAAATAGTCTGTGGAAAAGCATGATAGTGAGCCATCAGAAATGGTCCATCCAAAGGTATTTATAAGTATATCTCTGGCTGCTTCACCTCTACAATAGTTGCTGCTGCCAGCGTTCAAAAGAACCCCGTTTTGCAAGTTCAAGCGGCTCCACCCATTTAAAAGAGCATCGTAATTGGCGGTTGAAAGAGTTAAGCCCAAAAACATATTCTCCATATCTGTCACGCTGCCCACATTCCAATTGCCGATATTCTGATTGAAAGATAATGCTTCATAGAACATACTATGCATATTGGTAACATTGGCCACGGTCCAATTTCCAATGTCCTGATTAAATGAAGATGCATTGTTAAACATGTTTGACATATTCGTAACATTGGAAAGGTCCGGTATGTCGGTTGCATTACCCACGAGGTTAGTACAACCCCAAAAAGCACCCTCCATCGAATTCCACGCCTGGGTACCCCATTGTTCAATCGAAAGTATTTTTTCACGATCATTGGAGTTGTTGAAAAAGATACGGGGGAAACTGCCCCGTATTACAACCATATATGTTCCCGGCGTTCCGTAGTCGTGTGAGATGTTGCCGGTGACTCCAAAGTCATCAAAAATCCCATCGTTAGTCCAATCCACATCATAATTGTAACCACTCCCAGTGGTGGGAATGGCAATAGATGTTGAGTTAGATACTCCTGTGTTGTCTGTTTTCCAAGTGGTAATAAAAAAGTCAGGACACGACTGTCCGCCATCCGTTATGGTCCACCCAAATGTATTTACCATGGTATTTCTGGCTGCTTGGCCGGTGCAATATTGGCTATTACCTCCATCAAAAGTGACACCATTTTGCAGTGTCAAGGCACTCCAGCCATTTAAAAGGGCATCATAATTAGCAATTGAAAGCGTAAGGCCATTAAACATATTAGACATTTCAGTGACATTAGTTATGTTCCAATTGCCGATGTTCTGGTTAAAAATTGAAGCATTCATAAACATATCAGACATATTGGTTACGCTGCCTACATTCCAGTTATTCAAGTTTTGGTTAAATACAGAAGCATAACTAAACATAGATTCCATATTGGAGACATTGCCTACGTTCCAACTGCCAATGTCCTGGTTAAATGAGGAAGTATAGGAAAACATATTGTTCATGTCTGTCACGCGGCTCACGTTCCAACTACCGATATTTTGATTGAATCCATTGGCATAATTAAACATCCATGACATATCGGTCACATTGCTTACGTTCCAATTTCCAAGGTCTTGATTAAAGGAGTAAGTGCCTTGAAACATATTGTTCAAAAGGGTCACATTGCTCACATCCCAATTTCCAATGTCTTTATTGAATGCCCAAGCATAAGCAAACATAAAAGACATATCATTCACAGTGGACACGTTCCAATTGCCTATATCTTGGTTAAAGTTCCAAGATCCGTAAAACATTCGAGACATATCGGTCACTAAGGAAAGATCTGGAGTATCCATTGCATTGCTCCATAGATTGAAGCAACCTTCAAAAGCACTGTTCATGGAAGTCCAAGTATTAGTCCCCCACTGACCTATAGATTGTATTTTTCGGCAGTCTCCGGTATTATTAAAATAGATACGGGGAAAATCACCTCGAATGGCAATTGTATAGGTGCCCGATGTTCCGTAATCGTGGGTGAGACTGCCTGTGATACCAAAATCATCAAATACACCATCGTTCTCCCAGTCAACATCATAATTGTAACCTGAACCTATCGTAGGTATGGTGATAGAAGTGGCATTAGAGCTGCCTAAATTGTCTGTTTTCCACGTAGTGATAAAATAGCCCGGAGTAAGACATAATTGTCCGCCATCGGAAATGGTCCATCCAAAAGTACTTATAATGTTGTTCTTTGCTGTCAGGCCATTACAGTATTGGCTGTGACCGGCGCCAAAAGGTACTCCATATTTTAGGTTCAAAGTATTCCAACCATTTAGAAGGGCATCGTAATTTGCTGTTGAAAGGTTAGCCCCATCAAACATAGATGCCATATATGTGACATTGCTTACATTCCAATTTCCAAGGTCTTGATTAAATGCTGACGCACCTTCAAACATTTTCCACATATTAGTCACTTGGCTTACGTTCCAATTGCCAATATTCTGATTGAATGCCACAGCGTATCTAAACAAACCTTCCATATTTATTGCGTTGCCCACATTCCAATTGCCAATGTCTTGATTGAATGTAGTTTCAGAAAACATATAACCCATATTTGTTACATTGCTCACATTCCAACTACCAATGTTCTGGTTGAACATGTGAGCACCAGAAAACATAAAGGTCATCTCTGTCACATTGCCCACATTCCAACCGCTAATGTCTTGGTTAAATGAATGGCTTTCCCAGAACATACTATTCATATTAGTTACGTTTTCCACGTTCCAATTGCCAATATCTTGATCAAATAGCGATGCATCAGCAAACATATCCTGCATATTGGTTACGTTTTCCACGTTCCAATTGCCAAGAAGCCCGTTAAAGACAGAAGCACCAGAAAACATACCGCGCATATCAGTTACCATTGAAAGGTCTGGTGCATCCGTGGCATTACCAACTAGATTAATGCAACCCATAAAAGCGTATCTCATTGAGCTCCATGTATTGGTTCCCCATTGTTCTATGGACAATATTTTTTGGTAATCGCCCCGAGAATTAAAATAGATACGAGGGAAGCTGCCTCGTATGGCAACAGTATAGGTGCCCGCTGTTCCATAAGAGTGAGTGATATTGCCGGTAACCCCAAGGTCATCAAAAACACCATCGTTGTTCCAGTCAACGTCATAGTTGTAACCATATCCTGTGGTAGGTATAGTAATGGCTGTAACATCGGAATCTCCTGGGTTGTCAGTTTTCCAAGTAGTAATAAAGTAGTCTTCTTGCTGTGCGTTGGCATGGATGCCGAGAAAACACACAAATAGGATGAGTGCGATTTTTTTCATCGTAGTGAGATTTTAGTTAGTCGAATAAATTAAATACCACTGTTAAGGGTATTTAACAAGATTATAAATGGGTTTTTACCGAAATTATAATCAAGGATAGAGGAGAATCCCTTGTTGAAAAAAATGCTTAGGGCAAGTAGATTATAATTGAATAATTGTATGTAATTGATGCTAATGTACAATTAAAAATAAAACAAAGGGATTTTTTTTATAAAATATTCTCGTGAAAGAAATAGGAACAATCCATATTTAACCGGTTCCACAATCCTGTTTCAATTAATTTAATGATCAACATTATACTCAATCAAAGTTTGATGCTTGTTGCTTGGAGCCACCCCATCATAAAAAGAAAAGAACCCATTACAGGTTCTCCTCTTTCTCAATCAAACTAACTAAATTAAACTAACATTTATGAACCTTCAGGCCGTTAAGGGTGCTATTCCTTTATACCCTTTATGCGCTTCCGCAGTCCAATACAAGCCCCAGCGATAAGACCAAGAGTCAAAAAGCCATCAATAGGGGCATCGGGAATGTTTGCGTCTCCTCCGGGAAGAGTTATCTGCGCATTTGCGGTGATGCTTCCCACGAGTAGGAGCCCTACAAAAAGCAAGTGCACTTTCCTATTTATGGTTCTATTTCTATTTTTCATAGTATTGATTTTAATTTTCATTTTTATTGCTTTTCAGGTTCCTTATTCTTTTATCAAACGATATGCTTGAGTCTCTCCACCGTGTTTAAGTGTTACCATATAAACGCCCGATGCAATGTTATTACCCATTGGTACTGTTACGGTATTAGCTTGGCAATCCAAAGTCTGATTGTAAATCATTCGGCCACTAAGATCGTTTATACTAACCATCAATTGCTCTCCATTCAATTTTGGTGCATTGATATAGAAAGTATTTCCATTCAGTGGGTTAGGGAAGAGGCGAATACCTGCAAGAAGGTTATTTTGGTTCACACCCAATCGCTCTTCTGTACGGATAGAGAATCGGTCTGTAGCAATACTCATGCCATTGTTAGTATCTACATTAAAACTGTAGGTGTTTTCTCCAAATTCTAACAACGTGCTGATGCCCGTATAGTGGTCATCAAGATATAGGAAGGTATTTTCCAATCCATCTACTGTCATTTTCACGGTATAATCAGAATAATTATATCCGCTAGTGTACAATGAATATACTTCGGCTGGCTGTGGCATGTCCCTGTGTTCTATGCTCAGGTAAGTGCCGTCGTGGTCGATTCCGATGTTCTCGTAGAAGTTCATTGGCTTAATGGCATCCTCAGAAGTAAGCCCATTGTCGTTACCTTCAGCGAAGATCATCATAAAGCCATCGTGTGATGCTTGTCCATTGTTGAAGTTCTCAGTGGTATAAAGCTGTACGGCTAGCATATTGCTCTCAGACATTGGGTTGCGGTTGGTTGAGGTGAAATTACCTGGAGCTTTGTCGCTCTCCTTGAAAGTAATTGCTGCGGGACCAGTAACTTGAACCTGTGCGGCTTGGCCGGGCTGTAGGTATTGGTTCGCAGAGGAGGAACCGTTGTTGTTGGTGCCATTGGTATAATTCACCGTTACGTATGCTCCGTGGTTTGCAATAGTGGGGTCATATACGTAGTAATACAGTGAGTGAAGGTTGTTAGACTCGATGTTGCCGAACACGCTGGCTACATTGACGGTGCTCTGATACGGATTTCCGAACATCACAAAATTTCCATTCACTGCATCAGCAAAGTTCTGGGTCTTGTTTCCAGTAGCTAGTGAACCCGTAGCACGAAGTACCGTTGCACTCGATGCCAAGTTGTTGGTAAGGTCAATGCTTCTATCTCCACGTACAAACAATAGGTATCCTTTCCCTGCGGTTAAGGTACTCGGGTGAGTGTTCGCAATTGCCTGAAACTGCTGGGTAGCTACATTTACAGTAAACATAGAAGGATTTCCTGTTGATGTACCATCAAAGCCGTTCGCTTGGTCTGTAGTTCTTCCTGTAATATGTGTCCCGAAACCGGGAGCAGGATTGTTGGTATTACTAGTAGCTCCTTCTTGCCAGTTATTGTGAATTGAATTAGTGGTGGTTACGGCACTACTCACCATTCTATATGAACGTTTGTTCTTCATATAGCGTTGTACGGTAGCATTTCCTGTGATTGTGGAGCTTGCAGAAACGGGGCCTAATTCACCATTGCCTGTTGCGCTGCTAACAAATACCAGCTGACCATTGTTTGTCAGGTCGCCATTAATTGTTAATACACCTTCAACATTTAATGTCGCACCACTCATTACTGTAACACTATTCACTTCTAAATCTGAAGTAAAACTAGTTACTCCATTCATAACAAAGATATCATCATTAGCAGTTGCATTGGTATGAGGATCACTTGGTGTCCAAGCCCCATTTTCATAAACGAAACCATCATTCCCATCGTCGTGTACTTCAAGACCGAATGTACCTGTACTCGTACCATAACCATCCACTTGGATGTAATAAGTGTTACCAGCGGTTAAGCCAGTCATTGTAGCTATAGATCTCCAATTATGACCATTAGTTCCTCCTCCATCTTGATCACAGGCAATTTCTGCACCAAGGGTTAATAGATCTGCACAATCGGTAGGAGCTTCATAAATGGTGATTTGAGTGTCATTCAAAGTGCCACCTGCGATATCAGTAGTAACTGTTGCGTTTCCACTAGGCGGAGCTTCAAAACTAAACCATACTGACTGAATAGTACCATAAGCACAACTACCTTGTGGTTCATTAGCTTGAACCGTTGCTCCCGCATTGGTATAAGCATCTCCTGCTGAACTTGCACCCATTGTTAAAGGTAGCGCATCACAGAGGTTGTCATTGGCAATAGGTGAATGCGTATTAATGCTTAGTGGGCCAACAAATTCGCTAAAATCAGCACCGCAGTTTGCTTGTACATAAAACTCATATTGTGTATTTGCAACTAACCCGCTAAAATTGATATAAGCTACATTTCTGGATGTGCTAAATAGTTCATTTGCATCACCCGGAGTGTATCCAGGAACTCCTAAAGAAACATTCCAACTGGTTTCAGTATCACCTGCAGTCCAGACTATGTTTGCAGTAGTTGCTGTTACGGCAGTTAGGGTTAAATCTGTAGGAGCAGGGCAAACTTCAACTGGTGTAAAGTTGATGGCATAGTCTTCAACCTCTCCATATGTAATTACATCACAAGGACCCGGTGGTGTGGGTCCAGACGCCATCGAAACACGCATCGTTGTTGATAGCGGGTTTACATCTAAAGGCACGCTGAAAGTGCCCGTCGCAACATAATTAGCGCCAATAGTGGTGGTAAAGATTTTTTCTGTTGAATCAAAAATGCCATTGTTGTTGTAATCTATCCATACGGCATACGAAGATCCATAATTGGCGGTTGCAATAGCGGCTATTGAGATTCCATAGGTTTCTCCGGGAACCAACTCTGTACTTATATGGGTGAAATCAGAATAGTTACTGGCAGATGAATTATTGTTTATAGTGTTTAAACTTACATTACTAATATAATGCTGAGTTGGGAAATTTGAAGAATATGAGTCACAATAATTCAGTCCCGCAGTAGTGAAATTAACCGCAGTTGAATAGGCAGAAGGGATGCCTTCAGTACATTTACTTCTTACTTCTACTTCATATTCTGAGTAAGTATTAAGCCCCGTAAGGTCATAAGAGTGTGTAGAAATATCTAACACGTCTATCCAAGTAGAAGACCCTACTACACGGTATCTCAAGTCGTAAGTAGCATCTGGAATTCGTGTCCAATTAACAGTAGCCGTTTCACCAATTATTTCAACTACTTCTACATTTTGAGGTATGGAAGCCGCACATTCAATTACTTTTAGTTTGATGGCATAATCTTCAACCTCTCCATAAGAAATTACATCACAAGGATCGGGTATTGTATTCCCAGACTTCATTGAAACACGCATAGTGGTTGTTAATGGATCAACGTCTGAAGGGACAGTGAAAGTTCCTGTGGCAACATAATTAGCGCCGATAATAGTTTCAAATATTTTTTCAGCTGGATCAAATACTCCATCGTTATTGTAATCTATCCAAACGGCATAGGCTGATCCGTAATTAGCGGCGGCGGTAACAGCAATCGAAATACCATAAGTTTCTCCGGCAATCAACTCTGTACTTATATGGGTAAAATCTGAATAGGTGCTAGCAGATGAATTATTGTCTATAGTATTTAAGCTTACGTTTCTTATGTAATGGTCAACTGGGAAATATGAAGAATACGAGTTGCAATAATCAAGTCCCGAAGTAGTGAAATTCGTCGCTGCGGAATAAGAAGATGGAGTACCTGAAGCACATTTGCTTCTTACTTCCACTTCATATTCAGTGAAGGTATCAAGACCAGTTATTTCATAAGTATGGGTTGGAATATCCAATACCGTTGACCAAGTTGAAGCCGCTGCTTTACGATATCTTAAATCGTAGGTGGCGCCTGGAATGGGTGTCCACGAAACAGAAGCAGTTTCTCCCGTAACTTCCAATATATTTAGCCCTTGAGGTGCAGATGCCGTTATACACTCTACTTGTATTCCAGTAACAATAAGACTAAAGGCTTGGCTTCCGCCCACTAAGTTTCCTTTATGACTAACGGTTATTGTGTACGTCCCAGAAGCATTTGCAACTTCAATTCTTTCAAAAGGATCAACTAGATTGTCTCCACTATTGCTATTAGTGGTCGCAGAAGTGAGTCTCCAAGGATAGTAAGTAGTTCCATTTTTTGAAACGCGTATATCCAAGTCATTAACTAGGGCAGGGGTTGAAGAGTTTAATCCGTTATTCACAGCACCCGCTCTATCCGTCCAAGAAATAGACGCCATTAGATCGTTAATTCCATCAGCATTCACTTGAACTGTGATGGTTTGCCCTTGTGTTAGGACTATTTCATTAATGAGTGCTTGGGTTCCATGTTGCGTAATTGTTTCTGCAGCTAGTTTGGTGTTTAAAAGCCCCCAGCCGAATCTTGCATCAGGCCCAACAGGTCCAGCATCATCAGCTGTATGCATTGCGAGTCCTTTTAATGTAGCGGCGCGCATAAAAGTGTTGTTCAATTTATTATAATGCTCTTGTAACAACAACAACGAACCAGCAACGTTAGGGGAAGCCATGGAAGTTCCAGTCTTATAACCGTAGGCATTGTCGGACGTTTCAATAGTAGAATAAACATCATGGCCATTACCCGAAATATCGGGTTTGATGCGAAGGTCATCTGTAGGGCCGGGACTACTAGAGCCCGAAATTTCTAATGAAATGAAATTTCCATTGCTATCAACAACGGCGTCTTGGGCGTTTGCCACCACCAAGTTATTCTTAGCCGTTTTCCTACCGTTCAACATGTCATAACCAGTACTAAGTGGACTGGAATTTAAGTAAGTTTCATAGCCATCATTTCCTGCCGATTTTATCATCAAAAAATACGGGGCATTAAACATTAGGTTATCCCATTGTTGTGCTAAACTTTTATAAGATCCAAAATCTTGTGCTGTTAGGTTTGCAGCAGGTTGACCATAAGAATGATTTGAAATAAGCATTCCTCCTGCAGCTTCTGTTGCAGCCTCACCTAGATCATTACTCCACTCATACGCTTTTAGGGTTGAACGCGGTGCCATCCCTTTTGCTTGTGGGTCTAATCCAGATGCGGTTATGGTGCCAATCACGTGTGCGGCATGAGAGCTTAGGTCTGATGTGCCGTCCATTATAATAACACGATTGGTACCTCCAGGACCATCATACTCTTGATGGGTTACCCTTGGGTGGCCACCATCCCAAACATAGGCCACCATATTTTGCCCTTCGAGATTATAACCTGTAGAGCCACCCATGTTAAGGTGGTTCACACGTGTAGATTTCGCAGCATCTGCATTGTCTGTAATATTATACCGAAGGGTTCCATCAGGAAGAATTTCTTGTAGTTCAGCAAAGGCACCTTCTTTAGTGGTGTATGTAATAGGAATATTCCTAGCATGTGCATACGCAATTGCTTCTTTTTTCTTTTTTGTTGACTCTTCCAGTAGCTGGGTAGCAAGATTTTGAAGATATGCCTGATTATAAGAAGCAGCAATTTTTCTAGCTTGTTCTGGAGTTTGAGCGGATGCCAACAAGCTGAATAGCATCAGGTTCAAAACCAAGAATCTTGTAGCTACATCGTGTAGTTTTTTCATATCGATAAGGTTAATTATGTGATTTACAAATTTCAGATAATTGATTGCCGCAACTCTAGTGGTTAACCCTATTTTTTTTATGAAGTGCAATTACATAGACATTGAATTTTCTAGTTATGAGGCATTTATTAATATAAATGAAGGTCTCCTAGATGGAAACTATCCCATTAAAACTTAGGAAATTCTAGCTTCATATTTTAGAACGGGTCAGTCTTTCCTTTCCTTATTTTGCATGATTTTATTAGGATTTATACAGCAACGTGTATAAGTTGGGACAGATTAGCATAGGAACTTCTTCATTGGTTGTTCGAGGATTCTTCGAGATTGGTTCGAGATTCCTTCGTAAAAACGCCGATTTCTCGAAGGAATCTCGAAGGAATCTCGAACCAATCTCGAACCAATCTTGAACAAAGAGTGCGCAAAAAAGAAGTGGAGGTAGGTCTAAAAATGAGTTGGCTTTGTGAAAGTGGGGGTGGTTTTTTATATTTACGAGGTTAATGACACGTGCCAATCAAAATGAAAAAATTGGCTTATTTGCAATTATATAAATCTAATTTAGGATGAAACATTTAAAAAACGACACAGATGCGATACTTCTAAAAGCAGGGGAAGGGAGAACCTATAACTGTGGAAAGATGGCTGCAGTTTTTAAAGCAGATGAAAATGAAACTGACAATAAGTACAGTATTTCAGAATGGTGGTTGGAGCCCAATTTTGATGGTGTAGGGGCACACCAACACGAAGAAAATGATGAGGTATTTTATGGAATAGAAGGTACGGCGTCCATTCTTGTTGGAGACAAATGGGTAAATGTGGAAAAAGGAGCGTTTTTAAGAATTCCAGCAAAGACCATGCACGACTTTGTAAACAGATCCAGTGAGAAGGTTGGCTTGCTCAACTTTTTTATTCCCGGTGGTTTTGAACGCGATATGCCTGCTATCGTGAATTGGTTTAAGGACAATCCTGGAACGAAGTAACCTATATGGAAGATTACCGGAAAACTATTACAATAAATGGGAGTGCAGAAGGAATATTCCATGCCCTGACAAAAGCCATACCGCTTTGGTGGACAGAAATGTTCGAAGGATGTGCATTTAGGGAAGAAGGTGTGTTTACAGTTCGTTTTGGAGAGCGGATTTTTAAGACAATTAAGGTGAAAGACATTTCCAACCATTCAAAAATTGTTTGGAGCGTAGAAGATTCATTAATAGGAATTCCAGCATTAAAAAACCAAACGGAATGGATTGGTACCACCATTCTTTGGGAGATAAACACAAAACCAGACTTTACGGAAGTGGAGTTAACCCACGTTGGTTTACACCAATCAATCGAGTGCTACACTATTTGCTCACTTGGTTGGCGACAATTTACGGATAGCCTAAAACTATTTGTTGAAACAGGGGAAGGAAATCCCTTTATAAATCAAAAGAAATAAAAATAGGGTTCTGCTAATTTCAGTATCAGGGAGCACGAAGAGAATTAGAATAATAATTTTCTTCAACATTAAGTTTCATCCAAGTAGAGAATCCCAATAGCCCATAAAATTAGAAAAGAGCCCATTACAGGCTCTTCTCTACTCTTAAACAAACATACTAAATTAACACTGTAAACTATTTCGGAGGCGGGAGGGTTAGTCCTTGAGTCCTTGTATGTGTTTGCGCAATCCAATACAGGCTCCCGCAATAAGCCCAATGCTTAATAACCCGTCAATGGGAGCATCGGGAATATTTGCATCGCCGCCGCCCGGTAGTGTAATTTGTGCGGTTGCGGTCATACTGCCCACGAGCACTAAGCTCATAAATAGCAAGAGGACTTTTGTGCCAAGGTTTCTATTTTTATTTTTCATAGTATCTAAATTACTCTTTTTTAAGCTACTTAGCATTTAATTATTACTCTTTTATCAATCGGTAGGTATTTACTTCACCGCCGTGTTTAAGAGTTACGAGATAAACGCCCGAGGCAATGTTGTTGCCCATTGGTACGGTTACCGTGTTGGCACGACACGCTAGCGTCTGGTTAAAAATTATTCTACCGCTTAGGTCATTGATGGTTACCATCAGTTCTTCCCCATTCAATCGTGGGGCATTGATATAGAACGTGTCTGCTTTCAATGGGTTCGGGAACAAGCGGATGCCTGCAAGTAGGTTGTTTATATCTACTCCTAAACGCTGTGCGGTACGGATTGCAAAACGGTCTGTAGCAATACTCAACGCATCATCAGCATCAACATTAAAACTGTAAGTGTTGTCACCAGCTTCTAGTAGTGTGCTTATGCCTGTGTAATAATCATCGAGGTAAAGAACAGTTTCTTCCAGACCATCAAGTGTCAACTTCAGCGTATAATTGGCTTGTTGGTATCCGGTACTGTACAATGGATACACTTCGTCTGTCAAAGGCATTTCTCTTTGCTCAATGCTTAAGAATGTGCCGTTGTGATTAAGGCCAAAGTTTTCGTAAAAGTTCATTGGCTTAATAGCATCAGCAGAGGTTATCCCGTTATCGTTACCCGCGGCGAATAGCATTCCGAAGCTATCGTGTTCTGACTTTCCATTGCTGAAATTTTCAGTGATATATAATTTTACGTTCAACATATTGTTCCCCAACATCGTGTTTCGGTTTGTTGATGTGAAATTACCCGGTGCTTTGTCATTCTCGTTAAACACTACTGCAGCGCCTGCTCCAGTGACTAACACCTGTGCGCCTTGCCCCGGTTGTAAATATTGATTAGGAGAAGTGCCCGGAGTCAATAGGTTTACGGTTACATACGCCCCGTGGGTAGCAAGAGTTGGATCATATACGTAGTAAAAGTTCGTGTTCACATTGGTAGCGTTTAAGAAAACCCTATTCATATCAACAGCACTCTGATACGGGTTTCCGAACATTACAAAGTTACCTGTTGTTGCAGTCGGGAAGTTTTGTAAGTGTGTTCCCTTAAACAAGGAACCGGTGGCTTCTAATACGGTTTCGCTAGACGCTACATTGTCTGTAAGATCAATACTTCTGTCTCCACGAACGAATAATAAATACGGACTTCCAGCAGTTAGCTTGTTTACATCGGTATTGGTAACCGCTTCAAACTGTTGCGTGCCGACGTTTACGGTAAACATAGATGGGTTGCCTGTTGCAGTACCATCAAAACCATTGATTTGGTCTGTAGTGCTCCCCGTAATGTGGGTTCCGAAACCTGTACGTGGATTGTGGGTATTGCTGTTAGCCCCTTCTTGCCAGTTGGCGTGAATGGAATTGGAAGTTGTTACGGCACTACTTACCATTCGGTAGGAGCGGATGTCTTGCATATAGCGTTGTACGGTGGCATTTCCGGTGATTGTTGAGCTTGCACCAAGAGGCCCTAACTCCCCGTTTCCAGTTGCACTGCTTACAAATACAAGTTCGCCATTGTTGGTCAGGTTGCCATTAAGGGTTAACACAGCTTCAACGTTTAAAGTGGCACCGCTCATCACAGTGAGGCTATTTACTTCTATATCTGAGGTGAAACTAGTTACTCCATTTATGACATAGATATTATCACTAGCGGTAGCATTGGTGTTTGGATCACTTGGCGACCAAGTTCCATTTTCATAAATGAAACCTTCAAAGCCGTCGTCGTGGACTTCCAGACCGAAAGTACCGACGCTGTTGGAATATCCGTCAACTTGAATATAATAAGTGTCGCCCGGAATCAAGCCCGTTAGAGTGGCAACCGAAGTCCATCCATTACCCACAATTTCGCCACCGTCTTCATCACATCCCACTTGTAAACCTAAGGTTGTAAGATTGGTACAATCGGTAGGGGCTTCATAAATAGCAATGTGGCTATCCATCAATGTTCCGCCTAGAATGTCAGTTGTGGCTGTTACATTTCCACTAAGTGGGGCTACAAAACTAAACCATACGGTATTAGGATAGTTGGTGGCATCCCAGCAAGCTCCAAAAGGTTCATTAGGTTGACCAGTTCCCCCAACAATTGTAAATGCATTTCCTGTTGAAGTAGCACCTATTGTCAATGGCAAAGCATCACAGAGGTCGTCATTATTTAAGATTGTTTGAAAATTATATGGACCGGTAAAGGTGCTTATTTCAGGATCACAGTTAGATTGAATATAAAACTGATAGGGGTTACTAGCAGATAATCCTGTAATCTGATAAGATTCTGAAGCGGTAACTGCCGTGCCAAGATCATTAACCCCAGGCGTATACCCAGGAATTCCCCAAGAAACATTCCAGCTAGATTCCGTACTTCCTGCTGTCCAAGCTATGTCTGCAGTGGTCCCCGTTACATCGGTTAACGTTAAAGCTCTTGGGGAAGGGCAGGCTGGTGCCGCGATAAGATTGATGGTATAGTCTTCAACTTCACCCGAACCAATGGTTTCACAAGGGCTTGGTCCCGGATTGCTATACTTCATTGAAACCCGCATGGTGGTACGGTTTATATCAACTCCTGCCGGAACAATAAATAATCCAGTTGCTTCGAAATTGGCAAATCCATTAATTTGAAAAACTCTTTCTGAAGGTTCGTCAAATACACCATTGTTATTGTAATCTATCCAAACTCCGTAAGAAACTGGCCAATTATTGGTTGCGATGGAGGAAATTGAGATACGATATTCTTCTCCCGCTGCCAAATCTGTACTTAAATTAGTAAAGTTTGAATAGTAACTTGCTGCCGAAGTATTATTTAAGGTGTTTAGCTTTACATTGCTAATATGCATAAAAGAGGTATCTAATGAGAGGGACTCACAATAACTATGTCCCAGAGTAGTGAAAGTTATTGCATTAGAATAGGCAGAAACTGAACCTCCTGGACATTTTCCTCTTACTTCCACTTCATATTCTGTATAATTATTAAGCCCTGTAATTTGATAACTGATTGCAGAAACGTCGAGTACGTTAGCCCAAGTAGAAGTTCCTACTTCACGATATCTCAAATCGTACACAGAACCTGGAATGGAGGTCCACGAAACGGTGGCGTTTGCCCAATAATTTCTTGAACAAGTACGTCTTGAGGGACCGCTACCACACAATCAACTGCTTGAAAGAAAATGGTATAATCTTCCACTTCTCCATATTCTAATTGGTCGCAAGGACCTGGTATTGTTCCACCATAGGTCATCGAAACACGCATTGTACTGCCGTGAATATTTGTACCTGAAGGAACCGTGAAGCTTCCAGTAGCCAAGGTGTACGCATTGGCAGTAAAACTAAAAACCAGTTCTGATGAGTCGAAGGCTCCATTTAGGTCGTAATCTATCCAAACTGCATACGCAGAAGCATAATTGGCTTCAGCAGTAGTTGTAATAGAGATGGTATAGGTTTCTCCGGCGGTCAACTCGGTACTTATATTCCTAAAATCGGAATAGGTGCTGGCCGATGAACTATTGTTTATAGTGTTTAGCGTTACATTGCTAATATATTGGGTATAATCTGGCGCTATGGTAGAAGAATCGCAATAATCCTGTCCCAAGGTTGTAAAATTAACCACGGTGGAATAGGAGGAAGGTGCACCTTCAGGACATTTGCTTCTCACAGCTACTTCGTATTGCGTAAAAACAGCTAGTCCTGTAATTTCATAAGAAGTAGTGGCAATGTCCTCAATTGTTGACCAGGTGGAAGCCCCCACCTCACGATATCTCAGGTCATAGGAAGAGCCTAGTACGGTTGACCACGAAATTAAAGCGGATGACCCGCTAATGTTGGCTGCAATAATATTCGCGGGGATCGTGGCCGCACAAACCACCGTTTTAAGATTAACGGCATAATCTTCCACTTCTCCGTGTGCAAATATTCCACATGGTTCGGGTATTGTTGAGTCATAAGACATCGAAACGCGCATTGTAGTAGTTAACGGGTTAACGTTTGAAGGCACAGTGAAATTTCCCGTTACGGTTGAATTGGAAGTGGTTGTAGAATGAGAAAAGATTCGTTCATCTGCGTCAAAAACCCCGTTGTTATTGTAATCTATCCAAGCTGCATACGAATTGAGGTAATTACCAGCTGCGGTAGTAGTTATAGAAATGCTATACGTTTGTCCCGCATCTAAATCCGTGCTGATATTGGTAAAGTCTGAATAGGTAGTACGAGTAGAATTATTGTTTATTGTATTTAAGGTTACATTACTAATATGTAGCGAATTGGGATTATTGGATCGCGACACGCAATAATTTAGTCCTAAAGTGGTAAAATTAATCCCCGTAGAATAGGCCGATGGCGATCCTTCACCGCATTTGCTTCTCACTTCTACTTCATATTCAGTAAAACTATCTAGCCCCGTAATTTCATAGGAGGAGGTTGGAATGCTTGAAATGGTAGTCCAAGTGGAAGTTCCAGCCTTGCGATATCTCAAATCGTAGGAAGCACCTGGGATTAAATCCCAAGAAACCATTGCCTTCGCATTGGAAATATCATTTATGCTTATTCCTTGTGGAACGGTTGCGGCTAAACATTCTACTTCTAGTCCAGTAACAATAAGGGTAAAGGCTTGACTTCCGCCCACCAAAGTGCCTTTATGGCTAATGGTGATGGTATAAGTTCCAGAGGCATAGTCTACTTCAATTCTTTCAAAAGGATCCACCTTATTGTCTCCAGTATTGCTGTTTGAAGAAACTGAGGTAAGTCTCCAAGGATAGTAAGTACCCCCATTCTTTGAAACTCGAATATCCAAGTCGTTAATTAATGCTGGAATAATAGAGTTTGTTGAATTGTTGATAACTCCAGGTCTGTCTGTCCAAGAGATAGATGCTATTAAATCACTAAAACCATCCGAATCTACTTGAAGGGTGATGGTTTGTCCTTGGGTTAGCACCAATTCATTTATGAGAGATGCAGATCCATTTGCAGTAATGGTTTCTGCAGCTCGTTTGGCATTTAAAAGTCCCCAGCCAAATTTTGTGTCTGGCCCAACAGGACCGGCGTCATCAGCTGTATGCAAAGCAAGCCCTTTTAAGGTAGCTGCTCGCATATAGGTATTGTTTACATTGTTGTAATGTTGTTGTAATAATAATAAGGAACCCATAACATTAGGGGATGCCATAGACGTTCCTTGAATACTTGCATAGGCATTATCTGCCGATTCGTAGGTTGAGTAAACGCTAACCCCATTTCATGCGATATCGGGTTTAATTCGATAGTCGTCTGTAGGACCTGGACTGCTAAAGCCGGCAATGGCAACTGAAATTAAATTTCCATTACTGTCCACGTTTGCATCATGTGCTGCGGCGACTACTAAATTGTTTTTGGCTGTGGCCCTTCCGCTAAGCATGTCGTACCCGGCGTATAGTGGTTGGGTATTGTAGTAAGTGTCTTCGCCATCATTTCCAGCGGCCTTTACCATTAAATAGTATGGAGCACTGAACATAAGGTTATCCCATTCCCGCGCAAAATATCCATAAGAGCCAAACATTTGTGGGGTAAGGTTTTCAGCTGCAAACCCATAGGAATGGTTTGAAATTAGCATTCCATTTGCTGCTGCAGTGGTTGCTTCTGCTAAATCACCATTCCACATGTAGGCTTTTACCTTTGAATGAGGAGCCATTCCCTTTGCTTGAGGTTGAAATCCAGAAGCTCCAGTGGTTCCAACTACGTGTGCGGCGTGGAAGTTTAAACTTAAACCTCCTTCGGCTGCAATATCCATATTGGTGACACGATTATTTCCTCCAGGACCATCGTACTCCTGATGTGATTCACGGGCGTGACCACCGTCCCAAACATAGGAAGTCATGTTTTGACCGTCTAGATTAAAACCAGTTGATCCCCCAGTATTAATATGGTTGACACGAGTAGATTTTGCAGCATCGGCATTGTTTGTCTGAAAGTAAATCAGTGTGCCATCGGGCAATACTTTTTGCAATTCAGCAAAACCGCCCTCTTTGGTGGTGTAGGTTAGCGGGATATTCCGTGCTGTTGCATATAGAATAGCTTGAGCCTTATCTGTTTTGGATTGTTCCAAAGATTGGGTAGCTAGGTTTTGCAGGTAAGCCTTGTTATAAGTGGCGGTAATTTCCTGCAATTGTTTTGGGGTTTGAGCTGCGGCGAATAGGCTAAATAGCATCAAGTGGAGAGCCAACAGTCTTGTCATTAGGTAATTGACTTTTGTCATATATAAAAGTTTGTTAAATGACCTGCAAATCTAATACAAATGACTAACTCCGTCCTAGGGGTTAACCCCTATTTCGTAAAAGAATTACTGCCATTTTTCTTGCTATCAGGGGGATTGGAAGGGAAGAGTCGAAATTGGCTGAAAATGAAGACGTATTTGTAATTTGTTTTTTGAAACTTGTCATCTGGTTTTTGTTATTTGGAATTTAATTCTGGTTTGTTGGGATTTGTTTTTTCGTTATTTGGAATTTCAATTTTGTTATTTTGAATTTCCACATTTGGAGATTGGAATTTGATTTTTGGAATTTCATAATGATTACTTTTGCCAAAAAAATAGAAGTATGCGTTTTTTATTAGCTGTAGTTGCTGTTTTAGCTTTGATTTCTTGTACTGATAATGTTGAATTTGAAATCAATTCAGTTGAAATTAGCCCTGTGTTTATTGACAGTTTGAGTATTCGCGCAATACATCCGTTGGATGAAAACCGAGTGTGGTTTGCAGCAAATAAAGGGAAGGTTGGATTGATAGACGGAAATATACCCAAACTTGCCATTATAAAATATTCAGATTCTCTGTTGCATTTTCGTTCTATTGCCGCCACTAAGGAGGCAGTTTTTGTGCTGAGTATTGCAAGTCCTGCGGTTTTATATAAAATAGGATACAACGAAACGGAAGCCACTAATATAGAAGAAGTTTATAAAGAGACAGGCGCTGAGGTTTTTTACGACGCAATGAAATTCTGGAATGAGGAGGAGGGAATCGCTATTGGTGATCCAATAAATGGGTGTATGTCGGTAATTATTACAAGAGATGGCGGGAATACATGGAAAAAGTTGCCATGCGAAAGTTTACCAACTATTGAAAATGGAGAAGCGGCCTTTGCTGCAAGTAATTCAAATATCGCGATATATAAGGAGCATGCGTGGGTTGCAACGGGAGGGAAAAAAGCAAGAGTAATGCATACGACCGACAAGGGGGAAACTTGGGAAATATACGACACGCCTATTGTCAGTGGGAAAGCAATGACAGGCATTTACAGTATCGACTTTTGGGATGCTAGTCATGGAATTGTAATAGGAGGCGACTGGGAGGATAAATCGTTAAACGCAAAAAATAAAGCACTAACTACCGATGGTGGCAAGTCTTGGAATCTTATAGCAGATGGAGAGGAGCCAGGCTATCGATCATCCGTGAAGTTTGTTCCCGGAACCCTTGGGCGGGGGGTTGTTGCTGTTGGCTCCCCGGGGATTTCCTACAGTGGCGATGGCGGGAAAAACTGGAAAGAACTTTCAAAAGAGGCATTTTTCGCAATAGAATTCGTGAATGATAGTGTTGCCTTCGCTTCTGGAGACAAAAGAATATCTAAGCTGATTTTCCGAAAAGGAAAAAAACAGTAACTACATACATTCCTTTAAAGTTTATGCTAATTTCTTTCCTGTAAAATTCAGTTTAGGATAGGTCTATTACATAAACCAAGTCTCAAATATTTTCATAGACTGTTAAATTTATAAGTTTCTTCAAAAGTTCTCAAATTCAATTCGTAAAAAAATATTGTAGTTGAGATTTCTTTTATTAACTTGACCCCAGTATTAACTAAAACCTTTAATTATGATTAAGAAATTACTTAAAAAGGGTTCGATGCTGTTTGCATTAACCTTGTTTTTGAGTCTTTCCCCGTCAATGTATGCACAATATTGCATACCTCAAGGGACAAACTCAGCACGTTACGTGAACAACTTTTCCACTACAGGTGGAACTCAGAATGTAACTAACCTCAATAGTGGGTTCTCTACTGGAGGTTATGGAAATTTTTATGACACCCAGACTATCGCTCGCGAACCAGGTCAGTCTTTTAGTTTTACTGCCGACATTATCGGCGGAACCGCCGGCTTTAGAGTTTGGGTGGATTGGAACCAGAATGGTGTTTTTGAAACCAGTGAGGTAGCATATCAGTCTTCAGGATATGCAAATTCACAATCTGGAACAATCACAGTCCCTGCTACCGCCGAGATAGGCGAGACAAGAATGCGAATTGTGAGCCATTGGTTGTCAAGCACGGGAGACGTTAGCCCTTGTGCTACAGCATTCACTTATGGCGAATTCGAAGATTATAAAGTAATTACTGGAGTTTTAGATGTTTGTACTGGAGCGGTAGCAGGAACAATTGTGGGAGATCCTACAAGAGAAGTATGTGCTAATACGGCATTTAGTATATCGGTTACAGGGAATTCAGATCCTGCAACTGGTTTAATTCGTACTTGGCAATCTTCCCCTGCAGGAGCGGGCACTTGGACTGACTTAGGTTCTGGAGCGGCAACTCTTAATGTTGCGGGAATTACTGCACCAACAGACTACCGTTACCACGTAGCGTGTGACAATGGAGACTCTGATACTTCTTCTGTGGTTTCAGTAACCTTAAATCCAAATCCATCTGAGTGTTATTGTACGCCTAGCTCAACGAACTCAAGCTATTTTATTAAAGATTTTTCTACCACAGGTGGAGTTCAAAATATCTCTAATCTAAACAGTGGATATTCTACTGGAGGTTATGGGGATTTTACCGCTATGACCGTGGAAGCGAATCCTGGTGATGAAATTAGCTTTGTTGCCAATTTAGCGACAGGCAACACCTATGGATTTAGAATTTGGGTAGACTGGAACCAAGATGGGGCTTTTGATGTTACCGAAGAAGTAGCTTATGCAAGTACCGGCTATCTTACAAACCATACAGGCGCCTTTACCATTCCAGTAGATGTAATGGGAGGGACCACAAGAATGCGTATTGTAAACCATTATTTAAATAGTACAGGACTTATTAATCCGTGTATTACAGGCTTTACCTATGGGGAATTTGAAGATTACACCTTTGAGATTATTCCACTTGATACTTGTACAGGAGCCGAGGCAGGAACTATTGTAGGAGATCCTACAAGAGAAGAATGTGCTTTGTCACCTTTCACTCTTTCCGTTACTGGGAATTCAGAACCCGCAACTGGTTTAACAAGAACCTGGCAATCTTCTCCTGCTGGAGCAGGTACTTGGACTGACTTAGACGTTAGTTCTTCAACCATTACTATTCCAGGAATTGATACCCCTACAGATTTCCGTTACCACGTTGAGTGTGACAATGGAGATTCAGATGATTCTGCTATAATTGCAGTAACCTTAAATCCGAATCCTTCAGAATGTTACTGTACACCTGAAGGAATCAACCCAGCTCGTTACATCAATAACTTTTCTACCACAGGCGGGATTGACAATATTTCCAACCTTGCAAGTGGATTCTCCCCAGGAGGATATGGTAACTTTGTCGATACGTTTACGGTTTCGCAAAGCCCAAGTGAGTCAGTTGATTTCGCGGTAGATATCGTTGGAGGAACTGCTGGGTTTAGAATTTGGGTGGACTGGAACCAAGACGGCGCATTTGATGTTGTCGAGGAGGTGGCCTTTAATACAACTACCTTTAGCGCTAATCACACAGGATCATTCGAAGTTCCTGCTGATGCTTTAGAGGGAGAAACAAGAATGCGAATTGTAAGCAACTGGTCGCTCTCCAATGGAGGTCTTGATCCTTGTGTAACCGGATATAATAATGGTGAATTTGAGGATTATACCTTTGACGTTATATTTCCAGATTCTTGTTCTGGTGTTCCAGTCGCAGGAACTGCAATAGCTGATCCAACATCAGGAAATGCAGGAACAACTTATACAGTTTCAGCAGAAGGTTATACCGCTGCCACTGGTTTGTCTTTTCAATGGCAATCCAATACCAACGGTGCCGGCTGGATAGATGAAGGGACTGCAACTACTTTCAATACACCTTTCACAGCGATAGCGCCTCCAGAATTGGGAGATGTTGTTCAGTGGAGATTGGCTTTAACTTGTATAGCTTCAGCCGAGACGGCGTATTCAACTACAATTGCTACATTTACGACTACCCTTACTTATTGTACTGCTACTAGTGGCAATATAGAAGCAATTACTAGGGTTGTTTTTGTTGATATAGACAACGCCTCTTCTGCTGCAAGTACTGATTCTTATGAAGATTTTACTGCGATGATAGCGCATGTAGAAGCTGGAGAAACCTATAGTTTCGCAGCTGAAGGGAATACAGATGGTAGTTATACTAATTACTTCACTGTTTGGGTTGATTGGAACCACAACGGAGAATTTGAAGCTTCTGAAATGACTGAAATTGGTTCAATCTTCAATTCAGATGGAACAGATGGGCAACAAGCTATTAATGATATTGTCGTGCCAGCAGATGCTGCTGCCGGTGACACTAGAATGAGAGTGAGAAAGAATTTTAACTCTTCACTCACTACTCCATGTGGATCCAATAGTTTTGGGCAAACAGAAGATTATACCGTCAACGTAGCTGGCGGTGGAGGTGATCCTGGTTTAGATTGTGCACAAGGAGATGACAGCAATGGATTTGAGAATGGTCTTAATATTACTGGTGGAGGTATCTTCAGAAATGCGGATGACTTTATGGTTTCTCCAGACAATACTTTAGAGCTTCTATCTATTGAGCTGAACATCTTATCTATGGCGCCTATTACCACATTAGATCTTAACTTCTATAATGACGACAGCGGATCACCTGGTGCTACAGTTGTTGAGTCTGTAACAGGACTTGTTCCGTATGCTCAAGTTCCAGTTGGAAGCGCTTTTGGATATACTGTTTATACTGTATTGGTAGAAGTTGATTTGTCATTTCCAGGAGGAACCACGGGAACCAGCTACTGGATGGAGCCTGTAGCCCAAGGCGGTACTTCGTATTGGGAAGTGAGTTCGGTTGGAACTCTGGGTGAGCCAATCCATTCTTCCGAATCAGGAGGGCCGTGGATAGAAGACGCAGATGGCAATCAAGCTGTCTTTAAATTACATTGTGATGTTGCAATAGCACCACCCGTTGAGTGTTTGTTTGATATTACTTTCGGAGTAGAGCCTATTACTCGATTGGCAATGGCAAACGTTGATAATGTATCATCAGCATCTAGTACCGAAGTATTAGAGGACTTTACAAGTGTTGTTGTTTTGGCTGAACCAGGAGCAACTGTTGATGTTGCTTTGGAAGGATTTACAGATGGACCTTATACCAACTATTTTACCATTTTCGTTAACACGGGTGGTAGTGGTGATGAATGGAGCAGCTACGAAACGTTTGAGATTGGCTCAATCACAGGATCAACAGGTACAGATGGACAACAGGCTACAAGCACCATTACCTTACCTGCTAGTTTAATTGACGGAACGTATCTTATGCGAGTGGTTAAGAATTATTCCGTCTCTCCAACCAGTCCTTGTGGCTCGTATGGTTATGGACAAGCTGAAGATTACACACTTGAAATAGGAACGTTAGGAGATTGTTCAGGCACCCCTGATGGAGGTGAAGCTACTGTAAACCCTGCCGTAGGTAACCCTGGTTCTACTTATATGGTTTCGGCCACCGGCTATTCTTTTGGAAATGGATTGACCTACCAATGGCAATCAAATACAGATGGAGCTGGTTGGGTAAATGAAGGAGCTTCTAGTACCACCTATTCTTCTTATACCGCTACTGCCCCAACTCAAGACGGAACGGTAGTTGAATGGAGATTGGAGGTTACTTGTACACTTTCCACAGAAGTTTCCTATTCTACAACGGCAACCTTTACAACCGGAATGGTGTATTGTGCTCCAGAATTAGATTGTTCAGACGGCGATGTAATAAATAATGTTACTTTCCAAGAAATCGACAATACTACAGATTGTAGCCCTAATGGTTATGGAGACTTTACCACTATGGTAGCTACTGTTCAATCTGGCGGTACTTATTCAATGTCGGTTAGTGTCGGAGCAGGATTTACTTATGAGTCAGTTTCTGTTTGGATTGATTATGACAACAATGGCACTTTTGATGAGGATGAATTCCTTCTTCTTGGAACTGGAAGTGGTAGCGTTGTAACCGGGGATGTCGCTATTCCTGTAGGTACAACTGATGGAAACTATAGAATGAGAGTTCGTGTAGCTGCAGTTGATGCGCCTTTAGCCACTCCAGAATTAGCCTGTGATGAAGATCAATTTTATGGTGAAACTGAAGATTACACCGTTACAGTTGATGGAGTAGCAGGTATAGGTGACTATTCAAACTTGAATTTCTCATATCATCCAAACCCAATGAATGATGTATTATACATTAAAGCTAATCAGAAAATCGAGACGGTTTCTGGATACAATGTATTGGGTCAGCAAGTATTGAACAACAATCAATTTGCTGATGGCAAAGTAGATGTTTCTTCTTTACCTACTGGAACTTTCATTTTCCGCGTTACTTTTGAAGGTGGATTTGAAAAGAACTTCAAAGTTATTAAGGAGTAATTTATTTTAGTTAATCAATAAATGTATGAAAGCTGCCCGATCGGGGCAGCTTTTTTTTTTATGGACTATCGCAATCAAAAATGCGATGTTTTCACTCTCAAATAATGAAGGCATTGCCAATCTGTTGACAGCAGATTGGTATTTATATAATTCTAGCCATCAATATGTTTAAAACAATAAATTCTAAGAAATCCACGAGAAGAAGGCCGTTTGAATATTTTCAGATAATGTTAAATGTTGTAATTATATAGCCTGTACATCAATTCATGTTTGGAATTCATTGGAGTTAATGGTTCTTTTATTTAACTTGACCCCCAGTATTAACTAAAACAAATAATTATGATTAAAAAGATTACCTTTTTATTTTTCGCGCTCCTTATGACCGTCTTTTCCTGGCAAGGATCGGCGCAAGTTTCCATAGGGGAACAGGACGGCAATTCGTCCACTATTCCAATTAATGGTCTGTATAATTATTCGTACAGTCAGCAAATTGTTTATCAAAGTGAAATAAATGCAAATGGAGATATAACTTCCATTTCCTTTTTCTTTTCTAGTTCCACAACTCCAGGCAATAATAATGACTGGACTATTTATATGGCTCAAACGGCAAAAACAGAATTTACAACAGCTACCGATTGGGTTCCTGGTGCAAATTTGATTGAAGTTTTTGACGGAATAGTAACTTTTCCAGCTAACAATAACTGGATGCAAATTACATTTGATACTCCATTCTCTTACGATGGTACTCAAAACTTAGTAATTGGTGTTCTTGAAAAATCACCTGGATATTCTTCAACCAATTTTGGAAAAACCTTTGCTGTAACAGGTTCAAATAGGAGTATTTACTGGAGTAGTGATTCTACTATGCCTGATCCAAATTCTCCAGCTACTGCAAAATCTAGATATGACTATATAAACACTATGGTTTTAGGTGGTATCCAACAATCCTGCCCTAAACCAACAGGAGTTGCTACTTCAATGATAACTCAAACCACTGCAGATGTTAACTGGACAGCTGGAGCGAGTGAAACTTCTTGGAACTTGACTTGGGGATTAGCAGATTATGTTCCTGGAGATGGGAATGAAATTGACCAAGCTACTGTAGGTTCAACATCCTTTCAGATTACAGACTTAGACCCAAATACAAATTATAGAGTTTACATTCAGGCAGATTGCGGGACCGAAGAGAGCTCATGGGCAGGTAGTTCATTTAAAACGGCTTGTGGTATTGCCCCTACTATGTTCGAAAATTTCGATTCGTACGGTACAGGAAGCATCGTCCCTGATTGTTGGGAAAGACTTGTTCCAGCTACCTCAGCGGGAAGTCAGACGATATCTTCAACCTCTCCAGCTTCTGGAACCAGGAATATTTATCAATATACAGGAACTACATCTAATTCTGTTATTGTAGTATTACCTGAATTCTCAAATATAGACGCTGGAACCCATTGGTTAAAGCTTAAAGCTAGAGTTGGTTCAGGAACAGGTGTTCTATCAGTAGGATATGTTACCGATCCGACAGATTACGCAAGCTTTACGTTGATTCAAAACCTAGATATTACGAATACGTCGTATGCTACGGATTCCGACTATACGGTTCTAGTTCCTAACACTGTTCCGGCTGGAGCAAGATTGGGAATCAAAAGTGCTGCCAATGGAACTAGTCACTATTGGGATGATGTTTCTTGGGAGCTAGTTCCTTCTTGTATTGCCCCAACAGCACTTGTTACAACAGGTGTAACCGACACAACAGTAGATGTTAGTTGGACTGCTGGAAATACGGAAACCTCGTGGAACGTATCTTGGGGTCCTACTGGATATACTCCAGGAGATGCCGACGAAATGGGACCAGAAACTGTTTCTGTTAATAACTTTCAGATAACAGGATTGATGGCTGAAACAGCATATGACGTTTACGTTCAAGCAGACTGTGGCCCAGGCGATTTAAGTGTTTGGTCAGGTCCTTTAGGAATTTTCACAGGATATTGTATTGCAACGAATACAGGAGATTCTGGTTTTATAGATAATGTTACCATAGTTGGAGATGCAGGTCAAGATATTAGCAACCTTAGTTCAGGTCCCGGTTTAAGTGGAGATGGTTATAGTGACTATAGTGCGCAATCCGTTGTTGTTAGTCCAGAAGAAAGTATTACTTATACTGTTGGAATTGGCGATGGAGATACTGTTGGTTTGAAAATCTGGATTGATTGGAACAATGACCTTTTGTTTGATGAAACAACCGAATTAGTTTATCAATCTTCTGGTTATAGTGGAAACTATACAGGTACTATCACTATGCCTGTAGGTGTTACAGGAGTTCATAGAATGAGAATAGGATCTTCTTACACTCCAAACAGTGGACCACTTAACGCTTGTTCTCATACCGGTCAAGGAGAATTTGAGGATTATACCTTAAATATTGCCACCTTAGATACTTGTACCGAAGCAGTTGCAGGAACAGTTGTAGGAGACACAGCAATGGTTGTATGTTCATTGGCACCTTTCAGCATGTCTGTTACAGGTAACTCCGAACCTGCCGATGGGTTAACCCGTACTTGGCAATCTTCTCCAGCTGGAGCAGGTACTTGGACCAGTTTAGGTGTCGCTTCTTCAACAATTACTATTGCTGGTATTGATACCGCAACAGATTATCGTTATCACGTAGAGTGTACAAATGGAGATTCAGATGATTCTGCTGTAATTGCAGTAACCTTAAATCCGAATCCTTCTGACTGCTACTGTATTCCTGAAGGAACTAATACGAATCGTTACATAAATAACTTTTCAACTACAGGCGGAATCCAAAATATTTCTAACCTTGCTAGTGGATTCTCTACAGGAGGTTACGGCGATTTTACCGCTATGACAGTTGAAGGAAATCCTGGAGATGAGATAAGCTTTACCGCCGACGTTTTAGGAGGAACTGCTGGTTTTAGAATCTGGGTAGACTGGAATCAAGATGGAGCGTTTGATGTTACTGAGGAAGTTGCGTATAGCAGCACAGGGTACGAAGAGCAGCATGTAGGCTCTTTTACCATACCAATGGATGTAACTACTGGAGATACAAGAATGAGAGTGGTAAGCCATTGGCTTTCAACTACAGGAGACGTTGATCCTTGTGAAACTGGATTTACTTATGGTGAATTTGAGGATTATACGCTGAGTGTGCCAGGAGCTGGAGGACCATTCCCAAGCCCATATTGTGAAATAACGGATGCCAGTGATGTTATTGTTGAAGAAATCTCTAAGGTTGATTTTGCAGGAACCAGCATTACTAATACCAATAGCACAGATGTTTTGATCGACAAAACAGATGTTGTTGTTGATGTTACCGCTGGTGAGACATACAACCTTGCCGTTGAAGGAAATACCTATGGCGATTTTGATACCAATATCGTTGCCTTTATCGATTGGAATCAAAACGATATGTTAGACGATGCAGGTGAAATTTATGAACTTGGAACAATTTCAAATTCTACGGGAAGTGATGGTGTTTCTGTGAATATGGATATTCTAGTACCTGCAGATGCAGTACTTGGAGAAACCCGCATCAGAATTACAAAAACGTATTTTGATGATCTTTCTAATCCCATTGTAACTCCTTGTGGAATTCAATTTGATCCATTTGGAATGGGAACTGAGTCAGGATATGGTCAAGCACTAGATTTCACTTTGAACATTGCCGCTGGCAACACCGACGATTGTTCAGGTACGCCTGACGCAGGTGTTGCGATGACAAGTCCTGAAACAGGATTTGCTGGCACTACCTATACTGTTTCTGCCACTGGCTTTACAACTGGAAATGGATTGACCTACCAATGGCAATCAAATACAGATGGAGCTGGTTGGGTAAATGAAGGAACTGCAATGGGTGCTTATGCTGCTTACACAGCTACCGCACCTGCTCCAACCGGAACAGTAGTTGAGTGGAGATTAGAGGTAACTTGTACTTTATCTACAGAAACTTCGTATTCAATGACTGCAACGTTTACAACCACAGAAGCATCAGTGTATTGTATTCCTGTATTGGATTGTACCGATGGTGATACCATTACAAACGTCACTTTCCAGGAAATTGACAACACCACAGATTGTAGCCCTAGTGGATACGGTGATTATACAGCTTTGGTAGCTACCGTTCAATCAGGTGGAACATTCCCAATATCTGTTAGCGTAGGCGGCGGATGGGATGTTGAGTCAGCTTCGGTCTGGATCGATTTCGATAACAATGGAAGTTTTGATGAAAATGAATTCTTCTTTATTGGAACCGGAAGTGGTGAAGCCTTACCTGGCAATATCGCAATTCCTGCAGGTTTAGCAGATGGTGACTATAGAATGAGAGTTCGTGTTGCAGCTGTGCCTGACACGGATGCTACTTGGGATATGTCCTGTAATGAAGATCAAGGTTATGGAGAAACTGAAGACTACACCGTTACAGTTGACGGAGTAGCTGGAATAGGTGACTATTCAAACTTGAATTTCTCATATCATCCAAACCCAATGAACGAAGTACTTTACATTAAAGCTAATCAGAAAATCGAAACGGTTTCTGGTTACAATGTATTGGGTCAGCAAGTATTGAACAACAACCAATTTGCTGATGGCAAAGTAGATGTATCTTCTTTACCTACTGGAACTTTCATTTTCCGTGTTACTTTTGAAGGCGGATTTGAAGAGAACTTCAAAGTAATTAAGGAGTAGTATATTTTATTTAATTAATGTTTGAAAGCTGCCCCTATCGGGGCGGCTTTTTTTATGAAAATACAGAACCATTAAGGAGGGATAATTTTCAATGTAAAAATTAATCAAGGCGTAATAAACTTGTTCTTATTAACGAATAACTTCCTTTTCAGAGGCCTTTAAACAAAAAGCTTGGAGGTACCACAAAGGTTTAATATCTTGTTCTCTTATTTCCTAATTGTCTCACAAAAACGGGGGATGTTTCAATAAGAATAAGTTGTTTTTAGGTTTTAACACTTCGATACAAGCTTGAACCAAATTGCTTTGGGATGGGAAATATGATTTTTATTAATTGGTACTTACTTTAACTTAAATATTAACTTCCTATGAATAAAATTAGAGTCTATTCAATTAAGTGTGTCAATTTATAATTTAATAAATTAGACATATGAAAAATACAGAAAGTAAATTAGATATGGAAGCTCTTATAAAACAAATGGGCGAAGAGCTTCGATCTGGCA
>JBLXHN010000018.1:0-65147 GCA_048259585.1 Vibrio sp. | reverse complement strand
TATGGACGAGAAGCTTCCATTGCGTCTTGAGAGCGACGCATTTTTGAAGCTGCTACCATTTCCATCGCTTTCGTAATTTTCTGCGTGCTTTTAACACTACCGATTTTATTACGTATCTCTTTTGCGCCGGCCATCGTTACTCTCCGTTAGTTGGTGGCAGAAACTGCCACCGACCTAATTACCAAGTTTGGGTTGCTTTGAAGTCGTCAGTCAGTTTCTTCAACTGAGCTTCGATTTCATCGTTGTAAGCGCCAGACTTGTCGATCTCAGCTGCTAGTTCAGCGTATTGACCGCGAGCGTACGATAGTAGAGCCGCCTCGAAATCTAGAACTTTGTTAAGTTCTACATCATCAAGGTAACCGCGCTCTGCCGCGAAGATAGTTAGAGCTTGGTCAAATACAGACATTGGAGCGTACTGCTTCTGCTTCATTAGTTCTGTAACTTTTTGACCATGGTCTAGCTGTTTCTTCGTTGCGTCATCAAGGTCAGAAGAGAACTGAGCAAATGCCGCTAGTTCACGGTATGCAGCTAGTGCTGTACGGATACCACCTGATAGTTTCTTGATGATTTTCGTCTGAGCTGAACCACCTACACGAGATACTGAGATACCTGGGTCAACAGCAGGACGAACACCAGCGTTGAATAGCTCAGTTTGTAGGAAGATCTGACCATCGGTAATCGAGATTACGTTAGTCGGTACGAATGCTGAAACGTCACCTGCTTGAGTTTCGATGATAGGAAGAGCAGTCAAAGAACCAGTCTTACCTTTCACTTCACCGTTAGTGAAACGCTCTACGTACTCTTCGTTTACACGAGCTGCACGCTCTAGTAGACGCGAGTGTAAGTAGAATACGTCACCTGGGAATGCCTCACGGCCTGGTGGACGTTTAAGTAGTAGAGAGATCTGACGGTAAGCTACCGCTTGCTTAGATAGATCATCGTAAACAATCAGTGCGTCTTCACCGCGATCGCGGAAGTATTCACCCATCGCACAACCTGCGTAAGGCGCTAGGTATTGAAGCGCTGCAGATTCAGAAGCTGATGCAACTACAACGATAGTGTTTTGTAGTGCGCCGTGCTCTTCTAGTTTGCGAACAACGTTAGCGATAGTCGATGCTTTCTGACCGATTGCTACGTAGATAGAGAAAATACCAGAGTCTTTCTGGTTGATGATCGCGTCGATCGCCAGTGCTGTTTTACCAATCTGACGGTCACCGATGATAAGCTCACGCTGACCACGACCGATTGGGATCATTGAGTCAACTGACTTATAACCAGTTTGTACAGGTTGGTCTACCGATTTACGGTCGATTACACCTGGTGCAATCACTTCTACAGGTGAAGACAATTTCGCTTCAATAGGACCTTTACCATCAATAGGCTCACCTAGCGTGTTCACTACGCGACCTAGTAATTCAGGACCAACTGGTACTTCAAGAATACGACCAGTACCTGTAACTTTCATGCCTTCCTTAAGGTCAGCATACGGGCCCATTACAACCGCACCTACTGAGTCACGCTCAAGGTTAAGTGCTAGTGCATAACGGCCACCCGGTAATTCAATCATTTCACCCTGCATTACATCTGCAAGGCCATGAATACGGATAATACCATCGCTTACCGAGACGATAGTACCTTCATTGCGAGCTTCACTTACAACGTTGAAAGATTCAATACGCTGTTTAATTAGATCGCTAATTTCCGTGGAATTAAGTTGCATGCTCCAATCCCCATCAAGATTGCAAGGCATCGCTCAGGCGGTTCAAACGACCACGCGCTGAGTTATCGATGACTAGATCTCCGGCTCGAATTACGACCCCACCAAGTAAGGTCTCATCTACACTGCAATTCAGCTGAACTTTACGTTCTAGACGCTGCTCCAGTTTGCTACTGATATCTGAAAGTTGTTGTTCAGAAAGTTCGGTTGCTGAAATCACTTCAACATCAACGTTTTTCTCGAACTCTTTCTTAAGAGCAACAAATTGCTCAAAAACATCAGGAAGGGCCTGTAAACGGCCATTCTCAGCCATCACCTTAATTAGGTTTTGACCAAATTCATCAAACTGTTCGCCACAAATTGCGATAAAAATTTCTGCAAGTTTTTCAGCAGAAGCAGAGCTGGTTAATAGCTCATTAATTTGCTCGTTATTTGTAACTTCGGCAGCGAAAGCTAACATCTCACTCCATTGAGTTAGTTGTTGCTTTTCTACCGCAAAGTCAAAAGCTGCTTTAGCGTAGGGGCGAGCAATAGTAGTCAAATCAGACATTCGCGCCCCCAGACTTAAAGTTTTGCAGTAATGTTGTCGAGAATATCTTTGTGCGCATCTTTATCGATTGAACGCTCAATGATTTTCTCAGCACCAGCAATTGCCAGAGTTGCAACTTGTTTGCGCAGCTCATCGCGGGCACGATTACGTTCAGCTTCAACTTCAGCTTCAGCTTGAGCAAGGATTTTCTGGCGTTCTGCCTGAGCTTCCTCGCGAGCTTCTTCTAGAATTTGAGCTTTGCGCTTGTTCGCTTGCTCGATGACCTCTGTTGCTGTGCGCTTCGCTTCTTTCAAAGAATCTGAAGCGTTGGCTTGTGCTAGATCTAAGTCTTTTTTTGCACGCTCAGCGGCTTGTAGACCATCAGCAATTTTCTTCTGACGCTCTTCAATCGCTTGCATAATTGGCGGCCATACATACTTCATGCAGAACCACACAAATAGTGCGAAAGACAGTGCTTGACCTAGCAGAGTTGCGTTCATATTCACAACAGCTACCCCTCTATATGGACTTAGTATTAATCAATGGCAAACCTGTAAAGGCTTGCCTCTGGCAAAACGTGATTAACCTAATTGACCAACGAATGGGTTAGCAAATGTAAATAGAAGTGCGATTACGATACCAATCATTGGAACCGCATCCAGTAGACCCGCGATGATGAACATCTTAACTTGTAGCATAGGAGCCATTTCTGGTTGACGAGCTGCACCTTCAAGGAATTTACCACCTAGAAGTGCGAAACCAATCGCTGTACCAAGAGAAGCAAGACCGACGATAATACCTACGGCGATTGCAGAAAAGCTCAGTAAAGTTTCCATTACTATCTCCAATTATAGTTGTTGGCTAAATGTGCCCAAATAAAAGCTATATATTAATGATCACTGTCTTCGTGTGCCATTGACAGGTAAACGATTGTCAACATCATAAACACGAAGGCTTGAATCAGAATTACAAGAATATGGAAAATAGCCCACGGAAGTGAACCCATCCATTGTAAATACCATGGTAGCATCGCTGCGATAAGAATAAATACAACCTCACCTGCGAACATGTTACCGAATAGACGCATACCAAGTGAAAGAGGTTTAGCTAATAGCGATACCACTTCAATCAGTAGGTTAAACGGAATCATCACAGGGTGATTAAATGGATGTAATGCTAATTCTTTCGCAAAACCACCTAGGCCTTTCACTTTGATGCTGTAATAAATCATCAGAGCAAATACACCTAGTGCCATAGCCATGGTGATGTTCACATCAGCAGAAGGAACCACTTTCAAGTAAGGGATACCTAGCCAATGCTCTGCTGGATACGGCAAGAAATCAATTGGCACTAAGTCCATGATGTTCATTAGCAATACCCAACAAAAGATAGTTAGTGCCAGCGGTGCTATTAGTGGATTGCGTCCATGAAAGGTGTCTTTGACGTTGGTATCGACAAATTCAACCACTATTTCAACAAAACACTGTAGCTTGCCTGGTACACCCGCTGTTGCCTTCTTCGCTACAGAACGGAAAACCCAGAGGAAAATCAGTCCAGTAAACAAAGAAAAAAACAGGCTATCGATATGTACGTTCCAGAAACTTGTTTCCGCCTCAACTAAACCCAGCTTGTATAAAGATAGGTTAGAAAGGTGGTGTTCAATGTATCCGGACGATGTTAGCGCTTCACCTGGCGCAGCCATAACTCATCCTATTTTTTGTTGTTAATGAATAGCACTGGCGCACAGATATTAATACCTAGAGCCAGCAAATAGGTTAGTTTCAGGGGAACAAGTTCCACCTGCATATACATGTAAGCGACAGAGAATAAAGCGACTGTAATGAGAATTTTAAGTGCTTCACCTGTATAGAAAGAGACTGCGATTCGCTTTGCTGCACGCGCCCCACTAAACATAAAAGCACACAGCGCAAAAACCGCATTGGCCAAGACACAAATGCCTCCACCAACCAGCGCTGAAAATCCCCATTCAGCATTTACGGCAATCGCCATCCCTGCTGCCACAACCATAACCGCGCCAGACTGAATCATTAACAATTGCTTTGCAAGCTCTCGTCCTGGTCTAGCCAACGCAGCTACCATGTATTCGTACCTCTAGTTACATCTCAAGGCCTTACAACATTTGACCTAGAGAAATTGGCGAAAATTATACGAAGGAGCAAACTTAATGCAACGAAAATACAATCTTATGTTACATTTTTGTATGCTAACCAACATTTTTCACACAAAATTCTTTTTTTTCAAAAATAATATGATGTTCGATTATCTCATCTAGCCTTGTAACTTGGCAACCAATTGCTCTAGTTTGTAAGGCTCGTCAAGGCTAATTGTCACCTTGGATTTACCATTTTTGGAACGAACAATTGACACTTTTGCACCTAAGTTTTCACTCAGTTTTTGTGACAATTGTTGAGTTTCTACGTCTTCAACAACATTTTTTTCTTCAACGTCTTGTGCCAAGCATTTTTTAACCAGTTGTTCTGTTTGACGTACTGTTAACTGCTTCTTTGCAATACGTTGTGCGATTTCTTGTTGCTGTTCACCTTGAAGCATTAACAGTGCTCGAGCATGGCCCATTTCTAACTGTTTCGTTTCCACAAGGCCTTTAACCACATCAGTCAACTGGTTAAGGCGCAACAAGTTACTCACTGTCGTTCTCGATTTACCGATCACCTCAGCGACTTGTTGATGTGTCAGTTTAAACTCATCTTGTAGACGCTCTAGAGCTTGTGCTTCTTCGATCGCGTTAAGATCTTCACGCTGGATATTTTCGATCAACGCCATCGCGATCGCAGCTCGATCTTCCACCGCTTTGATCAAACAAGGAACTCGTTTTAAACCCGCTTGCTTAGCGGCTCGCCATCGACGTTCACCTGCAATGATTTCGTAATCCCCCATTTCTAATGGACGGACAACGATAGGTTGAATAATACCCTGAGATTGAATCGAGGCGGATAACTCTTCGAGAGCTTCTGGAGACATATCTTTACGGGGTTGATATACACCCGGCTTTAAGTTTGCAACAGCGATATCTTGCAAATCGCCATCTGTAGACATCTCTTGGCTATGATTTGCCACTTGTTGCTTTTCACGAGCTAAAGAACTGGTTGCAAGCAGCGCGTCCAATCCTTTACCTAAACCACGTTTAGACATGCAAACAAATTCCTTTAATCTGTGTTATGCAATAACTTCTTCTCGACGAAGCATTTCACCCGCAAGCGCTAAATACGCTTTTGAACCTGAAGAATACTTGTCATAGTACATGGCGGGTTTGCCATGACTAGGAGCCTCAGCGAGACGGACATTACGAGGGATAACGGTACGGTAGACTTTGTTCCCAAAGTGCTTCTTCAACTGATCTGAAACTTCGTTTGCTAACCGGTTGCGCGGGTCATACATAGTACGAAGCAAACCTTCAATCTTTAAGTTGTCATTCACTACCGCAGCAAGCTTACTAATGGTATCCATAAGAGCTGTTAAACCTTCTAATGCAAAATACTCACATTGCATTGGCACTAACACAGAGTCAGCGGCTGCCATCGCATTGATTGTAAGAAGGTTTAAAGAGGGAGGACAATCGATAAAGATGAAATCATAGTTATCACGAACTGAGGCCAACGCATTCTTTAGCCTCACTTCTCGGGCAAAAACTTCCATGAGTTTAATTTCAGCGGCGGTAACATCACCGTTCGCTGCAATCAAATCATAGTGACCCGCTGTATTACGGCATACCACATCGTTAAACGGGGCGTCTTCAACTAAAAACTCATAAACCGTTGCATCGACTTGATATTTGTCCACTCCACTCGCCATTGTGGCGTTGCCCTGAGGATCTAAATCTATCACCAAAACTTTACGTTTAGTCGCAGCCATAGAAGCGGCCAAATTGACACAAGTTGTTGTTTTTCCTACGCCACCTTTCTGGTTGGCGATCGCTACGATTTTACCCACGGTATGCCTCGCTATTATCCCTTACGAGATAAGATTACAAGATGACGCTCGCCTTCCAACTCCGGAACTTTCAAAGCTTTGACTTCTGTCACAGAACACCACTCAGGAAGTAGAGTGATTTCTTCCTGAGGTAGTTGCCCTTTAAGAGCAAAAAAGACACCAGAGTTCGCGCGCGGTAGATGTTCACACCACTCTACCATATCTGTCATAGAAGCAAACGCACGGCTCAAAACAGCATCGAATCCACATTCAGGATCATATTCTTCGACACGACTTTGGACCGGAGTGACGTTTTTAATCCCGAGTTCATGCAAGACCTGTTTGATAAAACGGATACGTTTACCCAAACTATCTAATAAAACGAAACTCTTATCAGGGTTCATGATTGATAATGGGATACCTGGTAATCCAGGGCCTGTACCAACATCAATAAAGCGTTCACCGACAAGATGAGGACTAACGACAATGCTATCTAGGATATGTTTCACTAACATATCCGCAGGCTCTCTTACCGATGTAAGATTATACGCTTTGTTCCACTTGTTAAGCATTTCAACATAACCGATCAGTTGATCTCGTTGCTGTTCGGTTACTTCTAAGTCCGTTTGGGCGATCAACGAATCCAATTTAGCACGCAGAGAACTCATTAAGCCGCTTCTCCTTTTTTCAACATGCCTTGCTTCTTCAAGTGAACTAACAAAATAGAAATAGCCGCAGGTGTAATACCGGAAATACGAGAAGCAATACCTACCGTTTCAGGTTTTGCAGCATTCAACTTAGCAACCACTTCATTGGATAAACCTTTCACTTGCGAGTAATCCAAATCCACCGGTAACTTAGTATTTTCGTGGCGTAATGATTTTTCAATTTCATCTTTCTGCCGTTGAATATAGCCTTCGTATTTAACCTGAATTTCTACTTGTTCTGCAGCCTCACTATCTTCCAGCGCAGGAGAAAACTCTGACAGAGATGTGATCATTTCATACGTCATTTCTGGACGACGTAGCAGATCTTCACCACTTGCTTCACGCGACATCGGCGTTTTCAGCAGCGCGTTTAGAGCATCAATACCTTGAGAATTTGGATTCATCCATGTTTCTTTTAGACGTTGACGTTCTTTTTCCATGTTATCGATCTTTTGGTTAAAGCGAGTCCAACGTTCATCACAAACTAGACCAAGTTCACGCGCTTTCTCAGTTAATCGAAGATCGGCATTGTCTTCACGCAGCAACAAGCGATATTCCGCACGTGAAGTAAACATACGGTAAGGTTCTTTGGTTCCCATACTTGATAGGTCATCGATCAATACCCCCATGTAGGCTTGATCACGGCGAGGGCTCCAGCCTTCTTTGTCTTGACTGAATAGACTTGCATTTAAACCAGCCATTAGACCTTGAGCAGCAGCTTCTTCATAGCCGGTTGTACCGTTAATTTGGCCAGCAAAGAACAAACCTTGAATAAATTTCGTTTCATAAGTCTGTTTTAGATCACGAGGGTCAAAGAAATCATACTCAATCGCGTAACCTGGACGGACGATATGTGCGTTCTCAAACCCTTTCATTGACTGAACAATTTTAACTTGTACATCAAATGGTAAGCTGGTGGATATACCATTTGGATAAAGTTCATTGGTTGTTAAACCTTCTGGCTCAATAAAGATTTGATGACTGTTCTTATCCGCAAAACGCATTACTTTATCTTCAATTGAAGGACAGTAACGTGGCCCAATACCTTCAATAACACCTGCGTACATAGGGCTACGATCTAGGTTACTACGAATGACATCATGAGTTTGCTCATTGGTATGAGTGATATAACAAGGAATTTGATGTGGATGTTGATCACGTTTACCCATGAAAGAAAATACAGGAGTAGGGTTATCACCATGCTGAACTTCTAATTGAGAAAAATCTACACTACGAGCATCGATACGAGGAGGTGTTCCTGTTTTTAATCGATCAACTCGGAATGGTAGTTCTCTTAGACGATCCGCCAGTGCAATTGATGGAGGATCGCCTGCACGCCCACCTGAGAAGTTTTCCATACCAATATGGATCTTACCCCCCAAGAACGTACCCACTGTCAATACAACGGATTTGGCGTGGAATTTGAGGCCCATTTGAGTCACTACACCACGGACTTGATCATTTTCAACAATCAGATCATCAACTGCTTGTTGAAACAGCGTTAAATTTGGAGTGTTTTCTAGAGTGCTACGAACGTAAGCTTTGTATAACGCTCTGTCTGCTTGTGCGCGAGTGGCACGAACAGCAGGACCCTTAGAAGCATTCAGTGTTCTAAACTGAATACCTGCATGATCAATGGCTTGTGCCATTAAACCACCCATAGCATCTACTTCTTTAACTAAATGGCCTTTACCAATGCCACCAATGGCTGGATTACAAGACATCTGCCCCAGCGTATCAATATTATGTGTTAGAAGTAACGTACGTTGCCCTGTACGTGCGGCTGCGAGAGCGGCTTCCGTTCCTGCGTGTCCGCCACCAACCACAATGACGTCAAATGTTTCGTGATAAAGCATGAACGACCTCAGGTATTCAATGAGATTAAGAGATTAACAAAAGAGACGTATTCTACCTTCTTTCCTAAGTTGAGAAAATCGCTTTTCTTCATTTTCCGTTCTTAACGGATAACTTAATATATATAAGATCTTTATATAGAGATCTTTTATTATGTTTACTATTAGGATCGACGATCTTTGTGGATAAGTGGAAAATGATCAACAAGATCATGGATCTTTAACGGATCAGAACATGTGATCAGATCATGATCTAACTGCGTATTAGCTGGGATCAAAAACGGTACTTATACACAGGGCTCTTTTATGATCAAAGTTGTTATTGGGATAACTATAGGTTGATCACCGGATAACACTATACTTATCCACATGCTAATTGGCTAAAATATCATCACTTTGAATAACATTGTTCGACGCTTATTTTTATTAAGGTATAAAAAAAGCAGCAAAAAGCTGCTTTTAATTCACAGATGAGAAGTTTTAAAGTTGATGGATGACGCTATTTAACCACTCTTCTGCTGCATCTTCTGGTACTGGATGTTGTTGAACATCAATAGTAAAGCAGTCTGAAATTGGTGTTGCACCTATATCTTCAAGTAAGTCGTAAGCGTGCTTTCCTGCTGCACAAAAGGTGTCATAGCTTGAATCACCGATGGCGATAACGGCAAATTTCAAATCTTTAGTATTGGGTGGATTATCCTGTAGAGAAGTGATAAATGGCTGGATATTATCAGGGTACTCGCCTGCTCCGTGAGTTGATGTCACGATTATCCATGTCCCTTTAGGAGGAATCTCAGTAAATACGGGTTGATTGTGGATCGTTGTCTCTAGAGACTGCTCTTGCATTAAATCACTTAAATGATCGCCGACATATTCAGCGCCACCAAGCGTACTACCTGTAATTATATGGATCATAATATTCGCTTTATTTCCCGATACAGAAAGAAGAGAAGATTCGGCCTAACAGATCGTCTGAGCTGAATTCACCCGTAATTTCGTTTAAGTGTTGCTGAGTAATACGTAGCTCTTCTGCTAATATTTCCCCGGCCATGTAACCTTCAAGTTGTTGCTGGCCTATGTCTAGGTGCTCTGCAGCACGCTCCAGCGCATCTAAGTGGCGACGACGTGCCATAAAGCCGCCTTCTTGATTACCTGAGAAGCCCATACACTCTTTTAAGTGTGTTCGCAGTGCTTCAACACCTTCGCCAGTCTTCGCTGAAAGACGGATCAATGTTGGTGTGCTAACATGGCAAATACCCAACGTTTCACCGGTTTGATCGACTTTATTACGAATAACTGTCATTCCCATGTTATCAGGCAAACGATCAACAAAGTCTGGCCAAATATCTTCAGGGTTAGTGGCATCTGTTGTGGTGCCATCCACCATAAACAGTACGCGGTCTGCTTGCTTTATTTCGTCCCAAGCTCGTTCAATACCAATTTTTTCCACTTCATCAGAAGCATCACGTAGACCTGCGGTATCAATGATGTGCAGTGGCATACCATCGATATGAATATGTTCACGCAGAACGTCACGAGTAGTACCCGCGATGTCCGTTACGATAGCGGATTCTTTGCCTGACAGTGCATTCAGTAGGCTGGATTTACCGGCATTGGGGCGGCCTGCGATGACTACTTTCATCCCTTCACGTAAAATGGCACCTTGGTTCGCTTCTTTACGCACCGCATCAAGGTTATCTATGATGGCTTGAAGGTCACTAGCAACTTTACCGTCCGCTAAGAAATCAATTTCCTCTTCAGGGAAATCAATGGCGGCTTCCACATAAATTCGTAGGTGGATAAGTGATTCCACCAGCGTATGAATACGTTGGGAAAATTGTCCTTGGAGTGATTGTAGGGCTGATTTCGCCGCTTGTTCAGAACTGGCGTCAATCAGATCAGCAATCGCTTCAGCTTGGGTTAGGTCCATTTTGTCGTTAAGAAACGCACGTTCTGAGAATTCACCCGGTCGAGCTGGACGAACGCTTGATATTTTTAAAATACGCTTAATCAGCATATCCATAACAACTGGACCACCATGGCCTTGCAGCTCTAACACATCCTCACCAGTAAAAGAGTTTGGGTTAGGGAAGTAAAGTGCAATACCTTGGTCTAATTCAAGTCCATTCTCATCTTTGAATGGCAGATATTCCGCATAGCGCGGTTTGAGTGTGCGCCCAGTGACCTCTGTAGCTACTTCTGCAGCTTTGGGGCCTGATACACGGATAATACCGACTCCGCCTCGTCCTGGTGCTGTCGCTTGAGCAACGATTGTATCCTGAGAATAAAGGGTATCAGTCGTCATAACGGTTGTTACCTAAATACTTATCAAATTAGCGTTATTGTAATCAGCTATAAACAAAAAGGCGACCATTTGGCCGCCTTTACTCATTTGGTGCTAACTTACTTGGAATGTAAGCCTTTCTTCTCTAGCGCTTTGTAAATCAAAGTTTGCTGAATCAGAGTCACGATGTTCGATACCAGCCAGTAAAGAACCAGACCTGATGGGAAGAACAGGAAGAAGAACGTAAACATCACTGGCATGAAAGTCATGATCTTCTGCTGCATAGGATCAGTCACAGTTGTTGGACTCATCTTCTGGATCATAAACATACTAGCACCCATTAACAGTGGCAGGATGTAGTATGGGTCTTGTGCTGACAAGTCATGAATCCAGCCAAAGAATGGCGAGTGACGTAGCTCAACAGATTCCATTAGTGCCCAGTATAGTGAGATGAAGATTGGCATCTGTAGGAAGATTGGTAAACAGCCACCGAGTGGGTTTACTTTTTCTTTCTTGTACAGTTCCATCATCTCTTGGCTCATGCGTTGACGGTCATCGCCGATACGCTCACGCATTGCTTGCAACTTAGGTTGAAGCATGCGCATTTTTGCCATAGATGTGTATTGTGCTTTCGTTAGTGGGTACATTGCGCCACGTACGATGAAGGTCAGACACATAATAGCTAGACCCCAGTTCACTACGATGCCTTGAATGAAAGAAAGCAGAGAGTGAAGAGGTTTTGCAATGAACCATAACCAACCGTAGTCAACAACAAGATCCAAACTTGGTGCTACTGCAGCCATTGCATCTTGAAGCTTTGGACCAACCCAAAGTGTTGATTTGAATGTTTCTTGGGTGCCATCTGCCAGAGTTTTATTTGGCATACGAATACCGATATCACCTAAGTTACCGATAATACGTGAGTAGATGTTTGTACCTGGCTCGTTACGTGGAATCCACGCAGTTGCAAAGTAGTGTTGGATCATAGCCGCCCAACCAGTACCGTTTGGTAGGTTGATAGACAGGTTGCGATCTTGCATATCGTCGAAGCTGTACTTTTTATAGCGAGTATCTTCGCTTGAGTACGCACCGCCACGGTATGTTGGCATAGCCAGGCTACCGCCAGAATCTTGTAGGTTTTGACGCAAATGAGCGTACATACCCATAGTCGCGTTGTTACCTGATTGGTTTACAACATTAAACTCAACATCAATTGCATAGCTATCACGCTTAACGATGAAAGTTTTGGTGTACTGGATACCATTTGCTTGGTAAGTCATTGGAACGCGAAGTTCATCTTGACCGTCCGCTAGCGTATAGCTATCCGCATCAACGTGGTAGGCCGGACGGCTAGAGCTGCTTAAATCGATACCTTGAGGACCAATTAGACCACTTTGAGCGATAAATTGGTGTCCTTGCTCGTTTTTAAGTAGTTGGAATGGAGTCTCAGAATTCAGTTCTTCTGCATACTGATTCAGTTTTGCAGAAACAACATCGCCGCCAACTGTGTCGATAGACAGAGTCAGAACATCTGAAGTAACGGTAATCGTTTTAGCAACGGCACTTGTTTGAGGTGGTGCTGGGTCAAACTCATCTGTAATTGACGGGGCAGGTACAGTATTGCCTGATTGAGCCTGTTCAACTGCTTGCGGAGCTGGGTTCTTAGCTACTTGCCACTGCTGGAAGAGTAAAAAAGAAACTAGAGCCAAAGCGATTAACAGGATATTGCGTTGAGAATCCATCGTTAATTATCTCTGTCTTGTTTTTGTACTGGTGGAACGGGGTCAAACCCGCCTTCATTCAAAGGGTGGCATTTTAATAGACGTTTGCCAGATAACCAACACCCTTTTACAAAACCGTGAACTCTTAGTGCTTCTATCGCATATGAAGAGCATGTTGGAGTAAATCGGCAGCGTGGGCCGATAAGCGGGCTAATAGTCCATTGGTAAAGTTTTACTAAACCAATAGCTATCCACGTGAAGGGCGAGATAGGCGTTGCCATAGCTTTTCGAACAAAGTAAATAGTTCATCATTGCTCAAATCTTGCGCGCTCTTTTTCGCAATTACAACAAAATCTTTATTAGGAAGTTGATGTTGTTTAAGACGAAAGCTTTCTCTGGATAAACGCTTAAAACGATTACGACCGACGGCAGTTTTAATTTGTTTTTTTGGAACAGCTAAACCTAAACGAGGGTGAGAAAGGTTATTATTGCGGGCAATGATTGTGAAATGAGGTGAGCCAGCTCGATGAGCTTGCTGAAAGACGTTTTTATAATGCTCGGGAGTTAACAAGCGTAACTCCCGATTGAATGCGTACGTACTCAAAATAATTAAGGATTATTTTGAAAGGCGCTTACGGCCTTTTGCACGACGTGCATTAATTACTTTACGACCGTTCGCTGTCGCCATACGAGCACGGAAACCGTGAGTACGTTTGCGCTTTAGAACTGTAGGTTGAAAAGTGCGTTTGCTCATTGTAAATACCTTACTGATCAGTAGTTTTTAGGTTTGTTAAACCCGGCGTGGGCTTTGTGTCTTCTCTTTATATAAAGAAAGGACTATCCGACGCCTCTCAACAAAGAGGCGGAATTGTAATCACTGTCACAAAAGGTGTCAATGATTGGGTTTGCCAAAGCTATGTTCAATTTCTCAAAATAGTAGAAATCGATGCTTCGGATTTCCGGTCGGGCGATTATACGGAGTCTCGATAAAATCTCAAGGATCCTTATTCGATCCCAACCATATTTAAGAATTTCTTTAAACGAGGATCCTGTGGATTACCAAATATATCCTGTGGAGAACCTTGCTCGACGATATTGCCTTCAGCCATGAAGATCACTCTATCCGCGACTTCTCTGGCAAACTGCATCTCGTGAGTAACCACTAACATCGTTTGATGTTGCGTGGCGAGTTTTTTCATCAGCGCAAGAACTTCACCGACCCACTCAGGATCCAGTGCGGATGTTGGCTCATCAAACAACAGTAGTTCAGGTTGCTGTGCCATTGCTCTACCAATTCCCACACGTTGCTGCTGGCCACCAGAAAGCGCAGAAGGGTAACTGTCTCCCTTGTCGCCAAGTCCAATGTCATCAAGTATCTGTTGAGCACGATCTAAAGCATCGCTCTTTTTCCAACCTTTCACTGTAATCAGACCTTCAGCGATGTTCTGTTTTGCTGTCATATGAGAGAACAAGGCGTAGTTCTGAAATACAAATCCCGTTTTGCGTCTAAGCGCTAACACGTCCGATTTGCTGTGTGATTGGCAATCAACGGTAACGTTATCAATAGTGATTGTGCCTTGATCTGCTTGCTCTAGGAAGTTAACACAACGCAACAGCGTTGATTTTCCTGTACCGCTTGAGCCGATAATAACGATGATCTCTCCTTTATTAATAGAGAGATCGATGCCTTTGAGAACTTCGCTATCGCCAAAGCGTTTGTGAATGTTAGTTAAGTTGATCATCTTACATACGCCTTGTTGAGTTTATTTTCAGCCCAAATCTGTACTCGTGTCAGAACCACAACCACAGCCCAGTAAATCAATGCTACTGCTAGGAATGCTTCGAAAAAGCGAAAACTGGATGATGCTTCCATCTGAGCTTTGGCCATAATTTCCGCAACACCTAAAGTAAAGGCGAGGGAGGTCGACTTAATCATATCAATGAAGTAGTTCATCAGTGACGGCAAAGCCACACGTGTTGCTTGCGGCAAAATAATGCGGCGCATAGCTTGGCTGGTAGTCATTCCCACAGAGAGGCTGGCTTCCATCTGGCTACGGTCAATACCAATAATTGCCGCACGAATACTTTCTGCCATGTAGGCGGAGAAATGTAACGTGATACCAATAACCGCGGCACTGAAAGCATCAATACCGACTAAGATCGGGAATATCTGCGGCAAACCGTAATAAAGAAGAAACAGCTGTACTAATAGTGGTGTTCCACGGAAGAAGCTGATGTAGAGCTGACTAAGCTGATCGAGCACCGGGACTTTGAACACCCGAATATTGGCCAAGATGACAGAAAGAATCAGAGAGAAAAGCATTCCCCATGTCGCCATTTCCATGGTGGTGCCAAGATACTTGAGCAGTATCGGCATCAGCTCCAGCATATATTGAAAGTCAAAACCCATTTACTTCCCCTTAAAGACAACAAAAGGCGGGATCATACAATCCCACCTCTCCATAAGTACAGTACTCTTCCTACTTGAAGCTACAGTGGTGTTGGCTACGCTCACTCACCCCAATCACATAGTTTATCTATGCTCATGGGGATTCACTCACTTGCCGCCTACCTGTAACTCCAAGTAGTTTGAGTATAGCTTATTAATTAGTAATATCAGTGCCAAACCACTTGTTCGAGATTGTGCTTAGCGTACCGTCTGCACGGATAGCTGCAAGCGCTTCGTTAACTTCAGCTTGTAGCTTCTGACCTTTTTCATTGTTCAGGAATGGCCAAGCATTTTCGATCGTTTCGAAAGGTTTACCAGCAAGTTGCAGTGGTAGACCTGTTTTCTCGATAGTCTCTAGCACTGATAGACGGTCCATTACGAATGCGTCAGCACGGCCAAGAGCAACATCATGTTCAATACCGGTGTCGTACGTCTTAATGTTGATTTTACCGTCTTTGTCGTAGTCACGTAGTAGCTGTTCAAAGTTTGAACCTAGGTTTACCGCGACGGTTTTACCCGCTAGATCTTCAATACCTTTAATGCTGCTATTACCTTTACGAACCGCGATTTGAGCACCATCAATTACATATGGGTCTGCAAACAGGTACTTCGCTTTACGTGCATCGGTAATCGTAATTTGGTTTGAAATCGTATCAATACGACCTGTTTCAAGTAAACCAAACAGACCAGAGAAGTTTGAAGTCACAAACTCAACCTTGTAATCGTTACGTTTTGCGATTTCATTCCATACATCAACTTCAAAACCTTGAAGTTGGTCTTGCTTAACAAATGTAAATGGGAAGTAACGGCCAGACATGCCGACTTTAATATCTGTTGTTGCTTGAGCTGCTGAAGCTGCCAATACAAGAGTGGCTACTGCGAGTTTAATCCAGTTTTTCATTTTCTAACTCCGAATGAATATAGGGCAGAATGTTACTGTTAAACACTATCGTAGAACAAATAACCTTATGTTATTAACAATAACCATAATAAGGCTGGTTTTTAGGGATAACTCGCTAAGTTCTTTTGGATATGTGGGTAAAAATGGGGATGTTTATGTAGATCTTGCGAATTCAAACGGAAATATTGTGAATAACTTTGATCTTATTCACTGGAAGGTCGATCATTTACTGGCGATCTTAGTTATCAACAGGTAGACTAATCAGTCGTTATCGATCATCGGATTAGAGTGAGAGCACCGTGTCATCTTCGCTTTGGTTGCAATGCTTGCAACAACTTCAAGAAGAATTACCAGCAGCAGAGTTCAGCATGTGGGTTCGTCCATTGCAGGCGGAGCTCAATGATAATACTCTCACTTTGTTTGCTCCCAACCGTTTCGTATTAGATTGGGTGCGTGATAAATACATCAACAACATCAATTTACTACTTAAAGAGCATTGTGGTAACGATGTGCCTAATCTGCGTTTTGAAGTGGGTAGCAAACCTGTTTCAGCGGTTAAAGCCGTGCCAATCCGTTCAGCAGCTGATGTTGCCGCTGAATCATCAGCGCCAGCTCAATTAGCACAACGTAAACCGATTCATAAAACATGGGATAATGAATCGGTTGAAGCGCCAGATATTACCTACCGTTCCAATGTGAATCCGAAGCATAAGTTTAATAACTTCGTTGAAGGTAAGTCGAACCAACTAGGTTTGGCTGCAGCTCGTCAGGTATCAGATAATCCTGGCGCTGCTTATAACCCACTATTCTTATACGGTGGAACAGGTCTAGGTAAAACTCACTTGTTACATGCTGTAGGTAATGCGATTGTCGATAACAAACCGAATGCAAAAGTGGTTTACATGCACTCTGAACGTTTTGTTCAGGATATGGTTAAAGCACTACAAAACAATGCGATTGAAGAATTTAAACGCTATTATCGTAGCGTTGATGCATTGTTGATAGATGACATTCAGTTCTTTGCTAACAAAGAGCGTTCTCAAGAAGAATTCTTCCATACTTTCAACGCCTTGTTGGAAGGTAATCAGCAAATTATCTTAACTTCTGACCGTTATCCAAAAGAGATCAACGGGGTAGAAGATCGTCTTAAGTCTCGTTTCGGTTGGGGATTGACGGTGGCGATCGAGCCTCCAGAGCTAGAAACCCGAGTTGCGATTCTGATGAAGAAGGCTGAAGATCATCAAATTCATCTTCCTGATGAAGTGGCATTCTTTATTGCGAAGCGTTTACGTTCAAATGTACGTGAACTGGAAGGAGCGTTGAACCGAGTTATTGCTAATGCTAACTTTACCGGTCGTCCAATTACCATTGATTTTGTTCGTGAAGCTTTACGTGATTTGCTTGCTCTACAAGAAAAGCTGGTCACTATTGATAATATTCAAAAAACTGTCGCAGAATACTACAAAATAAAAATGGCAGATTTATTGTCAAAACGTCGCTCGCGTTCGGTCGCTCGCCCTCGTCAATTAGCGATGGCATTGGCAAAAGAGCTGACTAACCACAGCTTGCCAGAAATTGGCGATGCGTTTGGTGGCCGAGACCATACCACGGTGCTTCATGCATGCCGAAAGATTGAGCAGCTTCGCGAAGAGAGTCACGACATAAAAGAAGATTACTCGAACCTGATTCGTACGCTTTCTTCGTAATTGCGCTATATTTGCGCTGATCTCGCGTCGTTTATCCGTATATCGTTTAAGAGCACACTATGAAATTTACCATTGAACGTAGCCACTTCATTAAACCTTTACAACAAGTTTCCGGTACCTTAGGTGGCCGGGCTTCATTGCCCATTCTTGGTAATTTGTTGATCAAAGTAGAAGATAATCAGTTATCGATGACAGCGACTGACTTAGAAGTCGAACTGATTAGCCGCGTGACATTAGAGGGTGATTTTGAAGCGGGTAGCATTACAGTACCAGCTCGTAAGTTTTTAGATATCTGTCGTGGATTACCGGATGCTGCAGTGATTACCGTTGTTCTTGAGGGTGATCGCATTCAAGTTCGCTCTGGGCGTAGCCGTTTCTCTTTAGCTACGCTACCTGCTAGCGATTTTCCAAACATTGAGGATTGGCAAAGTGAAGTTGAAATTTCACTGACTCAAGCTGAATTACGTGGGCTGATTGAGAAAACGCAATTTTCGATGGCAAACCAAGACGTGCGTTACTACCTAAACGGTATGCTGTTTGAAATTGATGGTACAACATTACGTTCAGTGGCGACGGATGGACACCGAATGGCAGTATCTCAAACGGCTTTAAGTACAGACTTTGCCAACAAGCAAATTATTTTGCCACGTAAAGGTGTACTGGAGTTGGTAAAACTGTTGGACGCTCCTGAGCAACCGGTAGTGTTACAAATTGGTAGCTCGAACTTGCGTGCTGAAGTGAATAACTTCATTTTTACATCTAAGCTTGTTGACGGTCGTTTCCCTGATTATCGCCGCGTAATGCCGCAAAGTACCAACAAAGTTTTACTTGCTAACTGTGATGAACTGCGTCAATGTTTCTCTCGTGCTGCTATTTTATCCAATGAGAAATTCCGCGGAGTGCGTGTAAATCTTGCTGGTAGTGAAATGCGTATTACGGCAAATAACCCAGAACAAGAAGAAGCAGAAGAAGTATTAGATGTTAGCTTTGAAGGCGACGAAATTGAGATCGGTTTTAACGTTAGCTATATCCTTGATGTGCTGAATACTCTACGTTGCGATCAGGTTCGTATCTCTATGTCAGATGCTAACGCCAGTGCGCTAGTGGAAAATGCTGAAGATGACAGCGCGATGTATGTCGTGATGCCAATTCGTTTGTAATGAAGATTTAAGTTCGCGCTATGCCGCTAACCCGTCTGGTTATTCAGCAATTTCGCAATATTAAAGCCTGTGATATTTCATTATCATCAGGCTTTAACTTTCTTATTGGCATCAATGGAAGTGGCAAAACTAGTGTTTTGGAAGCGATTTATTTGCTTGGACATGGCCGTTCTTTCAAAAGCTCATTGACGGGGCGAGTGATTCAGAATGAATGTTCAGAGTTGTTCGTTCACGGTCGTTTTTTGACTTCGGATCAATTTGAGTTACCGATTGGCATTAATAAGCAGCGTGATGGCTCAACTGAGGTTAAAATAGGCGGTCAGTCAGGACAAAAACTGGCGCAATTGGCGCAAGTTTTACCGTTGCAGTTAATTCATCCTGAAGGCTTTGATTTATTAACGGATGGGCCGAAACAGCGCCGAGCATTTATTGATTGGGGCGTATTTCATTCTGAGCCTGCATTTTATGATGCTTGGGGACGATTTAAGCGTCTAAATAAGCAACGTAATGCGCTGTTAAAAACTGCCACTAGCTATCGAGAGCTGAGTTATTGGGACCAAGAATTGGCCCTGTTAGCTGAAAATATTGACCAGTGGCGTCAGGCATACGTCGAACAAATGAGAATTGTTGCGCAGGAGTTGTGTCGCACGTTTTTACCGGAGTTCGATATTACGTTAAAGTACTATCGAGGTTGGGATAAAGATACACCTTACCAACAAATATTAGAAAAGAATTTTGAAAGAGATCAGCAGCTTGGCTACACCTTTAGTGGACCAAATAAAGCGGATCTGAAAATAAAAGTTAACGGTACTCCGGTGGAAGATGTGCTTTCACGGGGGCAACTGAAATTAATGGTGTGTGCACTCCGTGTCGCACAAGGCCAACACTTAACAGAGTTGACCGGGAAACAATGCATCTATCTGATAGATGACTTTGCTTCCGAACTCGACAGCCAACGTCGCAAGCGTCTTGCCGACTGCTTAAAAGCGACCGAAGCTCAAGTTTTTGTAAGTTCTATTACCCAAAGCCAAGTTGCTGACATGATCGAGCCTAACAGCAAGATGTTTCATGTGGAACATGGCACAATAGAGCAAGGATAATTAGTCAGAGAGTAACTCATGTCGAATAACTACGATTCATCGAGTATTAAAGTACTAAAGGGTCTGGATGCCGTTCGTAAGCGTCCAGGTATGTACATCGGGGACACTGATGATGGCACCGGTCTACACCACATGGTTTTTGAGGTGGTGGATAACTCAATAGATGAAGCGTTGGCTGGCCACTGTAAAGACATCATCGTTACGATTCATGAAGATAACTCGGTATCAGTCAGTGATGACGGTCGTGGTATTCCAACTGAACTGCACGAAGAAGAAAATGTTTCTGCTGCAGAAGTTATTATGACCGTACTTCACGCTGGTGGTAAGTTCGATGATAACTCATACAAAGTTTCTGGTGGTCTACACGGCGTTGGTGTTTCAGTGGTTAACGCACTATCTGAAAAAGTGGTTTTAACAATCCGACGCGGCGGTCAAGTTCATACTCAAACCTATCGCCACGGTGTACCACAAGGTCCATTGAGCGTTATTGGTGAGACTGATAAGTCAGGCACAACCGTTCGCTTTTGGCCAAGTGATGAAACCTTTACCAATATCGAATTCCACTACGATATTTTGGCGAAACGTCTGCGTGAATTGTCTTTCCTAAACTCTGGTGTATCAATTAAACTGATTGATGAACGCGAAGAAGATAAAAATGACCACTTCATGTACGAAGGTGGTATTCAAGCGTTTGTGACTCACCTTAACCGTAACAAAACCCCTATCCATGAAAAAGTGTTCCACTTTAATTCTGAACGTTATGACGGTATCAGTGTTGAAGTTGCGATGCAGTGGAATGATGGTTTCCAGGAAGGTATCTTCTGTTTTACCAACAACATTCCTCAACGTGATGGCGGTACTCACCTTGCTGGTTTCCGTGCAGCGTTAACTCGTACGTTAAACACTTTCATGGATAAAGAGGGTTACAGTAAGAAAGCCAAAACATCCACTTCTGGTGATGATGCGCGTGAAGGTTTGACGGCTGTGGTTTCAGTTAAAGTTCCAGATCCTAAGTTCTCTAGCCAAACCAAAGATAAACTGGTTTCTTCTGAGGTTAAATCTGCAGTTGAATCAGCGATGGGTGAGAAACTGAATGAGTTCCTTGCTGAACACCCAACTGAAGCGAAGATTGTTTGTAACAAGATTATCGATGCAGCTCGCGCTCGTGAAGCAGCTCGTAAAGCTCGTGAAATGACTCGCCGTAAAGGCGCGTTAGATTTAGCTGGCCTCCCTGGAAAGCTTGCTGACTGCCAGGAAAAAGATCCTGCACTGTCTGAACTATACATAGTGGAGGGTGACTCTGCGGGTGGTAGTGCTAAGCAGGGACGTAACCGTAAGAATCAGGCAATTCTTCCACTGAAAGGTAAGATTTTAAACGTTGAGAAAGCACGTTTTGATAAAATGCTTTCTTCTCAGGAAGTGGCAACACTGATTACTGCATTAGGTTGTGGTATCGGCCGTGATGAGTATAACCCTGATAAACTGCGTTACCATAACATCATCATCATGACCGATGCGGACGTCGATGGTTCGCACATTCGTACGCTACTATTGACTTTCTTCTACCGTCAAATGCCCGAGCTGATTGAGCGAGGCTACATTTATATTGCTCAACCACCACTTTATAAAGTGAAGAAAGGTAAGCAAGAGCAGTACATCAAAGATGAAGATGCAATGGATCAATACCAGGTTTCACTTGCGCTTGATAATGCAGCATTGCATGTGAACGCTGATGCTCCTGCACTAGCGGGTGAGCCGCTAGAAAAACTAGTACATCAATACAATGCTGCTATTAAGCTCGTTGGTCGCATGAGTCGCCGCTATCCATATGCTTTGGTTCATGAGTTTATGTATGTGCCTCGATTGACTGCTGAACAATGCCAAGATCAGGCGGCAGTAGATGCTTGGACTAAAGTTTTGGTTGAACAGCTAAACGCAAAAGAGTCAGGTGCAAGCCAGTATGCTTACCAGCTTGAACACAATGAAGAGCTTGGTCTTTATGCTCCTAAGCTGGTAGTCCGAACTCATGGTGTTAATTACGAGTACTTGATCAGTATTGACCTACTGAACTCAAAAGAGTACAGCAAGCTTGCTGATACTTCAGAAGCTTTGAGCGGTCTGATTGAAGAAGGGGCGTACATCAAGCGTGGTGAGCGTACTCAACCAATCAATAGTTTCTCTGCTGGAATTGAGTGGTTGATTAAAGAGTCTCGTCGTGGCTTGTCTCTACAACGATACAAAGGTCTAGGTGAGATGAACCCAGATCAGCTTTGGGAAACCACTATGGACCCAGAAACTCGTCGTATGATGCAGGTAACTATCGAAGATGCGGTCGGTGCTGATGAGCTGTTTACGACTCTGATGGGTGATCAAGTTGAACCTCGTCGTGCGTTTATTGAAAACAACGCACTTAAAGTAGCTAACTTAGACGTGTAGTTAGCTTGGACGTATAGTCTGAGTTATTCGAAATCGTAAAAGGCGCACTTTAAAGTGCGCCTTTTTTATGCTTGCCGTTTTGCTTTAACCTTTAGCTATTGAGCATTACGTAGCTCTCGACGCAGTACTTTTCCAACCGCTGATTTTGGTAGTTGCTCATGGAAAGTAATTCGTTTTGGCACTTTATAGTTGGTGAGGTGCTGTCGACAGAAGTGGATAATATCGCCTTCGTCTAATGGCTCTAGTGTTGCGACATGAGCATGTACTAACTCACCAGTATGTTCGTCATGATCGCCGACAACCGCAGCTTCAAAAATGTGCTGGTGGCTACATAGAATATCTTCTACTTCGTTTGGATAAACATTGAAGCCAGAGACGATAATCATATCCTTCAGGCGATCGACTATTTGCACTTGGCCGTCGGTTTTAATCAAGCCGACATCACCCGTTTTAAAGAAACCATGAATAATCGAGTTGTTGGTTTCATCTGGTCGTTGCCAGTAGCCCGGCATGACCTGTGGCCCTTTCACCACCAATTCTCCAACTTCTCCTTGGGCAAGAGGCTTGTTATTGATGTCCCAAACTTGGACTTCGGTTTCAAGTAATGGAATACCCACACAACCAACTTGCTCTTTACCAAATTCGTTAAGGGTAATAACTGGTGATGTTTCTGATAATCCCCAACCTTCCGTGATAGTGCATCCCGTTGTTTGGTACCAGACATGAAACGCTTTGCTGGTCAGCATAGAACCACCGGAAACCGTGACTTTCAGGTGACTAAAATCGACAGATGAAATCTCTGGATGCTGGCAAAGCCCCATAAACAGAGTATTGATGCCGGATAAGCCAGAGAAGCGAACGTTTTTCAACGTATTAACGAAACCATCCATATCACGTGGATTAGGGATGAGAATATTTTGAACCCCAACGCTGAACAGGCTGATCATATTCACGGTAAACGCGTAGATGTGATAAAGCGGTAGCGGGCAAACAAAGCTGTCTTCACCTTCAATCATCTTCTGTGTGAGACGAATGTTCATCTGAGCTGCATTGGTCATAAGGTTGCTATGTGTCAGGCAAGCTCCTTTAGATACACCTGTTGTGCCACCCGTGTACTGAATAACGGCAATATCATCTGCAATTGCACTGTTTTCGTCGACGACAGGTAGGTGTTTACCTGCGGATATGGCGCTATTAAAGTCGCTATAAGTGCCGCGATCTTGTTCTTGTTGGGTTAGCAGATCTGGTGCGGCAGTAACGATCACATGCTTGATATTCAGCTCAGATTCTATTGCTTGGTATTTTGGTACTAAGTCTTCCAGAATGATCAGTGCTTTTGCGCCGGAATCACTAAACTGATGTTTCATCTCTCTAGAGGTGTAGAGAGGATTGGTATTCACAATAATCAGACCTGCTCGTAGTGCGGCATAAGCGGCAATAGGGTACTGAGTTAAGTTTGGTAGCTGAATGGCGATTCGGTCACCCGCTTCTAGTCCGCATTCATGGCGCAACCACTGTGATAAGTAGCGTGATTTTTGTTCAATATCCTCATAAGTCAATGTTTGACCTAAACAATGAAACGCAGGCTTATCGTTATAACGAGAAAATCCATCTTCAAGTAATTGAGCTAGGTTATTGAATTTATTTGTGTAGTGGTAAGCATCTTTAATCATGTTCTATTCATTCCTTTTATGCATGACGGCAGATACGGTGTAGGAGGTCTATCTTGGTTTTGCACCGTCATCAGGCTTATTAGATATGCAATTGTTGGAGAATGATGACTCTATATTCTATTAACATTGCATTAACAATAAGCGAGTCTAACTGACCCAAATTTTTTGGCTATAGTCCTGAACGGTATATTGTGCGGATTGGCGTTAATTTGTGATAAGCATCCAATACTCTTGATACTTTTATCATTTTTTATGCAATCAGATGCCAGACGAGTTGCCTCTATAAAAAACAAAAAATTTTTTAAGTGAGACTTGAAAGAGTAAAAGGTGGCCTTATATCTATTTACGAAGCAGGAAATGCCGCAGCTGGTGGGTTTCCACTGACTCGTCCAAAAGGAGAGTCCGCTTCATTATTTAGCATCTAATCAATGCATCATTTAAAAATATTGCTTCACAGAAGGATACTTATTATGAGAACTGTAGATTTTACTCCTCTATACCGCAACGCAATTGGTTTTGATCGTCTTCTAAATATGATGGAAGCGAACGCAGCAAAAAATAGCCAAGGCGGTTTTCCTCCATACAACATCGAGCAGCAAGAAGAGAACAAGTTCCGCATTACTATGGCGGTGGCTGGATTTGCTGACGAAGAGCTAGATATCACTCAACAAGAAAACACCTTAATTGTTCGTGGTGAGCGTAAACCAACAGAAGAAAAAAAATACGTTTATCAAGGCATTGCCGAGCGTGATTTCGAGCGTAAGTTCCAATTAGCGGACTACGTAAAAGTGATTGGTGCAAATATGGAGAATGGTTTGCTACACATTGATTTGGAACGTGAAATTCCAGAAGTGATGCAACCACGAAAAATAGCCATCAATGGCAAACACCTACTAGAGAACTAATCACTGGTAGATAACGAATAACAGAAAGCCCGCGAGTAAGCGGGCTTTCTAGTTTCTCAGGCTTTAGTTACTTGCACGAGGGTAATAAGATTAGCCTTCTAAGTACGCTTTCTTCACTTCTTCAGCGATCACTGCAATGCCTTTTTGCATCGCTTCGTCGTCTTGAACGTAGTTCATGCGCAGACATTGATGCGCATGAGCCCAATCTTCCTTCTGACCAATAAAGAAATACTCACCCGGAACAATCAGAACACCACGATCTTTCAGGCGTTTGTAGAGCTCCATGGTGGTGATTGGCAGTTCATCAAACCATAGCCAAAGGAAAATAGCGCCTTCAGGTTTATGAATTCGGAATCGCTTATCATCGATAGCTTGTTGCAGAAGTTCTACTGCACGCTGAGACTTCTGTTTATAGAAAGGCTTAATCACCTCTTCACTCAGACGCAATAAGTCATTCTTTTCAATGATGCGGTGTGCCAAAGCTGGGCCAATACTGCCCGGCGCTAAGCTGATGATGCCGTTCATGTTGCTCAGTGCTTCAGTGACTTGTTCATTGGCAATCACGATGCCGCAGCGTACGCCCGGCAGACCGAGTTTTGATAAGCTCATGCAAAGAATGGTGTTTTCATTCCAGAATGGTTCTACATCTTCAAAAATGATGTTTGGAAACGGCACACCATAAGCGTTATCCACCAGTAGCGGGATATTGTTCTCACGAGCCAATTGGTCGAGCTTGTGGATCTCTTCCTCTGTTAACACATTACCCGTTGGGTTGGTTGGACGAGAGGCGCAGATAGCGGCAACAGAATCGTCGATTTTTAGCTGCTCAAAATCAACGTGGTATTTAAAAAAGCCATTATCCAACAGCTCAATTTCTGGGTGATAAGAAACGAAAATATCTTCGTCGATACCCGCATCACCATAACCAATGTATTCCGGTGCTAGAGGCAATAAAATCTTCTTAAAGCTGCCATCTGGTTGTTTACCAGCAAACAGGTTGAATAGGTAGAAGAAACCACTTTGGCTGCCGTTGGTTAAACTAATGTTCTTTTCGCTGATATCCCAGCCATAAGTGTCAAGGAACAGTTTGGCCAGAGACTTAATAAAAACATCTTTTCCTTGCGGACCATCGTAATTGGTCATGCCTGCTAAGAGGGAACCATCAGCGAGCATTTCTTCGGTCGTCAGTCGAAAATAATCGAACATTTCAGGAATGGCGGCAGGGTTGCCTCCACCGAGCATTATTGCTCCTGGAGTGCGCAGACCGTCATTTAAATCATCCATTAATTGGGTGATACCTGAATATCGATTAAATTTCTCGCCAAAAGTTGAAAACTGCATTGCTGACTACCTAGATCGTTGTGTTTATTGATGATGTGCTGACGAATAGAACTTTCGCCTTTTAGAGTAGCTTCTGAACATACCGTAATGTTTTTGTGAGGCAAAGCACTATTTCTTATGATGTAAAAAAAGCGGCGCAACTCGGAGGAGTCAGGCCGCTTTTTCAAGCTTTAGTGGGATAATCTCAGTGTTTTAAACTGAGTTACTTAATTACTTTTGTAGTAATGAGATATCGGCAATTTGCAGGAACAAGTTACGTAGGTTGTTAAGCAGAGTTAAGCGGTTTTTCTTCAACGCTTCATCATCTGCCATTACCATGACGTTATCAAAGAACGCATCTACTGGCTCGCGTAGCGCAGCAAGTTGGCTCAATGCTTGTTGGTAGTTACCCGTTGCAAATGCAGGTTCTAACGCTTCAGTGAGCACTTCAACGTTTTCAGCCAGAGCTTTCTCTGCATCTTCCTGAAGAAGAGACAGTTCGATCTCTGCTGGTAGTTCGCCTTCGAATTTCGCCAGAATGTTACCTACACGCTTGTTCGCCGCTGCCAATGATTCTGCTGCTTCCAGTTCACGGAAGTGAGAAACCGCTTTAACACGTTGGTCAAAGTCTGCTGGTTTGGTTGGGCGACGAGCCAGTACTGCTTGGATGATGTCTACGCTGAAACCTTCATCTTGGTACCATGCACGGAAACGACCTAGCATAAACTCAATCACATCTTGCTCAACGTTATCGTTAGTTAGACGACTACTACCATCTGCTTGGGCGAATAGTGATTTTGCTTTCGCTACAAGGTCTACTAAATCTAGGTTGTAACCGTATTCAACAATGATACGCAGAACACCCAGTGATGCGCGGCGCAGTGCAAATGGGTCACTGCCTTTTGGTGCTTGGCCAATACCGAAGATACCCACGATAGTATCCAGTTTGTCCGCCATTGCGACAGCAGAAGATACACCGTTGGTTGGTAGGCTGTCACCTGCGAAACGAGGCATGTACTGCTCGTTTAGTGCTACTGCTACTTCTTCTGCTTCACCGTCGTGGCGTGCGTAGTGCATGCCCATAACACCTTGAGTATCGGTAAATTCGAATACCATTGATGTCATTAGGTCACACTTCGCTAGAAGACCAGCACGTTTTGATTTCTCAACATCCGCACCGATTTGCTCAGCAATGTAGCCAGCAAGTTCAGTAATACGGTCTGTTTTGTCTTTGATGGTGCCCAGTTTTTGCTGGAAGATTGCCGTTTCTAGCTGAGGAAGACGATCAACCAGTTTGCTCTTCAGGTCAGTGTTGAAGAAGAACTCTGCATCAGCAAGACGTGGACGAACCACTTTCTCGTTACCTTCGATAACATGACGAGGCTCTTTAGACTCGATGTTAGATACGAAGATAAAGTTAGGCAGCAGTTTTTTATCTGTGTCATACACTGGGAAGTACTTTTGGTCACCTTTCATGGTGTAAACCAAAGCTTCAGAAGGGACTTTTAGGAACTCTTCTTCAAACTTAGCCGTTAATACTACTGGCCATTCAACCAACGAAGTCACTTCTTCTACTAAGTCATCTTCTAAGTCAGCGATACCACCAACTTCCTGAGCGGCTTTTTGAGAATCAGTAATGATAGTCGCTTTACGTGCATCGTAATCAGCAATCACTTTACCGCGCTCTTCAAGAATCGCTGGGTATTGAGATGCAGAATCGATAGTAAATTCAGCTTCACCCATAAAACGGTGACCACGGATAGTACGGGCAGAAGCCACACCCAGGATTTCACCTTCGATAAGCTCTTCACCAAACAGAATAGTCAGAGTTTTTACCGGACGAATGAATTGAGTCTCTTTGTCACCCCAACGCATTGGTTTTGCGATAGGTAAGTTAGCCAATGCTTTCGCAGCCAACTCAACAACAACCGCTTTGGTTTCCTGACCTTTTACTTCTTGTTTGTAAAGTAGCCATTCACCTTGATCGGTCTTTAGACGGTCTGCGTCTTCAACAGCGATGCCGTTGCCACGAGCCCAACCTTGAGCTGCTTTGGTTGGGTTTCCGTCAGCATCAAAAGCAACAGAAATCGCAGGGCCGCGTTTTTCTACCACTTTATCTGCCTGACCTTCAGCCAGATCAGCCACTTTCAGTGCTAAGCGACGTGGAGTGGCATACCATTTGATGTTTGCATACTCAAGATCAGCACCTTTTAGTTCGGCTTCGAAGTTCGCAGCAAAAGCTTCCGCTAATGTACGAAGCTGCGTTGGCGGTAGCTCTTCAGTACCGAGTTCAATTAGAAATTCTTTTGCCATCTTATTTATCCTCATCCTTTTTACACATAGGGAAGCCCAAAGCTTCGCGAGATGCGTAGTACGCTTCTGCCACTGACTTGGTCAGGTTGCGGATACGTAGGATGTAACGCTGACGCTCTGTTACTGAGATTGCTTTACGAGCATCCAGTAGGTTGAACGCGTGACCAGCTTTCAAAATACGTTCGTAAGCGGGTAGCGGAAGAGGCTTTTCAAGCTCAAGCAGGTGTTTACACTCTTTTTCGCATTGGTCGAAGAAAGTGAATAGGAAATCCACATCTGCGTGCTCGAAGTTGTAAGTTGATTGCTCAACTTCGTTTTGATGGAAAATGTCACCATAGGTTACTTTGCCTAGTGGGCCATCGGTCCAAACCAAATCATACACAGAATCCACGCCCTGAATATACATCGCCAGACGCTCAATACCGTAAGTGATTTCACCAGTGACTGGTTTACACTCCAAACCGCCAACTTGTTGGAAGTAAGTAAATTGAGTTACTTCCATACCGTTTAGCCAAACTTCCCAGCCAAGACCCCATGCTCCGAGAGTTGGGTTTTCCCAGTTATCTTCTACGAAACGTATATCGTGGACTTGTGGGTCAATACCCAGAGTTTTCAAAGAACCTAAGTACAGCTCCTGAATGTTGTCTGGTGAAGGCTTAATGATTACCTGGAATTGGTAGTAATGTTGAAGACGGTTAGGGTTTTCACCATAACGGCCATCAGTAGGACGGCGTGAAGGTTGAACATACGCGGTAGCAATTGGCTCTGGGCCAAGTGCACGTAGGCACGTCATTGGGTGAGACGTACCTGCGCCCACTTCCATATCTAATGGTTGAACAATGGTACAGCCTTGTTGGGCCCAATAATCCTGCAGCGCGAGGATCATACCCTGAAAGGTTTTGATGTCGTATTTTTGCATAGTCAGGTTCGCGCGATTCTTCTGTTTGAATTGATAAAAAATAACAATCAAGTATACCCAGTTATCCCCCAACAAAGTAGAGGCAATGTTGCCTATTTATTCGCTCAAACTTTCTTTTTGGAGAGTTTTTATCGTTTATTAGTCGTTATTTCCTAAAAAAGGTGCATATCTTCAATTTAAGGTTGAGATTGATAACGATGCTGGATAGAATTCGGCCTGTCTTTGGGGAGTAGCTTATCAATAACCATGGCAAGTGGTATTGATTCGTTCGTCAACATAATTGGTGCAAAATCACCATGGCGCTCGAGACTCGAAGCCCTTCGAGTTTAGCAAGACCTTAGACAAACACCGCGAACTTGGGTAGGGCGTGGGGTTTGTCTATGGTTTATATAATAATCCCTACCCTAATGAGTAGGTCGTGAGCGTTTTAGCTATATCAATTACAACCGTCGCCTTAGCCGAAATTGGTGACAAAACCCAATTATTATCTCTTCTGTTAGCCAGTCGTTATCGTAAACCGGTACCAATTATTGCTGCTATTTTCCTTGCAACCGTTGTTAATCATGCTTTAGCTGCTTGGTTAGGTGTTGTGGTTGCTGATTATCTATCTCCGGAAATCCTTAAATGGGTAGTCGTTGTCAGTTTCTTAGCCATGGCAGGCTGGGTGTTGATTCCCGATAAATTAGATGATGATGAAGAAATCTCGAATCGCGGCCCTTTTATTGCGAGTTTTATCGCGTTCTTTGTCGCTGAAATTGGTGATAAAACTCAGATTGCGACTTCTATCCTTGGCGCTCAATACGCAGACGCGTTAACTATGGTGGTATTGGGAACGACGATTGGTATGCTGCTGGCCAACGTTCCGGTTGTTTTGGTTGGCAAATTATCTGCTGACAAACTGCCTTTAGCTATGATTCGAAAAGTCACCGCACTGCTGTTCTTGGCCTTAGCTGCGGGCACTGCCTTCTTATAAATATCATATGTCAGTCTGTCATTTTTGGTTGCAAATATTGTTTGAATAACAATCAATAATGCGCGGGCTGACATATTTGTGTCACGCTTGTCATGCTAATGTAATAGGCGATGGTTTTCTAAAAAGAGGGCTCGTTTATGTTGTCACGATACATGGGGATGAGCGTTAAGAGTCAGGCTTATTTGTTTACGTTTGGCTTTGCTTTAACTTTGCTGGGAATGTCGTTAACGGATATGTGGCTACCAATGGTTGCTGGCGCAATCATTATGGCGGCTTTAAGCGTTGAGTCTTGGATTCGGGTATCCCATATCATTCCACTGCATAACGAAATTAGAGCGTTACAAAAGCAGGTCAATAAACTGCAAGCGGAGTTACGCTCTGTAGAAAATCAAGATTAAGCAAAAGGTTGCCACGACAGTGATTCATACAGGTGAATGTGTTTTGGCAGCCTTTGTTTGTATTCACGCTTTTTATTCCAAACCTTTCTTAATCAGGTACTGGTAAGGCAGTTCATCTGTTTTTGATGACAATAACTGGTGGTCCATAAAACGACAGAAACTAGGGATATCCCGAGTGGTTGACGGGTCATCCGCTTTTACCAGCAGCACTTCACCATCCTGCATAGTACGAATTGTCTTTCTGACCATCATTACAGGCTCAGGGCAGCGTAATCCTTCAGCTTCCAATATTTGATTGACACTGATGTTATCGGTGATTTCTGGATTGATACTCATAGCAAACCTAACGGATGTCACATTTAGGGCGTTGATAATACTGTTGGGGAAAAATTATTCAATAAACTCTTGGCAAATGAAACAATTTGGTTTAATTTGATTAACAAGTTGGTAACAAAGTGAGGAGGGAGTGGTATGTTAACAGCATTAGATAGACTGACCATCTATTCGGTTATGTGCTTTATCTCTTTTTGCTCGCTTGTAATGATGAAAACATCGGTAGAACACTCTTTAATGCCACTCATCGGTGTGATTGCTTCGATTGGTGGAATCTGGCTGGAGATGCATCTCTGGAAAGGTTCTTCAGAAGAGCAAAAGCATTAAGTGCTACCTTTCACATTACTGACTACGCTTACGACGATATTCCGACACTATCCCCAGTTTTCTTGGGCTTCCCCGCTGAAAGGCGGGATTTTTTTTATTTATTGGTTACACTCAGGTTATTGTAATAAAACCTGAGTGTGATTGTGGAATTAGAAGATGTTTACCGCCGCGATTTGAACTTGTTGATTGCACTAAGAGTGCTGGTGGAAGAGTGTAGTGTCAGCCGTGCTGCTGAGCGACTGAATTTAAGCCAATCGGCAATGAGTCGAGTGTTAGGGCGATTGCGTGATTTGTTGTCTGATCCGTTATTTACCCGTCAAGGGCAAAATCTAATTCCGACTGAAAAAGCGTTAGCGGTTAATCTAGCGTTAGGTGAACCTTTAGAATCTTTGCGTCAGGTACTTTCTCCTTTGGATTTCAATCCAACCTCCTGCGATCACACCTTCACGATTGCAACTACTGACTACGCCATGCAAACCATTTTGCCATTCGCTCTGCCTCGAATTTATAAAGAAGCGCCGAACGTCGCTTTTGAATTTTTGCCTCTTCAACATGAGCGATTGATGGATCAGCTCACTTATGATGGTGCTGATCTCGCTATTTGCCGACCTATTCGTTCGATTGAACCTTTGCGACACGAGGTACTAGGAAGAGTAGGGGTTCTATGTTTGCTATCTAAACAACACCCGTTGGCGAACAGCACGATGAGTTTGCAAGATTATCTGCAGTATCCTCATGCCATGATAGCAATCAGTGATGGCGTGAAGGCGCTGATCGATCAGGCTCTTGAAGGTTGCCCTCCTCGTCATATGGTGTTGCGGGCTTATCATTTAGAAGCCGCACTAGCCATCATTGATATGATGCCTCTGATTATGACGGTACCGGCGGATTTAGCTTATCTGGTCGCCGAGCGGTATGACTTGGTTGTTAAACCTCTGCCATTTCAGTTCACCCCTTTTGACTACTCAATGATTTGGCATCCAAGATGCGAACACTCGCCAGCACAAGAGTGGCTGAGAAGTATAGTGAAAGAAGAGTGTGGAAAGTTGATCGCTAAGCGTGTGGAAGATATGGGATTGGAATAAAAAGATAAGGCTCAGTGAGCCTTATCTTTCAATCTGTTACAGCTTAATCACGACACGACCAGTTACTTGGCCATTGGTAATGTCTTCAGCATATTGTGGTGCTTTATCAAGTGTAATTTCTGTGCACGCTTGTTCGAAGTAACTTGCTGGTAATAGTTCAGCCAATTTTTCCCATGCAGCAACACGTTTTTCAAACGGGCAGCTTACTGAATCCACACCTTGCAGACGAACGTTACGCAGAATAAATGGCATTACAGTGGTTGGAAGATCAAAGCCACCAGCAAGCCCACAAGCAGCAACAGCACTGTTGTAATCCATTTGCGCTAAAACTTTTGCTAATACCTTGCTACCTACAGTATCAACGGCACCAGCCCAAACTTGCTTCTCTAGTGGGCGTGCAGGTTCTTCAAACTCACTGCGATCGATAACTTGGCTAGCACCTAATTTTTCAAGTAGCGGACCGTTAGTTTCAACTCGACCAGTAACTGCGGCAACTTTGTAGCCTAGTTGTGCCAGTAGGGTAACCGCAACAGAGCCAACACCACCGCTTGCACCAGTCACCAAAATGGGTCCATGTTCTGGTTTGATTCCTGCGTCGATGAGAGCTTGAACACAAAGCATTGCGGTAAAGCCGGCAGTACCTACCATCATGGCTTGTTTTGCCGAAAAACCTTGAGGAAGAGGCACCAACCAGTCTGCTTTAAGACGAGCTTTTTCTGCCATGCCGCCCCAATGATTCTCACCAACACCCCAACCAGTCAGAACAACAGCATCACCTTCTTTATAGCGAGAGTCTTCAGAGCTGATGACTTTGCCCGCGAGATCAATACCCGGAACCATAGGGAAATTGCGGATTATTTTTCCTTTACCTGTAATGGCAAGACCGTCTTTGTAGTTCAGAGATGAGTAATCAACAGCAACAAGTACATCACCTTCCGGAAGTTGTGATTCATCAAGCTGTTCAATAGTCGCAATAGTTTGTTTTTCTTCTTGGTTTAGAGTTAAAGCCTGAAACATACAGTTTCTCCACAAAGGTTATCGGGTTATTGAGGACAGTCTAGCGCTGAAAGACTAATGAATTAAATGAAACTTTAGCATTAGATCTATGCATTTTAGTCATAGTCTATGTAAATGTTTTTAAACACAGAGTATAGACCAAGCGTTTTATCCCATGAGACAGCGGCATGTTTTGTTTTTACTTTATGCTGACTAAATTTATTTCCTTTTAAATGGTTTAAAACCCATTAACAACTATCCTTTATGTTTGGCATTATTTTCTTAGTTATTTTAACTTTTTGATTTTTTAAGTGTTGGTTTGAAGTTCATGGCTGATTCTATTTTTGGAGTTGTTTAATAGATTTCTCTTATTGATTAAATCGGTCTAAAGAATGTGATCATATTTCAGGCTACTCATATACTCATTGTTGAAATAACAAACAGACATAAAACCTATTTCGAAATAGAGAACAGTTCGCGTCTAGATAATAGGTTTTGGGTGTAAGAACGACAGACAGAACTTCGCTTTGAAAGGAGCATGCTCAATGGATAAGAAAGATCACAACTCAGCAAGAAAGTGCCCAGTGATGCATGGCGGCATGACATCAACGGGATCTTCGGTAATGGCTTGGTGGCCGAATGCTCTAAACTTGGACATCCTTCATCAACACGATAAGAAAACCAACCCACTTGGTGAAGACTTTAGTTACCGAGAAGAACTTAAAAAGCTTGATGTAGAAGCTTTGAAAAAAGACCTAACAGCATTAATGACAGATAGCCAAGAATGGTGGCCAGCAGACTGGGGTCACTACGGCGGTTTGATGATTCGTATGGCTTGGCACTCAGCAGGTAGCTACCGTACTGCGGATGGTCGCGGTGGTGCTTCTACCGGTAACCAGCGCTTTGCTCCTCTTAACTCATGGCCAGATAACGCGAACTTAGATAAAGCGCGTCGCCTACTATGGCCAATCAAGAAAAAATACGGCAACAAAATCAGCTGGGCTGACTTGATGATTCTTGCAGGTAATATTGCTTATGAATCAATGGGTCTGAAAACCTTTGGTTTTGCGTTTGGTCGTGAAGATATCTGGCATCCAGAAAAAGACATTTACTGGGGGTCTGAAAAAGAGTGGTTAGCGAAGAGTGGTGGCGAAGGTAGCCGTTACTCCGGTGAACGTGACCTAGAAAACCCTCTTGCAGCCGTAATGATGGGCTTAATTTACGTCAACCCAGAAGGTGTGGATGGCAATCCTGACCCACTTAAAACAGCTGCTGATATGCGCGTGACGTTTGCTCGCATGGCAATGAACGATGAAGAAACCGTAGCGCTAACGGCTGGTGGACATACCGTGGGTAAAGCTCACGGTAACGGCAAAGCTGAAAACCTGGGCCCAGACCCAGAAGCGGCTGACATTGAAGAGCAAGGTCTGGGCTGGAACAACCATAAATCACGAGGTATCGGTCGCGATACCGTGACCAGTGGTATCGAAGGCGCTTGGACAACTCACCCAACACAATGGGATAACGGCTTCTTCAAGATGCTGCTAGAACATGAATGGCAATTGACTAAGAGCCCAGCAGGTGCATGGCAATATGAGCCAGTAGACATCGCAGAACAAGACAAACCGGTGGACGTTGAAGACCCATCAATCCGTTACAACCCAATGATGACAGATGCGGACATGGCGCTTAAAGTTGACCCAGAATACCGTAAGATTTCTGAGCGCTTCCACCAAGATCCTGCTTACTTTAACGAAGTGTTTGCGCGTGCTTGGTTCAAGCTAACACACCGCGATTTAGGTCCGAAAACAAACTATGTTGGTCCAGATGTACCGGCAGAAGATTTGATTTGGCAAGACCCTATTCCAGCAGGCGCAACTGGTTACGATGTTGAAGCGGTTAAAGCGAAAATTGCAGCAACGGACTTAACCGTCTCTGAATTGGTTGCTACTGCTTGGGATAGTGCACGTACTTTCCGTAATTCAGATCTACGTGGCGGTGCAAACGGTGCTCGTATTCGCCTTGCTCCACAAAACGCATGGGAAGGTAACGAACCTGAGCGTCTAGCTCGAGTGCTTGCTGAATTAACTAAGATTGCACAAGAGTTTGGTATCAGCATTGCAGATACGATTGTTCTTGCAGGTAACGTTGGTATCGAGAAAGCGGTTAAAGCCGCCGGTTACGACTTTAAAGTACCATTTGCAGCGGGTCGTGGTGATGCAACGGCAGAGCAGACAGACGCAGAGTCATTTGATGTTCTTGAGCCTGTTGCTGATGGCTTCCGTAACTGGCAGAAGAAGCACTACACAGTGACTCCTGAAGAGATGCTGCTAGATCGTGCACAATTGCTTGGTTTGACGGCGCCAGAGATGACTGTGCTTATCGGTGGTATGCGTGTGCTAGGTACTAACCACGGTGGTAGCAAACACGGCGTGTTTACTGACCGTGTAGGCACATTGACCAATGACTTCTTCGTTAACTTAACGGACATGTCTTTCACTTGGAAACCAACCGGTCGTAACTCTTACGATATCTGTGACCGTAAGACTGGCGAAGCGAAGTTCACGGCAACTCGTGCTGACCTAGTGTTTGGTTCAAACTCTGTCTTACGCTCATATGCGGAAGTGTATGCTCAAGATGACAACCAAGAGAAGTTTGTCAAAGACTTCATCGCCGCTTGGACTAAAGTGATGAATGCGGATCGTTTTGATTTAATCTAATACGATTAAAACGATATGAAGACTGAAAGCTCCTACCATGGTAGGAGCTTTTTTATTGGGGAGAAGTCACTATAAACAAAAAGCCACCGCAATGACGGTGGCTTAAGAGTAGTAAGATCTTACTTAGCTAAGAAGAAACGATAGGAAGGGTTATCGGTCTCATCTTTACAGCTATAGCCTAGCTCAACCAAATGAGCAGAGAAACGCTCTAAATCGGCTTGGTCTAATTCAAATCCACACAATACGCGTCCATAATCAGCCCCGTGGTTACGGTAGTTGAACAGACTGATATTCCAGTGTGTGCCAAGCGTACTTAAAAACTTAAGTAGTGCACCGGGGTACTCTGGGAACTCAAAGCTGTATAGACGCTCTTTTAGTGGTTTAGAAGGTTTACCACCAATCATATAACGGGTGTGTAGCTTAGCCATTTCGTCATCAGACAGATCTTGTACTGGGTAGCCTGAAGCGTGCAGCTCTTTGATGATTGAGTTCAGCTCTTCCTGACCACCGATCAGGCGAATACCGACAAAGATGTTCGCCAGTTCATCATCGCTGTAACGGTAGTTAAACTCAGTGACAGCACGATTACCTAGAATCTGACAGAATTTGAAAAAAGCGCCTTTCTGCTCTGGAATCGTTACCGCGAGTAAGCCTTCACGTTTTTCACCCAATTCACAACGTTCTGAAACGTAACGTAAACCGTGGAAGTTGGTGTTGGCACCCGATAGCACGGTTGCCAGCTTTTTATCTTTCAGTTGGTTTTTCTCGGCGAATTTTTTCAATCCAGCCAGAGCTAAAGCGCCTGAAGGCTCAGCAATCGCGCGAGTATCTTCAAAAATATCTTTTACTGCGGCACAGATTTCATCACTAGAAACCGTGATATGGCCGTCAATGTATTGTTGGCAAAGACGGAAAGTCTCATCACCAATACGTTTTACCGCCACACCATCAGCAAACATACTGACCTGATCAAGAACAACCGGTTCACCTGCATCCAGCGCTGCTTTTAAACAAGCGGAATCTTCGGGTTCTACCGCAATGACTTTGACTTCAGGCATCAGTTGCTTAACAAGAACAGCGACACCTGCTGCTAGACCACCGCCACCAACGGGAACAAAAATATAGTTCAGGTGACCGTTTTGCTGCAGCATTTCCATGCCGATAGTCCCTTGCCCAGCAATGACTAATGGGTGGTCAAAAGGTGGAACAAAGGTATAACCGTTTTCAGATGAAAGACGTTCCGCTTCCGCTTTTGCTTCATCGAAGTTACTGCCGTGAAGAATCACGTTGCCGCCAAATCCGCGAACCGCTTCAACTTTGATATCTGGTGTGGTGCGAGGCATCACTATGGTGGTTTTGATACCAAGTTTAGTGCCTGATAACGCCATTCCCTGAGCATGGTTACCCGCTGAAGCAGCAATAACCCCTGCTGCTTTCTGCTCTTCAGTCAGGTTCGCTACCATGTTATAAGCACCACGCAATTTAAATGAGTGCACAGGCTGGCGATCTTCACGTTTGATTTGTACTTCGTTACCGATGCGTGCTGATAAGCGAGGCATCTCCTGTAGCGGAGTTACGTTAGCGACTTCGTAAACTGGAGCACGCAGAACTTGGCGCAGATAATCCGCGCCAGTTTGTTGAGTTAAGGTCATAAAGCTAGCCCTCTAGCTTAGATTTATCTCGCACAGCGCCTTTGTCAGCACTGGTTGCCATGCTGGCATAAGCTTTCAATGCAAATGAAACTTCACGTTGACGGTCAGCAGGTTTCCAGCCAAGTTTGTCTTGCTCTACCCGACGTTCTGCAAGCTCTTGTTCTGGTACCTGAAGCGTGATCTCACGGTTCGGAATGTCGATGGAAATAGTATCGCCACTCTTCACCAAGCCGATCGTACCGCCATTTGCCGCTTCCGGAGACGCGTGACCAATTGAAAGACCCGATGTACCACCAGAGAAGCGACCGTCCGTTAACAGCGCACACTCTTTACCCAGACCCATAGATTTCAGGTAAGTGGTTGGGTACAGCATTTCTTGCATGCCCGGACCACCTTTAGGACCTTCGTAGCGAATAATAACTACATCACCAGATTTCACTTTGCCGCCAAGAATGCCTTCAACCGCATCTTCTTGGCTTTCAAATACCACTGCTGGACCTTCGAACTTCAGAATGCTCTCATCAACACCTGCTGTTTTAACGATACAGCCATCCAGAGCAATGTTACCGCGAAGTACTGCAAGACCACCGTCTTGGCTGAATGCGTGCTGTTTCTCACGGATACAACCTTCTTTACGGTCAACGTCCAACGTATCCCAACGACAATCTTGAGAGAATGCCTGAGTGGTACGGATACCTGCAGGGCCTGCACGGAAGAAATCTTTCACTGCGTCTGAATCGGTTTGAACCACATCGTATTGGTTTAACTGCTGTTCCATCGTCATACCCAGAACCGTATTAGTATCGCCATGCAATAAACCAGCGCGGTTTAGTTCACCTAAGATACCCATTACGCCACCAGCACGGTGTACGTCTTCCATGTGGTATTTCTGAGTTGATGGTGCCACTTTACATAGGTGTGGAATTTGGCGAGACATACGGTCGATATCCGTCATATCGAAATCCACTTCGCCTTCCTGAGCGGCTGCTAACAGGTGAAGGACCGTGTTAGTTGAACCGCCCATAGCAATATCCAGTGCCATTGCGTTTTCAAATGCCGCTTTGGTCGCAATATTGCGTGGTAGTGCCGTTGCATCATCCTGCTCGTAGTAACGTTTAGTCAGCTCAACGATACGGCGACCAGCTGTCAGGAACAGTTCTTTACGATCAGCGTGAGTCGCAAGTAGAGAGCCATTACCTGGTTGAGAAAGGCCTAGCGCCTCTGTTAAACAGTTCATTGAGTTTGCGGTGAACATGCCAGAGCATGAACCACAAGTTGGACATGCAGAACGTTCTACCTGCTCACTTTGCTCATCAGAAACTTTAGGGTCTGCGCCTTGCATCATGGCATCAACAAGATCTAACTTGATGATTTGATCGGAAAGCTTGGTTTTACCCGCTTCCATTGGGCCGCCAGAAACGAAAATTACTGGGATGTTCAGGCGCATAGACGCCATTAACATCCCCGGAGTGATTTTGTCACAGTTTGAGATACAAACCATGGCATCGGCACAGTGTGCATTGACCATGTACTCTACAGAGTCTGCAATCAGCTCACGCGATGGCAGTGAGTAAAGCATGCCGCCGTGACCCATTGCGATGCCATCATCCACAGCGATGGTGTTAAATTCTTTTGCGATACCGCCTGCAGCTTCAATTTCAGCAGCAACCAGTTGGCCAAGATCTTTTAGGTGTACGTGACCCGGAACGAACTGAGTGAATGAGTTCACTACCGCGATGATTGGTTTACCGAAGTCTTCATCTTTAACGCCAGTAGCACGCCATAGTGCGCGTGCTCCAGCCATGTTGCGTCCATGTGTAGTCGTGGCCGAACGATATTTAGGCATGTTGTGTTTCCTTACTTCGCTTATGCGCAAATTTTTTGTTGTAAATTGTTGTTTGGCAGTTCGTCACTTTTGATTGGTGTTACGTCAACGGTGCGAATGTCCCATAATTTTTCAATCTGGTTGGTCAGTGTGGTAATTGGTCGATCGCTATCAACGATGATTTCGACACTGGCGACTTTACTCTCATGGTTCTGAGTCGCGGCTACTTGTTTGATGATGAAGCCACGATGGCGAACCACACGCAGAACACGCTCAAGTAGTACGGGTTTATCGTCTGCTTTGATGTCTAGTAGATATCTTTGCATGGTGAGCGTCTCCTAAGTGTTCTCTAACATGTCATTGTTGGACGCGCCCGGCGGTACCAACGGCCATACGTTTTCTTCTTCATCAATCAGAACATGAAGCATGTATGCAGTTTTGCTCTCCAGCATCTCTTTCAGTGCTGGCTCCACTTCTTCTTTCTTCGTGATGGTTTTGCCCGGAATATCGAATGCTTTTGCCAGCATCACGAAATCTGGGTTGTCGTCCAAGATTGTTTCACTATGGCGACCATCAAAGAACAGAGATTGCCACTGACGAACCATACCCAAGCGCTGATTATTTAACAGAACCATTTTTACTGGGATTTGACGGCGTTTCAGGGTACCCAGCTCTTGAACGTTCATCATAAATGAGCCGTCACCTGAGACTAGAATAGACTGATCCTGAGGGCGAGCAACTGCAGCTCCCATTGCGGCTGGTAAACCGAAACCCATCGTGCCAAGACCGGCTGATGAGATGAAGTTCTGTGGCATACGTGGTTGGATATGCTGAGCAGCCCACATCTGGTGCTGACCTACGTCGGTTGAGACGATAGAGCTGTCAGGCATCATGTCAGACAGTTGTTTCAATAGCAGTGGAGCATAAATAAGATCACCCGGATGGTCATAGCGCCATTTAAAGCCACTGCGTAAGCTTTCGCTGTGGTGTGCCCATGAAGATATGTCATGGCTAAGCTCTAGCTGTGGCAAGATGGTGTTGATGTCACCACGAAGAGCGGCATTTGCCTGACGTAGCTTATTAAATTCTGCTGCATCGATATCGATGTGAATCACTTTTGCATGTGGTGCAAAGGTATCCAGTTTGCCGGTGACTCGGTCATCAAAACGTGCACCAACAACGATAAGTAGATCGCTTTCCTGAACCACCAAGTTCGCTGCTTTGGTGCCGTGCATACCCAACATTCCAAGGTAGTGAGGGTCGTGGCGCTCGATAGTACCCAACCCTTTAAGTGTACTTACTGAAGGCATTGGGTTTAAGCGCAGAAAGTTGCGAACGCTGTCGGTAGCATGAGCCAGTTGAACACCACCGCCGACATACAAAACGGGACGCTTGCTTTCAGCCATCAACTGTTGAGCTTTGACTAACTGTTGCGGGTCGACTTGGGGTATTGCGGGTGGAGTAAAATCAGGAAGAGTGGTGACTGGCGCTTGGCCAAGCTGAACGTCTTTAGCGATATCAACGATAACAGGACCCGGGCGGCCGGTTTTCGCTACTTCAAACGCTTCGGCAAGTGTTGGAGCAAGTTCATTAATATCGGTAACGAGGTAACTGTGTTTGGTACAAGAAAGAGACATTCCTATCACATCCATTTCCTGGAAAGCGTCAGTACCAATGTGTGAGCTGGCGACTTGACCTGTGATAGCAACAAGAGGAACAGAATCTAGAAAGGCATCTGCAAGGCCTGTGACTAAGTTCGTTGCTCCTGGGCCTGATGTCGCCATGCAAACTGCAACGTCTTGAGTTGCTCGTGCCATCCCGATGGCTGCCATCGCAGCCCCTTGCTCATGACGGCATAGTATGTGTTCAACGCCGCCATCATACAAGGCATCGTAGATGGGCATGATAGCTCCACCCGGATAACCAAAAACGGTCTTTATGCCTTGCTGTTTTAAAGCGGATACGACTAGTTGCGCTCCCGTCATCGTATGCCTCCGTTAGTGCGATTTTTATCGCTATAGTGTGTTGTGTTGTGTTTGCACTTCATGTGCGCTCCCATTCTTCCTGACATATCTAACCCCAAGTTAGTATGTGCTTTTTATTCTGTTCTAAATAACGGTTGTAAAAAAACCCCCGGACTTTTCAGCGCGGGGGTTTTTTGAATCTGTGCATTATTTTACGCCTGCAAGTCCCCGCGCGGTCTTAATAATGACCACGAGAATCAGGATAATCAGTGAGTTAATGCGGGCGTTAAATGTCATCAATATGCTCAAAAAGTTCGTTTTTATAGTATACGCAATTGTTTGCGTCTCTAGTGGTAACATACATTTCCGTTACATGACAAGCAAAAACTCATTCTTTTTTCACATTCCCGTTTTTGTCTTCCACGATATATAAACCTTTCTGATAACCAAAATTGCCACTGAGTGGTTATTAATCAATGGATAAGGGACAAAATGGCATTAGCGATTATTCATAGCCGAGCAAGTGTGGGAGTAGAAGCACCTTCAGTGACAGTTGAAGTACATATTAGCAATGGAATGCCGGGGTTTACTTTGGTGGGGTTACCCGAAACGACAGTGAAGGAATCTAGGGACAGAGTTCGCAGCGCGATTATTAACTCTCAGTTTGTCTTTCCGGCTAAGAAAATTACCGTTAACTTAGCGCCTGCCGATCTCCCTAAAGAGGGAGGGCGTTTTGATTTGCCCATCGCATTAGGAATACTGGCAGCGTCGAATCAAATTGCACAAACCAATTTGGATAAACATGAGTTTTTAGGCGAACTGGCACTGTCTGGTGAGTTACGTCGAGTTAAAGGCGTATTACCAGCATCGTTAGCCGCTTCAAAAGCTGGGCGTAGTTTAGTGGTTCCTCATTGGAATGGTGACCAAGCCGCCTTAGTCGATAATAAGAAACATAAATCAGCTCAGAGTTTGCTAGAGGTTTGTGCTGATCTGTGTGGACAGAAAACGCTAACCTTGTTTGAGTCTTCCACACCAACCTCACTTTTACAAAATCAAAGAGATCTACAGGATATTATTGGTCAGCAACAGGGTAAACGTGCATTGGAAATTGCCGCTGCCGGAAATCATAACTTATTGTTTTTAGGCCCTCCAGGTACGGGCAAAACCATGCTGGCTTCTCGATTGTGTGATTTATTGCCACCAATGACCGATGAAGAAGCAATGGAAACCGCTTCGGTGGCTTCTTTGACTCAACAAGAAATCAATATTCATAACTGGAAACAGAGGCCATTTCGTTCGCCTCATCATTCGAGTTCTATGGCTGCGTTAGTTGGCGGTGGTTCTGTTCCTCGTCCGGGAGAGATATCGCTGGCCCATAATGGCTTACTATTTCTCGATGAGATGCCCGAGTTTGAAAGAAAAGTGCTTGATTCACTACGTGAACCCTTAGAATCCGGTGAGATCATAATTTCTCGAGCTCAAGGTAAAACACGTTTTCCGGCTCGCTTTCAGCTTGTTGGCGCTTTGAACCCTAGCCCTACAGGCTACCATGAGGGGGAACAGGCAAGAGTCAACCCACAAGTGATTTTACGTTATCTCAGTCGGCTATCAGGTCCGTTATTAGACCGTTTTGATATGTCGATAGAGATTCCAGCGCTGCCCAAAGGGACGTTAGCGAATGGTGGTGAGCGAGGGGAGTCGACGCAAGTTGTTAGAGAAAGAGTGTTGCAAGCGCGAGAAAAAATGTTGGAGCGAAGCGGAAAGGTGAATGCTTTGTTGCAGAGCAGAGAAATTGAACAAGTATGCCCGCTGCAAAAAGTGGATGCAGAGTTTCTAGAAAATGCGCTGCATCGATTGGGACTTTCTGTTCGAGCTTACCATCGAATTATTAAAGTGGCGCGTACCATTGCTGATTTGCAAGGAGAGGTGCAAATAAACCGCTCTCATTTAGCAGAAGCTCTGGGCTATCGTTCAATGGATAGGCTGTTAAAACAGCTAACTGCCCAATCTGTAAGCTAAAGCAGCGCTCAGCTCGTTCTCCGTATCAACATTTGTTGTCACCAAAATCTGGTGGTGTCGCTTATACCTTAGCAGCAATGGGCGAGCAGTTTGAGAATATTATTGATGTGACTCTATATAAGTCATCTTAACAACAAAATAAAAGGGAGCGTGATGCTCCCTTTTTGGTGTTTATTTCTTATCAACTAAGAAGTTAACCAGTGAGAAATACTCATCCAGTGTTTTGATGCCTTGCGCCTGTACCAAGTAGTGATTGTTTACCACGACTGAAGGTACACCGCTTAGACCGCTGTCTTGGAATTGTTTATCGAAGCGACGAACCATTGAATCTACCGCGAAGCCATTGAATGCGGCATCAAATTTCTTACCATCAATACCTTCATCAGTAAAAATTTGGCGTAGTTCTTGGTCATCTTTTGGTGGCTTACGCAAATTGTGGATACGGTTAAACATTACCGGGATCATCTTGTCTTCCACACCAAGAGCAATCATCGTTGCGTAGGCTTTACTCATCGATTTACCCATGTTACCGCCCATGAAAGATACATGGTTTTTCTGCAGTTTAACGCCTTCAGGCAGTTTTTCCTGCAACTGAGCGATAATAGGCTCAAACTCATTACAGTGTGGACAGTAGAAAGAGAAGTATTCTACGACACTTGGTTTTGATGAGGGTGTTAGATCGAGTTCTTTGTAGTGCACCCCTTCCTGAAACTGGGCTGAGTATGCCGAAAGACTAACCATTAGGGTTGCAGCTAGCGCAAACAGTTTTTTCATTATGTACTCCGTTTTCCTTTTAAAGCGGTATTACCATTGTGGCATTAGTGAGAGCACTGGCTCGTCTAATGCTGCTATTTGTTCTTTGAATGAGAGCACTTGGCCTTCCCAGTATTTGGGATCGTTAAACCAAGGAAAGGCAATTGGAAACGCAGGATCATCCCAGCGTTTAGCTAACCAAGCCATATAGTGCACCATTCGTAGACCACGCATTGGCTCAATTAGTTTCAATTCCGAGACATTAAAATCGCAAAACTCTTGATAACCTTCAAGCAGAATATCCAGTTGAACCAATTTATCTTGCCGCTCGCCACTAAGTAACATCCATAAATCTTGCACTGCCGGACCGTTACGTGAATCGTCTAAGTCAACGAACATTGGACCGTCACGCCATAAAATATTACCGGGATGGCAGTCGCCATGAAGGCGGATATTGGTATGAGCTGCTGGCCATTGTTGTTCTATTTGTTTTATGAGTAAATCTAAGTCGTTAAAAAAAACATTCTCTAGATGCATCGGAATACATTGAGAGTTCTCCAACAGTTTTCTGGGTTGGTATAAATACTCTTCTAAACCTAATGTTGGGCGATGCTTAAAGGTATTCTTTGCCCCGATTTTATGAATACGGCCTAAAAATCTGCCCACCCATTCCAGCTGCTCTTCATTGTCCACTTCAAATTGTCTTCCGCCGACACTGTCAAAAAGTGCAAAATGGTAGCCCTGATAATGGTGCAAGCTCGTCCCGTTAACGACTAGAGGTGGAGCTAGTGGAATCTCTGCTTCTGCTAGCTCAAGAGCAAACTGATGTTCTTCTTGTATTTGTTCTGTTGTCCAGCGTTGTGGACGATAAAACTTCACCACGAAGCGGCGTTTTTCTTCGTCAACAAACTGATAAACACGGTTTTCATAGCTATTTAAAGCAAGGAAACCTGATTCGGCTCTAATCCCAATGCTTTCTAGTGCGTACCACATGAGATCGGGTGTTAAAGCGTCAAAGTGAAAGGTTGCTTGAGTCATTGATTAAAAAGGGCTCATTACTGAGCCCTTTTCCTTGCATTATTATATCCTACTTAAATCCGCGAAGGTGTTGGCGACGTTCGCTTACCTGCAATTCCAAGTAGTTTGAGTATATGAAGTTTATAGCTTTTTAATAAACCGGCTTTCAACTTCAATCGTGAATTGGTTCGTTTCATCGCTGAGTATAAACTGAATTGTTGCAACAGGAGAACTTAAGCTATCGGGTTTTACTCCTAAACTCATTGGTAAATTGAGTACTTCACCTGGTTCAACTTGGATGGTTTGCTTACCATACCAAGATACGTCACTCAATCCGGATACATTCAGCGTGTACTCTTGGGTTTGCTGAGTTTTGTTAATGACTTTCAGTGTATAGGTGTTCTCTACCTCACCAGTACTATTGGTTCTAAACAACTGATTACGGTCACGGATAACACTCAGACCTGCTGGATCTACCGCTGCGATTTGAGCAACAAACAGGCCACACATAATCAGCAATACCGCACCGTAGCCAAGTAGTTTTGGTCGCATGACCTTGGTGTGTTTACCGGATAGACGATGTTCAGTTGTGTAGCTAATCAAGCCTTTCTCATAGCCCATTCGTTCCATCGTAGTATCACAAGCATCAATACAAGCGCCGCAGTTAATACACTCATATTGCAACCCATCACGGATATCGATACCTGTTGGACATACTTGAACACACAAATCACAATCAATACAGTCACCTAAACCAAGTTCTTTAGGATCCGCTTTACGTGAACGAGGGCCACGCTTTTCACCACGTTGAGCATCGTAACCAACGATAAATGTATCTTTGTCAAACATGGCAGACTGGAAGCGAGCATACGGACACATATGAATACACATAATTGAGCGCATCCATCCTGCGTTGCCGTAGGTACAAATGGCAAAGAACAATACCCAAAATACTGGCCAGAAAGCCGCGTCCAGGGTGAAGAAATCGATCACTAAGTCGCGAATAGGCACGAAGTAGCCAACAAAGGTAAAACCGGTAATTAGCGCGATGGCAAACCAGGCAATATGTTTGAGAGTTTTGCGCATCGCCAGTTTGGCGGTCATTTTACCTGAGTCTTGCTTACGACGTTTGTTGGCACTGCCTTCTAGTTTTTCTTCGAACCATATGTACATGAAGGTCCATACGGTTTGAGGACAGAGGTATCCACACCATACTCGACCTAAGAAGGTGGTGAGGAAGAACAATCCAAAAGCGGCAATCATAAACAGAAGTGCAAGTAGCGTTAAATCTTGCGGATAAAGTGTGGTGCCAAAAAAGTTGAATTGTTGATTACCGATATCTAACAGGATCGCCTGACGGTCACCATAAGAGATCCAAGGAACTAAACCGAAGAGTAGTAGCAGGAACCAACCACCATAGCGGCGCAGTTTTTGGTAGGTACCTTTGCTCTCACGAACATAGATACCCTTGCTAGGATTGAATCTGTCACCACCTTGCCCTTTATGGGTTTTGGGGTTAAAGACTTTTGGAGTCACATCTTTGATGTCTATCTTATCCTGACTCATTAACTATTCCTTTGGGCTTATTGGTACAGTTTCTTGTGACTGTACTCTTCGACATTGCTTTCCCTTCCGTGACCAGCAAAGAAGGATGATTATTAGTTATTAAGTTGGCGATTATAACGTCAACAACATTTTCATTTCTTTAAGGCAATCAATCTTTAACAACAAATTATTTTTTACATGCACATTACAGCAAAAAGAGCGACTGAAAAGTCGCTCTTTTAAATGCGTTTGCGGTTTAATCTTTAATCACGCCACGAGCGCGTAGTAGTGCGGTTTTGAAATCGTCTTCGTAATCTTTTTTGATTCCTGGGATCACTTCATCTTTGCTGCTATTGCGCATTTTTAGGTGATAGATAAGAACATCATCAGTCAGTTCTGCTAAATCACCTTTGTATCCGGCTTCAGCCGCTAATTTCACGATGAACTGCAGTAAATTACAGTCTGAATCTTTTTGCCATTCTGGCTCAAGCAGTTCCAGCAATTCTTCAATACGGTGACACTTCATAGCCATAGCTTTCTCCACAACTTTATAATGGTTTTGTTTTAGTAAGCTAAAGGTATCAAATGTAGGAAAGAGTAGAAAAGAAAAAAGCGTAGTTTTCACTACGCTTTTCTATTAAGCAGCCTGGTCGACTTTTGTTTCTGGTGATGCAGTCAATGCATTAGTCTCAACAAGAGTTTTTGCAGGTGCGAGTTTTTTCGCAACCGGAGCAGTAGCGAAGCCACTGCGACGACGCATAGCACTACGGTTCGTGTGCGAAAACCTGACAGTTGTTGGGCGCATTCATTTACCTAACAGTCAGGCATATCCATTGCCGATGTAATGGACCTAGGCAACTATGAGCTGCTCTTCAGGGGCACCGAGGTGTATGAAGGATCGCTCCTTCTGGCAATCGCCAATCCACTTAATTGTCTAGGAGTAACGATATTAATTCATATCAAAGTTAGATTAGCATCAAGTTTGCAAATGGTCGATAGTTAACCAATGAATGTTATAAAAAAAATCAATCTGTTGTGTGATTGTATATCCAAGTATAGCTATTGAGTTTTGAATTCGTTCCGCTTTACACTGTTGATTCATCAATGGAGGTGTCTATGTCATTTCTCAAGAAAACCCTCGCCAGTTTCGGAATTGGCTCTGCAAAAGTAGATTCCGTTCTACAGCAAGAAGTGCTGTATCCAGGTCAACCAGTAAAGTTTACGATTCATGTTTATGGCGGTTCCAGTGCTCAGAACATTGATAACATAGAACTGAAGCTGTGTTGCAGATACATCGAAGAGGTTGCTGAAAATAGAGATAAGCCCGACAGTCATCGTAAGCGTAAAGAACACCGTACTTATGTGTTGGCGGATTGGTCGCTACCTTATTCATTCACTATTCAACCTGGTGAGACTCGTGACTTTGATGTCGATCTCGATGTGCCATGGAATACACCAATTACTATCGGTGATGCCAAAGTTTGGCTTGAGACTGGGCTTGATATTGCCATGGCGCTTGATCCGACCGACAAAGACATTTTGACTGTACGCCCAGATCCATTAATGGATGGCATTTTCTCTGAGTTGGAAGAGCAAGGATTACGTTTACGCCAAGTAGAATGCGAGGCGGCTAAGGGTTTTCAGTTACCTTTCGTTCAAGAGTTTGAGTTTGTGCCAACCACTGGTCCTTTTCATGGGCGTTGGCGTGAGCTAGAAATTATCGCCTATCGTGACGAGAAGTCGTTACAAATGTGGTTTGATATTGATCGCCATCAACGTGGTATCAGTGGGATGTTGTCGAACTTTTTAGGTTTGAGTGAGCTAAAGCGCCATATGACAATTGAAAGTGATGAGTCGCCAAAAGCGGCTGGACAAAAGATTTTACAGTATCTCGACTCTCACTCTTAATGCTTTAACTTAAATTTAACACATTTGAGCTTACAGGTGTAAGCTCAAATGTGTCATACTAGTCACCATCGTTGATAGTTTTGGTGGGTTGAGTATGTCAGCTAGTGAGTACAGCTTTAAGGAAGAAGTGGCAAATGCCATTAGTCATGGTATTGGTTTAATTCTGGGTATTGTTGGTTTGGTGCTACTGTTGCTCAAAGCGGTTGAACATAGTGCTGATACGCTGACCATTGCTAGTCTGAGTGTGTATGGTGGCAGTATGATAGCCCTGTTCCTTGCTTCTACCCTTTATCATGCGATCCCTCATCAGAGAGCCAAACGTTGGTTAAAAACTTTTGACCATTGTGCGATTTATCTACTTATCGCTGGCAGTTACACGCCCTTTTTAATGGTGGGTTTGCGCACTCCATTGGCGTTTGGACTGATGATCGTGATTTGGTCGATTGCTTTGCTGGGTATTGTTATGAAAGTCGCTTTTGTTTATCGCTTCAAACGCTTCTCTCTTATCTCATATCTAGCGATGGGCTGGCTGTCCCTGATCGTAATTTATCAGTTAGCCTTGAATCTTGATGTTGGCGGATTAACCTTGCTTGCTGCTGGTGGTGTGGTGTATTCACTGGGAACCATTTTTTATGTGGCGAAGCGCATTCCATACAACCATGCTATTTGGCACGGATTTGTCTTAGCCGGATGTGCCTGCCACTTTTTGGCGATTTATCTGTATGTGCAGCCAATATAAGGATTAACGCGTTTCTAGACTTTCAACATTGACCAATAATTGATAACTATCGGCTTTCGATACTTCGATTTCAATCGCTTTACCTTGAGCTGAAGTTTTTGCTCGCAGGTAGGTATCGGCTATACGTTTAATCGACTGCCAAATCGTACTGTTATGCTGAGCGAGTAGCTGCCCATTTTCATCCAGCAGTTGTACATTGAGTCCGATACTGATGACTGACTGAGAACTTTGGTTGGTAATCGCTGTTGGTATAATGACTTTGCCATTTAAGTATTGAGCTGCGCCTAAAATAATATCCACACCTGAGTCAGAGAGTTTTAAGCTTGGTTTGTTGCTACCGATGATCACAGTTGTCCGTTTTTTCGCTGTTACGACAGGTGCTGCGATGACGGCGGCTGTCTCGCTTGTTTTCGAGTCAGCAAACTCTACATATTGCCAAGTAAAATCGTCATTTAACTGAACACGACGTCCATCTTCTAGTTGAACGAACTGACTTGCCAGCACGTTTTGTGCCAGTACGGTTAAAAGTATCAGCAGTATAGAGCGAATCGGTGTCCTCATTAGCGTCTCCAAAACGCAGGAAAAAAGAGTACCAAAATAGTTAGGATCTCTAAGCGGCCCATCAGCATACCAAAGCTCAGTACCCATTTAGCTGTATCAGGCAGTGGAGCAAAGTTACCCGTTGGGCCAATGACTGTGCCCATACCTGGACCTACGTTTGCAACTGCGGTGATCGACCCTGAAATACTCGTCACAGGGTCCAGTCCCATCGCGGATAAACAACCAGCAATTAAAATGATGGTGATGGCAAAGGTAAGACCAAATGCAACCACAGAGCGGACGATATCTTCGTTAACAGGACGTTGGTTGTAGCGTTGGACAAATACCCCTTGAGGATGAATCAGTCGCATCATCTGGTTTTTAAGCAGGGCAAAACAGATTTGGAAACGGAAAATTTTGATCCCACCTGCGGTTGAACCTGAACAGGCACCGACCATCATTATGAAGCCAAACAGTGTGGTTGGCAGTGCTCCCCAAGCCGTAAAGTCATCCAATCCGTAACCCGTTGTCGTGACTACCGATACAATATTGAACATTGAAACGCGCAGCGCATCCATCATCGGATAACTGTTATGGATGTTTAACCAGATAGCGACGACTAAGCTTGCTGCAATGAAAAGGATAAAGAAGCCCTGTACTTGAGCATCTTTGAGTAACACTTTGGGGCTGCGTTTTCTTATCGTCGCCACAAACAGCAAGAACGGTAAACCGCCCAAGAACATAAATAAGGTTGCTACCCAATGCGCGCCATTAGAGAACTTGTTCATTGAACTATCGGAAGTGGAGTAACCACCAGTTGATAGTGTGGTAAAGGCATGGTTTATGGCATCAAATAGTCCCATCCCTGTCAGCATGTAACCTATGATGCAAAGCAGAGTTAAAACCAGATAGACAATAACGATGTTTTTCGCCACCGTTTTCGCTCGTGGGCTACTTTTATCTGACCAATCGGAAGATTCCGTTTGGAACAACTTCATACCACCCACGTTAAGCATAGGTAGAACGGCTACCGCCATTACAATAAACCCGACACCGCCTAACCATTGAAGTATCGAACGCCAAAGCAGGATACTTGGTGCCATGGTATCCAACCCACTAAGAACGGTTGAGCCCGTGGTTGTCAGGCCAGACATGGTTTCAAAATAGGCATCGGTGAAACTGATGTGGTTGATGAAGACAAACGGCAACGCGGCAAACGCACTGGCGATGGTCCATACCAAGCTGGTGATCAGGAACATATCCCTCACGTTAAGACGAAAATTCGATGTTCGCCCTAAGGTAAGGCATATGAAAGCCGCAATATGGGTAATAATCACGGCCTGTGCAAAGTCGAGAAAGCCACCTGTACCGGTCACAAAGGCAACGATTGTTGGTACGTACATGAATAGGGCTAGTTTGGAAAGTACTAGCCCTATTACAAATAGGATGGGGCGTAAATTGAGCATAACGACGCCAGGACCTTATAAGAAGAATGGACTTGGTTGGAACAACGCTTCGACATCCGGTACATATTTCTTATTCACAAGGAACATCACAACGTGGTCATCCTGTTCAATAACGGTTCTATCATGCGCTATCAGGACTTCTTCACCACGTACGATGGCACCTATGGTGGCACCCGGTGGCAGTTTGATATCACCAACAGCACGACCAACCACTTTCGATGTGGTTTCATCGCCATGAGCAATCGCTTCGATAGCTTCTGCAGCACCACGACGCAGAGATGACACGTTGACAATATCAGCACGGCGAACGTGCGTTAACAGTGCCGAAATGGTTGCTTGCTGTGGAGAAATGGCCACATCAATCACACCACCCTGAACCAGATCTACATAGGCACCACGCTGAATCAGTACCATCACTTTTTTCGCACCAAGGCGTTTTGCCAACATCGCAGACATGATGTTGGTTTCATCTTCGTTGGTTAGCGCGATAAACACATCTACTTGGTCGATGTTTTCTTCGGTCAGTAGTTCTTGGTCTGCGGCATCACCACAGAAAACGATACTGTTTTCTAGCTCTTCTGAAAGGCGCTCAGCGCGTTGATAGTTACGCTCGATAAGTTTCACGCTGTATGAGTGTTCTAGGCGTTTCGCTAGGCTAGCACCGATATTACCACCACCGACGATCATGATACGACGGTAAGGCTTTTCAAGGCGTTGCAGTTCACTCATGATGGAGCGAATGTGGTTACTTGCTGCGACGAAGAACACTTCATCATCCGCTTCAATTATTGTGGTTCCTTGAGGGCGAATCGGTCGGCCCTGACGGAAAATGGCAGCCACACGGGTATCAATGTGAGGCATGTGATCACGCAGCGCTGAAAGAGCATTACCCACCAAAGGACCGCCGTAGTAGGCTTTTACTGCAACTAAGCTGACCTTTTCATCGGCGAAACTGACCACTTGCAGTGCACCCGGATATTGAACCAAACGTTCAATATAGCTGGTAACTAACTCTTCTGGAGCGATTAGGTGGTCTACAGGAACAGCACCTGATTGGAATAGGGCTTCTTTTTCAGCAAGATACTGAGGTGAACGAATACGAGCAATACGGTTAGGAGTATTGAATAGAGTAAATGCAACCTGACAAGCGGTCATATTGGTTTCGTCAGTGTTTGTCACTGCAACCAACATGTCAGCGTCTTGCGCCCCTGCTTCACGTAATACGTCAGGGTGACTTGCATGGCCATTGACCACCCGTAAATCATATTTATCTTGTAGTTCTCTGAGGCGGTCGCTGTTTTTATCGACGACAGTAATATCGTTGTTTTCGCCAACCAAGTTCTCGGCTAATGTGCCACCCACTTGCCCCGCACCAAGAATGATGATTTTCATACCTGTTCTCTTATTATTTAAAGTCAAAGGCAGCACTTGGCTGCCTTTGATTCAATTATTTACGCTTTTTTAACCATAACCGCGTAGTAGAAGCCATCCATATCTTGCTCACCTGGAAGAATTTGACGACCAGGTTGCTCTGGATCTGAATCAATCAGTTGCGCATCTTCAGTACGTGCTAAGAAGTCTTTGACTTGCAGAACGTTCTCCTGAGGCGTAATTGAACATGTTGCGTAAACTAACGTACCACCAGGCTTTAATTGTTGCCACATTACCTGCAAAATTTCGCGTTGTAACTCTGCCAAAGCATCAATATCGTTGGCGCGGCGCAACCATTTTATATCAGGATGACGACGAATAACCCCAGTCGCTGAACATGGCGCATCAAGCAAAATACGATCAAATTGACCGCCTTGCCACCACTTTTGTGGGTAACGTGCATCACCGCAGATCACATCAGCTTTGAGGTGTAAGCGCTCTAGATTGTCATGCACACGGTTCAAACGCGTTGCATCGCTGTCCAAAGCCACCACTTCTGTATCTTCTGTGTGTTCCAGAATATGTGCGGTTTTACCACCCGGTGCAGCACAGCAATCTAGAATCAGTTCACCTTCTTGAGGTTTTAGATAATCAATCGCTAGTTGAGCGGCTGCATCTTGAACCGATACCCAACCTTTCTCAAAACCAGGCAGTAGAGTTACATCACACGGTGTTGTCAGTTTAATGGCATCAGCAGCTTCAGGGTGAAGGGTGTATTCTATTTCAGCTTCATCCAACAGTATGCGGTACTCGTCACGGGTGTGGTGTTGACGGTTTACGCGCAGCCACATTGGTGCTTTGCTGTTGTTTGCTTCGATAATGTCTTCCCATTGCTGTGGGTAGGCTTCCTGAAGCATTTTCAGAATCCAGTTCGGATGACCATATTTGCCGGCATTGTGGCTAACAGCCATCTCGTCGAGTTCTTCCTGATTACGCAGATAGTTACGAAGAACCGCGTTAATTAACCCACTCAGGTTCTGACCACGCAGTGTTTTCGTCCCTTCTACGGTATCGGCTACGGCAGCATGCGATGGTATACGCATGAAGCTAAGCTGATAAATTCCGACTAGAATCAGGTGATGGAAAACCCGTTTTTTACCTTTTAGAGGATTCTCCATCAATTCATTAGCGATAGATTCTAAACGAGGTAAATAGCGTAGAGCGCCGTAGCAAATTTCTTGCAGTAGAGCGTGATCTCTTGGGCGAATGGTTTTCTGAGCTGCTGGAAGAGCGTGAGAAAGTGAATGACCTTTGTCGACCACTTGGAACAGGACGTTGGCAGCTGCTGCGCGAACATTCATGGTGTAACCCTTAAAATTCAATAGGGACATCTCTGTCCCTAAGTTAATGTACTGACTTAATTGATGACTAATTAGCTTAGCTGAGTGCCAACTTCGAACCAACTCGCTCTGGAGTTGAGAATATCTTGTACCGACATGGCCTTCTTGCCTGGTACCTGAAGTTGTTCTAACGCTAATACACCATTACCTGTTGCGATATAAATACCGGTTTTATCTGCCTGTATTATGGTACCTGCTGGCTTATCACTGCTTTGATCCACCACACGGCTTTGCCATACTTTAATGCTGTTTTCTACCGCTTCAAAATGGCTCATCGGCCATGGATTGAAAGCTCGAACACAACGTTCGATGTGGGCAGCATCATCATTCCAGTTAATACGAGCTTCTTCTTTGCTGAGTTTCTTCGCGTAGTTAGCCAGTTTGTCATTTTGCTTTTCAGCAACAACAGTACCGCTAGCGATATCTGAAATACATTCAACCAGTGCTTGTGGGCCAAGTTCTGCCAGTTTCTCATACATCGACGCACTGGTATCTGTTGATTCAATTGGCAGTGTGGCGATTTTTAGCATGTCACCTGTGTCTAGGCCAATATCCATCTGCATAATGGTAACACCAGTTTCTGCATCACCCGCCCAAATAGAGCGTTGGATCGGAGCCGCACCGCGCCAGCGTGGCAGGATTGAACCGTGTACATTGATACAACCCAACTTGGGCGTATCTAATACTGCTTGAGGTAATAGTAAGCCGTATGCAACCACAACCATCAAATCAGCGTTCAGTTCAGCAAGTTCTTGTTTTGCTTCATCTGATTTAAAGTTTTCTGGTTGATAAACCGGAACATCATGCTCAAGTGCTAATGTTTTTACTGGGCTGGCCGTCAGCTTCTTGCCCCGTCCAGCAGGACGGTCAGGCTGAGTGTAAACCCCAATAACTTCGTGCTCCGAAGACAACAACGCCGCCAAGTGACGGGCGGCGAAATCCGGAGTACCTGCAAAGACAATACGTAATGATTGGCTCAAGGTAACCTCTCTATAATCTTTATTGATTCTTATCGTTGAAGCGTTTGACTTTTTCTAACTTATCTTTAATACGCTTACGTTTTAGCGGTGAAAGATAATCAACAAACAACTTACCTTCTAGGTGATCCAGTTCGTGCTGAACACAAATAGCCAATAGGTCATCAGCTTCAAATGTGTATTCTTCACCTTCACGATTCAGTGCTTTTACCGTCACTTCTGCCGCTCGTGGCACCAAAGCGCGTGCGCCAGGTACAGATAGGCAGCCTTCTTCAATACCGTCTTCACCACGTTTTTCAATGATTTCAGGATTGATCAACACCATTGGTTCATCACGACTATCAGAAATGTCGATAACCACGATACGCTGATGGATGTCTACTTGCGTCGCAGCAAGACCAATACCTTCTTCGTCATACATGGTTTCAATCATGTTATCTACGATGGTTTGGATTTCTGGTGTTACTTTTTCAACGGGCTTCGCAACAGTGCGAAGGCGGTCATCTGGGAATGTTAATACTTGTAATACAGACATATACACTCGAATATTGAACTAGGCCGAAACGGGATAAAGCTTGTTGGGTCAATTCTAGACATTTTATGAGTCAAATGACAGCATCCATCGAGATTTATCAAAATCATTCTCATTCATTTAACGCAGGATGTGAGGTTATGGCGAGATGGAAAGGTTATTCTTTTTTACTGATTTTTGTGTTAAATACGACTACTTTTCCCGTCACTGCTCAGCAATCTTCTCGTTTAGTATTAAAGGATAATGCACCAACGACCTACATTGTGGTTGAAGGTGATACTTTGTGGGATATTTCCGCAATGTACCTCAATGACCCTTGGCTGTGGCCTGAGTTATGGAATATCAACTCGAGCATTGATAATCCTCACCTCATTTATCCGGGAGACCAGATTTATCTTGTTTGGCAAAATGGTAGACCCAAACTGAAATCCAAGCCGAAAGTCACCTTAAGCCCCCGTGCTAAACTAAGAAAAAAACAGCCGTTACTCACAGTTGAACAAGGCTTAGTTGTTCCGTACTTACAATCGAACCGATTGATAGATCTCGCTGACGTTGGGACAAGTAGTCGCGTTGTTGGTAGCGACGAAGGGCGTCAGTACATGACTGGGCTCGATAAACTGTATTTTTCAGGGCAGCATTCTCATCCTAAGTGGGGTGTTTATAGGTTGTCGCAACAGTTTAATAGCAGGGGCAGAGCGATTGCAGCATTGCGCCTAATCGCAACCGGAATACTTGTTTATTCGACAGAAGAGATATCGGCACTCCATGTCCAAGAGCAGCGACAAGAAATTATGCTCAATGACCTTGTTCTTCCTATTTTCGATACAAGTACTCTCAATTTGTCTAAGGCCTTTTATCCACATCCCTCTCCAGAAAATGTTGAAGCAAAAATATTAGGTTCTCTACAGGGCTCAGAGCTGATCGCACAGAATCAGATTGTGATTATAGATAGAGGTGTTGACGATGGTCTCAAGCAGGGCAGTATGTTCAATATTAAACAAGATGGCCGTTCTGTCTTTGGGCGAACAGGTCATTTGCGATACGAAGAATCGTGGTTTGATGAAGCTGTGCAACTGCCGGATGAAAACGTGGGTGAGTTAATGGTCATTCGGCCTTATTCTCATTTTAGCTTAGCGCTGATCACTCGCAGTACCTCGGCAATAGCGACTAATACGATCGTAGTTTCTCCACACACTAACTTTTAAATATTGAGTCGCTGGCATGGATGAAAAAGCACTTTCGGCATGGTTAAAATTGAGTTTCACCCCCAAGTTAGGTCATAAGAAACTACAACGCCTTTTAAGTCTCGATTCTATCTCCAATTTGGCTCAATATTCTCCGAACCAATGGCAAGCGCTTGGTTTCAGTTCAGAGCAAACTCATTACTTAGTTCATGACGCAGAAAGAGACGTTGAAGAATCTCTCAATTGGCTCACTGGAGGTAACCAACGTCATATCGTAACTTTCGCTAGTGAAGCCTACCCGCCACTTCTTAAGCAAATATCGTCACCACCCAGTGTTCTTTTCGTCCAAGGGCAAGTTGAAACCATTCAACAACCACAGGTCGCGATTGTTGGTAGCCGTAACGCCAGCATTGATAGCCTTAAAATAGCCTCTCAGTTTGCTCGCCAATTAGTAGAAAACGATTTGGTGGTGACGAGTGGCTTGGCATTAGGAATTGACGGTTATGCCCATGACGGCGCATTAAATGGGGGAGGAAAAACCGTTGCGGTATTAGGATCGGGGTTGTCATCTATTTATCCTGCGAGACATAAGAATCTTGCGGCAAGAATCTGTGACAGTGGTGCATTGGTTTCTGAGTTTCGTCCCTACGCTAAACCAAGGCCAGCGCACTTTCCTCGACGTAATCGAATCATTAGCGGCTTATCAATGGGCGTTTTGATTGTCGAAGCGGCTGAAAAAAGCGGATCTCTTATCACTGCCCGCTACGCCACTGAACAAGATAGAGATGTCTTTGTTGTCCCCGGTTCTATTTTAAACCCTAACTGTATTGGAAGTAATCGATTGATTCGTCAGGGAGCCTGCTTAGTACAGGACGTTCAACATATTCTCGATGAAATTAAATCGATGCTCGATTTTACTAAAAATCACCAAGCAATTCCCCAGCAATCACTTTTTTTACCTCCAAATAGCGAAGAAGAATTGCCATTTCCCGAGCTGTTAGCTAACGTAGGAGAAGAAGCTACACCAGTTGATATTCTTGCAAACAGGACCCATATACCTGTCCAAGAAGTCATGATGCAGCTCCTAGAGCTTGAGCTTTCAGGACATGTTGTTGCAGTTTCCGGTGGCTATATTCGTAAGGGGAGGGGCTAGCTATGATGATGGATATTCTGATGTATCTATTTGAAACTTATATCCATAGCGATGCAGAGTTGCAAGTAGATCAAGATGAGCTTGAAGATGAATTACTTCGAGCAGGGTTTCACCAAAAAGATATCTATAAGGCCCTTAACTGGTTAGAAGAGTTAGCGGCATTGCAGCAGACTGACGCTAAGTCAGCAATTTCGACCAGTGCGTCAACATCGATGCGTATTTTTACAGCGCAAGAGATGGAACGTCTGAATATAGAGGCTCGCGGTTTTATCCTATTTCTAGAACAAATCAAGGTGTTAACACCAGAAACTCGTGAAATGGTTATGGACCGAGTCATGGGATTAGAAACCCACGAGTTAGAGTTGGATGACCTTAAGTGGATCATTCTAATGGTGCTGTTCAATGTTCCTGGGAATGAGAACGCTTATACGCTAATGGAAGAGCTTTTGTACAGCAAAGAGCAAGGTATTTTGCATTAAGCGAATAATCGTACTATGAGCGGTAAAATTGATAACCAGTTGTTTTCAGCCCATGAACACGCGCTGAACGATCCTTGCCCTAAATGTGGCGGAGCATTGCAGCTTCGCCATGGCAAACACGGCCCTTTTTTAGGTTGCACGCAATATCCTAGCTGCGACTACATCAAGCCTTTGCATCAAAATGATGGACATATCGTTAAAGAATTGGGTGTACCTTGTCCTGAATGTGGTAGTGAATTGGTACTGCGTCAAGGACGTTATGGCATGTTTATTGGCTGTAGTGCTTATCCACAATGTCATCATATTGAGTCTCAGGATTCACCTACGGAAGATGATAAATCAAGTCAGCTTTATGGGTGTCCAGAGTGTGGTAAAGGACATTTAACTGAGCGTAAAACGCGTTTTGGTAAGACGTTTTTTGCTTGTGATACCTATCCTAAATGCAAGTTTGCGGTAAATTTACCGCCTGTCGTGGGTAAATGTGAGAAATGTGGTTTTCCGTTACTGGTTGAAAAGAAACAGGCCAGTGGAACCAAACATCAATGTGCAGACCGTAAGTGTGGTCACATTCAGGAACAATAAGAAACGGCGCTTAAGCGCCGTTTTCGACTGAATGACTAAATGACCTCTATGACTTAAACTGTTTCGCCACTTCTTGCACCGCAGGAAATGCATCAGCATCTAATATTTCAGCCAGTTCACAAAGCTTACGAACCAGTTCACCGTGATAGTCTGCCGTTACGTTAATATGGCCCATCTTTCTGCCCGGACGTTTTTCTTTTCCATACCAGTGAATGTGGCAACCTTCCATAGCGAGTAGGCTTTCTGGTAATGCGTCTTCACCAAGAATGTTAATCATTGAAGTCTCACGAACCAGCTTGGTGCTACCTAAAGGCATGCCACAAACGGCGCGAAGATGGTTCTCAAATTGGCAAGTTTCAGCACCTTGTTGAGTCCAGTGACCAGAATTGTGTACGCGCGGAGCAATTTCGTTGACCAGCAGCTTGCCTTGAACATCAAAGAACTCTAGCGCGAGTACGCCAATGTAGTCCAAGCTATTTGCTACTGAGGTGAACATCTCTTTTGCTTGCTCTTGCAGCTCTGGTGCATCAATCGCTGTTGATAGGCTCAGTACACCATCAACATGGACGTTTTCTGCCAGTGGGTATACGGCTACTTCGCCATTTTTACCACGAGCACCAACCAGTGATACTTCACGATCAAATGGGACAAACTCTTCAGCTACAATGGCTTGATTGTCTGAAGCTGCCAGGCACTCCGCCATTTCAGGCCAGATAGTTTCGGCATCTTCAGCTTTTTTCAGGCGCCATTGGCCTTTGCCGTCATAACCACCCAGCGCACTTTTCAAAACCATTGGAATGCCGACATGTGCAATGGCTGTGTCCAGATCTTCGCGGCTGTTGATAACGGTGTATTTTGCGTTGCGAACATCCGCTTTATCTAATAAAGCTTTTTCAATGCGGCGATCACCACCGGCTTTGATGGAATCCGTGTTTGGAAGGAACTTGCCGCTACGTTCACATACATCGAGAACACCGTGAGGGATATGTTCAAACTCTGCAGTAATCACGTCCGCCTTTTCAATGGCTTGCTCTAAGCCATGACCAATAACGGCTTGAGTTAAAGGATGAACCACGTTTGCGCTGTTCACATCAAATGCAGAAATCTCAATATTAAGTGGAGCACCAGCCAATGACATCATGCGTGCAAGCTGACCGGAACCTAATACCAATACGTGCATGGATTATTCCTCTGCTGGATTTGGATTAGCTAATACAGTTTCAGTTTGCGTAGTACGGAAAGCTTCCACTTTTGCCATCACTTCTTCATCAAATGTACCGATGATTTGAGCTGCTAGAAGACCAGCATTTGCCGCGCCAGCTTCACCAATCGCAAGCGTACCCACCGCAATCCCTTTTGGCATTTGAACAATAGAGTATAGAGAATCTAGGCCAGAAAGAGCACGAGACTGAACTGGTACACCAAGAACTGGCAAGCTAGTGAACGCTGCGGTCATGCCTGGTAGGTGCGCAGCGCCACCGGCGCCCGCTATGATCACTTTTAGACCACGCTCTTTGGCGCTTGTTGCGTAATCAGCAAGAAGTTGTGGAGTACGGTGCGCTGAAACCACTTTAGTCTCATAAGGAACACCAAATTGATCCAGCATTTCTGCTGCAAGCTTCATGGTAGGCCAGTCAGATTTGGAACCCATGATAATACCGACTTTCATCTCAAACTCCTTCAAGCATCTTTTAATTACGATATCGAATGACGCGCATTATACGAGGATTTTTACCACAAGCAAACGTTTGCGCAGTTGTTGATTCTACTTAAACATAATTTATGAACAATTAACTGTATACCCAATCATCTTGAGGTCACTTGGGTATAGCTGTCACACTGGATAATTTGTACACTTAGCGGCAATTAGAAATAGAGACGTAAGTATCCTCGAGATATTAGTCAGCTCAACTTAGGAAGTTTCCGTGAATAATTTTGAACAAACTTTACGTGCTTTAAAGTCTGGAGAAGTGATTGCTTACCCGACGGAAGGTGTTTTTGGTGTCGGTTGTGACCCTGATAATCCTGAAGCTATTGAAAAGCTGCTTCAGTTGAAACAGCGACCGGTAGAGAAAGGTTTAATTCTGATCGCGGCTTCGTATGAACAGCTGCTCCCCTACATTGATGAAAGTCAGCTTACCGAGGAACAGCTAAAACACATTAAAGCAACATGGCCTGGCCCTGTGACTTGGGTTGTGCCTGCCAGTAATAAAGTGTCTAAATGGGTCAGCGGTCAATTTGATAGTATTGCTATTCGTGTGACTGACCACCCTTTAGTACAGGAACTGTGTAATGCTTATGGTAAACCACTGACTTCAACCAGCGCTAACTTGACGGGGCAACCCTCTTGTATGACGACGGAAGAAGTCGAACAGCAGCTTGGTGACAAACTCGTTGCCATTTTACGTGGCGCTACTGGGGGCCTTAATAAGCCTAGTGAAATTCGTGACGCACGAACTCTACAAGTATTAAGACAGGGCTAACTCACTCTGCGATGGGAATGCGATAGGAACCAATGATGTCGACAATTAATAAAGAAGCCGTAAAACAATTCCTTCTCTCTCTACAGGACCAAATCTGTCAGCAATTAGAAACCGCCGATGGAGAAGCTAAGTTTGTTGAAGATGCATGGCATCGTGAGCCGGGTGAAAAGCTCGGTGGCGGTGGGCGTTCTCGAGTCATGAGTGATGGCTTGGTGTTTGAACAAGGTGGTGTGAACTTCTCGCATGTAACCGGAAGACAGATGCCAGCTTCTGCGACTGCGCATCGTCCTGAACTCGCTGGACGTAAGTTTGAAGCCATGGGTGTCTCTTTAGTTATGCACCCTAAAAACCCTTATGTTCCGACTTCTCATGCTAATGTTCGTTTCTTCATCGCTGAAAAAGAGGGTGAAGAACCTATTTGGTGGTTTGGTGGCGGTTTTGATTTAACACCTTTCTATCCATTTGAAGAAGATTGTCAGTTCTGGCATGAGACGGCGAAAGAAATATGTGCTCCGTTTGGTGACAGTGTTTATCAACAGCATAAAGAGTGGTGTGATAAGTATTTCTACCTTCCGCATCGAGAAGAAACCCGTGGTGTTGGTGGTTTGTTCTTTGATGATCTTAATCAGTGGGAGTTTGATAAATGCTTCCACTATATCAAAGCTGTCGGTGAAGGTTATTGTCAGGCATACGTGCCGATCGTTGAGCGTCGTAAGTCGACTGAGTATGGTGAGCGAGAGCGCCAGTTCCAGTTATATCGCCGTGGTCGATACGTAGAATTTAATTTGGTATTTGACCGAGGCACTCTGTTTGGTTTACAAACAGGAGGACGAACCGAATCTATTTTGATGTCGATGCCGCCTCTTGCTCGATGGGAATACAACTATCAACCAGTAGCAGGTAGCAGAGAAGATAAATTGAGTGAGTTTTTAGTGCCGCGAGAGTGGTGACAGAAATTGTACTGAGTGATAGGGTCGTTAAATGCTGTTTTTGCAACAGGTCATGCGACCCTTTTTATTTCACCAGAGGCAAGGATATGGATTTTCTTACGGATCACTACGCTGTATTTGGTAATCCCATCGGACACAGTAAATCACCTTTTATTCACACTCTTTTTGCCCGTCAAACAAATCAGATGATGGACTATACCGCTAAGCTAGCGCCAGTTGATGGTTTTGTTGCTGCGGCAGAAGATTTTTTCGCTCATGGTGGACGAGGGTGCAATATTACCGTTCCTTTTAAAGAAGATGCGTATCAGTTTGCTGACCGCTTAACGGAGAGAGCACAGCTAGCGGGAGCGGTGAATACTTTAAAGAAACTCGATGATGGTGAAATTCTCGGTGATAACACTGATGGTGAAGGTTTGGTCCAAGATCTGATGCAATATCAGGTGCCGCTTAAAGGTGCGAAAATTCTCCTAATTGGTGCTGGCGGTGCCGCAAAAGGAGTGATTAAGCCTCTATTAGATAAAGAGCCAGCCAGTATTACAGTGACTAACCGAACTTTTAGTAAAGCTGAGCAGCTAGCTGAGTCTTTTCAGCATTTAGGCAATGGAAATGTTGATGCTTTGCCGATGAGTGAAATCAACAGTGAGTTTGATGTCATCATTAACTCAACTTCTGCCAGTCTAGGTGGAGAACTGCCAGCGGTTACTCCGGTTATCTTTGGTCCCAATAGTGTTGCGTATGACATGATGTATGGAAAAGGATTAACTATCTTTAACCATTGGGCATTAGAAAATGGTTGTGCTCACACCTACGATGGATTAGGGATGTTAGTGGGTCAGGCTGCAGAAAGCTTTATGCTATGGCGCGGTATACGCCCAGGGACAAAACAAGTCCTGCGAGAGTTAAGAAAAAATTTGGAAGGGTTATGAATCAATCTATTCTGTTTCCAGATATACAAGAGTGGAACTCTGAAATAGAGGCAATTGTATTTCCGGCTCAGCAGTCGGGCGCTCTGATCGAATGTTTGGTTAGCGTGCAAGAACTGCAGAAAATTTCAGGGGCTTCTATTAATAGTGAAGAAGAAGCGTTAACGGCTTTTGCTGATGCTCGTTTTGACTTAGAAGAGTTAGCGGAAGAATTGATTGAAGACGAAGCCTTCAATCAATCGGGACAAATAGAAGTTATTAGCTAATTAGTTAACGTCTTCAACATCATGTAAATAGTCATTTTTAGTCTGAACGTAATTATCAGCAGATTTAAGTAAGAAAGCTCGTTCTTTATCTGAAAGAGGACGAGCTTGTTTTACTGGGCTGCCAACATACAGATAACCACTTTCGAGTACTTTACCGGGTGGAACCAGACTACCCGCTCCAATCATTACATCACTTTCTATTACTACACCGTCTAGAACAATCGTACCCATACCAACCAGTACGCGATCACCAATCGTACAGCCGTGCAGCATGACTTTATGACCAACTGTGACATCATTACCAATGATCAGTGGATAGCCATTAGGGTTTTCGGCATTTTTATGGGTAACGTGTAGAACACTGCCATCCTGAACATTGGAGCGTTCGCCTATATGAATATGGTTAACATCACCACGGGCAGCAACTAAAGGCCAGATACTCGTGTCATCAGCTAACTTTATATCTCCTACAATGACTGATGTTGGATCGATATAAACGCGGGAACCTATCTTTGGTGCTATACCTTTATAACTACGAATCGAGCTCATGTTGCCTCCTATGCAGAGCGAGTAAAGGCATATTAGAAGCCATTTAGTTGTATTTATAGCCTGCTATGCGTAAAAAATGGCCAAACAAACAAAAAATCAAAAAAAACGTGAAAAAGCCCTTGCCAATGTGAACTCGATCTCTATAATGCCCCCTCGCTGACACGGACAAGTTTCGAAAGAAACGAAACCAACTCAGCAAGGTTGTTTTGTAAAGCTAATAAGCTTGCGAAAATAAACTAAAAAAAGTGTTTGACACGAAAGTTTATATCGCTAAAATGACCGCCTCTTCCGAAGTGACCTAAGTCACTAAGTGTAGGAAGAAAGCTCTTTAACAATTTAAACCTATCAATCTGTGTGGGCACTCGTTGATGAAAATCAAAGTTAAGTCTTTGTTCTT
>JBLXHN010000017.1:0-72563 GCA_048259585.1 Vibrio sp. | reverse complement strand
GCCATCAGTATTCGATACGCCATACCCGTTGGTGGTGAAGATATGGACAGTTATCAAGGAACGCCAACACTCACTATCGCAGATGGCTCTGAATCCTTTGACACCATGAAAAATGGTGAGGCTTCAATTGAAAACCCTGATGTTGGGGAAGTAATTTGGCGCGATGAAGTAGGCGTTACTTGTCGTCGTTGGAACTGGAGGCAGGGTGTCAGAACCCGAATTGAATCTGACACACGTAACATGTGGTTTATTCTCGAAAGCTTGTCAGAAATGCCACTAGAACACTTGCTGGAGGCGGGGCAAGAAATGATTAAGCACTTGCAAGTGATCATGCCAGATTCAGTGATAGAACAATCGTTAGTATTTGCTTCAAAATCGATTGAGGTTTGAAGTGATAAATACTTTGTTAACTGGTGCCGTTGTTTCAGGAAGTTTAATTGTCGCAATCGGTAGCCAAAATGCGTTTCTATTAAAGTGCGGATTAAAAAAGCAATACGCACTGTCCGTTGCTACTATTTGCTTTCTTGGTGACATTCTACTGATCAGTACTGGTGTACTGGGTATAGGGACACTGCTCTATAATGCACCATTATGGAAAGACCTTTTGACTCTTGGCGGCGTAGTATTTCTTTTCTGGTATGGCTGCCAATCTGCAAAATCAACCTGGACAGGTTCAAGTCACCTAGAGTTGGAAAATTCGGACATTACTTAGAGTTGGTTAAAAGTCGTTTTAATGGCGATGGCTATCACTTTTTTAAATCCACATGTTTATCTGGATACAGTAGTGATACTTGGTGGTGTGACTGCTCAAATGGAACCTGATGAAAAACTATGGTTTGTTATCGGGGCGCTGGTTGCATCAGGGGTATGGTTTTATGGCTTGGTGTACTTGGCTAACAAGCTGATCCCACTCTTTAGTAAGCCAAGAACGTGGCGCATGCTAGATTCAGTGATTTCATGCATCATGTTTGGTATTGCATTAAAGCTGTCAATACCTCTGTTTAGCCAATACATATAGAACGTCGTGATAACGCTGTTTTTCGATAAGTTAACTCTATTTTAGAAGGTAAGTTTTATGTTTGTTGGGCTATCTGCATTTCCCTTAACACCAATGTACGATGATTCTGTTGATGAAAAAGCTTTTATAGGTCTTATTCAGCGCTTGGTTAATGCTGAGGTGGATTCTATTGGGGTATTAGGATCGACTGGTAACTATGCATACCTCACAAGAGAAGAACGAAAAAGAGTCGCACAAATTTCTGTTCAACACGCCAAAGAAATACCTGTCATGGTTGGTATTAGCGCCTTAAATCTAAGAGATGTACTTCTAAACGCCGAAGATGCTCAAACAGCAGGTGCGAGTGCTGTGTTATTAGCGCCAATGTCATATCAACAGTTGACAGAAAATGAAGTGTATAAGTTGTATGAAGTTGTCACTTCTACACTATCCGTTCCTCTTTGCGTCTATGATAATCCTGGCACGACACATTTTAATTTCAGTGATGAACTGCACGGGCGTATCGCTCAGTTACCTAATGTCAGGTCAATAAAAATCCCAGGAGTGCCAACGGAACCTCAAGCCGCTTTAGATCGAGTAAACCGCCTTCGTGCTTTAATCCCCGATCATGTAACCATAGGTATTAGTGGTGATGCTTGTGCTGCATATGGATTAAACGCTGGATGTGAGGTTTGGTATTCAGTCATTGGTGGTTTATACCCTGAAGTGGCAAAAACGCTCACAAAAACAGCGCGAGAAGGAGATAAACAAGAAGCTTTGCGCCTATCGAGAATACTAACTCCGATGTGGGAACTATTCCATCGTAATGGAGGAAGCCTTCGTGTTGTGGCTGCTGCGGCTGAGATTCAAAACTTAGTTAAGCCTCCTTGTTTGCCGTTGCCACTTAGAGCATTAGAAGGAAAGGAAAGAACAGAACTAGCATCATTACTTAGTAGTTTAGAATTATCATGATGTTAGGGTGGTTTTTTGGGGCTTGTAACTCACATAGATACAGTTAAGGATGATTGCAATGGATGCTATTAATTACCCTCTAATCTTAGTGGCAGCATTAGCTGCGATAGCGAGTCCTGGACCTGCGACATTAGCTATTGCTAGTGCATCAATGAGTCATGGTCGATTTTACGGCTTAGGCTTAGCCTGTGGCGTACTCACGGGTTCGCTGTTTTGGTCTTGTAGTGCAGCATTTGGTTTGGCTGCACTACTCAGTTCAAATGTTTGGATATTTGAATTCATGCGGTATTGTGGCGCTGCCTATTTGATTTATTTATCGCTGAAATCTTTACGCTCTGCCTTTGGGACATCAACGTTGACGTTATCTCAACGTCATTCAACAACGCTGTCTAATATCTATTTCAAAGGGCTACTTATCCACCTGACTAACCCTAAAGCCATATTGTTTTTCGCTTCCTTGTATTCCATCGGCGTTCCTGCAACCGCGCAGGTTTCTGATTTGGTGGCGGTGATATTGTCTGTCGGAATGTTGAGTTCCAGTGTCTTTCTTGGTTACGCAGTTCTTTTCTCGAATCATAGAGCGAGAAATGTCTATCTAAAATCTAAAGTCATTTTTGAATGCACGTTTGCTGCTTTTTTTGGTTTTGCTGGAATGAAAATTTTGACGGGTGATATTGTTAAGTAGTTCTTTACCACCAAGATTGAGTTCTGAGCTAACCGATTTTTCCATACTAGAAGTTATCTATGACTTGCTAATTTAGTAAACTCACTGAAACAGAAATGTCCAAATCCTTGTTAGTAGGTGCGATACTAATAGAAACCCAACCAACGAAGAATATGTGATTGCTCAGCAATCGGTAGAGCTTCTGTAAGTCGTCGAATACAAGCTAAATTGTTGAAGCGAGCCTAGTGCTCGCTTTTTAGTTTTTATCTAAGTTAACTCTGTTGATTTCAAAATAGTGAGTCAGCGTTTGTGTTTAGTTCTGCCGATGATCGATTCCCCGTTCATAAATGGCGTTTAATTTCTTCTAATTCTTGTTTTGAAATCTCTCCGTTCGCATAACGTCTTTTTGCTATGTCCAACGGTGATTCCCTGTCCATTTTATGGGGAATTTTAATCGTGAAAATTCCCCATATGATTAATCCAATAATCGCGATCCAAAACAACATCATGGTTAAGTGTCCTATGCCAAGGTTGTAGTCGTAAAAGCCATGCATATGTGCCTCCAGAACTAATTAGAATCGTTTTTTGCATCGCTATTTTCAAAGCGTGAACCGAAGCAGCCATACCCGCCTTTGCTGTTGGTGAAGTTTTCACCGTGGATTTTTTCCATCCATTCCTGCATAGCTTGTGGGTTGTCATGCATATTTTGCATCCACGCTTGCATCGCTTGTGGATCGCCGTGCATCTCAAGCATCGCTTTATATTGTGGGTTTTCGGTATTCATCATGGAATGCATAAACCCATATTCACCTTTATTGCTCTGTATATGGGCAAAGGCACCAACAGAAAGAGTGAGTACAGCGGCAATGGTTAGTAATTTAGTTAAGGTTCTCATGATCGTTACTCCGGTTGTTTTTCTTATCTTAATTACAGCAAAAGAAGTGATTCGATGTGTGTCGTAATTCCTTTTGTTTATTACAATTGGTGGCAAAGGCTCTGATTGACACATTTTGACACACACACCGCCACAAACTGGGTATATTGAACAATGTGACTAAAGTATCGAGAGGTTTAAATGGAGCAGAGTTATCGTATTCTGGTTGTCGATGATCATTCAGAAATCAGAGAGTTACTTAAACGATTTTTGACTCAACATGGGCTGAGTGTTGTCACAGCAAAAGATGGTGAAAATATGTATAACTTAATGAACCATCAGCAGTTTGATTTGATAATTCTTGATTTAATGTTGCCCGGTAAAGATGGTGTGACACTGTGTAAGGAAGTTCGAGCGAACTCTAATGTACCGATCATCATGTTGACGGCATTAGGAGAGGAAGTCGATCGTATTGTTGGGTTAGAAGTGGGTGCCGATGATTATTTGGCGAAACCATTTAACCCTCGAGAGTTGCTGGCTCGTATCAAATCTGTACTTAGACGCCATTTCACTATCCCTAATGTCAATGAGCAAGCTGTGTCAAAATACACCAAATATGTATTTAACCAGTGGTCTCTCAATGTCACAACACGAGAACTGATTAATCCACAGGGAATTTTTATTTCACTTACATCAACAGAATTTGAGCTTCTGCTTGCTTTTTTGACCCATCCGAATGTTGTATTAAAACGAGAAGATCTGCTCAAGTTAGTTCAAGGACGGGGTGCTGATGTTTACGATAGAGCAATTGATACCCTGATAAGTCGATTGCGCAAAAAAGTAGAAACGAATCCGAAAGAGCCTAAGTTTATTAAAACCATCTGGGGTGGCGGCTACCAGTTTAGTTGTGAGGTTACCCATGAATAAATCGATTCGACGTCTTGGATTAATCTATCAGATTGGTTTAGTTGTGCTGGTTGGGTTCATCATTAGTTTTCTGTTATCTATCCATTTGCTCTCTTCCGATAAGTCGAGAAGCCTCAGTTACTTATCTTCAACTGGAGCAATTCAGCGAGTTATGTCTGTCGTTGATATTTTAGGTCAAACATCTATTGAGCTACATCAGTCCATTATTAACGCCAGTTCCAGTACGGATCTTTCTCTCTCCATTACGGAGACGCCACATGTGACTCGCCGACGGGGAGATGAACAAGAATTAAAAATACTTGCAGAACAATTGAAAACAGCGGGTATCGAGACAGCGAATTTATCCTTAGTCAAGCAATCGCGACCGATATTAGATATGAGCGCTATGCACAACGCGATGATGTCTGGGATGCCTATGCAGAGTATGAGGGCTTTAGGTATGGGGTACATTGCGACAATTGATGGCTCGGTGCAATTAAGTGATAATCGCTGGCTTAATTTTTCGTCAGGTATTCAAGAAAATATCACGGGTTGGTCGCCGGGTGTCATTATGGCGCTGAGTGTGGTGATGTTGATAACCTTAGCGCTTTCTTTCTACATTATTCACCGTTCCTTAAAACCTATCAGAGTGTTAGGAAAAGCGGCGACAAAATTTGCGATTAATAAGAAAGTGACAGTTATCAATGATAAATGTCCGAGTGATCTACACCCTACCATCAATGCATTTAATCAAATGCAAGTCGATATCTCACAGTTTATTCAGGAAAGAACTCGTTTGCTTGCTGCAATTTCTCATGATTTAAGAACACCATTAACCAGCTTACGTTTGAGACTGGAGTTTATTGATGACTCAGAAGATAAACAACAAATGCTCAAATCCGTGTCTGTTATGGAGAAAATGCTCAAAGCAACGATGACTTTTGCTAAAGAAGGTGAACAATCAGAAGAGAGGCAGTACACCGATATCAATAGCTTATTACAAACCATCGTTGATGAATATGACGACAAAGGTATTATCGTTAACTATAGTGGGGGAGCCAGTTTTATTGAGTCTATTCCGCCAGTCACAGTGCGTCGGATGATTGAAAACCTCGTCAATAATTCCTCTCAGTATGGTGGCGATAAGTGTGAAATTTTCCTTGAAGTGAATAGACACTCTCGATTTTTGGAGTTTTCAGTATCTGATACGGGCGTTGGTGTCGATAGCAGCAAAATTGCTGAAATTATGAAGCCTTTTAGCCGGTTAGATTCAGCACGAGATACAGAAAGTTCCAATGTGGGCTTAGGATTATCAATAACTAAAGCGTTAGCCAATAACTTTGGTGGAGATCTCGTGTTGTGCAACAACCTCCCTACAGGATTAATCTGTCGTTTTACTATCGCACTTAGCTAATAGTTGTTATTCAATTCACATTGGGCTGACATTCGTTACAAGGTGACAAAATTGTCATCATTACTCTCCGTTTATTGACAGATACAACAGGCTAGAATTTGTACTGGTTAGATCATATCTGTAACTGGAGAAAGTTATGAACGTAAACAAAAAGAACCAAGAATGCCACTCCGGAGATAGCAAACACAAAGGCCACGGCTGGATGATGTTTTTATGTGTGTTACTTATGGTTGGCATACCAATCCTGTATCTTACTACCAACTTGAGTTCGTTTGATGCCTCTATTCTTGGGACAGCCCTTATACCATTGATTCTATGTTTAGTGATGCATGGTGTAATGATTAAATTCATGATGGGGGGAAGTAAGAATGAGCACTCGTCATCTAAAGACGAACAACTCAATCAGAGACAGTTGCCATTGGTAAAACAGAAGAGAAATGATCAGAGTCGCTTTGGTGCCTGAGCGCTTTCCATCAAATAACTTCCCTTGTTAAAACCAGCTCGTGCTTTGATGCCGAGCTTTTTTTTAGCGGTCGATACTGAACTTTCCCCTCTTTGTGGGGGGATGACAAAAATGTCATCTCTCAGACAAGAGTTAGACATTATAGGTCTTTTAATATGGCTTCAGTAAAAGATACTAACGCAAAAAAAGGAAATCCGATGAAACTGATTCATAAAACTTTGGCTACCGTAACCTTGATTCTACTTAGCGGAAATGTGCTCGCAGGTCAGTATATTAATACTTATGGAAATCTAGAGGAACGATTGGCGACTAGAACTATTCGTACTGACATAGTCGCTTCAGAACAGGAAGCTTATAAGCAGGGATTGAACAAGTTACAACAGTTGAAAAACAGTTCGCCAAAAGAGCTTGAGCAGGTACTGCAACTTAATATTTTCAATAGTGGTGGTGTTCATTTGAATGACGATAGCTATATAACCGTTCAGGAATTCATGAATGGTGCAGGACAATTACGTTACAGAGGTGAACTGAACGTCAGCTACCATTATGCAGAACGTCGTGATGATTAATCGGTCTTCGTTATTATGATCGGATTACCCTACAATGCTAGGGTAATCCTACAATCCCTTATTACATTACAAATATGCCCTGCCGACATAGTTGAACTGATGTAGGTTGAACTAAACAGTCTATAGAAACTCTAACCACTCAATATGCTGATAATTAGTTAAAATGAAACTATTAATTGTTGAAGATGAGCCTAAAACAGGCAGCTATCTAAAAAAGGGATTCACGGAATCAGGCTATGTTGTTGACCTATCTTATGACGGAGTAGATGGTCTTTATCAGGCAACGAGTAATCACTACGACCTCATTATATTGGATATCATGCTTCCCAAATTAAATGGATGGCAAGTTTTGCAGACCATGAGAAGTAGTCAAATAGAGACGCCGATCATTATGCTTTCAGCAAAGGATCAGGTTGAAGACAGAGTTAAAGGTCTGGAATTAGGTGCCAATGACTATGTTGTGAAGCCTTTTGCTTTTGTAGAGCTACTTGCAAGGGTGAGAAATGCGCTAAGAAACCGCAATGGACAAGTAAAGAATGATGCAATTTTGACTGTCGCTGATTTGTCTTTGGATCTTTTGAAACGAACCGTTTACCGAGGCCCAGATATGATCACTTTGACAGCTAAGGAGTTTTCGTTATTAGAATTGTTTCTCCAAAGACGTGGGGAAGTGCTCTCTCGTTCACTTATTGCATCTTTAATTTGGGATATGAACTTTGATAGCGATACCAATGTTATTGATGTTGCGGTGAAAAGGTTACGGGCAAAGATAGACAAGCCCTATGATATGAAACTTATTCATACTGTACGGGGTATGGGCTATAAACTCGATGATTGCTTAGAATGAAAGTGATAATGAAAAAAAGTAACTCAATGGCGACTAAGCTGATTGTCATGTACATTGCATCTTCATTTATTGTACTGGCTTCGTTTGCTCTCATTGTCCAATATTCCATTAAGCATCATTTTTATCAGCAAGATTATCAGCGGCTTAGTAACGACTTTCATTCGATCTATCCCATGTTAGACAGTCTAGACGGTAGTTCAATAAGTGCGTTGAAGACGGAGTCGATTTACCTTTGGGTTTTGGATAAAGATAAAAAAACTGTGTTTGAAAACACGGCCTTATCGTTGCCTGAGACGCCAGTTCAGTCCGATTCGATGGAGTGGAGTGTTGAAGGGCACAAGTATCTCGCTTATCGCTTTCAACTTGAACACCCTAAATATAGTGCGATTGTTCTAGGTTTGAATATCGATCTACATCTTTTATTTATCAATAAGTTAAATATCGTTCTGCTGTGGACCTTCTTAATTACCAGTGCATTATCCGGAATATATGCTGTATTCATCGTCAGAAAGGGCTTAGCCCCGTTACGTGTTTTGCAGCGATATTTGGGAAAGGTTAACGCCAATAGGTTAGACATCAGAGTTCCGATGGAGAAGCTACCGGTAGAAATGGTTCGGTTAGTTGAAGCACAAAATGAAATGTTAGAGCGTTTACAATACGGTTTTCATCGACTTAGTGAGTTTTCTTCAGATATTGCACATGAGTTGCGTACGCCGTTAACCAATATAATGACTCAAACACATGTCACTCTATCCTCAAAGAGAACAGTTGAAGAATACCAGGAAGTACTTATTTCCAATGTTGAAGAGTTAGAAAGGCTCAACAAAACGATCAACGATACGCTCTATTTAGCAAAATCAGAAAACAACTTACTTCATAGTAATAAAGAGATTCTATCACTAAGCGAAATGATTGAACCAATACTTGAATTCTATGAGCTTATTGCTGATGAGAAGAATGTTCGACTCGAACTTGAGGGGGCAGGGGAACAATTTGGTGACAAACAGATGTTGCAGCGAGCGGTTGGGAATGTTTTGTCTAATGCTCTGAGGCATTGCGATACAGACTCGGTCGTATCGATACAAATAACAGAAAGCGACAACTATAACTTAATTAAGATAAAGAATACTGGAGAGACAATTCCAGAGAGTTCTTTACCGTATCTATTTGACCGATTTTATCGAGCAGATAAGTCAAGAAAGCATAATAAAAGCATCAGTGCTGGCCTTGGTTTGGCTATTACTCGATCAATCGTCAAGGCTCATGGCGGGGAGGTTACTGTGTCTTCCAGCGAAAAAATTACAGAGTTTCATCTGAGACTTAAAAAAATGGAGTCTTAGCGTAGATTGTCTTTTTAGTGTTACGGGTTGAGTTGTTCTATTGAGGCGCAACTTGAACTCTGTTTGTTATTACCCGTTTTCATTTCGTGATTTATCTAATTTTATCTGAAATAAAACAATGTGATACGCATTTATGAAGAGGCTTGTTGGCTTGTTTCTGTCAAGTATGTCATACCACGATATACATATAATGCTATTCACTGCTGAGTACAGTGTTACATTAGTCAGATAGGAGTCCATATTGCAGGTGAAACAATTACTTACTGTAGTGTTACTTTTGGGGTTAAGTTGGAAGTCACAGGCCGAGAGCATTGATCTGCCGGAGTGCCAAATATCACGGACAGTAGTCACGCCCATCACATTCTTTATCTCTAATTCAGTTCAAAAGCATTATGATCCTTATGTTATCGAAGGCCATATTCAGCGTTGGATAAAGTTTTCTAATTACGCGTTGAAGAACTCGTGCATTCCTATGCAGAGAACACTGGACAAAATTATTTATGCGCCTGAAATTCTGGGGGAAGAAGCCGACGAGTTTGGCGTAGTTCATGGATTTCTGGAGTACTATTATCCTGAAGAATTTGAACGGCTAAATGGCAGTAGAACGGCTCTTTATGGCCTGATTTTCAAAAAAAACATCTCACAATTTACGACTGACTGGTGCGGTGAAACCTACCCTTCAGCATATCCTCAGTTTTTTACCATTGGACTTACATGCAAAGATGGGGTGTTAGAGCATGAGCTGGGTCATTTAGCGTGGGCAAATCATGATATACATACGTTATCAGAGCAAACAAATGGAATGCCATTTGATCTTTCAAATCGAGTGCCGTTAAATCTAGCAAGTAAAGTTACTAAGTATTCATATGGTTATATTTGTGGCGGAAAAGGCACCATCATGGCTTATGCGGAAGAAATGCATCCATTTTATTCATCGCCAGAGATAAGCTATGACAGCATTGCTTGTGGACACCAAGACTATGCGGATAATGCCAGAGTTCTTCGAGATTATGCTTTAGAACTAATGGGCGAATAAGAAGCAACGAGTTCCTAAACGAAAAGGAAAACATGAGAACGGAACTTAAGACTGGTGGTTTAAATTAGAGCTTTTTAAGAGCATAAATAATTCTTGTTTCTTTGCCGTGTACCTTCGAAGCCGACTGTACTTGCTTTGCTATCTTTCTGGCACGGTAATTACTCATGGACACGACATTGCTTTCAATCATAACCAAGTCATGGTTTGTCATAGAAGGCTCTGCTACCGGTAAGCTTAACGCTATTTGCTCTTCATACTCAGTGTCCATTTTACGCTTCGTCACTACGCGCAACGTTAGTACACTAAGCACAATACTAACCCACATGAAACTCATAATAATTACAACTTCACCGATATTCACACTCTAGTTTCCTTATAGATAATTTTATAGAAAGATAATCAGCATCAATTTCTGGTGGTATTTTATCCATTGCCGATGATCACTGTCACTTTGATCAGTTCGTTATAGGAAAAAACGGACGTTTAAATAAGAAGGAAGTGGACGCTCTGGGCGTTTATGATTTGATTGCCAGCGGGGAAAAATAAAGATTTAGGGTCGGAAAGAACAGAACGAGTGAAGATAAATCGCTAGTAAGCTTATGGTTTGAGCCGTCAATATAACCAATTTGGACCGATTTAGCGTTAAATCTTGGAAGTTTATATTCTTAAGTGCTTGATTTTATGTAAGATAAAATTAAATTTAGAAATACATATCTATTATGTGTACATAGTGTATAGTGTCTTCAGCTCAAACGGTGAGCTATTGATAATATATTTAGTTCAAGATCTTCTCAGTTTTTTTTCGATTTAGTTCGTCATATCTATCCTGCGATACCTTTTTCTTCATTCCTTATTTAGTAGCTTTCTTTTTAATTCATTCAATGTATCGAGATATAAATGTCAAATAAAACAACTGGCTCAGTAAAATGGTTTAACGAAACTAAAGGCTTTGGATTCATCACTCCTGATAACGGTGGTGCAGATCTATTTGTTCACTTCAAATCAATTGTTAGCGAAGGTTTCAAAACATTAGCTGAAGGCCAAAAGGTTTCTTTTAACGTTGAACAAGGTAACAAAGGTCCACAAGCTGGCAACGTTACTTTAGTATAATGATTCGAAAAAGATCTCTCCTAATAGAAGAGATCTTTTTTACTTTAAAACTAATAAGGAGTCCGATGACTCGAAAAATGAATCGAAAGACATATTGGTATTATGTTCTGCGCGAGCAGAGAATAACCAAAGGGCAAAAACTTAATTGTTCGTTATAAAATATTGTCTTTATCATGGTGAGATTTCTTGGTCTGCTACCATATATCAGTTAAATAGCGATGTACTAAAACGTCATATTCTTCCTAGATTAAATACCAGCCTCTTTGACCTCAGCTTTTCATTTTGTGAACTTGAAAATTCTGGTGAAATTAAAGATTCATGCGGGAAGGTTTTGGGGGATTTTTATATCCAAATTAGAGAAGGAGGTTGAGCTTTGAAAAAGCCATCAACGGGTTCTAAGTCCAAGACGGACAAAGGAAAGAGTTCTAGTACAGATGAAAGTGCTGATAGCATTCATAAGATAAGAAAAAAAATTGAAAAGATTTTGTTAGAACGAGAAGAAAAAAAACTTTGGGATTTATAAGGTATAAAGTGATATGAGAAAACCAGTAAGAAAATCAAAATCGAGCAAAAAAACGCAGAAAAATAACTTCGAAGAACGATTTGCTGTTATGGTCAAAGAATATCAAGAAGCGAAAGAAATTCTGGAATCTATGACAGAAGGCTCATCAGAGTATATCACTCAGAAAAAAGTCTGCGATAAACTATTTGCAAACGCTGAACGATACATTAATAGAACTTAATAAGTTGCAATAGTTTCCTTATTTATTACATAAATTCACCTCTACATATTTTTATTATTCACTACCATTCTTATTTTTCACTTAGTGACAAATTCATTAAGTGGTCACACCGGTGTTGACCATATCACCTCATTGGTCGGTCAACCCCCGCAAAGTCAAACTCCATCATAAAGAACATTTCTAAATTGCAGAGTTTCTACGAATCGTAATGTGACTAGACTCAATAACGCACGCTAACCTGCGTTATTGAATCTAGCGAACAGATTCATTTTGAGGGTATGTGATCAAGTTGGGCCAACGATTAGTTTTTATTGTCGCGGTAGAAACCTTCATAGTGTGTAAAAAAGGAAGTTCCAAATTACTTCAGTTTACATATGGGCCCCTATGAATCTCTTTGTTCAACATGAAGAGGTACCTTTTCAAAATGGTAGAAAAGTACCATGATTTAAGATGCGTCATTGATTTATAACCCATTGTAAGTTTAAAAGTTAGTCGTTAAATTCTTTGGGTAAATATTGCTCGATATGAGATCGCACAACTGATTAAGCTTTACGATGCTAAACGTTAAATATCACCAAATTTAGTAATAAAAATACCGCCATACTTGCTACTGTTGTAAGCAATACCTGCTTTGTTTTCCATGCGAGGAATCCTGCGAGTAAGGATGCCCATAAGTAAGGGTTAGTACTATCGAGCCACAACGATTTTTCATGGGTAAATACAATTGGCGTCCATATTGCAGTAAGCACGGCTGGACCAGAGTAACTCAGTAAACGTTGCAGACCGGTACTTAGACGCAGTGGTAACTTAGGTTCTAGAAATACATAACGGCTCATGAAGACTAAGGCTGTCATAGCGAGTATTGATAACATGATCATACCTGACTCCTACTAAGACGTTCGCTGGTGTAGCCAGCAAGCATTCCACCGATACTGCCAACCATCAAGCTGCCATCAAAATTTGTCGCGGTTAAACCTACAGACAGTAGCATTGCTACTAAGACAGACACAATCATTGGCACATTTTTGATACTCGGTACTACAATAGCAATAAATGTAGCTGCGACAGCAAATTCCAGCCCCAGACCGTTTAGAGAGGGGATGTGGCTACCCGCCACAATGCCCACTAATGTAGACAAGTTCCAAATCAGATAGAAACTCATTCCCGCACCGAAAGCGTACCAGCGGTTGAACTGCTGTACTTTATCTTGGCCGCATAATGCAAACAACTCGTCAGTTAATAAAAAACCGAGGGTGAATCGCCAACGAGCTGGTAGCGGGCTGATTTTACTACGCATCGACATACTATAGAGAAAATGACGTGAGGTAATAAATAGTGTTGTGATTAATAGAGTCATCAGACTCGCGTCTTCTTTGAATAGACCCGCAGCGACAAGTTGTACGGAACCAGCAAATAGAATGGCAGATAATGCCTGGCTTTCAAACGGATTCAACCCAGCATCAATAGCGAACGAACCTGCTAATAATCCCCAGGGCAATACCGCCACACTCAATGGTAGCATAGCGATAGCTCCTTGCCAGAACGAGCGGGATTTCGAATCAGCGTAAGAATGTGGTGATAAAACAGTAATACTCATAAATTCATCCTGATTGTGAATATTGACGGTATTCGAAACGCGCAAAAATTGCGGTGCGAAGCCGAAATTCAAGAGGATTCATGACATCACAGCTGTGAGGAAAATACTTGTACAAAGTTGCTGCTTAAAATAGCGGTAGCAACTTAACGTTGGATGTATTGCTTGGGTGTAATTCCCATTGCTTTTTTAAAATGGCGGTGGAGATGACTTTGATCGTGAAAACCACATTCCTGTGCCGTTTCGGAAATGGAATGACCAGCTTTGAGTAGCTTGCGAGCATAACGTAATCGAGCCTGAATTTGGTATGCGTGAGGTGGAAAACCAAACTGTTTCTGAAATGTTCGTGCCAGATGAAACGGACTAATACCGGCTAGTTTCGCCAGTTCTTCTAATGAGACATCGGCTTGTGGAAAATCATCGAGAAACTCTTTTACCAGAGTTAATTGTTGTTGAGCTTTGGATACTTCTACTGTTTTAGGCGGGGTTTTACCGTGACGCGCCATTAACTTGACCAAACTTGCGTATACTAGAGTTTCACGCAATAAGCGGTTGTCGGATTTTTCTAGAGTAGAAAATACTAGGCGAAATTGATTGGCGAGCTCTGGGTCATGCACAACTGCGTCAGGAAAATAAGGAGCGCCATAATTACTGTTGCCAAGCTCTTGGGTGATGGTTTGAAACTGATTGGGTAGTGGATACATTGCTTTGTAGGCCCAGCCGCCTTCTACTGCAGAATGCCCGGTATGCATTTCGTCAGCATTGACAAGAATAATACTGTCTTGCGGAGCGATGTGATTAGCTCCCGTACGGTAGAAACGTTGTGCGCCGCTCTCGATAACACCGACAGTGTATCCTTCATGGCTGTGACGGGAAAAGTTCTGAGTCTCATATTTAGCGTCGAGCAACTCAATTCCACCAAGTTCATCTGCCACTTGAAACTTTGCACTTTCCTTTGTTTTTAGTGGGCGTTGCTTATCCATAATCCACTCTTATTACGACGGCTAATCAGTCTACATCAAAATTTACGTCGTGTTTTGTACAAAATTGCTCATAGGACTGAATGCAAAATGAGTGGCCTATTTCTGCTTTATTGTTTGGGATTCAGTCATTAAATAAGATTATGCATGTTTACAAGTAAGAAGATGGCTAAACAAGGAAGTAAGCCCTCAATAGGATGAGGGCAAATTCTTAAAGTTTTTTAACACTATGATAATTGTTTGAGTAGCGCTAATGCTACGGGTTCGGAGCTGGCCGGGTTTTGTCCTGTGATAAGCTTGCCATCTTCAATCACATATGGCATCCAATCTTGGGCTTTTTGATAGTTTGCCCCAAGTTGAATAAATTCATCTTCAATCAGGAAAGGGACGACATCGGTAAGCTGTACTGCTTCTTCTTCACCATTGGTAAATCCAGTGACTTGGCGCCCTTTAACGAATGGCTCACCATTGGCCGCTTTTACATGACGAAGTACTGCGGGAGCGTGGCAAACAAACCCCGTAGGTTTGTTTGCGGCTGAAAATGCCTCGATTAGTTTGATGGAATCCTCAGAATTTGTTAAATCCCATAACGGGCCATGCCCTCCCGGATAAAACACGGCATCAAAGTCCTCAGGGTTGACGTCCTCTAATTTCACTGTGTTTGCCAGTGCTTCTTGTGCTATGGGATCTTGGTTAAATCTTCGAGTCAATTCCGTTTGAAAATCTTCCAGTTCGCTTTTTGGATCAAGAGGCGGTTGCCCGCCTTTTGGCGAAGCTAAAATCAGTTGCGCACCTGCGTCTTTGAAGGTGTAGTACGGGGCGGCAAATTCTTCTAACCAAAAACCAGTCTTGTGGCCTGTATTGCCTAGTTCATCATGAGAAGTTAATACCATTAAAATTTTCATTATTTATTCCTTTCTCCGCTTGCGGGTAATTCGTACCTAAAGTTTAGCTGTTAAAGTCGCGTAGTTAATACACTATGTTTTTGCTTGTTAAAGTGCGAGTAAGCGAATTCTATTTGTTTGCTGTTATTTCGTAGTCACAAGAATAATTTAAAGTGTCGGTGATTGGCTAACAATGTTATTTTGGTGAGGGTATAAATAAATTTATGGGTATGTATGTCATTAGTTAGACTGAGAACGTTTATAGAGGTTTATCGGCAAGGTTCGATTAGCGGCGCTGCGCGTATGTTGAACCTAACACAGCCCGCTGTGTCACAACATATCGCGGGGCTTGAAGTCGCCGTTGGGCGACCGCTATTTGAACGGCAGGTAGACGGAGTTCTACCGACATCCGCTGCAAATGAGTTGGCTGCGGATATTGGTGATAAGTTAGATGTCGCTGAAGCTGCGCTTGCCTCAGCAAGAGCACGTTCCCGTGACGTCTCAGGTGCTCTGCAATTGATAGGGCATATTGATTTTATGGCTGAAAATCTCGCTCCTGAATTAGCACCGTTACTGGAAGCAGGAATTCGGGTTCGAATGCACACTGGTGATGGCCCTATGGTTACTCAAATGTTACTGGAAGGTCATTGTGATTTGGGGATTTCAGCTCACCCAGTGACGGATAGTCGCCTTAAAAGTGAGATACTTTTGACGGACAAGGTCGTTGCAGTGGCATCTCCAGCGGTGGCTGAGAGAATTGAACAAGCTGATGACTATAACAAAGCTTTACTCAGAGAGCCGCTCTTAGCCTACAACTTGGAATTATCACTAGTGGATGCCTGGCTTAACGCGAACCGTATTGCGGCACCAAACCTGATCCCTGCCATGATTGGACAAGACCTAAGGGCTCATAGAAACCTGCTGACTCAGGGAATTGGTTGGTCTGTACTGCCGTATTTTTTATGTGAGAAACAGCTCGATAATGGAGAACTAAAACTCATCCCGCCACCTCGAACTCACACTGAAATTATTTACTATTTAATTTGGTTACCTAGTGCCTTACGTCAACCGAGAATTGCTCATGCACGAACCGCGCTATTAGGTCATCTAAAAGACTAGAGGTTATACCGCTTTCATCCGCATGTTGGCGGAAGACCTATGATGATGAGCAACGTAAGTATTAAATCCACCTTATATCAGGTCATTGTAGTAAGGTTTTAGGTTTAGTCGTAAGTCGGATTTTCTCGACGAAGTATTTAAGCGTGGGTTTTAGCCAGCAACAGGTTTATTTTTCCTTTTGCAGTTTTCCCCACCGTTTGCATAAACTGAAAACTTGGCTTTGCAATACCTAGTTGCTCTAGATCTTCAACCATTTGAAGCCAAAGTTTGGCGGTCATTTGTGCATCAGCTAAAGCTCGGTGGAAAACACCGTCGTTGTCAATGTTTCTGTAACGGACAAGTTCACCGAGTTTATGTGACGGTGCATCTTGAATCAGACGTCTGGCAACGAGTAGCGAACATGCGAATTGGCCTGTATAACCTCGGTTTACCCTCTCCAGTTCAGCGTCTAGAAATCGTTTATCGAACGAAGCGTTGTGAGCAATAAGGTTCTGATCGGTAATGAACTCACTAAATGATGCCATCACCTCATCACAGCTTGGTGCTGTGCGTAACATGTTATTAGTGATACCAGTATAGTTTTCAATGAACGAGCTTACTCTGAAGCCTGGATTCATGAGTTGTTGAAAACTATCGACAACTTCTCCATCAACTAACTTCACTGCTCCGATTTCAATTGCGCGGTCACCAAGGTTAGGAGAGAGCCCGGTGGTTTCGAAGTCGAGTACCACTACAGAGTTTGCTTGAGACATGAAGCTTTCCAACTAATCAATAATGATTAAGAGTATCTTCGAAAGCGCTATCTGTTTCAATGGGGGGCGACTTAGTGAATGGGTTTATCTGTTAAAAGAGTTTTTAACTAAATTGCTTTAGATAAACATATTGGCTTATCCGTGAGATCTAAACTCTTGTTGTTCTTTATTTGAAATTACTCCTTTTGCTGGCTTATGAAGTAATTGGCACACAGCTCAAATCGCCTAACGCTTCAACAATATCCTGAATCTAGTCTAAATCCATCCTAAAAAGTTAACAGATCCTAGTATGACTTTGAGTTGTTGACTTTATTTCGAGCTTAGCCAATTAGCCTAATAGAGTCACAGCGCTTAAGAGCTGTGATTCCCAGCCGTTACTCGCTCTTTTTAATTATCAATGAATTCACAATGATTGGAAACTTAGATGTCAATTGTAGAAATGAAGTGTTTACATGAAGCGACATATGTACTCATTAACAAAACTGTGGATATTAAGCTGTAGTTGCTATTTGCAAGAAACAATTTCATGGTGAAAATGGAAGTGTGATTGAATTCTTTGTTTCATTCTTTTTAATAATTTAATTAATGAATTTTAAAAGATGGATATGGACAAATTTTTCCAATTTCATCTAGAGTTTAACCATTAAAATAATGGGAACCCCATTTTTAAAAATATCGAACAGTTAAACTTTATCCTTATGAACGATTTTCTGACTGTGAATATATAACAACTAATGAGAGTGCAAAAATGGTCGTGAAACAAACAAGTAAAAAAATTATTTTTTTATCATTAATATCGATGGCTATTACAATTTCTGGGTGTAATTCCGAAAATAATAGTAATGATAATAATCAAGCGAGCAGTGGCAATAAACAAGCAGGTAGCCAACTGAAATTGTTTGGAGTCGATGCCGCCACTGGCATTTTACCGTGGATTCAGTCTGAGAATGATAGTTGGAAAACCGTACCGGTTGAAGAGAATCAAGTTAGTCTTGCGGATATTAATGGTGTGTTGATCAATAACAATGGTCAGAGTGATACTGCAGATATCCAAATTACTGGTAACGGTAGCACCAGTCATGTATTTATGCTTAAGTCTGAAAATGGAATGGATTTAAGTAGTTATAAGACCGGATATATAGAGTTTAAGGTTCGAGCTAAAACTGCTGTACCTTCATCTATCATCGTTTCGGTTGACAATGAGTGGCCAAACAGAAGTAGTTTGGTGTTGACTGACGCATTAACAGGCGGTGGAGAATGGGAAACGCTGACTGTTCCCGTGAAATGTTTGAAACCGTTTGATGGAGCTACAGCGGTCGATTTTTCTCAAGTGGGTGCACCGTTCCACTTAGACATTAAAGAATCGTTTGATTTTGAAATTACGGATATCATTTATCGTTCAACGACAGATAAAGAAACCGTCATTGATGCTGAGAGTTGTGGTGTATCGAATGTGAATAATGCTCCTGCTTTGAACAGTGGGGAGGTTGCATTATATTACTCAGGTAATGTTAGCCAAGCTCAAGATTATTCATCCGCTTATCCAGTAGGTCGTTTCGATATTGAAGTGACAGAAGAAAATCAAATCGTGAATGTTGTCTCAACAGGTAACGGAGGTGCGTTCCTTGGAAATGATGATTCGGATAAAGATTTTTCTGCTTACAAAGATCATTTTATTACTCTCGATTTGAAAGTAAAAAGCTATGGGGAGTCGGATGGTATTCAAATTAGAATGGATGGCGAAACGGAAGAATACGGTATGTACTTTAACGTGACTAACAGCATACTACCAAGTGATAATCAGTGGTATCGCTGCCAGATTCCAGTTTCTTCAGTTATTCCTCAAGCTAATTTAGTTAAGGTTAAGAAAGCTATTTATATGTCTGGTCAGTGGGACAGCATGAATAACCTGGAATTTTCTTTTTCAAATATATCGATTAGAGCGGAAGGTGATAGTTATGATGCTTCAACTCCTTGCGTTAAATTATAGAAATTGAGTGATTCTACATAGACGAATACTTAATCTTTATACTTTTAGTAAATTGGCTTGTTGATTTTGTAATTGCATTTTTTGTATAAACCCTGCTTCTATATAGAAGCAAGGTTTATTTTTTACTAATGAAATAATTTTTATTTTATTTATTAGTGAGTGTTGTAGGGTGAATATTTATGATTCGTGAGATGAAAAAAATTAGTGTAGTTGTTTTTAGTCTCATTGTTATTGTGGGGTGCGGTTCGGATTCCAATACTAACGATAAAAATGAGCAATCTGTCGTCATTGATGAAAGCTATTTTACTGATATGTATGATTGGAATGAAAGCAAAGGGCTCAATGTTACAGCGCTTGGGCGCGGCATCAATATGGGTAATTATCTCGAATCTCCAACTTATGAAGGAGAATGGAATGATAACCTGACAATTCAGGCAAGTGACTTTAGAAATATTAGTGATATTGGATTTGCAAGTGTGAGGATTCCAGTTCGATGGAGTGCGCACACATTGTCTAGTGACTCTAATACTATCAATGATGCTTTTATGTCACGGGTTCAACAAGTCGTTGATCAAGCTATTCAAGAGAACTTAAAAGTCATTATAAATATGCATCATTTTGATGAGTTGTTCTATGATAATGAAGATTATGACTATCAGCGCGCTCGGTTGTTGAAGTTTTGGGATCAAATATCGAAGCGCTTTCCATTGAGCCAATATAGCGAAGACCAACTGGTTTTTGAGTTTCTTAATGAGCCTCATGAGGACGTGAGTGTTAAAGAGTGGAACAGCATAGTTTCAGATCTCGCCGACATCATATGGACTACGAATGCTGCTACTCAAAACAGTGATCTTGGGCAACGCAAGGTTATGATTGGGGTTGCAGATTGGGGAGGTATATCCAAATTACCTTATCTGGAGTTACCTAGGTTATCTAACCCGGAAAATACCATTGTTACTGTACATTTCTACGAGCCTTTTGAGTTCACTCATCAGGGAGCCTCGTGGGTAGAAGGAGCCTCTGCATGGATTGGTAAGCGCTGGCTGGCTACAGGAGCAGAACAGCAGGAACTGCTTAATCACTTGAAAATAGTGGATACATGGAATGCTGAACCCAATAGAGGGTTTGAAATTAATATCGGTGAGTTTGGTGTATACAACAAATTCTCAAACCCAGAAGATCAACGTGCTTGGACTGCATTCATCACCAGAGAGGCTGAAAAAAGAGGCTATAGCTGGAATTATTGGGAGTATAGCTCTGGTTTTGGTGCTTACGACCCCTATTCAGAGAGTTGGCGAGAATCCATAATTGGAGGACTTATACCTAAAAGTGTTGATAGCCAGTGAGAACTAGATCTTCAGGTCTTCAATACCAATATCGTCGTTTTGTTTAAGTTATTGTTACAGTGTCGTTTGTGGACAAATCATTTGCCATTGGGCGACACTGTTTCAGTTATAGTCGTGAATATTGTCAACGGTTTTGGGGATGTTTTCTGTGGACTGAGCTTGCTGTAGTAGATGGTTTGGACTTTTTCGGCCCGTATGGTGTTAAAAACCTCTGCTTTTCCAGAACTGCCCTTCATCGCGAGCTACGACTTTGAATGTTTTTTCTGCGATGATCTTACCTTGCATTTCCATTGTCATCCGCCATTCGCCTAAATTGCTTTCTAAACCATTGATAGGGCAGAGTAGCTGAATGGTATCGCCAAGGTAAAAATCCCAGTCATTACTGCGCACGTAGACTTCGCCGTCAAAAGGTGCGAGAACTTTGCCTTTCTTATTGATAACTCCGGGGTGGTAAATACAGTATTCAAGCAGTTCTCCTTTGGCCTTCTTTATGTTGACAGTAAAACCAAATTCCACTTCTTCGTCAGCAGTAACTACCTGAGTAAACTCTTTAATTTTAGGAAGGTCTTTGGATTTCGCATCCCAATGGGAATAGATGCCGTAGGATGATATTTCGATTACAGGAGTACGTTTGGCCACGAAAGAGTTCTCTTAAATTTGTTGTGAGCCGATTCTACTGAAATACGGTTTCAGCTTCAAACCAGCCTCTTTCATTGTTAAAAGACTTTAAAAAGAAAAGCGAACGTTAAGCTCGCTTTTCGAGGTGGGTATGTAAAGGTGATTAAGGCTTGTTGATGGTGACTGATACTCCGTTGGAATCCGTAAACACAATACTGCTTTGTTTTTTCAGAACGTCATTACTGACGCATAGGTTCGTGTTACAAGTCCCTCCGTTCGACCACGATCCGCTAATAGGGGCATTGTTCGAATAGGAAACCGTAGCATGCCAATATTTACCCTCATTAATGCTTTGTGTCACGAATACAGGCTCTTCTCCTGCAATCTCTACAGCGACATCTTGAGAATAGGAGTCTTGCGCACCTTCATTGTCGGTAACGGTAAGTGTGACACTGTAGGTGCCGTTTTCTGGAAAGTCGTGTGATGTTGTTGCGCCTGATATTGACGGAGAACCGTCGCCAAAGCTCCATGAATAAGATGTAATGCTGCCATCACTATCACTTGAGTCTGTCGCATCAAAGTTACAAGCTAACTCTGTGCAATTAAAGGAAAATAGTGCGGTTGGTGGACTGTTTTCTATGACACCGTTTGCGGCAATCAGAGTAGGTACAAAAACTGAATCACTGACTTCAAGTAAGGGTTCTTGAACCGCATCACCTGAAGTGTCCAACCAATTGTAATTGCCGCTATCGATCAGAAGAGTTTTGATGGTTAACGGGGAATCGCCATTACTCGCCAGTAATGCTGCGGCTCCTGCAACATGCGGTGTTGCCATTGAAGTACCGCTAATGGTGCTGTAAGAATTCCTTTCTACTGGGAAAGTTGAGTAAATATTAACTCCAGGTGCCGCCATGTTTACCGGATCACCCCAGTTACTGAAATACGCTAATGAGTCGATTGGGGACGCTAAACCATCATAATCAGCGAGGGCCGAAATGGTAAAGGCAAAGGGCGCGTTTGCTGGGGTGTAATATTGGCTATCGGCACCTGAGTTACCAGCTGCAACAACGACAAATACACCATTGTTAAATGCGGATTCGATGGCGGTGTTCATTGCTGTACTTTGCCCAGAACCGCCTAGGCTCATATTAATGACTTCAATGTTGCCTTGGCTCACGACCCAATCTATTGCGGCAATGATCCCAGACAGTGAACCTGACCCTGATGAATCAAGCACTTTTACTGCCCATAAACGAGCTCCGGGAGCAACGCCAACCACGCCAAAATTATTATCCAGAGCAGCAATGGTCCCGGCAACATGTGTACCGTGATAATGGTCGTCGTCGTAGCTCAGGTTGGTATCGCAATAGTAACTGCGTCTACCGCGAGAGCTGGTGTAGTTTAAGCAGTTAGCTCCGCCAGCTACATTTAAGTCAGGGTGCTCAGTATCAATGCCAGTATCCAATACAGCGACGTCCACATCAACATGGAAGTCATTAATATTATTGATACTCACCGCCATTTGATTGGTAAAGATGCGTCGAATACCTGTGGGAATAGATTGAGCGGAAACGGTAACCTTGATGTCTTTTTCAATGTAAGCGATGTTTGGATTATTACTGATCCCTTTGAGTGCGGCTTCAGGCAAGGAAATCGAAAATCCATTGAGTACTTTATGGTAAATGAAACCGATACGGCCGTTATTGTGTTGTGCAATTTCCATCGCGACTTGTTGTGATTGAGCATCAGGTTTAAGTACAACGATATACTTATTCAACGTTTCACTAGCTTGAGCATAACCTGTTGAATATATAAGCGTTGCAAATAGAGCGAGTAGAACATGACGTAGGTTGTTCATCACTGTTCTCCTTAGGGTGAGTTAACTATTACTGATAGTATAGTTAATATGGGCTGAGGCGCTTTTTAATGCTTAAGAATTAATAAAGCGAGCCCTAGGCTCGCTTCTAAACTGAATATTATTTAAAGGTCGACTTTAAAAAACAATGTTTCACCAGTACTGTCGTCTACACCATCATTGTCCGTGACAGCATACCCTTGTCCTGTCGCATCGATAGTGAAGCCTTCAATTTTATCTACCACATACCCGTTTATTGATTTCAGGTCAGGCAAGAAATTGTGTACCAAGGTTTTATTCACGACCGGTAACGTTGAATCCAAAGCTGCCGGTTTTAGGTCTGACAGTGCAACTTTATATAGCCGTTTCACTTTTGCCGCCGTATCCAACTGATTATCGCGTTCAATAATATACGCATAATCGCCATGGATAGTGATTTCGGATAGGCCAATCCAACCTTTAGTCGCATTCTCTAACGGGTATCTAACAGCGCCCCATTGATGATTTGTCAAGTTGTAGGAAAGCAGCTTAACGGTGTTCTTTTCGTCGTCTTTCCATGAGCGCTGAATCGCTACCCAAAGAGTATCGCCGTGAATAGTAATACCTTCAGCACCAAAACGCTCTTGGTATTGCAGCAGTGATTCAGGGAAAGGAATGGTTTGATCAATGGAACCGCTGTCAGTTACATGGAGTAACTGGTGTGGAATTTCTTTCTTACTATTGCCCTCTGATGCTAGCCAGTAGCCGCCATTAGGATCGACGGTAATACCTTCTAAATCGAGATGCGTAGCTGGAGTTCCGCCTTTGGTGATGATCATTTTTTCTTTGATGACTGCAGGTTTTTGGGTGGCATCAATGGTAAAGATGGCTGGTTGTGCTGAGTAAAAGCTATCGCTGATTGCATAAAGTTTACCAGCTTGTTCAGGATCAGCGGCTAAACCGGATAGTGCCCCCCAACCAATAGGACGGCCGTTGTTATCCATTGTCGATTGAATCATGGGATAAGTCGGGGTTTCGCTGGTCCACTGATAAACCATAACGTGAGAGCGAGGCCCGCCGTCTTTAACCATATCTTCTTCGTTGGCAGTAGCAATTAAGCCGCGTGATGGAATGGCGACTGCAGATTCAGGTGCAATACCAGAAGGGAGCATTTGCACTAACTCGGGCTCAGAGCCGGTATCACGATAGACACCAACGATCGAGCCACGCTCAGACATTAAGAAGATGTAGGTCTCACCGTCAAATGTTGCAACCTCTAGTCCTTCAGGTTCAGCTCCCTTTTTACCAGAACGTTTTTCTGGATAGTGACCGGTTTTGACTACTTCGTGCTCAAAACTTGAACCGCTTTCGAATAGCACTTCGCCTTGCTTGTTGAAGATAGTAAAGCCACGGGCACCGCCTTTGTAATCCCCTTCGTTGGCAATAACGAAGCGGTCATTGTCTAACCATTTCACCGCGTCTGGTTCTCGGCGAACGTTGTCGAGTGATTTATTAAAAGTTAATGCGCCATCTTTTTTGATATCAATGTTTTTTAGGTCCACAGTGCCAGCTGAGAAATGGTTAATGATCTGACCGCTTTCGGCATTGATGATGGCAATATGGTTGTTTTCCTGCATGGTCAAAACGATTTCATTTTGATCGTTAAATGCCACAAACTCAGGCTCTGGGTCCGTCGCTCCAATTTCAGCTAACCCTGTCATCATTACTTTTTTCGTTTTGCCACAATTCAATTGGCCATTATTCATCGGAATAATAGAAAGGTAACCCGCTGGCATCTGTGGAAGCTCACCATCGTTTAAGTCTTCATCACGCTCATTTTCAATCGCGATGGCAACGAAGCGACCGTCATTTGAAATGGCGACAGAATCAGGTTGGCCACCCAAATCGCATTTTTGAACTAATTTATGGCTGTTAATACTAACAGCAGCTAAGTAGCCTGATGGTTTGGTATAGCTGTCTGATGTGTTTACGCCGACGACAACTATTTTTCCTTTCGCTGAAACTGACGTTGGTTCACCATGAAGGTCAATGAAACCTGCTGAATGAGGTTGTTTAGCATCTTTAATATCAATAAAGCCAATGCCACCCATCGGACTGTCTGAATAGATTAATGTATTCCCATCATCTGATGCGGTAATAATTTCTGCGGAAGTGACTGACGTTGATGGCTTTCCTGATGGGATGTTATCTGCGACAGCAAAGGTTGAGATACGATGAAATGAATCCGCGTGTACAAGAGGAGTAACAGCAGCAATGGCGGCTGCTAAAAGTGTCGTTTTTAAGTGTCTGACTTCCATGCCTTATTCCTAGTCGTTCATGAAGTATGCAAACACGCTAGTGATAATTTGTGTCAAAACCATGAGGGTTTTGTGGCGTTATTTTTACAGCGAATAAATGTGTGCGCTTAAATGAATAATTTAACGGGATTGTTGGACTGAAAGGTATTTGGACGTCGAAAATGGGAGCTATATGTGTAATAGATCACAATAACTAATTCATACTACGCGCATTTTTATTAGTTGTTGATTTTTATCATGTAGCTAATTGAGCAAATTGATAGTTTTGCCGCTTTTTATTATCAAAGGCAATTCAAATCGAATGAAGAAGACTATTTTAGTATCTGCGTTAGCAGTAATTTTAACCGGATGTCTCAGTGAAGAAGAGAGTTCGGGATTCGATGCTCCTCAAAAAGCGCCAGAATCATCCATTGCGACATTGCTAGAACAATCCAATTACCAGCCTTCTTACGTCCGGTTAACGGATTCGGTTACGCTAAGCTCATATAATCAAGTGGGTACAGTGCGATTCGATACCACTAGTCAAATCCCACTTTATTATGTTTCTGCTAACGGAAATCTTCCTCCACAACAAATTATCTTGGGCTTCCAAAAATTAGAAGAGAGGTTAGGGAACATCTTTACAGATTTCACTCCGGTTACTGCTGATCTATCAAGCTATAGAGATTTAACTTATCCAAGTGAAAACAGAGGCAATGGCACATTTGATTCTGCGAGCTTTTATGCCACGAACGGTATCACCAGTGGTTTAGTGGTTGCAGAGGGAACGGCTTTCTTCTCTACACAATATGCTTCAAATCCGCAGGAGATGTGCGCTAACGCTTCAACAGGCCCTTACTCTGGTAGTCTGGCAATCAACATCAATCCCACCACGGGGCTGTATGAGAGCGATACCGTTCTTTGGCTGAATATGGGTAATGGTCAATGTACTTGGGATTATCAAATGGTGATGCATGAAACGGCGCATAACATGGGTATGTTCACCCATCTCGATGAGTATTTTGGTCTATGGTCTGATACTGCTATGAATGTGCTGGCAACCTTATACCGCAACCCAGCTCGTACGTCTTATACAGATTTAACGGTTGATTATCGATAGCTTGAATTGCTCCTCTCTAACGATGGAGAGGAGCGTCAGTGCCTGCTGTTGTCTTGAAATGGATTGAGTACGAGTTTGATGTGCACCAAGTACTCGAAAACAACGAGGCCATTCAGGCTTTCCTTTTAAGTCATGCCTTAAATTGTTAGATTAGCCACAATCAGAAGACACAGAGTAATACGATGAAAATATTTAGTAATTTTGATGCAGGCAGTATTAACATCCTTCGAGCAGAGAGCCGTGATGATATCCAGTTAGCTCTCAAGCCTGATAATCAATCTGAGTTTGCTCAATGGTTCTATTTTCGCTTAGAAAGTGAAGCGAATACTGAACACAATTTCCGTATTGTTGATTTGAAAAAATCGGCGTACCCAGAAGGGTGGGATGGTTACGATGTGGTTGCGTCGTACGATCGAGAAGAGTGGTTCCGAATTCCAGCTACATTTGACGGAGATACGTTGAGTTTCTCGGTTTTACCAGAATATGACTCCATTTATTTTGCGTACTTTACGCCCTACAGCTATGAGCGTCATCTTGATTTGCTCCATCAGGCGCAAATGCATCCGAACACTAAGCTGGAAACATTAGGGCAAACACTGGATAACCGTGACATCAGCCTGTTAACCATTGGCGAGCCGAGTGAAGAAAAGAAAAACATTTGGATTACAGCGCGTCAGCACCCTGGTGAAACAATGGCTGAGTGGTTTGTAGAAGGTTTGCTACAACGCTTGTTAGACAATACCGATACGGTAGCCAGATCACTGCTGGATAAAGCCGTATTTTATATCGTACCGAACATGAATCCCGATGGTAGTGTACGAGGTCATTTAAGAACCAACGCTATCGGCGTAAATTTAAACCGCGAATGGCAAACACCTTCTGTTGATAAAAGTCCTGAAGTTTTTTATGTTCGTGAACGTATGTTAGCAACTGGGGTGGATCTTTTCTTAGACGTTCACGGAGATGAAGCGATTCCATATAACTTTGTTGCGGGTTCGGAAGGTGTACCAAGTTATGATGCGAAAATGGCGGAACTTGAAAGTCTGTTTAAGAGGGCGTTAACGTTTATCACGCCTGAGTTCCAGGATGAGTTTGGTTATGAAAAAAATGCACCGGGAACCGCGAACTTAACAGTAGGATCGAAATGGGTTGCTGAACAGTTTAAGTGTTTGTCGTATACCATAGAAATGCCATTTAAAGACCACAATTTCCATCCAGATGAGTTGTATGGCTGGTCACCAGAGCGCAGTGTTGCTTTTGGGCAAGATGTGATTGCGGCTATCCCTGCGGTGGTAGAAAAGTTATAGATTTCCTGAGTTCTGCTCATTGCTTCAGTGAGCAGAACGAACGTTTAATTAAAGCTTACCGAAACTCGTTTTTTTCCTCTTCCTTTTGCATCGTATAACGCTCGATCCGCTCGCTGGTACACTTGGTCATTACTGGTGTCCGTTTCTAAAAAGTGACTTAAACCAATACTGATCGTGAGGCGCATTTCTTGCGACCCGCAAATCATATTTGTGTTCGCCGTTGCCTCAATCAGCCGTTCTGCAAAAGCAACAGGAGAAAGGTCTTCTGCCTGTTTTAGTAATATACCGAATTCATCTCCACCGAGTCGCCCAACAGCGTCGCTTTGTCTTATTAGGGATTGACACAGTTTTGCAAGGTTTCGGATGACTTCGTCCCCACAGTGATGCCCATAACTATCGTTAATTTGCTTAAAATTGTCGATATCTAACAATAAAAAGCAGTAATTTTCTTTATAACGTTGGAAAGAGTAGAACGCGTTTTTGAGGTTTTCGAATAATTTACGCCGATTAAGCACTTGTGAGAGATCATCAATTTCCGATCGATAAATTAACTGCTGTTCCATTTTGTAGCGCTTGGTAATGTTTCTTGCTACCCAAACAACAGCTCGCTCTCCATAGCGAAGAGATGAAAGCGGATTAACATGCCCCTCGAAGCGAACCACTCCCGAAGGGCCAGTATTGTTATCAACGTTTTTGACATCATCCACTTCAAGAGAATACTCGAATACCATGGTTTTGTTGGCTTTGAGAGTTTCTTTAATTTTATCGAGAAACCATTGGGCTTTATCTCTCGGAAGAACATCAAATAAAGTCAGTCCCTTTAAGGATGAGCCATCATGGTACAGATCGGTCGACTCACCACCATAAATACCAGCGTAGAGGCCCGATTCTGTCAATACAAATACGAGGTCAGGCAGAGCTGAGACAATTGCTTTAAACTCTTCACATTCTCGTGTTTCACATATTTTAGGTATTCTACTCATACTACCTAGCCTAGAAATGAAATTTAAACTTGAGTTGGACTGCTTTCATTCTAGATGTGAATAGTTAATCTGTATGTATTTATCAAACTATAAATTGTTGATTATTTGTACAAGATCATCTTTGTTTGGTCTGGCATAACCGAGCAAAGCGAATTAATACCTGTTTTGCATGGATGGTATTACTGACTTGCTCTATTTTGGTGTCTAAAAGTTCACCTAAATGTTGTGCCATTCCAATGATACTATCTTGCATGATTTCAGGGGTGAACTCTGGATGGAACTGCACTCCCCAAGTGTAATTACCTATTCTAAAAGCATGGTGCGGGTCCAAATCGCTTTTGGCTAGGCATATAGCATTATGTGGAAGTTGCAATACTGACTGAAAATGTACCGTTTGAGCTGAAAAGTTTTCTGGTACTTCGTCAAATAGGACATCTTTAGCAGCAGATGGATGACATGTAAGCTGCGCTGTGCCGATTTCCAACCCATTGGGGTTGTATCCTACTTGGCCGCCAAGTGCCTGAGCAATCAGTTGGTGGCCGAAACAGATACCCAGTAACGGAATTTTTCTTTCCGTCATTTCAACGATATTTTTAGATAACCTCATCATCCATTCAGCCTTTTCGGTCACCATGGATAGTGAACCCATAATTATCACACCAGCCAAAGAGTCATAATCAGGCAATTCGTTATTCACACCGTCAAGAAAACTAACCTCGATATCTATTTCTCTGATAGTCCGTTGTGCCCAGTGTTCAAAATCACCGTATTTTTCTAGCTGTTGTTGTGGAGGTTGACCAACGTTAACGATGAGTAGTGTTTTCATAAATTCCCTTGATTGATGGGCAGGTCGAACATTTATCTGGTTAATGTAGAGAAAACAAAAATTAAATTCAATGAGCCGTTGTTGCTGTGCATAAACATATCAACACTTACCTAGCAACATGCCAGAGTTAATAGCAGACTAAACCTGCTCTATCTCACACTTTTTACCGACAGGTGTTAACTCTATCACGCTTTTCCATTTTTCAAAGCGATGGATTAGCTGAATAAGCTTAAAAATACGGTGACGATTATATTTAACTAGAACGCATAAAAATATATTTCTATATTGATATTTATAAAAAGGATAACTATGAAACTTAAGAATGTAATTTTATCTGCCTGCATATTAATGTCTCTAGGAGCCAATGCAGAAGAATCAAATTTACAAGTATTTCCTATAAGTTATGATCTATCTGCTTTAGAAAAAAATAAAAATCACCTTGTAGATGTTAATTCTTCATATCAAACTATATTAAATAAAGCAGATAAAGCATTATCTAGAGATGTTGATCCAGTTGTAAACAAAACATTATTACCAGCAAGTGGTGATAAACATGATTATTACAGTTTTGGACCATATTGGTGGCCTAATCCAGACACAAAAGATGGATTGCCTTATATACGAAAAGATGGTCAATATAATATGGACACTAAAACATCAGCAACTGATAAGCAAAGGCTTATTTCATTTGCGAAAGATGTGAAAATATTAGGTCTAGCATATTATTTTTCTGAAAATGAAAAATATGCAAATAAAGCTATTGAACAGATAAAGGCTTGGCTAATTGATCCTAAAACACGAATGAATCCGAACATGAATTATGCTCAGGCAATCCCTGGCATTGTTGATGGCCGTGGCATCGGAATCATTGATAGCCGATTACTTATTGGTGTGGTTGACAGTGTTGAACTTATAAAGCCGAAGTTATCCGAACAAGACTACGCTCAAGTGGTTTCATGGTTTAAACAGTTTAATGATTGGTTGATTACCAGTAACAACGGATTTGAGGAAGATAACTGGCATAACAACCACGGCACATGGTTTGATGCTCAGATTGTTGCTTTTTCTATTTTCACTAAGCAGCCAGAAATTGCGAAAAAAAGGTTAAGAGTAACCCAAATGCGCCGTATTGGCGGGCACTTCAATACAGAAGGGCAGCAACATGCTGAGCTGGAGCGCACACGTCCTTGGCACTATTCAAACTTTAACTTGGAGGCCTACAGCTTATTAGGCCAATATGGTGAATTGGTCGGAGTTGATGTCTGGAATTACGAAGTAGACAAACATAGTTTAAATAATGGATATAAATACATCGCCAAATATGTTATTACCCCTAATGAATGGCCGTATAAAGAATTGAAAGGAATGAAAAAAGATATTGCATACGAAAATATGTTATATGCAGAAAGAGCTTATGACGACGAGATCTTCGATAAAGCACTATCTGAATTAAAACAATCTAAAGAGAATGAAGAAAAAATAATTAATTTGCTTTTTTAATTGGACATTAATTTAGCTATCCAGTGTTTATCATTTGGTTTCATATCGTACAAAGTGTTGCCGATGTCACATAAATAAACGACCTGTGTGATAATGGTCACATTGAATGAAAACTTGCCAATTATATATTTAAATAAAATTAGAAAATAATCGAAAGATAAATTCTATTTTATTTTAATATAGAAAACATTTTTAAACACATTTTATTTTTGAGAATAAAACAAATTCTAATGGGAGTACAAAATGAATATAGACATACTTGTAGTATGCGTATACTTCGTTTTTATGGTAGCAATAGGCGTTATATTTAAGCGATTTGCTGGACGTTCAACAAGCGACTATTTCCGTGGCGGCGGCAAAATGCTGTGGTGGATGGTTGGCTCGACAGCGTTTATGACACAGTTCAGTGCATGGACTTTCACGGGGGCAGCGGGTAAGGCATTTACCGATGGTTTCCCAATCATGGTTGTATTTATAGCGAATGCGTTTGGCTTTTTAATGTCTTGGCTATTTTTCTCATATCGTTTCCGTCAAATGCGTACAGTGACTCCTATTGAAGGAGTTCGTCGACGCTTTGGTGCGACCAACGAGCAAGTATTTACTTGGGCAACGATGCCAACAAGTATCGTTTATACAGGTATTTGGCTAAACGGTTTGGCTCTGTTCGTTAGCGCTGTCTTTAAGGTTGATATGACTACAACGATAGTCATTACAGGCAGTATCGTTTTATTTATTTCTATTATTGGTGGCTCATGGGGTGTTGTTGCATCAGACTTTGTACAAATGGTTGTTATTATGTCGGTAACGGTTGTTTGTGCTGTGGCGGCGATTGTGAAAGTTGGTGGGCCAAGTAATTTAGTTGAACAGTTCCCTGTAGACTCGATTATGGGGGCAAACATGAATTACCCATTGCTATTTATTAGCTGGTTTATCTTCATGTTTGTTAAGCAATTACAGAACATTAACAATATGAATGATTCTTACCGTTTCCTAACGGCTAAAGACTCAGTCAATGCACGTAAGGCAGCACTATTAGCGTTTGTTCTGATGCTTATTGGGCCGGCTATTTGGTTTATGCCTCCTTGGGCTACCGCTGTCTTGTATCCAGACGCAGCTTTGGCGCACTCGGGCGAGTTAGGTAAGAAAGCCGCGGACGCAGTGTATTTGGTGTTTGTTGAGCGTGTCATGCCTGCGGGTATGGTCGGTCTGCTAATGTCTGCTGTTTTCGCTGCAACCATGTCTTCTATGGATTCAGGTTTAAACCGCAATGCTGGTGTGTTTGTACGCAACTTCTACTCAATCTTTGTCGATAAAAAAGCTTCTGATCAGAAACTACTGAAAGTCAGCCAGGTGGTAACGTTAGTATTCGGTGTATTAATTATTCTGGTTGCACTGTTTATTAACTCGCTACGTGGTCTAAGTCTATTTGATGCCATGATGTATGTAAGTACGTTGCTTCAAATGCCAATTCTAGTACCGTTGTTCTTTGGTATTTTTATCCGCAAGACTCCGGACTGGGCTGCATGGGCAACACTCGTTGTGGGTATGGTCGTTTCTTATGTGGTTAGTTTTGTAATCACTCCTGATGTAATTGCAAATTGGCTTGGCTTAGAAAATGGCTTTACTGGACGTGAAGCTTCCGACATGCGAGTGATGGCAGGTATCATCGGACATCTATTTATTACAGGTGGTTTCTTCTGCTTAACAACCAAGTTCTACAAAGAGCCTGCGAAGGAAAGAGCAGAAGAAATCAAAGCATTCTGGAATGACGTTGAGACTCCTGTCATTGAAGAAGCTGGTCAGGATGAGATGGACCGTCAACAACGTCATATGCTAGGCAAATTGATTTTAATCTTCGGTGCTGCGGTATCTGCAATGGTCTTAATTCCGAATCCGTTCTGGGGACGTATGGCATTTGTCTTCTGTGGTTTGGTCATCGTAACTGTTGGTGGCTTATTGCTTAAGAGTGCAAGGACTACTGAAGAGATAGCACAATCTCGTCAAGTTAATAGTTAATCGTAATAAATGCAGAGCCTATTAAATTAGGCTCTGCTTAAGAACAGGTGAATTATGAACAAATCATATATTCATGATGATTTTCTATTAACTAACCCGTTAGCAGAAAAGCTCTATCATCACGTTGCCAAATCTATTCCAATCGTTGATTTTCATAATCATCTAGATGCGCAGTTATTGTATGAAGACTGCAAAGTTAACAATCTTTATGAGTGTTGGTTGAAACACGACCATTATTACTGGCGTGCGATGAGATCAAATGGAATAGAAGAAAGCTTTATTACTGGTAGTGCAAGTGACTATGAGAAGTTTATTAAGTGGTGCGAAACCATGCCCTACTTAGTCGGCAATCCATTACATCATTGGTCTCACTTAGAATTAAGTCGATTTTTTAATATTGATGAAATTGTTAGTGAAAAGTCGGTACAAGACATCTGGCTTAAGAGTCTTCAGTACATTGAAGAAAATAGTTTGTCGTATAGACAAATCATAGAGCAAGTCGACGCCAAAATACTGTGCACAACAAATGCTCCTTTAGAGGACTTGAAGTATCACGCGCTTTTGGCACAAGAGTACGCTTCTGAAAAAATTAATGCGAAGGTTTTACCTACGTTTCGAGCTGATGAACTATTTGATTTTAATGACATTCAATCGTTTTGTCTGATGTTGTTGAATCTCAGCAAATTACAAAACAACTTAATCACAACATTGACTGAGTATATCGCTCTTGTGAAAGAACGAATGGTGTACTTCGATTCTCACGGTTGTCGTTTAGCTGACTTAGGACTAACAGAGGTTGACTTCGAGTTGCCGTCAAAACACGAAGCTGAAAATATTTTTTTGCAAGTCCTCACCGGTCATGAATTGAATAGTCAGCAAATACGAAAATTCAAATGCTACTTTTTTGTTGAGTTTGGCAAGTTATGTCATCAACTGGGTTGGACTCTTCAACTCCACATTGGTGTCGCACCAAACATTAATGCTCGCAGAAAGATGGAAGTTGGGGCGGGTACGGGGTTCAGCGCCATGTCAGACCTTCCAAAAATAAAAAACTTAGGTCTGCTTCTAAGCGAATTAGATTTTACTCATCAGCTGCCCAAAATGGTGCTATTTAATCTTAATCCCAATGACAATTCGGCGCTAATGGCGCTGTGTGGTGCCTTTCAGGAAAGTGATTCAGCCGCTGGAAAGATCCAATTTGGGCCTGCATGGTGGTTTAACGACCACAAACAAGGCATCGAACAGCAACTCACAACATTAAAAAATTTGGGGCTACTAGGGCGCTTTGTCGGCATGACAACGGATTCAAGAAACATATTGTCTTTAAGTCGCCACGAGTATTTTCGACGCATTTTTTGTAATCGGCTAAGCACTTGGGTTTTGCAAGGTGATATCCCCGATGATTGGGAGCTTCTCAAGTTTACCGTGCAAAACGTTTGTTATCACAATGCTCAGCAGTTTTTTGAATTTTAGATTAGTAAGTTATTAATTATGTTGCAGTTTACTTCCCAAGAAATAACACGAATTCGTGAAAAAGTTACCAATGAGCTGATTGAAAAGCTGATTGCAGATAACTTCGATGTTTTAAATAATGACACCTTAGTTCCGCCTGACGCGCGCGCGACTTGGAACCTGTATTATTTTTGCCCAGAACATGGCGTGCGGCTGAACTGGGATAGAAATAGTCCAACAGCTCATGTCTGCCCAGTTGATAATAAGGTGTTCTCTGGTGATCCTTATGACGGTGCTTGGTGGCGCTGGTTAAATACGCTGAACTCGAAAGCCTGTTATGAACTTGGGTTGCTGTGGCAATTGACACAAGATCCTAAGTATTTAAGTAAGGTTAAAGATATTTTACTTAAATACGCACAGTATTATCCTGACTATGAAGTTCATGGCGGAATTCCTTACAATGGACCAGGAAAAGCGAATGCTCAGACGCTTTGTGAGGCAAATTGTCATCTGGATTTCGCTCGGGGGTATGACTTTATCTCTGACGAGTTAAGTGATGCTGACAAACATTTCATAGAAGAGCGTCTTCTTCGTGAGGGGGCTGTGTTCTTGATAGAGCACCGTACAGACCAGCTTCATAACCATGAAATGAAAATCAATGCAACCATAGGAATTATTGGGTTGCTACTCCAAGAAAAAGCGTATTTGGAATTTGCCTTGAACTCTAAGTACGGTTTGCACTACCAATTAAACAAAGGTTGTTTAGGTGAAGGAATGTGGTTTGAAGGTTCAATCCACTATCATTACTACGCATTACAAGCATTGTTGGCGTATGAGAAAGTGGCATGGAATACGGAGTATTCGGTTTCTAACAATCAGAACTTAAAAAGAATGCTTAAATTTCCGTTAAAACTCTTGATGACAGAAAAACATTTTCCTCGCCTGAATGATTGTATCGCCGGCCAGGAAGAATTATCCCATGTTCATATCTTCGAGTTTGCCAATAAGCTTTTTCCAAACGAGGTGTTTAATCAGGCGTTAAGTGTAATTTATCAGACAATGAGCCGCAATAACCTTGAAGCTCTGCTTTATGGTGACGACGCTTATGCGGCGACAGAATTGCTTTCATGTCGCTCGATGCATGCACCAGAAGCTGGCTATACATTGGGATATGAGCCAGAGTCTAAGAATAGTTACTTATTAAAGCATGCCCCATATGGTGGAGAGCATGATCACTATGATCGATTAGGATTAATCATTGTTAGAAATGGGCAAGAGATGCTTCCAGATCTGGGGACCACCGGATACGGTGCATGTCTTCATAAACAGTATTACAAAAACAGTTCAACACATAATACGCTAGTGGTGAATCAGGCGAATCAACCTCCTACCAACCCAACTGTAAACCTGTACCTAGAACAGGATGGTTATCAGTTTGTAGACACAGAGGTTGACTGGGGAGCGGATCTGGCACAGGTGGATAGTCATACGATAGATGAGTGGGATATCGAAGCTTACGCTAACGTTAAGTTCAGACGTTGTATCTTGTGGCTTGGAGATGCACTCATTGAGTTAAATACTGTTGATAATCCAGGTTTGCAACAAGTTGATTTGACCTATCATGTACGTGGACAACATCAATTGAATCCGAGTTGGACAGCTGTCGAAAACACTTTGGATGGCCCTTTATCTATCATGAAAAACTGCTACGAGATTAAGGGGGATTATGAGCAATCCCTGAGATATAGTATTGAAGGGCAAAGCGATTACCAACAAACCGTAGTGACGGATAGTTGTTGCGATTTTCTGGTCGGTAATGCTCCGGATAACCCTGCTACCAATGATCTCGCTTATCTATTGGTCAGGAGCCAATACTCTGTCCTAAACACGCTGGTTCTACATGATCTTTCGCAGAGTAGTGAGTATCAGATCAGTGACGTTCAATGGCAGGATAACAGCGTCACATTTGTGGTTACGAATAACGAAGAACAAGTGTTTTTTCAATATGATTTTTCTTCATGCTTGCTGATTAGAAACGTATTACATAGTTAAGTGGTTTGGCTTAGAGGTATTTATGCTGCAATTTGACGAGAAAGAAATAAATGAGATTCGCCAACGGACCACGTTGGCAATCATTAATAAGCTCGTTAAAGATAACGAAGTGATACTGACCAGTGAGACTTTAGTGCCACCAGATGCTCGTGCTACGTGGAATCTATATTATTACTGTCCTGAGCACGGTGTTAGGCTGGATTGGGACAGATATAATGATAAAGAGCATCGTTGTCCGGTTGATGGCAAGATATTCAAAGGCGAACCTTTTGATGGTGCATGGTGGCGTTGGTTAAATGATCTCAATTCAAAAGCTTGTTATGAGCTTGGCTTATTGTGGCAGCTTACTCAAGAACCTAAGTACCTCAATAAAGTTAAAGATATTTTATTAAAATACGCAATTAACTACCCCCATTATGAAGTACATGGAGATATCCCTTACAACGGTCCGGGTAAAGCGAATGCGCAAACATTGTGTGAAGCTAATTGTCACTTAAACTTCGCACGAGGCTACGATTTTATTCGGGATGATATTCAATCATTTGAGCGTGAAAAAATTGAAGAGAGCCTGTTACGTGAAGGTGCAGAGTTCCTTATCGCTCATCGTTCTCCGCAACTGCATAACCATGAAATTAGGATCAATGCCGCAGTAGGTGTCATTGGGCTTTTACTTGGTGATGAACGTTATATCAACTTCGCGCTGATTTCCGACTATGGGCTGCATTATCAACTGAATTATGGGGCTATTGGTGAAGGGATGTGGTTCGAAGGCTCAATCCATTACCATTACTATGCGCTCCAATCGTTGCTGATTTACGAGAAAATTGCTTATAAAACGCCTTATTCGGTAGGCACGAACCCCAACCTTCTTAAGATGATTAAGCTACCGTTGGATTTGATCATGAGTAATGGTCGTTTCCCACGATTGAACGACTGTATCGCAGGTCAAGAGCAAGTGATTCAATCCGAGGTGTTTGAATTTGGTTATAGAGAATATCCATTTACGATTTTGCACCAAGCATTGCAGTACATTTATTCCTTCGAAGCTCGTCATAATCTGGAAGCACTTTTATATGGTGTTGATGTTCTAAAGCCAGTGGACTCACTGAAATGTCAGTCTTCTCATAAGCCATATTCTGGATATACAAGCGAGTTTAATGAAGAACGTAATCACTTTATGTTGGTAAAACATGCGCCTTTTGGCGGTGAACACGATCATTACGATCGCTTGAATCTGGTGCTATGCAGAAATGGCAATGAAATTATGCCCGACCTTGGGACGACTGGGTATGGCGCAGACTTACATTACAGCTACTACAAAAATAGTGCGACTCACAATACATTGACCGTTGATGAATGTAATCAGTCTCCTAATACACCAGAAGTGCTGTACTACGACAAAAATGACAGTTATACCCTGTTAGACGTTGTTGCTGACTGGAACTGTTCTCCACCAGCAGTGGATAGCCATGTCATTAAACAGTGGAGTAATGAAGCATATAAGGGGGTGGTATATCGTAGAACATTTATATGGTTTGGCGATTGTGTATTAGATCTTACCAAAGTGCATAACCCCGCTAAAAAAACGCTGGATATGACTTATATTGTCAGAGGTAGTCATTGCCAGGATGCGCAGTTTAATTCCACAACTAATCCTTTCTCTAAGGTCTTAAAGCGCTTAGAAGACTGTTATGAAACAAGCTTTGTTGAACAATCGTTGCGCTACCAAATTGAGGGAGAAAGTGATTTTAATCAACAAATATTCGTCAATGAGCCGTCGTTAATGTTTCTAGCTTGTGGCCCTGATAATCCTGCGACAAGCAAAGTGGCTTATACTGTAGTTCGAAGCCAATCTAAATTGTTTAACGCGCTTGTTCTCCACGATCTTAATGGCGAGGCGAAAGTGGAAAGCGTTATTTGGAAGAGCGATGTTCTTGTTGAAATCGAGCTTTGCCGCAATGGTGTGAACAGCCGATACCAATACAACTACAGTACTTCGAAACTCGCGTTTGTGTAACCTTTAACCTAGTGACTGCACGCCCTTACGGCTATTCAATTAGTTCGCGCAAGTGTGTCTGAAAAAACACTTAACGGTGAAGACTTGAGAAAAATATAAAGTTGGAATGTTTGATATGGATTGTTTAAATCAACAAGATTCGGTGTCTTCTGTGCTTAAAGTTTTTACTATTCTTCAAGCATTGGGGGAGCAAAATGAAAGTGGAGTATCAGAACTATCTAAACGTCTGAAAATGTCAAAGGCAACGACTTACCGATTTTTGCAGACGATGAAGTCTATCGGCTTCGTCGATCAAAAAGGCGAAGCCGATAAGTATGTGTTAACTCTTAAGTTGTTTGAGTTAGGCTCAAAAGCTCGGGAATACTCGGATCTGATTGAACTTGTTAAAGATGACATGCAAGATCTTGCGAAAGCAACGAGCGAAGTTATACATTTAGGAGTGCTTCATGATCAGTCTGTACTTTATCTACATAGGGTAGACTCAAATCATCATCTGCAAGTACATTCCAGAGCAGGTCAAAGGGTCCCATTATATTGTTCTGCATTGGGAAAGGTCCTATTGAGTCATCTACCGATTAAAAAGATTATATCTTTGTTGGCATCAGTCGAATTTATTACACATACTCCGAATACCCATGAACATGCGGAACAGTTGTTGAAAGAACTAGGGGAAGTAAAAAAACAGTTATACGCTGAAGACAATGAAGAGCTAGAAATAGGGTTAAGTTGCTTTGCGGCACCAATATTCGATAGTTCAGGAACAGCTATTGCGGCACTTTCATTATCGCTTCCAGCTTTTCGGCTAGATGAAGCCAATAAGTTCGACTACATAAGCATGCTGCACAGGGCATCAAAAAATATTTCTGAAAGATTGGGGTATTTGGATTATTTTAGTTAACTACCTCACGGGAGGGAACTTTAAAATAAGTCAGTTTTTCTGCGTGAACGATATTTTCTACATATCATATAGCGAAATTTTTGTTGCATATTCATAAACTCTAGTTAATATGGCGGTTTAGACGGCTATACGTCTTGTTGGTTAGGTAAGGAAGAGTTTATGAACGGATTAAAAAACATCACTAAGTGGGGCTTAGTAGCGTCACTGGTTTTAGGTTTAGCTGCGTGTGGCGATAAAGAAACCAATGAAATTTCAGTTGGTGCAACGGTAGGTCCTCATGCTCAAGTCGTGGAAGCGGTAGCAAAGGAAGCGGCAAAACAAGGTTTGAACGTAAAAGTCGTTGAGTTTTCTGACTACATTACACCTAATGCAGCACTTGAAGATGGAAGCATTGACTTGAACAGTTACCAACATTTGCCTTTCTTGAATAATTACAACAGCAGCCATGATTCTCACCTTGTTTCTATCGGTGAGTCGATTTTGATGCGTATGGGTATTTATTCGAACAAGTTTAAGTCATTGGAAGAGCTGCCTGAAGGTGCGCGTATCGCGATCCCGAATGATCCAACTAATGGTGGCCGTGGTCTTTTGTTGTTTAAAGATGCAGGTCTGATTACCCTAAAAGCTGACGTCGGCTTTAAAGCTACTTTGAACGATATTGTTGATAATCCGAAGAGCTTTGAATTTTTAGAAGTGGATGCAGCTCAATTACCTCGTACTTTAGATGATGTTGATGCTGCTGCAATTACGATGAACTACGTCATGTCTGCGGGTTTAGACCCTAAGAAACAAGGCATCTATTTAGAATCTAAACAGGCTCCCCTGGCCGTAATGGTTATCGCTAGCCGTGAAGCTGATAAAGATAACGAAGCGTACAAGAAGTTTGTAAACATTTACCAATCCCAACCGATTCGTGATTTCATGCAGCAAACTTTTGGCGGTACGATTGAGCCTGCTTTCTAGACAAGTGCGGATTTGTTAACTTATCAACGCCTCGTGACTAAACTACGGGGCGTTTCTTTATAATCACATCTGTTTAGCCATAATTTATTGTTATAACTAAAAATAGCAAAAGGGTTTTATCTGATATACTTAGCCCTTATATCTAATGCATAAACCAAGTGTTGTCTGGATATGCTGAATAAGCATCTAGAAGCCTTTTGATATATAAATCAACGTGTAAGCAGATAAGGATAAACCATGGCTAACGAATATACCCCACCAAAAGTTTGGACAATGGACAGCGAAAATGGCGGCCAATGGGCGAGTATTAACCGTCCGGATTCAGGCGCTCGTTTCGAAAAAGAGTTACCTGTTGGTTCTCATCCAATCCAGCTTTACTCTATGGGTACGCCAAATGGCCAGAAAGTAACAATCATGCTGGAAGAGTTACTGGCTTTAGGTGTGACCGAGGCTGAATACGATGCCTTTTTGATTCGTATCGGTGAAAGTGATCAGTTTGGTTCTGGTTTTGTTGAAGTTAACCCAAACTCAAAAATCCCAGCTATGGTTGATCGCTCAGGCGATGAGCCAGTAAATGTTTTTGAATCAGGAAACATTCTGTTTTATCTGGCAGAGAAATTTGGACACTTCCTGCCAAAAGAAGGCGCGGCAAGAGCTCAGGTGATGAACTGGTTGTTCTGGCTGCAAGGTTCTGCACCCTATTTGGGGGGCGGCTTTGGTCATTTCTATGCCTACGCGCCAGAGAAGTTTGAATATCCAATTAACCGTTTTGCAATGGAAGCAAAGCGTCAACTCGATGTTCTGGATAAGCAGTTGGCTAAACATACCTTTATTGCAGGTGAAGAAATCAGTATTGCTGATATCGCTATTTGGCCATGGTACGGAAACTTAGCGCTAGGCAAAGCATACAATGCGGGTGAGTTTTTAGATGTTGAGTCATACACGAACGTGCAGCGTTGGGCGAAGATGATGTTAGAGCGTCCTGCCGTTCAACGTGGCCGAATTGTTAACCGCACTTTTGGTGAAGAGTGGGAACAAGTTGAAGAACGTCACAGCGCAGCAGACATTGACGCGGTATTGAGTAAGAAACCTCAATAAGCCTTGTTTCTTTCTTGAAGAAAGGCCTCGCACCGAATGCGAGGCCTTTTATTGTGTAAGTGGTGAAAGAATGAGTATCGAACATAAACTCGTATAAATTCATCCCTGAAGCTCTACGGAACCTTCCATGTGCTTATCGTTACTCAACCTCTTATTAATTTCGATAGACCTATTTGCTAATACTACGCCAGTCGACGATTTTGAAGTTCTGATTCACAGAGTGATATTCCTTATCAACGTTGAAGCCGTCTTGCGCGATAAAAATGCCGTTCGGGTATTGGCTACCGAGTGGCGTCGAGACAGCATGAATTCCATCTGTTTCACTAGCACCATCAACACCGATACTGTCATCACCAATCACAGCAAATGAATACGCAAATTTACCATTTTGATTGAGGTCAAAGACCGCATAAGAGTGACTGCCTTGGCTTGACGCAATCAAAAGGTTGTCTTGACCGTTTTGGTACAGGCTTAACCCTTCTACATCGTCGGTGATTTGTTTACCGTCTACTTTTGCGAAAAGCTTTGCTTCTGTTGAACCGTTTTCTCGTGCTTCAAATTGCCATATCGCGTTGTCTTCTTCACCGACATAAAGGGTTTGAGTTTTATCATCAACCACACAACCTTCGGGCTGAGTTGGTACTGATACCCTACGAACCATTTCTCCAGTCGCATAACCGTTGTTCAGAGTGATTTTCCACTGTTCTACGATGCCATTCTTACCGTTAACGTAAACATAAGGTGTACCTTCTGTGCTTTGCCCCATACATAGGCCATAAACCTCATCGACTTGAGAAACCAGTTCTGGTTCTTCCTGATGTACGTTTTTACCTTTAGCTGGAAGTACTTTAATTGGTTCGTCACCCTCAGTGATCGTGTATAGCGCGATGGTATTGAGTTCTCGGTTCGATGCAGCGGCTAAATCTACGTTATTGCCTTTGCTATCAATCAGATTCTGACGAATATCGATGTTGTTTGGTTTTCCTGCTTTCAAGAACTGTACTTCTTCGCCGTTGAGACGATAAGCCATTAAGCCTTTTTTCTTGTTGGTTGCAATAATGAGACTCTGCTCGGGGTTGTTCACGTTGAGCCAAAAAGCTGGATCGTCTGCCGCATCACCACTTTTGTTGACAGGTTGAGTTTCAGCGCTCGCTTTAACAATTCGGATCCCCTCAACCTTCATTTCTTTGGGTGGGACTGTGTTTGCAACTTTGTAACCTACAATTTTTGAGAGTTCATCAAAGTTTACAGATTGATACATAGGCTCATCGGCTTCAGTGTTGCCAATCCAAAGCTCGTTTTTACCTACACTGACCAACTTCGCTTCCTCAACACCTTCGATGTTGAATGAAGCCAACTGCTTATGAGTTTGTGAATCGAATAGGAAGAAACCATTACCTTCATCCGCAACAACCAGAGTAGCTTTGCCACCGGCGTGATTGATGATGTCTATGTTTTCGATCTCTTTTAAAGAACCTAGCGGTTCAACAACATTGACCAACTGGCGCTCTGTAACGTTTTCAGGGTCGTTGCCATAAAACCAGATACCCAGATCCTGCTCCAAAACGTATAGCTTGCCATTAACATCATCAGATACACAGCCACTTAACTCTCCACCAATTTGCAGTTCACGGACTGGAGAAGCTTTGCCTTCGATATTAAATAGGCTAGTCACCTGATTATCGTCGTACATCAGTTTAAACTGAGCCACTAATCCACTTTCTGAGTAACCAATCACGCTCACCGTGCCCGTGGTTACATTCTTAATTAAACACACACCTTCCGGTTTAAAGCTAAGTGGAATTCTACCGACTTCTTTAAGAGGTTGTGTGCTATTAGCATCGATAGCGTAAAGTGCAATAGCATCACTATCAGGAAGGCCAATAGCTGCGATATCAATACTTTTGCCTGAATCTGATTGCAACTCGTAACGAACATCTACCCCTAATGCGGGTTCAGAATCAATTCGCTGAATTTCCATTCCTTTGTCATTATAAACGGCCACACCATCATCTTCTAAGCTCGCAATAAGCAGCGAAGCTGACTTCGACTGCCATACTGCGCTGTCAGCAATATCTTCGTAACTCGTTTGTGTTGAGTTAGCAGCATAGCTGCTGGTTGCTAGTGTCAGCGCTGTTGCGATAACCGAATATTTAAAAATAGACATTACTAATCCTCAATATGAATGAACGTCAGCGAAGTTAAGCGCGAAATATAAAGGTTTTGTGACGGGAAGTTTTAATTAAATTGAAAATCAATAAGTTACCTTTTGGTTTGGGTGGCTGTGAGCTTATTGGCTGAGACGGAATCTAAGCTTTATCAAGGCATGAAAACGGTTGAGTTTCGTTATTTCACGAATTTTGGACTGAAAACAAGAGAATAGGTGAGCTAATTGGACTTTTAATGTCACAAATTCGTCATACATGCTGGGTAAAACTGACGAGGTAAACTAGGGAGAAACTATGAATCGTTGGTTCCAACAACAACTGTGGAAAATTGGTCAATTTACTTATTGTCTTATTCCTCATCGTCACTGGTTATATTTATGGGCTATTGCAACTATCAGCTTATGGTATTTTAACTTTAGCCAGGGTGAGATTAAGGATTCACAACAGTGGATGTGGCTCGACATTCTCGGTGAAGGTTCAATGACGTTGTTTATCAGCATCTGGCTGGTGGTCATTTTGGCTTGTCGAGAGGCTGGTAGAGTGACACAGTTTTTGGCATTAGGTCTTCTTGGCGTGTACATATCTTGTTTGCAGGATTTGTTAGACGAGTTTTATGAGCTTGGCGATGCAGCGTATTATTGGGATAGCTTGGTTGAATCTCTTCCTATCGGGGTTATCTTTTTAACTATCGGCTGGATGGGCTGGTATCGCGAGCAGAGCCAATTACGACAATACCTACTGCAACGCAGACACCAGTTTCAGAACAGTTCCAAACTGCATATGGATAGTTTTCTTCCCCGATTTGATCAATTACAAGCATTTATGAACTCACAGCCGGACGAATTTTTGTCAGGTGAGATTATGGGTTTTATTCTCGATGAGAGTGAAGTGAAGGATGCCGCTCAGCTTAAAGTACTGCGCCGACGTTTTGCCGATTTAATGATGCTCAATTTGCCTGAATCTACCCAGCTTTATCATTTGTCCGGTGAGCATTATGTTTTATTCATGCCTCACCGTGATAGCTTCTCAATCAAATGTGAACGCTTGCTCATGCAACATCTGCGCAGCGCTCAAATTTATTCTGATCCGGGTCTGTTACCCATAACAGTCGGTGTGACTTTAACGCGACGCGAGCATTGTAAAAGCTGTAACAACAATAATCTCTCTAGCTACATACGTGATCTGTTCAATGCTCATCAAAGGACAGAGCGTGCTGCTGAATTGAAGACTCAAAATCAAGAAATACCACTGGGTTGATGGATATGGATGCTCCCAAATGGAAGACTCTGAACTCACCCTTTGTTTCTCCTTGTTCTGGGGCTGCACAATTACACGACTTACTGTGTGCCAATGGAGAACATACAGACATAGTGTTGCGAAAAACTAAGCTGTTTCATTCCGATCTTCTGAAGTTGGATAAACAGATTTCTCCCAAGCAGTATGCCCAATTGTGCTTTAATGCAACCTTAAGCAGTGGTTGTGCTGAGTTAGCGATAAAGCTTGGTCGACAAGTGTTACCCAGTGCGCTCGGACCTTGGGCAAGCGGCCTTATTCACGCACCGGATTTGGGTCGAGCGCTCGATTTTCTTATATCGACAACCTATCGTTGGTCGCCGCTTATTGATATACAGCGGCGCATTGCGAATGGGAAAGCGCATTACTTGGTATACGATGCGTACGGACTTCTAGACGATCCTCTGCTTAAACAGTTTGTTATGTTGTCTACATTTGAGGCTGTTCGTCAAAGTTGCGAATGGTTGGCGGGGAAAAATGTTTGTGCTCACTGGCAGTATACGTTTGAAGGCAGTGGAGAAAAACTGCAATGGGAGGCCTTTTCTTCGTTGGGTGAACTTGCTTTGTTTAATCAACCTTATTCCGCGTTCTCAATCTCTGAAATGTTGTTAGCAACACCACTAAATCAGTCATGCAGTTCCATCTACCACGCTACTCAGAAAAAGGTATTGCACGAAAAATCCAACTCCACAGGTATTGTTGAAATTGTTCGAGTCAAAGTAAACGACTCGATTCAAAATATACCCAGTATGGAAGACATTGCTCGTAGCATGAGTATCAGTACAGCAACATTAAAACGTAACTTAAAGCAGCATAACACCAGCTATCAGAGTATCGTCGATGATTGCAGAGCTAAGACAACATACTTCTTACTCAACAATAAAAACATGAGTGAGAAAGAGGTGGCTCAACACCTTAATTTTTATGATGTGAGCAACCTAAGACGAGCCATGAAAAAGTGGCTCGTCTTAGGTTAGTTTTCTATAACCGAAATTTATACGCGATTATCGCCAGTACTGTAAGCGATGATTTGGCTAATTTCGCTTAGACTACGTCCGGACTCTTCACGCCATTGGCAGAATGCTTTGTTGGCGGCAGCCATGGCTCGTTTTGTGGTTTTAGCGCTATCGATAATGTCAGTGTTACGCAGATAAGCTTCAACATCGGTTGAGAATATGAAAGTATCAGCGCCCATTTGACGTAGCGTATATGGGCCAGTATTTCCACCTAGACGATTACCATGCTTTTTCATGTACTCCCAAAGCCCAGTAATATCCTCTAAAGGCCAATCAGCAACCATTTGGCTGAATGAACCGTGATCTATGCGAGCTTCATAAATCATGCGTGCGTTTTGCGGAATAGACATGACTTTAGTCAGGTGACGAATGATTTTTGGATCCTGTGCTTTTTGTTCCCAAATTTCGTCAGATAACATGAGTAATGGATCAACTTTAAAGCCAAAGAACAGTTCTTCAAAGTTGGGCCACTTATTCCTCACTACTTTCCATGAAATACCTGATTGGAATACTTTCATGCTGAAAGCGGATAACCAACGATCTTCTGGAATAGATGCTAACTCTTGTTTGCTAAGTGGTTTTGTTAGCAAAAGTTCAAGTTTATCTGCACCGCCTTTTCGCTCCGCAGCACGTTGATAGATGTTTTCAAACTTCTCGATAGTCATACCTGACAGCCTGTCTGTACTAAAAGAAGTAAAATATTAGCAAATTGAAATCTACTCGGCATTATTAGACATGCGATGTGTTTTATATTTTATGAAACTAGACCAAAGTTTTAGCTATGGATTGGAATACTATCTATGATAAGCTGTTTTTTAATTGGTATAACAAGTTGTCTATGAGATTAATATGGAACCTAATATTAAGCTTTATCAAAAAATAGCCAACCACTTCAAAACAGAAATCGCTAACGATGTTTATAAAGTGGGAGACATGCTACCTGCGGAACGTGTGATTGCGGAACAGATGGAAGTAAGTCGTACTGTGATTCGTGAAGCAATGATAATGCTTGAAGTTGAAGGCTACGTTGAGGTGCGTAAAGGCTCGGGTATTCGAGTGATTAACACGCAGGTTGATAATGTAGTACCGGACATCGCGCAGGCGGTGGGCGATTTCGGTTTCATGCTCACTTGTGGTCCGTTTGAACTGCTACAGGCTCGTCAGTTATTTGAAAGCAATATCGCTGAATTTGCCGCGACTCAAGCGACCAAACAAGATCTGGTTGCTCTGATGAAGATTCAAGAACAAGCGAAGCAAGACGATTACTCGCGTGATTCCTACTGGGATATTGAATTTCATATTCAGATGGCCCGCTGTACACAAAACTCAGTCGTGGTACATATTGCGGAGATGTTGTCGAAACATCGTGAAAACAACCCATATTGGAAAAAGCTTCACGAGCACATTGAAGATAATAAGATTCGTAGCTGGTGCTCAGACCATGATGATATTGTTCAGGCTCTGATTAAACGTGATCCTGCTGCTGCTCGCAGTGCAGCATGGCAACATATAGAGAATACCAAAACCATGTTGTTTGATGCATCAAACGATGACTATGACCGATTCTTGTTTTCAGAAAGCCCAATTACCGCTTCGTAATTTGCTATAAAGTTCTAAAAAAAGGCTACCTGTTGGTAGCCTTTTGTGTTTTATATCAGTAGATTATAACGTTACACCGCTCTTGAATACCGCAATTTCACGGAACTCATTCAGCTCATTGCGAGTAGGTTCGCCATTCACGAAGTCAGCGATTTTATCGACAAACTCTTCAAGCAAGGTATCCATTGATGTGCCTTCTACTAGCGTACCGGCATTAAAGTCAATCCAGTGTGGCTTGCGGCGGGCTAAGTCACTGTTGGTTGCCAGTTTCAATGTTGGAACTGGGCCGCCATAAGGTGTGCCACGACCTGTACTGAACAGCACCATATGACAACCAGCCATCGCAAGAGCCGAGGTCGCGATAGCATCGTTACCCGGCGCACTCAGTAGGTTTAGACCTGGTTTGGTCAAGCGTTCACCGTATTTCAAGACATCCATTACCTGACTTGAGCCAGCCTTTTGCGTACAACCCAAAGATTTCTCTTCTAAAGTTGAAATGCCGCCTGCCTTGTTACCCGGAGATGGATTTTCATAAATAGGCTGTTTGTGATCGATAAAATACTGTTTGAATTTATTGATCATGGATACTGTATCGTCGAACACGCTTCTATCTGCGCAGCGGCTCATCAGGATATGCTCTGCACCAAACATCTCTGGTACTTCAGTCAGTACTGTGGTGCCGCCATGGGTGACAAGGTAATCCGAGAAACGACCAAGCAGAGGGTTAGCAGTGATGCCTGAAAAGCCATCAGATCCGCCACATTCTAAACCAAAACGAACTTCGCTCAGGTTGCCCGCAACTCGCTGGTCTTTAGACATCACTTCATACAGCTTTTTCATCAGCTCAACGCCGTATTCCACTTCATCATCTTGCTTTTGACAGATCATGAACTGAACACGTTGTTCGTCGTATTCACCGAGCGTGTCTTTAAACGCGTTCACTTGGTTGTTTTCACACCCTAATCCCACCACTAAAACACCGCCAGAGTTAGGGTGTTTCACCAAGTTCTGAAGAAGAATCTTAGTGTTGTTGTGGTCGTCCCCAAGTTGTGAGCAGCCATATTGGTGAGTGAACACTTGCACGCCATCGATAGCAGACATGTCGACTTCAGACTCAAACTGCTTTTTCATTATATTAGCCATAGCGTTTACACAGCCAACGGTTGGGATGATCCACAGCTCATTGCGGACACCGACATCGCCATTTGCACGACGGTATATTTTGACGGTTTTGTTCTCCAGAGAACTGCTAACGGACTGGAAATCAGGTTGATATTGGTATTCGTTCAAGTCACTTAAATTAGTCCGAATATTGTTCTGATCCACCCGTTGACCAAACTCAATGGTTCGTAGTGCATGACCGATCGGACAGCCGTATTTGATGACAAGCTCATCCTGAGTAAAAGTTTGCAGTGCAACTTTATGTGCCTGAGGCACATCCTCAAGCAATGTAATTTCTTGATTATCAACAATGACTGTTGTTCCGGCGCTTAGGTCTTTAAGCGCAACCGCAACATTGTCTGCCGGGTGAATTTTAATTAAAGAGTTCATATTTTCTCCTTAACAGCCAGCAAGTGCTTCTCGCATACCGAGTTCGCAGATACGTTCAACATGAGTAGTGACACATTCTGCAAGTCCGGGAACTTGAGTCAGGTCTTCTCCCCAGTGGGCGACATCGCCCAATACAGTATTCACCAAAGAGGCGTGCGTTGTTTCACCAGATGTTACTTTTGGCCACTCCGTCGCGAACAGATCTAACCATGGTTGATCATCGTTGAGCGGATAGTTGCCGTCTTCACGTTTCCCACGGTAGAAAGTAATTAACGCCGCAAGAGCAAAACTTAAGTAACGTGGCAGTCCGTTTGTGGTTTTTTGGTACGTTAATAGCTGAGACAAAATTCGAGTTTTGAATTTTGTCATGCTGTTTAGTGAGATCGACAATAATAGGTGTTTGATATACGGATTCTTAAATCGGTATTCCACATCTTGAGCAAAGGTATTGAGCTCATCTTTAGGTAATGACAGCGTTGGAATGATCTCAGAGAACATCACTTCTTTTAGGTAAGCTGCCATTTGCTCATCAGCCATGCTTTCGCCAACAGTATCAATACCCGATTGGAATGCCACTGGTACTAAAGCGGTATGGGCACCATTGAGAATCGCAACTTTACGCTCTTTATATGGCTTGATGTCGTCTACAATCTTGATGTTAAGTGACTGTTCTGCAGTGAGTTGATCTAGGCATAATGCTTGATTCAACCACTGTGGCCCCTGAATCACAAAAAGATAAAAGTTTTCTGCACTCACCATGAAGGTATCTTTGTACCCAAGCTCTGCTTCTAATTGGCTGACTTCATCTTTTGGATAACCTGTCACAATGCGGTCAACAAGAGTCGAGCAGAAGGTATTGGCATTTTCTACCCATTGCTTAAATTCAGCTGGAAGGTGCCAAGTGTCGATATAACGTAGAATGATTTCTTTCAGGCTTTCACCGTTATAGTCTATAAGTTCACAAGGAACGATGATCCACCCTTTATCATCGGCTCCACTGAAATGGGTGTATCGTTCCCAAAGCATGCGTGTCAGCTTGGCTGGGTAGCTGCTCGGTGGGACATCATCAAGTTGGTCACTTTTAACGAAAGCAATACCGGCTTCTGTTGTGTTAGAAAAAACAAACTTAGTTTCTGGATCACGGGAAAGCTTCAGTAAATTAGCAAAGTCACGATAAGCGGAAAGCTCCTCGTTGACTGAATAGATAATGCGTGATTGTGAAACGGCTTGCCCAGTTTCGTCTAAACCACGAATTAGAGTGGTGTAGATACCTTGCTGTGTGTTCAAGCTTGGCGGGAAATCTGTGTCGATTGGACGAATGACACATACGCCAGCATTGAAATCCGTGTGTTCGTTGAGTTGGTCGATTTGCCAGTCTAAGAATGCGCGTAGAAAGTTACCTTCACCAAATTGAATAATTTTGATGGGGTACGATGGGCCGGGAAATGAATCTCGGTTTAACTGTTTCATAATAGTTTACCTGTTGAAGACTGCTGTTGACGCTTGAGGAGAGTATGAGCATCAACAGCAGAAAGGATTATTTAGCGGTGATACCGAAATAGTTTTTTGCGTTGTAATAACAGATATCGCGAACCATACGGCTAAGTAGTTCGAAGTCCGCAGGTGCTTCACCATCTTCAACCCATTTGCCCATCATTTGGCAAAGGATGCGGCGGAAGTACTCGTGTCGGGTGTATGACAAGAAGCTACGGCTATCAGTTAACATACCCACGAAGCGGCTTAGCAGACCTAATTGCGCAAGTTGAGTCATCTGACGTTCCATACCGTCTTTTTGGTCGTTGAACCACCAACCAGAACCAAATTGGATCTTGCCGGCAATACTACCGTCCTGGAAGTTGCCACACATGGTTGCCAGAACTTCGTTGTCACGTGGGTTTAGACCATAAAGAATCGTTTTCGGTAATGCATTGTCACGGTCAAGCGCATCAAGCAGACGTGATAAAGGCAAGGCAACTAAACCATCATGGATAGAGTCAAAACCAACGTCTGGACCAAGAAGCTTGAACATACGCTGATTGTTATTACGCAGAGCGCCAATATGGTATTGCTGAACCCAGCCGCGTTTCGCGTACTGTTTACCTAGGTATACCAATACTGCCGTTTTGAACTGTGCAGTTTCAAATTCGGAGACTGTTCCGCCGCTTAGACGTTTGCTGAGGATGGAATCCAGTTCTTGCTCGGTTGAATCTTCATAGCAGACTGTATCTAGAGCGTGGTCTGATATACAACAGCCGTGGTCTGCAAAGTGTTGTAGACGTTTATTTAAAGCGGAGCACAAATCTGTAAAGCGAGAGATTTCAACATCCGCAGCTTTTGATAATGCCTCTATATATGCAGGGAAGGTTTCCTGATGAATGTTGAATGCTTTGTCTGGTCGCCAGCTTGGAAGCATTTGTACTGGGAAGTCTTTGTCTTCTGCCACTTTTTTATGTGCGGCGAGGTCATCGATTGGGTCATCGGTTGTACCTACCATTTCCACATTCATCTTTTGCATGATCGAGCGAGCAGAAAACTCAGGTGTTGCTAGCATCTCATTGGTTTCGTTCCATACACGCTCAGCGGTGTCTTCATTTAGCACGATGCCTGAAATACCGAATGGACGACGCAACTCTAAGTGCGCCCAGTGATAAATAGGGTTACCAATTGTGTATGGAACGGTACGTGCAAATGCCATGAACTTTTCTTTATCTGTAGCGTCACCAGTACAGAAGCGCTCATCAACACCATTGATACGCATTGCGCGCCATTTGTAGTGGTCACCACGAAGCCATATATCGGTTAGGTTTTCAAATCGATAGTCTGTAGATACCTGATGAGGCGGTAGATGACAGTGGTAGTCGATGATAGGCAAGTCAGCTGCGACTTCATGATATAGACGCTTAGCGAACTCATTGTGGAGTAAAAAATCCTCAGAAAGAAAAGATGTCATACAGGTTGTCCTTATTTGTTCTACCATTTGTGTGCGATATTAAAGGCAAAAAATCGGAATAAACATGATTTTGTCGCGGTTTTGCTCGAATAATAGGCCGTGTTAGTGTGTTTTTTGTCAAAAGTTTAAGGACGATCATACTTTAAGTAAAAAAAATGAAAACCCATTTCGTTTTATGATCTAGACCAATTTTTTATTGTTATACCAAATGTAGGATTACTTCGTTGTCGGGACAACCGATGATTAAGTTTACGAATAACGAACTGTGACGATTGCAAGCGACGCACGTTGTTCAGGGAAACGTCACCAAAGGAACGGGAATGTAATGGATTATTTGTTCTGTCTGGTGGCACAAAAACTAATTAGAGATTAATTACTATGATAATTAAGTCTATCAACTCATATATTAATAGCTTATTGCGTGTTGTTTTGAGCATGTTTATGACCGTAATGATTGTTGCGGTTGTATGGCAAGTATTTACTCGTTTTGTATTACAAGACCCTTCTGCCTTTACAGATGAACTGTCACGTTATTTATTAATTTGGATTGGTGTGTTAGGTGGAGCTTACACCTTCGCAATCAAACGTCATTTAGCGTTGGAACTTATAGCGCCAAGATTGAGCCATAACGGGCAATTGGTGTTAGGTATCATCATTAACCTAATCATCATTGCTTTCGCTGCTATCACCTTTATTTATGGCGGAACAGCGCTAGTCACAAACACACTTAAACATGGTCAGATTTCTCCTGGGATCGTGATTGGTGGTCACCACCTGTTGATTGGTTATGTTTATGTTGTTGTACCACTTGCGGGCTACATTATTTCTTACTTCGGTACTGTCGACGTTATTTCTTCAGTTCTTTCGCTTGTTAATAAAGAAGAGCGAGTGGCAGCAGAAGGATATTCAAAATGACTCTGATTGATTTACTGTTTTCACAAGACTTTCTAGCGAATGCTCCTGATGCATTTTACGATTTCTTTCCTGCGGTTGTGTTGTTCGGCGTATTAGGCGTTTTACTGATTATTGGTGTGCCTATTGCCTTTGCTATCGGTATTGCAGCACTACTGACCGTTTTCATCGATTTCCCAATTGAACAGGTGACCATTCTTGTTTCGCAGAAGTTAGCCAACGGGTTAGATAACTTCGGTCTGCTAGCCCTGCCATTCTTCATCGTAGCCGGTAACTTAATGAACCGAGGTGGTCTTGCTTCTCGTTTGATTAACTTTGCAATGATCTTTGGTGGCCGCTTGCCGGGTTCGTTATCGCATGTAAACGTTATGGCGAACATGTTGTTCGGTTCATTGTCAGGCTCTGCGGCTGCGTCTGCGGCTGCGGTTGGCGGCATCATGAAACCGCTACAAGAGAAACACAAATACCCAATGGATTTCTCAACTGCGGTTAACGTGGCATCTTGTCCGTCTGGCTTACTTATTCCGCCGTCAAACATTCTGATTCTGTTTGCGTTGGTAAGTAGCACTTCAGTTCAGTACCTTTTTATTGCTGGTTATATCCCGGGCATCTTAATGGGCCTAAGCGTGATGTTTGGTATCTTCTTGCTTGGAAAACGTTACAACATTCCTCGCGAGAGAATTATTTCAACAGAGAAGAAACGCAAAGTTATCTGGGACGCTATCCCAAGCTTAACGCTGGTTATCATCATCATGGGCGGTATCTTGGGCGGTATCTTCACAGCAACTGAAGCATCTGCAATTGCGGTTGTCTACGCTCTAATCCTTGGCTTTGCCTACCGCGAACTGAAAATGAGCGATATGTTCCCAGTGCTTGTGGACAGTGTGATCACTACTTCAATCGTATTGCTGATGGTAGCGACTTCTTCTGCAATGTCATGGGCAATGGCGAACGCCGATATTCCTACTTACATTGCTGAGTTTGTACTTGAAACCTCAACTAATCCAATCATGGTTATTCTTTTGATGAACCTGATTCTGTTGGTAGTAGGCACCTTCATGGACATGACGCCAGCAGTACTGATTTTTACACCTATTTTCTTACCAATTGCTATCACGCTTGGTATTGACCCAATTCACTTTGGGATCATCTTAGTATTCAACTTATGTATCGGTATCTGTACACCACCAGTCGGCACTGCCTTGTTTGTTGGTTGTAGTGTTACAGGCTCGAAGTTGGGTGCTGTTGTTCCTAAATTGGCACCGCTATTCGTCCTCATGGTTATCACGTTGACGATAGTGACCTTGTTCCCTTCACTTTCATTATGGCTACCGGAACTAGCTGGTTATAAACCTCAATAATTGATAGGACTATAAAATGAAAACAACAAATAAACTTTTACTTGCTTGTACTCTTTCTACACTGATGGCAGGCAACGTTTATGCAGCTACCGTTAAGCTAGCTCATGCGTTACCAACAGAGCACCCAGTTCACGCATCCTTGGATTGGTTTGCAGCTAAAGTGACAAAAGAAACTAAGATGCGTGTAAAAGTGTATCCAAACGGTACTTTAGGTAATGAAACTGAATTACTGCAAATGGTACAAGGTGGCACTATCGGCTTCACTAAAGTGAGTGCGGCGCCACTGACTGCATTCGCGTCAGATTACAAACTACTTTCTCTACCTTACCTATACCGTGATCGCGCACAATATGATGCTGTACTTCAAGGTCCAATTGGTGAGCAAATCCTGATGTCTTCTAAAGACTCTGGCTTTATCGGTCTTGCATTCCTAGATGCAGGTGCGCGTAGCTTCTACACCGACAAACCAATTCGTACTCCAGAAGACTTGAAAGGTCTGAAAATCCGTGTACAAAACTCAGCACTTTCTATTGACACTATCAAAGCGCTAGGCGGTACTCCGGTTCCACTACCATACGGTGAGCTTTACTCTGCATTGCAACAAGGTGTTGTTGATGGTGCGGAGAACAACATTCCGTCTTACTACTCTTCTCGTCATTACGAAGTGAAGAAAACATTCTCTTACGACAAGCACACTATGGTTCCTGACGTACTAGTAGTGTCAACGGGTGTATGGGATAGCCTATCTGCAGAAGACCAAGCGAAAATTCGTGAAATCGCGAAAGAGACAGTTAAGCAGCAAGACACTAACTGGGCAAACTACGTAGAAAAAGCGAAAGCGGAACTGGTTAATCAAAATGTAACGTTTGTTGAAAGTGATATTCCTAAGTTCCAAGAAGCGGTTAAGCCTGTGTATGAAAAATTCCGTAAGGAAAATCCAGACCTAGTACCTCTTCTAGACAAGATTCAATCTATGTAATTAGAGATGTCTCTATAGCGCGGGGAATTCTCCCTGCGCTATGAGTCACTTTCTCACGCAAAATTTCCTACGCAACGAGTTCGTTTTGCGTCTACTAACATCATTTGGTTCGAATAATTATGAGATTAAGTCAAGCTCACTTATCTGCGGCTAATGCCCTAGTTCAGCCCAACGAAAATAACAAGAATGCAAAAGTTGGGATTGTACATTTGGGCTTTGGCGCTTTTCACCGCGCTCATCAGGCACTCATTACAGATGCTGTGATAAAAGAAATTGGCGGTAACTGGAAAATTGTTGGAGTTACTTGGAGCGACGCTGGTTTACAGAAAGAGTTGATCGCACAAGACAGCCTCTATTCGGTCGGTGTCGGATACAACGATCAATTAGATATCAACATTGTTGGCTCTATTGAAACTGTGTTGATGTCAGCTCAGACAGAGCAAGTATTAAGTTATATGTGTGATCCAGAGGTGAAAATCGTCTCGCTGACCGTCACAGAAAAGGGCTATTGCCACAACCCTGCAACAGGTGATTTAGACCTTTCACATCCGCTGATTCAGCATGATTTAGAAAATATTGATACACCAAAATCTGCGATCGGATTTTTGGTCTCAGCTATGCGTTGTCGTTACCTAAAAGGTGTTCAACCGTTTACACCGTTGACCTGTGACAACTTGCCAGAAAACGGTCATGTATTAGAAAAAGTGGTGTTGCAGTTTGCTAAGCAGCTGGATGCAGAGCTGTACCAATGGATTAAAGAGCACATTACTTTCCCTTGTACCATGGTCGACCGCATTGTTCCTCGTACCACAGAAAACGATATTGCTCGTGTTGAGAAAGTTTTAGGTTTAGAAGACAAAGCCAGCGTGATTACCGAACCTTTTTTACAGTGGGTAATTGAAGACAAATTTGTCAATGAACGTCCTGCGTGGGAAAAGACGTCGATTGCCAATGTTCAGGTAACGGACAACGTTGTGCCGTTTGAAGAAATGAAACTGCGTCTGCTCAACGGTACCCATTCAACGATGGCTTATCTTGGTTATTTGTCTGGTTATGAAACCATTGCGGAAACCATTCAAGACCCGAATTTTAAAACCTTTGTTCGCTATCTGATGGACGAAGAAATTACGCCATCGCTAAACATTGAAGGCATTGACCTCGATAAGTACAAAGACCAGTTGATTGAGCGTTACGAAAACAAAGGGCTGCAACACCGTACATGGCAGATTGCGATGGACGGAACACAGAAGGTTCCACAGCGCTTTTTGCAAACCATTCGCTATTCACTAAATAATGGCATTTCAATCAAAGGTTTATGTCTAGCGTTGGCGGGCTGGATTCGTTATGTCAGTGGCGTGAACGAACAAGGGCAGGAGATTGACGTACAAGATCCGCTCAAACAGCAGCTTGCACAAATTTGGCAGCAAGCTGGCTCAGATTTAGAAAAAGCCTTAGATGGCTTCTTATCTCTTCGCAGCGTCTTTGAACAAGATCTAGCGAGTAATCAAACATTCAGAGTAGAGCTGCAATCCGCGTTAGAAACACTGTTTGCAAACGGTGCTAAAGCATCGGTAGCCAGCTTCGTAGCACAGAGGAAATAATAGATGAAAATGACATTCCGTTGGTACGGAGAAGGTAACGACAAAGTTACTCTCGGCAACATTAAACAGATCCCTGGTGTAGAAGGCATCGTCTGGTCACTGCATGATATGGCCGCAGGTGAGCTATGGAGCGAAGAGCGTATTGCGAAAGAAAAAGCGATCATCGAAGCTGCGGGTTTTCATATTGATGTTGTTGAGAGTGTCAACGTTCACGAAGACATCAAACTTGGTTTGCCAACTCGTGACAAATATATTGAGAACTACAAAGAAACACTGCGTCGCCTAGCGAAAGTAGGCGTAAAAGTGGTGTGTTACAACTTTATGCCAGTGTTTGACTGGACTCGTACCGAGCTCTACAAAGAGATGGAAGATGGTTCAAATGCGCTTTTCTTTGAAAAGAGCAAAATCGAAAATATCGATCCAATCGAGTTGATTGAAAAATTGTCGACCAACGTTGATGTGACTATGCCGGGATGGGAGCCAGAACGCTTAGCTCGCTTGAAGGAAACCTTTAAGCTATACGAGAACTTCACGGCCGAAGATCTGTGGCGCAACCTACAATACTTCCTTGAACAAGTGATACCAGTGTGTGAAGAAGTGGGGATTAAGATGGGTATTCACCCTGACGATCCTGCATTCCCAATTTTTGGTTTGCCTCGCCTGATCATCAATAAAGAAAACATTGGCCGTTTCCTTAACCTAGTCGATAGCCCTTACAACGGTTTGAGCTTGTGTACTGGTTCATTGGGTTCTGCAAATAACGATATTCCAGACATTATTGATGCCTACCACGACCGCATTCATTTGATGCACATTCGTAACGTTAAACGTTATGACAACGGCGATTTCATTGAGGCGTCACACCGTGCTTGTGATGGTTCAGTGGATACCGTAAAAGTAGTACAAACTTTACATAAATACGGTTACGACGGCTACGTGCGTCCCGATCATGGTCGTCATATCTGGGGCGAAGAACAGTGGGCGCGTCCGGGATACGGGCTTTACGACCGTGCGCTAGGCATTATGTATATTCTTGGTGTGTGGGACAGCGTAGAGAAAAACGCTAAATAGTTTTGGCTCAACTACACGGGCGCTGATACTGATTGAGTGCCTGCTTATTTCTACAAGTGTGTCATTTCACACAGTACTATTCTTAACATAGTTGTTAGTGATGAAATGACACCTTGTTCGGGCTTTCTGCGCTCAAGCAAACCATTAAAACTCTCCAATTAAAACTGTCGCTATTGAATTCGCACATTCAAAAAATTGGAATTCAAAGATTCAGTTCGCTTTCTCGATTTTTCTCAGTGTTGGCTATTCAATAGCTCAGAATTAATAGTTAACCCAAGTTTGGCTAAGCATTAGTACAGTTAAAGATGCAACTGAGAATAACGCTAAGATTCCACCAAGTTCACGAATGTTGTTTAGTAACGATTTCTTTTTATCAAACATTATTTCACCTTTTAATTTGCTTTTTAACGAGATATTGGTCACATTTTATTCCTAAATATGACTTAGATCAATAAAAAGTGGCGTTATTTTCAGTCATTTTTTAGAGTTTGTGGTGCTTTAACGGAAACTAAATGTAATTAAATTTCATATGCGTGCTGTAGTGTAAGGGTGTGTCGTCATTGGTTAGATATTAAAAAGCCGTCGGGTACAGTAACGACCAGACGGCTTTAACTATATGAAGTTTATTATCTTTTACTAAACAGCATATTTTTTAAGTAAGGGCGTTTCGTCCAGTGAGTCATAAATATGACCGCACTAATATGAATCGATACAGCGAACATGGTGAGATTGGCAAATAGCTCGTGAACTTCTTCCACCCATTCTTCTCCCCAAAACATATCCAGTTGAGTTGACCACCCAGATAAGCCTGTAATGATGAGAAGTATCCACATCACCCAAATCATCACAGCACCAGCAGGGTTGTGCCCTTGATGATCATCGGATTTCGTATGTAAGACCTGTTGTATATGTTCCACAGCCTGAGACACCGAAGGTTTGAATGCAGATAAACGTGCAGGAGAGCGAGTGACAAATCCCCATAAGAGCCGAACGGCTATCGCTGCCAGAACGATGTATCCTACCCATTCGTGAGTTTCACTGCCCTCTTCTGTGACAAAGTAATTCGCAAGAAACATCGCGGCTACTGTCCAGTGTGTGAGGCGAACGACAGTGTCCCAAACGTAAGGTTTAGTCATCTTGTTCCTCTTTCACTTTACTCATATCCACTGGGTTGAAATAGATTTCAGTTTTTTTGCCTTCAGCGTTATATCCATATAACTCGTAACAGCCAGTACTGGTTTTTTTGAACTTCTTAATCTTGTAGCCCATGTCCTGAACTTGTTGTTTAGCTTGGTCAAACGACATCCATTTGGACTCAGGTTCTTTGGTACATACTGGGTCAGAAGCCATTGCCAATGAAGACACTGCCATCAAGGTTGCGAGTAAGCCAGAACGGATCATTGTGTTAGTAGTCATGTTCTCTCCTTGAGAATCTCGGTTAACGATCAATGCTAAGTTTGGAGAAGATTTCTTAAGGAATGCTTAAGAATAAATCCGCTCGTATTAACTATGCGCCAAAGGTTGGATAGATCTCATATCGTTAGAATTTTTATCGTAAATTTTTGTATCAGCTATTCTTAATTTGTTTGTTAACAATGCAGAGGTGTCTATGAACTGGTTGGGAAACCTAACAATCACCAAGAAACTGATCGGACTGATTGTCACGTTATTGGCTTTGACCTTAGTCGTTTCTTCTTATGCGGTCATCAAGATGGAACGTGTTGCCAAAGAAATTGAAGGTATTGCCCATGAAAATTTACCTCTTGTAAAGCTGGCAAGTAATATCACCATAAAACAGTTGGAAGGTGCTGTTTTGTTAGAGAAGGCTTTTCGATTAGCGGAAATTCCTTCGGGAGAAAACCAGCAGGCAATGGCTAAGTTTGTCTCCCAAGTCAGGCAATCATCTACCTATTTTGACGAGGAAATCGTCAATGCTAAGTCACTTCTTATCGAAGCAAAAAAACAGGCAGTTACAAGCAAGCAAGTTAACCATCTTACTCAATTAACGAGTAATTTGGCTCAGCTCGAAGAACATCACAAAGGCTATGAGAAAACCTTGTTTTCTATTTTGGATGCATTGGAAGAAAAACAAAACAGTGAGGCAATGGCTTCTGTCGTTCATCAATTTGAGCAGAGCCAACAGCTACTCAACAAAGAGCTGGCCGAATTCTTAGTCGGTTTAGAAAATGCGACGGAGAATGCTGTATTGGTGACGGAAGAGGAAGAGCACGAAGCCTTGATTGGTATGGCGACGCTCTCTATCGCCTCGATTATTTTTGGCTTAACTGTTGGCATACTATTTAGTCGCAGAATTGTCAGCTCCATGACCCGGGCGCGAAATGTTGCTGCGAGTATGGCGCAAGGTAACTTTGATCAGATGATTGAAGTGAAGTCGAATGATGAAATTGGTCAACTGATGTCGAGTATGAATGTGATGGCCAGTTCATTAAGCAAAATGATTGGGGAAGTAATGAGCCGAACCGATGCAATTGCCGCTACCGTGACACAGCTATCTGCTGTGGCAGAGAGTAATCGGCAGGCAATGCAAGTTCAGCAAGAAAACACCGAACAAGTCGCTTCGGCCATGACTGAAATGGCCGCAACCATCACTGAGGTGGCGAGTAACGCTGACAGTGCTGCATTTGCTACTTCTCGTGCTGAAACTAATGTGAAAGAAGGCTGTTCAACTATTGATATGACACAAGAGCTGTCCGTAATGCTGGTGGAGCAAGCAAGCCAATCGCAGAACATGATTCTTGATTTAAAAAACAGCACGCAAAAGATACAAGATTTCGTCAAGGTCGTTGATGGAATCTCAGAGCAGACCAATTTGCTCGCCCTAAATGCTGCAATAGAATCCGCGCGGGCAGGGGAGCAAGGTCGTGGGTTCGCTGTTGTCGCTGATGAAGTTCGGGCTCTTGCGTCTCGCAGCCAACAAGCCACAAACGAAATAGGCAACTTGATTGAAATGCTAGTTAAGAGTTCAGATCATGCCCATAACGCGATGAACCAGAGCAACGAAAAAGTGCATCAAACTTCCAATTGTATTCAACAAGCAAGGGAGCAATTGAATCATATTGCCACGGCTTTGACTGAACTTGCTGAATCTAATACTCAGGTCGCTGCTGCTAGTGAAGAACAAGCTGTCACTGCAGATGAAATAAGCCAGAATTTGATTGGAATTAAAGATTCAGGAGATCGGGTTTTACTCAGTACCGAAGAAACCGCTCAAGCGAGCGAAGGCTTGGCAGTACAAGCGAATGCGTTGAGAAACTTGATGGGTGCATTTCAAGTCAGAACGGAGTATTCATAGGATTGATACGGAGCGAAACACAACGGTTTGTAAACAACAGATATATATAAAAAATATATTAACTCATTTTTATATAATTATATTTATTCACGGAAAATAAAAGCTGAGAGTTTGGTGGCTTTTTAAGCTTTGTGTTTATGGCAGTCTAGTTTTAACTGCGTGGATGTATGCACTTAAAGGATTTAAGTGTTCGCGTACCGAAAAGCAATGGAGCTGCCATGTCACTTTCTATCAAATCAAAAAGTTCTACCGGAACTAATCAAAACCGTTCTCGTGGGTGTTTGATTGGTTTAGCTGTTGGCGACGCACTAGGAACCACGTTGGAGTTTAAACCTCCGGGCACTTTTAAACCGCTTACAGACATGGTTGGGGGCGGACATTTTTGCTTAAAGAAAGGTTATTGGACCGATGATACCTCTATGGCATTGTGTCTAGCCTATAGTCTTGTTGATTGCCAAGGTTTTGATGCCCTCGATCAAATGAACAAATACTGTGACTGGATGAATAACGGATTCATGAGCAGTATTGGAGTTTGTTTTGATGTTGGCGTTGGGGTTTCGTCAGCTCTACGTCGTTTTATGAAAACTGGCGATCCATTCTCGGGTTCAAAAGCGCGCTGGAGTTCTGGTAATGGCTCGATAATGCGTTTAGCACCTATCCCTATTTTCTATCAATTTTCTTTGCTTGACGCGATCAAGCTCGGTGGCGAAAGCTCTCGAACAACTCACGGCTCAGAGCTTTGTATTGATGCATGCAGTTTTCTTTCTTCCGTCCTTGTTCATTTAATTCACGGAGAGGACAAAAATGTCTATTGTCGCGTCGATTATTCGCCAAAGACCAAAGAGGTTTCAAGCATTAAAGCTGGCCGATTTGTTAGCCAAAGCTATGAACAGATGACAGGCAGTGGTTACGTTATTGAGAGTTTAGAGTCGGCGTTGTGGTGCTTTGTTAACACTCATGATTTCGAATCTTGCGTGCTGGCGGCGGCTAACCTAGGTAATGACGCTGATACCACTGCTGCCATTGCTGGTCAGTTGGCGGGAGCTTATTACGGCTACAACGCCATTCGTTCAGACTGGCTTGAAGCACTGTATCTGCACGATGAAATTCTTGTATTGAGTGATAAGCTGTTTATCAGTGGGTGTAGGGAAAAACGTATACCAGTTTCGTTGGGCGGTGATTAATGGCAGACAGTCACTTTGCGCAGTTCAACTACCTATGTAGCCAAGCAGAAACTGATTTATTAAAAAAAATATCACTGCCTCTTAATCACTGTAATGTGCCGTCTTGGTTATTAGCAAGCACGGCCTATCAAGCGAATCCGATTCCGTTGGAGATTGATGGAACCCATGTTTGGTACTCAGCTTTGTTTAGTGCGTTAAAGCGTGCCGGTGATAATAAAACACGGTTAAAGTGTTTCAATGATTTTATGGCTGTCTATTTTCGATTAGGTAAGAGTGAGCAAATAGAGGAGGAGTACAGCGAACCAACTCCCAGACCTAAGGTTAATTATCGTCGCTTATTACTGGGTTGGTTGTTCGACTCGGACAATGAACAGGGGGCTGCGTGGCGAAGCTGGGTAGAATCGCGTTTTGGATTATTGACCTGTTACCATCGCGAATCTTTATACGGGCCAGATACTTCCGAATATTTACGTTTTCGACAAGTTTGTACTCGAGCAATATATAACACCAATGAACTCTATGCTCAGCTCGATCTTCTTTATTGCTTTTGTCAGTACGAACTGAGGTTAAAGTACAACAGTGAACATATAACTCTGTATCGTGGGTGCAGTGAGATTCCGGAATACGTCATCAACGGAGATAACATCAAACTGTTTAACAACCTGAGTTCGTTTACGGCAGATCCTGAAAGTGCTCTTCGTTTTGGGTCTAAAATCTTTTCGGTTCAGGTGCCATTAGCCAAAATCGCGTGTTTTGAATCGTTACTACCGCACAGTTTGCAAGGCGAGCAAGAGTTTATGGTGCTGGGCGGCTTATACAAAGTAGAACGCTGGAGAGGTTAAACATGTGCACTTGAAGTAAAGTTCGATTCAAAATTACATTTAGGTTGGCAGTTATGCTATCTGTTGTCTAGTATTTAATAATTGATAAATATCAGTAAGTTGAGTGTCAACAGTAAATTTCCATCTAGAGTGCTGACTCTATTGTTGGTATTGCTAATAAAATAATGTTTTATTGTTTAACTTATTGTTTTATATTGTATTTATGTTCTTGGGGTAACAGCTGTACGCTCGAAAGTTATTGCAGATTATTGTGAAGTGCTTCAAAATTAACGCATTAGTATTTCTTCTTAGTTAAGAATGAGGTTTTGATGAAAGTTGCGGATCTTTTCAAACATCATGCTGAGAACTTAGTTAAGCATAACGAGTTTAAACATTTGATGTCTCCAACAGTGCGCGAGTATTGGGGAGAGTTATTGGATAAAACCAATAGCCGTCAGCTTTTTTCATGGGTAAAGGAGTTTAACCCGCCAGCGAATGAAGATGCTCCTGTCGTTGAACCTATTGTATTAAAACCAGAAGCACAGGCTGTTTATAACGAGCTTGAGTCAAAGATAGGTGAAGTGATTCATACTGGAGATTGGATGATGGTTGATCAAGATCGTATCAACCAGTTTGGCGCAGTTACGGAAGACATGCAGTGGATTCATACGAATCCTGAAAGAGCTCAAACGGAGTCTCCATTTAAAACGACTATTGCTCATGGTTTCCTTACGTTAGCGTTGTTACCTAAGTTGACTGATAGTGTAGATGAAGACAGATTGCTGTTCCCGACGGCGAAAATGATGGTCAATATTGGCTTGAATTCGGTGCGTTTTCCGTATCCAATTAAAGTGGATAGCCGAGTACGTGCGGTGAGTACTTTATCGAAAGTGACTCCAATCAGGAAAGGTTTAGAAATTGAACGTGAAATTAAAGTTGAAATAGAAGGTGTGCGTCGCCCAGGATGTGTGGTGACATCGGTTATTCAGCTTCATTTTTAATTTAACTGTTTGATTGAAAAGTAAAAAAGGAGAGCATGTTGCTCTCCTTTTTTGCATTTTGTCTGTTAGTACTTAGCTGTCGGTATGTAACCGTATTCCTCAATAAGATGTTTTACTCTGTCTGACTTGATAAAGCGAAAGAACTCAGCCACTTCCTTCGTCTCCTTTTCTGGATAGTGCAGGAGCAAAAATGGACGTGCGAGTTGGTATTCGTGGCTGGCAATTGTCTTCGGTGTTGCTTCAACACCTTCAAAATTAATCGCTTTCACAGATTGGTCAACCGATCCTGTAGAGATAAAGCCAACCGCTTGAGAATTATGGTTTACCAATGTTTTTACCATACTGTTACTGTTTACCACGAGGTTATTCGGGCTGATATCTGAGACTAATCGGTCTTTGATAACACGAGTTAATCCTAATAAGCTTTCAAAACTGTAGCGCGAACCCGATGAAGCTTCTCGCGTAACGACGGCAATCTTCTGGTCAGAACCTCCGACTTGCTTCCAATTGGTGACTTTGCCTTTATAAATATCGTACAACTGTTCACGCGTTAAATTATTGATAGGGTTAGATTTGTTAACGACGACTGCGATTCCATCAAATGCAAGTATCATGGTTTGAAGTGATTCTTCAGTTTCGCTGGATGTGAGATAACGTGAACTCATTGCTGCGTCTGCAACCCCTTTTTTTAATAGAGTAATACCTGCAGACGAACCGACGCCTTGCACAGCGATGTAAGTGTCCGGATGGTTAGAGTTATATTCTTCAGCGATAACATCCATAATTCGAGCGACAGAAGTCGAACCCGATATGTTGATTTCGGCTGCGTTCACGAAAGGGGTCATTAAGTAAAGGGAGCAAAGAGCAGCAATGGCAACTCGAAACATAGTGGAACTCCAAACAAATAAGGTAATATCAGCGGCATATCATATGTCGTTTAAGTGACAGTTTTATGAACGCATTTAATACGTACTCTTGCATTATTTGTGAAATATCTTTAGTTTGACGAAGGTGAACTATATTCAGGTATCTTTGTTGGCCTTAATCGGTTAGCTGTTCTAGGGATACTTGGTCACACGATAATGAGGGACCTATAATCATGGCAGTCATAAATTTACTGCAGCGTCAGATAGAACGTAGAGCTGAACTTCTGTGTCATAGCCGTAATCGTAGTCTGCCGGTAGATTTAGGTAAGTGCAGCTTTGAACCTATCGAAAATGGGGTTCAGTTTATCCAGCATCATTATAAGTTAGATTCTATTCATAGTGAGTATTCGAGCATTGTTGCTCGTATCGTTCGAGATGAACAAGAAAACAATTGGGCTTTGTTTATTCCATCTCGCGAAGACACTGAAAGTGAGAACGCACTTTGGGTTCCGTACCCATTCCTTTCAAAAAGTAATGATTTGACCGCTTTAATGCGTGAGATAGAAAAAGATCCTAAATCCTATTTTTGGGCATAAAAACCAAACAATTGACACAAAAAAGGCATTCAATTGAATGCCTTTTTTTGATTGATGTGATCAGTTGTTTACTCTGATTTAGCCGCTTGTATATCTGCTGCTTCAGTATCTGCCTTGACTTCGTCAGCGAAGACCTGAGTTGGCTTAGCGACGATGCTGCGATTTTCTTGATTTACCTCTGACAGTACCACTTCTAAAGTATCACCTAAGCGATAAACGACTTCTTTATCGACAGAAACTGTACCTTGTTCGCCATTGCATTCCAGGCGTTCTTTGTTGGCAAGAATTAGAGAGGCTGGAATAAATGCAGCTGCACCATTTTCAAGTAAACGAACGCGAACACCTGCGCGGTTAATATCAAAAATTTCTGCAGTGAATCGTGTCTCTTTTGCAGGCTCTTCTGCCAGAGTACGCGCGTATAGCCAGTCTGCGACGTTTCGTTCTGCAATTTTGTGGTGCTTGCGGTGTAATGACAGTTCTTCACCTACCGTATCGTCCGGTTGCTGCACAGGCTCTTTGTTTAGAACATGGGCTTTCAGCATACGGTGGTTAATCATATCGCCGTATTTACGGATAGGGGATGTCCAAGTCGCGTAGACATCTAAACCCATCGCGTAGTGTGGAAGAGGTTGGTTGCCAATTTCGCTGTAGCTTTGGCTCTTACGAATACGGTTATCAAGGTAAGACGTTTCTTGATCACACAACCAACGACGAAGAGCAGCAAAGCCTTCAAGCGTTGCTACGCTTTCAGCATTACATTCTGCGCCATTTGATGTCATTAATTCAACAACGTCTGCTACTTTGTCAGCTTTAAAGCCAGCGTGAGTGTTGAAAACACCGGAATTAAATGTTGACTGAAGGACCTTACCTGCACAGATATTGGCAGTGATCATCGCTTCTTCAACCAGACGGTTCGCCGTGCGACGCATATCGGCATGAATGGCGATAACGTCGTTATCTTCACTCAGCTCAAAACGGTAGTCTGGACGATCTGGGAAAACAACTGCGTTGTTTTCGCGCCAGTTAGCACGTGCTTGAGAAAATTCGTGCAGAGTCTTCACGACTTCTGCGATCGTTTCATTTGGCTGCCATTCTGCTGATTCACCGTTTTCTAACCAGTCAGAAACTTGGTCATAAACTAGGCGAGCGTGCGATTGCATGTTGGCAGCAAAGAAACGAATGTCGTCACCAATAACGCCGTTTTTATCAACGGTTACGGTGCAGCAAAGCGCAGGGCGAATTTGATTTTCGATAAGAGAGCACAGGTCATCTGCTAAGTCACGTGGCAGCATTGGGATATTGCGGCCCGGCAGATAGATAGTAAAACCACGCTCACGCGCGACTTTATCCATCTTGTCTTCTGGAGTGATGTAAGCCGTAGGATCTGCAATCGCGATAGTGAGCTCAAAGCTGCCATCGTCTAGTTTCTTGGCGAATAACGCATCGTCCATATCTTTGGTTGAAGCTCCATCGATAGTGACAAATGGAATGTCAGTAAGATCGCTACGTTCTAAATCAGAGTCGTCTTTGAGCTCCCAGCTTTCAATACCGTCTGGTTCGCTGTTTGGCAGGTCATTTTCTGCCAACGTTACCCACCAGGGAGCAATTTTGTCGTCAGCGTTAGTAATTTTCTCTGAGATCTGTACAAAAAAGCCGTCGTCGCCTTTCAGCGGGTGACGAATAAGATGTGCAACAACCCAGTCACCGTCTTTAAAGTGCTCTGGATTCAACCCTTTTTTCACCTTAGCTTTCAGTGGTGTTTTCTTAAGCTGCGGATGGTCTGGTGCGACGTTTAGTTTGCCTTTAAACAACTTAACGCGACCAATAAAGCGATTTAATGATTGTTCAACAAGTTCTTGTGGTTCAGCAACTTCGCGCTCTTTCTCGGTACGAATGATGGCGATTACTTTGTCACCATGCATACATTTTTTCATGTACGGTGGCGGGATAAAGAAGCTGTTTTTACTATCAACTTCCAGAAAACCAAAGCCTTTATCAGTAGCTTTAATGGTGCCTTCTTTTTTCGGCAAGTTTTCTTGGATTTGTTGCTTTAACTGGGCGAGTAGCGGGTTGTCTTGGAACATGTCTTCTATATTCTAGCTTAGTGGATTGCGCACACTATAATCATTACAGGCGATTATTACTACCCAGCAATAGTATTTCCTAGCGGTTTGTGAGCGACTTTTTATTGAGATAAACGTGATAAATTGCTTAGCGATAAGTGGCTTGGATCATTGTTTTGGTGGTTTTTTATCCTTTAGAAGAATAAATTGTGATGAATTTCAATTTTTTCTGGCTTTTTTTATGCTTTTAGGGAATAATCCGCCTCCCTTAGATGTCCCTAGTGGCTTGATGCGTTATATGACTTATCCGTATCTGAACGGAATTCAGACAATCGTTGGATTGGTTGGAAATGGTGGAGCACATGGGACCTTGGTTTATTAATATTTTAGTGGGATCCCCATGTCAGAGACTGTGATTCAATTCAGTGACTTAGCACTTAATAGTGCTGTTCTTTCAGCCCTAAACGAAATGGGCTTCGTTTCTCCAACACCTATCCAAGCAGCAGCTATTCCTCATCTTTTGGAAGGCCGTGATGCATTAGGTAAAGCACAAACCGGTACCGGTAAAACAGCAGCATTTTCATTGCCGCTTCTAAACAAAATCGATTTATCTCAGCATAAACCTCAAGCGATCATTATGGCTCCAACTCGTGAGCTTGCGATTCAGGTTGCTGCTGAAATTAAAAACTTAGGTCAAAACATTAAAGGCCTTAAAGTTCTAGAGATCTACGGTGGTGCTTCTATCGTTGATCAAATGCGTGCTCTACGCGCTGGCGCTCACATTGTTGTGGGTACTCCAGGTCGTGTGAAAGACTTAATCACTCGCGAACGTCTACACCTAGACGAATGTCATACATTCGTACTGGATGAAGCTGACGAAATGCTAAAAATGGGCTTCGTTGATGATGTAACTTGGATCATGGAGCAAGCGCCTGAGTCTGCACAACGCGTACTATTCTCTGCAACTATGCCTCCAATGGTAAAAACCATTGTTGATCGTTTCCTACGTGACCCTGCACGCGTTGACGTTGCTGGTTCAAACCAAACTGTTGAGAAAGTAGAGCAGCAGTTTTGGGTAGTGAAAGGCGTAGAAAAAGACGAAGCGATGAGTCGTCTTCTTGAAACTGAAGAAACTGACGCTTCAATCGTATTCGTACGTACTCGTCAGGATACTGAGCGTTTAGCTGATTGGCTAAGTTCGCGCGGCTTCAAAGCTGCAGCACTGCACGGTGATATTCCTCAGTCACTGCGTGAGCGTACTGTTGATCATATTAAACAGGGTGTCATTGATATCCTGGTAGCGACTGACGTTGTTGCTCGTGGTCTTGATGTTCCGCGTATCACTCACGTATTTAACTACGATATTCCATTCGATGTTGAGTCGTACATCCACCGTATCGGTCGTACAGGTCGTGCTGGCCGTAAAGGTAAAGCGATTCTGTTAGTACGTACTAACCAACTTCGCATGCTTCGCACTATCGAACGTGTTACTCGTTCTTCAATGGAAGAAATTCAACTTCCACACCGTGACAAAGTTGCGGAAGCTCGTTTAGCTCTGTTAGGGGCTGAATTAGAAGCAGAGAAAGAAAATGTTGTTCTTGATAAGTTTGTTGAGCTGGTTGAAAAACTACAAGAGACGCTTGAAATCGATGCTACTACGCTAAGCGCTATCCTGCTTAAACGTCAGCAAGGTAAACGCCCACTGTTCTATACTGGCGAAGACCCAATGATTGCCGCAGTTGAGCGTGATAAGCAACGCCGCCGTGAGCGTCGTGATGATCGTGAAAATGGTCGTCGTGATTTTGGTGGTCGTAACAATGCAGATTGGGAAACTTATCAACTTCAAGTGGGTCGTGACCAAGGCGTTCAGGTTAAAGACATTGTTGGTGCACTTGCAAACGAACTAGGCCTGACTAAAGGTTCTATCGGTGCAATTAAGCTGGCGCAAGGTCATACATTTGTTCAGCTTCCTAAGACGATGTCTTCTGAAGTGACTGGCAAACTGCGTAAACTGCGTATCCGTCAGAAAGAAGTGGGCGCTGTGGTTTGTGATTTTGATGATTTCCGTGAGTCTCGTGGTCGTCGTGAAGGTGGCCGTCGCGAAGGTGGTAACGGTGGTAATCGCCGTGAAGGTGGTTTCCGTGGCAACCGTGAAGGCGGTAACGGTAATCGTCGTGAAGGTGGCTACCGTGGTAACCGCGAAGGCGGTGGTAATCGTGAAGGTGGTGAGCGCCGCTTCGATCGTAACCGTGGTGGCGATAACCGTGGTAACTACCGTGGTGAACGTGGTCACAGCCGTCGCACTACCGAAGCGTAATCACTGAGTTAGTAAAACCCGTGGCTTTATTAGTCACGGGTTTTCTTTTTTGAGCTTTATTGCCTAATCCTTAAAGCTCATTGGGCAGAATGATCGCTTGAGATTTCAAGTATATCCGTTAGAATGCTCAGCTTGTATTAAAGATGGTGCATCCGTATTTGTTCCAGAATTTATACATTCATTTATGAACTATCGAGTGCTTTATTGTTTATCTTTCTGATTTTTAAGCACAAAACTCAAACAAGTGTTGCTTGGTGTGCAACACCACTGTAAGGACTATTCATGCCTATTATTACTCTTCCTGACGGTAGCCAACGTCAATTTGATAACCCAGTTTCAACTATGGATGTCGCTCTATCTATCGGCCCTGGCCTTGCGAAAGCAACGATTGCTGGTCGCGTAGATGGTAACCGTGTTGATGCTTGCGATTTAATCGAAAACGATGCAAGCCTGGAAATCATCACAGCGAAAGACGAAGTTGACGGTCTTGAGATCGTTCGTCACTCTTGTGCTCACTTGCTAGGTCATGCGCTTAAACAGCTTTACCCTAATGCAAAAATGGCAATCGGTCCTACGATCGACAGTGGTTTCTACTACGATATCGATCTAGAGGAATCATTAACGCAAGACGATCTTGAAAAGATTGAAAAGCGTATGCAAGAGCTGGCTAAAACGAAATACCAAGTTATCAAGAAAAAGGTAAGCTGGCAGGAAGCGCGTGATACATTTGAATCACGTGGCGAACCATATAAAGTAGAAATCCTAGACGAAAACGTTTCTCGTGATGATCGTCCGGGTCTGTACCACCATGAAGAATACATCGACATGTGTCGTGGTCCACACGTACCACACATGGGCTTCTGTCAGCACTTCACTCTGCTAAATGTAGCGGGTGCATACTGGCGTGGTAACAGCGATAATAAAATGCTACAGCGTATCTACGGTACGGCTTTCCACGATAAGAAAGCATTGAAAGCGCATCTGACTCGTCTAGAAGAAGCCGCGAAGCGTGACCACCGTAAACTAGGTAAGCAACTAGACCTATTCCACATGCAGCAAGAAGCTCCGGGTATGGTGTTCTGGCATCATAATGGCTGGTCTGTTTTCCGTGATTTAGAAGTATTCATCCGTGAAAAATTGACTGAGTACGGTTACCAGGAAGTAAAAGGTCCTCTAATGATGGACCGTGTTCTTTGGGAACGCTCGGGTCACTGGGATAAATACGCTGACGCTATGTTCACCACTTCTTCTGAAAACCGTGAATACGCAATCAAACCTATGAACTGTCCGGGTCACGTTCAAATCTTTAACCAAGGTTTGAAATCATACCGTGATCTCCCGCTACGTATGGCAGAGTTTGGCTCATGTCACCGTAATGAGCCATCCGGTTCTCTACATGGTATTATGCGTGTTCGTGGCTTTACTCAGGATGATGCTCACATCTTCTGTACTGAAGATCAGATTCAGGAAGAAGTGACATCTTGTATAAAGATGGTGTATGACACATACACAACTTTCGGTTTCGATAATATCGCAGTGAAACTGTCTACTCGCCCAGAACAACGTGTAGGTAGCGATGAAATTTGGGACCGTTCTGAAGAAGCACTAAAACTTTCTCTTGAAGCGATGGGCATTGCTTATGAAATTCAAGAAGGTGAGGGTGCATTCTACGGACCTAAGATTGAATTTACACTGCATGACTGTTTAGACCGTGCATGGCAGTGTGGTACTGTTCAGCTTGATTTTAACTTGCCATCTCGCTTAGGTGCGACATATGTAGGTGAAAACAACGAGCGTTTAGTGCCAGTTATGATTCACCGTGCGATTTTAGGCTCACTTGAGCGCTTTATCGGTATTTTGATTGAAGAATATGCAGGTTTCTTCCCAACTTGGTTGGCGCCAGAACAAGCAGTTGTCATGAATATTACTGATAAACACTCTGATTACGCTCATGAAGTGGCACAAAAGCTACAAAAAAGTGGAATTAGAGCAAAAGCGGACTTGAGAAATGAGAAGATAGGCTTTAAAATCCGCGAACATACTTTAAAGCGTGTACCGTATATGCTGGTTTGTGGTGACCAAGAAATGGAAGCCGGAGAAATCGCAGTACGTACTCGTAAGGGCAAAGACCTAGGTAAATTTAAGTTGGATGACTTTATTTCGTACATCCACACCGAAGTTCAGAGCCGTAAGCTTAATCTGGAGGAATAAACTATTAAAGGCGGAAGACGTGGCCAAGTACCGGCCAAACAAAACCAGCACCGTTTAAACGGTGAAATTCGTGGCGTTCGTGAAGTTCGTTTAACAGGCGCTGATGGTG
>JBLXHN010000016.1:0-83262 GCA_048259585.1 Vibrio sp. | reverse complement strand
GTGTGCGCTTAACTTTTTGTTTATCTGTGTTTGTCATAATAAGTCCTAAATGTATAAACACATTTCAGGACAAGACAAACGTTGAATGTATAAAGGCGCACTGCATGAGCGCGCCTTATTCCTCGTTACTCAATCGTGAGTCTGCGGATTCTATCGCCTGTAGCTAGGCGAATCAGAATCAAATACGAGGCAAATCGAGTAGAATGTTTTTGATTCCTTCCAAATTGTCTGTAAGGCCTTTCACATCCTCCGTAAGAAATTTCGATAGATGCCTTACCCTTTAAATATGGTCCAAATCCAGAGAAATACAAGTTTAGCTAGTAATAATATTGGTTGTTTTTTTAATTTGATCACCTTTATGAACACATAAGTATTCATTCATCGTTTGAGCGTAAATCATATATGAAAATCTAAATTGCAACTTTACAACTATAGTTGATATAGATGGCGCGTATAATCGTTCTTTCCCCCAAGATGCCAAAAGACGAGGCCCTTTTTAATGTCCCCAAGAGAGAAGTTTAAACACAGTTTATTAGCTAAAGTCCCAAAAGATGCTATTAACCAGTTTCTCTCATTAGATAAAGCTCCAATTTCAGTGCTTTTTTTATCTCTCTTAGTTGGTATTTTAGCCGGGGTTGTGGGGACTTATTTTGAAAAAGCAGTGCATTTCGTTTCAGAAACACGTACTGAGTGGCTAAAAAGCGAGATTGGTAATCTGCTCCCTCTATGGCTTGCTGCATTCTTGATCAGTGCAGGTCTCGCACTCATTGGCTATTTCTTAGTTCACCGGTTTGCGCCGGAAGCCGCAGGTTCTGGTATTCCCGAGATTGAGGGAGCTATGGACGGTATACGCCCAGTCCGGTGGTGGCGTGTACTCCCTGTTAAATTCTTTGGTGGTATGGGCGCACTAGGTTCTGGTATGGTACTTGGGCGCGAAGGTCCAACCGTACAGATGGGTGGCGCCATTGGTCGCATGATTTCTGATATATTTAGGCTAAAAAACGATGACTCTCGCCACTCTCTATTAGCTTCAGGCGCCGCTGGCGGCTTAGCAGCTGCATTCAATGCACCGCTTGCCGGTATTATGTTCGTGGTTGAAGAAATGCGGCCACAATTCCGCTACTCGCTTATTTCAATTAAAGCCGTCATTATTGCTTCTGTATCAGCCAACATTGTATTTCGACTGATTAACGGCCAACAAGCCGTCATCACTATGCCAACTTACCAAGCACCGGAAATCGTCGCGTTAGGGCTTTTTCTATTGCTTGGTATTTTGTTTGGTATATTTGGTGTAATTTTCAACCGCCTTATTACCCTATCGCAAGATGTGTTCGTTCGAATTCATAAAAACCAACGTAAACGTTATTTAATCACTGGTTCATTGCTCGGCGGTTGTTTTGGACTAACGCTGCTGTACGTTCCTCAGCTTACAGGCGGTGGTATCAACCTCATTCCAGATATCACCAATGGCGGCTATGGTGCAGCGCTACTACTGTTGCTGTTCATCGGTCGCATTTTTACGACTATCATTTGCTTTGGCTCTGGCGCCCCAGGCGGTATATTTGCGCCAATGCTGGCGTTGGGAACGCTGTTTGGTTACGCGTTTGGTTTAACGATGAAAAGTCTATTTCCCGAGTTAGAAATCGAACCAGGCATGTTCGCCATCGCAGGCATGGGCGCACTGTTTGCTGCAACGGTACGTGCACCTATCACTGGTATTTTGTTGGTGATAGAAATGACCAACAACTACAACTTAATTTTACCTTTGATCATCACTTGTCTCGGCGCTGTAATTTTTGCTCAATTATTGGGCGGAAAACCTATCTACAGCCAATTGCTTAACCGGACCCTTAAAAATGCAAAATTGCAACAACAAGATCTCCCTCCGCAAGAGTAACGACTTGCTTAGTAATTTGTGACGACTGTACGAATATTTTCATACATCGGCTAGGGAAACTTGTTAATATCGCCAGCCATTATAACAGTGGTATCGATGTCAGTTTTCGTGACAGCCTTCACTTCATTTTGCCACTGTTTAACGTTGCGATATGGAGTCATCGTTGAACTGGAAAAGGTTTCTTCAAGTACAGAGCGTCCCACCATCTCAAGCAGCCCTTGCACTCGGTATGATTGGCTTGGGTCAAGCATGGGCACTGTATTTCCCAATAATTGGAGAGATTGTTCGTCCTTATCTCGCTGCCGCGGGAGCTATCCTTCTCATTCCTGTTCTAGCTCGCTATCTCACCAGCTACAAGACTTTTATAGCGGACATTCGCCATCCACTATCAGGAAGTCTTATGGCACCAATGAGTATGGCGCTTCTGATCCTTTGTGACTATCTAGCGATTATTTCTCCGTTTATCGCATACCCTCTCTGGGCATTGTCTTTATTACTTCACCTCACCATGATGGTTCTATTCTTCAGCTTTCAACTGACGAATTTTAAGATGGCGAACATAGTACCCAGTTGGTTTCTATATCCCGTTGGTGTGATTAGTAGCTCTTTGGCAGGCACTCAATTCGGTCACAATCTGTTTTCTGGCACCTTAGTGCAGATATGCGTCGCAATCTATTTCATCATGCTACCAGTCGTTTTATACCGTTTAGTCTTCTTCGGTACGCTTCCTCGCAGATCAAGGCCGACATTAGCAATCATGGCTGCACCCATTAACTTAACGCTTGCCACCTATCTGGTAAATTTCCCCACCCCAGATCCAATACTCACAGGCGCATTAGCGGGAACAGCGATAACGATGACGTTGTTAATCTACCTTTGTTATATTCGGTTACTACGCCTAAAATTCCAACCGTCTATAGCGGCCGTAACCTTTCCTTCGGTTATTAGTGCGATAGCGATGCACCGATTGACCAGTTTTTTTGCTCAAGAGCATCCACACTGGCACTGGCTACATAATTTTGGATTCTTAGAACTAACGATCGCAACCTTGCTGGTTATATGGGTGTCCATTGGTTACGTGAAAATGTATTGGCCAGAGTTTTTTCCAAATAAAAACAAGAACAGACAAGCCAGTTAACCCGGCATACAGTATTAAGCCGTTACAAATTTAACCCCATTTTTCCCACTTCGCTTAACCTGATACATCGCTCTATCAGCCAGATCATAGAGCGTTTCAAAATGATATTTTTCCGCTGTAAACTCACATACACCAATGCTGAGTCCGAGATCAGCCAATCCATTTTCTAACTTTATCGGTTCATTAACTTCTGATAACAGCTTATCGATGAACGCATTGATTTCTTGGCGGCTTTGCTCAAGGCACAACAGAACAAACTCATCTCCCCCTAACCGAGCAATGACCGAATCAATAGGTGCATAATGTCGGAGCCAATCCGCGATCTTAATAAGCACTGAATCTCCCGCTTTATGTCCTAGGTGATCATTGACGGTTTTAAAATTATCAAGATCAATAAACACCAAGCTGGCCTTTAGTTGTGCAGAGCCCTGAAACAGCTCATCACATTTTTCCACCAAGACTTTGCGATTGAGTAGATTAGTAAGAGGGTCAAGCGTCGCTAGCTTAGCGAGCTCTATTTCGTAACGCTTTTCATTGGTGATATCGATATGTGTTCCCATCATACGCAGTGGTTTTCCGTCCTCGTCGTACTCAACGATGCGGCCACGGTCAGAGACCCAACTACTGCTGCCATCACTATGAATCATACGGTGGACGACCTGATAGGTATCAACTTTTCCATTGATATGATCTTCAAAGGCGCCGACCGCTAAGTCATAATCTTCTGGATGTAGTCGGCTTTTCCAAATATCGACTGTCGCCTCTAGCTCATGAGGCTGAAAACCGAGCATCTTGCCCCACTCCATGTTAAAGATGGTAAGTTTGCCAGTGGGTAGATGTTGCTCCCATAAACATAGGCCATTGCCATCCAGGGCCACATTCAGTTTTTCTTCTAAGCGTCGATTTTCGCGAGTTAGCTGCTCAACTTGAGCCTCTAACTGCCTAATTCTTTTTATATGCTCGTCCATTATATCTAATACATTTAGTATATTGTTCAACTAACTTGCCATAGTTTTAAATTATATCAATAGACAAGACCAATAAATAACCACCAAACATAACTGTTCATATGCAAACTTATTGAGCTTAAAAGTAACAAAAGCAAATTATAAGTTGCGACGAAGGGTTGAAAGCCTCAGAATGTCGCACTTTTCGCGCACCAATTCGTATTTGAAGGTGTTGCAATTATACGTTAACAACTGAGAATCACATATGGGTTTTACCTCGTTAGGTCTATCTGCTCCAATCCTAAAAGCTATCCAAGAAAAAGGATATTCCACACCGTCACCAATACAGCTTCAAGCTATCCCAGCGGTATTAGAAGGCAAAGACGTAATGGCAGCGGCACAGACTGGAACAGGTAAAACCGCAGGCTTTACATTACCAATTCTTGAACGATTATCTCAAGGCCCGAAAGTTCGTGGCAATCAGGTACGTGCTCTGGTTTTAACACCAACGCGTGAGCTTGCTGCTCAGGTTGAAGAAAATGTGGCGACCTATAGTCGCCACCTAAGATTATCCAGCGCAGTGGTGTTTGGTGGCGTCAAAATTAATCCACAGATGTTGCGTCTACGTAAAGGTGCCGACGTATTAGTCGCGACACCAGGTCGACTGCTAGATCTTTATAACCAGAACGCAGTTAAATTCGAGCAACTAGAAGTTCTGGTTCTGGATGAAGCCGATCGTATGTTAGATATGGGCTTCATTCGCGATATTCGTAAAATCTTAGAGTTACTGCCAAAGAAACGTCAAAATCTCCTGTTTTCAGCAACATTCTCTGATGAAATTCGCGCATTAGCGAAAACGATGGTGAACAACCCTGTTGAAATTTCTGTCAATCCAGCTAACTCGACAGCCAGAACCGTAGAGCAATGCATTTACCCTGCTGATGTGAAAAAGAAAGCACCAATGCTAGTCAAGCTCATCAAAGATAGTGACTGGCAGCAAGTTCTGGTGTTTAGCAAAACAAAACACGGAGCCAATAAGCTATCAGCTTTCTTAAATGAACAAGGCATTACTGCGGCTCCCATTCATGGTAACAAGAGTCAGAGTGCACGCACTAAAGCGTTAGCCGATTTTAAATCAGGCGAGGTACGAGTTTTAGTTGCAACCGACATTGCCGCTCGTGGTATTGATATCCCTCAATTACCTCAGGTAGTGAACTTTGAATTGCCTAAAGTCGCTGAAGATTATGTTCACCGCATTGGGCGCACTGGCCGCGCGGGTGAAGTCGGTAAAGCCATCACGCTAGTCTCTGCGATTGAAGCTCCTGAGTTATTTGCAATCGAACGCCTGATTCAACAGCTATTGCCTAGAATCGAGCTTGAAGGCTTTATACCTACCAATAAGCTTCCAGAATCTGTTTTAGATACTCGTCCAATGAAAGCGAAGAAGCCCAAGAAGCCGAAAAAGCCTAAAGCAAAAATCGAAGAGGGCTCTGCTCCAAAACAAGAGCAGAACGCAAATAGCAAGCCAAAACGTCGCTTTGGTAACAGCTCAAAAGCTAACACTCAAAAATCGGGTGGCGAAGGTAAAAAGCCGCAAGGCAAAGGTAAACCACATGCTACTTCAAAGCCTACAGCAAATAAGCAAAGTGGGGCGAAATCAGACGGTAATAAACGTTCTGGTCAGCGCAATAAAAAACCAATGTAATCAGCATAAACAAAAAGAGTGTGGTTTAAACCACACTCTTTTTCTATACAGATGGCAGTTGTTACTTAATAGGTACAACCAGAATATCGACTGACGACTTGTTAATTAAATCCCTGGAATAAGAGACGAGATTGCTCCAAAAGTCATGATGGTGACCACAAATCAACAAATCGTAATCATGCTCTTCAATCATTCTTTTAAGTTTCGAACCCAAGTTACCCGTGCCCACCCAGAAGTGGTTAACTGAAAAGTCTGGATAAGTCTCTCTCACGTAGTTTTGGAATTGATGAAGTAGATCGTTTCCGTGTTGATTTAATGGTTTTTGATCAGGGTGTTGTTGAATATCTAACAGCTCTGGATATATTTCCCCTACCGCGCCATCAACATGAATAAAAGAGACATCGGCGCCGAATGTATCCGCCATAGCAACCGCTTTGTTAATTAAGACTTTGTTCTCTTCGGTCAACTCAAGTGCAACTAAAATATGCTGGTATGTCATCGCTATGCCCTTATGTCTATATGACTGCTAAAATCATAGCCCTTTGTCAAAAAAAAGGTGCCACCAAGCTCGCATTATCAGAAGATCATTTACCCTTTATACTCAGAAGCTTAATACGACACTTTCCCTCTTAAAGACTTATTTGCACCGTTACGTTTTTTCGCTTCGACGCGTCTGCGTTGGGACGCTTTAGTGGGTTTGGTTGGACGACGTTTCTTGGCTACCACCATAGCCGATGAGATCAAATCTTTAAGGCGGTTTAAAGCATCCTCCTTATTTTGCTCTTGGGTACGGTAAGCTTGAGCTTTAATGACGATAACACCCTCTTTACTGATACGAGAATCAGCAAGAGCAAGAAGCTTTTCTTTGTATACTGCTGGCAGAGTTGAACGTTTTATGTCGAAACGTAAATGAATGGCACTCGACACCTTATTGACATTCTGCCCTCCACTTCCCATAGCACGAATCGCAGAAAGCTCTATTTCCCAATCAGAAAGCTCAACAGTGTTAGAGATTTTCAACATAATATTTTAATAAAGATGTAGGCTTGTGCAGTATTCTCGATTTTACTAAAGATATCAAATTTCCTTTGACGTTTAGCTATGATCAGAATTGGATTGTACCGACAACGAACCGTACAAATACTTTTCCTGTAAGTTCTCGATCGTTAAAGGTGGATCAAAATGATATCCCTGAACGACACCACAACCATACCCAGCTAATGCTTTCAGTTGTTCGCCCGTTTCTACCCCTTCTGCGACCACCTTCATTTGACTAGAGACTCCAATAGCAATGATCGATTTAACTAACGTTGTCGTTTGAGAGCTATATAACATTTTATCTACAAATGAACGATCGATTTTGATTTCTGTAATAGGTAGATGGTTTAAATAGCTCAACGATGAGTACCCCGTACCGAAGTCATCCAAAGAGACACCAAACCCATGACCTCGCATTTCATTGAGTCGTTCAGATACGGTATCCAGATCTTCAAGTAATACATTTTCGGTAATTTCTAATGTTATACGATTAACATCTATCCCAACATCACTAACAATATCGATCAGTGCTTTGGTAAAATCCCATTCCATCAACTGTTTAGGCGAAATATTGATAGACACACTTAAAGCATCATGGCCGTTTGGCGAAACTGAATGGATATCTTCACAGGCTTTGCGAAACACAAATAAACCGATGTCGTAGATCAAACCGATTTCTTCAGCAACAGTGATAAACTTACTTGGGGAGATAGCGCCTAACTTACTACTAGTCCATCGAGCTAGGGCCTCCACACCGTAGAGTTGTCCCGTTTTTACATTAATTTGCGGCTGATACAACACGCTGATTTCATCATTTTTTAGTGCGGTTTGCAGGGCCTCTTCAATCATGTAATCCATTTGAATTTCTTCGTTGATATCATGACTGTAAAACATCGAATGCCCCTTTTTGAGAGCTTTTGATTTATATAACACGATATCAGCTTTACGGATCAGTGCTTCTGGCTCATTATCATCGTTCGGAAACATACTCACACCGATACTACAATCAGTGGTCATCACTTTTCCGTCAATGATAAACTTGTCAGAGAATACATGTCGAATCTCTTCTACTTTTTGACGAGCCTCGTTTTGGTCTAATAAGTCTGGGAAGCAAAAGATAAATTCATCACCACCAAACCGGGAAACCGTATCGTGAGCCCCTAGTAACGTTTCAAATTTACGACTTATTATTGTTAGAAGCCTATCTCCAGATGAATGCCCATTCATGTCATTTATCTTTTTAAAATCGTCAAGATCTAGCAGCATCACGGCACCACAACGATCGTTTTTGTGTGCGTAATCAATTCCTGCGTGAATCAACCCCGTCAAAACAAGTCGATTAGGCAGTCCTGTCAAGGCGTCGTGTTCTGCAAGATAGCGAAGTTTATCTCGAACCTGAGTCAGCTCGTTAAAATCTTTGTTAATGCGGTCTTGAAAGCGATTAAAGCGACCGCCAATAACACTCCCAAGTCTCAATGAAAGAGCAATGATCAGTAACGTAGAAACCAAACTCGCCAACAACACGTATTCTAATTCGTCTCTATTGCTCTCCTCTAGAGCACGAATACTTTCTTGAAGATAAGCTTCAAAACGCTGCACATAAAAGCCCGTTCCGATTGTCCAATTCCACCCATCAATGATTTTTAGGTAACTTATTTTTTCTCCACCGTTAGGTGCTCCGGGCATATATCTTGCCGTGTAGTGGGTAAATCCGGAACGATCGGTATAATTGGACCGAATTTGATCAATCTGTACGCCAAGCTCGTCAGAGACAGGAATGTTAACCATCGAAGCATGCGGGTGGGAAATTATTGTCCCTTCGTCATCAATGACAAACACGTAATCGTTATTGCCATATCGGAAATGACTGATCCATTCCAAAACTTGTTTCTGTATGTCTTCTTGCACATCTACAACATACTCTCCCGTACCAATATACCAACCGTACGGTTCAAAGTACTTGCCAAAACCTATTTTCTCGAAATGTTCATTAGGATCTTTATCTGGCTTGCTGTACCACCAGTCATAAAAAGCTTCACCACCAGAACTGTTCACTTTTTTAATATGATCCTGAACAATTAAGGTGCCTTTGACATCTTTAGTTTCCCAGACAGACTGGCCTTCTAATTCAGGTAAATAGCTGTGCAGCACATTCATGCCTTCACTATCAAGAATAAAGAAGTAGCCACGTCCAGAGTTAAAGCGAATGGGTCTGAGCGCCTCTCTTATCATACGAACAACATCTTCTTTAGGTCTGTCTTTGTGCTGCAGATAAATGTTGGTTGCTATTTTATGAGCTTCATAAACACGATCGCGTAGCTGCTCTTTTAGCGTTTTTACCGTCAGACTTTTTTGCCTTTCGATTTGATTAGCGACTTGTTGAATATGCTCTTGAACAATCTGTTTTTGTTGCTCAATAAGGTTTTTTCGAATGAAGTTTATCTTTTCTTCCGATTCAGCCTGATTGTTATGAATAAGAATGACGTTGACCACGATAGCAAATAGCGTAATAAACACAGCAGGTGCATATCGAATAATGTTCAGCAATTTTCTATCGTTTAATGGGGTCATCGCATACTACTTCAGGATGTGGTTACTTACTAAGAATAGACAATATTGACTGATTACAAGTAATGAAATACCTAAAAGAATGGTTATACCTCGATCCACTTTACGGTTATATTTCAAATTATTAAGCAACCAGTTTAATTGAACTTCCAGTCCTGGCGGCTTCTACATCAAGTCGTAACGAAATCTGTTCTTTCAATTCACTCACATGCGAAATAATACCAATAGTGCGGCCACCTTGTTGTAAATCGATAAGTGTCTGAATAGCGAGATCCAATGATTCAGGATCTAAACTACCAAAACCTTCATCAATAAACAGTGTATCAAGTCTGATACCCCCACTATACGACTGAACCACATCTGACAAACCAAGGGCTAACGACAATGCTGCCATAAACGATTCACCACCTGACAGAGTTGCCACATCGCGCCACTTACCGGTATAGCCATCCTCTACCATCAACTCTAACCCCGAGCCTGCATTCCCTTTAGCTCGCTCTTCTTTACGCTTAAGCAAATAGCGTCCTTTACTCATCAATTGTAAGCGCTGCGAAGCCTGAATCAGGACATCATCAAGCAATACCCCCAACACAAAACGGTGTAAGCTCACTTTTGCTCCAGTACGACCATTGGCAATGTCACTTAACGTTCCAAACACCTGATAAGCTTTTTCTAGCTCCGCATTCTTCTCATAGAGCGTTTTTAACTTTTGCTGAACTTGATTGAGACTGTCCATTCTTGAACGAAGCTGAGTGTAGCTTTGCAGAGCCAAGGCAACGTCCTGTTGCTTATCATTCACTGCCTTCGCTAATGGTTCGATTTCTGGTAATTGCTGGTCTTTCAGATCAACGGTTATGGATTCTAGCTGAGTTTTCAGTGTTGCACCTTTATCTTCATATTGGCGAATCGTTGCCTCTAATTCCGCAATTGAAGACTCAGGTAACTTCGATTCTAAATAGCTTTTCTGTGTATCAAACGCACTTGTTTCTAACGCTTCAACCCACAATTTTTCGGCTAAATTTTGTTCTTCTACCCATTGATTCTGATGCTTCAACGCATCGTTAAGCGACGACTCTGCGGCTGAAAATTGCTTTTGAATCTCGGCAAACTGTTGTTGAGCCAGTTGCTCGGCTTTTTGCAGACCTTCGATCTGACTTTTAACCTGAAGGTATTTCTCTCTTACTTGCTCTACATTGGCAAATTCTTCAGAAATGCCACTCAATAACGTAGAAACCTCCGTTTCCAACACAGTTAAGGCTTGTTTACTTTCAGCCGTCAACGCGATGCTGGCTTCCAAATTCGCTTTATTCTTAAGTAGACGGCTTTCTAAATCTTCAAGCTGTTGTTTCAAAATAAGAGGCTGCATTGCCGCTAATGCTCGAATCTCTTGGTCTAAATTAGATTTAACCCGTTCCAAGTTTGCCAATTCATCGATAGCTTGTTCAGCAATACGATCAAAATGTTGCTTCAGCTCGTGCTCTACCTGTTGTAATTGTGAGTCCGTTGATTGCTGAGTTTTCATCGCTTGAAGTTCTTTAGTCGCATAATTTTGCTGAACATCGCGCGCGGCTTTCACATCAGTCTTAGTGACTACATCGCCAGTAAAGCTGGCTAACTGAGGATGCTCCACACTACCACACACAGGACAAGCTTCACCCGGATTGAGTGATTTCGCTAACTCAGCCGCCTGATTGGTATGCCATACATACTCTAACTTATCTGCATCCTGCTTAGCCTTAGAGGTCGCAGCTTGTGCGTCAGAATACTCTTTTTGAACCAGAACCAGTTGCTTCTTAATATTCTCTTGCTGCTCCATCAACAGGGCAGTGTTTTGTCTGACTTTTATTTGTTCATTGATATTATTCAAAGACAGGCGTTTCGCTTCCAGAGTCGATACCGCCTGAGCTGTTTTCTCATACTCCGCTCGCTTCACCTGAATATCAGCTTCCACAACCTTAAGCTGTTTTTCTAACTGCTCTTCACTTGCCTTTGCTTTTCCAAAGGCTTGCTTGGCGGTTTCCAGTGCCTTTTGTTTATCGTCTAAAGCGCGGTATTTCTTACCTATTTCTTCAATCTGATAAAGAGTTTGCGAAAGTTTAGGCACAGCTTGAGCATGAGCAACGGCTTGCTTCCAGTTATTTTCTAACTCGGAAACCTGAGTCTTGGTTTGAGCAACCAGTGCCTGTTTTTCTTGTACCGCTTGGGTAGCCTGTTCAACATGCTTATTGGCACTTGTAAGCTGATTGAAGGGGAGATCAAGCGCCAATGCTTGACGAGCATTCGCTCGCTTTTTTCGCAATAGTTCAATGCTTGGAACCTGAGCCTGATGCTCCGAATACGCTTTCTCTATTTCTACCTGTTTAGCGAACTTCTGTTGTAGTTCAACCGCCAAATTGTGTTGCTTTTTCGCTTCTTCAAGAGACAGCTGAAGTGATTGATACGTCTGCTCATTCTCTTTAAGTTCAGGTTGCAGTTTTTCCTGCTCTAAATGAAGTTCTTGCTCAGAAGTCACCGAGACGACATTCAAGGCGCCTTTGATTTGGTTGTCAAATTCATCCTTTTCTTTACGAATTCCGGCTGCTTTTTCAAACAGCGCACGCTCAATTTGGGTATATATCTGCGTTTGAAATAACTGACCGAAGATTTGCTCACGCTCTTTTGAGTTTGCGACCAATAGTTCACGGAACTTGCCTTGAGGGATCACCATCACCTGACGGAACTGTTTAACATCCAAACCGATAAGTTCAACCATGGCTTTTGCTACAGGGTTTGGTCTATTCGCCAGCAGTTTTTCTTCACCATCAAGCAGTTCCACCAGCGTTGCAGAATGTGTTTTCTTAGTGGTGCCTTCACCACGTTTCTTCGGAACTTCCTGATCAGGGCTCCGTGTGACGAGATAAGTTTTCCCTGCCAGCTCGAACTCAAACTCTATTTCAGTTAAAAGCTCTGGCTTAGCATAATCACAACGCATTTGATCGCCGGTACGTTCACTGCCTGTTGTTTCACCATAAAGGGCGAAGCAGATGGCATCAAGAATAGAGCTTTTACCTGCTCCGGTAGGGCCATTAATCAAAAACAATGGAGACATACCCAGGATGGTAAAATCCACTACTTCTTTTGCAGCAAAGGGACCAAACGCTTGAATCGATAATCGAATAGGACGCATGTTAGCTCTCTTCCTTATGTTTCAACGATTGGATCACTGCACTCACCGCCTGCTCTTGTTCATCGGTTAATGCTTCCATTTTTGCTTCAAGAAAGAAGTCTTTGAACATGTCCATTTCACCTCTGGCTAACCGAGCCTTACCCATCTCCTGATCAATACCGATTAACATACCCGGCTTTTCCAAATGAAGGACATTTGGGTAAACCTTACGCAGTTTTTCCATCGGATCTAATATGGCGTGCTTATCCTGTAATCTGACTAGCAGGTAATCCTGGCTATTAGGATCAGTTTTACCCTGCTCTATGATTTGGTCTAACTCGCCTTCTACAATCCTCATATTATGAGGGGCGTTAAGAGGAATTTGCGTCGCTGAAACAAAGCCTTCACGATTTAACTCAACTAACGTCATCGCTTTTTTATGATGCTGCTCGCTAAAGCTGTATTTCATTAATGAGCCCGAATAACGAACAAACTCTTCGCCTTTCTTTTGTGGCTGATGCAAGTGTCCAAGCGCTACGTAATCAAAAGGTAAGAAGTGTTCGTGACTCACTCGATCAGAACCACCGATAGACAAAGGACGTTCAGACTCGGATTCTATCGCCCCATCAACAAAACAATGGCTAATAAGTACGTTACGCTGAGAAGGTTTGAATTGCGCAGTAATTTTCTCACAAAGATGCTGGTGTGCTTCATCATGCGTACTCACTGATACTTGATAATGATGACGAACAAGTTCGGGATCGTTATAAGGCATGCCGTAAAAAGCCACCTCGCCCGCTTGCGCTGTATTAAGTACCACCGGCTCCAGCATATGTTCAAAGTCAGCAATAATGTGCAGCCCAGATTGCTTCATTTGCTTGGCAGCAAAACCAAGCCGTTTTGCGCCATCATGGTTGCCCGGAATAACAATCAGCGGAACGCCTAGTCCACCACATATTTGCTCCACGACTTCATCAAGCAACTCAATGGCAAGCGTAGGCGGTACAGAGCGATCGTACACATCACCGGCCAATACCACCGCATCGACAGTGTTGTTTTTGATGTAATCAATTAGCTGTATGAGAACGTGTCTTTGATCTTCAAGCAATGACACGTTGTGAAACTGACGGCCTAAATGCCAATCGGAAGTATGGAGAAACTTCATGTCTTTCCTGTGCTACGAGCATAAATAGAAAGATATGATACCCAATTTAAGTACAATTGCGATGAGCGAGCGGGAAAAGATTGAAGAGTAGAATAAAAAAATGCCGACCATTATCCGGTCGGCATTCTTACCATACCCAAGTAACAGACTTACTGTTGCTGCTGTTGCTCTTGCATACGCTGTTTAGCTTCTTCAACTTTCGAGAAATCTAAACCAAGCTCTTCTACTGCTTCTTTAATCAAAGCAGGGTTTTGCATTACCTGGGCCATTAAAAGTTGAAGTTGCTCTTGAGGCAGGCCTAATTGGCCAATAGTCATCATTGCTGCAAGAGGGTTTTGAGTAAGAGCTTGGAATACTTCATTGATTTGCTCATCACTAATGTTGTTCTCTTTTAACATCGCAATAATTGGGTTCATTACATTACCTTTAACATCGGATTAAGATTAATTAGATGCGCAGTCTAACACCATTTAACATCGAAATGGACTCATTGATAAGTCTCAACGTTCCACAATTTCACAGTATCATGCCCTGACTTTTAGTCTTCTCGGAACAAGCTCCACACCAGATTGATAGCGTTTTGCAGAAGCATTCAACGCCAATGCCAAGGCACTATCCGCGATCAGTTCAAACTGCTGTGGCAAGGAGTTAATCTTCACAGGCAGAAAGTCCAACAGTCGGTTATCACCAAATGTGGCAATGCGAATGTTTTTTACCAAGTCAGGATACTCTAAAAGCACATCCAAAATACCTTCAAGCAAAGTATAAGACGTAGCAACCACTGCATCAGGTAAGGTGTCGTTTTTTATCCATTGCTCAAAAACCTTACGCCCTTGTTCGCGGTTAAAGTGCTCACCATAGCCGAGAATAAATTGTCGTTGATTTGACTTAACAGCCGATTCAAAACCGAGTTGACGTTCTTGAGAAACGCTCAGTTCTGGCAGAGCACCAATCAACCCAACCGTTTTCACCTGTGAAGTCAATAACGATGATGTGAGATCAAATGCTGCACCGTAATCTTCGCTGATCACACAAGCGAAATACTCGTCATCTAATGGACGGTCAATGGCAATGACAGGTGTACCCAAGTTTTGCATTTTTAAGTAATACTCACTGGCATTCGGAATAGAGCTGGCGACAAATAGAGCATCAATACGACGCGAAACCAAAGCGTCTGCAGCCGTCATCTCAATTTCAGGATCATCATCAGAACACGCAATCAGAATTTGATAACCCGCTTGACGAGAGTTCTGTTCAAGCAATTTGGCAAGTCTCGCATAACTGGTGTTTTCCAGATCAGGAATAATCAAACCAAACGAACGACTATTTCCTGCCCTCAATGCTGAAGCGGCGTGATCTGGGCGATAATTGTGTTCATTGACGACTGCCATCACTTTTTGTTGAGTTTTTTCGCTAATGCGATACTTCTGGGCTTTACCATTAATCACATAGCTCGCGGTCGTTTTTGAAACGCCAGCTAATTTCGCGATTTCATCTAGTGTCATATCAACTGCTCTATTTATGTGCTCCGGATCAAAGAAACAATTTTTCGATCCTCAATGAGGTTGAATTATACGCTGAATCGATTCAGTATTAAAGCTGAAAGGATTCAGCAAAGTTGAGAAAGGCTGAAAATTGCTAGGGATATCAATTTTTGAAGTAAATTCTCACATATCAGCAGGTATGCCACCTGCTTTTAAAAAGCGACCAGGCAACTTTGCTGAATTTTTTTGGACCAAAAGCTGAATCGTTTCAGCCAAGGTTAAGCAAAAGTTAACTACAATAAAAATAATTAAAATTATCTTGTCGAACCACGACAAAAGAAGGGGCAAACAAATGCTGCAATTAACCACTCAAAACATACAACTTGGGCAATCACAACCAAACAAGTTGGACGCCATACGTGCTATCGCTGCTGATCTCACAACAAAAGGTTTAGTCGACAGCGGTTACGTGGAAGGCATGCTAAACCGTGAAGCGCAAAACTCAACCTTCTTAGGCAATGGTATTGCAATTCCTCACGGTACTACAGATACTCGTGATCTAGTAAAACAAACAGGCGTAGCCGTGCACCACTTCCCTAGCGGCGTTAACTGGGGCGATGACAACACTGTTTACGTTGCTATCGGTATTGCTGCTAAATCTGATGAACACTTAGGTATTCTAAAACAACTGACGAAAGTGCTTTCGGCTGACGGTGTCGAAGAGAAACTGAAGCAAGCGAAGTCAGCAAACGACATCATTGCACTACTTAATGGTGAAGTTCAGTTTGAAGCAGATTTCGACGCATCTCTGATTCAATTACTTTTCCCAGCAAGCGACATGGTTCAAATGAGCGCAGTCGCTGGCGGTTTACTGAAAAACACCGGTTGCGCAGATTCAGAATTCGTTGCTGACCTAGTGACGAAAAAACCCACTCACCTTGGTAAAGGGTTATGGGTTGTAAGTAGTGACAAATCAGTAAAACGTACAGGTATGTCATTCGTTTCTACTGCGAATCACTGTGAGTACGAAGGTCAACCAGTGAAAGCTCTCGTCGCATTCGCTGCGTGCAATAACGCACACCAAAATATGCTCAACAAACTGACTCAAAAAGTGTTTGCTGGTGAACAAGAAACCTTCTTGAAAGCAAATACAGACCAGCTTCTTGCCCTATTCAGCAATGAGGCGGAAGAAGCTCCTTCAGAGGTAACCGAGACAAGTAATGACAATGTAGCAGTGTTTAAGATTAAAAACTCACACGGCTTACACGCTCGCCCAGGTGCAATGTTGGTTGCAGAAGCGAAGAAATTCGAATCAGCAATCAAAGTGTCTAACCTAGATGGTGATGGCAAATCGGTGAATGCGAAAAGCTTAATGAAAGTTATCGCACTTGGCGTAAAACATGGTCACCAACTTCAGTTCACTGCTGATGGCCCTGACGCAGCTAAAGCTCTGGAATCTATCGGTGCCGCTATCAATGCGGGCCTTGGTGAAAGTTAAGGAGCTTGCTCATGTCAACTAAAAAAGTCGTCACTATCACTCTGAACCCTGCTCTGGATCTTACCGGCAGTTTGGATTCTCTAAACGTCGGCACAGTGAGCTTAGTAAAGCAAGGATCATTGCACGCAGCTGGCAAAGGCGTGAACGTGGCGAAAGTACTGAGTGACCTTGGTGCAGAAGTGACTGTTACCGGTTTTCTTGGCAAAGATAACCAAGAGATGTTTTGTCAATTGTTTGAAGAAATGGGTGCGAAGGATGAGTTCATTCGTATTCATGGTTCAACACGTATCAACGTGAAACTGGTTGAACAAAATGGTGAAGTGAGTGACATCAACTTCCCAGGCATCGGAGTAACACACGCCGACATTGAGGCTTTCGAAACAAGCTTACTTCGTCTCGCGCAAGACCATGATTATTTTGTTCTGGCGGGCAGCCTACCCGCAGGTGTTTCACCAAGTCTATGTGCTTCTTGGATTGAAAAACTACATACTCTTGGTAAAAGAGTGCTATTCGACAGCAGTCGTGACGCGCTTGCCGCTGGCTTAGATGCTCACCCTTGGCTGATTAAGCCAAACGATGAAGAGCTGTCTCAATTTGTTGGTCGTGAACTGGTAACTCCTGAAGAGTGCCAAACAGCAGCGGCCGAACTTGCCGAGAAAGGTATCGAAAATATCGTTGTCTCCATGGGAGCTAACGGAACCATGTGGCTAAACCAAGGTCAATGGCTTCACGCACAACCACCTCGTATGAATGTTGTCAGCACCGTAGGTGCAGGAGACACGCTAGTCGCAGGTCTTTGCTGGGGCCATATGCAAAACATGAATAAAGAATCTCTAATCACATTCGCAACTGCCCTATCAGCCCTGGCTGTAACGCAGGTTGGTGTGGGTGTGACTTCAGAATCTCAATTAACCACCCTACAAAAAGAAATCCAATTACAACCAGTTGGTACTTTTGAAGTATCTAACAATTAAGGACAGAAGGTCGTACTATGAATATTGCTATTATTACTGCATGCCCTAGCGGCGTTGCAAACAGCATTATCGCTGCCGGACTACTAGAACAAGCGGCTAAATCATTAAACTGGACTTCCGTTGTGGAATGTCACTCTTCAGTTATTGATGGTTATACGCTGACAGATGCCGACATTAGCAACGCTGAAGTTGTTATTGTTGCAGCGAACACTCCGGTAGATACCACTCGCTTTATTGGTAAAAAAGTATACCAAAGCGATATCTCTGCATGCACAAGCGATCCTGCGGCATACCTAAAAACAGCGGTAGAACAAGCAAGTGAACTTAACGCTGCCGCAGCAACAACATATCAAGCTCCTTCTGCTGCTCCAGCAGCTGCTGCGAAGAAAATTGTGGCGATTACTGCATGCCCTACAGGTGTTGCTCATACTTTCATGGCCGCTGAAGCGCTTGAAGAAACAGGTACTCGTCTTGGTCACCAAATCAAAGTGGAAACTCGTGGTTCAGTTGGTGCGAAAAACCAACTCACTGAGCAAGAAATTGCTGATGCTGACTTAGTGATTATCGCCGCTGATATCGAAGTTCCTCTAGAGCGCTTTAATGGCAAAAAACTGTACAAAACCAGTACTGGTCTGGCTCTTAAGAAAACTGAGCAAGAAATCAGTAACGCGTTTGAAAAAGCGACAGTGTTCACTCAAGCTGAATCTTCAAACAAATCTGAAAGTACTGGCGAGAAAAAAGGTGTCTACAAACACTTGATGACAGGTGTATCTCACATGCTGCCAGTAGTAGTAGCAGGTGGTTTGATCATCGCTCTCTCTTTCGTGTTCGGTATCGAAGCGTTTAAAGAGGAAGGCACACTGGCAGCAGCATTGATGACTATCGGTGGTGGCTCTGCATTCGCTCTGATGATTCCTGTTCTGGCTGGTTTCATCGCGTTTTCAATTGCTGACCGTCCTGGACTTGCACCAGGCTTAATCGGCGGCATGCTTGCTAGCTCAACGGGTGCGGGTTTCCTTGGTGGTATCGTTGCCGGTTTCCTAGCGGGTTACACTGCTAAATTCCTTGCGGATAAAGTTTCTCTGCCTCAGTCAATGGAAGCGTTAAAACCGATCCTTATCATTCCTTTCGTTGCTAGCTTAGTGACTGGTTTGATCATGATCTACGTTGTGGGTGGTCCTGTATCAAGCATCATGAATGCGATGACAACTTTCCTTAACGACATGGGTTCAGCTAACGCAGTGCTACTTGGTATTATCCTTGGCGCAATGATGTGTTTCGACCTTGGTGGTCCGGTAAACAAAGCCGCTTACACATTCGGTGTGGGTCTGTTAGCTTCACAAACATACGCTCCAATGGCAGCAATCATGGCAGCTGGTATGGTTCCAGCGTTGGGTATGGGTCTGGCAACGTTCCTTGCTAAAGACAAATTCGAAGCGAACGAACGTGAAGCGGGTAAAGCATCATTCGTACTTGGTCTATGTTTCATCTCTGAAGGTGCGATTCCATTCGCAGCGAAAGATCCAATGCGCGTTATCCCTGCTTGTATGGCAGGTGGCGCACTAACTGGTGCTCTATCAATGCTATTCGGTGCGAAACTTATGGCTCCACACGGTGGTTTGTTTGTACTGGCAATTCCTGGTGCTATTACTCCTGTGTTCATGTACTTGGTAGCTATCGCGGCAGGTACAGCAGTAACAGGCTTCGGTTACGCGTTCTTTAAAGCTCGCTCTACTGATAAAACAGCAGTAACTGCATCTTAAGGTTCACTGTTTATAGGATCTAAGCCCCCTCAAGCTTAGGTCCTTTTTTAACCTAATTATTTGCCCTCAAGCTATTGCCAGTTGACTTTGCTCACTGGCTTTTTTCATTTCATCAACAAAGCTTTCAACAATGCATCGAGACATTACATACCTTTAAACAGGCTTTGAAAAGAACGACTGACAGGCAGTTTTGCGTTGCCAACATCGACAAACATTCGCCCCGTAAAATCCTTGCTCACTCGATGAATCTTGCTGACTTGAACCACGGTTGAACGATGTACTTGCCAAAACTGCTCCGGATCGAGTTGAGTCATCAGTTCCTTTAGTGAAGTACGAATCAAAAACTCCTGCACCATGCCTTGATTTTGCTGAGCGTAAACCGAAACGTATTTTTCTTCAGCCTTAAAATACAGCACATCTGACGCGGCAATGAGATGCAAATCTTCAGCCTGCATGGCTTTGATCCATTGAAGATATTGAGGCGGCTTCGGCGCAGAAAACTGCTGTAGCTGTTGTAACAAACTGTCCAACTGAATATTGTCACTGTCTTTGTTGCGATCCACTAAACGTGCTTTAACGCGTTTACAAGTCGTTTGCAATCGCTGTTCAGAGATAGGCTTAAGAATGTAATCAACCGCACTCTGTTCAAAAGCATGAATAGCATAATCATCGTAAGCCGTGACGAAAACAATCAGAGGTGGGTTAGTTAAAGCGTTGAGCTTTTTTGCCAATGCCATTCCATCTAACACTGGCATACGAATATCAAGAAAAGCGATATCAGGTTGGTGTTGCTCAATTGCGAGTAGCGCTTGCTCACCATCGGCCACCTTTGCGACCACTTCAAGTTGTGGCCAGACTTCAGCTAGACTTAGGTCAAGGTGACGTCTTAACAACGGCTCATCATCAGCAATAATAGCGGTATACTCTGTCTTCATTTTTCCCAACCTACTCGCGGTTAACTCTTTATTGGCCAACTCAATTTAACGCTGACACCACCTTCAGCAAGCTCACTGATTGCCACCGTTCCTTGGCCTGAAAACAATGCTTCAACCCGTTGTTTGATATTACTTAAACCGACACCAAATCCAGAATGGCTACTCATATGAGTTAAACCAACGCCAGTATCTTTCACTTCAATATTTAACTGCTGTTGCGACTGTTTAATCGTCAGCGTCACTTCACCGCCTTCTCTTTTCGGCTCGATACCATGAACGATGGCATTTTCGATCAGCGGCTGCAATATCATAGGCGGTAACTCAATATCACCAAGACCTTCCTCGACCTCAATGCGATAAGTCAAACGATCATCAAGACGTATTTTTTGAATGCCTAAATAAGCTTTAATCAAAGTAACCTCATGATCGATATTTGTACGTTCTTCACGCGAATTCTTTAACGTCACTCGAAGTAATGCGGTTAGTTGTTCCAGCATGGCTTTCGCTTTATCAACATCTTGCGACATTAACGCGCTGATGTTGGCGAGGGTATTAAACAAAAAGTGCGGCTCGATTTGACTTTGGAGTTGCTTAAGCTGACTCAATAACAAGGCTCTTTCCTGCTCGGCCTTTTCTCTTTTAATGGTTTCTATCTCACGTTGCGCGATAGCTTGCTTCTCACGCGAATAAAAATAGAAAAAACACATACCGCTAAACAGCACCCCCATTAAAAACAGAGGGAGAATACCGGATACACCAAAGTAGTCTCCCAGCCAAAACTGGGCGTTAACAATACCAAACAAGACACACGCAGAAAGTGACATTGCGATTTCTATCATGCGAGGAATAGTGGGAAATAAACGCTCAATCAACCATGAGAAGAACATCGCCGAATAGCCAAAACCGAAACTGACCAGCAGATGAAAATAAAACACACCACCCCAAGCGGAAAATGTCATCGCCGAAATAAAAGCACAAAAGACCGTGGTAACGATAAAACTGCGTAGCCATCCACTCTCAGCAGTTGATGTTGTTGCACACATTTAAAACTTCCCTTTGATATTAAGTACAATCATAGTCTTATCATTGATTTGAGCGTAAGCAGATTGCGCGTCTCCTGTTAAAAATCGTGCGGCGACTTCCACTTCTGCACTTTGGTCCCCAGTATCAAGCCACTGATAGTTCATTCTTGGAGTGATCATTGCTCCACCATCTTGTGCTGCCACCATCACATCTAAACTGGGCTGTAACCGACTCATCCAGTTTAGCTCCACGGAAGATTGTCTTGCGACCCAAGTTTCTAAATCCCAACGCCAGTGAAACATCAAATTTTGTTGAACTAAATTACTATGCTGAAAGCCTTGCGCATAACTATTGGCGAGAGAAGAAGTATCCGGTGATAAAGCAAGTTCATTGCCACGATTGATGGCTTGCTGCCACTGACTGCGAGACCACGCCCGACTGTCATACCAGTACTCAGCGATGACGTTGTGTCCTGCTTGATTGGCCCAGTTGATGCCGAGTAGTGCCTGAAAAGCATCATCCTGTTCGACGACAGAGACTGGCTGATATTGGTCGTTAATTTGATACCCTACACTGCGCTTTTGCCACAGCGCAGAGCTGTGAACCGAGGTAGACTCATCCAATATAGTGACAACACTGCCACCGGCCAAACCTCGACGTACATTATCGTAATAGCCAATCCACTGGTACTCACTATCGTCTACTAAGATGTAACGACGAAAACCAAAACCTTGCTGTTCTGCAGCCTGATCGAGCTTACTCTGGTCCATTTGCCCCCAACTTGAATCTGTCGCGATCAACGTCCATTCTCCACTCTCATCATAATGTGAAATCGACATTACCCCTGCGCCCTCTTCAGCGACAATACCAACCGGATTTTGGCGGTAGGGCTTAAACAGATCGAGTACCCGATAACCATAGCCCACTCCCCAGTCCACACGCAGTTTACCTAGGCTGACATCGAGCATTGTATCGCCGAGATGCCACTCGCCTAACCAAACTAACTCACGCACCAGAAACTGATGTTCAGCTTGGCTCCACCATTGCGATTCACCATGCTGGTAGGCGTACAAATCACGGCTATACAGTGCAAACAGCCCCACCCAGTTTTCATAGTTGACCTGGACATCAAGTAAGGTGTTGACCGCATCTTGATGACCACTTTGCCCCTTGAAGAACGCGGTATCACGTTGCTCACGGGTTTGAAAACCTAGTGTCCAATCCCATTCAAAAGTCAGCTCTTCACTTGCCACTTTCGTACAGGTAAAAATGGCTAAGCCCATCGCTACTGCAAAGATGTACCGTTTCATCAATAATCCTTAACTGAATAGGCTACAACTGGGAAATGTTCGCTTTCGGCAAATAGCTCGGATTGTAAAACTTATCGTCCAGTTGCCACGGCAAGATTTCCAGATACTCAATGACGGTTTTTTTATTCGGTTGAATGCTGTCTAACAACGTCATTTTACTGATGTAGCCTTTCTCATTGAGCGATAAATGGTCGTAGAATGCCTGTTTCGCCAACTTACCTGACCGCAAATAAAGATCCGCTTTAATCGGAAACGCATCCTGCGTAGAAATCCACAACTCGATTTTCTGATAGCTTGCCCCTTTGGTTTTGGCCGACAACTCGATGTGATGAGCGCGAACACTGGTACCGTCAACAACCAGGGTATCCGTCGCTTTCCATTCTCCCTGATAGTCTTGACTCCAGGTGAGTGTTGAGATGTCACCAACAGATGCTTCGCCAAGCAGCTTTTGCATTGGGGTAATGCGAATCGGGCGGCGACTTTTGGGCATTTGTAGCCAATAGTTATCGCCGATCATGAGCATTTTTTGACCCGCTTCAACCGCAGATTTAAACACCACTAGTGATTCGCGATTAGGTCGAGTGTAAACATGATAGCGCCGAGTTTTATCGAGCTTTTGGTCTTGATACAAACTGACCATCGACACCACTTTAGAAGAGCTATCTTGCAGGCGGTAGCTGTCTGCCTTTTCAATCAGCAACGCAACTTGCTGTGCATCTATTGTTGCTTGCTGCGACATCACAAACGGACTAATCATCAACAGTAAAGCCCCACAGATAATCGGTTTTAAGCTAAACATAAACTAACGCCTCCGTGATGGGTTTATTGACTCCTTTGCGTGCAGAAAAGAACGCGGCAACCAGACAAATCGTTAATACTGCAACGCCAGATAACACCACTAACAGCCAAGAGAAATAGATGATCAATGGATAACCTTCTGTACTTCCTGGCGGAGGCGGCATCTGAACATCAACGACCATCAGTAACAAAGCGACCAAAGCCGTAAGAAAAGCACCAATAGCACTACCAATTAGCGCGAGTAACCCAGCCTCTCTCAAGAAACCAGCAATGATTTCATTGGGATAACACCCCAGAGCCGACAAGGTGCCAATTTCACGCGTTCGCTCAGTCACGGACATGGTCATGGTGTTGAACAGCGCAACAAATACCACCAATGACATAACCGCACCTAAGATGCCAAAAATGCGGTCGTACAGATCTTTTACTTTTAGGTAGTAGAATGCACGATCTTGCCAAGGGGTAATTTCAAACTCTTGTCCCCCAAGCGAAAGCTGTTGAGCCGTTAAAATTTGTTGAACTTGCTGCTGAATGTCTTGCGTCAACTTCGTGTCAAACAAGAACACCGACAAGGTACTGACTTTATTCGACCCCAGTAACGACTGTGCGCTATCGATATGTACATACAACTGACGCTTGTCTAACTCTGGGACACCCGTAGAGAAAATGCCTCGAACCTTAAAATCGTAGGCATTCAAAGCACCATCGGTTGTGGTCGCAAGCAAAGTGATCCAATCACCAACGGTCACATTGAGGTTTTTGGCCAAATCGACGCCTAACATCACTTCAGGTTCGGACGGGTCGTAACGCGAAGCATGAATATTCGACAAAGTTTGGCCTTCACGTACATCTAAAAATGGCCCTTTCATATCAAACTCACGCTCATTAACCCCAATCGCTATGAAAATTGCAGATTTACTGCCATTGGATATCAAGCCACTAAACTCTACGCGAGGCTGAACTCCTCGCACATCATTGATACCAATAACTTGGCGAGTGATTTCTTTAGCATGACTGAGACCATTACTTAACGGCATCTCTTCTTCTTTGGCAAAGTATCCGGGCGTGCTGATCGTCAGGTGGCCAGTATCACGGGCTGTCGATTCTTTGAGGCTTTCATAGGTGTATAAACCAAAGCCGCCGGCGCTGGTTAATGCAAACACAGCGATAGCAATAATCAGTATGGAAAGAACACTGCGACGGCCGTTACGTTGCAAGTTCAACCAAGCCAATCGAAGGGAAATGGGAACCAACTTACTCATAGTAGTTTCTCCTTGCACGCTTGGCTCGACGCGATGACACCGTCGACCAACTCAATGGTTCGATCGCATCGTGATGCCATTCTTGGGTCATGCGTAGCGACAATAAAAGTGGTACCAAGCTCGTGCCCTAACGCTTTCATAATTTCAATCACATTGTTTGCTGTATGGCTATCTAGGCTAGCCGTAGGCTCGTCAGCAATAACTAATGCCGGTTTGTGAACTAAAGCTCGGGCGATAGCAACGCGCTGTTGCTGTCCACCCGATAAGTTGTCCGGCCTATGATCAACAAAATCTCCTAAACCAACACGATTGAGTATATCGGTCGCCTGTTGTTTTTGCTCGGCTCTTGAGAAACCGTTGAGGTGTAAAGGATAAGCAACGTTCTCTAACGCCGTCATCACAGGTACAAGATTGAACTTCTGAAATACAAAACCTAACTGTTTACGACGCAGTTGAGCTGCATTGCGTGGCTCAGTAGGATAAAGCTGCCCAGATAAGGTAACCTGCCCTTGATATTGAGTATCGAGCATACCCAGCACGTTCAGCAGCGTACTTTTCCCTGAGCCCGATGGCCCGCACAGAGCGACCATTTCACCTACATCAACTTGTCCACTCACTTCTTTTAACGCTGGTACGGTTTGATTACCTAAAGCGTAATCACGACTGATTTGATTAAAAGCGATCATGCATGCACCTCAATAGTTGTCCACTAAGTCCTTTGCGGCTTTTGTTTCCGGGTTATTAGCGTCATAACGCTCCATTTGGTGCAGCCATTTTTTGGCTTGTGACAAATCTTCAGCTCGAATCGCGGCTTGTACCGCATAGTGATAAATCCATGCAGCGGCAGCAAAAGGTTGATGTTTGAAACTCGGTTCATCCAACAGTGAAAGGTAAAGTTCATAACCGCGTTCGAAATGGTTAAACAGATCTGGGAGGGAAGTATAAGTAGTTGCCGCCATTGCCGTGGCGAGTTGATACTCAGGCAAACCTTGAAGACGTTGTTGAGCTGGAACCGGAATCGGTCTATCCGTCATCATATCCAAACCCTTTTGAATCGTTGCCAAGCCACTTTCCGTAAACTTCATTTTATTCCAAGGCATGAACGCTTCTCTGCCTTGTAGAGTTTGTGTGCTACCAAGGTAAACCAAACTAACGGGCGTTGCCCCCTGCTCTTTTACCTGTTTAGACAACGCTTCATATACCTTGTCTACGAGTTCCGAGTCGCCCTGTGACGCTTGGTTGAATTGGTTAAGCATATCTTCGCTTGGATTCGCCATTGCCATATGAGTGCTCATCGCCCATGTCACTATGCTCAATGCCGCCACTTTAACTGTCTTACGCAATGCTAAACTCGAAACCACCATAGTTCTGTCCTTTATATTGTTTATTTGATGGTTACAGACTATTGGAGTGGCATGAACTGTGCTCAACGATGCGACTAATGGTCGATGAGGGCGATGAAATGACTTTATTGATGACGAATGGAAGGGTGGGTTCTGTTTTCCTAACTCAACTGTTAACACACAACCCATTAGCAAAACTGAAATTCGAGAACCTCATCGAATAACACTAAATATCTTAGATTCGCTTGTTGAACTATCGGAGAAATGCGACCAGTCTCGATAAAACCCTATCAAATAATGGTTATAACGCATTCACGCGGCTTGATTTCGATGAGTCGACTTAACCTTTCTCCCCCACGTATGAACGATATTGGTTGTTCTAGAAAGTGTTTTAAACACAACTGCATTTCTGTAGAGGTTTCTTATGGCTCATAGCACCGAAATTCAACACTGTCACAAATGCCAGAGCGACACAGAACATGTTGTCGTTTTGGTCAGAAAACAAAGCCCTTTCAAAAACCAAGAAAACAGTCAATTTAAGGACTTTTTAACGGGCTTTATTAAGTCCAGCATGCTTGGGGCATTTGTCGCGTCAATGGACGAATTTGAACGTCACCTGATTTGCAGCCATTGCGGAGAAAAACGAATTGAACAATAAAAGAAGATACAATAAACAATTGATTAACAAATACTTTCTGATGTATCCGGCTAGCCTAATATGAACAGAAAAATTGAGTTTATAAGCACGCCCACTCACCTCTGGAAAGAGGTATTAATTGCTATAATCATATTCACAGTATTCAGCACTATAATTTCATCGGCTTTCGATACAGAACGGTCTCTGAGTACGTATGCCACTACTGTCGTCGTTTTAACTGTCGTCACTATGATGGGGAATAGAATAAGAAAAAGCCATTTATCTGTAGTCGATGAAACTGTCTATCTTCATCAGCTAGCTGCTGACTTAAAATACAAACAATCACTGTTTGGCTATTCTTATATCCAGGTGACGTCTTTAACCAAATCAGGCTACCACCGTCTAAAAATCAAGCAGAACGAGATCGCTTCAGACGACTGGGATTATTTATTTAATCGATGCTCGTAGCCTAGTCAAAATAATGGTTTATCCCTTTACCAAACCAAGACTCGCAGGCACAAAAAAGCCAGCTTTCGCTGGCTTTTAGAATCATCAACACATCTTACTTATGTTTTGGCTGAATATACTTACGGCTTACGTCAACTAAGGCGATATCTTTAAAGAAACTGCGACCTAGAAGAACAGGGAAAGTTAAGTGGCTTCTATCGGTTAACGTGAACTCGGTTTTTTCCTTCACATCACCAATTTGAATCCAAGCCATAACAACTGCCCGACGCTGTGTACCTTCTGCGCTTGACTGACGAATATCAACCCAACGCTCTACAGGCAGAGCAAACTCTTTGCTAGTCACGTCATCATGAGCAATCTTGAATTTCACCCAATCTTGACCATCACGCTCAAATGGAATCACATCAACGGCACTCACTGATGAAGTTGTTGCTCCTGTATCAATACGTGCACGGAAATTCTCTTTTAACCCAGTAACATATACCCATTCTTGTTCACCAAGAATCAAACGACCATCTGCCGTTTTCTTCGCATCAACGACAACTGGCGGCTTAGGGTCCGGTTTCGGCTTTTGTTCTGGTTTAACCTCGGGTTTTGGAGGTTCAGCAATCGGTTCCACCTCAGGAGTCAATGTCTCGTACTTATCAAGATCTCTGACAGGCTCCGAAACCTCTGACTTAGGTTGCTCAACTTGTGCTGTTTCTTCCTTCACATCACCTTCGTTAGAAGTTGAAGAGCATGCCATCAAGCCACCGCTTAGAAGCAAAGGAATTAAAAGTTTCCATTGTTGTTTCATTCGTTCACCTAATCAAACTGAAAATTATCTATAAAACTTTGATTATTGCATCCGCCACATAGGGAATGTCTTTTTCCGTTAAGCCTGCAATATTTATTCGGCTATCAGCCACACCGTAAATGCCAAACTCTTCACGTAAACGTACCATTTGGTCTGATGTTAAGCCTAGCATAGTAAACATACCTTTGTGGCTTTCTATGAAATCAAATTGTGAAGTATTGTACTGATTTCTCAACTGGTTACATAAGCTTTGACGAAGAGTTAACAAACGCTGCTGCATTTCAGATAACTCTGACTTCCAAATGGCTGTCAGCTGTTCGTTTTGTAACACGGTTCTGACAAGTGCCGCGCCGTGATCTGGCGGCATGGTGTACGTAGTGCGTGCCAAACCAAGTAGTTTGCCTTTCGCATTCGCTGCATCGGTCGCGTTTTTACCCAATACGATCGCAGCCCCAGTTCGCTCACGATAAAGACCAAAATTCTTAGAACAAGAAGTAGTCACAAGCATCTCTTCCACACGTTCTGCCATGTGGCGGAGGCCTTGAGCATCTTGTTGTAAACCGTCACCGAAACCTTGATAAGCGATATCAACAAAAGGGGTAAAGCCATTCTTTTGTGCAAGTTCTGTTATTGCTTGCCAAGCCGAGAAATCAATATCCGCGCCCGTAGGGTTATGACAACAACCATGGAGAACCACCACATCTTTTGGGCCGGCATAGGCGAGATCGGCCAGCATACGGTCAGCATTCACCATTTTAGTTTTAGGGCTAAAGTAGCTATAAAACTTAACTTTAAGACCTGCCGCTTCCATGATCGGTTTATGATTCACATAGCTCGGATCGGTTAACCAAACTGTGGTTTCTGGCTGAGCAAATCGAATTAAATCTGCCAGCATACGCAGTGCACCACTCGCGCCAGGTGTCTGGATGACAGAAACTCGCTCCTGAACGGGAGAGTCACCTAACACCAGATCGACCATACACTGGTTAAATTCTTCACAGCCAGCCAAGCCCACATAGGATTTGGATTTCTGACTTTGCATCACCAGCTCTTGTGCCTGCTGGATTGAGCGCATGATCGGCGTTTCGCCTAAACTGTTTTTGTACACGCCGATACCTAAATCCACTTTTTCAGAACGAGGATCGTTACGAAAAGCGGCAGACAAAGAGATAATTGGATCGAGTGTTGGAGCCGTTAAATGAGAAAACATGAAAGTCACAGCCTTTTGAAATTCAAGTGAAGTGTTTCAAAAGTATCACTATACCCAAGTGACCTCAAGATGCTGGTTCAGCGAGAATTTATTCGCTCTTAGGCAAGGCAGTGATTTGAAGACATAGTTATTCTACGTAGAAAATCAGTAACGCAGCATAGGAGTGAATAAAACTCGCCCTTCGGGAGCTCATCAACGAGTTCATTTCTGCGCTCAATAACGTTGAAAGGGAGTAACCATTCCTACCGTTATTAAGCTTGACCTGAACTCGTTGATGCAGCTCTGAATCCTGCATCCTGAGGTCACTTGGGTATATCGCTGATCTGTCTCAAGATACTTGTTTAGAAAGAAAATCAGCCGCGTTAAGTGCGGCTGATGATTAGAGTTTCAGATAGTGAATGACTTGGTTGCTACTGCCACGCCAATCTAAACTTGGGTCGGCGAGAGCTTGTTCAAATTTGCCATCAATCAGTACATCAACATAGTTAGTAACCTGCTTTTGTTCTCCACTGAATTCAGCAAGTAGATAACCTGTCCAAAGCCAAATATCTTTATCAACACATTCTTGTTTCACTCGTTTCACAAGTTGAAGAACAGCAGAGACGTTCGCCGGATGAAGCGGATCACCACCGGATAGGGATAACCCACGACGGGGAATACGCTCATCGTTTAAATCAGCGATGATGCGATCTTCTAATTCTTGAGTATAAAGATGACCAGAGCACAATGACCATGTGCTCTGGTTGTAACAGCCTTTACAGTGGTGCTCACAACCGGAGACAAACAGCGTACAGCGTGTCCCCGTTCCGTTTACCACATCAATCGGATGATATTGATGATAGTTCATTACTAACCTTACAGATGCTTCACTCGACGCTTAACTTCTTCCTGTTTTCCGAAGTTGAACGGACGTGCATCCGGGCTTCCTAAGTAGCCACAAACACGGCGAGTTACCGACACTTTTGAAGAGTCATGGTTACCGCATTTCGGACAAACAAAGCCTTTACTGGTACAGTCAAACTCACCGGTAAAACCACAATCGTAACACTCATCAATTGGGGTATTCGTGCCGTAATACGGTACACGTGAATAACTGTAATCCCACACATTTTCCAACGCTTCAATATTACGTTGCATGTTCGGGAACTCGCCGTAACAGATAAAACCACCACTCGAAATTTCTGGGTAAGGCATTTCGAAGTCAATCTTATCGTACGGGTTTACTGTTTTTTGCACATCTAAGTGGAAGCTGTTGGTGTAGTAACCTTTGTCAGTAACGCCATCAATCACGCCAAACTCTTGCGTGTCAATGCGGCAGAAGCGGCTACATAAGTTTTCACTTGGCGTGCCGTAAAGGCTAAATGCATAACCCGTTTCTTCTTTCCATTGGTCAACCGCATCACGTAATCGTTGAATAATCTCCAACGCATATTGACGTAACTTCGCATCATCATAGACATGATCGTCAGCACCGAACAATGCGGTAATGGTTTCGTGAACACCAATGTAACCCAGTGAAATTGAAGCTCGACCATTTTTGAAGATTTCTGTGATTGAATCGTCTGCTTTCAGGCGAACACCACATGCTCCTTCCATGTATAGGATTGGGGCAACTCGTGCTTTCACTTTCTCAAGACGGCTGATACGAGTCTCCAGGGCACGACGAGCCAATTTCAGCTTATCATCCAATAGCTCATAGAACTTATTGATATCGCCGTTTGCTTTAAGCGCAATGCGCGGCAGGTTCAAGCTAACAACACCCAGGTTATTACGACCTTCGTGAATCAGCTCGCCATTTTCTTCATAAGTATTCAGGAAGCTACGACATCCCATCGGTGTTTTGAAGGAGCCTGTCACCTCAACCACTTTGTCGTAGTTGAGAATATCCGGATACATACGTTTTGACGCACATTCCAGCGCAAGCTGTTTGATATCGTAGTTTGGATCCACTTTCTTGTGGTTTAAACCATCTTTAATAGCAAAGACCAATTTAGGGAAAACAGCAGTTTTGCTGTTTTTACCTAAACCCGCGATACGATTTTTAAGGATAGATTGCTGAATCAGACGGGATTCCCAAGACGTCCCCAAACCAAAACCAAAGGTAACAAACGGTGTTTGACCATTCGCGGTATGCAGTGTGTTTACTTCGTATTCAAGTGACTGGAATGCGTCATAACACTCTTTTTCAGTACGCGCTTTAGCAAACTCTTCTGGGCTGTGAATATCCCACTCTTTGGCAATCTCCAAATGCTTTTGGTAGCTAGCCGTTACGTAAGGCGCAAGAATTTCATCAATGCGGTTAATCGTTGTACCGCCGTAAATATGACTTGCGACCTGAGCAATAATTTGAGCTGTTACAGCTGTCGCAGTAGAAATGGATTTTGGCGTATCAATCTCAGCATTACCCATCTTAAAGCCATGCGTGAGCATGCCCTGAAGATCGATAAGCATACAGTTAAACATTGGGAAGAAAGGCGCGTAATCGAGGTCGTGATAGTGAATATCACCTTCTTCATGCGCTTGCACGATATCGCGAGGAAGAATACGTGTTTTGGCGTAGTGCTTCGCAACAATACCTGCCAGTAAGTCACGCTGGGTTGGGATCACTTTGCCATCTTTGTTCGCATTCTCGTTCAACAGATCCGCATTGCTTTCTTCGATTAAGCCTTCGATTTCTTTGGTCAATGCGCTCTGTTTTTCACGAGAGATATCGCGATCATGGCGATACTCAATGTATGAACGAGCTAATGCTTTGTATGGACCTTGCATTAGCTCGTTCTCTACCATTGTCTGAATTTCAGCGATATGAACTTCATCGTAATCTTTCAATTTGAGTTCAACCGCAAGTGCAACATTAAGGGCGTAAATCGCCAACTCTTTATCCACATGGTCTGCGGCACTTTCTACAGCAGATTGAATACGATCCCTGTTGAATGGGGCTTTAGAGCCATCACGCTTGATCACGATAGGTTTCAAAATTTCTCCTTACCCCAGCATACTCACAGAGTTATCCACAAACACACTATATAGGGCTTCTTATTATCCAACTGACACTACATGTTGTGGCGTATTTAAACTCCGACACCAAGGTTTAGTATTGATATAGATCAACAAATTTAGAGCAACGAGCAGAATTGATGCAATCTTATAGCACGGGATCTCAATCTTGTAAGAAATGCTGCAAACCGCAAAAATTGTGATATCTGTTGTTGAATTTTTACGAAGCTTGATAGATTAAGAGCTCCGGTAACGAGGACGATAAGGTTCAGTAATATGCGCTTATTTTTTGCTCTCACAATCACTTTAGTACTGACGATTACATCAATAGAAATACATGCACAACAGCTTAAAATCAGCTCATGGAATATGGAGTGGTTAACAACCGACCCTAACCATAAAGTGTATGAAGCTAAGCGAGATTTTAAAGACTTTACGGCTCTAAAATCATACTTTGATGATCTTAACGCTGACGTGATTGCGTTTCAGGAAGTTGACAGCTTTGAAGCCATGCAAAAAATTAGCAGTGCTGACTATCACATCGTCTTTTCGGACAGATATCTCCCTCAAAACAGCAACCATACGTTTTCTGATATCAACCAATTCACCGGATTCGCTATTCGCAACAATGTGCCGTTTAGTGACCCTAAAGACATCGACCTCTATGGGAAGGGGAATCATAAACTCCGTTTTGCTGCTTACGTAATCTTGAATCCTGATAGTAAGACGCCTGTTCACACGTTATCTTTGCATCTTAAAGCGGGCTGTACCGCTAAGTTCTACTCAACGAAAAAAGCTTGCCAGACGTTACTTGCACAAGGAAAAAAACTCAATCAGTGGATTAAGCAACGTGAAGCGTTGCAACAAGAGTATGTCATTATGGGAGACTTCAACCATAACCTCAGTTACAACGGTGATTGGCTGTGGAAAGAACTAACTAGAGAATTACAACAAACACCCGATTTGGTCTCTCGCAACACCAAATCTAAATGCAAAGTTCGCAAGCGCAATGACGACAAATATCTCCATCAGTTTCGCACTATCATCGATCATATCATTGTCAGTAATGGTCTTTCGGCTTCAAGAGCAAAGCAAACCCTCTATAACGATCAAGATGTATTGCAATATCATCTGAGTGACCACTGCCCAATTTATACTCAGTTAAGTTGGTAAGGATAAAAAATGCCCCGCTGCACTGCGGGGCATGATGACACAAGTTAAATTGTATGACTTATCGCTATTTAATGTGCTTCGAAGCGTCTTTTCATTACCACATAGTATAGGACAGGGATAACCAACAGGGTCAAAATGGTTGAGACAAATATCCCGAAAATCAAACTAATAGCCAAACCGTTAAAGATTGGGTCGTTCAGAATGAACACTGCTCCAATCATTGCAGATAATGCCGTCAACATGATCGGTTTAGCCCTCACGGCAGCAGACTGAATCACCGCTTCCGAGAACTCAACACCCGCTTCGACTTGTTGGTTAATGAAATCCACCAGCAATATCGAGTTACGAACAATAATCCCAGCTAACGCTATCATCCCTATCATTGACGTTGCGGTGAACTGCGCACCAAGCAGAGCATGCCCCGGCATAACACCGATAATGGTCAGTGGGATTGGCGCCATGATAATGAGTGGCACCAGATACGATTTAAACTGCGCCACAACTAACAGGTAAATCAGAATCATACCCACAGCGTAAGCGATCCCCATATCACGGAACGTTTCGTAAGTGATGGTCCACTCACCATCCCAAAGGATTGAAATACCTTTTAGACCATCAGGTTGATTAATGTAGTACTGGTCGACACTCATCGCGTTATCGAGCTCACTGCCCACATTGAACATGCCATACAGAGGGCTGTCCACACTGCCCGCCATATCACCCACCACCATCACCATAGGAACCATGTTCTTATGAACAATGTAATCTTCCATTAGTGTTTGGCGAACTGAAACTAAATCAGACAGCGGATAAGCGTTACCTGTCATGCTACTCACTTTCATATTCAGCACTTGCTCTAAACGGACCTTCGCCGTTTCACTGGCCTGAATTTGAATCGGGATCGGGTATTTGCTGTGTTCACTGTGCAAGTAAGTCACAGGCTTACCACCAATCGATGTCGCCAATGCGTCGACGATTGATGCGTAAGGCACTTGATAGTGTGATGCTTTGCTTCTATCAATCACAACCTGCCATTTCTGGTGGATCTCTGGTAGATACATATCAACATCAACAATATCTTGTGTTGCGCGGAACACTTCACGTACTTGTCTTGCTGCTGCGTTACGAATTTCAGGTGTCGGACCGTAAACTTCCGCTAAGATAGGTGACCAAACTGGCGGGCCTGGTGGTACTTCAACCACTTTGACCTTACCGCCAAACTTATCCGCCACGGTTTTTAATATCGGACGTACCGCACTGGCAATTTCATGGCTGTCTCGGTCTCGTTCTTTATGCCCAGCAAGATTCACCTGAATATCGCCTTGATTCGCTTGATTGCGCATAAAGTAGTGACGGACTAAACCATTAAAGTTAATCGGTGCCGCAGTACCTGCATAGATTTGGTAGCTTTCCATCTCAGGCACTTTGTTTAGCTGTTCTCCCATTTCGAAAAGCACACGTTGCGTTCTTTCCAGTGAAGTGCCTTCTGGCATATCAAGCACAACCTGAAACTCTGATTTGTTATCAAACGGCAGCATTTTCAGCACAACGGCTTGGAACACGGGAAGCATCACAGAACCCGCAATCAAAGCAAGAATCGCTAACAGCAGCATCACGCGGTTACGGCCTTGATGTTTAGCCGTAACAAATGGCGACATAATGCGGTGGAACACAGAGTTTGCCGATTCACTTTCTTTATGACCATGCGCTGCGGGTTTCAAGAAGTGGCCAGCTAGCCAAGGTGAAAGTACGAATGCGACCGCCAAAGAGATCAACATCCCCATAGAAGCATTGATTGGAATTGGGCTCATGTATGGCCCCATCAAACCTGACACAAATGCCATCGGTAATAGAGCTGCAATTACGGTTAGCGTAGCAAGAATCGTAGGGCCACCCACTTCATCTACCGCAGGAGGGATCAGTTCGCTTAATTTCTGTTTACCCATCGCCATATGTCGGTGGATGTTTTCCACCACTACAATGGCATCATCGACCAGAATCCCGATAGAGAAAATTAAGGCGAACAGTGAGACACGGTTTAACGTGAATCCCCATGCCCAAGATGCAAAAAGCGTTATCAGCAATGTCACTACAATCGCGATACCAACAACTGCAGCCTCTCGCCATCCCATAGTCAAGACAACAAGAATAACAACTGCTGTGGTAGCAAACGCTAACTTACCGATAAGCGTATTACTTTTATCAGCCGCAGTTTTACCGTAGTCACGAGTGATTTCAACATCGATGCCTTGAGGAATCAGTTGGTTTTCAAGCTCAACCAAACGCGACTCAACCGCTTTCGCCACGTTCACCGCGTTTTCGCCACCCTTCTTAGCAATCGCAAGCGTTACCGCAGGATAGATGCCCTGTTTGTCACTGGTCCAAACATTCTGTGTTGGCGTATCAACACCAAACTTAACCGTTGCTATATCTTCAAGGTACACAGGGGTATTGTTATGAAGACCAACAACCAGTTGTTTGACTTCTTCTACCCGAGTTAAGAATTGACCAACCTGAACGGGGAAGTGCTGGTTGTCGTGTGTCAATGACAGCATGGTCGAACTGGAGTTCGCCGAAGGCAAGCTCTGATTAAGTTGATCGAGCGTGATACCAAAGCTGTTCATTTTTACCGGATCAAGACGCACATCGACGATCGTGTTGTGGCCACCGACCGTATAGATATCTCGCGTACCATCAATACGTTTTAATTCGGTTTCTAGACCATGAGCCACTTGTGTCAACTGTTGCTGGTCATACTCACCGCTTTTATCTGCCAAAGTAATGGTGACAATAGGAACGTCTTCAATCCCTTTCGGTTTGATGATCGGCTCACCGACCCCGACGCCCTGTGGCATCCAGTCTTTATTGGAATACAGCTTGTTGTAGATTCTGACCACTGCATCATTACGGGCAACACCAACATCGAAAATCGCCACAATCATTGCGCCATCAGGCTGAGAAAATGAGTAGATCTTATCAATGCCCTGAATTTCAGAGATCACTTGTTCAGCCGGTGTGGTCACCAGGCTTTCAACTTCAGCCGGAGACGCACCAGGAAAAGGAATGTATACATCTGCAAATGTCACATCGATTTGAGGCTCTTCTTCTTTTGGGGTCACAATGACGGCAAAAAGCCCCATCAATAACCCGACCAAAGCAAGCAAAGGTGTCATAGCAGAGTTTTGGAAGGCCGCGGCAATGCGACCCGAAATACCGAGTCGTTTGTCCATAATTACTTACCTTCTGCGTTAAGAGCGGTAGTAGAAATGACGTCACCTTCTTCAAGACCAGACAGCACTTCTGTGTATTCACCGTAGGTTTGGCCTAGTCGCACTGGATTTAGCACGCGACTTTCGCCTTGTATGCGAAAAACTGAACTCAGTTCTGCTCTTCGCACAACCGAGCTGTTAGGAATTAAGATGGTGTCTCTATCGCCAAAATGGAATTCGGTTTTGACCCACATTCCCGGTACAAACGCAGAGGTTTGCTCAGGCAAATTAAGGCGAATTTTGAACGTGTGCGATTGTGGATCAGCGTAGCTAAACAAACTGTACTCAATAGGCAGTACACGCTCCCCCTGTGGTGATACTACTTCAAACTGAGCAACATCAGAGACATTAGGTTGATAACGCTGGGGAATTTCGGTTTCAACGCGAAGTTTATCGATAGAAAAACCGCTAATCAGTGGCGTTCCCGGGGCAACGGTTTCTCCCAGTTCGACGAATCTTTGGGTCACAACGCCATCATAAGGGGCAGTAACGCTGGTATAGCCGAGTGACTCTTTGGCTTGCGCCACTGATGCGCGAGCAGATTTTACCGCTGCAGCCGCACTGCGAGCGCGCGCCTCAGCCGAATCCATAATATCTTGAGAGATTGCTCCCTTAGGGAAAAGCAAGCGGTAACGCTTAACTTGTGCTTGAGCTTCTCTATCTTGAGCAATCGCGCTAGCGAGTTGCGCTTGAGCCGCATCAAGTGATGCTGATTGCTGAACGGCGCTGATTTCTAACAGTACCGTTCCTTGCTTCACATAGTCATTGACATCGACATTTAAGCCAACAACTCGACCTGAAGTTTGCGAAGCGACCGTACCTTGATTAATAGGTTGAACCACACCATCAAGCTGAACCACTTGAGGGAGCGACTCACTTTTCACGATGTAACGTTCACTGACCTGTTCTGCATTGGCATAGTCTGTAGCGGCTAATGCCATTGCAATACTTAAAGTTAACCATCTCATAGTCACTCTCCTTAGTGCTCAAGCCGTTCCATCGAGATGTATTACATGGAAAGCTTAAGCCGTTTGTGATTGCGCCCGTTTTTCGTTTTGCATACAAATAAACAGGTTCGTTGCACCCAGACCCACCATCATCGCGGCGAAGAAGATCCAAGCACCTGAATTACCTAAAGCCAGGCTTGAAACAACAGGTCCCGGACAAATACCAGCCAAACCCCAGCCTAAGCCGAAAATTGCCGCGCCCGTGAGTAAGCGGTTATCCACTTTCTTGTTCGTCGCCAGACAAAATTCTTCTGCGTTTAATGGTTTCTGTTTCGGCTTGATAAGCAGAAAATACGATGGCATAAACACCATCAAAGCACCGCCCATCACAAACATCAGGCTTGGATCCCAGTTTCCAGCTATATCAAGGAAACCCAATACCTTAGCGGGGTTTGCCATACCAGAAACGATCATACCTATGCCAAAAAGAACACCTGCCATCAAAGACGTCAATCTAAACAACATATTATTCATTTTATTACACCTATTAGCTGTTCCTTCGTATTTAAAAGCTGAGCGACTTTGGCTGTTGCTTCAAATAGAAAGAATCAAATTTTATTGAGGATTAAAGAACATGGAAGCGAACGAACACCGTTACGCCTGCAACTGCCATAAATACGCAGGTGGCCACAATAGAACGCGTCGAGAGACGTCCCATGCCACAAATACCATGTCCACTGGTACAACCGTTAGCTAAACGCGTACCAATCCCAACTAATAGGCCCGCCACTGCGAGCATTGCACTGCTTGTTTCAAATTGAACAGGCGCATTGCCACTCAACATCAAAGCGGCGATCACACCACCAGAAACCATGCCGACAGCGAACAATAAACGCCAAGCAAAATCTTTAGTTTTCGGTGTCATCAGACCGGTTAAAATGCCGCTAATGCCCGCTACCTTTCCGTTTAATAGCAACATCAATGTTGCTGAAATTCCTAATAATATGCCTCCGGCCAACGATTCCCATGGAATGGAAAAAGCCATAACTACCTCTATGTTTTAAAGTTTATAAAATTAATATTTAGCCACAAAACGTTGTTTGTAAGCTTTGAATTAATTGAGTTACACGTGTGTCTGCAAGCGAGTAAAACACTTGTTGCGATTCTTTACGGGCTTTAATGATCCCGTGTTTACGAAGCACAGTTAAATGTTGAGAAAACGCAGACTGACTCAACGAAGAGCCTTGCTGTAACATGCCAACCCCCACTTCACCTTGCGTAAGCTGGCATAAAACCATTAGGCGCTCAGGGTGCGCCATTATTCTGAGAAGTTCAGAGACTTCTGCTGCATTTTTTTTCATTGTATTAATGTCGACAGCTTCCATCGTCTAATCCTCTTGTGAATTTATAAATTAGATTTTACTAATAAAGATTAATTAGTCAATGCTTATTTAGTAAATTTAAAATTAGACAACTTAACATTAGACTTTTCTAATTTAAGGTTCTATAGTGAGGTCATTAATCCAATGGAGGGTAAAACAATGACTATTGAAAACGGTGTAAGAGTATTGGCTGGCAGTATGATACTGATCTCAGTAATTTTGACTGCTTTCGTCCACCCTAACTTTGTTTGGTTGACGGTATTTGTTGGTGCCAACCTGATTCAAAGTGCCTTCACAGGGATATGTCCAGCAGTGTATTTTTTGAAAAAATTAGGCTTACGTTAATCACTCGCCATACAGCTAATAATCCACATTGATAGCTTTGCGAGTTGAAACAAAACTTGGAGTAAATTATGACTAAGATTGTGATCATTGGTGGTGTTGCAGGTGGTGCTTCTGCGGCGGCTCGTGCACGTCGTTTAAGCGAAGACGCACAAATTATTATGTTTGAACGTGGGCCGTTCGTTTCATTAGTGAAATAGATGATTGACCACTTTTTTAATTTTTCTTTTTTAATTCATCTATCTCATTGATTTTATGGAGATCAACATGACCAAAATCGTAATTATCGGCGGTGTTGCAGGTGGCGCATCAGCAGCAGCTCGCGCAAGACGTCTTAGTGAAGATGCACAAATTATCATGTTTGAAAGGGGTCCCTTCGTTTCGTTAGTGAAATAGATGATTGACCACTTTTTTAAATTTTCTTTTTTAATTCATCTATGTCATTGATTTTATGGAGATCAACATGACCAAAATCGTAATTATCGGCGGTGTTGCAGGTGGCGCATCAGCAGCAGCTCGCGCAAGACGTCTTAGTGAAAATGCACAAATTATCATGTTTGAAAGGGGTCCCTTCGTTTCGTTTGCTAATTGCGGGTTGCCGTACCACATTGGTGGAGACATCAAAGAGCGTGGTAATCTTCTTCTACAAACACCTGAAAGTTTCCTGGCGCGTTTCAACGTTGATGTTCGTGTTATGAACGAAGTTCTGACCATCAACCGTGAAGAAAAAACGATCACAGTTCGTAACCTTCTAGACCAAAGTGAATACACAGAAAGCTACGATTTCCTACTTCTAAGCCCTGGTGCTGGACCAGTTGTTCCGCCAATCCCAGGTCTAGATAATCCATTAACGCATTCACTGCGTAATATTCCAGACATGGATAAAATTATCCAAACCATTAATACCAACCAGGTTGACCACGCAACAGTTGTGGGCGGTGGCTTTATCGGTTTGGAAATGATGGAAGCCTTCCACCAGCTAGGTATTAAAACCACATTGCTGGAAATGGCTGATCAGGTAATGACGCCAGTTGACCGCGAAATGGCAGGTTTCGCTCATGCAGAAATCCGCGCTAAAGGTATCGACTTGCGTTTAAGCACTGCCCTTCAGTCGGTTGAGTTCAAACCAACAACGGCACTTGCAAGCATGGATTCAGGTCAGGCAGAGCACCAACATATTAATGGTGAGCTTGAACTTACTCTAAGCGATGGTGACACGCTAACCACTGATATCCTAATCATGGCTATCGGTGTTCGCCCAGAAACCAAACTAGCAGCAGAAGCTGGCCTACAAATTGGTGAGCTAGGTGGTATCTACACTAACGAATACATGCAAACCAGTGACCCATCCATCTATGCAGTGGGTGATGCTATCGAAGAGAAAGACTTCGTAACAGGTCAGCAAACGATGGTTCCACTTGCTGGCCCTGCAAACCGTCAAGGTCGTATGGCAGCAGACAACATGCTTGGCCGAAGTGAAACTTACCAAGGTACTCAAGGTACTGCGATTTGTAAGATCTTCGATTTGGCAGTCGCTTCAACCGGTAAGAACGAGAAACAACTGAAACGTGACGGTGTTGAGTACCAAAAAGTTTACGTCCACACTGCCAGCCACGCGAGCTACTACCCAGGAGCTGAAGTGGTTTCGTTCAAAATGTTGTTCGATCCTAAATCAGGCAAAATCTTCGGTGCGCAAGCGGTGGGTAAAGATGGCATCGACAAACGTATCGACGTGATGGCGGTCGCTCAACGTGCAGGTATGACAGTTGAGCAGTTACAGCACCTTGAACTGACCTACGCGCCACCATATGGCAGTGCGAAAGACGTCATCAACCAAGCAGCATTCGTGGCAAACAACCTAATCAAAGGCGATTCAACTGCGATTCACTTTGATGAGATTGATAACCTTACAGAAGACCAATTGTTGCTAGACGTTCGTAACCCAGGTGAACTACAAAACGGTTATCTACCAGGTGCAGTTAACATTCCTGTTGACCAGTTGCGTCAACGCATGAATGAGCTGCCAAAAGACAAAGAGATCATCATTTACTGTCAGGTTGGTCTACGCGGAAACGTGGCGTACCGTCAGTTAGTGAACAACGGTTACAAAGCACGTAACCTACTTGGTGGGTACCGTACTTACCTGTTTGCTAAAGCGTAATAGAATCCAAGTTTCTATTAATTAGACATAGGCCAGCACTTCTGTGCTGGCCTATTATTAACAGGATAGATAATTTAACATACTCTCAACAATCCAATGGATGCTTAGATAGATAAGCACAACTATTTCCCAGCTAAACATACTTTAGCGAACTATTCATGTGCAATGGAAGCAAAGTACTTAGTGTCTTCAATAAGAATGTGCTGCGAAACCAACTCATACATAAAAAAATGCAATAATTCGCTCTCTTTGATCTCACCAGCATCATAGCGACGATAAAGGTTTGTTGCTCGTTTTATCAGATGACTATGAATTTTTTGGTGATATTGCCATCCAGAATATTCTGCACATTGGAAAATGGATTCTTCATCTTTAAAATGCTGTTCTATCTCTAAAATCAGTGAAGCAACTAAAGAGGTTATTTTCGCTTTAGGGCTATTGTCTAAAATAGCCTGAAAAAGCGTGTTGGCCTCTTCAAACAAAGCTCTATGCTGATTATCAATCAAAGTATTACCTGACTCATAAGCTCCATGCCAAAATAGTTGAACAGGATTTGATAGCTCTGTTGGTAGCTCTTTCATCGATAGGAACTCACTTTTTACACAGTTTCGTCCGGCTGATTTAGCGCGATACAATGCTTTATCTGCGCGCTCCAGCCACGAATCTAGAGTATCTTCAGGCTGACAGGTAGATAACCCTATACTTGTAGTGATTTTTACTCCTTGGTGAAAATGATGTTTCTCTATCGCGGCTCTAATCCTTTCTGACAGCCTTCTTGCTTGGGAAAATCCACTGTTTGGCAAAAGCACGACAAACTCTTCACCTCCCCAACGAGCCAAAATATCTGTTGTTCGAATGCAACGTTTAACAACCAGACAAAACTCTTTCAAGATCAAATCACCAACACGGTGACCAAACTGATCATTAATCTGCTTGAAAAAATCGAGATCTAACATAATTAATGATGCCGGGTGGCCGTAACGCTCAGATCTATCAATCTCTTTTTGGACTTCTTCTTCGAGTCGAACACGGTTCCATGTTCCTGTCAGCCGATCCTTCATGGCCATCATCAAGATACATTCATCCGCACGTTCTTTAATCATTAATACAAAACCATTTGAAGTCAGAATCAAGGAAATAAAGACCGAAAAAAATGTGAGCACCTGAGTCGGTGTTTGATGCAGCATGCTGGTAATGTCATCTGGGTTATATAGTGCATTGCTCACTCGGATGGCTAGTACTCCTATCAGCACCAGAATCCCACTGGTCATCAGATACTTACCTTTACCAATCACATTATATTTAAGCAAAGCGAATAAAATAAGCACACATTGAGAGCCGAAAATCAATCCACTAACCATGATTCGTGTACTAATACTATCCATCATAAAGCAGAACAACACACCGAGAAATATCGGTGGAGCAAAATACAGTAACCGCGGCAAATTGCGTTGCTGAAACTCAACAATTGCAGCCAGAAAAAATGAGTAACTGGCGGAAAGAGCCATGTTAGCGAAAATAACTGATATCAATGCGGGCGTTTGATCTCGGAGGAAAAATAAAACGTAAACCAGGGTTTGCAATAACAACCCAACTGTCCATAGCAATAATTCTTTATCTTTTTTTGCTCGCGTTACCCAGCCAACAGAAAGTCCAAGAGTTCCACTGGTGGCAATGATCATTAAAAAGATCGTGGGAATATGAATGGTCATGAATTCACCATGGTTATCGTTTGATTAGTAAATTAATAATTATTTTGGGCAGATCAAGTATTCATAAAGAAGTATCCCTATTTTAGGTTAGATAACAACTTTCTTATCACCTCGATTCACATCCCAATTTGAATTTCCAATAACCTAGCCATTTATTCGTCCTTGTAGACATCTTGTAGTAAACCCTAACGCCAGCTTAAATCACAGACAACTTACAAAACAAGCTGCTGCAAAAGCCCAAACTTGTTAGGGCATTATACACGCCTTGGACGCCTGAAGTGACTTCGTGCCTGTTCGATTTTTTCCCTGAACACACATTCCTCGGAATGATCATTGATAAGGCCCATTGCCTGCATAAAGGCATAGACGGTTGTGGGACCAACGAATTTCCAACCCTGTTTTTTCAGAGCCTTCGACAGTGCAATGGATTCCTTTGAAGTTGATGCTGTTTGTGGCTCAGGCAAACTATCCTCATCTGGTTCGAATCCCCAGAAGTAAGCCGCCAGCGACCCTTCATGATCCACAAGCTCTACCGCCTTTTTCGCATTGTTGATCACCGCTTCTATCTTTCCACGATGCCTAACAATTCCTTCATCTTTCAGTAATCGCTCAATATCAGCGCCATTGTACTTTGCCACCACATTAAAATCGAAATTTGAAAAGGCAGCACGAAAATTCTCTCGTTTAGCAAGAATCGTTCGCCAGCTCAAGCCAGATTGAAAACTTTCAAGGCACAGCTTTTCGAACAACCTAATATCGTCATCAACTGGATAGCCCCACTCGTTGTCATGGTATTCAAAGAACTCCGGAGCAGCCGAACACCAGCTGCAACGCAACTCCCCATCAGGACCTCGAACAGTAGAGTTCATCGCTCACCTCCTCATTTGGTCAGAAGAAAGCCCAGACGCTCGTCTGCTTTTTTAGGCTCAATTTCAAGTATTTCTGCCGTAACGACATTTTCGGCCACAAATGGGTCTTGATTAACTCGACTTTCAAGGGCTTCCTTTGACTCACCATGAACAAGAACAGAGCCTCCAAGCCCGGGTTGAAGACTACCAACGACTAAGAAAACCTTATCCTCAAACCCCTGCCTGATCCATTGATTGTGACCTTCCATAAAGTCACTGGCCTGATCCTTGTTTTCTGAGAACCTCAAAAGAATGACAAACATTAAAGCACCTCCGATTGGTTATTGGTTACAGTTGTGAGAGAGGACAACCAGTTGTTCAGACGGTTTACCTCACTGTAAATGAATTTCTCATCTTGAAATGCACTTGAAAGTGTCGCTACGCCTTGACTGAATGCGAGCAGATGCATTGCCAATTCATCAGCGTCATCAGAACGACCAAGTTGCTCGAATTGACGACGCAACCAGACTCTAAATAACGTAAACAACTCGTTTGCGTGGCTTCTTGCGGGGTGATCCAACTTGGCAAGTTCCGTACAGAGCGTCCCTACCGGACAGCCAGAACGCTTAATTTTAGTCCGATTCATTACCAAAATATTGATGAAGCTGCGGATACGATCTACTGACGTATCGCCTTCTAGCTCCCAGCTTTCGAGCATTGAGTTCGTTCGAACAAGGCGATGACTGATTACCGCATCTAGGATTTCGTCCTTGGTTCTGAAGTGGTAGTAAAAATTTCCTCGGGAAATACCTAAGGCTTCCGCAATTTGTGCAAAAGATGTGTGCTCAAACCCCTGCTCATAGAACATTTGATCAGCCTTGTCGATAATACGATCTCTTGTTAGCTTATTGACCACCGTGGCCCTCCCGACAACTATTCAAATACATAGGACGAGTGTCCTATTTTCACTTTAGGACAACTGACCTAATGGTTCAAGAGGTTGCTACACAAAACTCGACTTTTCTGAAAATACTGAGCGTTGGGAATCTACCTTAACGATTGTTGTGTGTGTACTAAACGGTAGCGCCTTACCGTACCCTCGCTTTCATTTGTGAAGTTGCCAAGATACTCACCACCACAGTTTTCTATGACCTTTTGGGAAGCAAGGTTGTCAATTGAACAAGTAACAATAACTGGATCAGTGACAACATGGTCGCGAACCCAAGTGAGAAGAAATGATGCAACACCTTTGCCACGAGCTGAGGGTCTAGTCTCATAACCTATATGACCGATAACGTTTTCAATGTACTCGTTTGTACCGTGACGAACTCTGATTGAACCGAGTATCACATCAGATTCAAGACAGAAATAAGTTGTTATTGGAGCCCAGCCTGTAGGTAATTCTTGCCCTTTGGCATAGGCAATCCTCTTTTTTAGATACGCACAGCTATCAGTTTTTGCTTCATCATAAAGCTCTAAGCCATCTGCGATACAGGACTGAGCATAATCTTTAAACTGATCTTGATGACTGAGTTTCGCCTTCGTAATTTCCATTTTACTCCTAAGCACATAACGCTATGTTAAGGGATGAGATAGTCTCCCCGTATATCAACCATGCTTGGAGTGTTCAGGTCCACAAGCAAAAGGAGAAGACCATAACTCAGCATAAAAACATCGGCATCGGCTTTATTAATAATGTTTTTGTAGCACTGTTCAAGCTGAACTTGTCCCCAAAGTTCGCACTTTTCCTCATGGATTAACTGAAATCCATTTTTGATGTAAAGTGATTTGAAGTAACCCAGCCTGTCAAATACCGAATGTAGAGCGCCTTGTTATACGACAATTGTTGAATGAGCAGACACAACTTAAACCATCCTTCCGTAAACACTAAAGTTGAATCAAACCCAAAATGCCAAGCGTGGTAAACCCGAATTAAACACTTTGTTATGACGCTTACTCGTAGTTTTGCTTACACCAATTTCCCCAACTCTTTTCGCCTAGACTTTTTCGAGCCTTGACGATTCTAAACACATCGATAGAATGTCTATGCGTTTTGGTCCAAAAACGTTTTAACTTCATCTACCTTGCCTTCATATACCCATGAAAATTATTAAAGTGTATAAAGAATGATAAAATAATATATGCTCTTGTGCAGGATACATTGTTAACTGTTTAAATTGATGTCATTTTTATTGATCGTTCAACGAATAAAGTATGGTGAAAGCGTAAATTCTGTATGTTAAGTATTCCAATACCATTTATTGCCTCCTTTCTGCTGCTTCTCATTGTTGTCGTGATAAGACTTCGAGTACCTAATGATTGGAAAAAACCGATAGGTTTCATTCTACTTTGTATTATCACCATGACAGTAGTAGGGCTACGCTGGACAATGGATTACTCTTTTCTACGTGCCCTTCAACCCATATTGAGCGCCTGCCTGCCCGTTGCTGCATGGTTTTCTTTTTCGAAACAACATCAGACTTACGCTAGCTCATTTCTTCACTGGATAGGGCCGTTAATCGTTACACTATGCTCACTCAGTTATCCTTATTTTTGGCCCAGTATTATTGATTTTTTAGTTCCATTATTGTCTTTATTTTATGGATTAACACTTATAAGAAACTCATTTACTCCAGCAGAAGAAGCCTGCTCAAACCAACCAATCCATTTTTCAATTGCAAAACGAACAACTGGCCTGCTATTAATTTTCTCGGCTTTAACTGACAGCGCTATATCCTATGATTTTTTTACGGCGAATGGGACTCATAGCCAATTAATATTATCTATCAGTTATCTTTTCCTGATAGCTGTCATTGCTATAATGGTTGTAATTGTCGGTATATGTACACCGATTAAATCAGGCAAACAAGCGACAGAAGATAAGATACTTCATCAAAAAGAATCATCAGAAGTATCTTCACAAGAAAAACCAAGTTTGGATGAAGATGAAATATCGCTCATCTCGACTCAGTTTGAAATATTAATGACTGAATATGAAGCCTTTAAAGATGCCAACCTAACATTAAGTAAAATCGCCAGAAAACTGGGTATTCCAACAAGAAAAATCTCATCGGCTATAAACCAGGAATATGGAGAAAACATCTCGAGAATCATTAATACTTATCGAGTTAATCACGCTAAATACCTGCTAACCAGCAGTAATATGAGCATTACTGACATTTTTCTAAGTTCAGGTTTTCAGAGTAAATCTAATTTTCATCGAGAATTTTCACGAATCACCGGTCAGACACCCAGCGAATATCGTCACACTAATTCGAATGGAACAACTTCAGCTCATGCGAATTAATGAAGAAACTGTAAAATATCGTTAAAAACCTGTTGATGAAGTTCCTTACGGCTTGCGTATCTTCCATCTGTACATATGACACCATCACCAGGTATTTCATTTTCAAGAAGAGCCTTCGCGCCCGGTTTACAAATTTGCGCAAAGCTAAAGTGTGCTGCCTGTTCATAAACTTTATACCGCCTTTCTAATAAAGGAAGATGTTCCGCAAGATAACCCGACTCTTTTACCTGTGGCAAATCACCAATATCAATTCCTGCCGCAAGAATAAGTACGGGGGTGTGGATGGCATTAAGGCTTGAAGGTGAAAAACTTCTGGCCATCCCTAGATCCAGGCTAATCACTCTTTTTATACGTGAGTCATATAAGGCTCCAGATATCGGTTCATTCTCCTGAAGTGATTTCAAACCTAATTCGCTTGCGAGTCCACAAACACGAGGATTAGGGAAAAGTAAACACTGCTGTTTAAAAAAGCTACGGTCAAATACAGCGCCTGCAAGCTGCATAACTGTCCACCCACCAAGTGAATGCCCTATCGCTGAAACGTCATCACGATTGATACCATTTTTCCAATACTCGTCAGATAGTAAATAGTCTAAGACATGTGAAATATCCTTCACTCTCAACCACCATTTAGCTGCCTGTACAGGATTATGATCAAATGTCGTTGTCCCTGGATGATCTGCAGCTACAACAACATACCCCTGATGTGCGAGTCTGGAAGCAAGCCAGTTCATATTTCGCCAATTTCCACGGTATCCATGAGAGATTAAAACGACGGGGGCAGATTTAACGTCTACAGTCGCGTTTTTGATAACCTCAGTGCCAAGAAAAGCTGCGTTTTGTCCAATAATTGATAACGGACCAACCTGATGAGTCGGATACCAAATCGCAACAGGTAGTGGACGGCTCTCTCCTGTGCCAATGGTAATTTGCTGAAAACCAATATTCTGTGCAGATGCAGTATTAAAAAATACCAAAAATAACAGAAATGATAAAACTGACCATTTTAAGTTCATGACTAACTCCATACGTTATTGATACATATTGAGTTCAGAATAAACAAAATTGGTTCGCTCCGAGTCCTGAAACAGGATCAAGGACGTCTCCAATCAGGATATTGGACTATTGTGGCAGGTACAGTTGTACTTAATCGACTTCGTTCCCAAGTCTATATGCTATACATCTAAACAAACTGTTGCATTGGTCATTTTAGCTATTAGACCTCCGATTTTTTGTCGCATTTCCCGTCTATCAACAATCATATCTAGTGCACCATGCTCTAATAGAAATTCGCTTTGCTGAAAGCCTTCGGGTAGCTTTTCCCGAACAGTTTGTTCAATAACACGACGTCCGGCAAATCCGATTCTTGCTTCAGGCTCTCCTATATTAATGTCGCCTAGCATCGCTAAGCTAGCCGAAACACCGCCATAAGTTTGATCTGTGAGTACCGATATATAGGGTAACTTGGCGATTGACAGTTTATTCAAAGCAGCACTGGTTTTAGACATTTGCATCAAAGACATAAGCGACTCTTGCATTCGAGCGCCACCACAAGCAGAAAAGCATACCAACCCACAATTTGCGTCAATGGCAGCGTCCACAGCCCTAACGAAGCGAGCACCGACAACGGATCCCATCGAGCCAGCCATAAACGAGAACTCAAATGCGCAAGCAACTATCGGTAAACCCATTAGTTTTCCCTTCATCACAACTAGCGCATCTTTTTCTCCTGTATTTTTCTGTGCCAGAGCAAGACGCTCCTTGTATCGTTTCAGATCTTTAAAATTCAACAAGTCTTTAGGCTCATGCTCACTGGCAATCTCTATACTTTCTTCTTTATCCAGAAAATTTTCTAAGCGGTGCCGTGCAGCCATCCTCATATGGTGACTACATTTAGGACAGACCAACAAGTTTTCCTCTAAGGCTATACGATACAAAACCTGTTCACATGAAGGGCATTTGGTCCATACCCCTTCTGGAATCGACGCTCTACGGGAATTCTTTAATTTATTCTTATCTAATAACTTTTCTAACCAATTCATAGCAAACCTTTGCGGACAACTTTATTGATAACCATTGTATAAGCCTGTTTTTGGTAATAAAGTCACTTTGATGGGTTTAATAATCCAAAATAATGGGATTAAAGAGATGCTTGATAAGATTGACCAACAGTGGCTAAAAAGTTTTCACTGTGTTTATGAGAACAATAGTTTTAAGCGAGCAGCGGAGTTTCTTAGTTTGCCAACATCAAACGTCAGCCGCCATATCGCTTTACTGGAAGAAAAACTGAATACACGGTTATTCGATAGAACCACCCGACGAATTGCTCCAACAAATGCAGGAGAACATCTTTATTTACGCACTCAGCCATTAGTCGAAAAATTGAATAATGCACTTGAAGAAGTGACTCAACACTCTCAGGAAGTTATTGGACAACTTAAAGTTTTAATGCCCGATTCACCAGCTTTAGCTCAAGCCGTGGTTTCTTTTTGTACCCTACACCCCTCTATCTCACTGTGTTGCGATACCAGCATCAATCCAAAAGAAGATCTCCTCGATGGTTTTGACATCATATTGAGTTTTCACCGAGGGAAGCTCGAAGACAATAACTGGGTAGCAAAGAGGATTAAGTGCTGGCCCAGTTCCGTTGTCGTTTCTCCTAAGCTGCTCCAAATTTATCCTAAGCCTTTTCAGACAACTGACTTAAAACATGTGCCGTGTATCAATAGCTTTACTGCATTAAATGGGACACCTTGGGTATTTAAAAATGAAAAAGGTGAGCATATCACTCAAAAAGTACAGTCTACCTTTAAGGTCAACAGCGGTTTTTTGGCTAAATCAGGTGCATTAGCTGGAATAGGATTCGCGATACTACCTACCGAATCCTGTCGTGATGAAATAGAGACCGGCTCTCTAGAAATTGTAGAAATGGAGTACAAACCTGAAGATTTAGTGTTGTATGCCTTTTACGCATCCAGAAAGCACTTGGCGAAGAAAATCCCAATGTTTATTGAGCATTTACAACACCAAGCAAAAATAGATAAGTCCACATAACGAACGCTGTAATGGAAAGGCTCTACCTATACTGCTTTATATTCGTTTACAGAGCTCATCGACGTTCTTACTCATCCATTGCCGTTATTGGCAAAAAGTTTCAATATATAAAGCTTCAACCTTATCTCTTGCCCATTGCGTTCTGCGTAGAAACTTTAATGATGATTTAATTGATGGGTTGCTGTAAAAACAGTTGATTTGGATTCTTGCATCTAAGCCTTCCCAACCATAGTGTTCTTGCAAACGCACAAGGATTTTTTCTAAGCTTAAACCGTGCAGTGGGTTATTGGGCTGTTCTTGGCTCATTTCTGAGAATTCCTACAGTACTGATATTTAAAAACTGAGTTTACCAGAACAAACATCAATATTTTCGATTTTTGTCCAACAAAACGCATTCCAATTCTACCGTTTAAACATAACAAACTTAGAGCAATAGCACGCTCAATGCAGCGACTACCGTTAACCTAACACTGCGCGAACATGAAAGCGTTTTTTCCCGAGTTTTTCACCTTGTACATGGCATCATCTGCCATTTTGAGCAGATCTTTCAAGTTATCAGCGTTTTCGGGATAAGAAGCAATACCAATACTCGCGTGAACTCTAACGATACCACTTGCAACTGAGATCGGTTCAGCCAAAGTACTTAGAGTCCGCTTAGCAATACTCTCTGTATCACTTGCGCCTGCTTGCAAAATCACAAATTCATCACCACCAATTCGAGCCAATATATCCGATTGACGAATAACGGACTTAATACGTTGAGCGACAATTTTCAGCACTTCGTCTCCGATATCATGACCATGTTGATCATTAATCTGTTTAAAGCCATCGAGATCAATAAACAGCGCTCTCACGCTTTCTTTCCTTACAATGGCATCCTCTAAGAACTGCTTAGCCATTTCTTGCATATGGTGCAAGCTGGAGACTTGAGTCAGAGTATCTGTCATCGCAATATTGTGTAAATGTTTGCGAGCCTGTTCAACTTCAGCCAAAGCGTCATAGAGTTCTGTTACATCATATTCCACCACTAGTAACAAAAACTCGCCTGTTAGTGGATGACGGGTACGACGGATATCAAGTGCATGCTGTCGCTCACCTTGAGCTGTACGCATAATATAGTCCCACCGACCACCCTTTTCTTCGATGGCGGTAGCAAGACACTCTCGCCCCTGTTCTGGACAAGCAAAGCGTGCGACAAACGCACTGTGCCCTTCAGGTAATGCCTTAGTGTTGAGATGAGCGTAAGTTTCTGTAGCGGCAGGGTTTTCAATTACAATATCTCCAGCATCCGTAAAGGTTGTCGCGGCAACACGTGTATAGCGCATAGCTTCAACCAACAACAGATTTTCTGGCTGCTGACCCAATTCTACTTTTTCATTGATAAATGCAATAATACCTCGATGCTTTTCAGGGCCAAGCAGTACCGCTCGGTGCATCATGAACAAAGTTTTGGGTATACCATTTGGATAAGTTGTCCATGGATCAATTGTTAGTCCATTTTTAGCCGCTAGTTCAAACGTTTGAGCTGTCCTATCCTTTGCACCTTGAGTGTCTCCGGATAAATCCTTATCAATTAATTGCTGAACATTGTCTAAGCCCCAGAAATCAACCGCGGCTTGATTTCCCCACCACCAACCACGTTTGTCGAGGTCAAAAAACCACACTACGTTTGGGATTAGCTCATATAACGCTAACTCCTCATGACTTTTTATATGAACCAAATGATCGTAGTTACTTTTGCTTTCCATGCTATGAGCCTACTCAATCTATAACGACCCTGAATGTTATCAACATTAATATCAAAGATATGGTTAGACAATTGGAAATGATCAATGTTGTTATCTAGTGCACTCAATGTACCTATGAACCACAGCCAACTGTTTCACTCTTTGGTCAACCGACTGATGTTATTGCAAACCTTATATGCTCGCAGTATCATTTAAATACTTGAGAGTCCAAGGAAACGCCAAATAACTTTTGAGCAATAGGTGCTTTCACAAATGTCATTTTTGTGGCAGACGTGTTAGCACTTGGAAATCAACAAAGTCTGCCGTACGTTTTGAATTATCGAGGTTAATATGATTCGACCACTATGTGCAGAAGATCTTAATACTGCAGTCTCTATCTGGTATTCAGCTTCAGTCAAAGCCCACCACTTCATCTCCGAAGACTTCTGGAGTTCACAAAAAAACAATATGCGCGATCTCTATCTACCCAACTGCGAAACATGGGTTTATGAAATCGATCATTCTATTGTGGGTTTTATCTCTTATTACCAAGGAGAAATTCCAGCTATTTTTGTTACTCCACATGCTCAGTCACATGGAGTAGGAACAGCACTGCTTAACTTTCTAAAACAGAAATATAACGACCTAAGTTTGACTGTTTACAAACAAAATAAAAATAGCCTTCAGTTTTATCTTCATAATGGTTTCACCACTGTAGAAGAGAGTATTTGCCCACACACTGGCCATCTACAGATAGTCATGCATTGGAAAACTACCGATTAATTCGCTAGAAACCACCAAGACAGGCGCAGTTTAAGCCACTACACCTGTTCATGTTGTTCTCTTTTCGCGCTCACAAGTTATGCAGCCAAATCGTTTTCGAAATTCTCGAGGTGTGATACCCATAATATTAATGAAAGCTTTTCGACAAGCACTGACATCTTCATAACCCACCAGATTCGCAATCCACTCGAATGAGTCCTGCGAACTTTCTAAGTGGTTACATGCGTTTTGTATTCTTAGATGCTGCAAATACTGATTTGGAGTTAAACCCGTTGCTTTTAAAAACCGCCTCTGCATTGTCCGTACCGTAAGGTTCACTTGCTGTGCTAACTGGTTTATTGCTAATGAGCTGGAATATCGCTGGTGCAAAATTTGCTGTGCCTTAACAATCACTAAATCACCGTGAGAGAAAGAAGGCGTAAACTGTTGATAATAACTTTGCTTTCTTCGAGCGGTATCTATTACAAGCGTTTTGCCCAGTTGACGCACAACAGCCCGAGAGGAATATTTTGCAATCAATTCAAATCCAAGATCCAGCCATGACATCATCCCACCAGCGGTCACAACGTCACCGTGATCAATCAGTATTTTGTTGATGTTGAGGGGAATGTTAGGAAACATATGATTAAAGGAGTCAGAGAGTGCCCAGTGCGTCGTCACTTCTCTATCGCCAAATAACTGAGTTGCAGCAACGATAAACACGCCAGCACAAGCAGAAGCAAGTACCGAACCTTGTGCATAGTGATCTTTTAACCAATCAATAAGCACTTGTTGAGGCTCAAGGTAGTAGTCATCTAATGAACTAGGAGGGAGTAAAATCAACATAAAATGGTTTGTTGGCAGCTCGCTAGCCCGAATGATCGCCGGTACAAAACGCACCTCTATACCTTTATCCTGACATACCCTATTCGCAAGAGTGAATATCTCTTCAAGTCCAAAAACAGCAGACTTTAGCGCCGAAGGATAGTCACATATACCGATAGATACTTCTTTCATCCCTACCTCTAAATGTCGCTTATTGCCTTATTTATGTCATTTTAGACTCTAAAAATCACTAAGAAAATGGTTCAACATTTCCAGCGTCAATTCGAAGAATCAAAGGGCTAGACAAGTGAACACAAAAGCACTCATTGTTATAGATGTACAAAACGACTACTTTCCTAGCGGAAAATTTCCTCTTTGGAATACAAGTAAGGTTCTTGAAAATATAAAAAAATTAATTACCAACGCGAATGCCATTCAAATACCAGTGGTGTTGATCCGACATGTTTCTTCAGCCCCTAAAGGCACTGCGCCCTTTTTTGAACGGGACAGTACGGGAGTAGAGATACACCCAGAAATACTCAAAACATGCCCTAATGCTCAAATTGTTGAGAAGCAATATGCGGATAGTTTTTACCAAACTGAACTAGAAGCAGTGCTACAAAGGCTAAATGTTGATGAACTACTTGTATGTGGAATGATGACACAAAACTGTGTAACTCACACAGCCATATCTAAGCAGGCTGAACAGTACAAAGTGTCAATAGTCGCAGATTGTTGTACAACAACAGACCAAATGCTTCACAAGTTAGCGTTAAATGCCGTTGAGACTCGACTGCCTTTAGTCGAAATTTCACAAGCAGTTTAGAATAATGACCATGTTCAACATATTTTAATGCATCTTTTCGATACGACTTACCCCCGGGGAGGCTTTAGCAACTAGAATGTCTAATACCTTCGCCGCTTGTGAAAAGCTTCCGCTATCTATGACATTGACCAAAATTGCAAGATCATCAGAACGTGCAAACATAGCGCTCTCTTTTTGCAAAAATGGAATAACTAGATAGATATAATTCCCGGCTTTGTCATGCAAGAAATGGTTTATTTATTACGCAGAAAAAACCGAAGACGGATTTTCATCTTCGGTTTACTCGACAACATTAACCAGCTTTCGTAGCTAGGATAGGTTATGACTAAATCAACCAAATCTTACATTACAAGCTTGTAATGACGCAGATTGAGCCTTGATCTTATTCTTACGACGTACACTTGCCACACCTAACATTAGACAAGCAAGCCCTATAATCCCAATCATGCCCGGCTCAGAAACTTTAACCCCAGCAACTCGTTGGCCAAAACCTAACACGACATAAGTCAGTAACAGATCATTCACTCCATCTGCGTCAAGAAAACCCACGCCGTAGCTATCACCAATATACTCCGCTAACAGAATCCCTTCGCCATCCTCACCAAAATAAATTAAATCAGAGTATGTCGCGCCCAATGAGTTCAACTCATTCGCCACAGACATACTAATCACCTGACTAATAAATGCTCCAGCCACTTCGTTGGCCACGGAATACCAAGACGGTACTTTATCTGTCATATCCGTCTCAACTAGAGTCAGCAGAGTCAGTAGTTCATTCACCTGTGCTGTCGTGGCAACGCTCCATCCATCCCCCAGTTCCGGAGACAATAATGTCCATGTATCGATCGACGTGGCTAATGAGTTGCGGTCGTATGCAGCTAACAACCACTCTTGAACACTACCATCGTCGGCTCGGACTTTAGCGATATTAAAAGTTTCACCACCCACTGTATATGTTGATGAACCGATATACCCGGCACTTGCCGATAAAGAAAATGCCATAAGCACAAAAAAACTCAGCATCCTTTTCATTTGATTTCTACCCCCTCCTATTGAGAACTAACTGATTTAAAGCCAACTGACTCTTGGAATTATTCAGGTGCTTTGACTCTAATATTTACTATAATTACTCGACAAAATGTGAATAAATTTGCAATGCACTCAATTTCACACTTAAAATAAGTCTGTTTAGAATGTAGTTCTTATACTTAAGACAATTCTGAGAGTTCTAACGATAATATAATGTTATATCAATCAGTTATATTTGGTTTATCAAACAAGTTCTTGCATTTAATTTGTGATTTTGTTCCAAGAATAATTCAACTTAAATACCGGTTAGATTAGCGACTCAAATACCTAGAAATTTTTCTATCAAAAAAACCGCAGAGTTATCCACTCTGCGGCTGCAAATTAATTAGCCTGAAATTTATTAGGGGTAAATCACTTTCCAATCTTTGGCCATATCAACAACTGCCCAACCCTTCGTTCTCGCTTCATCTAAACCTTTATCTAACCGACCTATATGGGACTCACGATCATATTTAAACTCTCGTTCTTCATCAGTATGATGAATATACATCGGGAAACGCACCCCTTTGCCTGCATAAGTCCATTGAAGCATCGCTAAATCACCATCAGAGTTACCGAAAGCGGCGAGAGGACGACGGCCAATACGCTCATAAATTTCAAGTGCTTTCATTTCTTTGTCATCGTTAACCAATATCTCAGGTAATCGATCAATTTTAGGCACACCCTTATCTATCACGAACTCGGTTTTAAACGTTGATCCCACAACTTGTTCTGGTGGAATTCCATACACAGATTCCACCCACGCTCGCATGAACCCAGTACCACCACCTGAAACGATAAAGGTTTTAAAATCATTCTCTCTGAGGTAGTCGAGTAGTTCTAGCATTGGTTGAAAAACCATTTCTGGATACTTTTTGCCTGTAACCGGATGTTTAGCAGTAGCTATCCAGTCTTTGACAATCGCATCGAACTCTTCAGTATCCATCCCAGCATGGGTGGCATACAACACTTTAACGAGATCTTCAGTATGCAAATTCTTCAGATCTCCCTTAAGCACACTGGCAAACGGCTCTTCGGTCTGCCAGTTTGGGTGTGTCGGAGCCAACGCTTTAACGCGGTCTAGGGCAAACTGAATTTGAAAGTACATCGGTTGTTCTGACCATAACGTACCGTCATTATCAAATGTCGCAATACGCTCTGCCACGGGAACAAAATCTGGTGATTCAGGATTCGTTACGGTATCAACAAAGTGAATAATCGCAGCTTTGGTTTCGCCTTCATTCCACGAAGGAAGCGGATCTGAAGCCCAAGCTGTATTAAACAACATAAGGCTACTCACAGCGACGAACACGCTCTTTTTAACGCTAGTTAACTTCATTAATTACTCCAAAAAACATATGAACAAACACTCATAAAGAACACCATACGCTTCGCTGACACAATTGTCGATATTCGACGGGGTCAACTTATTTGCCATGATTCATAAGGTATCGGTCTACCGAAGTAATAACCTTGCCCGAACTGGCAATCAAGCTCGCTCAACAGTTTGGCCTGAATCTCGGTTTCAATGCCTTCCGCCACAACGTAAGTATCAATTGACTTAGAAATATCGAGAATCATAGCGGTAAGTGAGGACTTAAAGTTGTCCTCAGTTAAAGTACTAACAAAAGCCCGATCAATTTTTAGGCAGTCAAATTCCAGCTCCTGTAAGTAAGATAAGCAACTATAGCCAGTTCCAAAGTCATCAATAGAAACATGGATGCCCATTGCAATGATAGCTTCTAAATTGCGATTAAAAATGCCTCTATTCTCAGCCAACCCTGATTCGGTGATCTCTAACGACAGGTTTTTGGGACTCATATTGGTACTATTCATGATATCTTGCAGAGTAGTTAAGAAACTGGCCCTTGATAGCTGTATGACCGAAATATTCACATGCATTTTAAAATCAGCGGCCCACTTACCTTCTCTGATTCCTTTATTCGTGTCTATACAGGCTTGATACAAGATGCTTTCACCAAGCAAATCGATAAAACCACTCTCTTCTGCTATCGGGATGAATTTATCTGGTGGAATGATACCTGTCTCCGGAGACACCCAACGAGCAAGTGCTTCAGCACCAACAACCTTGCCTGTTTTTAAATCAACGATCGGCTGATAGAACGGAGTAAACTCCCTATTTTCTATCCCTCTTTTTATATCAGCAAACATTTGAGTCTTACTTTCGATCGCTTCGAGCATTCTGTCACTGAAATAAAATATGTGACCACGACTATGCTTTGCTTCACTCAATGCTACGCTTGCATTACGTAAACCTTTTTCCATTCCTTGATTAGGACCAAACTCCAACACAATACCAACTGACACTCTAAATACAACGTCAACACCCTGTATGTTCAACCTTTCAGTTAAAAATTGCTTAATGCTTTTCGCGTACACTTTTGACTGACGAAAATCAAAATGGCGTGGAGAGAACATCGCGAACTCTCCAGTTTCAATAGCTGCGATTATGCATTCCTGATCAGTAAACTTGCCTAAACGTTCTGCGACAGCTTGCGATACTAAATCGCTTTTTTCATGTCCTAATGAATCAATCAGTTCTTTGAAGGCATTAATACGAAATAGAAACAAAGTTCCATCTTGAACATCAAGCTTATTATAACTATCAACAAAGCCAGCTTTGCTGAGTAGTCCTGTCAGTTCATCATTGAACACCTGATTTTTAAGTGTGTTAATAGACTGCTCGATTTTAGTCGACATACGATTAAAGCTTGAGAGCAGTGTATTAATCTCTTTAATACTGCCGTGATTTTTCATTCGCCCTATTTTATGACCGTTAGCCAACTTATTAGTAGCTGCAATGGTTAACTGAATAGGAAAAATTATCTTATTAATATAGATAGCAACGATAAATAAGCCTATCACGCAGATTGATAAGCCAATACTCCAACTTATAATCCGATCATGAATAGAGTCTTCAGATAATGATTTTTTAGAAACTGAAACACCAATATACCAGCGAAAACTGTCATTATTCACCGAAATGTACGGATTTACACTGTTAAAGTACGTGTCTCCGTCAATATTTGTTTCAAAGTTAATTGTATTATTTATAGAGGCATAATCTCGCGTGGATATTTTCTTTAAGCTTTCTATAACGACAGAGTCAATCGCCGTATTTGGACGCGATGAATGATTAACAAAACTGAAATTTTCTACATTATCTGAACCTGAGTAAGATATAATGTCACCGCTATCATCAAATATATAAACGGTCGCATTGTGGTTACTCTTCAAATTAACCATAAATCTCGTTAACGCACTCAGACTAATATCTAAAGCGAGAACCCCCTTAGTATAGGTAGAATCGTTACCTACGGGGATGACAGCTGAGACCGTCGTGTTAGATTTGTTATATATATCAATACTGTTGTATATCGTTGACCAAACTGGAGCACTCGCTTCAATAGCAGATACATACCACGGACGAGTTTGTGGATCGTAGCTGTTAACTGTCATAGCAGTATCACTGCTAATTGAGTCTCCTTCGAAAAACGTCATTAGACCTTGTGTACGTGAATCCTTTAAAATTAAGTGATTATTAACTTCACCTTTACGAAATCCGACATACTCAGATTTGCTATTGCCATAGCCGACTACATCAATTTGTGGCAGGTTATGATAGACACCAGAAATGATCGCATGTAAATAGTTTTGAATATGGGATAGATTTTTGTGAGTATTGAGATGTTCAGATGAAATTAAACTACCTATTGCCATTCCTATGTGTAAGGGCTCTTTTAGATAATTGTCCAATTTCATTTTTATACTATTGGTAATTGAATTTGTTTTTCTTTTTCCTATACTTTCGATTCTATTTTCAAAATTAAAAAGTTGAATTGATGTTATTCCAATAAAAGTAATGAAGAATACGATTATGAATGGAATAAGAATTGCTGACTGTAAACTTCTCTTCATGGCAATATTAAATCATTAATTGTAAGAGCTTTAGTGTTAACGAGTTTCAAATCACTGCCGCCTGGTAGTATTGTTAATAACTATTATTGAATAATACGGTATCTCTAACTACGCATCTGTAAGGTTTTGCCACAATTCTATAAATACAGAATACCCCTACACGTCATGAAGAATTGAAGTAAAATATTTAACAAACCATAATATAGCAGGCGATTATTATTTAACGTTGGACATTTAGAATGAGTATAACGATATAAATTTCTTAACGTCTTATCTGTTCAGATTTTTTAGAGCCTTAGGGACTTTCAGCCTAAATTTTTGGTTGCGTTTCAACTTTCGCCACAACCATAAAAAACTTCTACGTTTTGTTTGACCATTTTGAACATCATGGGATAAAGCGAGCCACTTGGGATCTTGATTTAACGTACTTAATGATACTTGCAGGGTTTCGCCTCGAGCCTTTCTATACAACAATGTTCGGGATTGAGGCCAACGACGATATAACAGCGTTCGAGTGAATTCATACCACGCAGGTTTATTATGGGTTTTAAAATAACGTTTGGCTGCGCAATACAAAGCAATCAATGTGGCAATTACGGCTAGCAAACCAATTAACTCTGACTGATAAGCGCGTAGCCAAGAAGAAAATGTGTGTTTAACATGCACACGATATCCATCGACTGTGATTTTCTCTAGACTCTGTGTTTCAGTGTTCCACCACCAAATATCAAAGCTCGGCCAGCTAATATCACCGCCTTGTTGAAGCACGTAAGTCAGGCTGTCTTTACGTTTAGAAATGTATCCATCCCGGCTCTGTGTATCCGCTAATACAGGTGGACTGACATAACCCTTCCATGCTTCATTCACTGACGTCGACAGCACGTTTGGTAGTAACACCGATAATGAATCTTGTGCCTGAATTTCTATCACTCGAGTCACACTGTCGCCGACTTTTAGATCTTCCGATGAAAGCTGCCAGTCCTGCTTAACGGTGGCTTTACTTGAGCTAAACCAACGACGTGAACTATCCAACTCCGCACTCGGAAGCTCTACCCGGAACGAAACGGGTTTTGTTTCTAACGTTACCTGCTTTTTACCACCTCCCTCGGTTGCCACTTGAACGTTAACGCTAACCGGAGGAACGGAAAACTCTCCACTTTTTTGCGGATAAAGTACGATTTCCCAAAGTTGTGTTGACCACGTTTGTCCTTGTTTACGTACACTTGAGTTGATGGCAAACGGGTTACGCTGTTTAATCAACACGTCTGGAATTTCTATCGATGCGATTTGAGTTCCCGAGGTATACCAAGTGTTCGTTGCTACCTCGACATACAAAATGACTTGTTGAGTCGGAGCAAAAACAGGCACTTCTTTCGATTCTTGCTTTCCAATCCAGGCTTTGGCAGTCACTTGCACTGATGGCGTAGCTTCATCAGCCATGACCCAAACACTGAAGACGATCGAACAAATCGCAATCATCACACGAGCGACAAAACTTCTACTCATTGCGGCTCACCTCCGATGACGCTCGGTTCTGCTGAATTTGGAATTTAGCCTGCAAGAATCGACTTGGATCAGCTTCAACTCTCTTCAGCCATACTTCTGCCAGTTTTGGATCACCGAGTATCTGTTCAGCACTCAGTTTTTGTTCAATCATTTTATCTTGGTTAGTGTTTTCGTCCGCTCCATCAGCCGTCTGAGGCTGGTCGTCCGGCAGTTCAATTGAAACTTCCTGATCCATGTCAACACTATTGGCCTGAGACTTACTCATCTGATTTATCTCATCAATAAGTCCCGAAATTACTTTCAAATTATGAGCAATATCCGTTTTAAGAGGCTCATTAATATCTTGATTTTCTTCTAGTGTCTGAAGCAAAGAGCGAGCAGCTAAATACTCACGTTGTCGGGCAAGCGCACTTGCTGCATAGTAAAGTCCAAGAGAGCTACCATCTTGCATAAACGCGCTATGGGCGAGCTTAAACTCTCCGGCGTAGTAATACGCAATGCCCCGATTTAAAGCAGATTGATAATGGGTAGCCGCTTGCTGGTATTCTCCTTTATTAAAGAGTCGCTGAGCTTGCTGATCCTGTGTCAACCACAAATCCATCCACCATTGGGTTGTACGTTCCCAGACAGTAACTTGCTCTGTGGGTACTTCTAGTTGCGATTCAGTTTGCACAATTTCTGCCATTGCCCGATTTGGAACCATCAATGGCATACTAACTACAAGCACTAAACTCCATTTTACTAGCCAGCCTTTACGGAACCACAGCATCATCAGCAGTACCAAAGGATACAACAAGCGATAACCTTCATCCTGCCACGGCATAGATGAATCACTATTGATCAACATAAATCGTTCAATCTGACGGTTAAGCGTTTCCACATCACTATTATCAATAGTCAGCTCAATCAGTTTGCCGTTAGTCTTACTGGCTAAAGTACGTAAGGAGCTCAAATCCATCGGTGAATCTACGACAACATTTGAATTCCCTACTGCCAAAATCAGTAACTGATACGGGTTTTCGGCAAAATAGTGTTCATACTCATCAATAGTCGTCTGATCAACACCATCGGTCACCAACAAAATGGAGTTACCTTTATTGGCCTCAATTTGCTTACTGAGCAAAGGTAAAGCGGTGTGAGCCGCTTTGCCCGCAACTGGCATAACATCGGGCTCCAATGCTGATAGATAAGGAAGAATAACTTGATTATCTTTAGTTAAAGGCATCGCAATATGCGAGCTACCCGCAAACACCATTAAACCGGTTCTGCCACCCGCTCTTATTTCACTTAAATCCGTGATCTTATGTTTTGCACGCTCTAAGCGACTCGGAGCAACATCTTTCTGTTGCATGGTTTCGCTGTTATCTAACACTATCATCAAGGAAGCGGCATCTTCACCAAATGGCGAACTTTGTCTCTGCCATGCGGGGCCTGCACATATCAATACCGAAATAACCAGTAATAACATCAACATTTTTAGCGGCAGTTGATTCGTCCAGCCCGAACGCTGAACCGTCAGCGCTTTTCTCAAATGCTGCGGAAACATTGCAAATCGAGTTTCATCAGCACTGGATTTCCAACGCAAATAGAAGATCACGCCAAGTGGTAACAGCGCGATTAGCCACCAAGGTCGTAAGAAATGGAATTGAGACAAATACTGTAACTCAAGCTGCCAATCACCCATTTGACACCTCGCGTAAACGCTTAATGGTCAATAGCCCAAATACCAACAGATGAAGTACAACCAGCGCAATAATGAAATAATGGTGCAAACTGATTTTAGGGCGATAGGTCGATACATTATAAGTTTGAGGTTCTAACTCATCGATCAGTTTATACGCTTCGTTCAGCGCTTGTTGGTCAATCGCGTTAAAGGATCGAGCCTGAGTTAGCTTAGCAACTCGATTTATCACGTCCATATCCAGCGGTTGCTCACCTACAGTTTCAGGGTCGCCCATGGCGATCATATAAATTTTAATCCCTTTAGCTGCCGCTATTTTTGCCGCGTCAATGGGTTCAACAAAACTGCCGGTATCGTTACCATCAGTCAAAACGATCATCACTTTCTGTTGCTCTGGGTCTTGGCTTTGTTCAAACACTTTTATTCCAAGCCCCATAGCATCACCTAAGTAAGTACTTTGCCCAGCCATTGCAACATCCGTTTCATTGAGCAAGCTAAGCCAGACCTCACGGTCTGCAGTAAAAGGGGTTTGAATAAACGCTGAATCACCGAATAAAATCAGCCCAAACCGATCCCCTTCACGATTTTCGACGAACTGCTGTAATACATGTTTAGCGGCTTGTAAGCGCGTTAACTCTTGGCCATTTTGTCTAAAGTCTTTTTCTGCCATTGAACCGGATAAGTCGACAACGACCATGACATCTCGACCAAACTCTTCCCTTGTTTGAACTTCGCCCAAAATACTTGGGTGAGCAAGTGCGGTAACGATTAAAATCCACGAGGTGAACAATGTGACTTTCTGCCACCATTGAGACGTCAATAAACCCGCAGCTTCTTTGGGCGTCTCATTTAAGGCTTCAAGAATTTGCGAGAAAAATGGGACTTTAATTGCACTTTCTCGACTGTGATAAGCTGGCACAAACCAGTAAACCAACAGTGGAATTGGCAACAGCAGGAAATACAAAGGGTGAGCGAACTCAATACTGCTCATGGCTTACCCTCTTCGGTTACCTGATGGGTTTTAATCCAGAGCAAAAGCTGGCTACGGATACGTTCAAAATCAGGGGCGACTAATTTACTGTTTTCTGCACAGGCAAGCCACTGTTTCATTTCGCTGTCTTCAGCTAACAACTGACTTTGGTCGGTATAACTATCCATTTTTGTGAGTAAACGAAAACCATGCAGTGAAGCGTTTTTACTGTCTAGGTACACCATTACAATCTTAATCACTTTGACCATTTGAAATGGCCAGTCAGATTCATTGTTACCCAGTTGCATCAAAGCTTGGCTTGCCTCTTTTCGATAGCGGTTAACCCACCAATGCTTAGCTCTTCGGTAGCATTGATAACAAATCCAAATGACAATCGCGGCAAATACAATCTTCCAGCCAATAGTTTGTGGGAACCAACTCACGACTTCCGGTACTTGTACTTCGTGAATATTACGCAGCATATAACTGTCAGGCGGTTGTGGTGTCATTTCGTCACCTCCAAAAACTTCGCTAGTTCCACGAAATGACGACCATCAGTCCCAATCTCGATACACGGAAGTTTTTGCGCAGCCATCAATGTTTTCAACTGGTCACGTTTTTCCTGATAGCGGCTCTGCAGGATTTCATACGCCTTTTCACTCTGTTTGCCTTGCTGTAAAGCAAACTGATACTCTCCATCACCAATCACCCAAGGCGCATTTAAGGTATGTTGTGGCAAGGTTGATTCTAAAGGGTCAGAAATAAATACACTGATAACATCATTATGTTGATGCAGAAATTGTAACTGGCGAAGAGTTTGATCGTTAGCGTCATTAAAATCGCTGATAATAATGATGGTCGCTGACTTCAGCTTTTTAGCCTGGAGGGATTTCAACCAATGCGTCATATCAACGGTAGAATCATCTTGTACCGCGACATTCAACTTATGATTAGCTTCCACCAGCTCATTAAGCCCCATTAAAAAAGACTTTCCGCCTCGCTTAGCGGAGCGCCAATGAAATTTTTGATGGTCACAAATCAGAAAACCGACCCGATCGTTTTGGGCTAACGCCATCCAGCCCATGAGTGCTGCAATTTCGGCCGCCACAACTGATTTCATGTGACTGACAGAGCCAAAATACATAGCGCTACGTTGATCAACGCATAAGATTATTTGACGATCTTTCTCTTCGGTGTAACTACGAACATGAGGCTTACCGGTGCGCTGAGTCACTTTCCAGTCCATCTGACGGATATCGTCACCCTTTTGATAATGGCGAAGTTCCTCAAAGTTCAGCCCGCGCCCTCTGGCGTGAGACTGATAGCGTCCGGACATCTGAGCACGCGAAAATCTCGCACCCAGCAGATTAATACTCGATACGTGGCTTTGAGTACGGTTCAGCTGTTTTATATCGACATAGATGCGCGGGTCTAAGCGTTGCTTATCATCCATAGCAATTACCCAATATTAACAACATCCAGCAATTCATTAACCAGATCCCGCTGACTAACGCCGTCAGCTAACGCTTCATAAGATAAACTTAATCTGTGCCCCATGACCATTGCAGCCACTTCACGAACATCGTCGACTAGAACATGGTCACGGCCTTCAAGCCACGCTAACGCGCGAGAGCATTTATCCAGAGCGATAGATGCACGAGGACTTGCACCAATAGCTAACCAACTGAATAGTTTTGAATCTGGATATTGTTGCGGCTCACGAGTCGCCATCACTAAATTAACAATATACGTTTCAACTAAATCTGATAGTTCGATTTGAGATATTTCTCGCCTTGCCTGAAGAATACAGTTCGGATCGATATTGACTATTTCACCACTTTTAGCAAAAAGTTCCCCAGCCTCTTCCTGACGTACCAAGCGGAGTATATCTCTTTCTGCGCTATGAGTTGGGTAGTCAACACTGACTTTAAGTAAAAAACGATCCATTTGAGCTTCTGGAAGCGGGTATGTTCCTTCCTGTTCAATCGGGTTTTGCGTAGCCAATACCATAAAGAGTTCAGGTAATGTATGCGTTTCACCCGCGACGGTTATCGTTCCTTCTGCCATGGCTTCCAACAGAGCTGCCTGAACTTTAGCTGGTGCACGGTTAATTTCATCGGCAAGAACAATCTGGTTAAAGACTGGGCCTGGTTGGAAATGCAAAGAAGATTTCCCTTCAGATTCCTGAAGGACTTCTGTACCTGTCACATCTGACGGGAGTAGATCGGGCGTAAACTGAATACGACCAAAAGAAATAGTGAGAGCATTCGCCAGTGCTTTTACCGAACGAGTTTTAGCCGTTCCAGGTAAACCTTCTAACAATACGTGTCCACGACTGAGCAAACCGAGCAGAATACCTTTTACTACCGAGTGTTGACCGACAACTTGTGAATCTAGGTAGTTTAATAACTTAACCACATCCTCGTGAGCTTGATTATTTATTTCCATTATTTTGTCCCAGTAATACAGATATGCCAGTAAGTATTGGTAACGAGTAATCGAAAAATGCTTTGATCCCCGGACAAAGGTAGTTTAATCCGTCTTCACCATCTGGCGTTTTTAATAGGCGATTTTTCGGACATTCACCCCAACACAAATGGAGATATGGACACTCTTTACAATACTTAGGTAAAGAATCACGCTTTGCCGTACCAAAAGCTTGTTGTCTGATTGAGAAAGCCATTTCGTTTAGCGGACGATCTTTTACGTTAGCAATCTTATATTCAGGATAAACATAGTGATCACAACTAAACACATCACCGTTGTGCTCTATCGCTAAACCTTTACCACAAAACTCTGCAGTAATACAAAGTTGCGCAGGCTTACCCATAACCTGTGCTACTGCGGTTTCAAACAGGTTAACCAACACTCGACCTAAATCGTTATTGACCCATTCTTCAAAAATTGCGATGAGAAACTTGCCCCAATCGTCTGCATCCACAGACCAATCCGTCACTACGGACATAGGATGGCCTGGTTTGGCAAGCTCGCTGCCCACGGTTGGAATCATACTCTCATTCCAGAACTGCGGCGCCGTGGTTTTGAAATCACTAGGTTCAACAACCGGATTAAACTGAATATAAGTGACACCCAACTCTTGAGTTAAAAAACGATAAACTTCTAGTGGATACTTAACGTTATGATTGTTCACCGTCACTAAGGCGTTGAAGCGAACACCATGTTTTTTCATCGTATCAACCGCTTTCATCACTAAGTGAAAAGTTGGTTTACCACTACGAGTCACACGGTATTTGTTGTGAATCTCTTCTGGTCCATCGATAGAAAGACCAACTAAGAAATCATGTTCAGCGAGAAACTCGCACCACTCATCATTAAGTAGGATAGCATTGGTTTGCAGATCGTTTTCGATGCGCACGCCGTTAGGCTGGTATTTTTGTTGTAGCTCAACAATGTGGCGGAAATAATCTAACCCTAATAAGGTAGGTTCGCCCCCCTGCCAGGAGAAAACAATTTCTTCACCATCTTGACTCTCAATATAACTCTTCACAAAAGCTTCTAGCGTTTCATCATCCATTTTCGGTTGCTTTGGTTGATGAAGAAGATCTTCTTTGTGTAAGTAAAAGCAATATTGGCAGTCAATATTACACTTTGCACCACCGGGTTTCGCCATGACATGAAAACGGCGTTGATATTCAGGCTTGTCGCTGAGATCTTTAAATGCGGATTTTAGAGGGATAACATCGAGCAGTGTTGAGGCCTGCATTGTGGTTTTAGCCATTGATACTTCCTTTATTTTTATAATATGGCGCTCATATGAGCGCCATTTTTATTCTACACCGTTAGTATGCTTATTCTGGAACGAAAGAGCCAGATTTCATACGAGGTGGGAACTCTTTAAACGTTTCCATCATTTTAGCTACTTCAGCCGCAGCTGGAGCCATTAGGAACGAACGCTCATACATCCACTGACCATAACCAATACCCGTGTCACCGCGTTCAAATGGGTCGATACTTAAATCATACATTTGAGGAACACGTAGTTTAGTCAACGGTTTTTGCCAAATCTCTAAACCAGTTTCGTTTTCTTGGATGTTGAAGTGGAATTTCATTTTGCCCTGACGTAAAGCAAACAGATCACCATCATCACTCCAGTAGAAGAACTCATTGCGAGCTGATTTATCTTCTTTACCCGTTAAGTATGGTAGCTGGTTGTAACCATCTAGGTGAACTTTGTAAGATCTACCGTCAGCTTTCTTACCTTTCAGTAGCTCGTCTTTCACCTTATCGTTACCCGCAGCTGCAACTAGCGTAGGGAAGAAGTCTTCCAGTGAAACAATACCATTTAACGTTTGGCCAGCTTCAATGTGACCAGGCCATTTAATCATAGCAGGTACACGGAAACCACCTTCCCAGCCAGTGTTTTTCTCACTGCGGAATGGAGACATACCCGCCTCTGGCCATAAGTTAATCATTGGACCATTATCGGTGGTGTATACGATGATAGTGTTATCATCCACACCCAGATCTTTAATTTTCTGTAGCAATTGACCAATTTGGTCATCGTGCTGTTTCACACCATCAGCATAGAAACCTGCACCTGTTGCACCTTTGTACTCTTCTGGTAAATGAGTGAAGTTATGCATACGAGTAGTGTTAAACCAAGTGAAGAACGGCTTGTCCGCTTTGACTTGTTTCTCGATAAAAGATTCAGCCGCTTCGAGGAATTCACCATCAACGTTTTCCATGCGCTTACGAGTCAGAGGACCCGTATCTTCGATTTTACCGTCAGCGTATGAGTGAATCACACCACGGGGACCAAATTTTTTCTTAAACTCTGGGTCCTGTGGGTAGTCCACGTTTTCTGGCTCTTCTTCCGCATTCAAGTGGTAAAGGTTACCAAAGAACTCATCAAAGCCGTGGTTAGTTGGTAGGTGCTCATCTCGGTCACCTAAGTGGTTTTTACCAAATTGACCCGTTGCGTATCCAAGATCACGTAGCATGCTTGCAATAGTTGGGTCTTTCTCACTGATACCTTGTGGAGCGCCGGGCATACCCACTTTTGTCAGACCTGTACGCTTAGGCATTTGACCTGTGATAAACGCACTACGACCAGCCGTCGAACTTTGTTGCGCATAGAAGTTAGTGAACTTAGCACCCTCTTTTGCGATGCTGTCGATATTTGGCGTTGTGTAACCCAACATACCTTGGTTATAGGTGCTTAGGTTCCAGTAACCAATATCATCACCGAAGATAACTAGAATGTTTGGCTTATCAGCTGCGTGAGCTGCAACCGACGCTGCACCCATGGCAAGTGTACATGCATTTAGTACCAACTTGCGTGAGCGATTTTGTTTGCCCGTATTCATAATGACTCCATTTGACGTTTTAGTGTGTGAAATGTCTATTCAAACATGCACATATCAAGGATAGACTAAACTCAATTTTATAAAGAAACAATCCAGCTTTTGTTTTATTATGCATAAATTGAATTTATAGATCATAATGCTATGGACCTAAATCTAGTACGTACATTTTTAGTTGTTGCGGAGAACCTCTCATACACTAAAGCAGCTGAACAAATGAATCTCACTCAACCAGCGGTAAGTTCTGCGATTAAGAGATTGGAAAAAGAGTATGGGCAAACGCTGTTTGTGAAGAATGGTCGAGGTATTGAACTAACCACCCGAGGCCATCAGCTGATTCCATTCTTTCGTCAGGCTCTCGACATTATTCAAAACGCTATGCACATGCGTGAGAACTTCAACGTTTACTGTAATGAAGCCATACTTCATGGACTCATGCCCATGGAAAACATTACTTTTACGGAGTCTCCCTCAGACAAAAACATGCTATTTGAGCATCTTCGCCAACAAAAAGCAGATTTAGTTTTAGATGTCTTGCTCACAAAGGATAGTGCCTTTGTCATTGAAGAAATACACAGAGAACAAGTGGTTGTGATATGCCGGAAACAACACCCTAGAATTCAAGGGACAATCACTAAAGAAATGTACTACGAAGAGCACCACATACTGAATGCTGCAACATGGGAAAATCTAAGAGGATTCGAACAGATAGCTCAAGAACCCGTTGAAGATAGAAAAGCAGATGTCATCAGTAACTCGTTGGCAGGCCTTGCTTTACACGTTTCTATGAGTGATTCTCTGGCGTTTGTTCCTCTGTCATTTGCCAAACAATGGGCAGAAAAACTGGAGCTCCAAATATTGAACTGCCCAATCAAAATTAGCGATGCACCTTTTCACTTGGTTTACCATAAACGGGAAGTACAAAACCCAGCGCATACAGCATTGCGCAACAACATTAAGAAAAAGCTTCAAGCCTTTAATAGTGCTTCACGTCCTTAATCGCATAACAATTACGACCGGATGTTTTGGCGCGGTATAGCGCGTCATCAACCATTTGATAAACTTCTGCCAATGTTTCTTGACCATTGGGCTCTATAGAAAGCACCCCCTGTGACACAGTAACGGAATCTGACACTGAACTAAACGCATGTGGGTAATTGATGTGCTTAATCGCACTTTGAATCCGCTCCGCCGCTGCCTGACAATTTTCGTTGTGCGAAAGCATAACCACAAACTCTTCACCGCCATATCGACCAACATACTCACCACTACGGCAAAATAGCTTACTTGCAGCTTGAGCAATGGTAAACAAACAGAGATCGCCTTCAATATGGCCATAGTTATCATTGAAAGCTTTGAATTGATCAACATCGAATAAAATGACGGTAAATGCTCCTCCATGACGGCCATGCCAAGAGATCATCTCTTTCAGCTTCTCATCCATAAAACGGCGATTAAATACTTGCGTTAGACCATCTTCGTTAGCTTGATGTTGAAGCACCCGATTAAGCTCTTCCAACTTGGCACTGGTTCTCTTTAACTCGCGCCGCATATTTGCAATCCGCTGCATCGCAATCAATTTGGAACTTAAAACCACCTTATCGACCGGCTTAGTGAGATAGTCATCCCCACCAGTATCAATAGCTTTGGCAATCATTGCGGGTTCATCATGAGAGCTGAGGAAAATAATAGGCACCCACTCTTCACCATAACGACATCGAATCTCCTGAGCTAACTCAAATCCATCCATATCTGGCATGGAGATATCGAGTAACACAAGTTCTGGGTCAAACCCTTGATACAACTTTAAGGCTTCACTGCCACTGGATACCGCCTCAACAGTATGACCGAGCTGCTTTAAACGAATAGCAAGCTGCATTCTGTCTAGTTGAACATCGTCAACCAAAAGAATGCGCATTGAAGATCCGGTCGCTCCCATGCTATTCCTGCCTTTGGGTCTGTTGATTATGAAATGGTATCGTTATCTATAGCACAACTTTCATCACGCTTCACCGCTTGATAATAAAAAACTCATACATCCGTGATCAATAGATGACTTAATAAATCAGTATGTTACATAAAATCGAGCGTTTTTTTTAAGCATAGACACTTTGACGTGACTTGGACACCTTGACATTTGACCATAAATTTCTAGCATTACAGTTTTTCTTATCGAGAAATATGTATGCCTGAAGCAACTCAAAACGATACACCTGCAGTGGACTTAGAAACCATTTCTCCTGAACTACGTAAAGTGATGGAATTCGACCAAGTCCCAGAAGAAATGCACCATATGGTCACTTCAATCCACGAGGTATCAGAAGAAGCCGTACGCGAAGCATGGGACGAACTTCCAGCAAGCGCACAAAATATACTAGATAACTTTGAGCAGTTTCATGCACTAATTTCAGTTAGCCAAGCTTTCGCTGGTGTGAATGTAATGGAAGAATTCCCAACCATGAATCTTCCTAAAGAAATGACAGACGAAGACAAAGAGCAATACCGAGCTCAGCTGCTAGACCAAGTTCTTTACAACTGCGTTAAAGATATGGCGAAACAACTTAAAAAAGCCCGTCGAGATCCAATCCTAAAGCGTGATTTCAAAGACGTTTTTGAAAAATAAAGATCACTAAAGTGATAACCAAGCCCGCAATTTCAAGCGGGCTTTTTCATTGCTGTTCTCTTAATTGATCTAAGCGATTTTTCAAAACGACTGGTAAAGTATAAAGAAGTAGCAGTCGTATCGCATGATTAACCATAACAAATGCAGGCTCTAAACCAAGCAACAAAGCCACAGCCGTCATCGCTTCTACGCTGCCTGGCACCCAAGCTAATAGCACCACAATCCAACTCAAGCCAAGCAAGTGTGAAGCGATGTAAGAAGTTATTACCGCGACCAGTAAGCCTATAATGGTGACAAACACGCCTGCCTTAGAATAAGAAATCGCTTCTCTGAGCGTGGTTTCTGCTAATCTAGCCCCAATCAACGCTCCCAGCAACGCTGTCGCGAAAATCACGATGAAAACCGGGACAGATAACGACAACGTCGTGATATAGCTATTACAAAATGCTGCAATCACTAACGAAGCGATCATATAAGGAGCGGGCACTCCGAACCGAATCGAAAGTTTACCGAAAATCATACTCACCGCAATAACAGAAATTAGAAGCCCCCACTGTTGCCAGCTCAAGGCTGCATGTTCAATAACAACATCAGCTGCAGTATTTGAAACGAACCCAGCCAGCACGATCAAGATAATCAAACGTACCGAATGCGAATACACAACTTTAGGCGAAGGTTTATCACCCGATTCACTAATGACTAAAATAGCAGCCATCGCGCCCGGAACTGCACCTAACAATGACTCAAATGGATTCCATTTCTCTTTATAGTGTAACCACCAAAAACTACAACTGGTTTGCAACACTAAGCAAATAACCAAGCCAAACAATACCAAGGGGTTGAGTGTCTGAGAGAGTTCACCTAGAGAAATCGTTGAACCAACACTGATCCCCAACATTACCTGAATGAACATCAACAATGAATTCGGTATGGTGACTTGGATACTGAAGTGCTTTCTTAATACGATAATCATCGCGGCTGATACAAACAGTTCCGCAAGCGGTATTGACGACAACAAACCCAAGCTTGCCGAGATCAAAGCGATCACTGACATCACCAACAAACTACACTGCGTAAAGCTTTTCAACATAGTACTACTTTAAATACTCATCATTTGAAAGTGCCCAGCTAACCGCCTGATCAGCATGTATCTTAGTTGTGTCATACAACGCAACTTGCGTGTGTTGCTGTTCAACCAAAAGTGCAATTTCAGTACACCCCAGAATCACAGCTTCCGCACCATTACGACGCAAATTATCAATAATGGTAATATACTGTTCGCGTGATTCAGCGAGTACCTGCCCCTGGCATAGTTCATCGTAAATAATCCGATGTACCGTTTCTCGCTCTCCATGTTCGGGAACAATGACTTCAATTCCGAACTTTTCTCTGATGCGCTGTTTATAAAAGCTTTGTTCCATCGTAAACGCAGTACCCAAAAGGCCAACCTTCTTTATACCATCGGCTACCAATTTGTTAGCGGTTGCATCTGCGATGTGTAGAACAGGAATCGTAATTGCAGCTTCTATTTGAGGAAGGACTTTGTGCATGGTGTTAGTACATATCATCAGAAAATCAGCCCCACCAGCCTCAACCGATTTAGCCGCATCAGCTAACAAAGCTCCAGCTTGATCCCAGTTTCCTTCACGTTGTAGATGCTCTATCTCATCGAAGTTAACACTGTACAGGCACACTTTGGCTGAATTGAGTCCACCAAGCGCGTTTTTTACACCTTTGTTCACCGCTTTATAATAGCTCGAGGTAGATTCCCATGACATCCCACCCAGCATTCCTATTGTTTTCATTATTATCTCCCTACCCATTGCCAACTGTATTGCTCGTCAATTACCCTAACCTTCACATTCAGTTATGTTCCAGCATTCATTGCGACTAAGAGAAAAAATTTTGCCCCGTAAACCCGACAGAATAGCGGCTATGCAGCAAATCATTGATGAAGTGAAACAGCAATTTCCACTTTATAACGCAGATACCTTCAAATGTGGCACAGATAACACCTGCATCGGCTGCCCCAAAAAACTAATGGAAATGGTCGATTCAGAGCTAAGTTACTGGCAGCATCAAATTGATAGAGGTAACCAGCCCAATTTTGATGATATTCGCCGTTTCGGTAAAATGTGCAGCAACGTACGTAGAGCATTAATTCGTAATCATCGTATTCCGTCCTGACCCTAAACTCAACCTCACTCTGTACCATACTATGCTATGCGTTTTGTGCATTTCCGTTCGTTATAACTAATTGCTCTTTACTGCGATTCCGTAAGCTGACACACTTTGCTTATCGGCAACCATTTTATAAAACAGAACGTTATGAACATATTAATTACTGGCGCTACAAGCGGAATTGGTTTTGAACTAACCAAATTGCTTGCAGAAAAAGGGCACAAACTGGTCGCCACCGGGCGAAATGCAAACAAACTGGCGGAACTCACAGCCGTAAGCCAATGCTTAACGATTCAGGCAGATTTAAGCTGTGCAACAGAAACTATCAATATGTTCAACAGTGCATACGAACAACTAGGTTCTATCGACGTACTCATCAACAATGCCGGAATGAACTCTAGAAAATGTCCAATTGAAGAATTCACTTTAGAAGAATTTGACCATCAGTATGCTGTTAACTTAAGAGCACCAGCACTGCTTAGCCGTGAAGCATTAAAAATCATGAAACCGCTAGGAAAGGGCTACATTATTAATGTAGTGAGTACCGTAGCGAAACGCGCAAACGAAACAATGAGTGTCTACACAGCGATGAAGCAAGGATTCGCTGGCTTTAGCTCTATCCTTATGAAAGAAGCACAGCCACACGGTATTAAAGTAACGACACTGTACCCAGGTGGCACCGACACTAACTTCCGCGAAGTGGAGCGACCTCAGTATATGGCAGCAAAAAGCGTGGCTTACACCATCAATCAAATTCTTGAATTACCAGAAGATGTTGTCATGCACGAAATGGTTTTCCGCCCTCCAGTTGAACTTGAATAACTTAATATGGCCTCATAATGAAAGAAGGAGCGCTAAATTTGGCTCCTTGTTGTTTATGTAGATCTGGTATTTCTTGAACGAAAAAATACGATTACAATGCGCCGGTTGTCAGATCTGGTAGGTAACTAAAGTTGAAGCTTAGCAAGCGATTAAAACAAATTGATGAGATGGTTGCTGAAACATACGACCATATTTGGGACTGTTGTTGCGATCATGGTCTTCTAGGCGCTACGCTTTTAAAGCGACAAGCTGCACCCAATGTGCATTTTGTCGATATCGTTCCAGATCTCGTACAGCAAGTGGAATCAAACCTACAGCGTTTTTACCCCAACTCACCTGCGCGTTGGTTTACCCATTGTTTAGACATAGCAAAACTACCGATAGATGAGTTCGTTGGTAAGCATCTGATCATTATTGCTGGAGTGGGCGGTGACTTAATGACACGGTTTATTGAAACCCTTCATCACCACTACCCAAAGATTGAATGCGATTTTCTTCTTTGCCCAGTACATCATCAATTTACTCTCCGTAAAAAACTGATTGAGCTTAACTACAGCCTCAAAAATGAGGTACTGGTTGAAGATAATCAACGATTTTATGAAATCATGTTGATTACCTCTCACCACGAGGATTTTCGCTCTGTTGATAGAGTTGGCAGCCAGATCTGGCAATCAGAATCGGAACAATATCAACGAACAGTAGCAAAATATCTCAAGGCGACTATCGAACATTACCAACGTATTCAGTCGGGTAAAACCCAAGATGTACAGCACATTATCGATGCCTACAACAAAGTGCTGTCAAATAACGTTTAACCTAACGTTAAGCCCTATTTTTCTTACCGAGAGTTTAATTAAGCACTCGCTCATAGCAGGCGAGTGTTAAGGTTTTTCCATTTAACACCACGGCATTTTTTTCTTGCCCCACTTTAGTGAAACCCGCTTTTTCCAATACTCGCATAGAGGCGGGATTATTCATGGCAGCTTTCGCAGTAAGTAACTTTAAATCTAACTCACTCTGAGCGATCTCTATAAGCCCCGTAACCGCAAAACTTGCAACACCTTTACCACTCCATTTTTGGCAAACACGATAGCCGACTTCACACTCATCTTCAGTAACATCAATTAAGTTTGCTCGCGCAATGACTTCTCCATTCTGAACCACCACATAGAAGTAGCCTGTACCTTCTTCATGTTCGTCAACTAAACGGTTAGTCACATCTCTAAAACTGGCGAAACTGTCATAACTTGCAGGACGAGGAGGAACGAACTGTTCAAACCAACCTCGATTGTTTTGCTCAAAGTCAAATAATGATGGGAAATGCTTTTCTTCTAGTAACTCTAATTCCATATCTCAGATCCAGTGGAAAAATAAAATGGTAGGAGCCAAAATTCGAATATAGCCTCACGCTTCCCGTCTAGCAACGCACAAGTATCACAACTTTACCAATAAAACTGCAAACAGAAATTGGTGATAGCCGATAATCAAATAAGCAATGCAGCAGATATCACTACCTGCCACATAAGCTTTACTTTATTTGCTCAGCGCCTGCCGTTAAAATGGTAGAAAATTAAGAAATTGGATAGATCGATGGCAAAGCTAACACTCCAAGAGCAGATGCTAAAAGCTGGCTTGGTGAACGAAAAAAAATTAAAAAAAGCGAAAAAGGGATCGAAAAAATCTCGTGTGCAAGCCCGCGAAGTTAAGGCTGCGGTTGAAGAGAACAAACGCGCTCAACAAGAACGTGATAAAGAACTCAGCCTGCAACTGAACGAGCAGCGCTTAAATAAAGAAATCAGCGCTCAAATCAAGCAATTGATTGAGATGAACAAGTTAGATATTACGGATGGTGATATCAAGTACAACTTCACCGATGGTACCCTGGTTAAATCTCTATACGTCACATCTATAATTCGTGATCAATTAAGTAAAGGCATTCTTGCGATAGCGCGTTATGAAGAGACGTATGTCGTGATTCCAAGCTCTGTTGCCAACAAAATTTCGCAACGTGATGATAACGCCATTATCGATCAAAAAGAGCCTGAATCAGACATTCCAGCCGAAGATGACCCGTACGCAGATTTCGTCGTCCCGGATGATCTCATGTGGTAACACGACACTACAGACTACAGTTAAGCCACTCAAAGAGCGGCTTAACTATCAACTATGCATTTAAATTTTCAGAGCTGTTAAACGAAAACATTCTGATTTCGTCTCTGGGAAACCAACCAAGCTTGGCATAAAACCCTTGAGCCGCACGATTCTCATTCAACACAAACAAATGTGTTTTTGAAATACCAATAGCGGCTAAGGCTTCTGTTGCTTGGTTAATCAATTCCTTGCCTATTCCACAGCCGCGATACTGCGAGCTTACCGCTAAGTGCTGCAAATAACCTCTGCGGCCATCAGTTCCAACCAGCACAGCACCAATAATCTCTGAGTGATCGATAGCAACAAAACTGAGCCCTTTATTTCGCTCTAAATACAACTGAATATTGTGTTGCGAATCAGCGTCTCTTAATGACAAACTTTCTGTCTCAGCCCAAAGCGACGTTACGGCTTGGTAGTCCGCAATTTCCATTTCCCTTAACGTAACCATTTACTTACCTTTCCATGAGAACTGTTAACCGGTGACACGTGCCATATGGTAAGCATTGACATATTTCCCATCTCTAAAGGCATAATCCTTTGATTCACCTTCTATTTCAAAACCAAACTTTTGATATAAACCGACAGCGGCCTGATTATCGACATAGACAGTTAACTCAATCCGTTTTAAGTTCAACCAGTTGTCCGCTAAATCAATGACCGTTGCCAATAGTGCACTACCAATCCCAACCCCTTGTTTATCGTCACGAACACCCATGCCAAAAGAGGCAACATGACGCCGCCTCGGGTTAGCACAGACTTCAAACCCCAAGTTACCCACTACCTCTCCATCAATAGATGCAACATAGGCATAGACGTTTTCAGGAATATTTGAAATCCTTTTTTGCCATAACTCGAGAGAGGGATGAGGTAGCTGTAACGTACCGGTATACGCGTTTTTACTCTGATAAATTTGTTGAATGGCCTTCGCATCTGAAGGTTCGGCTCTGCGTATGGTCACTGTCATAGGATTTACTCTTACTCAATACCTTTGTTTCTTTCGAATATTACATAGTTGTTTAATAGCTATTTTTTGCCTATCTGTACAAGTACTCCATTTCACGATTTCTTCTAGAGTTCGATAGCAGCCAACACAGATATCTTGCTTATCCAAGCAGCATTGGCGTATGCAGGGTGACTCTGGTGTAAATTCGTCATGTTGATTTATACCTTCTTTCATCCAGTACCTCCTGGTGCTAAACAAACAACGGCTTAACGTTTTAACTGGACTTGCATTATGTGTTGAGGCCCAACCGGACCACCGTGGTAAAGAGTGCCTGTATCTTCAAAGCCGGATTTTAAATAGCATTGATAGGCAGAAATATTGCGGCAGTTTACTGTTAGCTGTATAGCTTCAAACTCTGAATAGTTATTGCGTACGTAACTGACTAATGATTTAATCGCACTTTTTGCAATGCCTTTGCCCTGATATTCTTGGTCAATCAGCAACGCCCTTACACCAATCGCTTTATCCTTACTAAAGTGGTACTTTTCACTATAACCTAAATCTAGTAGGAAAAAGCCCACCGCTTTATTGTCATTGATGATTAAGTGTGGATGTTCATCTTCACTCAAACCCACTACCGTTTCAGGGACGTCGGAAACCGTAAACTCCACTTGATGCGCTTTAACACTCAGTAAAGCGGCCTCATCTTGCCTGTTATGGGTGTATCTTTCTATGCTAACCATTTTCTACACTTAACTAAGGTTATTCAGCAGAACGAGTCACGCTGAAAAAAATGCTGATTCATTGAACGTATTATTTAATACTCCAATAATCAACCTGAATATTCAATTAACTAATTGATTTACTTTCAGTAAACTAAGTGTGGTAAACGTATTGCAGAAGTGAATGCGGTCGCATCAAATCAAATGGTATTTCCAGCTCCGAGAAGGCCCGTCTGGCAGAGCCAGTGAATGAGATGGTGTCTCAGTTTAAAGTGTAATCTTACGCAGATACCTGGCGCTTAAACACATACTGTCGTCGTGCCTATCATCCCTAATCAACGTATACTGGCTTATCTGGTTCAGAAAGATATTCAAACATAAGTTTAATGTCGCTTGGTAAAACTCGACCTTCAGACAATTCAGGTAGTTCATCCAGACCAAAGAAAGCTATATCAGAAATTTCTATATTGGTTGCCGCTTCTCCTGACTCAAATTGACATAAGAAAAACAGTTTATAGATATGATATGGATACTTGGGATAGTAAGGATGCACATCTCTGTCTTTTACAGCCACTAACCGGGGAGAGTTCACAACATAGCCCGACTCTTCCAGAACTTCCCTAATGATCCCCTGAGAAGGCGTTTCACAAACGTCAGCCCAACCTCCGGGTAGAGACCAGCGGTCATCTTCTCTTTCTCTCACCAAAAGAATTTTGTTATCCTTAATGACTGCAGCTCTGAGATCAACTTTTGGAGTGGGGTAACCTGTTTCAGGAATAAACAATTGTGCCACACGTTCTACGGGAGTGTTCGACAACTCAGCAAACATCTTGTGTGAAATCGTATTCAGTTGCTCAAAGCGTTCCAAGTCAAACTTATCTTTTGAATACGCGACACCAGCCTGACCAATCGATTGTAACTGCTTAACCCACTCGACCCATTGATTCATTTTTGACTCCAAATATTACTGATGTACGACAGTGAAGTGCTCTAGCACTAACAACATATCTTCGGTCGGTGTTATGTTTAACTCTTCACACTCCCTAGAAAAGAACTTCCAGTGGGCTTCCTTCCACCACGCCAACGTTTTGTCCCCTTCTCCCTCTGCAAATGCGAATTCTTCGGTGACATCGCAATATTTACAGCGCTCTACGGAAGTAATTTCAATAATGCACTTGGGGGTTCCATTCCAGTCGGTAACGACTTGCAAATGTCCAACTTGAGGCATTAACTCCCCTTCATGGCTATACCAATACTCCATACTACAAGTGGCGCGTTTTTCTCCTTTCATGATCAAGTCTGCACACACATTTGCGTTGTACTCATCGGCACAGAAATAGTCACTACTAAAAGAGGTATATTGTTGCTTCTTTTGCTGCGGTAAAGAATCTAAAAAGTTTTGCAAATACTGTTGACTACGTGGGTCCATAAATTTTCCTTAGTGAGCGGCTCAACATACCAAGAACAATACCATTTTTATTCATAATCACATTAGTTACTATGAACACGCCGGAGTTGAGTTCTCTTGTCGAACCGTTTAATTACAGTAATTCAATCATTACCCGTCGACAGTTTCTGACCAAACTGCGAATTCGTTCCCGCTCGGTTCGTTAAAATGGAATCGGCACCCCCCGGGAAAATCAAATATTGGGCGGACGATCTCACCACCATTCAGAACTACTTTCTCAAACGTTTGTTGAAGATTAGCACTATAAAAAACCAATAATGCGCCACCATTTGATGTCTGGCTACACGCGTCTGCTTTGTAAAAACCACCGTCTAATCCTTGATTAGAAAAAGCCATGTAATCCGGGCCATAGTCTTCAAACTCCCACCCAAAAACCATAGTGAAAAACAATTTAGTCGCGACTAAGTCTTTTGCTGCAAACTCAACGTAATTAAGCTTCTCATGTTGCTTCATGACAGACTCCTTCCAGCTGATCATCTATAACAATTTAGAACAAACTCGTTATCAGTAAGGTTAGTTTTAAATACTTTATTCAATAATTTGATAGTGTCTTTCAACATGAGAGGTCACTTCTCCCCAAAAGGAAGATTTAACGCGTTTTTGATGCGCTTCAAATGAAGCTTTGTCTACAAACTCCTCATAGACATCGAAAATATGAGGATTTTCTTCACTCTGCTTCACCTCAAAAACGAGACATCCAGACTCTTGTAACGTCAACATCTTATGCGTTTCTAGAGCAGACATCACTGTTAACATATCTGCCTCTGGAACCTTAATATATCCTTTCAGTATCACTTTAGACATGGTTTCCCCTATCTGCTTTAGAACCTAAATCAATTACACTGGTTTTTAGTCTAATTTTCAACGCTCTCGAGCGTTGTGCTCTTTCACTCCAAGGCTGAAACATAGCCCGATAAATCCAGCACGAGCATGACTAATGAATCCTTAAAAAACCACTGAATGTGAACCTGACTTGTTGACGAATAGTTTCTACCTGCAGCTCAATACACGTAAAGCTAAATTGAAAAATGAGGTTAAGAGATGTCTTGTACCAAATTGAAAAACTTTTCATCCTCACTAGATAAAGTAAATCCGCATCGAATATACAAACCATAGGCGGGGCTATTTTTAAATACTCGCAGTTTAAGCAGTTTTGAACCCGACTCACTTGCAATACGCATCGTTTCTTGTAGTGCGGCTGCGCCAATCCCTCGGTTCTGATACTCTTCGCTTACCTGAAGATCTCTTAAATAACAGCCATCAACATCGAATTGCAATCTGATCGCACCCACGACCTCTCCATCCAAGACTATATCCCAATTTTCCAACCTAAAGATCTGTTCCAATATTTTTGGCTGTTTCCAATCGACAGAATAATGCTCATAGTAGGAGCGCATATTATTAAACGTAATATCTGCGGACTTAGAAAAATCTTTGGTAGGTTGAAATGAAATGGCCATAACTCTCCGACATATAAATACTGGGTGATTGTTCAATAGATAGAACTCGGGTTATTTTGCGCGCTGACTCTTTATACTTCCTTCTAAAGCGTAATGCATACTCAGTCGTTATGCCTAAAACCCTCGTCGTTTCATCTCAATTAACCGCTGACCAAACGATCAATGTTCGAGACTGTCGTTTACAAACACTTACTCATACGTAGTAGGTTCCAATTTTCGCCCTCAAATGTGCGAGTTCCTTGCTCCTGAGAAATAACGGTAAAACCCAGCGATTCATAGCAGTTCTTAGCAACATGATTATGCTCAAAAACAGCCAGAGAGAGTTCACGTGCATCAAGATTGCTTTGGGCAAACTCAATCAGGGTTTGCAGCATCTGTTTCGCTAATCCTCGGCCGCGAAATTCCAGAGACACAAAAACGCGACACACCCTAAAATGTGTATCTGACACCTTATACAATTCAGCATATCCGACATTATGCTTATCAACTTCAAACATAAAAGGATAAACGTGAGGCAAAGCGCAGTGTTTACTGAGCTGGCTACCATCTAACGGGAACTTAAAGTTAGGGCCACCCCATAGGTAGTTCAATTTATCTGAGTCAATCCAATCGATTAACGTCTGGAAGTCAGCGGTATCAAATGCTCTAAGTTCCATATTCAACCCAACGATTAAACAATCTTCTTGCTGTAACTATCCCTATCCATATCAACAATCTCAACCGTCAGAGATGCTTTTGATAAATTAAGAGATTCCAATTGAGCCAAAACACTTTGAGATAGACGCGACTTATCATCGTCGCTACGTCCCGAAAGTATACGCAGCCCAACATGAATGAAGTCTTCTTTAACTGCGCCGGTCTGATAGTGTTGGTACGTGATACTACGAACTTTTATATCACTGCCATCAGAGGCAAATAATCCTGACGCTAGCGCACCCATAAACACTTTTTGATTCAATTCTTGAGCATCAACACAAGGTGAATGTTCAACAATACAATGAGGCAAAATAGACTCCTTAACTTAACAACTTATTATTGAGCTTTGTTGGCACTAATATTCTGACAAAGCTTTTGCCAATCATGCTCCGAAGGCATCTCTTCAAATTGAGCGAGTTTGTCGTGAATAAACCCAACATCCCAATTTGCTCGTGAACCAACATAAACATGAGCAGCAACTTCTGTATCAACCATTTCTGATAACAAACCCGCAGGAACCCAATAAGAATCGCCATTAGAACTGATATTAGGGACAGGACTGCCACATTGACTACAAAAATCGGATTTGAAACCGGAAGGTCTTGAATAAGAGCGGATATGTTGTTCGCCCACTGTCCATTTAAAACACTTAGATGGGATTATCAATGCTGAGTTCGATGATGAGCCAGATACTTTTCGGCACAAAGAGCAGTGGCATTGGTAAATTGGAGGTAATTTACCTGACAACTCAAATGCGATAGAACCACATAAACAGCTTCCTTTCACCTATCTTCCTTTGCAATTTGTCGGTGTTTAATTCTGTATGCAACAACTTACATTAAATTAACATCTGACTCTACTACAAATCTGTCATATTCGAATAATGAACGTAAGGCTTCGAATAGCTTAACAAAATCGTGAGTGATATGTGAAAGGTAGGCAGTAGGTTTATAGCTAGAGCTTATGAGTAACAGTCCTATAGACTGAAACACAATATACGCAGATAAAAAAAGGAGAGCTAATGCTCTCCTTTTTCAAAACTTGACTGCTAATTAAAGAGCAGCTTTCGCTTTTTCAACTAAAACAGTAAATGCTGCTTTGTCGAATACTGCGATGTCCGCAAGGATCTTACGATCGATCTCGATAGATGCTTTCTTAAGACCGTTGATGAAACGGCTGTAAGATAGACCATTTTGACGAGATGCCGCATTGATACGTGCAATCCATAGTTGACGGAATTGACGTTTCTTAGTGCGACGGTCACGGTATGCG
>JBLXHN010000015.1:0-88147 GCA_048259585.1 Vibrio sp. | reverse complement strand
ATAGAACAGGTATGGAGTTGGTTGAGGCAACGATATCTAGCCAACCAATCTTTTACCGATTACGACGACATCGTCACAAAGTCTGCGATGCATGGAATCGCTTTTTGGATTGCTCCGAAAGAGTCACCAAGATGTGCTCAAGAAGATGGATAGATCTGATCAGTTAATTTTCCAGATTGGTATTACACCAACCAACATCCTAAGTATGAGTGTTAAATTACTAACTTGTCGTTGTAACGATGGAACATGAATGAAAAAGGAAAGGTAGGATACAGTGAATGTAGAAACAACGGGTGTAAAAAAGCAGTAACCGGAGTTACTGCTTATGTTGAATTTATCTATGAAGAGAAAACGATTAAACGTTTTGTTGTTGGCTTTCTTGTACATCGCTACCAGCGAGCATTTGTTCTTCCATCTCTTTTTCTTTTAGTTTGGCTTTCTCGATCATTGGCGTAATTGTTGATCCCTGAACAAGAATTGAAAAAACAACCACAGCGTATGTCATAACTAGGATTAGCTCTTTAACATCAATGAGTTTATCTGGAATAACCATGACACCCGAAGGAATTGAAAGCGCCATAGCTAACGCTAACCCTCCTCGTAGTCCACCCCAAGTCAGAATTTTAATCGACCAAGGGTTATACTTTCTAAAACGTTTAAAGCCGATATAAGAAATAAACACGCTGCTGTACCTTGCGAATAGAACAAGAGGCACTGCAAATGCCATCATGATCCAGTCCTCCTCGTGGAACTCGAATAGTAGCATCGACATACCGATCAATAGGAACAATACGCCGTTTAGGAACTCATCAACCAGTTCCCAGAAATGGTCTAGGTGCTCTTCACTCTCTTTTGAGAAGCCAATAAATCGGGTCCAGTTGCCTATCATGATGCCTGATACCACCATCGCTAATGGCCCTGAGACATGAATGACATCAGCAAATACGTAACCTGCGGTTGGTACACCGATCGTTAGTAACAGTTCCATTGAGTGGTCATTTGTTGCACTAATTAAATAGTGGAACAGTAGACCAAGCAGAAAGCCATAGACGATTCCGCCAAGTGCTTCTTGAGCAAACAGAGCGACAACGCTACCTACAGTAGGGGCTTCCTTTCCAAAAGCGATGGTAAAAAGTGTTACGAAGATGACTAAACCGAAGCCATCGTTAAACAATGATTCGCCTTCAATTTGAGTAGAAATACGTTTAGGAGCGTTGAGTTTCTTGACAATCGCTAGCACCGCTATTGGGTCCGTAGGTGAAATCAGTGAACCAAATAACAAGCAATAGACAAGATCTAATTGAATACCTAATAGCTGGCAGAATCCGTAAAGTCCAAATCCAATAAGGAAAGTAGAAAAAAGCGTAGCACCTAATGCAAGTGTTGTGATTTCCCATTTTTGATCTTTGAGGTTCGGGAGTTTAATTCCTAACCCTCCAGCAAATAGCAAAAAACCTAAAATTCCCTTGAGCAAAAAGCTTTCAAAATTAATGCTAGTTACAGTCTCTGTTGCTATTTGTGTAAGATGGAACCAATCGTTTTGACCCGCTATTAGGATAAGTAGGGAAAGCACCATAGAGCCAGCAGTGATGGCTATAGTGGTTTGCATTTTTCCTATCTTACTGTTTAGAAAAGCAATCATCATTGCAGCGGCTGATAAAAAGCAAAGAGTGTAATAGACCGACATTTTCTTCTCAAATGTAACAAAATATGAGCGAAATTGTCCTTTGATGATAAATAAATAGCAAACACTTTTTACAAACAAATTTATCAAAATTTTAACTTAAACATTTATAGTAATTAGATGTTTTAGACGTCTAGATTTCTAATCGAACTGTGATAGGATGTCGAACAAGCAAAAAGGAATAATGAGGCTGTATTGTGGGAACTAATCTAAAACACCAAATCGAAGAACAATTAAAAAAGAGAATTTTGTTGATCGATGGTGGTATGGGCACCATGATCCAAGAGCACAAGCTGCAGGAAGAAGATTATCGTGGTGAGCGGTTTGCAGATTGGCATTGCGATCTGAAAGGGAATAACGATCTGCTAGTTCTTACGCAGCCTCAGTTGATTCGTGGGATCCATGCTGAATACTTAGAAGCGGGCGCGGATATTCTCGAAACCAATACCTTTAATGCAACGACGATTGCAATGGCAGACTATGACATGCAGTCGCTGAGCGAAGAAATTAACTTCGAAGCGGCTAAGCTTGCGCGTGAAGTCGCTGATGAGTGGACAGCAAAAACGCCGGACAAACCACGTTATGTTGCTGGCGTCTTAGGTCCAACTAACCGTACCTGTTCTATTTCCCCAGATGTAAACGACCCGGGTTATCGTAATGTTGAGTTCGATCAGCTTGTTGTCGCTTATTCAGAATCTACACGTGCGCTAATCAAAGGCGGCAGTGATTTAATTCTTATCGAAACGATTTTCGATACCTTAAATGCGAAAGCTTGTGCTTTCGCCGTTGACGCTGTGTTTGAAGAGCTCGGTATTACATTGCCAGTGATGATCTCAGGTACGATCACGGATGCCTCTGGCCGTACGTCATCAGGCCAGACAACAGAAGCGTTCTACAATTCTTTACGTCACGTCCGTCCTATTTCCTTTGGTTTGAACTGTGCTCTTGGTCCTGATGAGTTACGTCAATATGTTGCAGAGCTTTCTCGTATCTCAGAATGTTTCGTATCTGCTCACCCTAACGCGGGTCTACCTAATGCGTTTGGTGAATACGATCTGTCAGCAGAAGACATGGCGGAACACATTGCTGAATGGGCTCGCTCTGGTTTCTTAAACTTAGTTGGCGGTTGTTGCGGTACAACGCCTGCTCACATTGCAGCGATGGCAGCAGCAGTAGAGGGGGTGACTCCTCGCGCTATTCCTGAAATTAATGTTGAGTGTCGTTTGTCTGGATTAGAGCCGTTAAGTATCGCTCCAGAAACATTGTTCGTTAACGTCGGTGAGCGTACGAACGTAACGGGCTCAGCTCGCTTTAAGCGCCTAATTAAAGAAGAGCTATACGATGAGGCGTTAGATGTAGCGCGTGAGCAAGTTGAAAATGGCGCACAGATCATCGATATCAACATGGATGAGGGGATGCTTGATGCTCTAGCGTGTATGGAGCGATTCCTGAAATTATGTGCATCAGAGCCTGAAATTTCGAAAGTGCCAATCATGGTCGACTCTTCTAAGTGGGAAGTGATTGAAGCGGGCCTGAAATGTATTCAGGGTAAAGGCATCGTCAACTCTATCTCGTTAAAAGAAGGTGAAGAGAAGTTTATCCAACAGGCGAAGCTGATTCGTCGTTACGGTGCTGCGATTATCGTTATGGCGTTTGATGAAGTGGGACAGGCGGACACTCGAGAACGTAAGATCGAAATTTGCCGTCGCGCTTACCACATCCTCGTGGATCAAGTTGGCTTCCCTGCAGAAGACATCATTTTTGATCCGAATATATTTGCTGTCGCAACCGGTATTGATGAGCACAACAACTACGCTGTCGACTTTATTAACGCCGTTGCGGATATTAAGCGTGAATTACCACATGCAATGATCTCCGGTGGTGTATCTAACGTCTCTTTCTCTTTCCGAGGTAACAACTACGTGCGTGAAGCGATTCATGCGGTATTCCTCTATCACTGTTTTAAAAACGGTATGGATATGGGGATTGTCAACGCGGGTCAGTTAGAGATTTACGATAATGTTCCTGAAAAACTGCGTGATGCGGTTGAAGATGTGATTCTAAACCGCGACGACGGTGCGACAGAACGTTTGTTGGAGATCGCCGAAGAGTATCGTGAGAATGCGGTTGGTAGGGAAGAAGATGCTTCAGCTTTAGAGTGGCGTACCTGGCCAGTCGAGAAGCGTTTAGAGCATGCTTTAGTTAAAGGTATTACCGAGTTCATAGTTGAAGATACAGAGGAAGCGCGTGCGAAAGCTTCGAAACCTCTTGAGGTTATAGAAGGTCCATTAATGGATGGTATGAACGTCGTTGGTGACTTGTTTGGTGAAGGTAAGATGTTCCTTCCGCAGGTCGTTAAGTCTGCCCGCGTAATGAAACAAGCTGTTGCCTATCTTGAGCCGTACATTAATGCGCTAAAGCAAGCGGGTTCTACTAACGGTAAGATTCTGTTAGCGACAGTAAAAGGTGATGTTCACGATATCGGTAAGAATATCGTTGGCGTAGTACTGCAATGTAATAACTACGAAATCATCGATCTTGGCGTGATGGTTCCATGCGAGACAATTCTAAAAGTCGCTCGCGAAGAGAATGTTGATATTATTGGCTTGTCGGGTTTGATTACTCCTTCTCTGGATGAAATGGTGCATGTTGCTAAAGAGATGGAACGTCAAGGTTTTGAACTTCCGCTTCTGATTGGTGGTGCGACGACCTCTAAAGCGCATACTGCGGTTAAAATTGAGCAGAATTACCATCAACCAGTTGTTTACGTAAACAATGCTTCACGAGCTGTCGGTGTGTGTTCGGCTTTACTGTCTGATGAGCGTCGACCTGAGTTTGTTGAACGCTTAAATCTGGATTACGAGCGTACCCGTGATCAACATGCGCGTAAAAAACCGAAGAGCCGCCCTGTTACTTTAGAGCAAGCTCGTGAAAATAAGGCTGCTATTGATTGGCAAACTTATACTCCGCCAGCACCAGCTAAGCCAGGTATTCATGTCTTCAAAGATTTTGATGTTTCAGTACTGCGCCAATACATCGACTGGACACCATTCTTCATGACCTGGTCTTTGTCTGGTAAGTATCCTGCGATTTTGGATCATGAGTTGGTAGGTGAAGAAGCTCGTAAGTTGTTTAAAGACGCGAATGACTGGATTGACCGTGTTGAAAGGGAAGGCTTAATGAAAGCCAACGGTATCTGTGGTTTGTTCCCAGCCGCAAACGTTGGTGATGATATCGAAGTGTATGCGGATGAATCACGTCAGCAGGTGGTGAAAGTTCTCCATCACTTACGTCAACAAACCCAAAAACCTAAGGGTGCCAACTATTGTTTGTCTGATTTTGTCGCTCCTAAGCAGAGTGGTAAACAAGATTGGATAGGTATGTTTGCGGTTACAGGTGGCATTGGTGAGCGTGAGCTGGCTGATGACTTTAAAGCGAAAGGTGATGATTACAACGCGATTATGATTCAAGCCGTTGCTGACCGGTTAGCTGAGGCTTTTGCAGAGTACCTGCACATGAAAGTTCGTACTGAAATCTGGGGCTATGCTCCAGATGAAAACCTAAGTAATGAAGATATGATTCGAGAGAAATACCAAGGTATTCGACCAGCTCCGGGTTATGCTGCATGTCCAGAGCATACTGAGAAAGGTCCAATTTGGGATCTGCTTGGTGTACAAGAAAAAATTGGTATGGAACTGACAACCAGTTACGCCATGATGCCAGGAGCTTCCGTATCTGGTTGGTACTTCTCTCATCCAGACTCTCGTTATTTTGCTGTTGCGCAAATTCAGGATGATCAAGTGAAGAGCTATGCTGAACGAAAAGGTTGGGATAGTGTTGAAGCTGAGAAGTGGTTGGGACCTAATATCAACGGTTAGGTTATTAACGAACGAAAATGACAAAGGTCACCAATGGGTGACCTTTGTTTTATCTATAGTTATCGAGTCTCGAACAGATCTAAATGCAGTTTTTGAATTACGGCTTTAGATTCATGGGCATCGACCAAGAAACATAAATTATGGTCGCTTGCTCCATAGCAGATCATACGTAAGTTAAAGTCACCTAGGGTGCTGAACACTTCTTTCGCATAACCCTTGGTCTCCATATGGTTACCAATTAGCGCCACTAAGCAGAGGTTGTGCTCTACTTCTACGGTACACAGTTCTTGTAACTCTTCTCTGGCTTCTTGTGGTAGCTCTGGGGCACCACCAGAAGTATCGGTTTTATCCAGGGTCAACGAAACGCTAATTTCAGATGTAGTAATAAGGTCTACAGAGATTTTGTACTTAGCTAAAATCTCAAACACTTTCGCTAAGAAGCCATATGCGTGGAACATTTTTGCACTGCGCAGAGTTACCATTGTTTGGTTGCAACGAAGTGCCAATGCTCTGAATTGAGGTGAGTTTTCAACTTCCTGACGAATCCAGGTTCCACCTTTTTCTGGTTCTTTCGATGAACCCACGAAAACAGGGATACCGTGGCGAAGCGCTGGAACAAGTGTTGAAGGGTGCAATATTTTCGCACCAAAGTTCGCCATCTCAGAAGCTTCACTAAAGCTGATTTCTGGAATTGGTGCTGCTTTAGGAGCGATACGAGGATCGGTAGTATAGATTCCTGGAACGTCAGTCCAGATCTCTAATCCTGATGCTTGTACTGATTCTGCAATTAATGCTGCAGAGTAATCACTGCCGCCACGTCCCAGCGTAGTGGTATTACCGTCTTTATCTGAACCAATGAACCCTTGAGTAATCACCACATATTGTTCACAAAGTGGTGATAGTTTCTCTTGAGCTAACTTAGCAATTTCTTCCACTTGTGGTTCTGCACGGCCGTAATTGTCGTCGGTTCTGAGTACTTCACGAATATCAAAACGAACTGTGTTCACGCCTCTTTCTCGCATCAATTGAGTTAAGATGTGAGTAGACATGAGTTCACCACATGCGACTAAGTGGTCGGTGAGCTTTTTGCTTGATTGGAACGACGCCGCTTCAGCAGCACTAGCAACGCTATCAAGAATTGAATGAACATCTTTTTCTACTTGAGTTGGCTCTGCTAACTGGTCAATGATTGAATCGTGGATCTCAGCTAACTGCTTAACAATGGCTAATCGCTGCTCGGCATCTTGTACGCCATTGGCAAGTTCGACTAATAAATTCGTCACCCCAGAGCAGGCACTGCTTACTACTAAGCGAGTTTGTGGGTTACTTTCGATCACTGCCGAACAGCGGCTCATTGCTTCAAAATTTGCAACACTTGTTCCACCAAACTTGGCGACATTAAATGTGCTCACTACATTTCTCCCGAACTTCCTAGAAATAAAAATGGTTGGTAATCCAACTTCCAATGTTTGAAGAGAGTTTCTTAGAGCAAGATAGAGGTGTGACAACAGATAGGTTGTATCAATTTCCTCAGAAGCTCTTCATCAGCATAGTACTGATGACAGTCGGAGGGATTCAACCCTGTCGACCGATAAACCAAATCCACAACCTTGATTTATCTCGGCACTGCTCCCCCTGAATGTTGTGTATTGGAGTTGAGGCTCCACAAAACATCTACCTGGGCAGTGCTCCTCTTCTGTTATCCGATCCTATTTGGTATTTTCGCCGATTGGCTGAATGAACAAATAGTCAGGGATAAATAGCCCACTCATTGAACGGTTTTATGAATACCTTGTCAATTGTAAAATTGTGATAAATGGAAATTAATTTTCATCATTTGATTGTAGGATATACCAAGTAACTTCTTGATGCGTGCCACCCGCGGAAGGCTGAGGTTTAGACCTCAGTCGAATTGTTGCCAAGATAATAATCACTTACTCTACATTTTTGTCTGTTACTGCTAGGAGCACTTATGACTATACAAAGCTTCATCCCTCCCCACCGTATTTTGATGGGACCAGGGCCATCGGATATCTCTCCACAGGTATTACAAGCCCTTAGTCGTCCAACGGTGGGTCACTTGGATCCTTTGTTTGTCGCGATGATGGACGAGTTAAAAGTACTGCTCAAATACGCATTTCAGACTGAAAATGAATTTACTATCGCGGTATCAGCTCCGGGTAGCGCTGGGATGGAAGCGTGTTTTGTTAACTTGGTTGAGCCGGGTGATAAAGTCATTGTGTGTCGTAATGGCGTATTTGGTGAGCGTATGCGTGAAAATGTTGTACGTTGCGGTGGTGAAGCGATTGTTGTTGATGATGAATGGGGAACGCCTGTTTCTATTGGCAAAGTTGAAGAGGCAATAGCACAGCACCCTGATGCAAAAATAGTTGCTTTTGTTCACGCTGAAACCTCAACTGGCGCATTAAGTGACGCTAAGACGCTAGGTGCATTGGCGAAACAGCACAATATGTTAACGATTGTTGATGCCGTAACCTCTCTGGGTGGCGTTCCTTTGCTGGTGGATGAGTGGCAGTTAGATGCGGTTTATTCTGGCAGTCAAAAGTGTCTTTCTTGTGTTCCAGGTTTGTCGCCATTAACACTGTCTCCGAAAGCGATTGAAAAAATTCAGTCCAGAACCACACCAATACAAAGTTGGTTTTTGGATCAGAGCTTAGTGTTGGGTTACTGGAGTGGTGAAGGTAAACGTAGTTACCATCATACAGCGCCAGTGAATAGCTTGTATTCGTTACATGAAGCGTTGTTAGTTTTGAAGAATGAAGGTCTGGAAAAGGCGTGGGCTCGTCATAAGGAAATGCATGAAAAGCTAAAACTTGGCTTGGAAAAGATGGGTTTTAAGTTCGTTGTTGAAGAGGCTTATCGGCTGCCTCAGTTAAATGCGATTTATATTCCTGAAGGTGTGGACGATGCGAAAGTTCGTAATCATCTACTCACGGAATATAATTTAGAAATTGGTGCTGGTCTGGGGGCTTTGGCTGGAAAAGCATGGCGAATAGGCCTTATGGGGTACGGTGCTAGATCGGAAAACATCGCTCTATGTCTCAGGGCTTTGGAAGAGTCTTTAACTCAGTAGAGCGTATAACAAATAAATACTTTAAAGGTGGCTCTTTCGGCCACCTTTTTGATTATTCGGATTCAAGTACTGTGTTGTTTAACACCGTGATTATCGGTTCAGATTGCGCTTGGCTAAAGTCTGTTTCTGGAAATAGAAATTCAGCCTCAGATTTAATTTGTTGTGCGCGACTCGTGTCTCCAATCGCCATATAAGCTCTCATTAAGTTGATATAATATTCTGGTCTAGGTTGACTTTGAATAATGCTTAACGCCCAACTTATATACGGCTGTAAATACTCCACTTTTTCCTCTTCGAATCCAGCGTTCAGATATGCGGTGTAAACAGCTTGGTCGAGTTTATCTTTGTTAAACGTCGGATTAATAATATTCTGCAATACGGCTAAGTTTTTGGGGGTTGAGTGTTCAAACTGAGTCAAAACGATGTTGGTATGCAAAATACTCAGCAAGCAAAAGGTCGCTAAAACAGGTAGTGTGATCGAGGTTAGTCTTAACAGTGAACGACTGAGGCTACTGAAGCGAAACAGTCGATATTTTGCGACACGTTGATCGATCCAAAACAGTAGAATGATAAACGTTATCCAATGAACCGCTGATTGAGTAAATGGTCCATCCACCAAGTTATGAATGAGCATCGGCAGCAATAACGCAAACATTGCTAGGCGGGTGCCTTTCTTCGCAGAATAAATTCGAAATAGAATAAAATTCCCAGCCATTAGGATACCAAGTATAGGAAGTAACCCACCTTCGACTCCCCAGAACAGTATCTCATTATGGGGATGGGTCAGCTCGGGTACACCAGCAGGATAACGGGTGTTTAGCTGGTGTTGCCTTGCTGTATATAGAATGTATTGTGATTCGAATTTGCCATAGCCATAGCCTGTGAATGGCTTCTCTATCAACATGTCTAGTGCTTGTGGAACAACTTGGCTGTAGGTCGGTAACGTTAATTCATTCTCAGTGTTTACGTTATGACTGTTTTGCCACAAGAAAGCACAGGAGCCAATCAATATCCCGATACTTGCCGCTATAAGCCAATTAATGAAGCGTTGACGCGGTGAAAAGCGGTACAAATATGGCAGAATCAAACTTATACCAATTCCCACAGATACCCAACCAATCAGTGACTTTGACATGATAATAATAGGTATCATGGTGAGCGGTGTAACATACAGTAATGTAATCTCGCTAAGCTTCTTATTATACTTTTTGGGTTGGCGAGCGAGAAGGTAGCCTGAAATCACAACACCTGTTGCAAGGAAACTTGCCATCGCCTCTACGCTCTGGAAAATACCAGTAGGAGAGTAATCAAACAGGTGTTTTGAAGCTAACAAACCATACTGATATAAAGCAAAAAAGGTTTCTATTAAAGCACCTAATACGACATACCAAAGTAGCCTTTGCTTATGCTTGTTGCTGAAGTGAAACTGCTGTAACACTAAAAATAGACTATACCCAGCCCACAATCCGATTATTCGTCCGAGTGAGTTATCCCAGTTTGCGTTAGTGAAGAGTAAGGGAAGCGACAAGATAGTACTGCATACCCAAAGACCGATAGTCAGTTTTGAATAACGCAGGCATTGATAGCTACTTAGCTGATATAAACCTAAGCAAAGGGCGAAGCATAAGGCTATCCAAGTGGTGATATTGAAGGGTAGATCAAGACTATCCCCTCCCATATTAGGAAGGAAAATATGCATAGCAAACAGGTAAATAACACCGATAGCGATTAAAAACGGTTTGTTCAAGGGCACGCTAGGTGTTTGTGGTTCGAGCTGTGTTCCACTAAGCAGTAAGGTTGCCATAGAATTTTAACTATCCTTCTGAAAAAGAAACCAGCATGCATCTTGCTGGCTTCTTAACTTTACCGCTTTTTTCTATTTCAATATATACTCAAGTAACTTCAAGATGCTTGTTCAGCGAGAATTTATTCGCTGTTAGGCAAGGCTCTGATTTGAAGACATAGTTATTCTACGTAGAACATCAGTAACGCAGCATAAGATCGAATAAAACTCGCCCGTCGGGAGTTCATCAACGAGCCCATCTCTGCGCTCAATAACGTTGAAAGGGAGTAACCATTCCTACCGTTATTAAGCTCGACCTGAACTCGTTGATGCAGCTCTAAATCCTGCACCTTGAGGTCACTTGAGTATAGGTTTTAAGAATCGAGCTGTGTGTGAGATTTTGCTTTTTGCTACTTCTTCAGGTGTCCCTTCGGCAATAATTTCACCACCACCCTGACCACCTTCAGGGCCTAAATCGACAATCCAGTCAGCGGTTTTGATTACATCAAGATTGTGTTCGATAACCACAACCGTATTGCCATGGTCACGCAGACGATGCAGTACATTGAGCAGTTGCTGAATATCATGGAAGTGCAAACCTGTCGTCGGTTCATCTAGGATATACAGTGTCTTACCGGTATCTCGTTTTGAAAGTTCTCGAGAAAGCTTAACCCGTTGAGCTTCACCACCGGATAGAGTAGTGGCGGCTTGGCCAAGTCGAATATAAGACAAACCGACATCCATCAATGTTTGCAGCTTACGGGCAATCACTGGAACAGGTTCGAAAAATTGGTGTGCATCTTCAACCGTCATTTCAAGAACTTCATCAATGGTTTTGCCTTTATAGCGAACTTCTAAAGTCTCACGGTTATAACGCTTACCCTTGCAGACATCACAAGGAACATAGACATCAGGTAAGAAATGCATTTCAACTTTGATAACACCATCACCTTGGCAAGCTTCACAGCGGCCACCACGGACGTTAAAACTAAATCGACCAGGTTTGTAACCACGTGAACGTGACTCCTGAGTCCCAGCAAACAGTTCTCGAATAGGAGTAAAGATCCCTGTGTAGGTGGCCGGGTTAGAGCGCGGTGTTCTACCAATTGGACTTTGATCGATATCGATCACCTTATCAAAATGCTCTAAGCCTTTAATGGATTTATATGGCGCCGGGGTTGATGTTGTCGCTCCATTCAGTGCAATGTGAGCAATATTGAAGAACGTATCGTTGATCAATGTTGATTTGCCTGAACCTGATACACCGGTAATACAGCTCAGTAGTCCGACTGGAATCGACAGGTTAACGTTTTTCAGGTTATTACCGCTTGCACCGATCAGTTCTACCGTTTTCTTCGCGTCCCTCGGTGTTCTTTGTTTAGGAACGGAAATTTCTTTGACGCCACTTAAGTACTGGCCAGTCAATGAGTTCGGATTGTCGAGAATATCATTGATATTGCCTTCCGCTACCACCGTTCCGCCGTGAACCCCCGCTCCTGGGCCAATATCAATCACATGATCCGCCATACGGATCGCGTCTTCATCGTGCTCAACAACAAGAACGGTATTACCTAAATCGCGCAAGTGTTCAAGGGTTTTTAATAAGCGTTCATTATCGCGTTGGTGAAGACCAATTGAAGGTTCATCAAGAACATACATTACACCGACTAAGCCTGCACCGATTTGACTCGCCAAGCGAATACGTTGTGCTTCACCACCAGAGAGAGTTTCTGCACTGCGTGATAAATTAAGATAGTTAAGACCAACATTGACCAAAAACTGTAGTCGATCATTCACTTCCTTCATGATTTTTTCGGCAATCTGAGCTCTTTGTCCTTCCAATTTTAGCGATTGAAAGAAAGCAAGAGCGTCAGCAATGCTGAGTTCAACGACTTGAGGAAGTGGCGTATCATTGATGAATACATTGCGAGCCTCAAGACGTAAACGAGTACCTTCACAGTGGCTACAAGGCTTGGTTGAGATGTATTTAACCAACTCTTCACGTACTGAGTTTGATTCTGTATCGCGGTAACGACGTTCTAGGTTGTTTAAAATCCCTTCGAACGGATGGCGTTTAACGCGAATATCACCTCGATCGTTAATATAGTTAAATTCGATCTCGGTACGACCTGAACCATGAAGAATAATGTCTTGGATCTTTTTGCCTAGTTTGTTGAATGGCTTGTGTAAATCAAAGTCATAATGCTTAGCTAAAGAATTGAGCATTTGAAAATAGTAGTAGTTCTTTTGATCCCAACCGCGAATAGCCCCTTCAGCTAGGCTTAGTTTCTCATCTTGAACGACACGGCTTTGGTCGAAATACTGTTGCACACCGAGGCCATCACAGGTTTGGCAAGCCCCTGCAGGGTTGTTGAATGAGAATAATCGAGGTTCAAGCTCTCGCATACTATAACCACAATGAGGACAGGCAAAATTAGCGGAGAAAATATGCTCTTCACCATCGCCATCCATCGGTGCTACGACAACGTTACCACCAGACAGTTCGAGAGCGGTTTCAAATGATTCAGCCAGACGCTGCTGCAGGTCGTCACGAACTTTGAATCGGTCTACAACCACTTCAATAGTATGTTTTTTATGCAGCTCTAGTGCTGGTGGATCGGATAAGTCACAAATATCACCGTCGATTCGAGCACGAATAAAACCTTGCGCTGACAGGTTTTCTAATGTTTTGACATGTTCTCCTTTGCGTTCTTTCACAATAGGAGCGAGTAACATCAGTTTAGAGCCTTCAGGAAGTTCTAAAACCTTGTCGACCATTTGGCTGATAGTTTGCGCTGAGAGAGGCGTTTTGTGCTCTGGACAGCGTGGTTCACCAACACGGGCGAAGAGTAGTCGTAAGTAGTCGTAGATCTCTGTAATCGTACCAACAGTTGAGCGAGGGTTATGCGATGTTGATTTTTGTTCGATAGAAATGGCAGGAGAAAGACCTTCGATATGATCAACATCTGGTTTTTCCATTAAAGACAGAAACTGACGAGCATAAGCCGACAAGGATTCAACGTAACGTCGTTGACCTTCGGCGTATAAAGTATCAAATGCTAAAGAAGATTTGCCTGAGCCTGAAAGGCCAGTAATGATTATGAGTTTATCTCGAGGAATCGTTAGATTAATGTTTTTCAGGTTGTGGGTACGGGCACCACGTACTTCGATTTTATCCATTTGATCAGCTCTATCTAGGTTCTATTACCGAATCGAGCAAGTATTACATAGTGTGAGAAATGTGCAAAGAAATACTGGATAAAAAAACAGTTAAATTAAAAGTAAAAAGAGCCGCGTTAGTGGCGACTCTTCAACTCAATAATGTCCAAATTTAACTTTTTTGAGTGGATTTTTTAGCTAACGAAACTTGTTGTTCATTCTTTTTGTATAGATGCTCATAGCAATAGTTTGTTGCTTCGATATAACCTTCTACACTACCGCAGTCAAAGCGCTTACCTTTAAATTTATAGGCCAAAACACAACCCGCTTTGGCTTGTTTTAACAGTGCATCAGTAATCTGAATTTCACCGCCTTTACCTGGTTCTGTTTGCTCAATCAGTTCAAAAATATCGGGTGTTAAAATGTAGCGACCAATAATAGCAAGATTACTTGGTGCTGTGCCCGCTTCTGGTTTTTCTACCATGTCATCGACACGGAAAAGATCGTCTTTGATCATCTCGCCAGCAATCACACCGTACTTATGAGTCTCTTCTTCTGGAACTTCTTGAACCGCAACAATAGAGCAACGGAACTGTTTGTATAAAGCCACCATCTGCGCCAGCACGCCTTGGTCTTCGTTAACACACAAGTCGTCAGCCAGTACCACTGCAAACGGTTCGTCACCAACTAATTCTCGGCCGGTTAAGATCGCATGTCCCAAGCCTTTCATTTCACGTTGACGAATGTAAGTGAAGTTTGCGGTTTCAATTACGTTGCGAATATCAATAAGAAGATCTTCTTTGTTGGTCCCCTGAATCTGGTGTTCCAGTTCGAAGTTCATATCAAAGTGATCCATGATCGAGTGTTTACCTCGACCCGTTACGATACACATGCCATTGATACCGGCTTGAATGGCTTCTTCAACGCCGTATTCAATAAGAGGCTTATTGACAACGGGCATCATTTCTTTTGGCATAGATTTCGTTGCAGGCAAAAAGCGAGTACCGTAACCAGCTGCAGGGAAGAGGCATTTTTTGATCATTGTTTAAACCTGTTAGTTTATTTTATTTGTCTGAGTCCAACTGAACTTTGTTACAAACTTTAGCATGTTATATCCGTGATATTCAGCACATTTTGTTTCACCTCTTAGAAAATGTGCTGAAAAGCTCATTTATGCCAACAGGTTTTGATTTGCCCAAGAAATGGCTTGTACACGGTTTTTTACTGAAAGCTTCTTAAATATCTGATACAGGTGCGATTTTACGGTGAATTCACTGATAAAAAGACTTTCTGCCATCTGCATATTGGAAGCCCCTGTCTGTAAACAACGTAAGATCTGTATTTCACGTGCTGTGAGGTCTACAGATGCTTGGGCATGGTGAGCTTGAAAATGATAGCGATAGTAATGCAGTAGTTGGCTTGAAGCATGTCTTGGCAGCCAGTTCTGACCGTTAATGATCTCTCCTAACCCTTCACAGATGCTCTCTGGTGTATCGGTCTGATAAAACAAACCTTTTAAATTGCCGAATGTCAGCAACTCTTCTGTATGAAGTCGTTTATCGACATTGAACAAAATCGTTTCAAAATGCGGACTGGTAATTTTTAGTGCGCCTAAATTTTGGCGAACCAGCTGATGCTCTTGGTAATTAATCAATAGAATTTTGTGCTTATCTGTTTGGTAATTTTGCAGTAAATCTTCTGGATGTATGTGAGGAACTGGGAGTGCTAATAGGGTTAAAGCTTGTTGTAATAAAGGCGGGACAAGTTCGGTATTCATGCTAAGCAAATAAATCGTTCTCGCGTAGTTGTGTTTTGACATCACATTTCCTTATCACCCGGTGGTTAGAATTTAACCATGCCTAAAATCCATCATTAACGCGAGTTGGTAATCTTACTTTGCGTGATATTTCAAGCGATTAAGTAAATGAGAGTTTTATCATGTTGCAAATTGAAGAAACCTGCCGAAAAACACTAGTTAGAAAAGTGATTTACCATGAGTTTGAACGAAGAATTAGGGATAGCATTTGAGCTCAATTAAACTCGTGTTATCCTAACCGACTATATCAAGAATTGATGATTTAAAGACGGAGCGAATCATGGCAACCCGTGGCGTGAATAAAGTAATTTTGGTCGGCAACTTGGGGCAAGATCCTGAAGTGCGTTATATGCCGAGTGGCGGTGCTGTGGCAAACATCACTGTAGCCACGTCGGAATCATGGCGTGACAAAGCGACTGGTGAACAGCGTGAGAAAACAGAGTGGCATCGCGTTGCTCTTTTCGGCAAGCTAGCTGAAGTAGCTGGTGAATACCTTCGTAAAGGTTCTCAAGTTTACATTGAAGGTCAACTTCAAACGCGTAAATGGCAAGATCAAAGTGGTCAAGAACGTTATACAACAGAAGTTGTTGTTCAAGGCTTTAATGGTGTGATGCAAATGTTAGGTGGCCGCCAGCAACAAGGTGGTGGCATGAACCAAGGTCAACCTCAACCTCAACAGCAAGGTGGGTGGGGTCAACCACAACAACCGGCGAGACAAAGTCAGCCACCTCAGCAGCAGGCACCGCAACAATCCCAGCCTCAATACAATGAGCCGCCGATGGATTTTGACGACGACATCCCGTTTTAAGGGACGAAATGAAAAAAAGCCGCGATTTTCGCGGCTTTTTTATATATTTAGTACAGTGTTTGCGTCAACTTTACTATAGACTTTGTTTAGAGTAAGCAATTGAAAAGGAATTCAATTTCTATGCGGTATACCCCAACACTTAAACTAAGTTCTCGTTTAGTCGTATTTGTGACTTTAATGGTGACGAGTGCGATGTTTATATTGTTTGTGGGTGGCACACTTTCTTTTCAACGCTTAGGACAAGAGTATCTCAATCACTACATGCATGGCATTGTTGAAGTGGTTGATAAAGAAATGGAAGATCCGGATGCAGCGTATTCAATGCAACGGTGGATGCCTAAAATGTTGCAGGCCAGCAATATTGTAGAGATGGAGCTTTCCTCTCAAGCTGGAGTGATCTATCGATTCAAAGATACCTCTTCCAAAGTTGATCCTAAGCGGCTTTATCAAGCTGATTTTCCTCTCCAACGTTTATCTGGTTACTCTATCCATTTTAAAGCAGTCCCACCCTATGTTGGTTTTAGTTACTCTATTGGTGCGATGTGGTCGATCACACTGGCGGTCTTATTGATCGTATTTTCTCTTGTGCGAAGTATTAAATGGCTTAGAGAACAGTTGCTGGGCTCTGAACTGCTTGAAGAGCGAGGAAGAATGATTCTCGCAGGTCGTGTTGAGCAGTATGCAAAAGGAGATGAGAGAGAGTGGCCGTATACAGCTAGTGAAGCTTTGGACGTACTTATCGAAGAGCTGAAAGATGCGCGTCAAGAACGTAGCCGATTTGATACTTTTATCCGTACCCAAACTTTCCTCGATCAACTAACGGGTACTGCAAATCGTGTGCTGTTTGATAGTAAGTTGGAATCTGTGTTGTCAGAAAGTGGTGCTCAAGGTGGCGTGTTGATGCTTCGTCTTGACGATTTCGACTCCGTCAGAGAAGAGAACGAAAAAAGAGTTGTTGATGATTTTGTCGTTGAAGTTGGACAGTGTATTACTAACGTTATTGCTCGTTATCCAGATGTTATCTTGTCTCGTTATTATGACTCGGTATTTGCACTGTTTATGCCTCATCAAACATCAAAAGATGTGGCGTATGTCGCTTCTCAGTGCCTTAAGTTTATCGAACGTTTGAACCCTCCCGCACCGCTCAATGAGGATAACTGGTTCCATATTGGTGTTAGCATGTATAAAGAAGGAGAGCGACGTGGCAGAATTCTTGATGAAGTTGAAACTGCACTAAAAAGTGCACAATTACAAGGGGTTAATGCTTGGAATCGATTTGAGAAAGTCGCAAGTACTGAGGATGATAGAGGCAGTGTAAGGTGGAGAACCCTGTTTGATCGGTTCTTGACTGATGACAAGATCATCCTATTCCGACAGTCCTGCTATTTGAGCGACAAGTCTAATGATTTAAAATTGCTGCACAATGAGTTGTTCGCAAGAATTCATGACCCTGAAAAAGGTATTTTAAAGGCTTCACGCTTTACTTTAGCGATTGAAACGGTTGGCTATGAAGCTGTGCTAGATCGGGCCGTCATGAAACGGACATTGCAAATCATTAAATCCTCAGTTAATGCTAGTCCTTTATCTGTTAACCTGTACGTGGTTCCGTTTGCTGATAAGCATTATTTTCGCTGGTTCAGAAATGAACTGATGCAATTGACATTTAACCAACGAAGCCAGTTATCGTTTGAGTTCGCCGAAGGGCATTTAGTACAGCATCTAGATTATATGCGACCTGTGCTAAGAACCATTTCTGGGCTTGGGTGCCAGGTTATAGTTGGCCAAGCCGGACGAACAATTGTAGCGACACATTACATCAAAGATTTGCAGGTTAACTATCTTAAGTTACATAGAAGTCTAATCAAGCAGATTGATAAGCGGCATGAGAACCAGTTGATAGTGAGAAGTCTATTGGGTGTGTGTAAAGGTTCACAGACTCAAGTCATTGCTGTTGGTGTTGAAAACCAAGTCGAATGGCAGGTATTACAGGCTTTAGGTGTTGATGGAGCTCAAGGTCGTCTATTTGAAAGCGAGCAGCCATTGAATCCAAGTCGGACTGCTGTAATAGAAAGGCAAATTAAGCCAGGTAAAAGAAATCGCTGGCGCACAAAGTAGTGGCAAATGAACATTAGTGATTTTTTAAAACGTTTTTCTCGTAGTAAATCTAAGCAGCATGCTGTTTACGCTGTTATTCAGCCTGATGAAATTTATTTTTCTTCATCAGAAGACCTTTCTTTGCCTGAACACTACCCGTTGGCTAATCAACCTTGGCCACAAGCCCTCATTAATGCAATTAGTTCCGCGGGGGGGAAAGGGTTAAATGTTCACATTGTTCTTCATTCCCAGCTGTATCAGAGTTATCAAATCGACAAACCTGCGATTCCTGAAGAAGAGTGGCAGAGTGCTTTACCTTTTTTACTCAAAGACTTGATCACAGAAAAGGCTGCTGACGTTCTTGCTGATGCTTATCTGCTAGAAGGTAGTAACAAAGTTCAAGCGTATGTAATTAATAAGAAACAGGTCATTGAGGTGCGCAATCTATTGTCTTCATTAGGTTGTGAACTAGAGAGCATTACTCCAGAACAAGAAGTGTGGGGTAGAGCCAGCGGTGAACTGAAAAACTTCCTATTAGTACAACGCAGTAAAGGCAGTCACTTTAAGTTAGATGCGTTTGTCAATGAACGCTGTATTTTCCAACGGACACTTCGTGGGGTGGTTGCTCCGATAACGGGTGTTGCCAGTACGGCTTTGCAGCTTGATGGGCTAGCTTTGGAACTGCAACGTTCGATTGATTATCTCTCCTCGCAGTTTAAAACGACTTCACTTCATCAGCTTAAAGTCTGCTGCGATGAAGAGCTTCAACTAGAGCTTGTGCAGGAACTGAATGATCGCTTAAGCGTGAAAGTTCAGCCATTGATGGAAAACGAGCCGTTACAAATATCAGGTAAGGTTCTTGCTCAGTTCGCGCCTCGGGTTCCACACGATGCGATCAACTTTTATCAGCAGCAGCTAAAGCCAAAGAAAGAATTATTAACTCTCAATACGGTTGCAACAGTTTGGGGCAGCTCTGTTGTTGTGATGTTGTTGTTGTTCGCTCTGTTTCAATATCAATCTATTGAGCTTAATCAACAAGCAAACTTAGCAAGCCAGAGAAGTATTGCACTTACTCAGCAAGTGACAGATCTAAAACAGAAAAAGGCGAAACACTTACCTGCGGCTGAAAAAGTTGCCGCTGTTGAACGGTTAAAGAAAGAAAATGTGGCTAAGCAAGCATCATTGGCTGCTTTAGCTCAATATGATGCTTCTCAACAAATGGGTTATTCAAGCGTTATGACCAGTTTGTCAAAACTCGCCCGTTCAGACATCAGTCTAAGCACCGTTAAAGTGAATGAAAGCGCTTTAGATGTGACAGGATTAGCCAGAGATGCCAGTGTCGTCCCGAGTTGGATTACTCAGTTTAAGCAAGAAGTTAGCCTGATGGGGCGGACTTTTGAGCAGCTAAGTATTGGCAGGAACGAACAAGATATTGTCACCTTTGAGTTGAAATCTAAACGAGGCACTGAAGAAAATGAATGAACGCTGGAAACTTTGGGGTGAGCAGTTTTCTCAGCGAGCGCCTAGAGAAAAATGGTTGATTGCAGTATGTGGTGTCATCGTGATTGTTTTAGCGATGCAAACGTTACTGCTTGATCCAGTGTTGAGTCAAAAAAAAGCGACGCAGGAAAAGTTATCTTCAACTCAGTTAACGAATCAGCGTATGCAGAATGAAATCGTCATCCTGGAAAGAGAGCTGGCTAAGGATCCGAACCAAGAGATCAACAAAGAGTTCGCTCTACTACTGGATCAGAGTCAAGAGCTTTCGAAACAGCTTTCTGATGTGATCAGTAACCTTGTGTCACCGTCTCAGATGGCTGATTTACTGCAAAGCGTGCTAGGCCATAGTGCCAAACTGAAGTTAGTGAGTTTAGAGTCGCTGCCTTCAAGTCCAATAAATGAGACGGATGAACAAGCGCAATATTTCTTACATCCGGTTCGGATTGAGCTGACTGGTACTTATTTTGCGATCAGGGATTATCTGCAAGCTTTGGAAAACTTACCGGTTAAATACTACTGGCGCAGTTTTCAGTATCAAGTTGAAAGCTACCCTAATGCTCGTTTGACACTGGAAGTGTACACGCTTGGAACTCGAGAGGAGTTTATTGGTGGTTAATAAACAATGGTGGTTAATGTTACTTGCGATCATCGTTATACCGGTGTCATCAGCTCAAGAACTGGATCCAACAGCTCCTATTGGTTGGATAAAGAAACAACAAGTAAAAAAGACACGGCAAGTACCAGTACCGGAGTTGCAAAGTATTGTTTGCAAAGGTAATGATGAGTGCTCTGCAATATTGAATGATCAGGTTGTTAGCGGTGGTGACAAAGTGGCTGGGTATAGCGTGACACAAGTAACCCCGACTCAGGTAGAACTTAAGCGCGGCAAAAAAAGTTGGACGCTAGAGTTGTTCTCTCTGGACATAAAAGAATAAGGTTAAGGATTCATATGCGTAAAATGGTTATTGGCGTAATGCTCGTCAGTCTGGTGGGGTGTTCAATGGGACACCGAGATCCAGTTGAAGCTAAGCAGTCGCTCAATCAGGCAATTAATGAAGCCAACAGTCGAAATTTAGATAATTTGCCTGCGTCGGTAGAAGCGGACCTTATGCCTGATATGGAAGGCGTAACCTCAACCTCAGAGCGTAACTTAAAGCGTTTTCGAATTCAGGCGAATGGCGTTGAAGCAAAAGCATTCTTCGCCAGTTTAGTGAAAGGAACGGAGTACAGTGTCGCTATTCACCCCTCTGTCGAAGGGAGAGTTACCGTCAATCTATCCGAAGTGACATTAGATGAAGCCTTAGATGTTGTTCGTGATCTGTACGGTTATCAGATTGAAAAAGTCGGCAAAGTTATCCAAGTTTATCCGGCAGGCTTGCGTACGGTGACGATTCCGGTGGATTTTTTAAGTTTGAAACGCAGCGGACGTTCATTAACTTCGGTTGTGACGGGGACGACGGGCAGTTCAAACTCAGGTTCCAATAACAATTCATCATCAAGTAATTCGAGTGACAACGGTAATGATACGAGTAATCGCTCGACGATTTCAGGTGGAACAACCATCTCGACAGAGAATGAAAGCAATTTTTGGCCGCAACTGCAGACGGCTGTTAGTCGATTAGTTGGTTCAGGAAAAGGGCAGAGTGTGGTTGTAATGCCTCAAGCTAGTGTGATCTCTTTGCGAGCCTATCCGGACGAAATTCGGGAAGTGCGACGGTTTTTAGGCATATCTCAAGATAGAATCCAACGTCAGGTCATCATGGAAGCCAAGATACTTGAAGTCACTTTGAATGACGGCTTTCAACAAGGAATTAACTGGACTAAATTGTTCAATTCTAACGGTACTCAGTATGCGATAGGTGCCGGTGATACCAGCTTGAATAGTACTGCTTCAACATTAGGTGGTGCAGTTTCTGCATTGCCAGGATTAGGAACTATTGGCACCTTACTTGGTGGACAAACCAATATTGTTATGTCAAGTGGCAGCTTTGAAGCTGTGTTGAGCTTTATGGCGACTCAAGGAGATCTTAATGTCCTTTCAAGCCCTCGCGTCACAGCTGTTAACAATCAGAAAGCGATGATCAAAGTCGGTTCTGAAGCTTATTACATTACTTCGTTATCCAGTGAAACCGGAGATGGCGATAACTCGGAATCGTCGACCGATGTTGAACTCACCCAGTTTTTCTCAGGGATTACTTTAGACGTCACTCCGCAAATTGATGACAAAGGGAAAGTGTTACTGCATGTTCATCCCGCTGTTATTGATGTTGAAGAAGAAAACAAAATTTTCGTCTATAACGGCAAAGAGTTTTCGCTGCCTTTAGCGAAGAGCTCAATCAGAGAGTCGGACTCTGTGATTCATGCCAATGATGGCGATGTGGTTGTTATTGGTGGTTTGATGAAAAGTAATACCATAAACCAGACATCGAAAGTGCCTTTTTTGGGAGATATTCCACTGTTAGGTCATGCTTTCCGTAATACATCACAAGCAACGCAAAAAACAGAATTGGTCATTTTACTTAAACCGACAGTAGTTGGCGTGAATACGTGGCAAAAAGAGTTGGAACGTTCACGAGACCTACTGCAGGAGTGGTTCCCGGATTCTGAGTAATAACTATGTATTTAGAGCATTTTGGTTTTACTCAACAGCCTTTTCATTTAACGCCTGATACAGGTTTATTTTTAGGGTTGGATCCTCATTATGAAGCCATTCAAACCGTCAGTGCCGCTCTTCAAATGGGTGAAGGTGTTATAAAAGTCACTGGTGAAGTTGGAACGGGTAAAACCATGGTGTGTCGTATGCTGCTAACGCATTTAAGTGATTATGTGGAACTTATTTATCTGCCTAATCCGGCGTTAAATGGTGATGATTTAAGACGAGCCATTGCCTCTGAGCTCAGTATTGAATCTTCATCAGAAGTGGGCTTGGTTGAAATGATTCAAGCACGTTTGATTGAACATCATCACAGCGGTAAGCGTGTCGTCGTTCTGCTTGATGAAGCGCAGGCTTTGTCTGATGAGGCTCTCGAAGTACTGCGCTTATTTGGAAATTTAGAAACAGAGCAAACAAAGTTGCTACAACTGGTATTGATTGGTCAACCTGAACTTGATGAACGTTTGTCTCAACACCATTTGAGACAGTTCCGTCAACGTATTACATTTAATGCGACGTTACGAGCTCTCGATATATCCGAAACGGTGGCATACATTGATAATCGATTGGTGAAGTCTGGATTTCAAGGAAAACTGTTTAGCTTGAGTCAGAAAAAAGCGGTATGGAAAGCGTGTATGGGAATTCCGCGTTTGATCAATCAGGTGTGTCATAAAGCGCTATTGCTTGCTTTTTACGAACGGTCTAAATGGGTGAAAAATCAGCATTTATATTCAGCTATTCACGATACATACGATACCTGTAAACCGAAACATAAAGCCCCTGTTATTTGGGGATGGAGTCATTGATGAGTGTTATGAATAAAGCGTTATCGCAGCTTGCTAATACGCAGAAATCATCACTTGAACAGATTGAAAAAGCTCAGGTGACTCCGGTTAAGTCACGTCCTGTGTGGGTGTGGATTACGGCAGGATTTGGCTTGAGTTTAGCGATTGGTGGCTGGGCGGTATCCCAGCAAGCCGACGTCATTCAGAACCAACAACCATTAGCTCAATCGTTAGCAGTCGAAGCATTGGCTGTTCCACAGTCTGTTGAAGTTCAGCAACCTTCACCAACGCAAAAAACCAATCAGTTAGCGGTCACTGTTTATCATTCTGCTCCGGTAGAGGTGAATGAGGAAAAGGTAGTGGAAAATGATGTCGTTCCTGCTAAACCTGTCGCTCCTGTCGTTACAGAAAAGAAAACTTCTCAGCCAAAACCTGTATTGTTGGCAAGTAATACAACGGCACCAGTAACAAACAGCAGTGTAGAAACATCCTCATCAGGTACGGTCGTCGTTGAACAAGTGGAAATGAGCCCGGAAAAACTGGCTGATAAAGCGATCTCTCGCGCAAACAAATCGATGGAAGCGAATGACTTTCAGAATGCGGTAAATGCATATAGAGAAGCTCTGCGTTACACGCCAGACAATGAAGAGGTGCGAAAAAAACTTGCCGCTCTGTATTACGGTAAAGGCGACGTTCGTAAAGCGTTTGAGTTGCTTCAACGAGGTATTGAGATCAACTTAGATGGTGAGTCTTTACGTATCGCTTTAGCGAAATTTTTAGTAAAAGAGAATCAGTCGGAAGCGGCGTTATCACCTTTAGTTCATTTGCCTCCTTCTGTAACGACAGAATACTTGTCACTACGTGCCGCATTAGCGCAAAAAAGTAAGCAAAATGAAATTGCTTTAGAAAGCTATCAAAAGCTCATCGAAAAAGAGCCGGGAAACGCTCGCTGGTGGTTAGGGTTAGCAATACAGCAAGAGCGCAGTTTCTTGTTGGATGAAGCTAAGATCTCATACCAAAATGCATTAACCAAGGTTGGCGTTTCAAGCCAATCACAAGCATTCATTCGTGATCGCCTTAAAGTGCTTAATCAGTTACAGGAGACGAACAGTGGCAATTAAACTGAGAAAAAGACTGGGTGACTTGCTGGTTGAAGAAGGCATTGTAACGGATGAACAGTTAGGACAAGCCCTTTCTGCGCAGAAAAATACCGGTCGAAAGTTAGGTGATACCCTTATTGAACTGGGCTTTTTGAGTGAGCAGCAGATGCTGACTTTCCTATCTCAGCAACTTGCTTTGCCTCTTATCGACTTAAGCCGAGCGACCGTGGACATTGACGCTGTTCAACTTCTTTCGGAAGTTCATGCGCGTCGCCTGCGTGCTTTAGTCATTGGTCGCACTGGTGATACGGTTCGAGTGGCAATGAGTGATCCCGCCGACTTGTTTGCTCAGGAATCACTATTGCACCAGCTTCCGCAGTTCAGTTTTGAGTTTGTGATTGCTTCTGAAAAGCAACTGGTCGATGGCTTTGACCGCTATTATCGCAGAACCAAAGAAATTGCCTCTTTTGCAGAACAGTTGCAAGCTGAGCATCAGGTCAATGACGCTTTTGATTTCGATATCACAAATGATGGTGATAGTGAAGAAGTCACGGTTGTAAAACTGATTAACTCTCTGTTTGAAGATGCGATTCAAGTCGGTGCGTCGGATATCCATATCGAACCAGATTCGAACCTATTACGTATACGTCAGCGTGTGGATGGGGTTCTGCACGAAACCATTCTTAATGAGGTAGGGATTTCGTCTGCTCTGGTATCGCGTCTTAAGTTGATGGCAAACCTCGATATTTCAGAAAAACGCTTACCTCAAGATGGACGCTTTAACATCCGAGCCAAAGGCCAGTCGGTGGATATTCGTATGTCTACTATGCCAGTGCAATATGGCGAATCTGTGGTAATGCGTTTGCTCAATCAGTCATCCGGGATCCGTGAGCTAAGTAAATCAGGTATTCCTGACGCTCTGTTGCAACGCTTCCGACGCCAGCTAAAACGTCCTCATGGTATGATTTTGGTTACTGGACCGACGGGTTCGGGTAAAACAACCACACTCTATGGTGCACTGAGTGAGCTGAATGAAGTGGGTAAAAAAATCATTACAGCTGAAGACCCCGTTGAATATCGATTATCTCGCGTTAACCAGGTACAGGTGAACTCCCGTATCGGCTTAGACTTTTCTACTCTGCTTAGAACCTTTTTACGTCAGGACCCGGATATCATTCTTATCGGGGAAATGCGTGATCAGGAAACGGTAGAGATTGGCTTACGAGCCGCGCTGACAGGCCACTTAGTTTTAAGTACATTGCATACCAATGATGCAGTTGAAACAGCGTTGCGTTTAATTGATATGGGGGCGCCGGGATATCTGGTTGCTAGTGCGGTTCGATCTGTTATAGCTCAGCGCTTGGTGCGCAAAGTGTGCCCAGATTGCAAAACAAATCATCAGTTAGACGAAGCGCAAAAACAATGGTTGACGGTTCGTTTCCCGAATCAGGTTGAAACTCAGTTTGTTAAAGGACGTGGCTGCCAAAACTGTAACTTAACTGGATACCGTGGTCGTATTGGTGTGTTTGAAATGCTTGAGTTGGAGCATCACATGATGGATGCGTTAAGAGCCAATGACGCTATTGGTTTTGCTCGTGCTGCTCGTGCATCAGAAAGTTATAAGCCTTTGTTAGCTTCTGCGATGGAGCTTGCAATGCAAGGTATTGTAAGTGTTGACGAAGTGATGGCATTAGGTGAGGGTGATTCAGCTTCAATGCCTGAGCCTATTTATCTGTAAGGGATAGCATGCCAACGTATCAATACCACGGACGCAACTTAGACGGCAGTAAAGCATCGGGCACAATTGAAGCACCGACAGAAGAGCTCGCCGCTGAGTCATTAATGGGCAAAGGTGTTGTTCCAACCTCGATCTCTGTGGGGAGAAAAGGTGGAACGGTTAACATCGACTGGCAGGCACTTTTTACACCAGAAATTCCTTTGGAAGTGTTGGTGATCTTTTGTCGCCAGTTGTACAGCTTGACTAAAGCTGGTGTCCCGTTACTGCGCTCAATGCGAGGTCTAGCCCAGAACTGTGAGAATAAACAGTTAAAAGAAGCGCTCGAACAAATTTGTAATGAAGTGACCAATGGTCGTGGATTATCGGCATCAATGCAGATGTACTCTAAGGTGTTTAGTCCTCTTTTTGTTTCTATGGTCAATGTGGGTGAAAACACTGGCCGCTTAGATCAAGCCTTGTTGCAGTTGGCGAGTTATTACGAACAAGAAGTCGAAACTCGTAAGCGGATAAAAACCGCGATGCGCTATCCAACGTTTGTGATCAGCTTTATTGTGATTGCACTGTTTGTGCTTAACGTCAAAGTAATACCGCAGTTTGCCACTATGTTTGACCGTTTCGGGGTGGACTTACCTTTACCGACCCGAATATTAATAGGAATGTCAGACTTTTTTGTTAACTATTGGCTGTTAATGTTTGCGGTAATGGCCGCGATGATGTTTGGTTTTCGCGCTTGGGTCAGTACCTCAGCAGGCAGAGAAACGTGGGATAAATGTCGGTTACGTATGCCGATCGTTGGCAACATAGTTAACCGCGCTCAGTTGTCTCGCTTTTCTAGAACCTTCTCTTTGATGTTGAGTTCAGGAGTTCCGTTAAATCAATCTTTAGCACTGTCTGCAGAGGCGTTAGACAACAAATTTCTCGAAGCGCGGCTGTTGGAAATGAAAGCAGCGATTGAAGCGGGAAGCAGTGTTTCTGCTACCGCAATCAATGCCAATATCTTTACCCCCCTGGTTATTCAGATGATTTCGGTGGGAGAAGAAACTGGCCGTATTGATGAACTGTTGCTGGAAGTGTCAGACTTTTATGACCGAGAAGTGGATTACGACTTAAAAACACTGACCGCCAGAATTGAACCGATTTTATTAGTGATTGTTGCTGGCATGGTATTGATTCTTGCTCTGGGTATTTTCTTGCCAATGTGGAGCATGATGGATGCAATGAAGGGATAAAATGGTTAAATCGCTGGCGAAGCACTATTTTCCGGCGTTGTTTAACTTTTTGTCTATTGAGTTAAGCGTATAATAGTCGGTATGCTAGTTTTAATGGATTAATAATGAATAACAAGCAGTTAGGCTTCTCACTGCTAGAGCTGATTATCGTCATTGTGATTATTGGTTTATTGGCTGTGGCGTCGTTACCCAAAATGTTTGGTGTTATCGATGATGCAAAAGAGGTCAGTATTCAAAGTATTGCCAGTGGGTTCTCCTCCGGTGTTATGGCTGCCAGAACCCAGTGGGAAGCAAAATCTCGCCCTACTGTGAGTGAAGGAAGTGAGAAATATAATGCCGTAGATTATGACGGCGTAGAGTTTTGGTTAACGCGTTCGAAAACAAGTTCCGGTGTAGAGACAGGTTTTCGAGATGGTTATCCGTTGGGATTGAAAAGTGGTAGTAATAGTTATTCTGAAACTGTCACGGTTCAGTCTTGTATTGATTTAATGGAAAACTTATTGCAACAACCGCCTTCTGTTGGAACGGCGAGCGAAGCAATCAGTGAGCCAAAGTTGCAATATTCCGCACAAGCGGATGACGCGAACTCAACCTGTACTTACATTCAACAGGAACAGGGGAGTGCCCATCAGTTTGTGTATGAACTTAAAACCGGCCGTGTTGCGGTCACATTGAATTAGCCCTTAGATATTAAATAGAGAGTACGTTATGAAAAGACAAGGTGGTTTCACCCTTATCGAATTAGTTGTGGTGATTGTGATCTTAGGTATCCTTGCCGTGACAGCAGCACCGCGTTTCTTGAACATGCAAGGTGATGCGCGTGTTTCTGCATTACAAGGTTTGAAAGGGGCTATGGATGGTGCAGCTGGAATTGTTTTTGGTAAAGCGGCTATTGCCGGTGTTGAAAATGCAGCGACTGGATCTTTGTTGGATACAGATGGTTCAACAGTGCTTGCTACTACCGTTTATGGCTATCCTAGTGCTGATGCAGATGGTATTGTGGCATCAGTTAAAGGTTTTAATAACGATTGGGGATATTACGTAGGTGAAGGTGAACTATTGGCAACGTTTGTCGGTTCAACAGTTGATGCTGGTAACAATACAAATGATACAATCACTACGACTGGTTGTTATGTAAAATATACTGAAGCTACTGACTCAGCAGACGCGAAAACAGTAGTTACTTCTACAGGTTGCTAGGTAATCATTAGCTTTACTTACTTCTATACTTAAATATGAGAAGTAAGATTCTTTTAAGTAAATGTGAGCAAATCAATGCAGAGGAACCAAAAGGGTTTTACATTAGTTGAACTGATTGTCGTGATCCTTTTGGTCTCTATTCTTTCTGTCTATGCCGCAAGCCGGTTTTCCGGTGTCTCTTCCGTTTCCGCTTACGCTGCCCGTGAGCAAGCCATTTCTATTATTCGCCAAATTCAACTGGATCGGATGCAATCTAACTTAAGCTCAACCACGACTGATAGCGATTATACCTTGTATGTCAGTGGTTCTTGTTTGGGTTCGTATCAGGCCTGCAACTTAGGGGGCAACAGTCGTAGTGATATTCTGCAGGGGAATGAGCTCAGCTTTTCGACCTCACCGCCAGTGTCGGTGATTGAGTTTAGCCTGCTTGGTAACCCTTTAGGTAGCGCCGCAAGCGGGGTCACTATTAACATTGAAGCTCCGGCAAGCCAAAGTTCAGTTTGTTTGAACTCTCAAGGCTATGTATCCCAGGGGCCGTGCTAATGGTTAAAAGCAAAGCTTTGGGCTTTACGCTGGTTGAAAGCATTATTGCTATGGTGATCATGGGTTTTGCCATGGTGACGTTGATCAGCTTTCTTTATCCACAAATCGAGCGCTCTGCGGCGCCTCATTATCAAACCCGTGCAGCCAATTTGGGGCAGAGTTTAATGAGCCAGATTCTTTCCAGAGGTTTTGACCACAACAGCAATTTTGATGGCGGGGAATTTCGCTGTGGTGAAGTGACCCCTTGCTCTACCACGCTTGGTCGAGATGGTGAAACAAGTCCTGCGCAGTTTAATGATGTGGATGATTATGTCGGTTGCTGGTATACAGACACCATTGCAGATTGTGGTGGGACAGGTTATCCGTTGACTACCATTCTTACCGATGACTCAGCTGTTGATCTATCAAAACAATACGCGCACTTTACGGTTACCATCTCTGCTCATTATGTGGCGAGTGATTTTTCTGTTTCTCCTTCTGTCACTTCAATGAAGAGAATTGATGTTTCGATTGATGTAGGGCGCTACGGTGAATTCGATTTCACTGGATTCAGAGGGAACTACTGATGAAAGTACGAGGATTTACTCTGGTTGAAATGGTGCTGACCATGGTGGTTGGCTCGATTCTGGTGCTTGGCATTGCCGGGTTTGTTGAACTCGGCTCGAAAGGGTACGCAGATACTGTCGCTCGGCAGAAGATTCAGACTCAAGCTAAATTTGTTATGGAGAAAATGGCGCGTGAACTTCGTCATGCGGTGCCTAACAGTTTTGCTGTCACCAGCTCAACGTCTAAACAGTGTGTCTCGTTTTACCCCATTGTTTATTCGGGCTTTTATGCCCTTTCTGGATATGACGATAAGACTTTGCAGTTTCTGATTGGTAATGATAATCCGCCGCTAAGTTACAATAACTTAAAGATGATCATTAACCCGACCACCCAAGCGGATTTTAACAATGGCATTGGTTTAGAGGACAAAGTTTACGTCACTACTGATCCCGATACCGGAGATGATATTAACAACCGGGATTTGCCATCACCGTTAACCAGTCAATCGGTCTCTAATCGACAATACATCTATAATCAGCTAGTGAGCTACTGTTTGAACTTTTCAGCAGATAGCATTACTCGTAATAGTATTCAGGTCGCCGATAGTGTTGCTTCTGGGGAGTTCAGTTACTCTCCACCCACATTGCAGCGTGGCGGGGTGGTTCACTTGGCGCTGACTTTTGCTCAAAATGGTGAATCAAGCCATTTTGAAACCGATATACAGGTGCTCAATGTTCCCTAAAATTCGCAAGCAAACTGGAAATCTTTATATCGTCGCAGTGTTTGTGATTGTGGTGATGGGATTCTTAGCGACGGCTCTGTCTCGAATGGAGTGGTCTAACAATGATGCACTGGCGAAAGAACTGTTGGGCACTAGAGCTTGGTTTGCGACTCATTCCGCCAATGAACTGGCTTTAACCTATTTGTATCCACTTAACTCGGATAGCAGCGTGGTGGACGCTGTATGCACTGCTAGCTGGGGGACGGTCAACAGTGCGGTCGGCCAATTGCAAACCCAGTTCCCGGGCTGTTCAATCGCAACATCCTGTAATCGAATTGGAACACTTAAGTCTGAAAGTTATTATAAAGTTCACAGTTCCGCTGTTTGTGGAAGTGGTCAGTTTCAGGTGGCGCGTAGGCAAGAAGTATGGGTGAAGGAGTAGCGTTTGTGAGGAAGCTTTTTTTCTACCTTACTATTTTATTGTTTAGTAGCTCGTTATATGCAGCGAATCAATGTAGTTTTAGAGGTAACCTGAACTTTACTATTGAGGCTACGGTTATTGGTAAACCGACAGCACAAGAGATATATGTAACTAATAACGGTGGAAAAAAAACGGATGTTTTATGGTATACCGGAAGCGCATCCGATGATGGCTTGAATTATGTCTTTAAAGAAGAACAGCTGATTAATGGCTCTAGATATGTCATCCGAATTATTAATGATGCTGATAATGCTCTTCTTAAATATTACAAGAAACCCATAGGTGGAAGCTGGAGCGGGCCTGAAGTTTATTATGGATATATTCATCAGGGTAACATTCACATATTGTCTGATATTGACGATGTTAACTTTTCTTGCCAGCTCGGGATTACAGAACCTGAAGTTCCACCAGCACCAATCGATCTTTGTAAGTACTTTCCTGAACCCGCACAAAGTTGGAAGTCAGGTTCCTCGCTCAATATTCAAAACCTTAATAGCGTTATTACAGGTTGGTCTGAAGAGTACGTTGGTACTTACTTATCTGATGGACAATTAAAAACAAGCTATGACAGCTTTTCTTATCAGGCCGGTTTGCCGGGAGCATGTGAAGTGGGCAGCTGTGTTGGTGGTGCGCCTAAAGTTGATGTACCTCAACCGATAAATGTTAGTTTTGATAGTAATATCGATTTAAGTATCGATGCGTGGAACTATACATCAAACTGTACTTTGGCACGTAATTGTCAATTCTCTGAATCCGGCGGTACGGTGTTTGTTGACATTGTTGGACCTTTACGATCACTGAGTGTTCAGGAATACTCTTCGTCTAATAAACATTTTGTGATCAATTTTAAACCAGTAAATAATGATAGTGGGCCGGTTATTCAGAGCTATAGTTCTGGAGGGAGTGTAGAAACGATTTTCCATTCTGGTAACTATATTCTGGGGTCGGTAAGTTTTAATGGCGGAACATTAAAAGTTTACTCAGACGTTGTTCTCAACCTTGTCACCTCACTCACTCAGAGTAATGCTGTTGATACTATCGATGTCGGTGGTAAGAAAGATCTTATTATATATGGCCCCTCAGCCTATCTGAGTTTCGATACTCCAAATGTTGATTTTTATGCGCAGATCTTGGCAGATAGAGTGACCTTTAGTAACCCAGTAACGATTCGTGGCGCGATTACCGCTAACACGCTAACAATGTCGACGCAAAACATTAATATTATCGGTGAAGGTGCCTGTTTAACTGAGCAACCTGAAGAAGACTATACGTTAGTTCTTTCTCCGGCCACGGATATTGCTCTTGTCTGCGAGGTGCTTTCGCCAACACTTACTGTTATGTCTGATGGCGCTGTTGCGACAGATTTTAATGGAACCGCGACGGTTAACGTTAATGGCGTTGAGACCAGTGTTTCTATCACGAATGGCACTGCAACTATCGATTTATCCAGCAATGGTGAGAGCAAGACGATTAGCGTTAATGCAAGTTTGGATGGTTATTCGGATGTCAATTCGGTATCAGGCAGTTACCAGTTTGTCCCGTTTAAATTTGCCGTTGAAGATCAGTATGTCATTGCGAATAAGCAGCAACTGACAACGGTATCCGCTTTGGCGTGCAGTCGCGGAGAACAGGTGGATGTGGGTTACAACGGACAACCGACCGTGAGTTCGTCGTGGCAACAACCCAGTAACGGCAGTGGTGAACTGAGTTTCTCTCCTGTTTTGCAAGGTGGTATTTCAACTGAAGCTAGTCGTGGTTTAACGTTGGAAGATTCCGGGGAAATGGTTGTGACTCTTACCGACGAGAGTTTTGATTGTTCCGATTTGGATGATTGTCCTATTGATGGTAACGGTAAACTAACTGGTGAATTCACAGTTTACTCCCGCCCATGGATCTTTGCGATATGCTCAACCAGTGATACGAACTTAGATAGTGCGACGGGTAATTCTGATGGTGGCAACGGGTTTATTCCTGCTGGTGAGACATTCTCAGCTCAGGTGATTCCACTAAAATACCAAAGTAACTTGGCGGGGGAAGTTGCTACCGACAGTGACTGGTGTCGTCCATCGAACATCACCACCAATTTCTTTTTAGTACACTCATTTGGCAATAAGATTAAGCTATCAAGTGAGGTCGCATCGCCGGCAAACGCAAATTCAACCGCATTATTGGCCTCTGGTGATGACCTATCAATAGATCGACAAAACAACGATTCAGAGTACCTATTTACTAACTTGTATTGGGATGAAGTTGGTAGTTTGAAAGTGATGGTTGCGACCGAAAGCTATGATGCTACTTGTTCCTCTGTTTCTGGTCTGCAAGCTTGGTATGAATGTACTCAACGTGGTTATCGAGAAGTAGGGCGTTTTTATCCAGCCTATTTTGAAGTTACCCAGTCGGATTGGAGTGTTAGTGAGCAAAATAATATCTCTTACCTGTCTCAACCTTATGATTTAGCTGAGTTTACGGTTCTGCCCCGCACCTCAAAGGGAAGTTCAGTTCGAAATTATGACAAGTTTGCTGGTGGATTAAGAGCGACACTGAATATCTTGCAAGATGAAGATATTGGCAGCGATCGGTTAGCCCTTTCAGTTAGCGATGACAACAACTGGCAGTATGACACCACCAAATTTGAGTCGAACTGGCATTTGGCGGATTTAAGTGCAGTATTTTATCGTGATGTAACCCTGAACAGTTCTGGTAAACATGTTTCCGAGGTGGATGGGCCTTTTAACATCCCCACAGAAGCTCTGATAGGTGATGAGTTATCAACGAGCACCCGTTTTGGCTTTGTCGTTCAGGGGGGAGTGGATCCGGTCGAAACTCGCGGGCAAGTTCTAACCAGCTGCCTAAATGAAAGCAGTGAGGTTAATACTGAGGGTGAACTGTCGAGTTGTAACTTACTTTTCCCTACCCAGCCGCCTTCTCGCTATGGCCGAATGAAACTGTTTGATGTTGGCGGAACTTCGACAATTTCCAGTATTCGAGTACCGCTGCAAATTGAATATTGGAATGGCACGCAGTTTGTTGTGAATACCGACGACTCTAACTCTGTCTTCTCTACCGATGGCAATAAAACCTGTCAGCAAGTGCTTTGGCGTGAGTTGATTGATGGAGCCGCAATCGTTCAGGAAGCGAGTTTAGCGGGAGCGGCTGGTGAAAAGACAGTTTCTGAAGGTGTTAGCTCATTGGTTACGGCTGAACCGGCAACAACCGATGTTGGCTATATTCGGCAACAAGTTCGTTTCTGGCTACGGTTAGATAACGATAATACCGTCTCTCAACAAGGGTGTTCGAGCGCTTTGGTGTCAAAAGCACAACCTTGGCTACGTTACAATTGGTGGAAAAACCAAGATGGCAGTATCAATGAAGATGAAGACCCTTCTGCGGTGGTGACATTTGGTATTCATCGCGGTAATGATCGAATTATTTTCCGAGGTGAGTCGAACTTGACCGGGCAATAACATACGATTTTTCCTACCTAAGTTAGGAAACTGTTAGAAATTGCGTGTTTGAGTCCATGTTTATGCTTCAATGCCTTGCTGTGACGGCAAGGCGTTGGTACATTTAGTGCAATTTTCTCTCTTTATTATTACTTGCAGGACGAACGAAGAATATGTTCAAAAAACTTCGTGGCATGTTTTCAAACGACCTATCGATCGATTTAGGTACCGCCAACACTCTTATTTATGTAAAAGGACAAGGTATTGTTCTTGATGAACCTTCTGTAGTTGCTATTCGCCAAGATAAAGGCCGTGGTGGCAAAACTGTTGCAGCTGTTGGTCACGCAGCTAAGCAAATGCTAGGTCGTACGCCAGGTAATATTTCTGCGATTCGTCCAATGAAAGACGGTGTTATTGCTGATTTCTACGTAACGGAAAAAATGCTGCAACACTTCATCCGCCAAGTGCATGACAACAGCTTCTTAAAGCCAAGCCCACGCGTATTGGTTTGTGTTCCTTGTGGTTCTACACAAGTTGAACGCCGTGCAATCCGTGAATCGGCACTAGGTGCAGGTGCTCGTGAAGTTCACCTTATCGATGAACCAATGGCTGCAGCAATTGGTGCAGGCCTACGCGTTTCAGAGCCAACGGGTTCAATGGTGGTAGATATCGGTGGTGGTACAACTGAAGTTGCAGTTATCTCGTTGAACGGTGTGGTTTACTCATCTTCTGTACGTATCGGTGGTGACCGTTTTGATGAAGCGATCATCAACTATGTTCGTCGCAACTACGGTAGCTTAATTGGTGAAGCGACTGCTGAGAAAATTAAGCATGAAATCGGTTCTGCTTATCCTGGCGATGAAGTGCTGGAAATTGAAGTTCGTGGCCGTAACCTTGCTGAAGGTGTTCCACGTAGCTTCACGCTGAACTCAAATGAAATTTTAGAAGCACTACAAGAGCCTCTAACGGGGATCGTATCTGCCGTGATGGTTGCACTAGAACAGTGTCCACCAGAACTGGCTTCTGATATTTCTGAAAACGGTATGGTTCTGACTGGTGGTGGTGCACTGCTGAAAGATTTGGACCGTTTACTTACTGAAGAAACAGGTATCCCTGTCGTTATCGCTGAAGAGCCACTAACTTGTGTTGCTCGTGGTGGTGGTAAAGCTCTAGAAATGATCGATATGCACGGTGGTGATCTGTTTAGCGATGAGTAATGGCTTGTCAGGCACCTTAGTTTGAGGTGCCATATACAAATCTAGGGATTTAAGATGAAGCCAATTTTTGGTCGAGGACCATCTCTTCAACAACGCCTGTTCTTTGCGGTTATTTTATCAGCCAGCCTTATGCTGGCTGATAGTCGTTTAGGAGCATTCTCTGAAGTACGATTTTTGCTCAATAGCATGGTTGCGCCAATTCAGTATGCGGCAGACTTGCCACGTACTATGTTTGATGACTTTTATGCGCGATTTAGCTCTAGAGAAGAGTTGATGACTTCAAATCAAGCGTACAAGCGTGAAGTGATGCGCCTGAAAAGTGATTTGATTTTGCTCGATCAGTATCGAGAAGAGAACCAACGCCTGCGCAAGCTTCTAGGGTCTGAGTTTGTCCGTGATGAAAAGAAAGTTGTTACAGAAGTCATGGCGGTTGATACATCACCTTACCGTCACCAGGTGGTGATAGACAAAGGCCAGATTGATGGGGTTTATGAAGGCCAGCCTGTGATCAACGAGAAAGGTATTGTTGGTCAGGTGACGTTTGTTGCGGCGCATAATAGCCGAGTTTTACTGCTTATCGACCCAAATAACGCCATTCCTGTACAGAATATTCGTAATGATATTCGCGTGATTGCTTCGGGAAATGGTCAGAGTGATGAAATCCAGTTAGAGCATATTCCAACCAGCACTGACATTGAAGTTGGAGATATGTTGGTTACTTCTGGCTTGGGTGGTGTTTATCCTGAGGGCTATCCGGTGGCTTATATTACCGATGTGGATAGAGATACTCGCCGCGAGTTTGCTTCGATAAAAGCGCAGCCTGTGGTGGATTTTGATCGTCTGCGTTATTTGTTGTTGATTTGGCCAAATGAAGACCGTCAGCAGAAAGTCCTGCTTTCCAATCCAGATGATATAGAAGAGGGGAGCGCGGATGTCCAATAATGACTGGAAGGGTCGATTTGTTATTTGGGGATCTTTTCTATTTGCACTGATTTTCCAAACCATTCCTTGGCCTGGGACACTTGATCTTCTGCGTCCGTCATGGATTTTATTGGTCACTTGTTATTGGGTTATGGCTTTGCCCCATCGTGTTAACGTGGGTTCAGCATTGATATTGGGATTGTTGTGGGATCTTCTGCTAGGTTCAACTCTCGGTATCCGAGGTATGATGATGTCGATAGTTATTTACCTTGTAGCCATGAACTTTTTGGTGATGCGCAATATGGCGTTGTGGCAGCAGGCCTTTATGGTCGGTTTACTCGCGATGACGTTAGAAGTGTTGATTTTCTTTGGTGAGTATCTCATTCAGGATGTCACATTTAATCCATTATCTCTTTGGAGTGGTCTAATTAGCTGTATACTTTGGCCATGGATGTTTTTGTTATTGCGCCGTGTTAGACGTCATTGGCACATAAAATGACCAAAGAAAAAATTAAAACTCAGTTAGTTCTGGCGTCGGGCTCGCCCCGACGTCGTGAGCTGCTTTCGCAGTTAGGGTACCAATTTGAAATACTGGTACCCAATGTTGAAGAAAAACGTTTGGATGAAGAGTCCCCGGTTCAATACGTTGAACGTTTATCGAAAGATAAAGCGTTTGCGGGGTTAAACATGGCTGACCCGAATGCTGTTGTTTTGGGATCAGATACGATTGTCGTGCAGGATGAACGCGTCCTGGAAAAACCGCAGGATTTCTCTCATGCAAAACAGATGCTGCAGCACTTATCTGGTGCTCGCCATCAAGTAATGACGGCCGTAACGGTGGCCTCTAAAGACAAACATCGCTCTGTAGTCGTGACTACAGAAGTATGGTTCAAGCCTTTGTCTGATCAAGAAATAGAACAATATTGGCAAACGGGTGAACCTTGCGACAAAGCTGGTAGTTATGGCATTCAAGGATTGGGTGGACGATTTGTAACGAGAATTGAAGGGAGCTACCACGCGGTAGTTGGCCTTCCGCTCTATGAAACTGACCAGCTTTTGCACGAATTTATTTAAAACATTGAGGTGCGCTCATGAGTGCAGAGTTGATCTTAAATGTCACCCCGAGTGAAACTCGAGTGGCAATGATTGAAGGCGGTGTCCTTCAAGAGATCCATATTGAACGTGAAGCAAAACGGGGCATTGTCGGAAACATCTACAAAGGTAAAGTAAGCCGAGTTTTACCTGGTATGCAGGCGGCTTTTGTCGATATTGGTTTAGAGAAAGCTGCCTTTCTACATGCTTCTGATATTGTTCCTCACACTGAATGTGTGGCGGAAAATGAAAAACAACAATTCCAAGTTCGAGACATTTCTGAATTGGTTCGTCAAGGTCAGGATATTGTTGTTCAAGTCGTCAAAGATCCTTTGGGAACCAAAGGGGCTCGTCTCACTACAGACATTACTTTGCCTTCCCGATACCTAGTCTATATGCCGGGTGCTGCGCATGTTGGTGTTTCTCAACGAATTGAAAGCGAGTCAGAACGAGATCGCTTAAAAGCCGTGGTCGCGCAATATTGTGATGAGCACGGTGGTTTTATTATTCGTACTGCAGCAGAGGGTGCCGATGAAAAAGAGTTGGCGCAAGATGCCGCTTTTCTAAAGCGTCTCTGGACCAAAGTGATGGAGCGTCGCGCTAAATATAAAACGCGTTCTACGCTATATGGTGAACCAGGGCTTTCACAGCGAATTATCCGAGATTTCGTTGGTACCGAGTTAACCAGTATTGTCATCGATTCCAGATTGGAATACGAAAACCTTAAAGAGTTCATTTCAGAGTTTGTTCCTGAGTTAGCAGATAAGCTTGAGCTTTATGAAGGTGATAAACCAATCTTTGATATGTACGACACAGAAAATGAGATTCAACGCTCTTTAGAGCGTAAAGTTGAGTTGAAGTCTGGCGGCTATCTGATCATTGATCAGACAGAAGCGATGACAACCGTGGATATTAATACGGGGGCTTTTGTTGGCCGTCGTAATCTAGAAGAAACCATCTTTAACACTAACATTGAAGCTACTCAGGCAATTGCCCGTCAGTTGCGTCTACGTAACCTGGGCGGAATTATCATTATCGACTTTATCGATATGGCTTCAGATGACCACCGTAAGCGAGTACTCGCTTCGCTTGAAGCGGCGCTAAGCAAAGATCGGGTTAAAACCAATATTAACGGCTTTACCCAACTTGGCTTGGTTGAGATGACTCGAAAAAGAACCAGAGAAAGTATTGAACATGTTCTGTGTTCTACTTGTCCAACATGTGAGGGACGTGGTGCGGTTAAAACGGTGGAAACGGTTTGCTTTGAAATCTTACGTGAAATCACTCGTGTCAATCGGGCTTACGATTCAGATAGGTTTGTTGTTTATGCGTCTCCTGCTGTGGCAGAAACATTGCAGGGTGATGAGTCGCACGCTCTGGCGGAACTGGAAGTGTTTATTGGCAAAGAAGTTCGTATTCAAGCTGAGCCTCTGTATATCCAAGAGCAATTTGACGTTGTAATGATGTAAAGGACATTGAGTGATCTCAATTTGTACTCGCCTTGGGCGGTTTGTATTATGGCTGATTGTTAGCCTGTTAGTTTTACTGGCAATGACTGTCACTGCTTTGCGGATGCTGTTGCCAGAAATGAATCGCTTCCAAGGTGAGATTGAACGCTGGGCGACGAATCAAACCAATATCCAATTATCCATTACCGATGTTCGTGGTTTTTGGAAAAACACTCATCCATCTCTTGCTCTTCAGGGAGTAACGGCAGATTTAGCTGATGGTAGTGATATTCGTATTGCTACCAGCCAAGTCGATATTGAGTTCGATCTGATTCAATCATTGTTGCAGCGACAGCCTGTTATCGCGGATATGAATATCCATCAATTGCATTTGGATATTAGCTCGATTGATTGGAATCAACGAGCAACTGCTGATACAGCCCAAACTTCAAATTCTGATGAGAAAGATCTAACAACGGTGCAGTTGCTGGATGATCTTTTCCTACGCCAGTTGGATAATTTTTCTCTGCTAGATTCCACTATTTTATACCAAACCATTGCCGGTGAAGTACGTCAGCTTGACATCGCAAAATTACGTTGGCGTAACCGAGGCAGTCGTCATTTTGCCGAAGGGGAAGTTAGCCTCGCAGATAGCGATATTAACTCACTGCTGGTAAGCGCAGATTTCGAAGACCATGGCTCTTTGATGGAGTTATCCGGGGATTTCTACGTCAGTGCTGATAGTTTGCGAGTGACACCTTGGTTAACGCGTTATCTAAAAGACTCGACAGGAATTCAGCGTGGTAGAGTGAGCTTTAACGCTTGGGCGACATTCAACCATAGTCAACCCATTGATGGCTATGTGGAACTGAAACCTTCAGAACTGGTATGGGGCCCCAAAGATCAACCTAATGAGCTATTGCTGGAATCTGGTATTTTAAAACTGATCCCGACAGATAACGGCGTTCAAGTTAATGCCCATTCTATTCAGCTAAGAACTAATGATACACCTTGGCCTGAACTCGATATTGCGCTCGATTGGCAACCTGAACTTTGGCGGCTTAATCTTTCTCAGATCGATATTAAGACATTACTACCTTTAGTAAATATTGTTCCTGATTCAGAGAAAACCGCACAATTCATTGCTGACCTGAAACCCGGTGGTTTACTGGAAGATATACGTGTTTCAATGGGGAGTGGTTTTGATACGCTTCGCTATTCCGCAGAGTTATCTGAAGGAGAAATTGCTCAGTGGGAACTGTTGCCGGAAGTTCATCAATTGCAAGCAAGCATTAATGGTACGCCTGATTACGCACGAATTAATGCCACATTAATTGATGATGTTCTCCCATATGGAGATGTGTTTCAGGCTCCGCTCAATATTCGTCATGGTAACGTTAATCTTGTTTGGCAAAATGGTCCAGAAGGGTGGGCGCTTTGGGCTGATAAGGTCACCGTTGCGACTCCGGATTTACAAGCTCTCGGTGCATTTCGTTTAGACTTTCCTAAGCAAAAAGATCCGTTTCTTTCATTTTATCTCGAAGCCGATGCTTATAACGCAGGTGAAACATGGCGTTATTTGCCAACACTGGCTTTAGGCCAAGACCTGACGAATTACCTTTCGACAGCGATTCGAGGCGGTAAAGTTGATACGGCTAAGTTGATTTGGTACGGAGACTTAAGTTCATTTCCGTATGCTAATCACGACGGTGTTTTCCAAGCATGGGTAGGCTTAAAGCAAGGTAAGTTTAGCTTTGATACGGCTTGGCCAACTATCACTGATCTGCAACTGGATCTGTTGTTTGAAAATGCCGCCATGTATCTAGACTCTCGCTCGGCGACCCTGATGGACGTGACGGCAAAACGAATTACAGGACGCATTCCAAGCTTAGCGCCAAATGGCCATATCGAGATTGAAGCAAGTGCTGTTGCTGAAGGGGACGCGGTTCGCTCTTATATGACAGCCACACCTTTAGTGGATTCCGTGGGTGCTGCTCTTAATGCTGTTCAAGTCAGTGGAGAGGTTGTTTCTGAGTTTCAGCTCAACATTCCTTTTGCCCATGATAAAGAACCACGAGCATGGGGATGGGCAGATTTGATCGGGAACCATGTTGATATTGATGCTCCGCCTATGGCACTTGATAGTGTGACGGGAAGAATTAATTTTGACAATGATGTTATAACCGCGGCAGGTCTGTCAGGTAAGCTGCTTAAGCAGCCCATCTCTTTTGACTTTCAAGGTGAGAGTACAAATCAAGGTTACGCGGTTAATATTGATGTCATTGGTGACTGGGATGTCAAGCCGTTAGTCCCATATGTCGGAGAGCGCTGGCTTAAACCTTTAAAAGGGCACGCGCCATGGCAAACTCATGTCGCTCTGCAATTGAATGATGTTGGTTTTACTTATCAGATAGATTCTTCGGCCGATTTGAATATGGTTGAAAGTACCTACCCGTACCCGTTAGATAAACCGAACAAAGTTCCGGGTAAAGCTCGCTTACAGGCATCAGGAAATCAAGAATCTATTACCGCTCGATTGCAATTACCCAAAGCGAAATATCAAGCAGAGATTGACATTACACAAGATACCCCCGTTTTAACTGCGACGAATTTAGTGCTCGGACAGGGGAGTTTTAAGATTAGTCCCGTTGTAGGTCACCATGCCCAAATCCGATTGGATAAATTTAGTATTGATGACTGGGGTTCGTTTATAAAACAAGATTTGGTTGAACAAAGAGATTCATCTGCCTTATCGAGTATGAATACACCCGAAGTTCCTACACCAGAGCGTGTCGATTTACTTGTAAAGGAAGTGACATTAGCAGATATCGATTGGCATGACGTCAGTTTTCATGCTCGTAAGAAAAACCTCGGCTGGCTATTGAATCTGGACAGTCAGGAAGCGAAAGGGCAAGCGAACTATATAGAGCCTTACGATCTTTCGGTATCACTTGAACGACTGCATGTGTTTATCCCTTCATTAGAAGATGAAGATCAGCCTAATTTACTTGTCGATATCGAAAAGCAAAGCGAACCTCTGATTTCAGACTTTGACCGTCACTTCCATGAAATGATGCCAAACCTGACGTTAGCCATTAATGATTTTTGGTTGCAGGGTTATAAGGTCGGTAAGGTCAATGTCGATTTTCAACGACGAGGGGAAACTTTAGAGTGGAAGAAAATCGATATAGTGAGTGGAACAAATACGGTACACATCGACGGTAGTTGGACACTGACTGATACTTCCAGCCATACTAAGATGAACTTAGAAATTCAGGGTGAGAACAACAGTGATTTAATGGAACGATTTGGTATTAGCTCTGGTATTCAACAAGCGTCATTCAACCTTTGGAGCCAAACCGATTGGGAAGGAGCTCCTTGGTCAATGAAAGTGAACTCACTCAAAGGCAATATCAAGACTGAATTTGGTAAAGGTGTGATTTCTGATGTGAGTGGTGCCGCGAAGCTACTGGGGCTGTTCAGTCTTGATTCCATTATTCGGCGAATGCAGCTAGATTTTAGCGACGTGTTTGACAAAGGCATGGCGTTTGATTCAATTACCGGGAGCGGCGAAATTGAGAATGGTGTGTTTGTTACCAATAACATCAATATGGATGCTGTAGCTGGAGAGATGACCATCAAAGGTTTAGCTGACCTCAATACCCGAACTGTAGACGCTGAAGTTAACTTCGTTCCGGACATTACATCAGGTATTCCTGTGCTAACGGCTTTTGCTGTTACACCTCAAACCGCCTTATATGTTCTGGCGATTACCACGGTCATTTCGCCGGTGGTAGAAGTATTTACAGAAGTGAATTATGAGATAAAAGGTCCAATGGATTCGCCTACGGTAAAAGAGTTGTCTCGTAGTCGAGGTGAGTTCCAGTTACCGAAGAAGCTCCGAGATCTTGCAAAGTAAGGACTAGCAACATGGAACGTATTGGTTTAATCCAAATGACATCCAGTGCGGATGTCAGTGAAAATGTCACCTATATTGAGCAGCAAACCGCTTTACTGGTCAAGCAAGGAGCGCAATGGGTCGTTACGCCTGAAAACGCTGTAGTTTTGGGAAATAGAGCGGATTATCACCATAACGCCGAGCCGCTAGGTAGTGGTCCGATTCAGCAAAGGATCTCTCGTTTAGCCGCGGAGCAGAATGTATGGATCTTGATTGGTAGTATGCCGATTTCTCGTGGTAGTGATGTGATGACGACATCGGTTCTGTTTAATCCGCAAGGTAACATCATTGCGCATTATGATAAGCTGCATATGTTTGATGTCGACGTTGCAGATTCTCATCAACGTTACCGTGAGTCAGAAACGTTTACTTGTGGCAATGATGTGGTTGTCGCTGAGACACCATTTGCAAGAATAGGTTTGTCTATCTGTTATGACGTACGTTTCCCGCAGTTGTATTCAGAATTACGCCGTCTGGGCGCTCAAATTATAACGGTTCCGGCAGCGTTCACAGCAGTTACAGGTAAGGCGCATTGGGAAACGCTACTGCGCAGCCGAGCAATAGAAACGCAATGCTGGGTTATTGCCGTTGGTCAAGGTGGTCATCACCCTTGTGGGCGGGAAACTTGGGGACATTCGATGGTGATTAGTCCTTGGGGAGAAGTTGTTGCATCGTTAGAGCAAGAGGCTAGAAGCTTGCTGGTTGAGATAGACCTAGAACAAATAGGAAGTGTTCGCACAACAATGCCAATTGTTGAGCACAGTCGCTTTCGTAATCAATTTATAGAGAAAAAGAGCAATATATGAGTATTACCCGCATCGAAGAAGCATTACTACAACCCGCAGGTCTCACCGAGCAGGACATTGCCAATACTTTGTCGACAATTGCTCAACGTCAGATTGATTATGCGGATATCTATTTTCAATCTAGCTGGCATGAATCATTAGTATTAGAAGATAGCATTATTAAGGATGGTTCATTTAACATTGACCGAGGTGTTGGTGTTCGTGCGGTTACGGGCGAAAAAACAGGTTTCGCCTATTCAGACCAAATCCAGTTGGATGCGCTACAACAAAGTGCGATTGCGGCTCGTGGTATCGCACAAGCAGGAAAGAATGGAGCCGTTCAAGCTTTTAAACGTAATAGCAACCAAACCTACTATGCGGCAGTAAACCCATTAGAGAGCTGGGAAAAGCAGAAGAAAACGGAATTACTTCAACAGGTCGACGCTTATATTCGTACCAAAGAGCCTTTGGTGCAGGAAGTCTCAGTGAGTTTAAGCGGTGTGCATGAGCAAATCTTAGTGGCTGCAACTGACGGTACGTATGCTGGTGATATTCGTCCGTTGGTTCGTTTATCTATTAGCGTGCTAGCGCAACGAGGTGATCGTCGTGAGCGTGGCAGTGCTGGTGGTGGTGGTCGATTTACTTATGATTACTTTCTGAATGAAGAAGACGGCCAAAAGATTGTATTTTCTTACGCTGATGAAGCGATTCGTCAAGCGTTAGTTAACCTAGAAGCGGATGCTGCGCCTGCTGGTACTATGCCTGTTGTTCTAGGTTCAGGTTGGCCTGGTGTATTATTACATGAAGCAGTAGGTCATGGTTTGGAAGGTGACTTCAACCGTAAAGACTCTTCTGTATTCTCCGGTAAATTGGGGCAGAAAGTGACGTCTGATCTTTGTACCATTGTTGATGACGGTACATTGAAAGATCTACGTGGCTCGCTAAATGTGGATGATGAAGGTGTTAATGGTCAATACAACGTATTAATTGAAAACGGTATTCTGAAAGGCTACATGCAAGACAAGCTAAATGCGCGCTTGATGGGGGTTGCTCCTACAGGTAATGGTCGTCGTGAGTCTTACGCTCATTTGCCAATGCCACGTATGACCAATACTTACATGCTGCCGGGCCAGCATACTCCGGAAGAGATTATCTCTACGGTGAAGAAAGGGGTTTATGCGCCGAACTTTGGTGGTGGTCAGGTTGATATCACTTCAGGTAAATTTGTGTTTTCAGCTTCAGAAGCGTACTTGATTGAAAATGGTAAAGTGACGCGTCCAATCAAAGGAGCAACCTTAATAGGTTCTGGTATTGAAGCGATGCAGCAAGTCTCGATGGTTGGTAACGATTTGAGTATTGACCGAGGCGTGGGCGTGTGTGGCAAAGCAGGGCAAAGTGTTCCTGTTGGCGTAGGACAGCCGACACTGAAACTGGATGCTCTTACCGTTGGTGGCACTGAGTAACAGAACAAAAGCCTACAACTGATTGTAGGCTTTCTTTTTTCACAAGAAAGATCGTTCTAAGATCGTCTGTTGGGTGGTATTTAGTAACGATCCATGCGATATTTCGTCGCAATTAATTTATACCTTTTATGTACACTTTGGAGCACATTTATGCCTCAACAAGATGATTATCTATCAGTTGAAGAGTTGCTTGAAATTCAGAAAGAAGACACGCGTGAAATTATTCAGGCACTACTAGAAGATGGTAGCGATGCAGAAGCATTATACGAGATCGAACACCATCTTTTTGCTGAAGAGTTTGATAAGTTAGAGAAAGCGGCCGTTGAAGCTTTCAAGATGGGTTTTGAAGTTCTTGAAGCGGAAGAAACAGAAGACGAAGATGGCACTAAGCTACTTTGCTTTGACGCGACCATGCAATCAACACTGGATCCAGAAGCGATTGATGCCCAGGTAGAAAAGCTGGTTAATCTCGCTGAGAAGTTTGACATTATCTATGATGGTTGGGGGACTTACTATGAAGGTGAAGATGCTCTCTATCCGGAAGAAGATGACGACGACGAAGAGTAAAGTCTCATAAAAAATACCAGCCTAGGCTGGTATTTTTTATTTCTACTATGTTTAAATTGCTTGGCTCAATACAATCCTAATATATACATTTACATAAGAAACATTATGCAGCTTTCTCTCGCTGGCCTTTGGCAGCTATCTCCACTGACTGATCTCTCTATTCCTCAAGATGATATCACTTTCCCTAATCCTTTAAGTGCTGTACTTCCGAGCTCTTTATCAGAAGAGACTATTGCGCAGCAAGAATGGCATTTAATGCATGATATCGAAGTGGATGAAAGTATGCTTAGCCATGGTGCTATCGACTTAGTTTTGGAAGGGATTGATTACCATGCTGAAGTGCGCTTAAACGGTGTCGCGTTATTTGATTGTGATGGAACTCAACGAGTTTATAGGCGCGATATTCGTTCGGATTTGAACTTGGGACGTAATCGCTTTGAGATTTTATTTCTGGAACAAGAAGATGACTGGTTAATCGATGACGATATAGAGGAACAGCTATGCTCATTAGAAGAAAATAGTGTTGAGCCTTTTGACCAACGCATTGGAGTATGGCGAGAGCCCTATTTGCAGTTTATTCGACATGTTCGTTTAGAGCATGTTTCTATCGAGCAGATTTGGCACCATGGTGGCGGCTGTGAGTTGATGGTGAACCTGCATTTTCATTGTTATTCACCAGGCCTTATTTCTGCGTCAGTCAAATTTGACAGTATAACTTATCATCTTCCGATTGATGTTCGTTCAGATCATGCCAGCGCATTGTTCCAAGTAGAGGCGCCAAAGTATTACGATCCATTTAGTCCGAGCGAGAACGATCTATATGAAATAAGCGTAGAACTTGATGGTCAACGACGCTCATTTAAGATTGGGTTATCTGAAGACTTGTGCGTTACCCATTTCCCGCTTTAGGCTATAAAAACAAGGCCCAGCACGATGATGAGGCCTTGTCTGTTGTTTAAAGAAAATTAGCCGTTAGGCTTAACCACCATGACGTTAATCGGTGAATTTTCTACCACTTTGCTTGCCACTGAGCCTAATACAACTTTATCAATGCGTGAACGTTTGTGGCTTGGCATCACAATCAAATCCGCATGGACTTTCTTCGCGTACTGCAAGATGGTGCTGTAAGGTTTTCCTTCCGCGACATACACCTCAAACTCAACACCTTCGTTCGCATAACGCTCAACAAATTTTTTCAGTTGCCCTTTGACATCTTCTTTCATTTTTTTTGCTGCTTCTTTAGGGAAATAAGTCGCAACCATAGACATGTGAATGCCAGGCAAAACGTTTAGCAGGTGTATTTTTGCGTTGGTTTGCTTTGCGTGCCACACAGCATGATCCACAGCTTTATCGCAAAAACCATTTTCATTTAAATCAACAGGAACAAGAATATGTTTATACATAGTGTTTTCTCAAAGTGAATTATACTCTTTCTACTTGAAGCTACAGCGGTGTTCGCTGCATTTGTTCACCCCAATCACATCGTTTATCCATGCTCATGGGGATTCCCTCACTCGCCGCTTAGCTGCAACTCCAAGTAGCTTGAGTCGATGCCTGACTTAACTAGGCATATTGATTAAGCGCTGATCTGTTCTTTTTTTGCTCGTCTTTTTTGGTTCCACCCCAGCAGAATGGTTAGCAGTAGTGCTGGAACAAATACCCATTCTTTCATTGGACGATCACTTTCAACAATGATGGAGTTGATCTCCCAATCAAAATCGATCCCTGCCATTTCAGCCGGACTACCGAACTCTACCATTTCAACAATCATACGCTCAGTATCACTACCTAGCATTAATCCCATTGAAGAGATTCTCTCTTCTGCGGTTGTTGCACGCTCATCAAACGGAAGTTGTACGGTTTTTGAAACAAGATCGCCTTCTAAAGTCTCTCCTGAAACTAACAATTGGATTGGTTGACCGACTGGCGCATTTTCTACCATTTGCACCAGCTCAGTACCGGGGTGTAGTTCTTGTGGCGGATAGACCATATCCCACCAAAATCCTGGTCGGAAGAAGGTGAAGGTGAGGGCAAGTAGTGTTACCACTTCCCACCATTTGGTTTTAGTAAACCACCAACCTTGCGTGGCTGCTGAGAACAACAGCATTGCGATTACCGATGAGGCTACGGTTAGTGCGAGGTGCCACCAGGTATCGAGCCCCATTAACAGTAGTTGGGTATTAAATACGAACATAAATGGCAATATTGCTGTTCGAATATCGTAGGTAAAACCCTGAATACCCGTACGTATTGGGTCGGACTTCGCAATGGCAGCCGCAGCAAAAGCGGCCAGACCTACTGGTGGAGTATCATCGGCCAATATCCCGAAGTAAAACACAAACAAGTGAACGGCAATAAGAGGGATGATTAACCCGTGTTGCGCGCCAAGAGTCACAATAACTGGCGCCATCAGGGTCGATACCACGATGTAGTTAGCGGTAGTCGGCAAGCCCATTCCGAGTATCAAACTGATCACCGCCGTAAATACCAGCATGGCAATAACGCTACCGCCAGAAATAAACTCAACAAAGTCAGTCATGACCAAGCCGATTCCCGTCAGGGTAACCACACCGACGACTGTGCCTGCGGCTGCGGTAGCAACACCGATACCAATCATGTTACGCGCACCGGAAACCAAACTTTCTAGAAGATCGGTAACACCTTGTTTTGCTTGTTCTGATGTATCGTTTGTCTGATTGAATACGGCCATTAGTGGACGTTGCGTCAATAGGATAAAGACCATGAACATGGTTGCCCAGAACGCAGATAAGCCAGGAGAGAAACGCTCTACCGTTAAACACCAAACCAGCACAACTATCGGTAATAGGAAGTGCAGACCTGATTTCACGGTAGGACCAACATCTGGAATTTCCTGAATATCGTCTTCGAAATCAAAACTTCCTTCTTTAGCATACTTTGCTGAAACCTTAACCAACAAAACATAAACCGCTAATAGCGCGATAGTCACGATGGTGGTAGCGGCAGAGCCAAATGCTTCTTTTGTCCAGCCCACACCGTAATAGACCAATGCACTAATTACACATAGCCCCAGGATGGTGCCGACAAATGAAGTTAAACTTTGCAGTAGTGTTGAGGTGTGACGACGAGGCAAACCTGTCATACCAGCCTTACAGGCTTCAAGGTGAACAATATAGATCAAAGCGATGTACGAAATCAGTGCTGGTAACAGTGCCGCTTTAATGACTTCAACATAGGAAATACCGACATATTCCACCATCAAGAATGCCGCGGCCCCCATGATAGGTGGGGTCAGTTGACCATTGGTTGATGCTGCGACTTCAACCGCACCCGCTTTCGATGCTGGGAAGCCCACTTTTTTCATTAATGGAATCGTGAAAGTACCGGTCGTCACAACGTTAGCAATGGATGAGCCGGAAACCAATCCAGAAAGACCTGACGCAACAACAGCCGCTTTTGCAGGGCCGCCACGCATGTGACCAAGTAGTGAAAATGCCACTTTAATAAAATAAGAACCAGCGCCAGCTCGTTCTAACATTGCACCGAATAACACAAATAAGAAAACAAATGATGTCGAGACACCTAATGCAACGCCAAATACACCTTCCGTAGTTAACCACAGGTGAGACATCGCTTTATTCAAGCTTGCCCCTTTGTGAGCAATCACTTCTGGCATGTAAGGCCCGGCAAATGTGTAGAACAAGAACACGGCTGCGACAGCCATTAGCGGTGGACCGAGTGCACGTCGTGTTGCTTCTAATAGTAGCAGCATACCTGTAGAAGCAACGACAATATCTGCGATGGTTGGTGCACCAGAACGTCCAGCGAGCTCTTCGTAAAAAAGATAAATATAAGCAGCACTAAAGCTACCGACCAAAGCTAATATCCAATCGATGAATGGAATTCTATCGCGCGAAGAGTTTTTTAACGCTGGATAAGCAGTAAAAGCTAGAAAAATTGCAAAAGAAAGGTGAATAGCTCTTGCTTGTGTATCGTTTAATACACCAAAGTTCAAAATGAATGGCAATGGTGATGCGTACCATAGTTGGAACAACGACCAGCACAGTGGCACAAACCATAAAACACGCCCAGGAATACCTCCCGGGTTTCTTGCGCCTGTATCAGCTTGTGCAACCATTTCTTGCACATCTTGAGACGGAGTTTTTGTCTGCGTCATGTACATTATCCTTTTAATTGGGGCTCAGAGGCCCTAGCGAAAGTTTATTTAGAAAGTATAGAAATGCGGTTTTCCAAATGAGGAGAGAAAACCAAAATAAGCTGTTAAGTTGTAATGAGAACAACCTTCAGTTGAAGACTAATAAGGAGGCACAGAGCCTCCTTATGTTCGGAGCTCCTTAAGGTTTACTTAAGTAGACCGATTTCTTTGTAATATTTCACTGCACCTGGGTGTAGTGGAATGGAAAGACCCGCTTTAACCATGTCTTCTTTCTTCAAGCTTGCAAATGCAGGGTGCAAACGAGTGAAGGTTTCAAAGTTCTCAAATACCGCTTTTGCTACGTTGTAAGCAACTTCATCAGACACGTCTGCTGTTGTTACTAGTGTTGCAGCTACACCAAAACTGTTTACATCTTCATCTGTGCCACGGTACATGCCCGCAGGAACAGTGCTGTATGCGTAGTAAGGATTATCGGCTACGATTTTCTCGATTTTATCGCCACTTGCAGATACAAGTTTAGCATCACAAGATGTGGTCGCTTCTTTGATTGAACCGTTTGGGTGACCAACCATGTAGATAAATGCATCAATCTTGTTATCACAAAGTGCTTGTGAACGTTCTGAACCTTTCAGCTCAGAAGCAAGAGTGAAGCTGTCGTTTGTCCAACCAAATGCGTCCATTACAACCTGCATAGTTGCACGGTCACCAGAACCTGGGTTACCAATGTTGACACGTTTACCTGCTAGGTCTGCAACACCATTGATGCCTGAGTCTTTACGAGCGATGATGTTAAAAGGTTCTGTGTGAAGAGAGAACATTGCGCGTAATTTTTTGTATGGACCTTGTTCTGCGAATTGGCTTGTTCCTTCGTAACCGTGATATTGCCAGTCAGACTGTACGATACCGAAATCAAGTTCTCCAGCGCGAATGGTATTTACGTTGTAAATAGAACCGCCGGTCGATTCAACAGAGCAGCGAATGTTGTGTTCTTTACGGTCTTTGTTAACTAACTTACAAATTGCACCACCTGTTGGGTAATAAACACCAGTGACAGAACCGGTACCTATTGTGATGAATTCTTGTGCGTTAACCGCGCCAGTTGCGAAAATAGAAGCCGCAATAGCGCCAACCTTTATCATTTTATTCAATGCCATGAAATTCCCTTCCTTCATTCATATTTTTCCCAAAACAAGCTTAGTGTTTTTGGGCATTTCTTCGTTGAGAAACAGAATCTTTTTCAATCCTTATGTTGAAAAAGTGTCAGGATAATACCAAAAAAATGTCACAAAATAATAGTAGTGTTTAAAAATGTAGTTATAAAAGCTAATTATTACCAGTAACTTAGAACGATTTGTTTTTGGGATGTATTCGCTAGATCACTTGTCAGTAAAGGGAGATCTACTGGTATTTCGTGACGGCAAAGAAAAAAGTCACATAAAAAAATATGTGACTTTTATCGTAAAAATGTGTGAATTATGACGACTGCTGTACGTTAACCTGCGTACTCGAATAGTTCACAAACTGAACTAAACAATTGTTTGGTAGTAATATTTTGGGTCGGGGTTATAAAAATAGTATCATCACCCGCTACAACTCCGAGAATGCCTTCGGACTTGCCTAGTGAATCCAGTAAGCGGGCGATAAGTTGTGCTGCCCCAGGTCCGGTATGAATAACAACTAAAGCATCATTATGGTCAATATCTAATACCAGTTCGCGAAGAGAGCTAGAAACAGTAGGAACCCCTAGTTCTGCTGGCAGACAGTAAACCATTTCCATTTTAGCATTGCGGGTTCTGACGGCACCAAACTTCGTCAGCATTCTAGAAACTTTGGACTGGTTGATATTGTCGAAGCCTTCAGTTTTTAGCGCGTCTACGATGTCACCCTGAGAGCCAAATCGTTCTTCTTTTAGTAATGCTTTAAAAGCGCGGACGAGGTTATCTTGTTTATCTGAATTTCGCATTGTCATCTTCAAACCATTGAGTCATTAATGCTGCATATTCTCGCATAGCTATGCAAATTTAGGCAAATTTAGCTGTAAAAATGTCTATAGGGTCACTGTAAAATGGGGTTTAAAGGCTTATTCAGTTAGCGTTGGTGTTCTTAACGTTATCCATACTATAAATGCGGGTAATAAGCTCTTGTAGATATCGATAGCAATCCTAGTATTTATCTAGTGTTCAAGGTCGCAAAGCTGACGTTAATTGATTGTAATCAAGTTGTGATTGCTATAGCTTTTTGATGGTCAGATATTAAACACCCTACATAAAAAACTTATAAAAGATAAGACACATACTCACAAGGAGAGAACAATAATGAAAGTCTCTGTAATTGGTGCCGCTGGCGGCATTGGTCAAGCCCTTGCCTTACTATTAAAAAATCGTCTACCTGCTGGATCTGATCTTGCTCTATATGATATTGCCCCTGTAACTCCCGGTGTTGCTGCGGACCTAAGTCATATACCGACTCCCGTTTCAATCAAAGGTTATGCTGGTGAAGATCCAACGCCTGCCTTAGAAGGTTCTGATGTTGTTTTAATTTCAGCTGGTGTTGCTCGTAAACCAGGTATGGATCGTGCAGACCTTTTCAATGTGAATGCTGGGATTGTTCGTTCATTAGCTGAGCGTATAGCGGTTGTTTGTCCTAATGCTTGTGTTGGTATTATTACTAATCCGGTTAATACTACAGTGCCAATCGCGGCTGAAGTTTTGAAGAAAGCGGGTGTTTATGACAAGCGTAAGCTATTTGGTGTTACCACACTGGATGTCATTCGCTCAGAAACTTTTGTTGCTGATCTTAAAGATAAAGATCCAGGTGAAGTTCGTGTTCCTGTTATTGGTGGTCACTCTGGTGTAACTATTCTTCCTCTTCTTTCTCAAGTTGAAGGTGTTGAATTCACTGATGAAGAAGTTGAAGCTCTTACCAAGCGCATTCAAAATGCAGGTACTGAAGTTGTTGAAGCGAAAGCGGGTGGCGGTAGTGCGACATTATCTATGGGTCAAGCGGCTTGTCGATTTGGCCTATCGTTAGTTAAAGCGCTTCAAGGTGAAGACGTTATTGAATATGCTTACGTTGAAGGCAGTGGCGAACATGCGCCTTTCTTCGCTCAACCAGTGAAACTTGGTAAAGATGGTGTTGAGGAAGTATTGAGCTATGGTGAACTTAGCCAATACGAGAAGGCTGCGTTAGATGGTATGCTAGAAACACTTAATGGTGATATCCAAACGGGTGTTGATTTCGTTAAGTAGTATTTAGATTTTCCGAATTATAAAGCCGCTCTAATTCAGAGCGGTTTTTTTATGCTTCAACAAGAGAGTCGCGTCGATACTTCTTTGGGTCATTGATCGTATTTATCACAGCGGCGCTAGGTGCGGTTGGAATGATCTGGATGCGTGGGTTTTCTATCGGAATGACTCTGTTATTAATTAACAAGCACATCGCTAAAAAAGCCTCGATAAATCGAGGCTCTAATCTAAGAATCTAAGTTATTTCGTTCGTTGTACTGCCATGTGAGCTAGCGTAATTAATGCTTGTTTGTACTCACTTTCAGGCAGCACGGACAACTCAGCAATGGCTTTGTCTGCTTCTTCCTGAGCTTTGTTGGCTGTGTAGGCTAGTGAGCCTGTCTCTTCCATCGCTGCCAGAATGTCGTTGAGGCGCTCCATTCCATTTGCATGCTCAATAGCGTCACGAATCATTGCTTGTTGCTCTGGATTACCGTTACGCATTGCGTATAACAGCGGCAAGGTTGGTTTACCTTCAGCAAGGTCGTCTCCCACGTTTTTACCCATTTCCTCACCATCAGAGGTGTAGTCCATGACATCGTCAATGAGCTGGAAAGCGGTACCTAAATACTTTCCGTAGTTTTGCATAGCTGTTTCAACATCTTCTGAAGCGTCGACTAAAATTGCACCAATTTGTGTTGCTGCTTCAAACAGGCGTGCTGTTTTAGAGTAGATGACCTGCATGTAGATCTCTTCGGTAGTGTCGGGATCATTGCAGTTCATCAATTGCTGAACTTCACCTTCCGCGATGACATTTACAGCATCACTCATCAGTTTAAGGATCTTCATGGATCCTAATTCTGTCATCATTTGGAATGAGCGGGTATAGATGAAATCCCCGACTAAGACACTCGCGGCATTACCAAAGGCTGCGTTTGCCGTTTCTTTACCGCGACGCATGTCAGACTCATCCACGACATCATCGTGCAACAGAGTAGCTGTATGAATAAACTCGATAAAAGCAGCTGCCGTTGTATGAGCATTGCCTTGGTAACCTAATGCTTTGGCTGACAAAACCGCGAGCAGGGGTCTCAAACGCTTACCACCTCCACTCACGATATAGAAACCGAGTTGGTTTATTAAAGATACATCAGAGTTGAGCTGAGCTTGAATTGTTTCGTTCACTTTTGCCATGTCATCGGCAGTAAGTGCTTGGATAGCTTTAAAATCCATTGTACATCCGGCTGAAGTTAGAGCTTGTAAGGCATTTTGTCTTCTATAATTGACGAATAATACACTAAAAAGCATTGATTAATACACGGCTTAAAGGCATGATCGCGGCACTTTTGATTGGCGATTAGCTTTTCGCCAATTTTTTTAAAATATGGCTTGTCATAGGAACCTCATTCACGTAGAATCTGCGCCCTATTGATGATTAGTTTAGCGCACACCCTCATCGCTCAATATATAAGCATAGGCTGTGCGGAAAAAGCGGAGTAAAATATGTACGCTGTTTTCCAATCTGGTGGTAAACAACACCGTGTAAGCGAAGGTCAAACTCTTCGTTTAGAGAAATTAGACGTTGAAACTGGTGCAACTGTAGAATTTGATAAAGTTCTTTTAGTTGCTAACGGTGAAGAAATCACTGTTGGTGCACCTCTTGTTGAAGGCGGTAAAATTACTGCTGAAGTAGTACAACACGGTCGTGGCGATAAAGTTAAAATCGTTAAGTTCCGTCGTCGTAAGCACTCTCGTAAACAACAAGGCCACCGTCAGTGGTTCACTGAAGTGAAAATCACTGGCATCAACGCTTAAGATTATTAGGAGAGTTTAACAATGGCACACAAAAAAGCTGGCGGTTCTACTCGTAACGGCCGCGATTCAGAAAGCAAACGTCTAGGTGTTAAGCGTTTCGGTGGTGAATCTGTTCTTGCAGGTAACATCATCGTTCGTCAACGTGGTACTAAGTTCCACGCGGGCACTAACGTTGGTATCGGTAAAGACCACACTCTTTTCGCTCTTACTGAAGGTAAAGTGAAATTTGAAGTTAAAGGTCCTAAAAACCGTAAATTTGTTAGCATCGAAGCTGAATAAATTTAATACCTAACTGAATTTAAAAGCCCTGCCGTTAAGGTGGGGTTTTTTATTTATGCAGAGCAAATAACAAGACACTCTATACTCAAGCAACGTCAAGATGCAGCTCTGAATCCTGCATCTTGAGGCCACTTGAGTATACAAGAGCCTCTTCTTATCTGTTCCAATTGGTAGGTTTAGATGTAAGAGGAGGGCTCTCCCAATCTGGATCTGCTAAAATTTATATCACTGCTATAGCAGTGATATCGCAACGCAAATAATGCGGAGTAACAAATGAAATTCGTTGATGAAGCGGTAATTAAAGTCGAAGCAGGTGATGGCGGTAACGGTGTCGTTAGCTTCTGGCGTGAAAAATTCGTGACGAAAGGTGGCCCTGATGGCGGCGACGGTGGTGATGGTGGCGATGTTTACATTCAAGCCGATGAGAACCTAAATACTCTAGTAGATTACCGTTTCCAGCGTTTCTACAACGCAGAACGTGGTCAAAACGGTAGTGGCGGTAACTGTACTGGTAAGCGTGGTAAAGATATCACCCTTAAAGTGCCAGTAGGTACTCGCGCTGTTGATATTCATACCAATGAAATTGTGGGTGAAGTTGCTGAGCACGGCAAGAAAGTGATGGTTGCTAAAGGCGGCTGGCACGGTCTTGGTAACACACGTTTTAAATCTTCAGTTAACCGAGCTCCACGCCAGAAGACAATGGGTACCAAGGGTGAAGTCCGTGAACTGCGCCTTGAGCTGCTGCTATTAGCGGATGTTGGTATGCTTGGTCTGCCAAATGCAGGTAAATCGACTTTTATTCGCTCTGTATCGGCAGCTAAGCCTAAAGTGGCTGATTATCCGTTTACTACGCTAATCCCTAGCTTAGGTGTTGTAAGTGTTGTTCCAGAGAAAAGCTTTGTTGTTGCAGACATTCCGGGTCTGATTGAAGGTGCTGCAGATGGTGCTGGTTTAGGGATTCGTTTCTTGAAGCACCTGGAGCGTTGTCGCGTTCTTCTGCATATGATCGATATTCTGCCGATTGATCAAAGTGATCCTGCGCAAAATGCACTAACGATCATGGATGAGCTTGAGCAGTACAGTGAAAAATTGGCACAGAAACCAGTATGGTTAGTGTTTAATAAGACTGACTTAATGCTTGAAGATGAAGCTGATGAACGAATTCAAGACATCCTTGATGCATTAGCATGGGAAGGTAAGCACTACCGAATTTCTGCTGTAAACAAGCAAGGTACTGTTGAGCTATGTCGTGATCTGGCTGACTTTATGGAAACGCTACCTCGTGCAGAGGAAGAGTTAAGTGAAGAACAAAAAGTTGAGTTTATGTGGGATGATTACCACAAAGATGCAATGTCTGGCCGTGATGTCGTGACTGAAGATGACGACGATGACTGGGATGATTGGGACGACGAAGAAGATGACGGCCACCCTAACACTTTTTATGTTAGAGACTAACCTAACACTTTTAGGTTATTAAACTGTGAGAAAGCTTTGCTTAGGCAAGGCTTTTTTTATACCTGTAGTTTTTCTTCATATATCACTTGTTAACATGAAAATGTGTATGCTAAATGCAAAACAGTTTTTGAGCACACTATATATAGCAATGATGATCAGAGAGTTTTTATCAGTTCCGATGTGTTTCTTAAAAGGTAAGTTGATTCAATTAATGAGTAGGTGCTCTGGGAGGATTTACCGAAAGTTAATATTATTTTCCCAAAATGGGTGAGATATCTGAATCCATATAAGAATCCAGAACCGCAGAAGAGATCATTTTGCGTTTAATAAATAATAGAAAATAAATATCACTTTAGACCCTTCATTTTTGAATTGGTGGGTAACCTAGTTCTAGTAAGCAATAAATATTCGAATTCCTGACTAAGAGGTAATGAATGTTCGAAACTAGACAACAAAATGATGATCTAAATATTCAATACACACCGACTACAGACTTGGAAAGCCATAAAAAAGTTAAAGTCATATACAAAGTGGAGTTAACTGACATTAAAGGTTTTACATATAAGACGCCGTTAGTTTCAGTAGATGATAACGGAGAGCTATCTGTCTCTTATTCAAAAGACAAAGAAACTTATATTCATGCGAAGAAGGTGACCTTTTTAAATCTTGTAGGTTATGAGCTTTTAAAGATCGAGGAAGTAAAAGATAAAGAAGGCAACGTAATAGACCGCAAGCCAATAAAAGGGAAGGTAGTGTCTTATGAGCCAATGGATCACGTAAACCAATTTATTTTATCTAAACATATCGAAGAAGGGAAAGAGGAATCTAATCAGCTCTCAAAAGGGCTACTTCATTACTTTGATTTCATTTTGTCTTTGCAAGATAAATGGGATGAAGAATATGGCGAAGATTATGACCCTATTCTTACCCAAACTCGACCTGCTTGGGATAGCTTTGCTTCACGAAAGCACCAACGTGCAACTTACATGTATCATAAAGCATTAAAAGACTCAGTGAGTAAAGGCCAGGGATTAGCAAAGACAACAGCTGCGGCTTATATGAGAGCAGTGGTTAATTTTTACAAGTTTCATTTAAGACATGGAGTAAGATTTAACAATCCTCCCTTCGAATTTGAGATTGTCAAACTTCACTTTGAAGGTAGTAGTTCGAGCATGAAAAGCTACTTATCAAAAGATGTTCATACCACAGACCTAAGATTAAACTTCCCCAAATCCAAAATGAATCAAGGAGGAAGTCTTCCTAATGCGAGGAAAGAGCTTAGACCGCTGAGTAATGTTCATTGGAAAGAGGTGGAGACAATTCTAACCAAGACGAAACGAGTGAGAAAGAACGTGAAAGGTATTAAGAAAAATGTCTCTCTTGCTGAAGAATATTGTTTGTTTTTTTTGTTGTTGCGCTTTACTGGATTGAGAAAAGAGGAAGGTAGCAGTTTACATTTAGGGCAAATTTTCAAACCTGATTTGACCAAGCCAATGCTTCGTTTAGGGGTTGGTGCTGAATACAGTTCTCTAACGAAAGGTAAGGATGGGGAGAACAAAAGCAGACGCACTATTATTCCAACATCAATAATGCATGCCCTTTATGAGTATACCAAGAGTAAACGCTACAAAAAGAGATTGGCTAAATTTCAGGAGCTTTGTGAGAAGAAACGTGATGAAGGTGATGATGCATTTTTCGATTCTGTTGATGGTGTAGATCCAAATAAGCAATATTTATTTTTGAGTCAAAGCGGGATTCCTTTCTTTAACAAGCTTACTGAGTTAAACAATCGTTGGAGTGAGGTTCGTGAGACAGTCAGTCATAACCTTGGTATTCCTATGGAGGATACTATACATAATCTGCGTTCTACGTTTGCTGTAGCTTTATTTAGGATGTTACTGAAAGCTAAAGACTCTGAGACGGCTTTAGCAATAGTTTCTGAGTTCTTAGGACATGAGGATTTAGCCACTACGCTTCTATATCTAAAAATTGCTGAAGATCATCCTACTGGAGATGAGATTTGGGAGGATATTATTGATTATCTGGATGTATTTAATGATGTACAAAGTCAATTACTAACCGACCCCATTTTACCAGAGAGTAGTACGAACAATGCGTGATACCCAAAACAAACAGTACCGCAGAAAATCTTTATCAGTTGATGGTCTATTTGAGCGGGAGTCAGCTTCCATTGAGCCAATATTAATCAAAGGATTAGTGCTTAAAGTAGACGGTAAACCTAAATGCTACTTTGAACAACTTGGTTACTTTGGTTGTCCGAATTTTTCTAAACAAGGTAAAAAAATAGATTCTGTTGAATATGTTTCCATGGAGAGAGATGATTTTGTCCGATATATGTATCGTCTTATGGAACCAAACTTCAATATCACAATTCACAATCGTTTCGTTTTGTTGAAACAATATATTCGATGGTTGGATGAGTTAAATCTTAAACCTATAGATGGAGATTATTTTCATAAAGATTTAACTCATAAATACATGGAACATTGGAAAACAAGAGTTGATTGCGGTGCTAGTCGTGGAACTTGGTCTGAAGTAAGACTAATGCTGTCATGGGTGCTAAAAGCACAAGGACGAAAAGGTGATGCTGACTCTCTGACTTCCGTAACAGATAAGAGAAAAGGTCGGAAATCTTTTGAAGGCATTGATTTAGTAGATGAATACCGGCCTTTATTAAAAGCTTTTTTAAAGGCGTATAAGGAGTTTGAAAAGTGCTTTAAAGAAGGCCATCTGCCAACTATTCATCCTTTGTGGAATGAAGATGTAATTGAAGAACAAGCAAAATTACATAACTGGTCAATAATAAAGAAAAGCCGAATTAAAGCCTCATTTAAGAAGGCATTGCACTCACCAAAAATGCCACATGAATATGTTTGCTTTAATCAGTTTTCTCGTCTAGCTGCCATGATTACGTTTTGCTTCACAGGTCAAAATACGACTCCCATCTTAAAGCTTCAACATAATGACGTTAGCTTTAGTAATAAAATGGATGGTAAAGCCTATTTTGCTATGGAAAAAGCAAGAGCAAAAAACCTCTCCTTTGACACCAGCATAGGTTTTAAACCGCATGTAGTTGAATTTTTGATAAGTTGGCTTGAAATTTCAAAAAAAATGCAGCAAGGGTATGATACTTATTGGTTTTTTCCAAGTTTCAAGGAAGACGGTTCTGTCACAAATTTTATAAGTTCTTACAAAGTATCCGTACATAAAGAGGTAAATAGCCTTACCAAGTATTTAGGTTTGGTTCACGTTACAGCCTCTATTTTGCGGCAAACTAAAATCGACACGTTGATGAAGGTTACGGAAGATATATATCTTGTATCGATGTCAGCGAATAACTCAGTTAATACGATACAGGCAAGTTATAGTAGTGGGTACACTCAAGATCACCGTAGAAATATAGGTGCTTCTAACAACGCTTTGTATGGGCTTGTTAGGGAAGGAAAAGAGCTTGGTGAAGTGGTCAAAGAGGCTAAATATAAGTTTAAAGATCCAATGACCGACTATGACTATAAAAGACTTAGAGCCAACGAGGTCAATGAAAATGAATCATCTACTCCTATTGGCAGTAGATGTAATGATATAACTAAAGGTGCTGCGGAGAGAATAAAAAAACAGTTGAAAATCCAGGGAATTGAGGATAGCGAAGATGTTACATGTACTAATTTCTTAAACTGCTTTGAATGCCCTGAGCATTTCCTAGTTGCAGCTGTAGAAGATATATGGTTGATGCTTTCTTTTCAGGATACATTAAAAGATATGACGCAATACCCCTCAATAAATTCCTTGCCAACAGGCAAGTTTAAAGACATCTGTAAGACAATCGAGGCTGTGTTAAATAAATATAGAGAAGTTTCACCAGAGAACTATCAAACCGCCACAGAAAAGCATAGAGAAGGGAGTCACCCTCTTTATAGAAACGCTTACAGTTTAAATGATTTATTGGAGGTATTTTAATGGACGTCTCAAATGACAATAACTCTGAGTCTTGTATAGAACCGAATACAAATATCAGTATTTTCAATAAATCGAAAACAGCATTTATGATCGAACCCTGTAATGCTTTAAATAGTATTACAGATAAACCTTACTATGTCGAGGAGTGGGATTTTTCAACAATACACAAGGTTGCCATTAATAAAAAACTCAATGTGAACTTTTATAATACCAATGTCGCTTATAAGCATGCAATTCAAGATGTATTGCACACAATCATTCACTCTTACAAGAAAAATAAAAAATGTTTCCCTTCTGTTGCTACAGTCGATAGATGGAGGTATGGGTTTCAGATCGTGGCTCAATTGATTGGAGGATGTGATTGGAAGTCTTTAGACAGCAGATTAACCTATAAACGTTTACAGAACCAAATTAGAAAATCTCAGTGGAGTTCGAATACGCTACACTCCGTGGTAAATGTATTGAATAAATTGACAGAAGAAAAGTTAATTGAACGGCACGTAAATGGAAAAAAACTAAGGGCATTAGTAAGTGGTAAGAAGGTACAACAAGCTATCGCTATTCCAATTAGGCTGTATAAATACCTCGTTTCTGAATCATTAAAAATTGTTGAAACTTACCACCAACATCGTCACGCGATCTCTGATGTAATACAAGAGGCTTATGATATTAGGGATTCCCTTGAGTCTTTGGAGCATAGATCCACAATTTATCGTAAGATTCAGAATATTCAGCATCGAATACCTGATTTCAAGACGGATATTAGCGGATGGGAACTTGGTCGGATTCAAAATGCATGTATGGTTGTAGTATTAGCATTTTCTGGCGTCCGTATTGGAGAGGCAAGCAGTTTTAATAAAAGAAGTTTTAGTACAAAAAATATTAATGGGAATAAAGTAGCTATCCTTAAAGGCGAAACTTCTAAGGGGGAAGGTGGAGTTCCCTCAGAAAGAATATGGCAATCTCACCCCATTACGGAAAAAGCTTTACAGCTTGCAGATGATATGATGAGTTCTACTAGATCTTTATACGCTCTGGATGTTAATTTAAAGGAAGCGTCAGGAGAATACTCTCAAGAAACTATTGAACATATGCGTAAGCAGTTAACATCAGCTTTCATTATTCCGAATTTTACTAGACAGAAGTCAGATAATTACATTAACAGTAATTTTGATTACAAGATATTCAAGTTCTTTAAAAACCTGAATATAAATACAAATGAAAATGATGTTTCAGAGTTTAATTTACTCAATCCAAGTAGAGAAGGACAACTGAAGATTAATACTTCTTTGCCTAAGTTATCCCCACATGACTTTAGACGTACTTTTGCAGTATTTTTTGTTAGATATGGTTTTGGTACGCCGTCTGGAATTAAATTCCAATATGGGCATCGTAACCTAAATATGTCAAATTACTACGCTAATAATGCTGTGTTAGCAAATATGAATGATGTGTTAACAGACAAAGATTTACTAAATGAACTTGAAGAAGCTCGTATAGATTTGGGCGTTGAGTTATTTGATGATATTTTCAATAAAACTGAACACTTAAGCGGCATTCAAGGTGAAGTTATACAGCAACAGAAGCTTGGCAAGTTAAAGCAAGGTATCGATGTTTATATGACCAGAGAGGAAATTGAAATGCATGTAAGGTCTGGAGACTTTAGCATCGTTCAGTTACCAACTGGCGGCTATTGCACGAATGATAGCTGTGATAGAGTTTGTGGTATTCATAGTTTTAAGAGTGAAATAAAACCATGCTCGCATCAGATAGTTACAGATCAAGGAGCAAGAACATTAGCAAAACAAAGGGAAAGACTGATTGAAACTTTTAATGATTTAAATAAAGGTGATTATCTTAAAAGAGGCATACTTTCTGGATTAAAACAGAAAATTCAACTCAGTGAAAAAACTTTAGAAAAGCATGAAGTAGACTTTACTCCATTTAATGAAAAAATTACCACTTTATGGAAGGGAGACTAATGAGTAGTTCTGCAGAACAACGTCTAGAAGATGCACTTGAACGTATTTTAATTGGTAAGCCAGAGCGAGTTAAGCTAACTGGAAAATTAACTTTAAATAAAATAAACAAAGAATCGGGTTTAGGGCATAGTTATATTCATAAATTTCCTGACTTTGTGGCAAAGACTATCCCTGTTATTGATAAGTACAATGAAAAAAAAAGGTCATTAGATGATAGCGATCAAGATTTTAAAGACGCTGGGTTATGTTATGTTGATAAAATAAGGGGTGAGTTGAGTCGGGAAATAAAGTTAAAGGACAAATATTATAAAGAAAAAAAAGACCTTAACTTAAAGCTCAAAGAACTTGAGGTACAGAATAATTCTTTGATGTACAGAGTTTTTGAACTGCAAAACCTGCTTGGTAGCTCAGTTGTTGATATTAGAGGTATAGAAGATAAGTAAGCTTACTGGCTTGATCCCTCGACAGTACTAATTAAAATGGCAGTATTCTCATCGGTATGCTGCCATTTCTAAATCGAAAATGCCCCAAAACTTTCTAGTTACATATTCTTTTCAACTGTTGGTAAACTGGTTTTGCTATACTAAAACTTACTGGGAGCAAATATAACTGATAGTCATAATATCTAAAGGGGGGATTATTTTGACTCTAGATAAAAACAGAAGAGATAGCGAAGATTTAGATGTTGAAGGTGCTATCAAACGTATGCGAGCTCATTCAAGAAATACCAGATCATCATTTGGTAAACATCTTAAAGTTAAAGCGCCCAAGTCTGCATATGGACGCTTTGCTGGGCCAACAAAAACATAAAAGGGGTATTTTTAACCATGTAATCTGTTTAGTCGCCCGTAACTTCGTATTCACTAGCGTTTTATTGGCTCAATGTTGCAGTTTAGCTTCACATCAATATATTTAAGCAAAACAGAGAGCATTTCTTAGACAAAATATCTATTAGGCTTGTTAAATCAAATTCTTATACTTCTTTTCTCGAATGATGTCCCATCTGCACAAACCTAATCCATTTGATCCGACATTACCCCACATTGATATATGGGCATGTTGTTTACTTACTTTAAAATAGAATTTTTATATGATCCGACATTAGATAACATTGATGTGATAGATTCCACAGCTACCAATATTTATAATAAAGTCATAAATTTCATGGTGTTAAACAATTTGCAAATGTAGAAAGTCTCTTATCCCAGAGTACGTCATTGCGAATGACTATTTATGATCTACTCAAAACTAAAATTCAAATTGGTATTAGTGCCTGGTTCATAACTGGCCGAATCATGTATTACAAATCGATAACTGAATTTATTTCTTTGATTTTAAAACAAAAAAACAATTGATAGTATCTCGTTTTTGTATGATTACTATCACTGTAATCCGTGTCATTTTAAAAAAACTTAGGATCAATAGCATTGGATTTAGTGTCAGAAGACAATATTGATTGATCGAGTCCAATAAAGTCTGATCATTTACAATAAAGTTTGTCACTTTTCCTCTGTCAGTTCACTTGGCAGAGGTGATGTGAACCGACTATAGCAAGCACGCCTTTGCCCCTAAGTGTGCCAGCCCAACATTTGGGAAACATTCCTATTATCATCATTTGACCTATTTTTTCTAATAACTAACTATGTAGTCCGTTTTGTGTGGAATGTTATACGGAAACTGTCTTCATTTTGAATGTTGTAGTTATTTTTAATTAAATAAAACAAAAAGATAAATTATTTTATTCGGTTTTTTCTCTACACTTATCTTGAATGTGTTTAGTTAAAAGATACTGTTATGTTTTTGAGCGAAATATCGAGGAAATTAGATGGAAGAAATTCCTGTTAGTACCCTTAAGGTTTTTGGTATTCAGACAATGCTACTGAATGAGATATCAAGGTGTATAAAATTTGCTCGCAAAATGGAAGGGCTTGAGTCTTCAGCAGATAGGTTTGTGAAAAGCTCCCTACTTAAACAAGCTATAGTTGTTTGGTTTCAAGTGTTTGGGTCTAGAGGCGAGGATTGCCACTGGTCTCAAGTGGTAGGAAAACAAAACATCATCGAGCCATTTAGCCGTGATTCAATATTAAGGTCACTAGAAATTAATTTAGCTGAATGGTCATCTTATCACGAAGACATGAAGCGTCTCAGAGACAAATTTATTGCTCACTTTGACATGGATACAGAAGCTGATTATTTCCCAAGTATGGACTTTGCCTTGTCGGTTACGGAAACATATCGAGATTGGCTTTATGCACTGTTTAGTGAGTACCAAAAATCTTTTCCTGTTAGGGCTGGATTTCTAAATACAGAAGAGTTCAATTCGTTAATTGAACGAGAGTGGGAAGAAAAAACATAACAGAGCGTTATGTGTAATGAGGTGATAATGAAAGATGATTCCGTAAATAAATTGGCTACTACGTTGTTAAATCAGCCATCGTGGTCTGATATAGAATACTATGTGGTTGTTATATTACTTTTGTTGATTCTGGTATCGATCTTAGCTTTCTTTAAAACGTTATATTCAGAAAAAGCTAAGTTTGCAGCAATCAAGTCTAGTTTGGAGACTATAAAAGAACAGACCGAGATAACTGCGAATGTAACGGAAAAAATAAAAAACGATATTGAGTATAAGTCATGGAATAAAAAGGAAATGCTACAGTTACGAAGGGCTAAACTTGAAGAGTATTTTCTTCTTATATCTGCACTGAACAATGCGTTAAATAATGAAATGTTGAACAAGCTATTTGATGCTGATTTTGCATATGACCCTCAGTGTTACGATAAAGCAAATATGATTCAGTGTTTGTATCTACCAGAACTTGCCCAAGAGCATAGCGAGGTTACTAAAGCTGTACATAATTTCACATCATGGATAGCTGACGGCTTATTCATAAAGGCTGAATTAACATCCCAAGGAGTTCAGAATCCAAAACCAACGAATGAGTTCATGCAAAAACAATCCGAGTTGATTTCAGCGCTTGTACAGCCTATCTCAAATGTGTTGTTGAAATCCCGAGAACTAGCAAAAGAGTTAAACACATAACAGCTAAAGTCAGACTGCAAACTCATGGCGGTTTTAGTTCAAGTCCGCTAGTGTGTTTACGATAGTTATTTTGATATTAGTGATGATTTTCAGTTGCTTATATTAGCGTTGTGCGAACAGGTGAAAAACGATGATGAATATGTTTGATAATAGTAAAGTTTACCTGGGTATGTCGGGTGTCAAAATTAGTTTTGATGAGCTAGTTTTACCTAAAGGTGTCATTGCTAGACGTGTGTATGCTCATTTTATATCACCTCATATGGTTGCGCTAGAATCGCCAACTAGAGAGAAACTCGCGCCTTCTCCTTGGAAATCGGTAAGAGGCTCAAGTGATAAAATTGTCTGTTGGGAACTGGAAGTAGATTTAACTAAAAAGCCGAAAGGGGTTGAAGCATATGACTATGTAAAGACCATTATTAGTCTTTTACGCTTGGGGTTGTCGCCACAATTACATTGTTTTTTAATCTCATCGGTTTCATTTGCATCAAAAGCTGAATTCAACAATAGCGATCCAGAAGTTTCTTTGTGGGAGACTAACCGAGTGTTAGTCCTTAAAGGTGCAAATGATGAACTTTCTCAAAGTATGTTCGGTTGGATCGCAGAAAACTTAGAAAGGTGCATAGTTCTTATTTATAAGCATTATGAACTCAAATTGGCAGTAAGTTCCTTGGACGAAGTCAATTTTCAACAGTCACTACCAATGAGTCTTGTGTTGTTGTGGGGTGCTTTAGAGGCAATTTTCACAAAAGACAAAGCAGAGTTACGATTTCGAGTTTCTATAATGGTCGCATCTTACTTAGAGCCTGATGATGGCGATAAAGCCTATTTGTTATATAAAAAGATAGCAAAACTGTATAACGAACGTTCAAAAGCTGCACATGGTGACAATTCAGTAAATCAGGAGACATTGCTACAAACATATGATCTTCTTTACAAATCTGTGGAGAAAATGTTTGAACAAAACTCGGTTCCTACAAAAGAAAACCTAGAACGAAGCTTGTTGGGGTAAGTGCGCATACAAGCGTTTAAGGTTTTAAGATACCTTTTCTAATCCAATGTGCCTCAGAGGTTACACTATCTCTAAATCACTTTTGCCCCAAAGTTGCTTAGCTCTACAATATGGACTCCATACTGTTGTCATTAGTTGACCTACTTTTGGTAATGGTTAACTATGTACCTAGTTTACTATTATGCGTCAGAAAAACTCTGTCTGCATTTGTGATTTTCTTAGCCAATTGTCGGCTGCTAACACCATCACATCTTGATGACTGAACTGGATGTACAGTAAATAATACCGATGTAATGGCACTATCAGCACGTGATGCTTTGGTAACGTGAGGACCACCCCACAACACCGTGCAAATAACACAACAGTATGATTGATGGTAAATTGACCCAAAAATCACTTTTAACTGAGAGGCTTAGGTGGCACAAAAAATCGAACACAAAATCGGCTCTAGCACATTGACTTGGTTACCGATAGATGATGTGCACCTTTCTCATGAAGACATATACGAGTCTTGGTGTAATTCAAACTTTCTATTTAGGGAAGAAAATGTCGCTAACGGCATTGAAGGATTGAGGCCACCTCAGATAGGTGGGGTTTTTGCTGCTCTTGGTTTCGAAAGATCGGACGACAGTAGCGCTGCTACTCTAGTGATGCCAACAGGAACCGGAAAGACGGAGACAATTCTATCTATCGTTGTAGCTGGTCATTTCAAAAAAACTCTAGTAGTTGTACCTTCAGATCCATTACGGGAACAAACAAAAGATAAATTTGTGCAGCTTGGTCTTTTAAGACAACTAGGGTTAGTAAATGACCAAGTGGCCAACCCTATAGTTACGACAATTAAACATGGTGTGAATGATGAAGATGATTTGCAGGCATTATTACAGTCTAATGTTATCGTCGCCTCTGCATCCGCACTATCAAAGTTTACGAATGGCTTTTTAAATAAGCTAACTGCTGCCTGTTCACACCTTATTGTAGATGAAGCACATCATATAACTGCTGCGACCTGGGCAAGAGTAAAAGCAAGATTTAAGAGCAAATCAGTTTTTCAATTTACTGCAACCCCCTTTAGAAATGACGGTTCTAGAGTTGAAGGTAGAATTATATTCAACTACCCCTTAAAGAAAGCGCAAGATGAAGGATACTTCAAACCAATACACTTTCATCCTGTCAGAGAATTTGTTGATGAACTTTCTGACAAGGCAATTTCTGATAAGGCAATTGAACTGCTAAGAGCTGATTTGAAAGATGGATTTGATCATATCGTAATGGCTAGAGCCAGCACTATAAAAAGAGCCACTCAAATATTTGAACTGTATGCCAAGGAAAAAGATCTAAACCCAGTTTTAATAAACAGTAAAGTAAAAAAGAAATCTGAAGTTCTGCAAGCAATTAAAAATCGAGAACATAAAATAATTGTATGTGTAGATATGCTAGGTGAAGGATTTGACTTACCGCAGTTGAAAATATCTGCGATTCATGACCCTCATAAAAGCATCAACATAATGCTTCAATTTACTGGCCGTTTTACTCGAACCACCAAAAATGTTGGGGATGCGAAGTTCATTGCTAACATTGCAAATCCAAATGTGAACGAAAGCTTGGAAGAGCTCTATAAAGAAGACTCCGACTGGAACAATGTTATAAGTGATATTAGCTCAAGAAAGATAAGCGATGAAAAAGAGTATCAAGCATTTAGGTCTGAGTTCTCAACCCAGAGCAAGTTACTTGACTTGGGTTTAACTCCAAATATCAGCACAACTGTTTATAGAATGCGGCTTGCCACTTGGACACCAGGTCAATTTCAGAAGTTTTCCCAAAAGCAGTTTCAAATTGTAGATTCCATTTTAAACGATGAGCAAAATACCTTAGCATTCTCGGTTAAGTCTTATATCCCCGTGGGCTGGACAAGTTCCAAAGAGCTATTTGATGAATCTTGGGACTTGTATATTGCTTACTACGATAAAAACACTGACCTGTTATTTATTCACTCGTCAGCAAAAGACGGCTTGGTCAAAAGACTTGTAAAATTGGTAGCGAAAGACGCTTCACAGGTTCAAGGGGAACATGTTTTTAGAAGCCTCGCTGGATTGAAACGCTTGAAACTTCAAAATGTTGGCTTAAACAAAAACAAAAAAGGTCTACGTTACACGATGCACACTGGCACCGAGATTAACGAACAGATCCCTGATATCGAAGCCAATAGAGCAACGAAATCAAATATTTTTGGGAAAGGCTATGAAAAAGGTGAGCTAGTTAGTATAGGTTGTTCTCATAAAGGGAAGATCTGGGCAATGGACAGCGATTCAATGGATAAGTGGATTGCATGGTGCAAAGGAATTGGATCAAAAATCCTAGATGACTCGATCGATACCAACGAAGTAATGAAAACAGCTATGCAAACCGAAGAGCTTGATGCTTACCCAGATATACCCCCTCTTTCCATTGAGTGGCCTGTGTCGTTGCTTCGTAAAAATGAAACAAAGGTAACGATCGCATCTGCCAAGTGGGAAAGTAATTTAATTAACTGTGAGCTATTGGTTGCTAAGGTACAAGATGGTAATGCTAGTAGCCTAAACATCACTTTGCGAACTGAGCATGGTGATAGCCAGATTATTGCGACCATAGCGAAAAAAGGCGAAGCAACTTTCAATTCACACGATAACTTAGATATTAAGTTTGGGGAACAAACACTTCCGTTATCGGAATATTTTAACGAGAACCCACCCACCATATTTATGGCCGATACTTCTGTCGTTGATGGAGGTTTCAGGTATTACACAAATGAAGAGTATCCTTATCTATATGACCGCAACAACACTGAAGACTGGGACTGGGCGGGCGTGGATATTTCGGTTGAGTCTCAAACCTCGAACAAGATCGCGAATTCAATTCAATACCACACGATTCAACAGATAAAAGATGATTACGATTTGGTGTTTGACGATGATGGTGCCGGTGAAGTTGCTGATGTCGTGGCAATTAAAAATAATGATGATAAAGAACTTATCATTAATCTTTTCCATTGCAAATATTGCGCTAAGAAAGATGGTATTACTACTCCTGGAGCAAGAGTTGATGACGTGTACCAAGTTGCTGGACAAGCTGAAAAAAGCATCAAGTGGTTCGCAGATAAAGAGAAGCTGATTGTACGTTTAATGGAGAGGGAGCGAACCAGACTTAAGCAGGGCAAGCCATCTAGAATTGACAAAGGGCGATATGAAGACCTTATTCACTTAGCAAAAGTTTCTAGATATGCTTCGTTTAAGTTAGGGGTGGCAATTGTTCAGCCTGCGATATCAAAAGCAAAGATGTCAAATGATCAGCTATCGATCTTGGGCGCTACGGCGGCCTACATTGATGAAATAAGCGGCGTGAAGTTACGAGTTATCATCAATAAATAACAGATAGGTGGGTCCAAAACGGCCACCCAAAGTGGCCGTAGCTTGAGCAAGTCTTATTTTAACACTACTTTACCTGATTTACGCCCCAGACAACTGATTTCAGGCTTTACGATAATCATCGCCAGACATCGGAGTACTTTCAGAACGAGCCTCGACCAATATTCAGAGCTCAATGTGTAGTGGATAAGTTAATTTAGCCGCTAGATTAGAGATATTCGCCATACTTCTACATATTCACTAAATACTAAATTAGCAAAGTCACTGGCACGGTTTTGTCCAGGGGCTTCTCAGCATGTCCTAGCTAACAAACTCCTGCCCCGAAGTTTGTTAGAGCAGATATTTTGTAATAGTAAGTAGCCTACTGTCAGAGTTAGTTTTAGTAATCTGTTAAGGAGTAAGCATCGGTGCTAAATGGCTTTGTTTTTAGCTTATATCTCATATTCACCCGTTCTTAATTGCACATTTAGTTAGGTTGTCTTTGTGGTAATTGTAGCGATGCACCCTATAGGTTTTCGATTTTTTATCGAAAACTCCCAACCGTATCGATGGCAGAGATCTTCCACTATCATTAAACCTAAACCATGCCCTTCGTCATTCGTAGAGTTATTAAGACCAGGTCCGTTGTCCTCTACTGTTATTGATTCAGCAGAGACGTTAAGTGTGACTTTACCTTCTTCTGATGCCGCGATAGCATTTCTAATTAAATTTCCCACCACCATATTAAGTACTGCTGGTGCAGCTTTTAAGTGAGGAGAACTATGAAAAAGTAGTTTGACTTCAAGATTTTTGTCATTGGCTTGAGGGCTATTGTTGTTAATGATTGTTTGAAATTCTGATTGGCTGACTTCTCTGGTTACAGCGTCATCTTGACTACGTTCATATCGCACCAGCCCTAATAGGGCGTCTACCATCGTGCTCATTTGGGTCGTCGCTTCATTAATTCGTAAAATCTGACGCTTTTGGAATTCAGTTGAACTATCGCGTTCTAAGAGTTTGCTTGCTCCTTTTACAATAGTTAACGGCGTTCTTAGCTCATGACTCGCATAGCGTGCAAAGGCTTGTTCACGCTTTATTAAACTATGAATTTCTCGTCGGTCAGTATTGAGCTGGTTTGCTAGTATTTGGAATTCCTGTGCTCCCCCTGCTGGGATATCAAATATATGGGAAGAGTTACCACTTTGTTCGGTCAGTTGGTTTGTTAAATGATTCAGAGGTGCAATGAGATGTTGAGATAAACGAGATAATAATGTGCCAAAGATAACAAGCAGTCCGGCTATACTGGTAATGACGATTACGCTAGCAAACACGGTTTCGTAAGGACCGAACTCTATCTGATTAATATCAGACAGCAAAATGACCGGCCTCTTGGACCCATTTTTCATGTAATGGCCTAAATAGAGCATTCGTGATTCAGAACCAACACCCACTTCTCCTACGAATTCTTCCTTATCTTTTAAATAGCGATGGTAGCTAGCCGGAAGTAAGTTGATATCATCATAGGCGTGAGTTAAGACATCAATGTCAATCTCTCCACTTTCTCCATTCATAAAACGCTGTATGGCTTCATTCTTGTCGATTTCAATTCGTCGCTCTCCAACCTTATCTTCTGACCAGTGTAAGGCTGCATAGAAAATGATGTAGCTCGCCAAGCCCATAATGAGTGCAACAGACGTAAAGAATATGGCTAATTGACTAGTTAGCGTTCGAGCACTGGATAAACTGATTTTGCGCATTATAATCGCTCCAGACGGAAGCCTATCTTGGGCACGGTAACCAGCATGGGAGACGAGAACGGTTTATCTAATTGGTTACGTAGGTTGTAGATGTGGCTACGTAATATGTCTGTATCCGGTTCGTTGTCTTGCCATAGCATATTAATAACTTCGTCTCTTGCCACCACGTCAGGGGCGCGTTGACAAAGCAGTTCTAAGATGGCGTAAGTTGTTGGGTTTAACGTTAATCGGATTCCATCACGATACGCCTGATGTGTTTTTTGATCTATGCGTAAACTGCCAAATTCAAGCCAAGTATCCGTAACGTTTCTTCGATAACGTTTTATCAGCGCAAGCAGACGAGCTTCAAGTATTTCGAGGTCAAAAGGCTTCGTTACATACTCATCGGCACCATACTTAAATCCACTTAGCATATCTTCCCGGCTATCAAGTGCAGTAAGCATAAGAATGGGGGTGACGTTCCCAGCTTCTCTGAGTTTTTCACAGACAGTCAAACCACTCATACGAGGAAGCATTAGGTCGAGAACAATCACGTCAAAGGTGTTTTCCAAAGCCAGTTTTAACCCTAGCTCGCCATTGTCTGCATAATCGATAACCATTCCTTCGCTCTCGAAGTAATCAAACAAAATGCCGACAATTTCCCGATTATCTTCGACCAATAATATTTTTTTCATTTTCACGCTTACATTACTTATCTTATTTTGTATACCACATCAATTTGAGCGCTACACGAGCAAGTCATCAATACCGACGCATTAGACGTATGTCTGTTATCTCGAACTATACAATAACTTGACCCGGTTCCGTGTAACAAAACATGGCTAGCAAAAATGAACAATGGGGTAAGATGACAGGTGATTTCAAACTACAGCGCCGAATAAACTAATCCGGCGCTGTGGTTCTAATATAATGACGGTTCGAATACCAGTATTTAAACAGAGGGCTTTTTCATCGCAGATACAATACTGTCCCCCAAACAGTAAGCGAGCAGACCATGCTAAGGAGAACGATAGCAGAGCCAATGTTTTTAGCCACGCCAGACAACTCGTGGTAATCCAAACTTACTCTATCTACAACTGCCTCGATTGCGGTGTTGACCATTTCCGCAAATAAAACAAACACCATACTCAGCATTACCATTAGGGTGTGAACTATTGGTAAATCCAGCCAGAATGCGAATACCGACAGCGGTAAGAACAGCATCAGCTCTTGTTGAAAGGCGGTCTCATTTTTACAGATCCACTTAAACCCATTAAAACTATGAATGAAGGTATAGAAGATACGATGGACCCCTGTTCGTTTTATGATTACTTCTTGTTGCATGTTATAAACACTCTTTAGTGATTGCTAAGAGATAGACTGACAGCTTTGCGTTATATCCAATTCTGAATCGTGGACTTTCGTATCAACGCCGTATAAACCCAGTAAGCTATGAAATAAGTTGTCGTGTGATAAGCTACTGTTTTTTGCTTTCTTCTCCAGACACTTCTTGTTAATGCCTTTTTGCTTAGCGTATTGATCTGGCATCCACATCAACCAAGGAACATGAGTCTGCTCTTTTGGTGCAATTGGATACGGAGTGCCATGAAGATAAAGGCCGCTCTCACCTAACGATTCACCATGATCTGAGATGTATGTCATCATGACATTGTAGTCACTTGATACGCTTTTCAATTCTTCGATAACCTGTGCCAGCACATAGTCGGTGTAAACCAGAGTATTGTCGTATACGTTAACGATCTGTTTGTCATCGCAATTTTCTATATCACTTCTGTTGCATGCAGGTTGGAACGGCGCTTGTGCATCTGGATATCGTTGCCAGTATGTTGGACCATGGCTGCCAATCGTATGTAACACGAGTAATTTGTTGTGAGAGCCGTTGTCGATAAAGGTTTTAGCATCTTTTAGCATAGCGACATCAAAGCACGTTGAACCGTTACAGTCCTCATTTTTTAATGAAGAGTTAATAGTGTTGTATGTCAAATTCTTAGCTACGCCTTTATCACCACCATCGTTATCTATCCACAATATGTCGACGCCAGCGTGTTGAAGGACATCCAGAGCATTATCTTGTGCCGCTGCACGAGGTTTGTCATAGGACCCCCTAGTCATGTTAGAGAACATGCACGGTACAGACAGAGCGGTATAAGTACCACATGAAGACACATCCTGAAATGCGATTAATCCCATATCTTTTGTGTAAGGGTTGGTGTCACGTTCGTAGCCATTATAAGCGAAGTTCATAGCACGGGCGGTTTCCCCTAAAACGATAACCATGAGAGTGGGTTTACCATTAGGTGCCGCCGCCATTTGAGCATCGGTACCAATCGCTTGATATTCCAGTTTGGTTTCTAAATACGTTTTCTTTATATATTTTGCGCCATTGTAAATGTGTGCCGGAATGATCATTTTATTTAAATAGTGGTTGTTACGACCGACAGACGCATAGTCTTTGTAACAAGTCTCTGCAATGAGGCCGATTCCCACAACGGCAACTAAAATAAGACTCACTCGTGAAACCACAGCTTTCATCCATGTGCTATGTGGAGTGATGCGAACAAATGCTAAAAGAACACAAGGTAGCACACCGAAACCTAACAAATAGAGCACCGTAGTAATGTTGAAGTAAAAAGAGATTTCAGATGAATTAGTTTCGAAAACACTCTCCATCATCGTGGAATCAAACAATGTTTGAAAGTTTATCTCGGCATATAAGGCTGCCGCTGAGGTGAGTACAACGAAAAACATGAATGGCTTAAAGAAATAAGGCCATGCGAAGAGTGAAAAAATGATGATGAATGCGCAAGTGAGCAGTATAGGCGCAGTGTAGGCGAAAAATGGGTTGGAAACATCAGCACTGAGATGAAAAATTGTTTTGAGAACGGGATAATTCATCACCGTACCAAAATACACAGCACACAATACAATGAGGGTAGTCATACTCATTGGAATTCGACGAGAAGGCAGAATTTTTAAACTTGTCATCAACAATAGGCCTAATAGTTAGTTTATTGGTATTGGTTGATGGCCAGTATCGCAGCAGCAATGTAAAAAAAATGTCGATGGAAAAGTTTGAAGGAGAGTATGAAGAATACTTTTCCTAATCCGATAGAAATGTTTTAGTTCAATAGGTCTAGCACGTTTATGTCCAAAAATGAGTTTGGAAACGCTTACGCTTTGTGTGTTGTGACGCAGTGTTACAGTAACGCAGAGTGATTAGACTTTATTGTCCTCCAACAAAACGAGCATTTGACTAGGATAACAATGCTTTTAATTAACCCCCTACTGTTCCCTTTCATCTTTAGATTTTTCAAGTAATTGATCAGTAAGAGCTAGAACTCTCTGCTTGTCACTATCCGAAAGTTTACTTAGGTTAACAGCTAATTCCGCAGAAACCTCATCTTCACAAAAAAAGTAATGTAGAGGCACACCAAGTTCATCAGCAATGAGTTTCATAGTTTTAACATCAGGAGTATGAACAGCTTTTTCATACTGGTTCATTCTGGCACTTGCAGTACTTTCTTCCATGCCTATTCGCACTCCCAAAGCCTTTTGGGATAGTTTTGCTTTTTTTCGCGCTTCTTTGAGGCGGATTGGGATCGGGTTAATGAATGACACTTACGGTTCATATCTCTAGACTCAATGTAACTAAGATTTTCTTAGTTTTGCTGATTTTTGTATACTAAGCAATCCTTAGTTTTTTGGTTTGTATGAGTTGAGAATGAAACGTTCTAGAAAAGTCGGTACATTAATGCACAAGTTGTTGATAGAAAATAAAATGGATGGATTTTCCGTTGTTGAGTTAAGAGACGCTGCCATTTTAGTTAAGCATGATTTTGTCGACTTGGATGATGCACGCCGAAAGGTTTACCGACAAATCCTACGATTTTTGAAAAATAACTGGCTTCGAAGTGAAGGAAGTGGACAACAGAAACGCTATTTCCAAACCGATCTATTTAAGACCTTTCATATACAACCTAAATTGAAGAGTGTTGATGCTGATTTTACCTCAAGTCCTGATTACTCAGTCTTAGGTTATGAGCGTAACCAATCCAAAGGTGAGTTGGAGATTGTTCTTGGAGAGATTAAAGAATACCAATCCCTGAACAGACGTTTTCCTGAGTTAGAACCCATGTTAAATCCGTTTCTTGAACAGGCAAAAGAGCGTTCGGCACACCTACTCGGAAAAATTAATGTATTAACTAATGCCCTAAAAGCTCTTTCTGGGGATAGTCGGACATGTTAGGAAGAGAGTGGCAAATAGAGTGCTCAGAAAAAGCCCTGAGAAAGTATAAAGAGCATCAAAATCACTTCTTTTGTCAGGCTACACCGGGAGCAGGAAAGACCGTATTGGCAGCAATGGTTGCTTCAAGGTTATTGGAAGATGATATGGTCGATCTTGTACTATGTTTTTCTCCGTCCCTAACAGTTTCAGATGGAATAAAAAGAACATTTTCACGGATCCTAGATTGTACTTTTAATGGAGGGTTAGGTTCGATTGGGCAGTCACTAACATACCAGTCAATACAGTTTCTTAACGACGAATTCTGGCAGACACTAAGCAATTATCGTGTGTTTGTTGTATTTGATGAGATACATCATTGTTCTGGAACCGAGACCGAAAATGCAAATGTATGGGGGCAACAGATACTAACTAAGATTCAAAAATTGGCCACGTATACGCTCGCAATGTCAGGTACCCCATGGAGGTCGGACTCTTTACCTATTGTTATGGGGCAATATAGTGATCCTGAAGGGCAGCTTCTAGTTGACTATCAATATACGCTAAAGCAGGCAATTACAGATAGAGTCTGTAGATCTCCAAAGATTGTACTGGTTGATAACGAAAATTTGTCTGTTACTAATGAGGAGAAAGTCGAGTCATTTTCTTCGATTCTAGAGATGATAAAGCAAACTAAGACTTCGTACCAAAGTGTTATTCACAATCAAGAAGCCATGGAGTATCTGCTTGGACTGGGTTGCAAAAAGCTTGCAGAGATTAGAATTCAATCTCCTAGCGCGGGAGGTTTAGTCGTTGCTTCTTCGGTTCAGCATGCTCAAACTATAAAAAAGATACTGCACCAAAAATATGCTCAAACTGTATCAATAGTGACTTACCGCCACGAAGAACCTCTAGCTGAAATAGAGCGTTACAGACGAAATGGTTCCCAGTGGATTGTTAGTATAGGGATGATTAGTGAAGGAACCGATATTCCTCGTCTTCAAGTATGTTGTCACATGAGTGCGGTCAAAACAGAACTGTATTTTAGACAAGTGCTTGGGCGTATTCTTCGAGTGAATGATGCTATGAACCAACAAGCGTGGCTATATACCTTTGCTGAAAAGAGTTTGATAGATTTTTCAGAACGAATTGAACAAGATATTCCCGATTCATGCATGTTTTCCAAAATGGGGGAACAGGAAGGTTTTGAGTCGACTCTCCGGTGCAATAGCCTAAATGGAAAAGGTTCCTTTAAAGAGCAGGATAAAGCTAATTCCCAATTGATATGGAATAACATATCTAGCAGTGATGCATATTTGCATGGGTCATTGAATTCTTTTGATGAAATTAGATTAGGTACTTTTAAACAACGTGTAATCTCAGCGTTTTTATCTGTTCCATAGGTTTGATATATATAGGTTTAGTGTTTCCATGCTCAATCTAATGCAACCCTTAGAACTAAGAGGAAATTAAATGAACTACTTTGCAGAGGACCCCTTCTAGGTAATGAAAACCTGGAGGGTAAATGAAGAAATTAAAATCTCAGTATCGGCATTCACAAGTTAATGTAGTGAAATTGGGGTCAAAGACAACTATTTGGATAGTTTATGCGAGCCTTCGAAGTGTTTGCCACAAGCACTTTTCAACAAAGCAGGAAAAAAGCTTCTACTTTTTACACAAAATTGATTGTTGTGGCTTTCCGATAAAGCTAAGAGCTGCTAGAGGTCGTGTTTTAGCCGACCCGTGGAACGATTACCCGTCGTCAGTTGCCCATGTAGCAAAGAGTTGGAAGCATAACTCAAAGCGTCGGAAGCAATACTATAGATAATCTTTTAAAGCTCTCTTCCGCAGAGAGCTTTTTTGATTAGCCAAACAGAAATGTCTCAATAACTAAAATGTTTTTCCTTTGAATTTTTCGGATTTAAGATAAGAGTCCACTATGCCAAAGAAGGTGTCTATCAAGTCAGTGGCTATTCAGTATGAACTTTACTTCTGTTCACAAAAGTTGAGAATTTATGATGCCAAATTCTCACAATTTATTGTGTTTATTCTAGAAAAGGTGAGAATGGGTGAAAAGTTTGCAACTGTTGGGTTCTCACATAATTCACAAGAACAAATGTGTTACGGTGGCCGGGCACGTTATCTACGTCCGTGAATAATTTTCCGACTTATATTAGCCGCAATAATTAATTGCGGCTTTTTTGTATCTAAATCATATTCGACCTTTTGATTTTCATGCACACTAAGGCGTATAAAATTTTATCAGTATAGATCTACCGAGTGGGGAGTTGAGAAAGGAATCATGGCATCCAAACAGAGAGCTGTTTCAAGATTAATTGCGCAAGCAGGACAAATGTTGCTAGCGCACGGAGCAGAGAGCGCATTGGTTGGCGGAATTATGCAAAGGATGGGATTAGCGTGCGGTATGACGGAGGTCGAGGTATCACTGTCGGCTGGATCGCTTGTTGTCACAACCTTATCTGACGATCACTGCATAACGACCACACGACGCTGCGCTGATCGAGGGATCAATATGCGTGCGGTCACTCAGATACAGCGCATCTGCATAATGATGGAGAAGGGACTACTTGATCATTCTCTAGCACAGAAGAAGCTTAATCAGATCAGCCCTGAGCGTTATAACCGCTGGTTAGTGGTATTTATGATAGGTTTATCTTGTGCAGCATTCAGTCACCTTGCTGGTGGTGATTGGACTGTGTTTGGAATCACCTTTGTTGCGTCTGCCGTGGGGATGTTCGTTCGACAAGAAATTGGCCATCGTCATTTCAATCCACTGGTTAACTTTGCCGCTACCGCGTTTGTGACCTCCGTTATTTCTGCTCAAGCAGTGATATACCAGTTGGGAAATCAGCCCACGACTGTCATGGCATCTTCCGTTTTAATGCTGGTTCCAGGATTTCCGTTGATTAACTCTGTTGCTGATGTGCTAAAAGGTTACGTCAATGTCGGTATTGCACGCTTTGTCATGGCGAGCATGCTTACCTTAGCGACTTGCCTAGGGATTATTGCCGCAATGAGTATTACCGGCGTCTGGGGGTGGTAGAGATGATGTTTGTAGATTTAGTCATTGGACTGCTCAATGACATGTTTTTTGCCGCGATTCCAGCGGTAGGTTTTGCATTGGTGTTTAATGTTCCTGTTCCCGCTTTGAAGTATTGCGCTTTAGGTGGAGCAATAGGGCATGGTTCTCGTTACTTGATGATGCAGTTCGGTATTCCTATCGAATGGGCGACATTCTTCGCCGCGACAACGGTGGGTATGATAGGCGTGCATTGGTCGCATAAGTTTTTGGCTCACCCTAAAGTATTTACTGTTGCAGCGTTAATCCCTATGGTTCCGGGTGTGTTCGCTTATCGTGCGATGATTGCGATGGTTGAGATTAATCATCTTGGTTTCACTCCCGAGTTGCTAGCCACTTTGTTAGAAAACTTCCTCAAAGCGATGTTTATTATTGCTGGTTTAGCTGTTGGCTTGGCGGTTCCTGGGCTGCTATTCTATCGCCGCAAGCCAATTGTCTAATTCTGTATATAGGGAAGAGAAATGATCATCAGTATGATTGCCGCGATGGCAAACGATAGAATTATTGGTAAAGATAACCAGATGCCTTGGCATCTGCCGGCAGATTTCAACTGGTTTAAACGCTGTACTATGGGGAAACCCGTAGTGATGGGCCGAAAAACGTATGAGTCGATTGGTCGCCCTTTGCCAGGCCGCCAGAATATTGTGATTAGCCGTGATAAAAACCTCTCTATCGAAGGTGTCGATGTTGTTGCTTCTATTGATCAAGCGATCGAGAAAGTGAGCAATGTTGAAGAAGTGATGATTATTGGTGGTGGTAGCATCTATGAAGCATGCTTACCGAAAGCTGACCGCTTGTATGTGACTTTGATTGATGCTGAATTAGAAGGGGATACTCAGTTCCCTGATTGGGGGGAGGGCTGGAAAGAATCTGTTCAAGAACACTATTCAGCTGATGAAAAGAACGCTTATGATATGAAGTTTGTGGTACTCGAGCGTATTTAAGTCAATCGATAAGCCCAGTTTTAAACTGGGCTTTGTTTTGTTAACGTCTCCTGAGAGAAGAACTTTTTATCTTCCCAACGAATGAGTGTCAGGTGTCCACCCCAAACACAACCCGTATCTAAGCCAATGACATCTTTACCATGGTAGCCTTCTAAAGCTGCCCAGTGGCCGAACAATACTTTTTTATCGAGCTTTATACGTTGCTTAAGAGCAAACCATGGTTGCAATGTGTCACCAGTCACTTCTGCTGGAGGCAATTTACATTTCATGTCTAATCGGCTGTCAGAAAAGCAGAATCGCATACGTGTATAGGCGTTTATGATGTATCGGTATCTGTCTAGTCCAGTCAGTGTGCTGTCCCACTTGTCGGGTAGATTCGAGTACATATTTTCAATTAACCACAGCCATCTTTCACTTTGTAATATCGCTTCAACTTCTTTCGCACACTCTCTTGCTGTATTTAAATCCCATTGAGGAGATATGCCAGCGTGGCAAACAACAAATTCTTCGTGTTCTAGCAACAGTGGTTGTTTGCGTAACCAGTGCAGTAGTTCGTCTCGATCTTCGGCTTCCAGTATTGGGCGTGTTTTATCTTTACTTTTGACTGGGTGAATACCACAGGCAACAGCAAGGAGATGTAAGTCGTGGTTACCTAGTACCACCTTTGCTGAAGTGTCTAACGATTTTATAAAGCGTAATGTTTCTAGTGACTTCGGACCTCTGGCGACCAGATCGCCAGCAACCCATAAGGTATCCATCTTTCGATCGAAGTTGACTTGTAGTAACAACTGCTGCAACTCATCAAAGCAACCTTGAATATCTCCGACAATATAGTTAGACACTGGTACTCCTGTTATGGTCACTGATCTAGTTTAATACGTTAGGTACGGCTAAGCGGAAAGGCTCAATGGTTGTGGTGAACTCTTCACCATCCTCGTCTTGCATAATATAGTGCCCTTGCATTACACCAACAGGGGTTTCAATCGCAGTGCCGCTTGTATAGGTATACTCATCGTTTGATTTAATAATAGGCTGCTCGCCAACGACACCTTCTCCTTCAATGGTGAGTTGTTTACCATTTGCATCGGTAATTAACCAGCGACGGCCGAGGAGTTGAACGGTTTGAGGACTGAGGTTTTTAATCGTAATTAAGTAGGCGAACACATAGCGATCGCTTTCTGGTGTCGACTGCTCGGGGATGTACTTGGTATGAACCTGAATTTTGATACAAGGGGTAGAGACATCATCCATGTGAACTCCTTGATTTTGGTTTGTAGAGCTTTGGCCTTACTCAACCGAATGCCCTTAAGAGATAAGACAACAGGACGGTGATTTAGCCGTCCTGTTGTTATTTATACGTCTTGCTTATGATTGGCGTCTAAATAGTTTGCCATCGCAACGAACTGCTCTAGCGTTAGGTTTTCGGGACGCATTGTAGAGTTGACACCTAACTCCTCTAATACTTCCTGTGACAGAAGGCTCTTATAGCAATTACGTACGGTTTTACGGCGTTGGTTAAAACCTTCCCGAACCACTCGATCTAACCATTTTAAGCTGGTGGTAGGGTGTGGCAATACTTCATATGGCATTAGGCGAACCACGGCAGAATCTACTTTTGGTGGTGGCACGAAAGCGGTTGGTGGCACTTCAAGTACCGGAACAACTTTACAGTAGTATTGAGCCATAACGGTTAAACGACCGTAAGCCTTGCTGCCTGGACCTGCAGATAGACGGTTAACGACCTCTTTTTGCAACATAAAGTGCATGTCTTGAATATCTTTATGATATTCAAAAAGGTGGAACATCAATGGCGTTGAGATGTTGTATGGTAAGTTGCCAAAAATACGCAATTTGTTGTTTGGTTTTACCAGTTGCGTGAAATCAAAACGCATCGCATCACCCTCATGGATAGTTAGCTTATCGGCTAACTCAGGGTGATTACGTAATCTTTCGGCCAGATCTCTATCTAGTTCAATAACGGTAAACTTATCAACTTCACGACCAACAGGCTCAGTAATTGCTCCTAAACCTGGACCGATCTCTACCAGGTTCTGACCTGGTAAAGGGTTAATCGCAGAAACGATACCATCAATGATGTAAGGATCGTTTAAAAAGTTCTGACCAAAACGTTTACGCGCTTTGTGTCCTAAGTGGACATCATTTCTCATAGTGCTCTCGGAATTTAATTCGCTTGCTTATCAACTAATTCAATAGCTTGGACGAGTGCGGTCTTAAAACTTCCTACATCAGCTTGTCCAGTTCCAGCTAAATCTAGTGCTGTACCATGGTCAACAGAAGTTCTAATAAAGGGCAGCCCCAGTGTGATATTCACTGAACGACCAAAACCTTTGTATTTTAGTACAGGGAGAACTTGGTCGTGGTACATGCCCAACACGGCATCCGCTTGCTGTAAATATTTGTCATTAAAGATGGTATCTGCTGGCAGTGGGCCAATCAGGTTAATACCATCTTGTTGACGTAACTTTTCCAATGTTGGAGTGATAGTCTCGATCTCTTCCCGACCAAGGACGCCATCTTCACCTGCATGAGGATTAAGGCCGCATACGTATATATTCGGCTGCTCAATCGCAAATTTCTCGACTAGGTCCTTGTGGAGAATATGAATGATCTTTTCTAAGCGTTCACTGGTGACCGCTTTAGATACATAGGCTAATGGGATATGTGTTGTGACTAAGGCCACTCGTAACCCTTCTGTTGCCAGCATCATTACAACCAGCGGTGTATTTGATTGTTCGGCAAAGAATTCTGTGTGACCACTAAAGGCCACACCAGCTCGGTTGATCACCCCTTTATGTACAGGGCCGGTGACAATAGCATCAAATTCATTATTCATACAGCCCAAAGCGGCTCTTTCTAATGTTTTTAATACATAATGGCCATTTTGTTCGTCCAACTGGCCTGCAACAACCGGCACTGATGTTGGAATATGCTCTACGATTAGAGTACCTGCCTTTTGGGGTTGTGCCTCGCCATTCGCTTGGTAATCAAGTAAGTCTACTTCTATACCAAGTGCCTCGGCTCGCTCTGATAGCAGGGTTTTATCAGCACAAACAACAATCTGGTGAGTCCAATTTTCTTTTGAAAGAGCTAAGACTAAGTCTGGACCGATACCGGCAGGTTCACCAGCGGTGACAACAATACGTTTAATCGACATTTTGATTACCTTGCAGTTCTTCTACGAAGGCACTGGCACGCAGCTCTTGTAACCATGTACTTGCTTCCTCGTTAAACTTACGGTTGAACAGAATTCGATATGCCTTGTTTTTAAGTGCAGAGTCAGTACGGTCCACTTCTCGTTTATCCAGAACTTCTACAATATGCCAGCCGTGAACGGTCTTAAATGGCTCACTGATTTGGCCAACGGGCAGTGTTTCGACCTGATGTTTAAATTCTGGAACATAGATATCAGGGGTTTGATAGCCTAGCTCACCATCCTGTGCTGCTGAACCAGGATCTTGGCTGTATTGCTGAGCAAGTTCACCAAAGCTAGCCTGACCGGATTTGATCTGATCTATGATGCTATTCAGCTGTTGTTTCGCACCATCATCACTGAGGATAATTGTTGGCTTTATCAATATATGACGCGCATTGACTTCTGTAACAGCAACGGTTTCTAACCCTTTGACATCGTCAATTTTCAATATATGGAAACCGACACCACTACGGAAAGGTCCTATGATACTGCCTTTATTCTGCATTTTTATCTGATCGGCAAAGATAGTTGGCATTTCCTCTTTACGCATCCATCCCCAGTTACCGCCTTCTAGCGCTTTTGGGCCTTTCGAATAGGTATAGGCCATTTTGCTAAAGTCCGCACCAGCGTTCAGCTCTTCAACTAACTTATTAGCTTGTTGCTCAAGTTGTTCTTTGTTTTGTTGCTCGTTAAAGCGTAGCTGGATATGGCTGATTTTATATTGAACCGTGGCATTCGTTTCCTGAGCTAGCAGTTCTGCAAGTGTATCGACTTCTGCCGGTAAAATGTTAATTCTGCGGCGAACCATGGCATTGCGGGCTTCGCTAATCGATATCTCTTTACGAATTTGTTCACGGAACTCTGGGTAAGTGAGACCTTGTTGTGCCACGGATGCTTGGAGTTGCTCTAACGTTTGATTGTTTTCTTTAGCAATATTAGCAATGGAGTCATTGAGTCGAGCATCATCGATACGAACGCCAATTCGTTCTGCTTCTTGCTGCTGCAAGGTATCTATGATTAGTTTCTCTTTGACTTGATCGCGTAGTACAGATTCTTCAGGCAGTGTTTGTTCGCTTCCTTGTGCATTTAGACGAACCGTTTTTAAAGCGCTCTCAATGTCACTTTGCAGGATTACTCCGCTATTGACGATGATAGAGACGCGGTCGAGTTCCTGAGGTGCGGCGTTAGCATTTATCACGCTAAAAGTAGCCACCAAACTAACCAGAGTGTGTTTCCACAATTTCATTTAAATACCTATTAAATCATTAGAACCAGAGTATGAGAGTCTCACCTCAGATCCATACAAAATTAGTTGTTCAAGAAGAATGGACGACCGTAACCTAGAGAGTTGCCCGCACTGTCGACGCCTGTCATATCTGAACCGGCTCCAATACTGGTACCAAAACCAATGATACCAATGTTAAAGCTAAAGTTGTTTTCGTAGACTGGATCGGCATAGTAACCAAACTGACTATACGATTTGCTCCAGTCTTTTAACTGATTACTGTATGTAAAGCCCATGTACCAACAATCTGAGGTATAGCGGAGGTTGGCTAACCACTCTAATGCTTCCCCTGTGGTTAAATCGTGATAGTACTGGGCACTTGCGTACCATTTTCTCGAAAGCTGGTAGCCAGCCAGGAGCCCAGCCTGTGAAATACCGTCTTGAGTTATGCTGGACACATTAATACTGTCACCAACCGTATCCTCAATATACTGTTTGGTTACGTAGCGGTAGTTGGTTTGAATAAAGCCATCACTGAAACGATACTCCAATGTACTGTTCGCCAGTTGCAGAGAGCTACTGTCTACGTCGTACTGAACCCCACCATGGTAGAAAAGGAAATCATCATAGTTGAAGTCCATCTCCATTGCCCAAGCTGAGTAGTTGGTCTTGCTACCGTTTTCAGAATTTGTATCTTCTTCATTTATGTTAGAAGGTTTGAGGTTCTTATCGATGTAAAAAATCTGACCAAAAGCGATATTTAATCGCTCTTTATAACCTTCATCAAAGAAACGACTTGAGGCACCATAGCTGAACTGGTTCGCAGAAGCGATGTAGTCGACACCACTGTACTTACGACTGCGGAAAAGACCGTAATAGTCAGTCTGAAGTAGAGTTGTATCGTAGAAACCAATATTGCTCTGGTTCTCGCTTGGTACGTAAAGGTACTGAACCTGTGGCTCAAGAGTCTGGGTATAACCATTGAAGATAGTGGTATCCCTTTCTAAAATAATGCCCGCATTGGTTCTAAATTCAGGAATAACACGAGAGACACTTTCTTCTAGTCCATAGTAATCACTATCGGGGTTAGATGTATCTACACCATCGAGATCTTGCTGATAGTAAGTTCCCAGTAAACGAGCTTCTGTTGTCCAGCTTCCCCAAGTATTGGCTAAGGGAATTTTAAATCCAGGCTCGATATGCACTCGTGTTGCTGAAGGCTTGCCTTCACCATCGGTTTCAAATCGTGATACATGGCTCTTGATATCAAAATCTAAATGACGCAATAGCTCAGGTGCGTAGTAGTTAAAAGCAACCTGAGGCATCAGACGATAAGGTTGGCTAGAACTGGTTTGGTCTTCAAGTAGTAGTTGGAATTGGCGAACTAAAATCGAAGTATCCCAATTTTGGCTACGGTAAGTCACTTGACCTTCTTGGACTAACTGTCCGTCTTCACGGTTACCAATACCGGAATCTAGATCAGAGAAGTAGCTATAGTCACTGACTTTTGAATAATCGACTTCAAACTTCCAAGCTTCTTGGTATATGCCGCTGTGTTCGTATTGAAAGCCCCAACGAGCCCCTTTATCTTGGTGTAGTTTGTCATCATTCAGAAACTCAGAACTGATTTGCCCCTGACCAAAGTCAGTTAAGTAACGAAACTCACTGTTCAGTTGATTACCACGATTTTGCATATAATGGTAAGTGGTTTGTAAATCATAGTTCGGCGCTAAGTTCCAGTAGACTGGAATCTCCATTTCGAAACCGTCTCGGGTTCCGTAGGATACGGTTGGATATAGAAAACCTGTTTTACGTGTATCACCAATAGGCACTGTTAAGAATGGGAGGTAGAACACGGGAACGTTCTGTACTTCTAATCTCGGGTTGTAGAATGTCGCTTGCTCTTCATTCTGATCGATATCGATACTAGAAGCTCTTAGGCGCCAAGAATCGTCATCTTCAGGACAAGAAGTAATTGAGCCATCTTCAATTTCATATACCGCTTTACCGGTTTTTGATACGTAAACGGCGTCACCTCGGCCTGGCTGGCAGAGGAAATTATATTTGGTGTTCTCCAATGTCATTAAGTCAGTGTTCATTTCGTTCACTGCTTTGTCAGCCTCAGCTTTTACCTCGCCATCGCTGAACTTAACGTTGCCCTCTGCTACAGCGACATTTTCTTGTTGGTGTAGTGTGACGGTATCAGCTTCAATGCGCTTTTTACCCTGAACAACGACAACATTGCCTGAGTAGGTAGCTTTTTCACCATTAATTGCTTCTAGATTATCCGCTTCGACATTGATAGGCTGTTCGTTCGGATTTTCTGGTTCTGACTCATTAATCAAGCACTGATCAATTGCTGGCAGCTCTTGCATAGTGTCATCGGAGACATCTTCTGCATGAATTTGTGGCGCAAAAAGAGCGGCGCTAATTGAAACTGCTAAAAATGAGCGGGAAAAACATGACATTGAGTTGTACTATCCTGTTGAACTGTGTAATTCCGATATTGGGAGTAATTGCTAAATGATAGCGTTCGTTATCATAAAGGAATTTCATTCTTCCAGCACTATCAGACCGCTTTACTCTTAAAAAATTCATAGATTGAGAGCACATAATGCATATTTTTGGCAAAATTCTTGGCGCTTTCTTCGGCTTTTTGTTCGGAGGACCATTTGGCGCAATTTTGGGACTGTTTATTGGTCATCAATTTGATAAAGCTCGACGCTTTAATCAGGCTGGATTTCACAGCGGAGCTTTCGGTTCTGGCCCTAGTCAGGCAGAACGACAAGAAGAGTTCTTTAAAGCAGCATTTTCAGTCATGGGGCATGTCGCAAAAGCGAAGGGCCAGGTGACAAAAGAAGAAATACAGCTCGCGACTATTATGATGGAGCGTATGAACCTTCATGGACCACAGCGACGTTCCGCGCAAGATGCTTTCCGAGAAGGTAAAGATGCAGATTTTCCATTAGAGAGTGTTCTCAATAAAGTTCGTATCTCAACCGGCGGTCGATTTGATTTATTGCAGTTTTTCCTAGAGTTACAAATATCTTCAGCATTTGCTGATGGAGAGATACATCCTAGTGAGAGAAATGTTCTCCACAAAATTGCTCAAGGATTAGGCTTTTCTTCAGAACAGTTGGAACGTCGATTACGAATGCAAGAAGCATCCTTTCGCTTTCAACGTGATGGCGGTCGTTTTGGCGGTCAAGAACATCAGCAACAGTATTCAGGAGGAGGGCAGTGGCAGCAGGCGCAAAGCCGTGATGTTCTCTCGGATGCGTATTCGGTGCTTGGTGTAAGTGAAAATGCTGATGATAAGACGATTAAGCGTGCATACCGCAAATTGATGAATGAGCATCACCCCGACAAACTTATGGCGAAAGGTTTACCGCCAGAGATGATGAATGTTGCCAAAGAAAAGTCGCAAGAAATACAGCAAGCTTATGACCTGATTAAAAAAGAGAAAGGCTTTAAGTAAGGTCTACGGTGCGTTGAAAAAGGTAAGCGAAAGCTTACCTTTTTTGTATGTGAAATAAGGGCAATAAAAAAAGCCAAGTCTTTCGACTTGGCTTTAAAAGTGGCTCCCCCTGCGGGACTCGAACCTGCGACATACGGATTAACAGTCCGCCGTTCTACCAACTGAACTAAGGGGGAA
>JBLXHN010000014.1:0-88837 GCA_048259585.1 Vibrio sp. | reverse complement strand
GACGATCTTGAACTAACAGTTCGCTCTGCTAACTGTCTGAAAGCAGAAGCGATTCACTACATCGGTGATCTAGTACAGCGCACTGAGGTTGAGCTACTTAAAACGCCTAACCTTGGTAAAAAATCTCTTACAGAGATTAAAGACGTGCTTGCATCACGTGGTCTTTCTCTGGGCATGCGCCTAGAAAACTGGCCGCCAGCGTCTATCGCTGAAGATTAATCGATAATAGTTAGAAGGATTAGGTCATGCGCCATCGTAAGAGTGGTCGTCAACTCAACCGCAACAGCTCACATCGTAAAGCGATGTTCAGCAATATGGCTAGCTCTCTTGTACGTCATGAAGTTATCAAGACTACATTGCCAAAAGCAAAAGAGCTACGTCGCGTAGTTGAGCCTTTGATTACACTAGCTAAGACTGACAGCGTTGCTAACCGTCGTCTTGCATTTGCTCGCACTCGTGATAACGAAGTTGTAGCAAAATTATTTAACGAACTAGGTCCACGTTTTTCTGCTCGTCAGGGCGGTTACACTCGTATCCTAAAAGCTGGCTTCCGTGCTGGTGATAAAGCTCCAATGGCTTACATTGAGCTTGTTGATCGCCCAGCTGCTGAAGAAGCTGCTGAGTAATCAGGTTCGCTAAACAGAAAACCGAGCATTTATGCTCGGTTTTTTTGTATCTGAAATTTGGGATGTTCGCTCTTAGTTTTCCAAGCAAGAATAACCATCATTCTCCCACCATAGGCTTAGTTACTGTCACTCGTACCAATGCTGGAATCTAATAAAGTGAAGTTCTATCCCCGCTTTCACAGGGATATAGGCTATCTTGCTGTACTTCTGTTAAGCGTTTAACGCCTGCTCCAAATCTTGCAGAATGTCATCGATATGCTCGATGCCTACTGACAGACGAATCATTTCCGGAGAGACCCCAGCTTGTTTCTGTTCTGCTTCAGTAAGCTGACGGTGTGTGGTTGAGGCTGGGTGACATGCCAAAGATTTTGCATCACCAATGTTCACTAAGCGTTTGAATATTTTAAGAGCGTCATAGAAACGCACTCCCGCGTCATAGCCATCTTTTAAACCAAATGACAGGATGGCTGACGGTTTACCTTTCATGTATTTCTGAGCTAACGGATAGAATTGCGAATCTTCTAAGCCTGCGTAGCTAACCCAACTTACTTTTTCATTGTTTTGTAAATACTGAGCGACTTTTAGTGCATTTTCACAATGGCGTTCCATACGTAGAGAAAGTGTCTCTAAACCTTGCATCAACATAAAAGCATTCATTGGCGAAAGTGCCGAGCCAGTATTACGTAGAGGAACAGTCCTTGCGCGGCCAATGAAAGCGGCTGGGCCAAATGCTTCGGTATAAATCACATCATGGTATGAAGGTTCTGGGTTGTTTAGAGTTGGAAAGCGCTCTTTGTGCTCCGCCCATGGGAATTTGCCCGAATCGATAATCATGCCACCAAGGCTAGTACCGTGACCTCCAACATACTTTGTTAGGGAGTGAACAACGATGTCAGCACCGAACTCGATGGGTTTACAAACAGCTGGTGACGCAACAGTGTTATCGACAATGACTGGAACACCTTGCGCGTGTGCTAATTCAGCGACTTTTTCTAGGTCAACGATGTTACCCGCTGGGTTACCAATAGATTCGCAGTAGACGGCTTTAGTTTTGTCGTCGATGAGCTCTGCCAGGCTTCCAGGTTTATCATCTTTGGCAAAGCGAACCTCAATACCCATATTAGGGAACATATGCGCGAATAAGGTATAGGTTCCTCCATAAAGTTGGGGGGTGGATACAATGTTGTCCCCTGCTTGAGCCAGCGTTAACACCGCATAATGAATCGCTGCGCTACCTGCACTCACCGCTAGGCCTGCAATGCCGCCTTCCAATGCTGCCATGCGTTTTTCAAGAACATCATTGGTTGGGTTCATGATTCGAGTGTATATATTTCCAGGTACTTCCAGATTGAATAGGTCTGCGCCGTGTTGAGCATTATCAAATTCATAGGCGACGGTTTGATAAATTGGAGTGGCTACAGATTTAGTAGTGGGATCGGTCTCGTAGCCGAAATGTATAGCTAAAGTCTCGTCTTTCATTACTCTTTTACTCGTCCTTGGGAAAAATAAAAGAATTGCATACAGCTTGGGCAACAGACAAGAAGAAGTGTGTTTGTTTTTTATGCAGTAATAAACGCGTCACAAATGTGTTTATGTGACACGCTAGTGACAAGGATTATTGCCACAGAGAGCTTAGTGAACCCAACAGATCTGAAGATGCCCCTTGACTGGTTAAGTATTGCAAGACTAGAGGAGCAAATTGGGAAACCATGCTTGAATCTAATCCAAGTTTATTGAATGCATTATTCACCGCTTCCATATCAGTAATTTTGGCTATTGCACTGCTTGATTCTGACAGGCTGGTGAATTGGTTTAGTCCTGGCAATAGGGTTTCCAGTTCAGAGCTGTTAGCGTCCGAAAGTTGGTTTTGAGCAAGAGCCAATAAGCTACCAATACCTCCGGCTGCTTGTGTATCAGAAACAGGAAGTTGACTCGTTATCTGTGTTAATAAAGCTGAGTTAGATTCCGTTTGAGATAAAGTACTGCTTACCATACTTGAGAGATCGTTACTTTCACTGAGTTTGCTCAAGAATGCGTAGCTAGGAGCGGTAAAAATGGTGCTAGCAAGCACAGTGATTATGATGGACTTTTTCATTCTGATTCTCGCGGGCGAATAAAGTTGAATATCTTAAGTCTAGATAAAAAAAGCGACGCTGGGCGTCGCTTTAATCATCAAATTTCGCATTATTCTGAATTACAGAATAGCAAGTAGTTCTACTTCGAATACTAGAGCTGCGAATGGAGGAATCGCTGCACCTGCACCGCGCTCGCCGTATGCAAGGTCGTGTGGGATGTACAGTTTCCACTTAGAACCAACAGGCATTAATTGTAGAGCTTCAACCCAACCTTTGATTACGCCAGTTACAGGGAACTCAGCTGGCTGACCGCGAGATACAGAGCTGTCAAATACAGTACCGTCTACTAATTCACCGTGGTAGTGAACACGTACTTGCTTGTCCGCTGATGGGATTTCGCCAGTACCTTCAGTGATAACTTCGTACTGTAGACCAGACTCAAGAACAGTTACTTCTGAACGTAGAGCGTTGTCTTTTAGGAATGATTCACCTTCTGCTGCTGCAACTTTCGCAGCCGCTTGGCGAGCTTCTTCTGCACGAGTGTGAATAGCTTGTAGTGCTTGGTTGATCTCGTCAACTTCGATTGCTGGCATGTCGCCAACAAGAGCTGTAGCGATACCTGCAGCGATAGCGTCAACGCTCAGACCTTCTAGACCAGAACCAGCCAGTTGCTGACCCATTTGTAGACCGATACCGTAGCTCGCTTTCTGCTCTACAGTTTCAAATTTTACTTCAGACATAAATGTCACTCTTTTCAGATAAAAACAAAGTTCACAGGATACCAGTTTCAAGCTAGTGATGAAACGGCAGAACGGAATTCGTTGGATAAACTCAGGCTGAAGGTGCTTCTTTTGTCAACTTGTATAGATAAGGTGTGACAGAACTCAGAATACCAAAGAAAAATCTTCAGGATTGTGTCAAGCTTACTTAGATAAAAGGGCGACACTCTATACTCTGGGCTCATGAGTTTTTATACTGAGCCTTCAGCATTAAGGAACGGATAAAAATGAATCGTCGACATAAGAAAAAGCAGCAAACAGATTATTTCGCATTGATTCAAACCAAACTGCGTAGTGTCGAATGGAAGGAGTATGTTGATAAAGCGAAATCCTTTTGGCAACAACTGCCTAAGTTTCACCAGAAAGCGTTAATCGTTCTGGTACCTTTAGTACTGATTATTACTGTCATTCCTTTTCCTAATATGGCTGAATCCGAGCCAACTCAACCAGTTAACAAGCGCGTTGAACTGGATATTAATACTCGTGGATTAAGCGAGCAAAAAAGTACGAAAGAGTCCTCTGCGCTGGAACGCAATGCCTGGCGCGAATACATCGTTCAGAAGGGCGATACGCTATCTCAAGTCTTTCGAGTGAACGATCTGCCAATGGCCGACTTAAATGCTTTGGTTAAGATTGAGGGTTCAGATAAACCTTTGAGTCATATTCAGCAAGGTCAGCTTATCCGCTTCAAACTGGCTGAAGAAGGTAAATTGGATATCTTACAGTTGGAGAAAAATGGACAATCAGTGATGTTTTTCCGACTCTCTGAAGGTGGCTTTGGTCGAAGTAAGTAACTTTTTGTTATTGCCGCGCTTTTTAAATATTTGAGTTTTAGGAAGCAGCGGCAACACTATCATCCCAATGCCTAACCAAGTTAGCGTGTCCGGTATTTCACTGAACCACATCACCCCGAACATGACGACAAAGAGTAACCCTGAATATTCGGCTAACGCGATCTGATTGGCGGCGGCTCTTTGATAAGCGTAAACGGCTAATCCATTATACGAAAGTATCAGCAATGCACTTAATGCAACCCAGCCTAATTGGACTATTGTCATAGGTTGCCAATTAAAAGTCGCTAATATAGCGGCGATAGGCAGCGAGAACAGGCTTGTCCACATTAGGGTAGTGACAACGGTTTGCTTTCTTGGGATCCGTTTAGCCAGAATATTGAATAGAGCTAAAGTGAAGGCAGTCACCAAAGCAAACCCCGCTGCCCAGTGAAAATTCTCTGGGCGTAACACCACAAGTACCCCACAAAAACCAAACACAGTCGCAAAAATTTTTGTACGCGTCGGTCTCTCTTTAAGTAGCCACATTGAGAGTGGCAACATCAATATAGGAGCGGCATAAAACACCGCGTTGGCCGTGGCCAGTGGCAAGTAAGTGATGGCGATCAACATACAACCACTCCCGATAAGTACTAAGTGTGCACGTAGTGCCGTCATCGATAGATTTAACAGCGCTCTTTGCTGTTTTGGTTGCCTCAGCCAAAGGGGAAGTATGATCGTCAGTGAGATCAACTGGCGCAAAAACATATATTGAAACGCGGATACATCGCCATTGAGCATCTTCACTGAAACATCAGACAGTGAGGCTGCGAGATTACCAATGATAAGCGCAATAAGAGCTATCGAGTAAGGAGACATTAACCGATTCGCTTCATTTCAATGTGTGGAATGTCATCTTCCAAATACATCTCAGAAGTCTGTTCAAAGCCGTGTCGTTGGTAGTAGTTAGCCAGATGCTGTTGAGCGCTGATAGTGATCGCTTCATTTGGCCAGCGTTGCTGACATTGTTCCAGAGCTTGAGACATTAACTTGTGGCCTAAACCATCGCCACGGGCACTTTGTTTGGTTACTACGCGGCCAATACTCACTGTTGAATAGCTGATACCCTTTGGTAATAAACGAGCGCACGCGACCAGTTCTTCACCTTGATACCCCAAGAGGTGGAAAACACCATCGACTCGGTCTTTATTATCTAATTCTGGATAAGGGCAGGTCTGCTCTACAACAAAAACGTCGACTCTTAATTTAAGCATTTCATAGAGTTGTGTAGTGGTAAGTTCTGAAAATGAAAGGCACTGCCAGCTGAGCATTGGTACTCACTCCTTGTATTTATGTTCGGCAACAATCTATCAGGATGAACAGGCTGAGGCATTAACAAAAGTTAATTGCAGCGTGATTGATAAAATTAATCCAATATTCATTGGTGGTAAGACGCAAAAAAAACGATAATAGACGATTATTTTTTCGCACAGCTAGGGCCGCTAGACCCTAAGGACATCCTTTGAGTGATACTTCATTTTCGGCTTTAAACCTTAAGCCAGAATTGCTTTCTAACCTTGAAACAATCGGCTTTACTAATATGACGCCGATACAAGCACAATCGTTGCCAGCGATTCTTAAAGGACAGGATGTCATTGGTCAGGGTAAAACAGGCTCAGGTAAAACAGCCGCGTTTGGTTTAGGTGTGTTACAAAACCTGAACGTTAAGCGTTTTCGTGTACAGGCATTGGTACTTTGCCCTACGCGTGAATTGGCTGATCAGGTGGCGACAGATATTCGCACCTTGGCTCGTGCGATTCACAATATTAAAGTGCTGACACTTTGTGGTGGTATGCCGATGGGGCCTCAGATTGGCTCGTTAGAACACGGCGCACATATTCTGGTTGGAACGCCGGGACGTATTCTTGATCACCTGAGTAAAGATCGTATCGACTTAAGTGAACTAAATACGCTGGTGCTGGATGAAGCAGACCGTATGTTGGACATGGGTTTTCAGGATGCGCTTGATGCCATCATTGATCAAGCGCCAACTCAACGTCAGACTTTATTATTCAGTGCGACATACCCGACGTCTATTCAGCAAATTGCTCAACGCGTTACTCGTGATGCCTTGATGGTTAAAGTGGCTGCCACTCACGACACATCAAGCATTAAGCAGTATTTCTACAGAGTGGAAGGCAGTGAAGCGCGTGATGAAGCATTAGAAACTCTATTACTAAAACATCAACCAGAATCTTCAGTGGTATTCTGTAACACTAAGCGTGAAGTACAGCACGTAGCGGATGAACTTCATCATCGCGGTTTCAGTGTCATTGAGCTGCATGGTGACATGGAGCAACGTGAACGCGATCAAGCACTGGTTCAGTTTGCCAACAAGAGTATTTCTATCCTCGTTGCAACGGATGTTGCCGCTCGTGGTTTGGATGTTGATAACCTTGATGCGGTATTTAACTTTGAACTTTCAAGAGATCCTGAAGTGCATGTTCACCGCATTGGTCGTACCGGGCGCGCAGGCAGTAAAGGCTTAGCGTTTAGCTTCTTTAGCGATAAAGAGATGTACCGTGTGGCGCAAATCGATGAATACATGGATATTGCCATAGAAGCGGCTACGCTTCCTGAAAAGCCAAAAGGTGTCGCGCCTTATCAGGCATCAATGGTGACGATTCAAATTGATGGCGGTAAGAAGCAGAAAGTCCGTGCCGGCGACATTCTTGGCGCATTGACGTCTGACGGCGAAATTGCCGGTAGCCGTATTGGTAAAATTAACTTATCGGCGATGCGTTCTTACGTAGCGGTTGAGAAAGGTATTGCTAAGAAGGCGTTGAATAAGCTTTCAAACGGTAAGATGAAAGGGCGTCAATTCCGCGCTCGCTTTGTAAAATAACTTTAGGTCGTTACCGTGTTTATAAATGGATATCGATAAGCAAACCCTCCGAGCCATGGAAGGCTCGGTGGAGCTTCATGGATGAATTTATGCGAGTTTGCGTTCGATATTTATTTGTGAATCTGCGATTTAAATTTTCAGAAATTAAGCGTCCCTAAGTCGCGCTTTGATGCGACTTAAACTTATCGGAGTAATACCCAGATAAGCGGCAACGTGAATGTCGCTGAGTCGCTTCATTAAATCGGGAAACTGCTGACACATAATTTGGTATCGCTGCTCTGGACGATACAAAAGCATAAACCTTTCCTTGTTTTCCTTATGCATCAATTGGGTTTCAAGTAACTTGATATAAAGCGGGTGGGAGGTTTCTCTCCACTGAGTCAGATACTCTATTGGCAAACATAACAGCGTTACTGGGCTGAGAGTTTCAAGCAGATAAGGATAGGGGGCTTGTTTAATTAGGCTTTCAAATCCAATAATCCAATCTTGTTCCCAATAGAACTCTTTGCTGAAGGTTTTGCCTTGTTCGGTCAGGTAACTGGCATGGCATATTCCGTGACTGACAAAATACAGATGGCTGGCCATTTGACCTTGATTGACCAGAATGTGACGAGTCGGGAGCTCAAGCGGAGAAGATACTTCAAATAGCTGATGCGCTTCTTCGTCACTGAAGCCATATTCCAGCATTTGTTGTATAAAGTTATCGTGGACTGCTTGATCCTGTATTGCCATTACCCGTTATCCCAAATAAAAAAGCCGCAGCGGTTGCTGCGGCTGATACTTTACGGAATCTAGAATTATTTTTGTAGATCTATGCGGTAAATACCAAAACCTACTTCATCAGTTCCAACCAATTCCATTGGGTATTGGCCTTTGTCTTTGATGAACTTCGCTGCTTTTTCACTTGGTGAAGTTTCGAAGCGGATATCCAGTTTCGTTTTTGACTTAATTGGTGCAAATGACCAGTTGTTATCTGCGCTTGGTGTGACTTCGCCTTGCTCTTTACTTACGCGTGCAATGTAATCGGCAACCACAGTACGGTTTTCATCTGGTGAATCAAAGGCGATGAAATCTGCACCCGTACCCGGGAACTTGTTGCTGTATGCTCGGTAGTTGTTAGTGGCGATCAGGAAAGTTTGCGCCGTATCAATGGGCTTGCCCTTGTAAGTTAGGTTAACAATACGCTGAGAGTCAGCATTAACCACTTTACAGCTACCATCGTATTTCGCAGGTTGAGTGATATCGATTTGGTAGTTTACGCCGTCGATAACATCGAAATTATAAGTACGGAAACCGTCCCAGTCGATTAAAGATTGTGGCTCTGTTGAGTTCACGTCAATTTGCTTGAACTGACCTGCTGAACATTCCAGCCACTCTTTAACTTCTTTACCTGTCACTTTAAGAGCCACTAGAGTATTCGGGTACAGATACAAGTCAGCAGCGTTACGGAAAGTCAGTTCACCCGACTCTACTTCTGTAAAGTTTGATGGATCATTCTTACGACCACCTGCTTTAAATGGTGCAGCAGCAGAAAGTACTGGCAGACCATCAAGATTTGGATCGCCCTGAATAAAGCGTTCTACGTAATCTTTTTGCGCCAGACTGACGATCTGAACGGTTGGATCATCCTGTACTAACGCTAGGAAGCTATACATTACATCGTTCGATTTACCAATTGGTTGGTTGACGAACTCGCGAGTACCTTTATGGTCCGCTTCCAGTGCTTTGACAATACCAGCATCAGGTTCAACTAGCGCTTTCTTGCTTGCTTTATCGAAGATAGGACGAGCTTGTGACTGACCATCAGTCACCACCCATTTGCCATCTTTCTGCTCTAGAGTTAAATCCATCACACCGACATGGCTGCCCCAACGTCCAGGCATTACTGCGGTTACACCGTTTAGTGTGCCTTTCTCTACATCAGCGCCAGCAACATTTGCAAAGTCTTTACCCGGGAATACTGCGTGTGAGTGGCCGAATGCAATTGCATCAATGCCTTCAATTTTTGATAAATAGTAAACCGAGTTTTCAGCACCAACTTGATACTCTTCTGTTGAGATACCAGAGTGCGGGATTGCAACGATCACGTCAGCACCTTGTGCTTTCATTTCAGGGATCAGTTTTTCTGCGGTTTTTTTGATATCGCGCGCGATGACTTTGCCTTCAAGGTTTTTCTTATCCCACACCATGATCTGTGGTGGAACAAAACCGATGTAACCCACTTTTACTTGATGCGCATTACCATCAGTATCTTTAAAAGTGTGAGCTTTAATAAGATAGGGTTTAAAGACATGCTCGCCCGTCGTTGCGTTATATACGTTTGCGTTAACATACGGGAACTTAGCATCGTTGATGGTTTCTTTTAGGAAATCCATACCGTAGTTAAATTCGTGGTTACCGATGTTACCAACATCGTAAGAAAGTTGATTCATTGCTTTATAAACAGGGTGAACTTCACCAGCTTTAATCCCTTTCGCTGCCATGTAGTCGCCCATCGGGCTACCCTGAATCAAGTCACCGTTATCAACCAGAATACTATTAGTCGCTTCTTCACGAGCTTGTTTTACCAATGTCGCAGCACGAGTGAGACCAATTTGCTGAGATGGTTTGTCTTTGTAGTAGTCATAATCCATCACGTTGGTATGAATATCGGTTGTTTCGATAATACGTAGTTTGATGGTATCAGCCATAGAGGGACCGGCCATGGTCAACAAACCACCTAAAATGGCAATAGATAGAGGTTTGACTGAAACTGTCATTGTGTACTCCAATTAATAAAGTGTGATAACTCGACTAATGTATCAAGTTATTATGAAACAATGATTTCACATTCTATAAAATTGTGAACTTAAGCATTCATTTGGTCGACTTTGGTGCTATTTGTCACCATTTCGCACCAAGTCGTTCTTTTATTAGCTTTCATTATAGATGGCTTACTTCTCCCCTTTGTACTCCCCATGCCAATCACTTATCAGTTTTTCGAATAAAAAATGAAATTTTAGAATTTCAGGTAATAAGAAGATGGCACCATAATGCTGATATTAATTGTGCAAAGGATGACAAACATGGCTGGCTTAGAAAACGTTTCAACGCTATCAAAGCGATCCCCGCGGTTAGTGGCGGTGGACGGAGCAGCATTGGAAAGTAAGTGGACGACGATTTCTCGCAGTCAGCTACAGCCTGGCGAAGTCGCATTGGTTGGTGCAGGTCCAGGTGATCCTGAGCTGCTGACGATCAAAGCGCTTAATTTCCTTCAGCAGGCTGAAGTGGTGCTTTATGACTACTTAGTGTCAGACGATATTATGGCGCTAGTTCCTAGTGACAGTATTCTGGTGTGCGTAGGAAAACGTGCAGGTCATCACAGCGTGCCTCAGGAAAAAACCAATCAATTGTTAGTGGATTTCGCCAAGCAAGGCCATCGAGTGGTCCGTATTAAGGGCGGAGATCCTTTTATGTTTGGTCGTGGTGGTGAAGAACTGGAAGTGTTGTTTGACGCGGGTATCAAGTTTCAGGTCATCCCTGGCATTACCGCAGCGGCAGGTGCGACCGCTTATGCTGGCATACCTCTCACTCATCGAGACTTTGCGCAGTCAGCCCTTTTTGTGACGGGCCATCTAAAATCAGAAGCTTCAGATATGGATTGGTCGACACTGGCTCGAGGTAATCAAACGTTAGTCATTTATATGGGACTCATGAAATCCAGCACGATTGCCCAGCAGTTGATTGAATACGGACGCAGTGCATCGACACCTATTGCCATTATCGAACGTGGAACCCAATCAACACAGAAAGTATTTCGCGGTCAACTCAGTGAGCTGCCGCAACTTGCTACTCATGCCCAATCACCTTCTCTCATTGTTATTGGAGAGGTGGTGACGTTGGCTGACAAACTTCAATGGTTTAGCGACAGCTCAATTCGTCAAGAGCAGTATCAATACGCTTAAAATTATTTATTAGTCGGGCTTTTTTATCTTATAAAACCTAAGCCTGACAAGCCACAAGGCAGCTAAAAGGAAGCACAAAAAATGGATCAACAACGCTTAACCCATTTAAAACAGCTTGAGGCAGAAAGCATTCACATTATCCGTGAAGTTGCTGCGGAATTCGCAAACCCTGTGATGATGTATTCGATCGGTAAAGACTCATCCGTAATGCTTCATTTAGCGCGTAAAGCGTTCTACCCAGGTAAAATTCCGTTCCCTCTACTGCATGTCGATACCGACTGGAAGTTCCGCGACATGATCGCGTTCCGAGATGAAACAGCAAAGAAGTACGGTTTTGAATTATTAGTACATAAAAACCCTGAAGGTTTGGAAATGGGTATCAGTCCGTTTGTACACGGTTCTTCAAAGCACACTGACATCATGAAAACTCAGGGCTTGAAGCAAGCGTTAAACAAGTACGGCTTTGATGCTGCGTTTGGTGGGGCTCGTCGTGATGAAGAGAAATCTCGTGCTAAAGAGCGCGTTTATTCTTTCCGCGACAAGAACCATACCTGGGATCCAAAGAATCAGCGTCCGGAGTTATGGAAAACTTATAACGGTCAGATTAATAAGGGCGAAAGTATTCGTGTTTTTCCACTTTCTAACTGGACTGAGTTGGATATCTGGCAATACATCTATCTGGAAAATATCGAAATTGTTCCACTTTATCTTTCAGCGGTGCGCCCAGTTGTTGAGCGTGACGGCATGTTGATCATGGTGGACGATGAGCGAATGGAAATTCAGCCTCACGAAGAAGTTCAGCATAAGAGTGTTCGATTCCGTACGTTAGGTTGCTACCCATTAACGGGAGCGATCGAATCTGAAGCCAGCACGTTAACAGAAATTATTGAAGAGATGTTGGTTGCCACATCCAGTGAACGTCAGGGACGCGCGATCGACCACGATCAGTCAGGATCGATGGAATTGAAGAAACGCCAAGGTTATTTCTAAGGATCTAAGGGAACAGAATGAATAGTGCAGTTCAAGCGGAGCTACTAGAGCTCGGTATCGAAGGTTACCTGAATCAACACCAACACAAATCTCTACTTAGATTTCTAACTTGTGGCTCTGTAGATGATGGTAAAAGTACTTTAATTGGTCGTTTGTTACACGACTCAAAACAAATTTATGAAGATCAGTTAGCCGCTGTTCACTCAGACAGCCAGCGTGTTGGTACGACGGGTGAGCGCCCCGATTTAGCCTTGCTTGTGGATGGCTTGCAAGCAGAACGTGAACAAGGTATCACCATTGATGTGGCTTATCGTTATTTCTCAACACAGAAACGTAAGTTCATCATTTCAGATACTCCGGGGCATGAGCAATATACTCGTAATATGGCGACGGGTGCTTCAACCTGTGATCTTGCGGTTATTCTGATCGATGCGCGTAAAGGCGTACTGGATCAAACGCGTCGTCACTCGTTCATTTCTAACCTGTTAGGGCTTAAACACTTTATTGTCGCCGTGAACAAGATGGATCTTGTGGAATATTCGCAACAGCGCTTTGAAGAGATTCGCGACGAATATTTAGAGTTCTCTAAGCATCTGCAAGGTGAGACGGATATTCAGATTATCCCTATCTCAGCATTGGAAGGTGATAACGTTGTTGATAAAGGTGACAACTTAAGTTGGCATCAAGGTCCATCACTGCTTGAGTTATTGGAAACCGTCGATATTGATCATGAAAAAGGTAGCGGTGAGTTCCGTTTCCCTGTTCAGTACGTGAATCGTCCTAACTTAGATTTCCGTGGCTTTGCCGGTACTATCTCGTCTGGTTCAATCAGCATTGGTGATAAAATTAAAGCGCTTCCGTCAGGAAAAACCTCCACAGTCGCGCGTATAGTTACTTTTGATGGCGATTTAGAAACCGCTCAAGCCGGTTTAGCCGTAACTCTGACTTTAGCGGATGAAATTGATATTAGTCGTGGCGATCTGATTGTATTAGATAACGCTCAAATTGAGTCAACCAATCACCTGTTAGCTGATGTAGTATGGATGACAGAACAACCTCTTAAACCTGGTCGTGATTATGATATTAAGATCGCAGGTAAGAAGAGCGTTGGCCAAATTCAGTCAATTCGTCATCAGTACGACATTAATAACTTATCCACTTTCCAAACAGAAGAACTACCTTTAAATGGTATTGGTCTGTGTGAATGGACTTTCAATGAGGCGGTAGCTCTGGATAAGTACCTTGATTGTGCCGATACCGGTGGCTTTATTGTTATCGATCGCTTAACTAACGTGACGGTAGGTGCTGGTTTAGTTCGTGATAGCCTACAAAACGTTGTTCAAGAACAAGGTCAATTTTCAGCGTTTGAAGTTGAGTTGAATGCTTTGATTCGTAAACATTTCCCACATTGGGACGCGAAAGATTTAAGCCAACTTTAATAGTCAGATGAAAAAGGAAAACGTAATGGATTCTGCGTTAGGCGCTAAAGATGAAAATGTGGTTTGGCATCAACATGCGGTGGATAAAAGCCTACGCGCTGAACTGAAACAGCAGAAGCCAGCAGTATTGTGGTTTACTGGCTTATCTGGCGCGGGTAAGTCCACCATTGCTGGAGCCGTTGAAACACGTCTCGCGCAGTTGGGGTATCACACTTACTTGCTTGATGGTGATAACGTTCGTCATGGATTATGCAGTGATTTGGGTTTTTCTGAGCAGGATCGTCGTGAAAACATTCGCCGAATTGGTGAGTTAGCGAAATTGATGGCTGATGCAGGTTTAATCGTACTGACTGCATTTATCTCTCCTCACCGAGTAGAGCGTCAGATGGTTCGAGATTTACTGCCTGAAGGTGAGTTTATTGAAGTGTTTGTGAATACTTCTCTGGAAGTATGCGAACAACGTGATCCTAAAGGTTTGTATAAGAAAGCACGAGCTGGTGAAATCGCTAACTTTACCGGTATTGATTCGGCTTATGAGGAGCCGTTAACACCTGAAATTGATCTACCCGCTGGTGATGAGAGTATCGATAAATTAGTCGATTTATGTATTGCTGAGTTAGCGAAACGGAAGATTGTCTTTCAGTAGCAGTAATGGCATCTCAATAACTAAAAAGTCAGGCATTGCCTGACTTTTATCTTTTCTGGTTCCTGTTTGTTTATACCGTGTGATGAATTGAACTTTTCACATCGGTATGGACGGTGAACTTCTGACTCAGCATCGCGACCACTTGATCATAATACTGCATATTCGGTTTATGTCCGAGCAGACGGCAGAGTTCGTTTCCTGTTGGGCTAAAGCGATAGTACAGCAGTCTTACCCCTTTTGATGAGGCCTGCAAAGAAAGATTCTTGCCTTGATAACTCAATAACAGTGGTGGGTCGAGTTCAATTTCTCCGGATTCCAATTCTGTCGCGTGTACTAGTCCCAACTCGATTAAAACCAGCAAGCTGGAGTAGGGAAGTTGGTGGTTACCAATGTTGACTGTAGCAACCGAGTCACGTTTGCCGAGACTGAACAGACCGCTGGGGATTTTCATGCCAAATAACAGTTTAAGGCTGGGATCACTGCCGAAGCTGCAGGATAAAGCTGCTGCTCGTTGAAGAATTTGCGCCTCTTTCGGGGTCATATCTTTCAACACTTTGAGTGCTTTCATGGAAGTAAAACCTGGGTTGGTTACTTCTCGCTTTAGTACTTGCGCCCAAAGGCGTTGCATTGAAGAATTATGAATGTCTTGGGCCATCTCAAAGAAGCGAAACAACCAATCCTGATCCGGATCACCAGCGGTTTCATTTTTACAAGAGACATGGGCCAGTTTGATGATGTGTTCAAGGTTTTTTTGCTGCTGAGCTTTGAGTTCGCGTTCGCGTTTGAGCGCTCTTTCTAACGGTGTTTTTTGCGGTGGCACTCTGTGTAATAGCGCATCAATACCGTGTTGTTGAGCGATAGAAGAGAGTCTACTTGCACTGTCTTTGACATAGTTCGATTTTTTTTCCTGACTTCTCTCTGTTGTCGGCTCATGCTCTAAAACAACAGGCTCTTTCTTCTCGGCCATAACATTCCTAAGGGCAGCAGCTTATCGATATGGATTAAAATGTACCCCGTAATAGATGAGTCGGCTAGTGAAAGTATTGAATAAAATGCATAAATTTGCGCTATCACAAATGATAATAACTTGTTAAAATTGTTATCAGGATTTGTGAGGTGCTTATGAAGTATTGGAAAGATCACTCATTTAAAAAGTACTTGTCGACTGCTCTACTCTTTGCTCTATATGTGTCTGTACTGGGTTACCTATCCAGTTACATATGATTGAGCAGAGCAATCTATCGGTACTGAGATTTTAACATTTAATCTAGGTAGCAGATTACATATCGTCGTATTCTGTAATTTCAGTACCTTCAATGACGTAGGCGGTTTCTGCAAGATCAACGCTTACGGTTTCGGTTTTAAGAGTGCCAACGACATAAATGACATCCCAAAGCTCTTGGATTGGAGCGCCTTCAGGAAATTTCACATAAATAATCTGGTTTGGCGGCGGCGGCGGTACGTGAATACAAGCGCCGAAGTATGGAACCAGCAAAAATTCAGTGACGGTATTCTCATCCCCTTCTAAAGGAATAACAAACCCGGGGATCTTCACTTTGCTACCGTTAAGTTCAGGACGAACTGCACCAACTGGCGATTGTTGTGCTGGTGCATTTCCATCATGGTTGGGTGCTGGCATACCTTGTGGGTTGAACTGATTGCGCTCACTTTCTGGTACTAGATCGATCCAGTCTAAGGTAAGCACATCTTCATTTGCCTGTACCGTTGATGTAAGTGCTGGCATCAAAACCAACACCATACATAAAAGTAGTTTTTTCATTTTTGTTCCTAAAAGGTTTATAACCTAATCGTCATCCCATCGCTGAGAGATTGGCGGTATGCCCGAATCGCAGGAATAAAGCCAATTAATATGCCTGCGCATTGTACGTAAGCCAATAGTTGCCACTCATAGGCGGTAATACCTTCGAGCTGGATTTGAATCCCATACTGATTTTCAATTAAAGGTGCAGCAACACTCAATAGTGCATAAAGCCCTGTGAGACCAACAGTAATTCCCAATAAGGTTAACACGCTCGCTTCACTAACGAGAAGTGAGAATACGTGTTTTGGCCTCGCCCCCATAGCGCGTAAAATAGACATTTCGCGACGCCTTTCCTGCAGACTAGTCAGTAGGCTACTTAACATTCCCAGTAACCCTGCAATCACAACAAATACCGATACGGCCATCAAGGCTTGCTCTGCAACAGACATCATTCCCCATAGTTCTTGCAAAGCCACACCGGGCATGATGGCACTCAATGGTTCTTTACGGTACTCGTTAATTTGTCTTTGCAGAGCGAAGGTCTGAATTCGGGATTTGAGTCCAATTAACATTGCAGTGATCTGTTTGGGCTCAAAATTGTGTTGTTTCAGTTGCTCTTTACTTGGTGAGTTACCTAAGTGTGCCCCAGATTCCCAGCCAACATGTATCGCTTCGATCGCTTCTAAAGAGACATGAACCGTCTTATCTACAGGAGTTCCTGTTGGCGCTAATATTCCAACGACTTTGAATGGTAGATTGTCGTGACGGCTAAAGCCAACATCACTAATACCATGAGCGATAATGATATCACTGCCAATATGGTATCCCAGTTTTTTCGCCACATCAGAACCAATGACGGTTTCAAAAAGACCAGAAAATGCTTCCCCTTGAGAAAAAGTAAGTGGTTGCTTACTTCCATAACGGAAATGATCAAAATAGCTCTGGTTGGTCCCCATTACGCGAAAGCCTTTATGAGAATCACCAAGCGAAATTGGAATGGCCCATTTTACCGATTTGTGGTTACTGAACTCCTGATAGCTTTTCCAATCAATGTTATTGGTGGCATTACCAATACGAAAGACGGAATAAAGCAAAAGATTGACCTGACCTGAACGGCCACCAACGATTAAGTCAGTCCCCGATACGGTATTAGCAAAACTGCTTTTGGCTTGAGTTCGAATACGCTCAACCCCCATGAGCAATATCACTGAGATAGCAACAGTCAGGATCGTGAGTAGGGCGGTCGTTTTTCGGTTTAATAAACTTTTCCAGGCTAATCGAGTAATAATGCTCATAAATTGCCTCCCGCACGATTGATCTCAGGCAGGTGGATTACCCGCTCGAAAAGGCTCTCTAGCGTAGGGTCGTGACTGACAAATACCAGAGTTGAGCCAACGCGATTGGCTTCTTCCATTAACAACTCAATAAATGCGCTGCGATTGTCGTAATCCAAAGCGGAAGTGGGTTCATCTGCAATCACGATTTTAGGCTCCCCAATTAATGCTCTTGCCGCTGCAACACGCTGTTGCTGGCCAATACTCAGATCGATAACCGGCTTTTGTCTCACTGAGACTGGAAGGTGAAGCTTGTCGAGTAACTCATGTGCTCGCTCAACTAAGCTGCCTGAAACATTCTGTTTACGTTGGGAGGAAAACTGGCACGGCAAAATGATGTTTTCAACTACTGACAAGTAAGGCAGTAAGTTAAATTGCTGAAAAATATAACCAATATTATCAGCACGAAAACGATCTCTTTGACTGGACGATAACTGGGTTAAGTCTTGGTCTAACAACTCGACCAGACCCTGCGTGGCGGCATTGATTCCGGTTAACAAGCTCAGCAAGGTTGATTTACCACAGCCGCTAGGACCTTTGATAAAAACATGCTCATTTCGTCTTACAGTGAGTTGCTCAATATCTAAAGTGGCCGCGTTAGAGTTTGGCCACTGAAACAGTACGTTATTAAGCTTAATGACGGGAGTATCTAATTGATTTTCATTGCTGGACATCACTGTTCCTTCAAGAAAAAAACGGGTAAGTGAGTACTTACCCGAGTCCATGTTTATAGAGAAATTTGAGTTTTGCTTGGGTTAAGCTCGAGTGCTGTTTGAACTTTGTCTGTGAGCAAATTCACTTCGATCTCTTTGGTTGTTGGGAACTGAGTAAACCAGTGAGTGCTGATACTGTTCAACTGCGTGATTTCATCACAGTGGAAAGTGTATTGGGCGCTAAATGAACCATGCTGAGAGCCTTCTTCATGTTCATGGTCATGATGCTCATCGTGATCGTGACCTTCATGGTCGTCATGATGTTCGTGCTCATCGTGTTTGTCGTGATCGTGACTTGCATGGTCATCATGGTCGTGCTCGTGATGTTCATGTTCTTCGTGCTCTCCACCTAATGTGTGTTTCACGAAGGCTTGCTCAAGGTGGCAGTGTGCCGCTGGCGCTAAAGTGAATAACGTATCTGCATGGTTTAACGTTTCAAGCGCTTTGTTAAGAGTCACTTTCTGCTCATCATTTTCAGGCGCATGTTCAAAGCCCACAACATCAGCCCCTGGTGCTGTGATTTCCATTAATAGTTCGTGGCCGTCTTGAGCAATATTTAATTCTACATGACCGTGGACATGGGCTTCATGTTGACGAAATTCTTCTTGTGCGAATGCTGTACTCGTGATTGCTGCCGTGATGCTAAGAGCCAATAGGGGTTTGTTAAACATCGAAAACTCCAAAATAAATTTATATCAATACTGTGTTTGTTTGGTTGTGTTTATGCTGGGTAAACGTATTGATCTGGCGGCGATCTGGCTAAATAGGCCAAGTAGAGAAGAGTAATGCTAAACAGTTCAGAGCTTGGCGTTAGGTAATTGTGCGAAACCCAGATTGGGAGTACAGCAACATGTTGTGCTAAGCCATTGCTAGCGCTGGCAAACAGTTGGCAATGGTGTTCATTGTGATGAGATGATGATGTATCAAGTTGATGTTCGATAACCGCAAAGTTTAGCCATAGCATCAGTAAAATAGATGCAAACGCAGCTACTTTAGCTTTGATACGAAATAAATGCAGGCTGTCGGTCATGATCATCACAAGGTGTTTATTGAGGAATGTTATAATATAACAATGAGAGGAGGAGGCAAGAGGTGGTGAGAAGTTAATTCTCCTCACCATGTTTTATGCGACAAGTTAAAGTGACTGTTTAACCAGTTGAAGTACTTGTTGGATTTCTTGCTCGTTAAGCGCTCCTTCCTTAACAAACAGGATATTACCTGACTTATCTTGCACAATTATGACGGAAGACTCAGGTTTGAGATCCCAACGTTTTGCAACAACGCCTGATTCATCCAACACGATGGATGACCAAGGAAATTCTAGCTTGCTGTCTTCAGCTGATGATTTGACGAAAGAACCCGTTCCCCAGATCGAATCATCTTGATTTATGATGGTGGTTGTCTGGTAGCTTTGTTCGGGAAACTGAGCGGCGGTAATTGCGCTCATCAGGTCTGCGTTCATTGCTTTAGCACTGCTGCGTCCTGCGATTGCTTGAATAATTCTTACTTTCCCTTTTAAGCTCTCACTGCTCCATTTTTGGAAAGAAGTTTCTTCCCCTTGAACGACAATTTCTCCGTATTTTTCAACGTTGACTGCAGGCAAGCTTTGGTTCAATTGTAGGTTATGTGCTGCTACAAAAGCAGGAGAGCATGCCAGCACAAGTGTTAGTAGTGTTTTTATTTTCATGTTATGAGTTCCTTTGATTTAGCCGACCTAGATGAAATATCGATACTGAAAAGCTTTTGCTATGCAGAAGGCGTTTGTGTGACACTTCAATCGGTTAGCATTCAAAGGTATAGCATAGAAATAGATCTATTATGAAGGGACATTAAGAATTGCAGAGCTAATACTGCAATTCTTAATGAAAATTAAGTAATTACTGACTTAAACTTGGCGGGAAACAAACCCCTGTTCCCCCCAGTCCGCAATAGCCTTCTGGGTTTTTAGCTAGGTATTGCTGGTGGTAAGTTTCAGCGAAGTAATAAGGGCCGGCAGGAAGGATTTCTGTTGTTATAAGAGCTTGATCCTGCTCAGACAGAAGGGCTTGGTATTCGGCTTTACTTTGCTCGGCGATCTCTTTTTGTTCATCGTTAAATACATACAGCGCAGATCGGTATTGTGTGCCTAAATCATTACCTTGGCGCATTCCCTGAGTTGGGTTATGACGTTCCCAGAAATGATTGAGCAGTTGCTTTAGTGGTAATACGCTCGGATCGTATATCACGCGAACCACCTCAGTGTGACCAGTATTACCGGTACAAACCTCTTCATAGGTAGGGTTTGGTGTAAAGCCACCAGAATACCCCACAGAAGTCGAAACGACGCCTTCTAAGCCCCAAAATAGGCGCTCAGCTCCCCAAAAACAGCCCATACCAATTAAGATTTGTTGCTGGTTTTCTGTTGGTTCAGCACTTAGACTGGATTGGTTTACAAAATGGGTATCCTCAACGGCCATTGGTGTAGAACGGCCCGGCAGAGCTGTCTCTGCAGTAACCATGGTTTGTTTATCTGACATGGAACTTCCTTTTGCTATAAGCAGTCTGAATACTAATTGATTATATATATTTACTTACAGACCTGATAATTGACTGATTTCATACAGACTATTATGAGCATTGGCGGTATGATTTCACTATCGCTCAACAATAACCTTAGAGACTATTAGCTCTATTAATCCCTAATTAAGCATGAGACGAAAATCATTACCAGTGCTATTCGCATCTTTACTCTTTTCTGCTTCATCTTTAGCCAAAGTGAGTTTGGAGATTGATGGTATAGAGAAAGAAGTGAAAGATAATGTCGATGCTTACCTTTCTTCGATTCCTGAAGATGATTACGCCACGACATTACGCTTTCAATCCCGTTTACAAAAGATGATTGTCGAAGCGCTAAACGCTTTAGGTTATTACCATCCTGAGATCAATTTTGAAGTGAAAGAGATTGAAGGGAAGGACGACGTCTTATCGGTTCACATAGTCTTAGGTGAAGTCACTAAGCTAGAAGTGGTTGATATTGTGATCACTGGAGAAGCTGAGAGTGATCCCGATTTTGCCCGACTGATTACTAAAAGCGGCCTTGATCAGGGTGAAGTGCTAAATCATGGTAAGTACGACAGCTTAAAATCATCTTTGCGTAATTTGGCATTACAAAAAGGTTACTTTAATGGTTCTTATGTCGTTAATCGTTTAGAAGTCGCACCAGAGCTTAATCAAGCCTTTATTCGTTTACATTACGATAGCGGTATTCGTTATCAGTTTGGTAAAACGACCATAGAGGGGAGTCAAATTGATGAAAATCGAGTGGCTTCATTACAGCCATACCAAGAAGGTGATCCTTACTTAGTGTCTAAAGTCGGTGAGCATAATCAAAATTTATCTAGTACGGATTGGTTCTCCTCAGTATTTGTTGAGCCGGATTTAAACAATTTAGATGGTGGTCGTGAGTTGCCGATGAAAGTCTCCCTTTCACCACAAGCCCGCAATCAGTTTGAAACCGGTATTGGCTACTCCACCGATGTGGGGGTTCGAGGCACTTTTAAGTGGAAGAAACCTTGGATTAACTCTCGTGGTCACAGTTTTGACAGCAGTTTTTCGATTTCTGAGCCCGAGCAGTACATCACCTCAAGCTATAAAATTCCTCTCGAAGATGTGCTTCATGAGTACTATCAGATCCAATATGGCCTAAAAAAAGTCGATAATCGCGATACCCAAAGCTTAGAGTCTAACTTGTCGTTAGAAAGGCACTGGTTAGTCGATAGTGGTTGGCACCGTACTATGTTTATTCGCTATCTACTTGAGAGTTATGAGCAAGGTGTTCTCGATGATGTGGGCCAGTTCGTTTTACCTGGCTTCACTTTTAGCCGGACTCGAACCCGAGCGAGAGGATCTTTAATTACTTGGGGAGATAAACAATCTGTCACAATTGAGTATGGTACATCTTCGTTTGTTTCAGAAACCAATGTCGTTCGGTTATTAGCCAGTACATCATGGATTCGCAGCGCGGGAGAAAATCATCGGGGTGTATTCCGCATGGGTGGTGGTGCAAACTTTGTTGAAGACTTCGAAAAGTTATCTCCTTCTTTGCGCTTTTTCGCTGGTGGTGATAATAACTTGCGTGGTTATGAGTACGAGTCAATATCTCCAACCGATTCTAGTGGTGCATTGGCGGGGGCCAAATATATGGCGACGGGGTCACTGGAATATCAATACCGGTTAACGGGAAACTGGTGGGGAGCGGTTTTTATCGATGGGGGTGACGCATTTGATTATTTACCTGAGTGGAAAACGGGGACTGGTTTTGGGGTCCGTTGGGTTTCTCCTGTAGGTCCAATTCGACTTGATTTTGCCTGGGGGTTGGATTCCGAACCGGGAGAGCGTTTCAGAGTCCATTTCTCTTTAGGGCCTGAACTATGATCAAATTGGCGTTGAAATGGAGCAAATGGCTGTCTGTCGGCATTATTGTGTTATTGGTGGCGATTGTTTTGTCTATCGCGGGACTGCTATATACCAACACTGGGCTTAACTTAGCCTTATGGGCCGCTCAGAAATTTGTGCCCCAGTTGCAGGTTGAATCTACTCAAGGCTCTATCTTTCCTCGTTTTACTCTCAACAATGTTGGTTTTGTCGATCAGAGCTTGAATGTCGATGCTCAGCTAAAAACGGCAACTATCGCGATTAATGCCAACTGCTTTTTAGAGCCTTCAGTCTGCATCAACAACATCACGCTATCTGGTTTGAAGTTTGCAATGCCTTCACTTCCTCAAACTACAGAACCACAAAGCGAAGACGTTTCAGAGCCTTTAACCGCAATATCAACACCAGTTCCGATTCGTCTGAATCGATTGGTGCTGAACGATATTCAGCTTGATGTGCTGGGAAATAAGATTGCGTGGCAACACTTTTCAACTCAGGCCAGTTTTCAAGGCAATAACCTTATCGTTGGCAAAACTCTGTGGCAAAACATCGATTTGACCTTGGCAGATTCACAAGCCAGCACTGAAACTGAAACTCAGCCCGGTGAAGCAAAATCTAATGATGAAGCGATTATCCTACCTGAGGTGTTGATTCCACTGCGGATTGATGTCACTCGTTTTGATGTTGATAACTTTAAGCTCAATCAAGCGCAACCGATGATTGTTAATCACTTAGGGCTTAAGGTAACCGCGGTTCAACATGATGTGACAATCCATACATTGGAACTGGATATGCCCCAAGCAGAGGCTCACTTATCAGCCAAAGCTAAGCTAAAGGGCAATTATCCGTTAAATCTGGATCTATCTAGCAAGGTCAAGCTGGCTGAGGCTCAAGGTCAAGTGGTGAAGTTAAAAGCCACAGGCAGTGTGGCTAAGCTCGGCCTACAACTGGATCTTTCTGAACGTGCTAAAGCGAATATCAAAGCGCAGCTACAACCATTGGAGCCGCAACTGCCGTTCGAATTAGAGGCAAAGCAGCTACATGTACAATGGCCGTTAATTGGTCAGAGTGACTACGTGGTGGATGCCTCACACCTATCCGTCAATGGATCTTTAGCTCGTTATCAACTTGGGTTTGCGGCCAGTTTTCAGGGTAAAGATTTACCGGACCTGACGATTGAAACTGAAGGTGAAGGTAATCTCAGTGAAGTTGGTTTAACTAAGATTAAACTTGATACTTTAGGTGGACGAATCTTAGGTGAGGTTAAAGCCAACTGGGATTCGCCAATCAATTGGTACGCCAAACTCGATCTCAACCAGATTCAGCCGGATCTTCAGTGGCCACAAGCCGAGGGGATCATTAGTGGTGAGTTTGAAACATCTGGCGAACTGACGGAACAAGGTGGTTGGAAAGTCAGTGTGCCTAATCTGGCGATAGATGGGCTTGTTCGTGATTATCCTTTGCATCTTCATGGACAGATCGATGCGTCAGACGTGACAGGTAAAGGAAACTTCGAAGTAAGCACCCAAGGCATAAATCTTACCCATGGCCCTAACACGGTTAAGGCAAAAGGGACGTTAGACAAAGAGTGGCGTATGTCGCTGTCTTTAAAGTTACCTGATTTGGCAAAAACGATTCCGGATTTAAACGGTAAAGTGATTGGCGATGTCTTGCTTCGCGGTGCCATGGAACAACCGAATATCAAGCTTTCTTTGGATGTTGATTCTCTGGACTGGCAACAGCAGGCCAAAGTTAAGCATATGACCTTGACCGGGAATGTGAAGCCACTGCCTGTTCCAAGTGCCAATTTAAGACTGGGTGTTAAGCAAGCCAGTTATCAAGATCAGTTGATTGAATCCGTGATTTTGCAGGTAAGTGGGGATCAGAAGGCGCATGACGTGAGTTTGGATGTTGAATCTGACATTGTTTCAACGCGTTTGGCGTTGAATGGATCGCTGCAAGATCAACCATCACTGTTTTGGAAAGGAAATCTCTCTCGGATGCAGATTGAATCTGAGCAGGGTGTCTGGACGCTGAATAAACCGACGAATATTGGTGTTGATATCAATAAGCAGCAAGCGACGATTGCTGGCCATTGTTGGTCTCAAGCTGAGTCATCGGTTTGTTTAGATAAGGATTCTACTGTTGGTGGAAGGGGTGAGGTTCTACTATCCGTTAACCAATTCGATTTTGCGCAGGTACAGCGATATGTTCCGCCTGATACCAGAGTTAACGGCAAAGCGAATGCCAAAGTTTGGGCAAAGTGGCAGGAGGGCAAAGCACCACAAGCCAAGATTGATCTCACTTTAACCCCAGGTTCGGTTGTCCAACAGCTTGATGAAACTTTAAAAATTGGCTGGCAAGAGGTCTCTTTGCAAGCGTCATTGGTGCGTAATCGACTCCAAGCCTATTGGAACATTGACGTGACGGATAACGGTGATCTTGCCGGAAAAGTGATCATTCCTGATGTGACAAAAGAGAACAAAATGTTGGAAGGGGAGTTGAAGCTCTCGACCTTCAATTTAGATTTTCTTTCTCCTTTGGTTGGTGAGTACAGCTCAATTAAGTCTAATATCGAGTCAGACCTGCGGTTTAGTGGTGAAATGCTCCACCCTCGAGTCGAAGGTTTGGTGTCGATAGAGGATATTGAAGTCAAAGGTGAAATTTCGCCAGTAGAGGTCGACTCTGGCAAACTTGATATTCACTTTAATGGTTTCCAAGCGACAATGAATGCTGACATCACAACGCAAGATGGTGATCTGTCGATGACTGGTGATGCAGATTGGCAACGACTCGATGATTGGCGAGTGAACTCACGAGTGTTTGCTCAATCATTACTGGTGGATTTGCCTCCGATGGTGAAGGTGCGAGTTGTCCCAGATCTGACACTCGCTATGCAACCGAAACTGGCTAAAGTTACAGGAAATATAGCACTTCCTTGGGGACGAATCGTCGTTGAGGAGCTGCCGCCAAGTGCTGTTAGTGTGTCTAAAGATCAAGTCATGCTGAATGCTGACCTAACACCAACGGATGAGCAAAACAGTTTGCCATTCGATATTGAAACGGATGTTTCGATTAGTATTGGTGATGACTTTAAGCTATTAGCATTTGGCTTGGAAGGTGGGTTAATCGGTCGAGTCAATGTGACTCAAAAGGATAAAGGCCCATTGGTTAATGGTGAAATCAATATTGTTAATGGTCAATATCGTTCATTTGGTCAGGATTTGATTATTCAAGAAGGGAAAATCTTAATGAATGGTCCTGTGGATCAACCGTACTTGTCGATTAAAGCGATTCGTAATCCAGACAACACCGAAGATGATGTGATCGCTGGAGTACAAGTGACCGGACCTGCTGATGAGCCTATTGTTTCAATATTCTCTGATCCTGCTATGCCTCAAGCTAATGCCCTGTCTTATTTGCTAAGAGGCCAGGATTTAGATAGTGAATCAGGTGGTGGCAATGCGATGACAACCGCTTTGATCGGCTTAAGTTTAGCAAGAAGTGGTAAAGTGGTTGGCGAAATTGGTAGCGCATTTGGTGTTCAGGATCTGCAACTCGATACCGCAGGTTCTGGCGATGACTCGCAAGTGACGGTCAGCGGCTATATAGCGCCCGGCTTGCAAGTTAAATACGGTGTCGGTATTTTTAACTCTGTCGGTGAATTTACCGTGCGTTATCGTTTAATGACGGATCTCTATGTGGAAGCGGTATCTGGTTTAGATAGTGCAGTCGATCTGCTTTATCAGTTCCAGTTGGAATAGGTCAATAGACCCCAAGGAGAAGTAAAGTGCAACATTTGGTTTTTGTATATGGCACCTTGCGTCAGGGAGAATGTAACCATAACTTTTTGGCAGAGAGTCAACTTTTAGGTCACTTTGAGACTAAGCCAGAATATGCTTTGTATGATCTTGGCCCATACCCTGGTCTTGCTGAAGGTAATCACGCGATATCTGGTGAAATTTACCTCATTGATGAACAAACATTGGCTAAGTTGGATGTTCTGGAAGATGTACCTGTTGAGTATCGTCGTGAAACGATTGAAACGCCATTTGGCACTGCGTGGATTTATATTTATCAAGATGTCATAGCTCAAGAAGCCTTGATTGATTCTGGTGATTGGTGTCAACGAGTGTAAGAAACGCCTTTACTTACTTTTACCGTAAGTGAGCGGAAAAATACATTAGCCTTAACTAATATATTAGTGCTTACTTGGTAAAGGAGATATCCAAATGAAAGGTCAATGGTTAGTGGCGGTAGTCACTGCGGTTGTTGCTGGTTGTAGTATTCAGCCTGATACGACCTCTTTTGCTGCTGATGATTGGCATACCTATGGTTATGAAGAAGGGGTTGCCGGTCATGTTCAGTTGACATCTGTCACTGGTGTCAATGGGGCAAGTTACATGGAAGGGTATGAGCTTGGTCGTCAGGAATATTGTCAACAAGATGCATTAGAATTGGGTAAATTGCAGTATCCATATAGAGGTGTTTGCGATGAGATTAATCCTGATTTCCGTGCAGCGTACGTAGAAGGGACTTGGTGGGATCATGGTACTGATATTACTTCAGACTGATACCAGATTCAGATGATAAAAAAGCCAGCATTTGCTGGCTTTTTTGACTGTTGCAGAAGCAATTATTTTTGCTGTGCGCGTTCGTATGAAGTTTTGATCTCTTCACGAGCTGCTGCAGCATCTTCCCAACCTTCAACTTTAACCCACTTGCCAGCTTCAAGGTCTTTGTAACGCTCGAAGAAGTGAGTGATTTGCGCTTTTAGAAGCTCTGGAAGGTCGTTCACATCTTGAATGTGGTTGTATTCTTTAGACAGTTTCTCGTGTGGTACCGCGATAACTTTCGCATCTTCACCAGACTCGTCACTCATCTTAAGAACGCCGACTGGACGGCAACGGATTACAGAACCAGGCATTAGTGGGTGTGGAGTCGGTACTAGTACGTCTACTGGGTCACCATCTAGAGATAGAGTGTGGTTCACGTAACCGTAGTTACATGGGTAGAACATAGGAGCAGACATGAAACGGTCTACGAATACAGCGCCAGAATCTTTGTCTACTTCGTATTTGATTGGGTCTGCGTTAGCTGGGATTTCGATGATAACGTAGATATCGTCTGGAAGAGATTTGCCTGCTGGCACATTGTTTAAGCTCATTAAAGGTTTCCTTTTCGTTAGCCGGACTTCAAAGAATCAAGACTTATTGTTATTGATGTTATGAGGTAGTTTTTAATTGTTACCACATTACAAAGGCTAGAGTTTACCCGTAAATGAGTCGATCCCCAAGCACACCTAAGTCTAATTGAAGAAATTGTAGGTCAAATTTCGTCTAAGTGACTGAAACTTTGCTCAAGTAATGTGAACAGGTTTGTTTCTATCAAATCATAGGGTAAAGCGACAATAAAAAAGCGCCGTGATACGGCGCTTCAGTAACGAGAGTGTTGCTACTCGTCAGGATACTGCTTGATAAAGCCCTCGACTTTTTCCACCATGCTTGATGATCCAACAAAGAAAGGGACTCGTTGGTGTAATTCCGTTGGCTTAATATCCATGATGCGGTTTTTGCCGTCAGAAGCAGTACCACCTGCTTGCTCCATTAAGAATGCAATAGGGTTACATTCGTACAGTAGGCGCAGTTTACCGTTAGGGTGGCTTTCTGTACTTGGGTACATGTAGATGCCACCTTTTAACAGGTTACGGTGGAAATCAGCAACCAGAGAGCCGATGTAACGCGAAGTATATGGGCGGTTATCCTCAGGTACATTTTCTTGACAGAATTTTATGTACTTTTTCACTCCGGTTGGGAAACGAATGTAGTTACCCTCGTTAATCGAGTAAATTTTACCGTTGTCAGGAATGCACATATTCTCATGTGATAGACAGAACGAACCGATAGATGGGTCGTAAGTAAAGCCATTCACACCATTGCCTGTGGTATAAACAAGCATGGTTGAAGAACCGTAAATCACATAGCCTGCTGCGACTTGCTGACTACCTGGTTGAAGGAAGTCTTCTGCTGTAGGTGGTCCACCAACTGGCGAAATACGACGATAGATTGAGAAAATCGTACCGACAGATACGTTCACATCAATGTTTGATGAACCATCAAGAGGGTCCATTAGTACGACATACTTCGCATTTCTATTTAGCTCTTTATTGAAAGCAACCGCTTCATCTTCTTCTTCACTGGCAACACCACAAACTTGATCTCGGGCCTCTAACGCTGCTTTGAATTTTTCATTCGCATACAGATCAAGTTTTTGCTGTTCTTCACCTTGAATGTTGTCCTGACCAGAAGCACCAGTAATATCAGCAAGACCAGCTTTGTTTATTTCACGGTTCACTATCTTGGCTGCAAGACGAATTGAAGCTAATAAGGAGGACAGTTCACCACTCGCATGTGGGAAGTCATGTTGTTTCTCAACAATGAATTCACCAAGGGTGCGCATCTCAGACATGTAATTTCCTTAACACTATTTTTGGGGGGATTTAGGTGGGACCGTGGGGGGTTCTCTGATGGAACTTATGTAAACACGCGTACCCGTTGAAATTTTATGTCTTTTATCTTTTTACGGGTAATGAAGTAACGGACGAACCTCTCATTTCTATTGTCATATTTTTCTTAATTACATTGCTCTGATTTACGGTGCTCGCTTTTACGATGTGAATCAGGATAATGGGAAGCCATACAATAAAGTGATGAAGAGATTAAGCTTTATGCATATTCATATCTTGGGAATTTGTGGCACATTCATGGGTGGTGTCGCGATGCTTGCCCGCCAATTAGGGCACAAAGTTACTGGTAGTGATACCAATGTTTACCCGCCGATGAGCACGATGCTTGAGTCGCAAGGTATCGAAATAATACAAGGATTCGACCCTGCTCAATTTGAGCCAAGGCCTGATTTGGTGGTAGTCGGTAACGCCATGAGCCGTGGCAACCCATGTGTTGAATACATGCTTAATCACAACCTGAAATACATATCAGGTCCGCAATGGTTACAGGAATTTTTACTGCATGATCGTTGGGTACTGGCCGTCGCGGGAACACATGGTAAAACGACCACTTCCAGCATGCTTGCATGGATACTAGAACACTGCGGATATCAGCCAGGCTTCTTAGTCGGTGGTGTGTTAGGTAATTTCGGACTATCAGCCCGTTTAGGGGAAAGTATGTTTTTTGTTGTGGAAGCGGATGAATATGACAGTGCTTTTTTCGATAAGCGTTCTAAGTTCGTTCACTACCACCCGAGAACATTGGTGATGAATAACCTTGAATTTGATCATGCCGACATCTTCGATGATCTTGAAGCGATTAAGCGTCAATTTCACCATTTAGTGCGCACTGTGCCTGGTAATGGCCGTATCTTTTCTCCTCAACAAGATGAAGCATTGCAGGATGTTTTGCAGCGTGGATGCTGGAGTGAAACCGAATTTAGCGGTGAAAATACCGACTGGAAAGCGGAAAAAATTACTAAAGATGGTTCTGAATTCCACTTGTTATTCCAGAATACTCGGGTAGGAACGGTTAAGTGGGATCTGGTAGGTGAACACAATGTCAATAATGCCTTAATGGCAGTAGCTGCAGCGCGCCATGTTGGTGTTACCCCAGATTTAGCTTGCGAAGCTTTAGGCGCTTTTATTAACACTAAACGTCGTCTTGAACTGAAAGGCGAAGAGCAGGGCGTGACTGTTTATGATGATTTTGCTCATCACCCCACAGCTATTGAACTGACTTTAGGTGGTTTGCGAAACAAGGTTGGTGACAAGAAAATCATCGCAGTATTAGAACCTCGTTCTGCGACAATGAAGCTTGGCGTGCATAAAGAAGCGTTAGCACAATCCTTGAAACAAGCGGATTCGGTTTATCTGTTCCAGCCGGAATCAATTCCTTGGGCGGTACAGGATGTTGCAGAACAATGCACACAACCCGCTTATACGCACGATAACATTGACCAGTTTGTTGCTATGATTTGTGCAGAAGCTCAAGCAGGCGACCAAATCTTGGTGATGAGCAACGGTGGATTTTATGGCATTCACGACAAGCTACTCACAGCATTAAAAGCGAAGCAATCATAATGAGTCAGACGAAAATTATTACCTTAGCTTGGACGGGAGCCTCAGGTGCGCCATATGGTTTGCGTTTGCTTGAATGTTTACTGGCAGCGGACTATACCGTTTATTTGCTGATCTCATCCGCAGCGCGAGTCGTTTTAGCTACGGAACATGAGCTTAAATTGCCAAGTGGACCCGATGCGGCGAAAGCGAAACTCGTCGAGCACCTGCAGTGTGATGCAGAAAAATTGATAGTGTGTGGCAAAGAAGATTGGTTCTCTCCCGTTGCTTCAGGATCTGCTGCACCTAAGCAGATGATTGTTTGTCCGTGTTCTACCGGAAGTGTTGCGGCAATTGCTCATGGCATGTCGGATAACCTGATTGAGCGAGCCGCAGATGTGGTGATGAAAGAGCGCGGTCAGTTATTGCTCGTGGTTCGAGAAACCCCATTTTCGACCCTACATCTGGAAAACATGCACAAGCTATCGCAAATGGGGGTCACTATCATGCCTGCTGCACCGGGTTTTTATCACCAACCTAAATGTATTGATGACCTGATTGATTTTATGGTTGCTCGCATTCTTGATCATTTAGGGATTGAGCAAACTTTAGTCCCGCGTTGGGGGTATGATCAGCGAGGAGAGTAGCTTCTCTTCCTGTTTAGCTTTACAATCATCTCTACTCTCGGGGAGCTACCCATTCATTGCATGAATGGCGCTGAGATCAAGCCAAGCTTGGGACCCGCAGTCCAACGCCAGTATAATTATCTGGCGTTGGTATTTAACCTGAACCAGATAATGCTGGCGTAGGAATTGAGTTGGGAATGTTATAACCGAATACGGATTATTCTGTCCTCCCTCAAACCTGTGCCGCTCAAAGGAGAGCGAGCCTTGAACTTCAAATTTTCAGCCATTGCGTTGGTAACTTTTTCGTTTATTACAACATCATCTAGCGTAGCGTTCGCTGCGGACAACACTCTTACTGTTTACACTTATGACTCTTTTGCTGCTGAGTGGGGCCCAGGTCCTGCGATTGAAAAAGCGTTTGAAGCTCAATGTGGCTGCGATTTGAAGTTCGTTGCTTTAGATGATGGTGTTTCTATCCTTAATCGTCTTCGTTTGGAAGGTGACAAAACCAAAGCGGATATCGTCTTAGGCTTAGATAACAACTTAATGGTTGAAGCTAAACAAACAGGATTACTGACAACGCATTCTGTTGATACGAAAGCGATTACACTACCGAATGGTTGGAATGATGATACGTTTGTTCCTTATGACTTCGGTTATTTTGCTTTTGTTTACAACAAAGAGACTCTGTCTAACCCGCCTGCAAGCCTAAAAGAGCTGGTTGAAAAGCGTGATGATCTCAAAGTTATCTACCAAGATCCTCGCACTTCGACGCCAGGTCAAGGCCTGCTGCTTTGGATGAAGTCGGTATATGGTGATGATGCTAGTGATGCGTGGAAGCAATTGGCGAAGAAGACGGTTACGGTTACCAAAGGTTGGTCAGAAGCATACTCTATGTTCCTTAAAGGCGAATCTGATTTAGTGCTTTCATACACGACTTCTCCTGCATACCACCTGATTGCCGAAAATGATGCGAAATATGCAACAGCGAATTTCACTGAAGGTCATTACATGCAGGTAGAAGTAGCTGCGAAAGTGAAATCCAGCCATAACCAAAAGCTGGCTGATGACTTTATGAGCTTTATTTTAAGCGATGAGTTCCAGACGGTTATTCCTACAGGGAACTGGATGTACCCTGTTACCAATACTCAACTACCAGAAGGCTTTAGCACTCTTGCTGTGCCGAACAAAGCTCTGAGCTTTAGTGCTGAAGAAGTCGCAAGCGAGCGCAAGACTTGGATTCGTGAGTGGCAGAACGCACTGACATTTTAAGGTGTAGAGAGAGTTGAATTCTGTTCCAAGAATAGGCATTGGGGTCGCGGCAATCGTCGTGGCCTTTGTTGTTTCTGCGCTTGCTGCTTTATTGATGTACGCTCCTAGTTTGAATTTTGTTCAGATTTGGCAAGATCCTTACTACCGTCATGTCACTCAGTTCAGTTTTTATCAGGCGAGCCTTTCGATGATTCTGAGTGTTGGCTTTGCTGTCCCAGTATCGCATGCCCTGTATCGAAGACGTTTCTTTGGCCGAACTCTACTGATCAAGTTATTTGCCACCACGTTAGTATTGCCGGTTCTTGTTGGCGTTTTTGGCTTACTGGCGATATATGGTAACAGTGGGCTATTAGCAACGGGGTTGGGGTGGCTTGATACTAAGTTGCCTTTTTCTATTTATGGTTTGAACGGAATACTGCTCGCTCATTTCTTTTTTAATCTTCCTTATGCCAGTCGGTTACTGTTACAAGCATTGGAATCTATTCCTGAAGAGCAGCATAAGCTGTGTGCTCATTTAGGCATGAGTCACTGGGATAAATTTAAGTGGGTGGAATGGCCGCGTCTGCGTCAGCAGCTTCCCCATGTTTGCGGCTTGGTATTCATGCTTTGCTTTACCAGCTTTGCTACTGTGATGGCTTTGGGCGGCGGCCCTAAAGCAACTACGATTGAACTGGCAATTTATCAGGCGATCAAGTTTGATTTTGATCTTCAAGCAGGAGCTTTATTAGCTCTGTGGCAAATGCTGCTTTGCAGTGTTTTATATCTATCAATACAGCGCCTGGCAAAGCCTGTTGAGGTAGCGGCTGGAAGTATCAGTGCAGACTATGTCGTCAGCCGAGATAGCGTAAAAGCTCGCTGCTGGGATTGGCTGTGGATTGTCTTTGTTATCTTACTGGTGGTTCCGCCATTGTTGATGGTAGTGATTAGCGGTTTGAACTCCAACGTGGTGACGGTGTTGTCGGATAGTAAGTTCTGGCATGCCTTATCGGCGTCCTTTCAGGTGGCAACGTTGGCGAGCGCCATTGCTTTGGCTGCTGGTGTGTCTATTTTGTTGACGACCCGCAGGTGGCGCATTCGTGATAACAACAAAGCGGCTAACGCGCTGGAACTGTCCGGTATGATTATTTTGGTCACGCCCGGACTCGTTGTAAGTACAGGACTATTTTTACTCCTTCGCAGTGTGACCGATGCGTTTAGTTTTGCTTTTTGGGTCGTGGTGACGGTGAATGGTTTAATGGCGTTACCCTATGTATTGAAAACTCTCGCCCAGCCTCTGCTGCAAATAGAACAGCAGTACCAATATCTGAGTTCATCACTCGGCGTTCGTGGTTGGCAGCGTTTCAAAATTATTGAAGGGCGAGCACTGAGCAAGCCTATAGCACATGCTTTCGCGATTAGTTTCTTACTGTCGATGGGCGATTTAAGCGCCATTGCACTGTTTGGTAGTCAGGACTTCAGAACTTTACCACTGTATCTGTTTCAGTTGTTAGGCAGTTATCAAATGCAGTCGGCAGCAGTGGTCTCCCTCACTCTGTTAATACTGAGTGTGGGATGTTTTACGGTGATCGAAAAATTGTTTAAAGCGCATTCGTCTAGAGGTCTTTAATGCTGGTATTAGAAAACGTACGTTATGAATATCATCAGGAATGGTTCGAGTTTTGTCTTGATGTTCCAGCAGGGGCGATCGTTTCGTTAATGGGACCTAGCGGTGCAGGAAAATCGACACTGTTAAGTTTGGTTGCAGGATTTATCGAACCACGACAGGGCGATATCAGAGTCGCCGATGGTTCAGTTGTAGGTAAAGAGCCGTTTGAAAGACCTTTTTCAATGCTGTTCCAAGAGCATAATTTGTTTGCTCATCTTACGGTGAGGGAGAATATCTCTTTAGGTCTGAATCCGGGACTAAAACTGTCAGTCGAGCAAAAGCGTCAGGTAGAGAATGCCGCGCGACAAGTTGGGGTTGACGCTTTCCTTGACCGTTTGCCTAGCCAATTGTCTGGGGGGCAGAGACAGCGTGTAGCACTGGCCCGTTGTTTCGTTCAGCCACATTCTATCTGGCTGCTGGACGAGCCTTTCTCTGCACTTGACCCTCTTCTGCGAGAAGAGATGTTAAATCTGGTAAAGCGGTTAGCGGAAGAGCGCAATATTACGGTACTGATGGTGACGCACCATTTGAGTGATGCCCGAGCGATAGCTTCCCATTTTGCTTTTATTTCACAAGGTAAGGTACAGGTGTTTGATGATGTGAGTGCTTTGTCTTCGCAGCATGAGTATCAACCGCTGAGCGATTTTGTCAGAGCTGGAGAGTAATAAAAATTTGTAAAAACTAAGCCCCACATTTGTGAGGCTTAAATGAGCTAATAAAGCATTTGTTCGTCATTCCAGCGAAGGCTGGAATCTAGCCACAGCGTGCGCCGTTATTAGATTCCAGATATTTCGTTCCGCAATTCTGGGATGACTGTATAGTCTCAGACTAAGCTTCTTTAATTAAAACGCTTCGTCGTTATGCTCTTTCAGGATCTGAAAAATTTCTCGAGAAGCTTTTGGTGGCTTATTACCACCTTTCTCTTTCTTCGCCTGACGGGCAAGCGTTCGCATACGCTGACGGTCGATCTCAGGGTAAAGTTCTAATGCATCGTTAATTGCATCATCGCCTTGCTCGACAATACGGTCACGCAACTGCTCAAGTTTGTGCAGTACTGCTGTGTTTTGCGAATGCTTGTTCCGAATCTTGTCCAGTGCCGCTTGGATTGGTTCTGGATCGATAGTACGCATTAGCTTTCCGATGAACTGTAGCTGACGACGTCTCGCTTCTTTATTGAAACGCTGTGCGTCTTTAATTGCATCGAACAAGTCTTCCGGCATCGGTACTTTTTCAAGCTGACTTGGCTTTAGTTCAACCAGTTCTTCGCCTAGCTTTTGCAAGTCGTTCATGTCATTTTTCATTTCGGTTTTACTAACCCAAATGATCTCCTCTTCTTCTTCCCAAGGAGCTTTTTGATTTTTACGCGCCATTTTCTTCAACTATTGAGGTGTATATGTCAGCTATTTTAGCAAGAATCGTGGGGAGAAAGCGAAATTCTTGTTATCCTAGTTAATCAAAGTTCAAAGATTGGGTCAGATATGGATGTAAAACAGCAAGTCGCTGCGCAGCGCAAAGAACTTGAAGCCGCTGTTGCAAAAGCTCTCGATATGGCATCAGCCAGTGCAGATGCTGCAGAAGTTGCCATTACCAAGAGTACGGGGTTAAGTGTTTCAACTCGTATGTGTGAAGTTGAAAACGTAGAGTTTAATAGTGATGGTGCCTTAGGAATTACCGTTTATCGCGGTAAACGCAAGGGTAGTGCATCAACCTCTGATTTAAGTGAAAAGGCGATAGAGCAGACGGTTCTGGCTGCGTTGGATATTGCTAAATATACCTCGGAAGATCCTTTCTCGGGCCCCGCACCAAAAGAGTTCATGGTTCAAGATATTCCTGATTTGGACCTATTCCACCCAAACGCGATAGATCCTGATAGCGCGGCTAAAATCGCCATTGCTTCTGAACAGATTGCATTAGATGCGAGTGATAGAATTAAGCAAAGTGATGGCGCAAGTTATGATAGCCATTATGGGGTAAAAGTTTACGGTAATAGTCACGGTTTGCTAGGCAGCTATGCTTCTAGTCGCCACAGCATTAGTTGCTGTGTGATTGGGCAAGGCAAAAACGGTGAAATGGAGCGTGATTACAGTTACACCGTTGCTCGCCACTGTGATGACTTATGGACGCCAGAAAAAGTCGGTCAGCAAGCGGCTGAGAAAACAGTAAGCCGTTTAGATGCAAAAAGGCTGAAAACCGGTAAGTTCCCAGTGATGTTTGCTTCTGATGTTGCGACAGGATTGCTTGGCCACTTAGTGATGGCGATTAGTGGTGGTAACCTATACCGTAAGTCTTCTTTCTTACTGGACCATCTCGGTAAACAAATTCTGCCAAGCTGGTTTAGTGTTTCTGAACGTCCTCATATATTACGTGGTTTAGCTTCTAGTCCATTTGATAGTGAAGGCGTAAGAACACTCGATACTGAAATTATTACAGATGGTGTTTTGGCGACTTACCTGTTAACCAGCTATGCTGCTCGTAAATTGGATATGGACCCAACCGGTCATGCTGGTGGTATCCATAACTGGTTTGTGAAATCGACGGGTCAAAATTTTGATCAAATGCTGAAAGAACTGGGTACCGGTCTGTTAGTCACTGAGGTGATGGGGCAGGGCGTAAACATCGTAACCGGAGATTACTCTCGCGGTGCAGCAGGTTTCTGGGTTGAAAATGGTGAAATTCAGTACCCAGTATCTGAAATTACGATTGCTGGTAATCTGAAAGATATGTTTAATCAAATCGTTGCAGTCGGTAGTGATGTTGAGACTCGCTCACAGATCCAAACCGGTTCTATTCTACTCGAATCGATGAAAGTAGCCGGTGAGTAGTAGATACGCCTACTTGCAGATTTAGTGATAAAAAAGCGCTGATTTTTCAGCGCTTTTTTCATGGAATTCAACGAGTTCAGATCACTAAAGTCGCTAAACCTAAGAAAACGGATAAACCGACCACGTCGGTGATGGTGGTTAGTGCCATACCGCCAGCCAGGGCAGGATCGATATTCATTTTCTTGAGCAGAACCGGAATCATTACCCCAGCAACACCTGCGACAAATAGATTGGTCATCATGGCGGCAGAGATAATGCCACCAAGCATCCATTCACCTTTCCACGCGACAACAATCGCGCCGATGATGAGTGCCCATAAAATACCATTGAGTAAACCGATAGCGGCTTCTTTGAGCAGCAACTCGCGCTTGTTACTGTCACCGATATGGCCGAGTGCCAAGCCGCGAATTACTAGGGCGACAGTTTGGTTACCTGCAACACCGCCCATAGATGGAACAATCGTCATGAGTACTGCGATGGCTGCCATTTGATCGAGCGTTGCTTCAAACATGTTGGATACAGACGCTGCGGCCAAGGCTGCTAACACGTTAGCTCCAAGCCAGATACTGCGTTTACGCGCAGATTTGAATGCTGGTGCAAAGGTATCTTCGTCATCATCCATACCCGCCATACTCATCATTGAGTGTTCTGCGTCTTCACGGATAACGTCAACCACGTCATCAATGGTAATACGACCAACCAAGTGTTGGTTTTCGTCAACCACCGGAGCAGATACCCAGTTACGACGTTCGAACAAGCTGGCGATGTCAGAATCCTTGGCGTCAACTTTAATCGCTTCATCTGCGTCTTCCATTATTTCATGAATAGGAACGTCTACCTGAGCGGTAATCAGTGTTGTTAGCGATAAGTGGCCAATCAGTCGGCTGTCTGCGTCAATCACATAAAGTGCATCGGTCGTTTCTGGTAGCTCACCTTTCATTCTGAGATAACGTAAGACAACGTCTACATCAACGTCACCACGAATGGTGATAACGTCGGTGTTCATCAGTCCACCAGCGGTATCTTCAGGATAAGAAAGTGCTGTTTCGACACGTAGACGATCAGCCGCGTCCATTTGGTCTAGGACTTCACGTGAAAGATCGTTTGGTAAGCTTCGGAGAACGTAAGCCACGTCATCCGTATCCATACCTTCGGTTGCTTCAGCTAACTTCTCCGGAGCCATCTTAGATACTAATGCATCTTTGACGTCTTCGTTTAGCTCATCAAGAATTTCACCATAATCTTCAGGATCGGTCAGTTGCCACAAAACACTACGAGCTTTGCGTGGTGATGCCTCTAACAGGTGGGCAATATCTTCCGGTTCCATGTCCTGTAGCTGTCTACGAACATGGACGAAGCGACCATTTTCTAATGCTTCTGTGATTTCTTGGAGGGTATTGTGTGCTTGGTCAAACTCGATTTGCTCGGCCATGACTCCCCCTTGTGAATGAATACTTACAATGCGCTGAATAGTAACTTAATTTTATACCCAAGTAACCTCAAGATGCTTGTTCAGCGAGAATTTATTCGCCCTTCAGCGAGAAAATATTCGCTCGGAGCAAGGGTACGATTATGAATACGTAACTAATTATTATTGAAAGTATATGTCTTATTTAATAAGAACTTATTACTGTATGGTAAATATTTTGTCTTTGTGGCGTCAGGAGGGTTATTCGTCTTCGTCGAATTTGTCTTCGATGAGGTGGCAAACCGCATCTAGCGCTTGTTCTGCTTGTGAGCCTTCAGCGGAGATAGTGACGTTTTGCCCCTGAGCGGATTCAAGCATCAACAAGCCCATGACACTATCTGCAGTGGCTTCTTTACCTTCTTGGCTCTGTATGGTGAGGATAGCATCGAAAGATTGCGCTAATTCGACCAGTTTAACCGCCGCTCTAGCATGCAGTCCTAAGCGATTTTGAATGAGAACGGTACGGCTAACTTGTGGCATAAGAAATCCTCTAAGAAAGATTTTTTTCTAAAGAAGTATGGCGAATTTGAACTTGGTGTCCTAGCGACCCAAAGTATTCACCAAGCTGTTGAGTAAGGTATACCGAACGATGCTTGCCACCTGTGCAGCCTATCGCAATTGTTAGGTAGCTGCGATTGTTTTTCTCTAACAGCGGCAACCATTGTTCAAAAAAGAGTTGGATCTGCTGCTTTAACTCGATCACTTCGCTGTGAGCTTCCAAAAAACTCTTAATCGGAGCGTCAAGACCGGTTAGTGGCCGCAGGTCAGGCTGCCAGTGTGGGTTGGGTAAGAAGCGCACATCAAATACGTAATCGGCATCACTTGGCAGACCGTATTTAAAGCCAAAAGACTCAAATACCATGACCAAATCTTTGCGTTCTCTGCCTTCAACTCGCATGCGAACCATTTCACTTAAGTCGTGTAATGATTTATTTGAGCTATCAATAAGTAAATCGGCTTGCTCTTTTAGCGGCTCCAATAAACGTTTCTCAAGTTCAATAGCTTGTTCAAGAGAGGTTTGCTTCTCACTTAACGTAAGAGGGTGAATTCGGCGGGTTTCGCTGTAGCGTTTGAGCAGTGTTTCTTTATTGGCATCAAGAAACAGTACATTTACATCGTTGTTTTGTTTTAGTTGTTCAAGTACATCTTCAACCAGTGATGGCTCTTTAGGTAAATTACGAATATCGATACTTACAGCAACATTTTGTTTACTGCCATGGACAGACTGAATAAAGGAATCTAATAAGCTCACTGGGAGATTGTCTACACAGTAATAGCCTAAATCTTCTAATACTCGTAGTGCAACGCTTTTGCCTGCACCTGATTGACCACTAACAACGATTAGACGCATAAGGGATACCTACTGCGGTTGAACCATTATATTGTACAGCTCTTCGTCGCTTTGTGCTTTACGAAGCTGTTTCAATATCTGTTTATCGTTGAGACGTTCCGCCATACTCGAAAGGGTTTTTAGGTGCTCTTTACATTGTTCTTCTGGCACCAATAATGCGAACAAAAGGTCAACAGGACGGTTATCTATGGAATCGAACTCGATAGGTTCTTCACATTGAAGTAGCACTGCAACGGCGTTGTCGCTGGATGACATACGAGCATGTGGGATAGCGATGCCATTACCAATTCCGGTGCTGCCCATTTTTTCTCGGCTGAGCATACATTCAAATAGTTCAGTGGAGTTTTGTCCGGTATGGCTGGCAGCGATTTCGCTGATGATTTCGAGGGCTCTTTTTTTACTAGAGCATTGAACTGCACTTTTTGTGCAGTCCAATGAAAGTACTTCGCTTAATTGCATGGTTAGTGGCTACTTAGCTTTTCTTTATGCTTGTTGAGTTGTCGAACGAGTTTATCCACCAGGCCATCTATCGCTGCGTACATGTTTTCATTGTCCGCAGTGGCGTGGATTTCCCCTTGATTTACGTGAAGCGTAGCTTCCGCGATCTGGTGCAATTTTTCAACACGTAAAATCACTTGAATGCTATTTATATGATCAAAAAATCGTTCTAGTTTTTCGAATTTGGAGTGAACATAGTCTTGCATTGAATCGGTAAGATCAATGTGATGGCCTTGAATATTGATTTGCATAGACTTTCCTTCTCTGTTTGGCCTTATAGTAGGCGTTTACGCTGACTAGAGGGGGCAATCCCTAAAGATTCACGGTATTTCGCAATTGTTCGTCTTGCGACTTGAATCCCTTGATCAGCAAGTAGAGCCGCGATTTTACTGTCACTTAACGGTTTTGCTGGTGTTTCGGCAGCAACCAGTTTTTTGATCAGGGCACGAATCGCGGTAGATGAACATTCTCCACCATTGTCTGTGCTGACGTGACTAGAGAAAAAGTACTTCAGTTCAAATATACCTCGTGGAGTATGCATGTATTTCTGTGTTGTAACACGAGAAATGGTTGATTCATGCATTTCCACAGCAAGCGCGACGTCATTGAGTACCATCGGCTTCATGGCTTCTTCGCCATATTCGAAGAAATCACGTTGGTGTTCAACTATGCATTTTGCAACTTTGAGCAAGGTCTCGTTTCGGCTTTCTAAGCTTTTGATTAACCATTTTGCCTCTTGCAAATTGGTACGAATATAGTTGCTATCAGCGCTGTTTCCTCGGCCAAGGTTTGCATACTGTTGGTTTACTTTTAATTTTGGAACACTGTCGGGATTAATGGTAACAATCCACTTACCGTGTTCTTTGTAAACTGAAACATCCGGAATTACGTACTCAGCGTGTTCTGATGAAATACGACTTCCCGGTCTTGGATCGAGTTGCTGAATCAGTTGAAGTACTTCACGTAACTCTTCTTCTTTAAGCTTAGTCTCTTTCAATATGAGTTTGTAATCTCGATTGCCAAGTTGATCGATATGATGAGTGAGTATCAATTTTGCACTCTCTAATCTAGGCGTATCGTCAGGGTAAGTAGCCAATTGCAACAGCAGGCAATCTTGAAGGTTGATGGATGCCACACCAAGCGGGTCGAATTGTTGAATGCGTTTTCGTACTGCTTCAACTTCATCTAACTCAATGTCTTCATCTTGGAAATTTTCTTGGATTTCTTCAAGAGAAACAGTGAGGTAGCCATAGTCATCAATGGCATCAATTAGGGCCATGGCAATTGAGCGGTCATTCTCACTAAATGGGGTCAGATCTAGCTGCCACATTAAATAATCTTGTAATGACTGTGTGGTTTCACCTTGGTAGACCGGCATATCGTCATCGAGAGCAATACCAGTGCTACCTGTATTGGCACTATAGACGTCTTCCCAAGTGGTATCGATTTCTAACTCGGAAGTGATTTCTGATTTTTCAATTAACTCAGAACTGTCTTGTGGCTCAATCTCTAAAATCTCAGCGGTTGCCTCTTTTTCCTCATTGTTGTTGGCTACTTCAGTTGATGATAGATCGTCTCCAGATTCTTCTACGTCCAGAAGAGGGTTAGAGTCCAATGCTTCTTGGATTTCTTGTTGCAGATCTAATGTCGACAGTTGCAATAGGCGTATTGCCTGCTGCAACTGTGGTGTCATAGCTAACTGTTGGCCTAACTTAAGCTGTAATGAGGGTTTCATTCAGTAACGACTACCTTGTTGTTAAAGTTGTCCATGAGTTAATCATAGACGGAATTGTTCACCGAGATATACCTGCTTCACTTGTTCGTTGTTTAGCACTTCTTGCGGTGTTCCTTCTGCAATCAAGTGGCCTTGACTTACGATATAAGCTTTTTCACAGACGTCCAAGGTTTCTCGAACGTTGTGGTCAGTGATCAGAACTCCTAGTCCTCGATCACGTAGGTGCTCAATGATTTTCTTGATATCAATGACTGATATAGGGTCAACACCTGCGAAAGGTTCATCCAATAAAATGAACTGCGGGTTCGCCGCTAAAGCACGGGCAATTTCTACCCGGCGACGTTCACCTCCAGATAGCGCCATCCCGGCACTTGCTCGAATATGTTGAATATGAAACTCATCGAGTAGGTCTTCTAATTTATCTTGTCTTTGCTCACGAGTCATCTCTTCACGAGTTTGTAGCACAGCCATGATGTTATCTTCCACAGAAAGTTTGCGGAAAATTGAAGCTTCTTGCGGTAAATAACCAATTCCCATACGCGAGCGACTGTGCATTGGTAAGATACTGATATCTTGATCATCAATACTAATCGTACCTTCATCACGCGCAACCAAGCCGACAATCATATAAAAAGAGGTGGTTTTACCCGCGCCATTAGGCCCGAGGAGTCCAACAATTTGTCCGGACTCGACTTTAAGGCTTACATCGGAAACGACTTTACGTTTTTTGTAACTTTTCGCCAGGTGCTCTGCTTTTAGTATCGACATAGTTATTCTTTTTGCGTTGCTTGTGGCTGCAGTACCGTAGAAACTCGGCCTCCACCGTTACCATCAGCAATCAGTTTTTGCGAAGAAATTTGGTAGCGAATTTTGTTGCCGCGTATTTCGCTATCGTCTTGAGATAATTTGGCGCTATCAATCATGGTCAGCTCATCAGCTATCATCTTGTAGTAAAGCTCTTTCGCTTCTCCATACAAGGTTTTACCGTCGTCTGTCAGCTGAGAAAATGTTGCAACGTTTCCATAACCTTCAATTTCTTCGATTTGGCCTGTTTCGGCATTACGGATCACGATGAGTTTATCCGCATTAATGTTGATACTGCCTTGCTTGAGTTTCACTTCCCCGAGAAAAGTAACACGGTTACTTTTCATATCAAGCTGTTGGCTATCTGAATCTATGTACACAGGCTGTTGGCTGTCAGTAGACAGTGCCAACGCCTGACCTGAAGCCAGCAAGCAAGCTAAAAGACTAAGGTGTAAGAGTTTCATATCTACCTTGTACATGGTTATAAAGAACAGCCGAGTGGTCACCAAAGTTACCTTTCATCGCCTGTCCACGAGTTTCAAATTGGGGACCATTTAAATCCACAGGATTATCAGCCCAAAAATCACGATTCTTTAAGTGAATACTCATTCTTGTTGTGGTGAGCTTATCAAATCCAGAATCGTCGAGTAAATTCTTTGCAATAACATCATCATACAGAGTGAGGACGTTATCTTTAGATAAAATACCGCGTTTTGCCGTGATCTCCCACTCTTGATTCACTCCTTCTTGATAGATTTTCAGAATTGGAGCATCGAAAATGGTATTACCGCTTTGCGCATAATGGTCTAAATGTGCAGACGTGATCACATAGCTTCTCACACCTTTTTCATTGTATGAGATGTTGTCTAAGTTGGTGCCGCTAAACATCGGTAGCTCTAGGTTAGGAGCCACTTGAATAGCATCAGTTTGATCTTTGTCGATGAGGTAGTAAGCTGACCAAGTTGCGACAAAAAAAAGTATCGTATATAGAATACGAGACAAACTCATATACTTAAGCCTTTATGTACGTCTAGTTCATTACGTGCTTGAAGAATCAAATCACAAACCTCGCGCACCGCGCCATGGCCGCCTTTGATTGTTGTCACGTAATTGGCTCGTTTTACCAATAGTGGATGCCCATCAGCGACACAAACTTTCAGTGCGACCTTTTCCATGACCGGCCAATCGATTAAGTCATCGCCAATATAACCTGTATTCTCAGGCAAAATCTCTAGTTTTTGGCAAATATCTTGATACGCTTTAACTTTATCGTCCTGACCTTGATAGATCAGCGAAATTCCTAATGCTTTCATTCTGTTTTCGACGATTTTTGATTGGCGACCAGTAATAATAGCGACTTCAATACCGGCATTCATCAGTGACTTAACACCGTAGCCATCACGAGTATGGAAGGTTTTTAACTCTTCGCCATCATTGCCCATGTAAACCAGTCCATCGGAGAAGACACCATCAACATCACAAATTAAGAGTTTTATCTCTTTTGCGATATCAATAATCGAAGCATCAACTTCTCCGTATAACGTCTCGATGGATTGTGACATTACATGACTCCCGCTTTTAATAAGTCGTGCATATTGAGTGCACCGACAACTTTACCGTTCTCAACTAACATCAAACCATTAATGCGTTTCTCTTGCATCAAGTTTAGGCCTTCTACAGCGAGAAGATTCGGCGAAGCGACGGTTGGGTTTGTGGTCATGACTTCACTAATCGTAGCGGTATGAATATCAATGCGCTTGTCTAGGATTCGACGTAAGTCACCATCGGTAAAGATACCAATAAGTTCATCTTGCTCATTGGTCACGGCCGTCATACCAAGACCTTTCTGACTGATTTCTAGCAGAGCATCTCTGACTAGAGCGGTCGGTTTTACTTTTGGTAAATCGTCGCCAGAATGCATTAAATCGGACAGTTTTAGCAGTAGTTTACGTCCCAGTGCACCACCGGGATGAGAAAGAGCAAAATCTTCGGCAGTAAAACCGCGAGCCTGCATTAGAGCAACCGCGAGAGCGTCACCCATGACTAGAGTCGCTGTGGTACTTGACGTTGGGGCTAACTCTAATGGGCAAGCTTCTTTCGGGACTGTAATCTGCAAATGGAGATCAGACAGTTTCGCCATATTTGACTGCGGATTACCAGTCATACTGATGATTCGATTATTTAGGCGTTTTAACACTGGGAATAGAGAAAGAATTTCCCCTGATTCACCAGAGTTTGAAATTGCTAGAACAATATCTCCTGTTTCTATCATTCCCAAATCACCGTGAGAGGCTTCACCTGGGTGAACAAAGAAAGCAGAGGTGCCCGTACTGGCTAAGGTTGCAGCAATTTTTTTACCAATGTGCCCTGATTTACCAATCCCCATAACGACAACTTTACCGTTTTTGTTGGCAATCACCATATCGCAAGCGCGACAAAAATCGTCATTAAAGTATTGGTCTAGTTGCTGCAGAGCTTCAATTTCCGTTGTCAGCACTTGCTGAGCAACACTGCGATAATCAAAGTTTTCTGACATTTTGTGCTCCAGTTAGGCTGTCATGTTCATAAACAAATAAGTTTGATACGCCAAAAATGAGACGAATAAAATAGAACCTTCAATACGATTAATGCTGCGAGATTTACCTAACGCCATAATCACTAACATGATTGAAACCCCAAGCATGACCCAAAAGTCGCGACCCATAGCGTGTTCGCTTAGCATTGAAGGATTCAGAATCCCTGGGATCCCCATTACCGCTAAAATATTAAATACGTTTGAGCCGACGATGTTACCTACTGCCATGTCATCTTCACCTTTTAACACGCCAGCTAAAGAAGCGGCGAGTTCAGGGAGGCTGGTACCAATGGCGATAATGGTTAAGCCGATAACAAGGTCACTCATACCGAAATATTTGGCGATAACAACGGCGTTATCAACCAGTAATTGTGCAGAAATCGGTAGCAGAATTAAGCCAATAACAACCCACACTATCGCTTTGGGGTTACTTACCCCTTCTGGTACTTCTGATTCTTGTTCGGTCAGTAAAACGTCGTTGTTTTTTTGTTCATTACGACTAATTTTTAGCATGGCCAAAATGAAGACAGCGAATAAACCAAATAGCAAAACGCCTTCATAAAAACCTAAGTGGTTGTTCCACATGATAGCACCAGCGAGCAGAGTCACAGCTATCATTAATGGGAATTCACGTCTGAGAACAGGAGAACTGATAGATAATGGCTTAATAATTGCCGTGATACCCAAAATGAGTGCGATGTTGGCGATGTTGGAGCCGAGAACGTTACCTACAGCTGTGTTTGTTTTTCCATCAAGCGCAGCGGTTGCTGAAACCATCATTTCTGGAGCAGAAGAACCCATTGCTAAAATTGTCATACCAATGACAAGAGGGGAAATTCCAAAGTTGCGTGCTAATGCTGCCGAGCCGAATACCAATTTATCGGCACTCCAGACTAGAATGATTAGACCAACAATAAGAAACGCAACAGCTTCGATCATGATGATTCCTATACGTAATGAGTGACTAAAATGTTTAACCGCCAATTTTGACGTGTTGGGGGTAAAAAGGGAAGTCGAAGATTGAAAATATTGCTTTAGCCGTCGCAGGTGAACAGATTAGTATCGTTCATAGAGTACTTAGAGCGTCGCGATAATAAATGAAAATAAAAAAAATGAGTGCCCTATCAATAAAATCACGGTTTAAACTGGAACAAGAGTCAAACTTTAGTTCCAATGCTAAACTCTAGTAATTAGGCGAAACATATTTAAGACATATAACCATCGCTGTAATTGAACAGTGCTTTTAATTTTTGATCAATATGCTTATTATGGCCTATCCCATGGATGAGACTCACACAGCAGCGAATGGCCACCATGTCTAACACTGACTTAGTTAGTATCAATAATTTGACCTTTTCTCGATCAGGTCGAAAAATCTTCGATGACATCAGTCTTCATGTCCCTAAAGGTAAAATTACTGCCATTATGGGGCCTTCTGGTATTGGTAAAACAACACTTTTGCGATTGATCGGCGGTCAGCTACTTCCTGAACAAGGAGAGATTTGGTTTGATGGCAGTAATATTCCTGCATTGAGTCGAAGTAAGCTTTATCAAGCAAGAAAGAAAATGAGTATGTTGTTTCAGTCTGGTGCTCTTTTTACTGATCTTAATGTGTTTGATAACGTGGCTTTTCCTATCCGTGAACATACCGATCTTGATGAGTCTTTGATCAGAACATTCGTGCTCTTGAAGCTAGAAGCTGTTGGGCTACGAGGTGCTGCTGAGTTAATGCCAAGTCAGCTATCGGGCGGCATGGCTAGACGTGCAGCATTGGCTCGGGCGATAGCTTTGGACCCAGAGCTCATCATGTATGATGAACCTTTTGTTGGCCAAGACCCCATTACTATGGGTGTGTTAGTGGAACTTATTCGTAATCTCAATCAAGCTTTGGGTGTGACTTCCATAGTGGTTTCCCATGATGTGCCTGAAGTCATGAGCATTGCTGACTGGGTATATTTGCTTGCCGATGGCAAGGTCATTGCGCAAGGAACTCCCGACGAATTATATAAAGCTGAGGATGCGCGCGTTCAGCAATTTTTAAATGGTGAAGCGGATGGCCCAGTGCCTTTCCGTTATCCGGTTAATCAATCTATTGAAAAGGATCTGTTTGATGCTGGCTGATGTTGTTCAATGGATTAGTCATTTGGGACGTAGAACTCTGGCCATTTGTGAATCTTTTGGTCGTGCAAGTCTGATGGTTTTTGGCGCGTTATTTGGGCGTCCACATCCGATTAAGAATTTCCCATTACTGGTTAAGCAGCTTTACAGTGTTGGTGTTCAGTCTTTAGCGATTATTATCGTCTCGGGCTTATTCATTGGCATGGTTTTGAGCTTGCAAGGTTACGTTATTCTCGTTGACTACGGAGCTGAGACGAGCCTTGGTCAGATGGTCGCTTTATCCTTATTGCGGGAGTTAGGTCCCGTGGTGACGGCACTCTTGTTCGCTGGTCGAGCTGGTTCCGCATTAACCGCTGAAATTGGTTTGATGAAAGCGACAGAACAAATATCCAGCTTGGAAATGATGGCCGTTGATCCCCTTAAGCGGGTGATCGCTCCTCGTTTATGGGCGGGACTGATTTCTATGCCGTTATTGGCGATGATTTTTATGGCCGTTGGTATTTGGGGCGGCCAATTGGTTGGTGTTGATTGGAAAGGCATTGATCATGGAAGCTTCTGGGCGACGATGCAGGCATCAGTTGAGCTAGGAGAAGACATTGGCAACAGCTTGATTAAGTGTGTGGTATTTGCCATTACCGTCACTTGGATCTCTCTGTTTAACGGTTATGACGCGGTTCCAACTTCGGAAGGGATCAGTCGAGCAACGACAAGAACGGTAGTGCATTCGTCTCTGGCTGTTTTAGGGCTAGACTTTGTATTGACTGCATTGATGTTTGGGAATTAATCATGCAACAAACTCGTAAACTAGAATTTTGGGTAGGCAGTTTTGTGCTGGCAGGGATTTGCGCAATTCTGGTATTGATTTTTCAAGTCGCTGACGTGAAAGGTCTCGGATCGAATGATACTTATGTCCTGCGCGCAGAATTTGACAATATTGGCAGCTTGAAAGTTAGAGCACCAGTGAAAGTCGGAGGCGTGGTCGTAGGGCGAGTATCATCTATTGAGTTAAACAAAAACAGCTTGTTGCCTGTAGTGAGTATGGCGATTGATAGTCAATACGACCAGTTTCCCGATACATCCAGTGTCCATATATTAACATCTGGCTTGATTGGTGAGCAGTACATTAGCCTTATTCCTGGTTTCATATTTGAAGAGGAAGAGATGCTAGCAGATGGTGATTTGATTGAAGATACTAAATCAGCACTGGTGCTAGAAGATTTGATTGGGCAGGTGCTGTATAGCATGGGCGGTTCTGATAGTAAGGCAAGTGAGGAATAGAAATGTTGAAGCGATACATTAGTGTAATTTTAATGCTAGCACTTTCTTGGACTGTTAATGCGCAAAGCATAGACCGTACTGAGCCTTACCAAATGATGAAACAAGTGGCGGAGCACTCTTTTCAGCGTTTGAAATCTGAGCAGCCTAAGATTCAACAAGATCCTAACTATTTAAAAGTGATCGTTGAAGAAGAACTAATGCCTTACATCAATGAACAATACGCAGCGTTAAAACTTCTTGGTCCTAACTTAAAAGGTGCCAAGCGAGAAGAGGTGGGTGAGTTTATCAAGGCATTCCGAGCTTACTTAGTGACAAACTATGCACAAGTACTTACTCAATACAGCGATCAGGAAATTGAGTTCGGTCCTGAACCTGTGCTGGAAGATGATCGCCGCATTTCTAGTATTAAAGTTGATATTATTGATACGCCACGACCAAACATTAAGCTAGAGTTCAAATTGCGTCGAGACAAATCAGGTGATTGGGCAGCGTTTGATATGATTGCGGAAGGTATTAGTTTATTAACGAGCAAGCAATCTGAGTGGAGTGGTAAAATTCGTAAAGAGGGTATTTTAGCTGTCGCAAAAGAACTGCGGGAACTATCGAACCAACCGATTCGTTTTGAGAGCAAAACACAATGAGCCATCCTCAGTGGCAACTGACTAATTCAGAGTTAGTGAAGCTGACCGGGGCATTAGATCGTGATATGGTGCCGTCTTTATGGAAAGCTTTGCAGCAGTGGAAACCTCAGAATAATCAAATTGAAGTTTCTTTGCAGGATGTCGAAAGAGTCGACTCCGCCGGAATGGTGATGTTAATTCATTTAATAGAGCATGCAAAAAAACAAAACTGTCATATAATGCTCAGTTTTGTGCCGGAACAACTGCGCACACTGTTTCAGTTGAGCAATGTAGAACACATGATGGCTCAGCACGTTAAGAATTCAACGGGGTGAATTGTGGATAGCACACAAGTTAAAGAAATTTTGGATCAAGCACTAAATCTTCAAGAAATTCACGTTAAAGGTGAAGGCAGCCATTACGAAGTGATTGCTGTGGATGAATGCTTTGGCGCTATGAGCCGTGTGAAGAAACAGCAGCTGATTTATGCTCCTTTGATGGAGTACATTCAGCGCAACGATGTTCACGCCGTATCTATAAAAGCCTTCACTCCAGAAGAGTGGGCTCGCGATAAAAAATTGATGTCACTTTAAGGTTAGTGAATGGATAAGTTTCGAGTTATTGGGTCAGATAAGCCTCTACAAGGTGAAGTGACCATTTCGGGTGCAAAAAACGCAGCACTTCCTATTTTATTTGCGTCTATCCTGGCGACTGAGCCAGTTGAGGTGAGCAATGTTCCTCATCTGCGTGACATTGATACCACCATGGAACTGCTTAAGCGCTTAGGCGCGAAAGTCGAGCGTAATGGTTCAGTACATGTTGACTCAAGCCAGATTGATCAATTTTGTGCACCGTATGATTTAGTTAAAACCATGCGCGCATCGATTTGGGCATTAGGTCCATTGGTAGCTCGTTTTGGTCAAGGTCAGGTTTCTTTACCTGGTGGTTGTGCGATCGGTGCACGCCCCGTTGATCTTCATATCCATGGTCTAGAGCAACTCGGAGCAACTATCGAATTAGAAGATGGTTACGTAAAAGCGAGTGTTGATGGTCGCCTTAAAGGGGCTCACATCGTTATGGATAAAGTCAGTGTTGGCGCGACCATTACGATTATGTGTGCAGCAACCTTAGCGGAAGGTCAAACCGTATTAGACAATGCTGCGCGTGAGCCTGAAATTGTTGATACAGCAAACTTCCTAAACCAACTTGGCGCAAAAGTAACGGGTGCAGGTACAGACACCATTACGATAGAAGGTGTTGAAAAGCTAACGGGTGGTAAACACACCGTAGTAGCCGACCGTATTGAAACTGGTACTTTCCTCGTCGCAGCCGCTGTTTCTAAAGGTAAGATCGTTTGTCGTAATACCAGTGCTAAACTTCTTGAGGCTGTGATTGCTAAGCTTGAAGAAGCGGGCGCTGATATTGAAACGGGTGAAGACTGGATCAGTCTTGATATGACCGGACGTGAACTTAAAGCGGTTTCTATTCGTACTGCACCACACCCAGGTTTCCCAACTGATATGCAAGCGCAGTTTACTTTGCTGAATATTATGGCAAAAGGTGGTGGTGTGATTACCGAGACCATCTTTGAAAACCGCTTTATGCATGTACCTGAACTGATGCGTATGGGCGCAAAAGCAGAGATTGAAGGCAACACGGTTATCTGTGGTGACATGGAGCATTTAAGTGGTGCACAGGTAATGGCGACCGATCTTCGTGCGTCAGCAAGCCTCGTTATCGCAGGATGTATCGCTCATGGTGAGACTATTGTTGACCGTATTTACCATATCGACCGTGGTTATGAGCGTATTGAAGATAAGCTTTCTGCACTGGGCGCGAATATAGAACGCGTTCGTGCTTCGAGTTAATTTTTTGCTTTAATGATAGGCCGAAGTCTAAGGATTTCGGCTTTTTTATTATATAAATCTGGATATATTATCGTTCAGGTCTGAATGATGAAGAACTTATATAGATTAGTATTGAGCTCCCTTGGAGAAGCTAAATGATTGCACTACTTCGTATTATTGCTGTAGCTATTTTTGCTGTAGTGATGTTTGTTTTCGGATGTGGTTACTGCTTGCTAAGTCCACGCAACCCTAAACACGTATTCACTTTTGGCCGTATGTTTGGTGCGATGTCAAAAGTGTTTGGTATTAAACTGGAATTACGACTCCCTGAAGATGCTTACAAACGTGGTCAAGCTATCTATATTGCTAACCACCAAAATAACTGGGATCTGTTTACAGTATCTGCTGCTGTAACACCGAAAGTGGTGACGGTGGGTAAAAAAAGCCTTGCATGGATGCCATTGTTTGGGCAGCTTTATTGGCTAACCGGTAACATTTTGATTGACCGTGCCAACAAAGCAAAAGCAAAAGGTACGATCAATCAAGTGGTTGATAGCATGAAAAATAGTGACGTCTCTGTGTGGATGTTCCCTGAAGGGACTCGCTCTCGTGGTCGTGGTTTATTACCGTTTAAGACTGGTGCGTTTCATGCGGCTGTCGGTGCCGAAGTGCCAATTATTCCGATTGTTTGCAGCTCAACCCACAACTTGAAGTTGAATCGTTGGAATAATGGTCACGTCATCATTGAAATGCTGCCACCAGTTCCAGTTGAAGAGTATCAAACCAAGACCGTTCGTGAGCTTGCAAATAATTGCTATGAAGACATGAAAGCGAAGCTCGAACATCTCGATAATGAAGTTGTTGAGCGTAACGCTAAGTAATTGAACTGTATTGAAAAAGGGTTGCAAGTGGTAACCCTTTTTAGGCTTAGTTTCCGTGATTCCAGAATTTTGAAACAAAATATCTGGAATCTAAAAACAACGTGTGTAGTAAGCAGATTCCAGCTTTCGCTGGAATGACCGGTAATTACTTACGAACTGCAATCGCTTCGATTTCAATACCGACATCTTTTGGTAAGCGAGCGACTTCTACACATGAACGGGCAGGGTAATGAGCCACTTGGTGCTCGTCAAAAAACTTTCCATAAACTTCGTTAACGGTACCGAAATCGTTCAGGTCTTTGACAAATACCGTCATCTTCACGATGTCACCTACGGTTAAGCCTGACGCTTCAACGACAGCTTTTACGTTATCTAAAGATTGGCGAGCTTGAACAGCGATATCGTCAGACACTTCACCAGTCGCAGGGTTTACAGGGATTTGGCCAGAAGTCATCACCATGTTGCCAAGGTCAACACCTTGGATGTAAGGGCCAATTGCCGCTGGAGCAGAATCTGTATGCAAAACTTTTGTCATGGTACTTATTCCATTAATTATTCGAATCTAAGGTTAATGTCAGCGTAGTGCCATTAACATAAAAAAGGGTCTGTTAACTAAAATAGTCAACAGACCCTAGCAGTTTGCCTTTTATACCTTAATTGGTAAAGGTTTGATTAACCTTCGCGCTCAGTGACGATTTCTCGTGAGAATACTTTCTCACAGTACTTACATTTGAGGCGAATATCATTTTTCTTCTCAAAGATGCGGAAGCTACTCTCGACCGGTTCATCGTGGGAAATACAGTTGCTGTTTGGACAAGCGAATACAGCATTGATTTGCTCTGGCAGCTCTAATGCTAGTTTCTTAACCACTTCATAATTTTCGATTTGATTTACTGTTGCGTGCGGTGCATACAGTGCCAGCTTGTTTGCTTGTTCTTCATTGATAAACACATTTTCGATCTTGAGAAGATCTTTGTGTCCTAGTGCAGAAGAAGGCAGGTTCAAGCCAATAGTCACACGTTGTTGAGAGTTGTGCATATCGAACAATTTCAACACTTTGATCCCGACTTTCGCCGGAATGTGGTCAATCACCGTACCGTTTTTGATCGCTTCGACTTGCAGTTGGGTTTCTTTACTCATGACAGTCTCCGTTTACAGTGATTCATTTAGAACAAGGGCTAGTAAAGCTTCACGTGCATAAACACCGTTTTCTGCCTGTTGGAAGAAGTAAGCGTGTGGTGTTTTATCAACGTCTGTCGTGATTTCGTCCACTCGTGGTAGTGGATGTAGTACTTTCATGTTTTCACGAGCATTTTCTAGCAGTGAAGCTGTTAGTACAAACGCTGACTTGATGTGTGCATATTCAGATTCATCGAACCGTTCTTTTTGTACGCGTGTCATGTACAAAATATCCAGCTCAGGAATTACGCTTTCCATATCACCATGTAAGCTGTATTCAATACCTGCTTCATCCAACTCTTCGCAAATGTAGTCAGGCATTGCTAGAGCTTCCGGTGCAACGAAGAAGAAGCGGTTGTTGTCGAACTTAGCCAGAGCTTGAGTCAGAGAGTGAACCGTACGACCGTATTTTAGGTCGCCAACAAAAGCCACGTTTAGGTTGTCTAAGCGGCCTTGAGTCTCATAAAGAGTGAATAGGTCTAATAGTGTTTGAGTTGGGTGTTGGTTTGAACCATCACCAGCATTGATGACGGGCACACCGTTAGAGAATTCAGAAGCAAGGCGTGCAGCACCCTCTTGAGGGTGACGCATGACAAATGCATCAACGTAAGAAGAGATGACTTGAACTGAGTCCGCTAACGTTTCCCCTTTCTTGGCTAAAGAGGTATTTCCCCCGTTATCGAAGCCGATAACGCTGCCGCCAATACGCTGGATGGCGGTTTCGAATGACAAACGTGTACGAGTCGACGGTTCAAAGAAACAGCTCGCAATGACTTTGTTCTTAATCAGTTCAGGTTTCTGTTCAGCTTTAAGCTGACCAGCCGTTTTAACAATCAGTTCCAGTTCTTCTCGTGAAAGCTCAGAAATGGAGATGATGTGCTTTTGAAAAAGCGAGTTCGCCATGATCTTCTTCCCTATCATTTTCTATCAGCCATAAAAAAGCCCCCCAATAAGGGAGGCTTTAAAAATCAATTACGGGGGAAAACAGTTTGCCCTGTAAGCATGCTTGCTTACCGAAATTAATAGCAGCGCGATGTTCAATATGCACTAATTTCATTGGGGCCCCCGAGACAAATTGCAGGGAATTATACGCCTTCGTTTTATTTGCGCAAGCGATTACGTGTATACTCAAGTAACTTCAAGATGCTTGTTCAGCGAGAATTTATTCGCTTTTAGGCAAGGCACTGATTTGAAGACATAGTTATTCTACGTAGAAAATCAGTAACGCTGCATAAGAGCGAATAAAACTCGCCCTTCGGGAGCTCATCAACGAGCCCATTTCTACGCTCAATAACGTTGAAAGGGAGTAACCATTCCTACCGTTATTAAGCTTGCTCTGAACTCGTTGATGCAGCTCTGAATCCTGCATCTTGAGGTCACTTGAGTATACTTAGTTTCCTAAGGTTGCAACCATGACCGCTTTAATCGTATGCATGCGGTTTTCTGCTTCATCAAAAACGATAGAGTGGTCGGATTCAAACACATCTTCAGTGACTTCTAACCCTTTCATTCCAAACTTTTCTGCGACTTTTTTACCAATGGTGGTCTCATCGTTATGGAAAGCGGGTAAGCAGTGCATAAACTTCACATCTGGGTTACCGGTTGCTTTAATCACATCCATGTTTACTTGGTATGGTTTCATTAGAGCAACACGCTCATCCCAAGCTTCCGGAGCTTCACCCATCGATACCCAAACGTCGGTGTAAAGAAAATCACAATCTGTCACGCCTTCCACAACTTCTTCGGTTAGGGTGATTTTTGCACCGGTTTCTTTGGCCAGTTGTTGGCAGGTTTGCACCAATTCAGCATCTGGCCAGTACGCTTTTGGTGCAACTAAACGGATATCCATGCCCATTTTCGCCGCGCCAACCATCAGTGAGTTACCCATGTTATTACGAGCATCACCAAGATAAGCAAATTTGATTTCGTTTAACGCTTTTCCATTTGAGTATTCTTGCATGGTTAAGAAGTCAGCCAGAATCTGGGTTGGATGGAACTCATCTGTTAGACCGTTCCACACAGGTACACCCGCATATTGACCCAACTCTTCAACGATTTCCTGACCAAAACCACGGTATTGAATGCCATCGTACATACGGCCTAACACGCGAGCGGTGTCTTTCATTGACTCTTTATCGCCAATTTGCGAGCCTGAAGGGCCGAGGTAACTGACTTGAGCACCTTGGTCGAACGCTGCGACCTCGAAAGCACATCGAGTACGAGTTGAAGACTTTTCAAAAATGAGCGCGATGTTTTTACCTACCAGTTTTTTTTGCTCTGTTCCCGCTCTTTTCGCTTGTTTCAAATCAGCAGAAAGCTCCAATAAAAATTGGATTTCTTTCTGGGTGAAATCAAGCAACTTCAGATAATTGCGGTTACGTAAATTGAAAGCCATAACTCAGTCCTTACATACAAATAACGAGTAGGACTAGTTAAACATAGAAATGCTATTAAAGTGAATAATTATTTTAATAAATTGGCGAGATAGGCGTAATATCTCGCCAATAGTGATTATAAATTCTCTTCAGCAAACTCTGCGAGACGGCTTCTAACCACACCATTAAGATGGATATTTGCGCTACCTTCAAAGTTTTTGAAGCGTTCAACCATATAAGTTAAACCGGAAGTCACCGGGGTTAAATAAGGGGAGTCGATCTGTGCTAAGTTACCAGAGCAGACGATTTTGGTGCCTTCACCACAGCGTGTGATGATGGTTTTGATTTGTGAAGCGGTTAAGTTCTGACACTCATCAAGCAATACAAATGCGTCCTGAATGGAACGGCCGCGCATGAAGTTGATGGATTTGAACTGAATATTGGCTTTATCTACGATGTATTTCAAAGAGCCTTCAGTACAGTGATCATTCTTATGTAGAGCCTCAAGCGTGTCGGTGACTGCAGCCAGCCAAGGCATCATTTTCTCTTCTTCCGTACCCGGGAGGAAACCAATAGATTCACCGATATCCGGCGTGTTACGAGTGACGATGATCTTATCGAACATCTTTTTCTCAACGGTTTGCTCGAGAGCGGCGGCCATGGCAAGCAATGTTTTACCACTACCTGCGGCACCCGTGAGAATGACCAAATCAATATCTCGGTCAAGTAAGGCATCCATCGCCATCGCCTGATAGATATTTTTTGGCATGATGTCCCAGGCTTTACGGTGCATCATTCGCTCTCGACTTAGGTCACGTAGCGTGATTTTGTCTTCGCTGAGTGTTTCTACTCTCGCTGCAAAATCACTTTCTTCATCAAGCACATATTGATTAATGTAAGTGGGTTCGAAAGGTTCACGGTCAAGTTTGTGGTAGGTTTTGCCTTCAAGAGCATAGCTATCAACGTTTTCCACCTGATCCCAGAAGTTGCCAGGACGAGTCTGGAAGCCTTTGGTTAAGTATTGAACATCGTCAATCAGTTGGTCAGTTCGATAGTCTTCAACATAGCGTACGCCTGCGCCTTTGGCGCGCAAACGCATATTGATGTCTTTAGTGATTAATACCACTTCACGTGGCGAGCGTTTATTTTGGAGATGGAGAACAGCATTGAGTATCCTGTTGTCTCCCTCTTTGTCGGTAAAAGCTTTGACGCTTTCATGGACATCGTAATCGGCGAGTATAGAGATGTTGCCAGTCGCACTGGTTTGTTTGGTAAAAGGGATCCCTTCTGAAATTTCATCAGGAGTGGCATCACGAAATAGATTTTCCAAAGCTCGGATCGCAACACGTGCATCACGAGCTACATCTCGTTTGCTGTCTTTGATTCGGTCCAGTTCTTCGAGGACGGTCATTGGAATGACCACATCATGTTCTTGGAAGGAGTAAATGGCTAGAGGTTCATGAAGTAGGATATTGGTATCCAGTACAAACAGTTTCCGATCGGTATCGCCCATAAGCGTCTCCTTGCTATCGCATAGCTTGCTTTGTAAGGAGGTTTGCCAGAGGTCGCAATGGATCGATCGTACGTTGTGGGTAGGCTTTCGATCGATTGTGACTTACTGCAAACCCGAGTTGATACTCTCTGTAATAATAAGCAGGCTTCGTGCCAAAGTTTTAGTTGGTATGGCTGCCTATTGATACTGATTATAGCAATCTCGCTTATTAGGAATGCCACTAGTTTCTTACAGTTTGATGTCACCGAAAATTTGAGTAAAAAATGCAGGGAATCAACGTGACCTGCATCACGCCATCAAGTAAGATTAGCGACCTTTTTCTGCTGTGCTCTCTTAAAGCGATCATAATTAAAGTTCGAGTTATCGAGCAGCAGATTTCAATAAGAAAGTAGGTCGATAGACCAACACATTATCCAATCCAAATTGATGAGGTAGTCGATTAATGACTTTTGCTTTGGGGCAACGCTGGATTAGCGATACGGAAAGCGATTTAGGTTTAGGAACCGTAGTAGCAATGGATGCTAGGACTGTGACTTTGATGTTCGCAGCGTCGGAAGAAAACCGAGTTTATGCACGTAATGATGCACCCGTGACTCGCGTGACATTTAATGTGGGTGATATTATCGACAGCCAAGAAGGTTGGTCACTCGAAATTGCAGACGTTGTTGAAGACCAAGGGGTAATGACCTATGTCGGTACTCGTCAGGATACAGAAGAAACAGGCATCTCACTGCGTGAAATCTTCCTAAGTAACCAGATTCGTTTTAATAAGCCTCAAGATAAATTATTCGCTGGTCAAATCGATCGTATGGATAACTTTGTGCTGCGTTACCGCTCTCTTGTTAATCAGTTTGAGCAGCATAAGAGTCCAATGCGCGGCTTGTGTGGTATGCGCGCAGGTTTAATTCCTCATCAGTTGTACATTGCTCATGAAGTGGGTCGCCGTTACGCACCTCGTGTTCTGCTGGCTGACGAAGTAGGTCTAGGTAAAACCATTGAAGCGGGTATGATCATCCATCAGCAAGTGCTATCCGGCCGCGCTGAACGTATTTTGATTGTGGTTCCTGAAACACTTCAGCATCAGTGGTTAGTCGAAATGATGCGCCGCTTTAACCTGCATTTCTCTATTTTTGATGAAGAGCGCTGTATTGAAGCTTTTGCTGAAGCGGATAATCCGTTTGATACTCAGCAGTACGTATTGTGTTCTTTAGATTTCTTACGTAAGAGTCGTAAACGCTTTGAGCAAGTTGTTGAAGCTGAATGGGATCTCTTGGTTGTCGATGAAGCTCACCACTTAGAGTGGACTCAAGATAACCCGAGCCGTGAGTATCAGGTGATTGAAGGCTTAGCTGAGCGTACGCCGGGTGTTCTTCTGTTAACGGCAACGCCAGAGCAGTTAGGACGAGAAGGGCACTTTGCTCGTTTACGTCTGTTGGATTCGGACCGTTTTTATGATTACGAAACCTTTGTACAAGAAGAAGCGCAATATGCACCGGTAGCCGATGCCGTGACTACCTTGTTGTCTGGCGAGAAACTCAATGATGAAGCGAAAAACCAGATAACAGAACTGCTTTCAGAGCAAGATGTTGAGCCGCTGTTCCGCGTACTTGAAAGTCAGGCAAGTGACGAAGAGAAAGCGACAGCAAGCCAGGAGTTAGTGGATAATCTGATGGACCGCCACGGTACTGGCCGAGTGCTGTTCAGAAATACACGCGCCGCTATTAAAGGTTTCCCCGCTCGTAACGTACACTTAATGCCGATGGAAATTCCATCACAATACGCAACATCAATGCGCGTTTCGGGTTTGATTGGCGGAAAGATCAGTCCTGAAGCTCGCGCTATGAAGATGCTTTACCCTGAAGAGATCTTTCAAGAATTTGAAGGCGAAGATTCAAGCTGGTGGCAATTTGATTCTCGTGTGAACTGGCTAATTGAAAAAGTGAAGAGCAAGCGCAGTGAGAAGATCTTGGTGATCGCCTCGCGTTCAAGTACGGCTCTGCAACTTGAGCAGGCTCTGCGTGAGCGTGAAGGTATTCGAGCAACCGTATTTCACGAAGGTATGTCGATCATTGAGCGTGATAAAGCAGCGGCTTACTTTGCTCAAGAAGAGGGCGGTGCTCAGGTATTGATCTGTAGTGAGATTGGTTCTGAAGGCCGTAACTTCCAGTTTGCAAATCAGTTAGTGATGTTTGACTTACCATTTAACCCAGATTTGTTAGAACAGCGTATCGGTCGCTTAGATCGTATCGGTCAGCTGCGTGATATTGATATTTTTGTGCCGTATCTAGAGGGGACTTCACAAGGTATTCTAGCGCGTTGGTATAATGAAGGTTTGAATGCTTTTGCTGAAACATGTCCGACAGGTCGAGCAGTTTACGATCAGTTCGTCGAGCGTTTGATTCCGATTCTTGCCGCTGGTGGGGGTGATGATCTGGAAGAGATCATTGATGAGTCGGCAAAAATGAATAAGGTTCTGAAGTCTAAGTTGGAAAGTGGCCGCGATCGTTTATTAGAGATGCACTCTAATGGCGGTGAAAAGGCACTTAAGATTGCTGAAGATATCGCAGCAACCGACGGTGACACTAATTTAGTCACCTTCGCATTAAGTCTGTTTGATACCATTGGACTGAATCAGGATGATCATGGTGAAAATGCTCTAGTTGTGACGCCTTCAGAACATATGATGGTACCAAGTTACCCTGGACTTCCTTACGAAGGTGCGACTATCACCTTTGATCGTGATACCGCGTTGTCACGTGAAGATATGCACTTTATCAGTTGGGAACATCCAATGATCCAAGGTGGTATTGATCTTCTGATGAGTGAGGGCGTGGGTACCTCAGCCGTTTCATTGTTGAAGAACAAGTCTTTGCCTGTGGGCACCACGTTGTTGGAACTCGTCTATGTGGTTGATGCTCAGGCTCCAAAGCGTAGCGGGATCTCTCGCTTTTTGCCAAAAACGCCAATTCGAATCATGCTAGATGCGCGTGGCAACGATCTATCGAACCAGGTTGAGTTTGAAGGTTTTAACCGCCAGTTGAGTCCGGTGAACCGTCACTTAGCCAGTAAGTTAGTTAACAGTGTACAAAATGATGTACACAACTTGATTGCTAAGAGTGAAGCCTTTGCGGTTGAGCAGGTGAGTAAGATTCGCGAACAGGCTCAGAAAGAGATGGAACATAGCTTAAACTCTGAGTTAGAGCGTCTGCAGGCACTAAAAGCGGTTAATCCGAATATTCGTGATGATGAGCTGGAAGTCATAGAGCAGCAAATCACTGAACTAAGCGGCTACATTAGTAAAGCGCAATATCAGCTAGATTCTCTGCGTCTGATTGTTGTGGCACACAACTAAAATTGACGTAAAAAACAGCAAGAAGGCCTTCATTCGAAGGCCTTTATTCTATCCAAGGGCTATGGATTATTTACATCAACCATTTCCACCAGATAAATAGTGCCAAGAAACCAAACAAGTACACTAAACCAATAATTGACAGAGCTTTCAGTTTTGGACCGACGGCAAGCTCTTTCGGTAGTGGTGTTTTCGTTACTAGGATGTAGTTCAATAGGGCAAAGATAGGTGTTGTCATGAACGCCATGATCATTGCGAAGTTCAGCATTGGCATGAGCGCTGATGCGAAGAACGCAATGATCGCGAGTGCCGCTACAGATACAACAATCATCCAAGATTGAAGCACTTTAGGACTCTGCTCTTTGTCTTCTTTGATCAGACGTTGTGATTCAGCGATCACGCGAGAGTAGCCATCGATAACGGTAATGGTACTACCAAAGATACAGAAGAAAGCGATGACAGCGATGAGGTAACGCGACCATTCACCAATCGTTGACGCATATAGGCCGACTAACTGATGCGAGAAACCGACACCTGATTTCGATAGTTCAACACCAGTACCGTTAAGGACTAGAGCTCCTAAAGATAGGAATACGATCGCTAGAATAGCGGTACCGATATAGCCAACGTTGAAATCGAACAATGCAGATTGTGCCGTTACTTTTTGGTGACGACATTGAGATTTTAGCCATACTGAAGTTAGGCTAGAAATTTCAATTGGTGCTGGCATCCAACCCATAGTTACCACTATGAAGCCAATCGCAGCGAGTGTCCATGGAGATGGAATATCTGCCGCTGATACAACGGTTGGTGCTGGGTTTGCTGCTGCGATAACCACTGCGAGTAAAGTGGCGATGGTTAGTACCGCCATGATGCCTTTAGATAGAGTATCCAGCGCCTTATAGTGCCCTGCAAATAGGATCACTAAACAAGTCGCGAGCACAATACCGCTCAGTACTGGTAGTGATAGGTCAAATGGAACAAAGTAACCCAGTAGACTCGCACTAAACATGACCAGTGCTGCTGTATTTACGATGCCTGAGAAAACAGCCAACACAGCAAACACCCACAGGTAAGGTTTACCGAGTTTTGCATAACCTTCGACCAAGCTTTCGCCTGTGCCCATGGTGTATTGTACGCCTGCTCTAAAAAATGGGTATTTGAATAGGTTTACCAGCAGAATCAATACAGCAAGTTGCCAGCCATAAATGGCACCAGCTTTGGTGGAGGCGACGAGATGTGAGCCACCTACGGCCGCTGCAGCCATCATTATCCCAGGGCCTAGAGAGCGCACCAACTGAGACAGAGATAGCCGTGATTCCGATGGATATGATACGGCATTTTCCATTCTTGTTATTCCTTTGAATTATATTGTTGTGTTTGTTTATATCTTATTTATTATTTTCTGCCATTTTGCATGGTCAGAATGACTTTTTTGTCAATACAATACATGAATATCACATTCATAGTTACTGTCAATTTGAATTTACAACTTGTGAGAAACTTTTTTCTGAGTTAAATATTGTTGAGACATTTTTCCTTAATCTTGCCAGTTGAATTTACATTCGATCTATATTTGTTAACTTTATTGGTGGTGTTCATTCAGTAGCGTTACCTTATCTGCACCTGCAAAGTATTTGGGTATATAATGCGGCGAATTTTTTATTTGAGATATTTTTGATGGCGATGACTGAATACCACCCACCAACGGATCCGTGGATTGATGTGGTTTATGAGGATGACTACATTATTGCGGTAAACAAACCGTCTGGATTGCTGTCGGTACCGGGGCGACAAGAAGAGCACTATGACAGCATGTGGAGTCGTTTGGTTGAGCAATACCCCGATGTGAAAGTGGTTCATCGCTTAGATATGTCGACATCAGGCTTAATGGTATTTGGTAAAAATACCTATATGGAATCAGCCTTAAAGAAACAGTTTCAGTATCGTTTAACACATAAGATTTATTATGCCCGTGTGTGGGGAACTGTTGAACAAGATGAAGGTGAAATAGACTTGCCTTTAATTTGTGACTGGCCAAACCGCCCAAGACAAATGGTCTGTTTTGAAAATGGTAAGCCGTCAAAAACCATTTTCCACGTGGTGAAACGTGAAGAAAAAACAACCGTTGTGCGTTTACTTCCAGTAACTGGTCGCTCTCACCAGTTGCGTGTACACATGATGGCAATCGGCCACCCAATTGTTGGTGATGAGTTCTATGCGCCCCAAGAGGCGATAGATTTTACCGATCGACTAGAGCTGCATGCTTCCGAGCTCAGCTTTTATCATCCTCGCAGTCATTGGCTACGAAGTATATTTGTTCCTTGTGACTTTTATCCCGAAGCTCAAGAGGAAATTTTGCAGTACTTCGATCCTGAGAGAAAATTACCAGATTATAAATCGCTACCAAGACCATAAGAGTAAAAGGTAGCAATACTTAGATAGTTTGATGCTATTTGGGTATATAAAGGAGAAAAAATGTCAGTTCCTAAGATCGTGTTTCTAGATCGCGCTACCATTCCTAAACATATTGATCTTCCCCCATTAGCTATAGAGCATGAGTGGCAAGAGTATGACTTCACAGAGCCTGATCAGGTATTTGAGCGTTTGTACAACGCTGATATTGTGATTACGAATAAAGTTGTTTTAACGCCAGAAGTCTTAACTCAGCTTCCACAGATAAAATTGATCGCTGTTTCAGCAACAGGCGTGAATAATGTCGACGTTGAGTTCTGTAAAGCAAACAATATTGCTGTTTGTAACGTTCAGGGATATGCGACTCGTTCAGTGCCTGAACATGTAGTCGGAATGATGTTTTCACTTCGTCGCAATTTGATGGGATACCACCATGATATTGCTGCGGGAGAATGGCAGCGCAATAAGCAATTCTGTTTTTTTACTCACCCTATCGGTGATGTTGCAGGCTCGATAATGGGTATTATTGGTAGTGGAGCGTTAGGGCAGGCGACAGCTCAACTTGCCAAAGCTTTAGGTATGGACGTTATATTTGCTGAGCGTAAGGGTGAAGAAGAACCTCGAGAAGGTTATTTACCGTTTGAATCTGTTATTCAGCAAGCCGATGTTCTTTCTCTACACTGTCCATTAACAGACCAGACTCGCAATCTCATTTCAAAAGAAGAGTTAGATATGATGAAGCCGAATGCTTTGCTGATTAATGCCGGGCGAGGAGGTTTAGTCGATGAACTGGCTTTAGTCGATGCGTTAAAGCAGCGCCAAATAGCAGGAGCTGGTGTGGATGTGTTTACTCAAGAGCCTGCGGATATTGATAACCCACTGCTGGCGAATATGGATTTACCTAATCTACTTTTAACGCCACACGTCGCATGGGGCAGTGATTCTGCAATCAGTCAGTTAGCCAAAATACTGGTAACGAATATTGAAGCATTTGTCGCGGGAACTGTGCAAAACAGAGTGGTTTAGTTTTAGTTACTCGGTTTATAAATGATGAAGGCAGCGGTTTCGCTGCCTTTTCTATTGTTATTTAATCGCGGTGCAGAAACTAACGTCAGCATGATTGGTTTGCGGGTCAAAGCTATGGTAAAGCTCAAAACAAGGCCGTTCATCGCTCTCAATTCCAGATTCAATAACCTTGCTCATCAAGTCATCCCAAGCTTTCGGGTATTGGCTAAAATCCGTAATCTTCTGACGCATAACAGCATACAGTCCACCGGGAAAATCTTGCATTTCAATTCCGTCAGGAACCTGAACATCTTCAGAAACCATCAAACAAATATCGGTACGGCACTTATCATCTGGGGTGATTTCAGGATTGTCATGGTAGATAAAAATACAGGTATTGTTGGCTAATCCTTTAATACCTGCCCATTGGTAGAGGCGGCCGCTCGCTTCTTCATACCCTTGCCCGTAAGGGCCGTTAACACGAATATAGGCAAGTTTGGTTGGTTCAAATTTTTGTGTATTCACAGTAATGCTCCATGTCATTGGTTCGGAGTCAGTATATGAATCGTCGGTTTTAATCTCGTTTCCATATTTGCGCAGTGCGTGTCCAATCTTGCTGTTTCGAGTTAATTCAGAGAACTGTTGGTAGTTTTCGCAACTGCGGAAGTCGCTTGGTGTAATACCATAATGCTGTTTGAACACCTTCGCTAAGCTTTGCGAGCTAGAAAAGCCATATTTGAGCGCAATGTTCAGTATCGGTTGTTTAGACTTAAACAGATCGTCTGCTGCGGCTTCTACCCTTAATCTGCGGATAAAGTCGGCTAAGGTTTCACCTTGAACGGCTTTGAAGGTTCTGTGGAAATGGTAAGCGGACAGATTGGCAAGCGCTGCGACTTCCGGCAAATTTAAAGGCTCATTGAAGTTCTGTTCCAGATAGCGAACGACAGGAATGAATCTTTTTTGATAATCAACACGCATTATCTTGGCTCATGCTAGTTTGCTTGCCGAAAGCATACGTCAACCGAGCCATGTTGCAACGTTGCGCGCTAGAAATGCGTGCTAGGTATGGTCTTTATTGTGGCAAAAAAAAGTCCCTCACATTGAGTGAGGGACTTTTCGCTAAAGCGTTAAACCTTCATTTGCATTAAAGTGCTGCGATGGTTGCTTTTTGCTCTTCTAATTTAGCGAGTGTTTCTTTGTAACCTTCCAGCTTCTCGCGCTCTTTAGCAATCACTTGCTCAGGCGCTTTAGCAACGAAACCTTCGTTACTTAGCTTACCTTCGATACGCTTGATTTCGCCTTCTGTCTTCGTTACTTCTTTCGCTAAACGAGCCAACTCTGCATCTTTATCGATTAGACCAGCCATTGGGATCATCAGCTCAGATTTCGCCACAAGAGCAGTCGCACATGCTGGAGTGGTTTCACCCGCTGCCAGTACGCGTACGCTTTCAAGTTTTGCCAGCGAAACCAGTACTTGCTTGTTCGCTTCCAAACGCTCAGCATCTTTTTCGTTTGCAGCTTTCAACATCACTTCAAGTGGTTTGCCTGGGTTGATGTCGTACTCTGCACGTAGGTTACGAATACCAGTAATAAACGATTTCACCCATTCGATGTCATCCAGAGCTTCCTGGTGGAAGTTCTCAGCATCGTACTGAGGTAGAGCTTGAAGCATGATAGTGTCGCCTTCAACACCGTCTACTAGCGGCTTGATGCTCTGCCAGATAGTTTCAGTGATGTATGGCAATACTGGGTGAGCAAGACGCAGTGTCTTCTCTAGTACTGTGATAAGCGTGCGACGTGTTGCGCGTTGCTGCGCTTCAGTGCCTTTCCACAATACCGGTTTAGTCAGCTCTAGGTACCAGTCACAGAATTGGTTCCAGATAAATTCGTACAGCGTGTTTGCAGCCATATCCAGACGGTAGTTGTCGATGTGCTCGTTGAATGCTTTTGCTGCTAGTTCAAACTGAGATTCGATCCACTTGTCTGCTAGTGAGAACTCTAGTTCAGCACCTGCAGCGAAACCGCAATCTTGTTCTTCTGTGTTCATCATTACGTAACGGCTAGCGTTCCATAGCTTGTTACAGAAGTTACGGTAACCTTCGAGACGCTTCATATCCCAGTTGATATCACGACCTGTAGAAGCCATTGCTGCAAGAGTAAAGCGCAGTGCATCGGTACCGTATGGTTCAATACCGTTTTCGAAAGTCTTACGCGTGTTCTTCTCGATCTTCTTAGCAAGCTGAGGCTGCATCATGTTACCGGTACGCTTAGTGACCAGTGACTCAAGATCAATACCATCGATCATATCGATTGGATCAAGCACGTTGCCTTTCGATTTCGACATCTTGTCGCCGTTTTCGTCACGGATCAGACCCGTAACGTAAACTGTTTTGAAAGGTACTTGTGGTTTGCCGTCTTCATCTTTAATGAAATGCATGGTCATCATGATCATACGAGCAACCCAGAAGAAGATGATGTCAAAACCTGTCACCAATACTTCAGATGGGTGGAACACTTTCAGTGCGTCAGTCTTTTCAGGCCAGCCAAGAGTACCGAATGTCCAAAGTGCAGAAGAGAACCATGTATCCAGTACGTCTTCGTCTTGGCTTAGTGCTACATCTGCAGAGATGTTGTTGTCGGCACGAACTTCTTCTTCGTTACGACCTACATAGACATTACCTTCTGAATCGTACCAAGCTGGGATGCGGTGACCCCACCAAAGCTGACGAGAGATACACCAGTCCTGAATGTCACGCATCCAAGAGAAGTACATGTTCTCGTACTGTTTTGGAACGAATTGGATGTCACCATCTTCAACCGCTTTCACTGCTGGCTCTGCAAGAATACCAGCGCGTACGTACCATTGGTCAGTCAGCATTGGTTCGATAACCACACCACCACGGTCACCGTAAGGAACGGTTAGGTCGTGATCTTTGATTTCGTCTAATAAACCAAGCTCTTCAAATTCAGCCACGATTGCTTTACGTGCAGCAAAACGCTCCATGCCTTGGTATTTAGCTGGAAGTTCTGTGTTGTATGCTTCGCTTGCTTCACCGTTTGAGTTAAATACTTCCGCTGCATCGCGAACGTTCGCATCAAAGGTGAAGATGTTGATCATTGGTAGCTGGTGGCGCTTACCGACTTCGTAGTCGTTGAAGTCGTGCGCAGGTGTGATTTTCACACAGCCAGTCCCTTTTTCCATATCTGCGTGTTCGTCGCCCACGATAGGGATGCGACGATCAACGATAGGAAGGATAACTTCTTTACCAATAAGATCTTTGTAACGTGGATCTTCCGGGTTTACTGCAACACCTGTATCACCAAGCATGGTTTCAGGACGAGTCGTTGCAACAACAATGTAATCTTTGCCTTCAGCCGTTTTCGCACCATCTGCAAGCGGGTAGCGGAAGTGCCACATGTTGCCTTTAACGTCTTTGTTTTCAACTTCAAGATCTGAAATTGCAGTGTGCAGTTTTGGATCCCAGTTAACCAGACGCTTACCACGGTAGATGAGGTCATCTTTGTACAGACGAACAAAAACTTCCTGAACCGCTTTATAGAAACCGTCATCCATAGTGAAACGTTCACGATCCCAGTCAACCGATGCACCTAAGCGACGAAGCTGCTTAGTGATCGTGCCGCCTGACTCGTTCTTCCATTCCCAGATTTTATCGATGAATGCTTCACGGCCGTAATCGTGCTTAGTTTTGTCTTCTTCTGCAGCGATCTTACGCTCAACAACCATTTGAGTTGCGATACCAGCGTGGTCAGTACCCACTTGCCAAAGTGTATTTTTACCCTTCATGCGTTGGCAGCGAATCAAGGTATCCATGATGGTATCTTGGAATGCGTGACCCATGTGCAGGCTACCAGTGACGTTCGGTGGCGGGATCATGATGCTGTATGCGTCTTTTGATGTGTCACCGTGAGGCTTAAAGTAGCCTTTTTCTTCCCAAGTCTTATAAAGATCTTGTTCGATTGATGTTGGGTTATATGTCTTTTCCATAGTGCTCTTAAATGGATACTTTGATGGTTAATTTAAGTCTATCGCTATAAGTGAGTTCTCTTGGGTAAGAGAGCTTAACTATAAGGATGGACCTTTTTGTCATCCAGTTGGTTTAGGGATACTGGATCTCGATTGTCTGCAATTGATACCCGGCTTGGCGATAAAGTTTGTATCTTTCCCGCGCTAATTGCTTGGCTTTTTCTTCGCAGGGGACGAAGTCTACCACCTCTGCAAAGGCGTTCGCAAAGGTTGTATGATTATCGGCCAAATTTATTACTAATTGTCGGTTCCAGGATGGCTTGACACCGACGTGCCCAATTTCAATGTTGGTGCCGTATTTCGGACCTTCACCTACCAGATTATGGGCAAGAAATTCACTGGGCTCCACCTGCCAAAAACATTCCGCAATTTGTTCTGCGTGAGTTTTATCGTCGCACTGCACGTAAATTTTTGCGCCTTGACGGGAAAAGTGCTGGCAAAGATACACCACATAGTCACTAAAGCCTTGTTTAGTACTTTGTGGGCTATCTTCTTTAACGATGTAGAACGTTGCTGTAGACATAGTGTTTTTATGTATAGAACCGTATTACTAAAAAAGGGCCTTACGGCCCTTTTTATCAGAGAGGATTATTCCTCGTTCTCTTGGCCACTGCGGTTTAGCAGGAATTGGACAAGCATTGAGACCGGACGGCCCGTTGAGCCTTTCGCTGCGCCAGACTTCCAAGCGGTGCCCGCGATATCCAGGTGTGCCCAGTTGTACTTCTTAGCGAATTTCGACAAGAAGCAGCCTGCAGTGATAGTCCCGCCAGGGCGGCCACCGATGTTCGCCATATCAGCGAATGGGCTCTTCAACTGTTCATGGTATTCGTCTGCCATTGGTAGACGCCATGCGCGGTCACTTGCTTGCTCTGATGCGTTTACTAGCTCGTGAGCAAGCGGGTTGTGGTTTGAAATAACGCCACTGATATGATGGCCTAGTGCGATAACACATGCACCGGTCAGTGTTGCAACGTCAACAACACAGTCAGGTTCAAAGCGTTCAACGTAAGTCAGTGCATCACACAGAACTAAACGACCTTCCGCATCAGTGTTAAGAACTTCAACAGTTTGACCAGACATAGTGGTTAGAATGTCACCCGGACGGTAAGCATTGCTACCAGGCATGTTTTCACAACCCGCCAGAACACCAGTTACGTTGATAGGCAGGTTTAGCTTAGCCAGTGCTTTCATCGCACCAAATACCGAAGCGGCACCACACATGTCATATTTCATCTCATCCATGCCTTCGCCTGGTTTAAGTGAAATACCGCCTGAATCGAAAGTTAGGCCTTTACCAACCAGTACGATTGGTTTCGCATTTGTGTCGGGATTGCCTTTATATTCGATGATGGACATCATGGATTCGTTTTTAGAACCACGACCAACTGCAAGGTATGAAGTCATACCCAGTTTTTCCATCTCTTCTTCACCAATAATCTTGGTGGTTACGGTTTCGTAATCATCCGCAAGACGTCGAGCTTGAGAAGCTAGATACGCAGGGTTAGCAACGTTTGGTGGCATATTGCCAAGATCTTTAGATGCTTTAACACCCGATGCTACCGCCAAACCGTGAGAGATTGCTCGCTCACCTAAGCTAAGTTCGCGACGTGTTGGTACGTTAAATACTAGCTTACGCAGAGGACGACGAGTTTCTGGTTTGATTGTTTTGAATTGGTCGAAGGTGTAAAGTCCATCTTTTGTTGCTTCAACAGCTTGACGAACTTTCCAGTAGGTATCACGACCTTTTACGTGTAATTCAGTCAAAAAGCATACCGCTTCCATTGAACCTGTTTCGTTCAATGTACTGATGGTTTTTTGAATGATTTCTTTGTATTGTCGCTCACCTAGTTCGCGCTCTTTACCGCAACCAACTAGTAATACGCGTTCAGAAAGTACACCTGGTACTTGATGCAGAAGAAGCATCTGTCCTGGTTTACCTTCGAGATCACCACGACGAAGTAATGAACTAATATAACCGTCGCTGATCTTATCTAGCTGTTCTGCGACTGGAGAAAGGCGACGTGGTTCGAATACCCCAACAACAATACATGCGCTGCGTTGTTTTTCAGGGCTACCACTTTTAACACTGAACTCCATGCGTACTCCTACATCTTGAAGACAAATAGAACTAAATGTTAGATAATGCATCTACACTTGTTGAATCCTTATCGGATTACTTCTTTGTTAAGTGTACTAACAGTTAGTCAAAAATTAAAAAAATAAAAGATTCAACGAGAAATTATAGTGATTCCATCAAAAAAACAAGTTTTGTATAGGTAATTTCAGCGTGATTATTGTTAGATATTTGATCCGCGAGACACTTAAAAGTCAATTTGCGATATTTTTCGTATTATTTTTAGTGTTTTTAAGCCAAAAGTTTATCCGCGTGTTGGCGGACGCTTCAGACGGTGAAATTCCAGCTCGAATGATTTTATCCATTGTTGGTTTAAATATGCCTGCAATGGGATTACTAATGCTGCCACTGAGTCTTTATATCGGTATTTTGCTAACTTTTGGTCGTTTGTATGCCGAAAGTGAAATTACCGTTATGAATGCTACCGGGATTGGTAACAAGTTCTTGGTGAGGGCGGCTTTGTATCTCGCGGTTATTACAGCGAGTGCGGCGGCATTTAACTCTATGTGGCTATCGCCATGGAGTCAGGATAAAGAAGCGCAGTTAATGGAGCAGCTTGCTTCAGAGAATAGTGTTGATCTGTTACAGAAAGGTCAGTTCCAACGCTCTCCTGATGGTTCTTCTGTCGTGTTCATCGACAACATAGAAAACCGTAAACTGTCTAATGTGTTTGTTGCTCAATTAGCGCCTCGAGAATCTATTCTCCCTAGCGTGATGTTTTCCAACTCTGGCGATGTCAAAGAGCTGAGTGATGGTCGTCAGGTAATTACGATGTATGAGGGCACGCGTTATGAAGGTGTACCTACCAGCGTCAACTATATGTTCACCAAGTTTGATGAATATGAAGGCTTGATTGGGCAACGAGAAGTCAAGCAGAAAGGTCGTGATTGGGAGGCAATCCCAACCTTAGATTTGATGAAGAATCCAAGTAAACAGGCACAAGCTGAACTTCAGTGGCGAATCTCGCTGGTGGTTTGTATCCCTCTGTTAACCATGCTTGTTGTCCCATTATCAGCCGTTAACCCTCGTCAGGGACGTTTCGCTAAAATGGGCCCTGCGATACTAATTTATTTGGCTTACTTCTTGGCGATTAGTGCAACTAAATCGGCTATTGAAGATGGTAGTATCCCAACGATGGTCGGAATGTGGCCGATCAATGCTGCGTTATTGATAGCCGCAATCATGGCCAATATGACGAACAGCGTAGCCGTGAGAAAACTGAAAGATAAGTTCAAACAGAAGAGAAAGGTAGCTTAAGCCGTGTTTAAGATTTTAGATTGGTATATCGGACGCACCATTATTTCTACCAGTACCTTGGTACTCGTAACTTTTGTTGGTCTGTCAGGAATCATCAAATACGTTGAGCAGCTACGTAAAGTGGGTGAAGGGACTTATGACCTTTTACAAGCACTGATTTTTGTTCTGCTGAGTGTCCCGCGTGATATCGAAATGTTTTTCCCAATGGCAGCCCTGCTAGGGGCTTTGATTGGTTTGGGGGCCTTAGCGGCAAGCTCAGAACTTGTTGTTATGCAAGCGGCAGGCTTTTCTAAACTCGATATCGGTTTATCAGTATTAAAAACTGCCGTTCCCTTGATGATTATCATCACTCTTTTAGGAGAGTGGGGCGCACCGCAAGCGCAGAAAATGGCGCGAGATATGCGTTCATTTGCGACATCGGGTGGCCAAATTCTGTCAGTGCGCAGCGGTGTTTGGGCGAAAGATGCTAATGATTTCATCTTTATCGGTAAAATTAACGATAATCGACTGTACGGTTTAAATATGTGGCGTTTCGATGAAAATAAGCATTTACGTCAGGTATATTTTGCCCAGCAGGTGGATTACATCGGTGATAACGATTGGTTGATGAAAGATGTTCAAGTTACTGATATGAAAGACGATATCGTCATAACCAAAAAGTCATTGCCTGAATATCGTTGGAATACAGCATTAGCACCGGATAAGTTAGCTGTTGTGACGGTAAAACCTGAAGAACTTGCGTTGAGTGGTCTGTATGATTATGTGCATTATTTGAAAGCTTCAGAGCAAGATGCGTCCCGTTATGAGTTGGCCTTTTGGCGAAAGGTGTCTCAGCCATTTTCTATCGCGGTAATGATGCTGATGGCCTTGTCGTTCATCTTTGGTCCTCTGCGTAGTGTGACCATGGGCGCGAGAATTCTGTCTGGCGTCATCGCTGGATTTACCTTCTATATATCCAGTGAATTCTTTGGACCATTAAGTTTGGTTTATAATATGCCGCCTGTCATAGGTGCAGTGGCGCCAAGTTTAGTATTTCTGACCATAGCACTGCTGTTGTTAAGGCGAAAATTGTAAAATAAAAAAGGAAGGTGAGAACCTTCCTTTTTTATTAATTGAACCGAGTAATGACTAACGAACCTTAGGTAGTACGACGACCTCGGTTTTAGCCCACATATCCTGAAAACTGCGTTTTTGAGGGTCGATAGGAACAGTCAGGTTTCCTAGGCCAAATCCAGAAGTGGCTAATCTAATCAGAGCTTGCGTGGTGGTGATTCGGTTACCATTGGTGTTTTGGACAACCATTTTCCAAGCTCTCATCCCTAAAGTTTGTCCAGCACGGGTCCAGAAATAGACGAAAAAATAGATCCACACAAAAGCGAGATAGAGGGTGTAAACTGGATTCCAAATCGGATGACGAGTAAGTAGATCACTCGCATCTTGATATTGACCGTAGCTCATTAGACCGGCAGCAACCAATGCTTCCATTATCGCTACAACAATACCGCCAGCGATCATCAGAATCGCCATTATAATGAGAGAGTCATAAATTAAAGCGCCTATACGGCGAAAAAAGCCAGCTGGTGGCAAAGAAGTTGAGTTCATAACGATTTTTGTTCCTGTAGTGAGGCGGCAAGGATATAGGCTCTATTGTGCCCTGAAAAGAGAGCAAGCGCACAGGTTCAAGTTTTGTGGCGAAATAATCAGCAAATGATTTCAATTTCAATATATTGCTATTGCACCAACCGTTTTCTTACGTATAATCCCAACCATCATAAGGCAATAGCCTAGATGCCGGTATGGTGAAATTGGTATACACGACGGATTCAAAATCCGTTGCCTTCGGGCGTGGCGGTTCAAGTCCGCCTACCGGTACCATATTTATACAACAAAGCCTCGACGTAAGTCGGGGCTTTGTTGTATCTAGGTTAATCAAAAGCTTAGCTCAGTTTTCTTTCTACTATCGCCTCTTTTCTTCCCCCAAAAATAGATTCACTTTATTCGCCTTGAAAAATCTCCCATGGTGACTTTATGGTGCTATGCGCTCTTGGTTTGCTCTGTGGCTTCTGTTCAATGTTCTAAGTCAGATAGATACACAGGATTTTTGTCATTCTATTCTGTTCGGTATCCAAAGCCGCCTTCTAAGAAGGCTGTCTCTTGATCACAACTCCTGTTCAAGAGACAGAGCGAGTTCGTAGCCTTCTAGGATGGCTTGTAATTTAAGCCATCCTTCCCAGAGCGTCTTCACTGATGCTCTTCCATTTCTTTTGCTATCTTTCCAGCCTCCAAGCCGTGCGAGATGTTCATATGCCCATTTTGCAGTTGGAACTTCCTCTGGAAGCGGTGTCTTTATTCTTTTCACCCAAAGCAACTTCCAGGCTCTTGGGGACAAGATTTTCTCACAGCTCAAATCCTCAACTTGCTCATTGGCAAATTTCAACTGGAAAATCCTTACGGCTAAAAAAGCATAAATGGTCGCTAATCTATCTAAGTTGTCTTTACTCTGTACTCGAAGATCTTCAACTCCCGCCCCTTCACTTTTCCAGACCTTGTGATATTCCTCAATAAGCCAACGCTTTTCGTAATAGGCGATTATTTTTAAAGCCTCTTCCGCACTGTTTACGGGTTCATTCGTCAGAATGTGCCAGTTTAATTTCTTGTCTTCATCTCCGCTCTCAGAGCAACCGACATAATTTAGTGAAATAGGTTCACCTGTTTTATTCGAGGGGGTCTTCAATGTCACCGCCGCATATTTCACATCTAGTGTGACTTCACGGGCTTTACGACCACCTCTTTGAGCTATCTGTATTTGTCGTTGTTTTACACTCTTAAGCTCAGACGCAAATTGATAAAGCTTATCTGGCCCTTCTTCTATGTGGCGACTCATCATTGACCGTACAACAAAACGTTGTTGGTTTGATATTTTGTAGATGAGGTAGTCGTAGATATCGGCTTCACGGTCACAAACCGATATCACGTTAGTCATGGAATCTCCTAAACGAGCTGCCATATTACGAGAAGCTCTTTCCCACTTATAACCTTCCTTTTCTTCATAAGGTCGCTTGAGATGCTGGGAACGGATACCGCGGGTCTTGATGTCTCGCGTCCATCTTTGTTGTTCAATTAGACCAACAACGTCAAGAGTTTCAGGAGAAAACAACAAAATACTATGAGCAAGCAGACCGCGATAACGGTTACCTTGGTTCACATGCCCTAAATCAGCTCGAATAGAGCGATGCTTGTAGCTTAAGGTGGTTGTATCTTCTATTGCGAGAAGGAGGGAGTAATGGTGAACTTGATTGACTGTTGCATTAAAACCAGCTTCAGCAATATCGTCTGATGAAACATTATCGTTCCGAATAAATCGATAAGCGCCTTCCATACTTGCAGGTGAGGGGGATGATTTTACTACCGATTTACCTGGATTTTGCGCTAAGTCTGAAGCCATTTTTACGAGTCTAGCGGTTCTTCGTGGGTCTCCAAGTTTAGCATGCCCAAATTGTTCTTCAGCCTAATCATTATTGCTTTTTATCATTTCAGGAATCCTTAACTAAGTCCGTTAAAGATCTGATCGTGAAGTAAGAATTTAGTTCAAAAAAAGTCCCTCACATCATGTGAGGGACTTTTGTATAAAAGACAGCCTTCTAAGAAGGTGTATTTTTATTGTCAGTTCTAAACTACCGCCTTGTGTTGTAGTGATTGTTTTTGTTATGCAATTGATTTAATATTTTGAGGTCTTTTTGTCTTAGTGAGAGCTTTATGAATAATCGAGCTGGTTTTTTGTTTTTATTCATAGTCCTAATGTTTTCCATATCTAATGGTATTGATACCTTTGGGACTATCGTTGAACAGGTATTTGGATTTATATCCCAGGTTCTAACATTTTTGTTGGTTATCGCTCTCTATGGAAAATGGCAAGGTAAGTCATTGTTTTCTAATAAACTGACAAGATTGATTGCGTATTCTTACCCCCTGTTTTTAGTCGTTATTCCTGTTTATCAGTACTTTGAATATGCTGAGCAAACAATGCCTAGAAGTTATGTGTATATGCAAACATTAGAGTTTTTATTAGCAGTTTATATATCGTCTGTTTTGACTAAGGAAAAAAAATGAACTCTATTTTTTCAGCTTTATCAAAAGCAAAAGATAGTCCTTTTTATGGAATGCTTGCAACAATGTATAACCAAATAGAAAAAAGGAATGATGCTAATGAATCTTATATACAATTAAAGTTATTACTTGATGATTTTATTATGAGAGGCTACCAGTTTGAATCAGCTGAGATTCAAACAATAGTTGAGATGCTAAAAGAGCTACCTGCTTATGGTGCTAATGCTAGAAACTTTGAAAACCTATACCTTCGAGATGAATATACATTGAGAAAATTGCCCAGCGATCCTCGACATATCCCTAAAGGGCATTGGCATTAAGATAGATAAGTCACTATTTCTTTTATTAAGTAATATTTAACAGAAATCTTTAGGATTTGTCCTTCTTAGTTCAGAATCTGTTGGCGGTTCAAGTCCGCCTACCTGTACCATATTTAAACAACAAAGCCTCGACGTAAGTCGGGGCTTTGTTGTTTCTGATAGCCAGAAGTTTTAATGCTCGGATTTTTGTATTTACACCTGTTGTCCAAACTGGCAACGATACTGCCTTGGTGTGGTTTTTTTATAACCTTTAAAAAGGCGATTAAAGTTGGCTTGGTTATGATAGCCGACCTTCTCGGCCACCAAGCTAATCGGTAAATCGGTACTAATTAGCAGTTCCGCGGCGTGATTAAGACGAATCTTTTTTAAGTATTGACTAAAGCTCTCATAAAAGTGCGCTTCAAAAATACGATGAACTGAGCTTTCACTGATGTTCAATTGTAAGGCTAGATCGGCGAGTGTAATCGGTTGATGGTAGTGCTCTTCTACAAATTGACTGAGTTTTTCGATTTTCGCGCGATCATATTTGTATTTGCTATTGGTGTCCCTTTGGGTATCGCTCTGATTTGAAAATGAGAGCAAAGTCGTGGTTTGTTTATCTTCAGCAATTAATCCCAATATTTTCAGCAGAACAGCGAGTTGATTGATATGACTATGCTTCGTTAAATCTTTGAGTAGTTGATAAGCTTGCTCCCCTGACTCGGTGGACAAGCCGATGCCTTTTTCAGCGCGTTTGAACACAGGCTCCAATTTACGAAGCTCTAAACAGCTGAACATCATATTGGCAAGCCAATCGCGTTTTAACCACAAACTGTGCCGCTCTGGAGGATGAGTGGAATCGCATGGCACACAGTCGAAGGAGTGGGGAGTATTGGGGGCAATTAACCACAGAGTGTTGTGACTGATCTCTCCTTGATAGTGACCAACATAACCAATCCCTTCGGTATGGCGGTGTAAAACAAGTTCGAATTCATTGTGATAATGCCATTGGCAAAAACCGCGACAATCTTCCTTTATAAAATGTCGCCATGATAGACCTGAGCGTTGAGGAATCTTTTCAAACTTTACTCTTTCCATATCTACCCCTCGCCAAAATTACAAAAAGTACTGAAATCTGACTAAATTGTACTTGTTTTTCCCCTCTTTCCCATGGTTTGACGAAATAGTATTGAAACTTGAAGACTCTGCATTAGATGCGGTTCTCAAAAATCTTACTCTGAAGCCATCACATGAAAGAGGAGGTGATTATGAGAAAGCTAATTGAAGTTATTAAAAATGGTATCAGGAGCAACCGAATAGGATGGGTATCACTGATGGTCGATGGATACGGTCTAACGTCTCCAGACCTATGGAAGTCCCTTGGTTATACATCGAAGCTGGAGTTCCGACGTGACTTAATATTAGGTCGCAACACTCTACCAACCGCAACATTTCGAGATAAATGATTCTGGCTTTCCCCCTATCTAGCGTCATTAACTAGTCACTAGTGGCGCTAGATTTTTTTAATGGAGTAATTTGTTAATTACACAGATAAAAATGAAGCGGTGGCTCTAGAAAAAAAGAACTGACTTTTGTTACTTATTAATATAAAACAATGTTCATATTAATGCGTGCGAGTTTGAGTTATAGCTCAATGGTTTTTCTTTGGAGGTCCGTGTTATGAGATTGATAATTTACTATTTTTTATTGTTTTTCAGTACATTCGTTTTAGCAGAGACAAGAAGTGATGCTTTAAATCATCTGTTACCCCTTTACCAGTTTAAAGATGCGCCAGGCCAAACGTACAGCCTAAAGCAAAGGATGATCGCTTGGGATGTTCCAGGAATTAGCATTACCGCCTTCGATGATGGAGAAGTTCTTTGGACTCACACTCAGGGAGTTAAGAATGTCGCTGGTGATTCGGTCACGGCTAATACGGTTTTTCAGATGGCTTCGAACAGTAAACCTGTAACAGCACTAATTGTACTCAAGGCTGTTGAGCAAGGGAAAGTTACATTAGATGAAGATGTTCGACCATTATTGATTCCGGAGCTTAAAAACAAAGCGGTTCATCCTATATCTTTGCGGCAATTACTTAGTCATAGAGCTGGCTTTTCTGTTTATGGTCTAGATGGTTTCTCTCGGAACGAGCATTACCCAAGCCTTGCTCAGGTTGCAAGTGGTGAGTTCGGAGAAATACCGTTTGAACAAAAAGAGTCAAACGGCGAATTTGCATACTCTAATGTTGGGTACTTTTTTATCCAATCAGTGATAGAAAATATTTATAAACAACCTTTTGAAGAAATCGCCCGTCAACAATTGTTTCAACCCTTAGGTCTTAGTCGCATGACCTTTGAACAGCAAAATATAGAGAACAGCGATTTGGATGTTGCTCATGGCAGTCAATACAAACATTGGAATGCTGAAGGTTGGAATCGCTACACCGGAAAGTCGGCAGCAGGGTTATGGGCAAGCACTAGTGATTATGCGAAATTACTTCTTGCAGTGTATGAATCTTATGTAGAAAAAGAGGGCGCTTATTTTAGCCCATCAGTTCTGAAAGTGATTAGTGAGCCGATTAAACCTTTTTTAGGACTAGGTTTTTTCCGTCACTCGGACCCAAACGGCATTTATCTTTTTCACGGAGGTATTAATAAAGGGTTTGAAAGTCATTTTATCTTTTATCCTGAGCTAGGCTGTGGAGCTGTGATTACCACTAATGGTCAGGGAGGAGATGGTTTGGCATTGGAGGTTATGAAAGCCTTATCGTTGGCGTATCAGTGGCCAAATTATCAGTTCAATAGTCAGCAAGTAGAGCGGCCAAACAAAGGGGAGCTTCAGCGTTATCTTGGCCGCTACCGTTTCTCTGATGGGTTTTACAGTGATATAACCGCTCAGGATGGACAGCTGTTTATTCAAGGAAAGGATCAATTCAGATATCCGATGTTCAAAGTGAGTGAGAAAACTTACCGAACTTTTGGCTTTGTTTCTGATTTTGAGTTCAATACTGAATGGTTTAGTGATGAAATCTCTTCAGTGACTCAAATTGCTCCTTGGGGGAAGTTTACAGCTGAGAAAGAGGAATAAAGTTGGTATATGAGTTTTTAAAATCATTCTGTGCTCATAGTGATTACTTGAGGGCCGTTCTGTTTTTCTGATCTGGTAGTATTTGATTATTAACAGAATTTTCACTGCTTTGTGAATTTGGTATTCGAGAACTTTAATTCAAAGGCTATAGCAACCAAGTGTCGGGTTTTGAAGGTAGAACATTGATGGATATGCAATTAGAACGGGCTATCCTTGCCCAGTTCATTGCATATTTCTACGATGGCTAGAGAAAGGCCAGATTTAATAATTTGTTGCTGGCGTTGCAGTTGTAGTTGATAAAATTCTAGGTCAATGTCGTCATCAGGATCGTTGACTTCTAATTGTACCATTCCCATATTTTTCACTAGATGTAGTTTCTTGATCCGGTTGAGGATGTTTGGGTCGGTAAACTCGTAGTCTTCGGCATCATCATTAAGCTTATTTTTTAGTTTAATGATGTCTTCGATATCGTGATAGATATCGTCACGTAAGACGCCTAAACCAAATAGTAGCTTCAAGCGCACAGACATATCACCAAGTGGCCCTGAGTTGTGAAGCAATGGGCCAACGACAGATTGAACAGCGAAGTTGTCTTTACGAAATATTCTTTGTATTAGTCCATCTATCGCTTCGTTGAATACATCGACAGTGGTGATAAAAAAGCCTCGTACAGATGGTGAGCTATTCAGTCGTTCAATAATTTCGGTTTCGTTGATGTTATCTGCCATATACTGAGTGTTACTTAATAATTTTATTAAGGGGAGCATGGCTCCCCTAGAATGATCAAAGCTGATTATAGATAGCTTCTACTTGGGCTACTTCGGAACTCTCTTCTGCGAGCCCTGTGTATTTTGCCAATGTCTTCTTCACTCCGATCTCTTTTAGCGAAGTTTGTAGTTCAGTCGCTTGAGGATCTGTGTCATTGGTGTACTTCAGCGCTGCAGCGATGCCTTTTAAAAGTACTGAGTTTTCAGTGCCATACTCAATTGTACCTAGTAATGGCTTCACTAATCTATCATTTGCGCCTAATTTGCGTATTGGTTGGCGCCCTACACGGTCCACTTCATCCACTAAAAACGGATTGGCGAAACGTCCAAGTATTTTTTCAATGTAAGCACTATGCATTTCTGGGTCGAAACCGTAGCGGCGGATGAGTACTTCGCCACTTTCCTGCATAGCTTGTTTTACTTCGTCGCGAATCTCTGGATCTTCAATGGCTTCACGAATTGTTCTGTGTCCTTTCAAGCAACCAAGATAAGCAGTAATGCAATGGCCTGTATTGAGCGTGAACAACTTACGTTCGACAAAAGCCATGAGATTATTGGTTTTTTCCATTCCTTCAATTTCAGGTATTTCACCTTTGAACTGCTGTTCATCAACAATCCATTCACTAAAACTTTCTACTGTGACTTCTAGTGGATCATCATTCGCAGCTTCAGCGGGTGGGACGATTCTGTCTACTGCAGAGTCAACAAAACCGATGAGTTGTTCGGCTTTTTGCTGTAGTGAGTCATCTAGATACTTATAAACTTCACTCTTTAAGTGAGTTGTTCCGCGTACCATGTTTTCACAGGCGATGATATTCAGTGGTGCTTCGTTGCCTGCTGCAAAACGTTTTTCTATACCTTTAGCGATGGTTTTAGCAATGATGTCCAGTACATTTGGACCAACTGCTGTGGTGACTAAATCTGTTTTGACGATTCGGTCGATCACATCTTCGCTAGCAGAATTGACTGCTGTGACATGAGTAACCGTGTCAATGGTACACTCACTGCCAACAACTTTTACTTTGTACTCTTGTCGATGACTGAGTTGGTCTACAAGAGGCTCGTTGACATCTGCAAAGGTGACTTCTAGGTCGGCATCTGCCAACAACTTACCGATAAAACCGCGGCCAATGTTGCCTGCGCCAAAATGAACTGCATTTTTCATAATTATTACCTACCAATATTAAAAAAGACTAACGAATTTAGGTTGAGGCCAACTGTATAGGGGGAGCAGTTGACCTCTGGGTTGCTCAGGAGCAATTTGTAGAGAGCAGTTAAGCGGCTTGTTGACCACCAATGATGTTTAGAATCTCTTGTACATCGTTGGTGCTAGTTAGCTTCTCAACAGTTTCTGGCTCATCGAGCGCGTTAGTAATAGTGGTAATAACTTGAATATGTTCGTCGTTTTTGGCAGCGATACCGATGACGAGTTTAGCGATGTCATCTTTATCTTCAGTGAATTGAACACCAGAAGGGTACTGACAGATAACGATACCTGTTTTCTTAACATTGTGTTTTGCTTCAACAGTGCCATGCGGAACAGCGATAGATTCACCTAAGTAAGTTGATACCATTGCTTCACGTTGGAACATAGCGTCTACGTATTCTGGTTCAACATAACCAAGTTCAACCAGCTTGTTTCCAGCAAAACGAATAGCTTCTTCTTTGTTGCTAGCTTGCAAACCAAGGTGAATATTTTCACGTTGAATTTTAAAAACTGAAGGTTGTTGTGCTCCAAAGCTGTCATCGTTTGCGGCTAATACAGAAACTTTTACTATTTTGTCATCATTTGCTGCAACTTGTTTTTGCGCTGCAAGTAGCTTAGTCACGAGTTGGTTATACATTTCACTATCTAGGAAGTTAGTCAGTGAAATGTGGTGAGCGTTAGGTGCGTGTTTGCGAGCTCGGTCTGTTAAATCTTTATGAGTAATCACAATATCTACGCCTTCAGGTAAATTGTTGATAGCAAGGTTTGTTACTTGGATGTTTAAAGCAGCTTCGTTTACTTTTTTACGTAGCATGCTTGCACCCATAGCACTTGAACCCATACCTGCGTCACAAGCGACGATGATGCTTTGTACCGTAGTTAGGTCAACATTACCTTTGCTTTCGCTGTTTACTGTTGCACGCGTTTTAGAGGCGGACTTCATATCTTTCATTTGAGAAGTTGCTTTCTCTAGTGCAGCGCCATCGCCATCCTCTTCTGTAGATGCTTGCGTTTTCATCAATAGAGATGCTACTGCAAAAGACACACCGGCAGCTGATGCAATTGATGCTAGTACACCAACGATAGAAGCTTTTTGTGTCATCAATAGAACCGCAAAGATAGAGCCTGGTGATGCTGGAGATACGATACCTGCATTGAACATAGTCAGTACAAATACACCAGTCATGCCACCTGCAATAGCAGCAAGGATCAAGCGTGGGTTCATTAGAATGTACGGGAAGTAAATCTCGTGAATACCACCAAAGAAGTGGATAATCGATGCGCCACCGGCAGTTTGGCGAGCAGTACCCTTACCAAATACCATGTAGGCTAGAAGGATACCCAAACCAGGACCTGGGTTGGCTTCGATTAGGAAGAAGATTGATTGACCCTGTTCTGACGCTTGTTGGATACCTAGCGGAGAGAAAATACCGTGGTTGATTGCGTTGTTCAGGAATAGGATCTTAGCTGGTTCGACAAAAATAGAAGTTAAAGGAAGAAGGTGTGCTTCAACAAGGAAGTTAACGCCAGCAGCCAATACGCTTGAAAGTACTTTAACGAATGGACCAATTAAGAAGAAAGCGACGATCGCAAGGATCATACCGATGATGCCTGCAGAGAAGTTGTTAACCAACATCTCGAAGCCACTTTTTACTTTTCCGTCTATGTAGTTGTCGAATTTCTTAATTGCCCAACCACCCATAGGGCCGACCATCATGGCACCCATGAACATTGGAATATCTGTACCTACGATAACACCCATTGTCGTGATAGCACCGACAACGGCACCGCGGTCACCACCAACTAATTTACCACCGGTGTAACCGATAAGTAGAGGTAATAAATAGGTAATCATAGGGCCAACCATGGAAGCCAACGTTTCGTTTGGTACCCATCCGGTTGGAATAAATAAAGCAGTGATAAAGCCCCACGCGATAAACGCGCCAATATTAGGCATTACCATGTTGGAAAGAAAACGACCAAAATTTTGTATCTTGATCTTTGCATCTGGTGATATCATAACAGTTCCCCGTTCGATGTTCTGATGAATATGGTTGTAGTAACGGTTCGCCAAAACCGTTTGGTTGATTGCTTAGTACCCAATCAATTTACCACACATTTTTTAATTGGAACTGACAACGGGTTTTTCGTGATCTGGTTCTTCTTTTCTTGAGGCCCAAGCGATTTTTAAGTGATAACGATCTCTTTATTGATATGTAAATTAGTAACAAAATATAAATTTCATATCTGTCAATAAAAATCAATGTGATCAATTCGATGTTATTTGAAATTCAATATAAAAATATAATGTGATCAATATCACTTTTGATTTATTTTGAATCTGGAAATAAATATTCAGGACGATCTTCGTCACATTCCAATCTTATTTTCCCACTCAATGAAGTGTGATTTGTGTCACTTTTTGTTGTTTTTGAAAGTTTGCAACATATTGGTGAGGGTAATGGCTTACTTTGTTGCATATTTCTTTGGTTAATGTAATTCCCACCCTTTTTTGCATTGTTTTGGTGCTTTTCCTTTTCATTACACCCTATTGCAGTGCGCTCCCCTGAGGTTAGTTTTCTTATAGTCTAGTTAAGCCTAGTCATTATGGGATGTCTTCTTTTCTGCCTACTTGGTCAGCTTTTTGCTTGATGACAAGTCAAACAAGAATCGCTCAGTTAAGAAAAGTTTGAGCTTACAAGGAGAAGGTATGTCACTACCCATCATTGATATTTCGCCGTTGCACTCTGAGAATAGAGAAGAGTGGCAGACAGTGATCCGACAAATAGATAGTGCTTGCAGAGAGTTAGGTTTTTTTTATGTGGTTGGTCATGGGATCCCTCAGCAGCAATTTGACTATATAGAATCAATGGCTGAAAAGTTGTTTACACTGCCAGAGTCAGAGAAGCAAAAAATTTCTATAGAAGAAAGTAGCAACCACCGAGGATGGGGGAGGTTGAGCGCAGAAAAGCTCGATCCACTTGGCGAGCTAGATTGCAAAGAGTCGTTTGATATGGCGTTAGATCTTTCCCCTTACCATTCGCAAGTATCACGTTGCCCTAAATTGTACGGACCCAATCAATATCCCAATATCGAAGGGTTTGCTCAAGCCGTTTCTCAGCACTATTCGCTTACTCTGGATGTTGGGCTAAAAATTCTAAAAGCGATGGCGTTGGCATTGGGCGAACAAGAAGACTTTTTCTCCAAAAGCTTCACATTACCGATTTCCGTTTTGCGAATGTTGCATTACCCAAGTCAAACAGAAGAAACCAATGGAGCGGGTGCTCATACTGACTATGGCTGTATTACTTTATTGTATCAAGACCAAAGTGGTGGTCTGCAAGTGTTGAATAAGCAGCAACAGTGGATGGACGCACCACCTGTAAAAAGTGCTTTCGTAGTCAATATTGGAGATTTGATGCAACGTTGGACTAACGATATTTACCGTTCAACTAAACATCGTGTTACTAGTCCGGTATCGGGTAAATCTCGTTTCTCTATGCCATTTTTTGTTGAACCTGACTTCGATACCCCCATTGCAACGCTTGATTCTTGTGTGAAAGAAAAAGGAGAGCAGGCGGGATATTCAGTTGTTACTGCTGGCGATTGGATTTTATCTCGTTTTGAAGATACCTATTCTTACCGCCATGAAGGTGAGGGAGAAACTGTTGACGCATAATCTCCTAGCCAGCATTGATGTTTAATCTTGTCGTTAAATGTCACGAAATTGAATTTGTTCATCTTATATAGAACTCAGTTCGGCTATATTTAATTTAGCCACTCAAATTGATGAGTGGCTACTTTGGCTCTGGTTGTTGTAACTAAAGGTGAATCTATGCAAGAAAGTCTTGATTCATTCATTGAACAAAGAAAGTTATTCGCACCGTTTCATTGGACTTTAAATATTGCTACTCAAGAGTTTAATGTCGATGGTGAGACGCCCTTAAAGTCTTTATTTCCCAATAGCTTTGATGGTTGGTTAGAACTCATTGGTTCCTCTTATCGCCAGGATGTCGAGCAACTTTTTGAATCTGTTTGCCAAAATGACACTAAAAGAGCTTGTATTGTCGCTTTATGGGCCGAGAGTGAGCGAGGCTTCTACTTATCATTTTCTGCTGAGAAACTCTCTCAATATGTTATTCAAGGCGAGATGCAGTTTATTTTTGAAGTGAAGCAAGAACAACACACGATGAGTTGGTTTGACTTTATGTTGCGCCAAGATAACTGCGGGTTATTGATTACTAATAGTGACAATAAGATTTTGGCGTGTAACAAAAGATTTGAACGCTTGTCTGGTTTTAGTTTGGTTGAGCTTCTAGGTCTAAATAGTATTTTGTTGTTTGACGAAGATCCAAGCGTGTTGGAAGTCCACACGGCTTCAGAGAATCGACATTTTTCAATTAAGCATTCTTCTGGAGAGTTGAGGCAATGTAGAGCAAGCTCTATTTCATTAGCTTGTTTGGAACAACCCAATGTTTCGATAACCATGTTCTCCCTATCACCCAGCGTGAATCAAGCGTTAGAAACGAGTGTGATGACAAAGCAGAGCTTCAGTGATCAGCTAGATGCTATGTATCAAAGTCAAATAGCCAATACGATTTATGTTGTGATGACTCTGAATATTGAAAACCGAAGAGCTGATTTTCAAACTACTCTAAATGATGTTATGTCTCGTCTCAAAGAGAGTCAGTTGTTTGGCAAGATTAAAGACAATCTATACCTAGCTTGTATTAAATGTTCGTCTCCCGTAAATGAAAAACCATATCGATATCTTCACCGACAGATAAAGCATTTTTTCCAAGAGTTGAGGTTAATCAATTCAGATATTTACCATTCTGTGTCTAAAGGAAGAGTGGGGATTTCAGTTCTTGGCGTCGATGCCAGTAATGCAAAAATGGCGGTCACTCACTCTGTTCAGGCGATACTTGAACAGCATTCAGAAGAGCGAGGGCACCATATTCGATTTTTTGATAGTGAACTACATCGACAAATAAAGAAGAGAAAGCTGTTAGAAGATTTAGTTTCAGAGCTGATTGAAAATAAGCGGGTGGAAGTGAAATACCAAGCGATTGTGGATACTCAATCGTGGCAAATTAGTGGATATGAAGCCCTATTCGAGCTTTCTTTACCTGCGGCTTTGTCTTCTACTCGAATGGAACTTGAGAGTGTGGTTCAGGATCTGAATCTGTCATCTGCGCTAGATACCATTATTCAACAACAGGTTCTGAAAGAGTTAACTATATTACAGTCCTATCACTCAAACCCGATATTTGTGACTTTAAGTTGCTCATGTCAGTATGAGCCTAAACAGTTCGCTGACGTTTTGTCTGGTTTAGTTCGTCAATTGCATTTACACAAGCTTTCACCACACCATATTAGATTACTCGTCCAGCCTGAGATTGTTAGTTCTTTATCCGCCCAAGATTTAAAAATGTGGCAACATTTAGGGCTTAAGTTTGTCATTGATAATATTGATATAAAACATGTAATTTCTAGTGAGGTTTTAAGCAAGCATTACCACATATTTAAACTCACCCCTGATTACCTAGAGTTCTTATCTAAGTCTCCAATGAGTAACAAAGTCATTAAGGCTCTTACCGATGAATGCCATACGCGTAATGTGTTGATAGACTTAGATGGAGTCACTAATCTTCATGACGCAAAATTACTGGCTTGGTTAGGTGTTGATTATATGAGTGGAACATTGTTTTCTGAACCACAAGATATCAATTTGATTGCTCAACTGAAGGATAAGGTAGATGAGTTAAAGGCATCTCTTGTGGCAGATGATATTGTCGAACGAAATGTCAACACACTACAAAGCTTATGTCACGCGGAAGCTACACATTTAGACACTAGCGATACTGTAGCTGTGGCACAGCAATATTTTATATCTTCAGATATTGAGGTGCTGCCTGTCATTAATCGCCGAGAATGCATTGGTATTATAGATCGGGCGTGCTTGAACCTGCATCTCACCCCCCACATGGGGACGGATCTTGAAACCACTCATGAGCACTCAATGTGGCATCGGCCAGTTAATCAAATTATGAAGGTAACATTTACTAAACTGGATGCAAAAATAGATATTAGTAGTGTAAGTTCATTGATTGAAAATGAAGGTAACAGCTTTCCATGGGTACTGACTGAAGGTTCCGTTTTTAAAGGTATTGTCACTCAGAGTTGTGTTATTCGATATTTATCCTCAGAAAACTTAAAACGCACTTCCTAATGACACAAGTAAGAAAGTAGAAAACACGTTGCAACAATTAAATGTAGAAGCTTTTATTTTCAATCTAATCAAAAAACTTCACAATTTAGGGTAAAAGTCGTCGCAAAGACTGACAGTGTTGATCTGTAACTGTTTTCTATCATAACGGTTAGTGTCTATAATTATCGCAATTAAATAGTGATATAAAGTTATCCCTGAAAGAAGAGCCTTTACTGGTAAATTTCCGTTTCAGAAAGCTAAGTTATTAGAGGTATTAAAAAAGTTGTGGCGAGTATAAAAATCACGGTAGATAGGTTGCAGCCAGGGTTACACATACGCTTGCCAGTCAAATGGAACGAGCACCCTTTCTTATTCAATAGCTTCAAAATTAAAGATCACGAACAGATACGCCTTATCAAGCATCTTGGAATTCAACATGTTTTTCTCAACCCTGCTCAAAGTGATTCAGAGCCACTTCCTCCTTTAACAAATGAGGCCATCGCTACGCAAACTGAACAGGAACAAGGTGGTGACATCACTGGTGAAGCGGATAAATTGTGGCAAGAAAAACAAAATAGAATAGAAAAACTCAGCGCATATCGCCGTAGAGTAATTAGTTGTGAGAAAGAATTTGAGCGGTCGTTGGCGCGTATGCGTGCGGTTATGAATAAGATTAGAAATCGCCCGATGGATGCTGTCGACGAGGCTGCTCAGTTGGTGGATGATATCGTAGAGAAACTGTTAAGCGATGATAGTGTTACTTTGCATTTAATGAATGGTAAGAGCGAATTCGAAGATATCTATTTTCATTCATTAAACGTGTCTGTTATTGCCATGATGATTGGTAAGGCAAAAGGATACCCACCTGAAACTATCAAAGCGTTGTCTTTTGCTTCTCTTTTTCACGATATCGGTAAAATTAGAATCCCGACTGCGATAGTTAGGAAACAAACTCCTTTAACTGAACCAGAGAAAAACTATCTTAAGATGCATACCAAGTATGGCTTGGAGATATCGCAAAACATCAAAGAGTTTCCTGATACGGCGCGCCGAGTGATAGACCAACATCACGAGATGTTGGACGGTTCTGGATATCCGTTAGGTTTAAAAGGTGATGACATCGATGAGTTGGCACAAGTAGTAGCAGTAGCGAATGCTTTTGATAATTTGTGCCACCCCAATGTTCCTAGTGAGCAGAAAATACCGTATGTCGCGTTGTCTTATCTATACAAGAACTGTAAGCATCTATATAACAATGACAATTTGAACATTTTGGTTAAGTTTATGGGAGTTTTCCCGCCAGGAACTGTGGTTCAGTTATCAAATGATATGGTTGGCCTTGTTATATCGGTCAATGCCAATAGCCTACTTTATCCTAATGTCCTTATCTATGATCCTTCGGTACCAAGAACACAAGCACCGATTATTGATTTAGCAGATAAAGATATAAAAATAGTAAATGCAATACTTCCTAATAAATTGCCGGATAAAGTTCGTGAGTATCTAAATCCTCGTTCTAGAATTTCTTATTTCTTTGATAATGACGAGTAAAAAATGCAGTTATCCACAATGCTCTGTGGGTAAATTGTTCGTTACTTGGATATAAAAAGTGCATAAAAAAGCGTTCGCTGGATATTTGTCCAAACGAACGTTTTTTTCTATTTTATTCATAATTTCCGCTTGCCAAGTTAACCTAACTCTCTATAATGCCGCCTCACTGACACGGCAGACGTCGCAAGGCTTCAGCAGGTGTTAGAGAGGATAAGACTTCTAAAAAAGAAAAATTGAAAAAGTGTTTGACACTGACGATTATCTCGCTAGAATGCACCTCCGCTTTGAGAAGAAAGCTTCTGCAAAGCAACGCTCTTTAACAATTTAAACCTATC
>JBLXHN010000013.1:0-109674 GCA_048259585.1 Vibrio sp. | reverse complement strand
GGTGAATCTGCACCAGCGGGTGAGCTATTCAAGATGTTCGGCTTTACGGTTGAAAACGTACTTGAGAAAGCTAACGAATTACTGGCTTAATCAGGTTCACTAAATAGTAAAAATCCCTGCTACGATGCGGGGATTTTTTATGCCTGTAATACACAAAGAAATTGAGTTACTAATTTATCTTAACAAAGATACAATATGATATACATCACAGTTAAACCTAACCTGTTCACCTAACAATAAAAAAATAAGACCGAACAAAAATCACACTTCCATACAGGTCAATACCCAAAACAGGCCAAACTTCACATCAAAGCAAATAAATTAAAAATATTAAAACAAAACACACCTCACAAATAGGCTATTGACTTGTAATAAAAACAAATTTTGTAAAAACATTTCGTTAAAAACTTGTGACAGAAAGTGGTAAAAATCTATTTGACACTGATATTAATGCTACATAGTTCACAAATCGCTTACTATTTCCAAACTGTACTTCCCTGTTGATAATGAGTCTATCAACAACGCATCACACGGGAAGCAAACATGCTGTATGACCTAATTGACCATGACCTGATCGACGTTATCGACCATCAAGATTGTCAATGGGAGGAGGCCGTAAAAGTCACCACTCAATATCTTGAAAATAAAGGTTATGTAACTGCTGATTACTCAAAAGCGATCATTCAATCGACTATGGATAATGGTCCATATTATGTGCTTTGTCCAGGAATCGCGATGCCTCATGCTCGCCCAGAAGCCGGCGTACTGAAAACTGGTTTAGGTATACATGTATTTACTCACCCCGTTGATTTCGGCTCTGAAATGGGGCCGGCAAATGTTCTATTAACACTCGCCGCCAAGGATTCAGACACACATATTGCGGTGATTCAAGCGCTTAGCGAAATGCTCGTCGACGAGTCCAATATTGTGAAACTTTCAGCCGCATCTTCTAAACAAGATGTACTAAATATTATAAAAACTTATTAAACAGAAGGAACATAACGTGACAACAAATGTGAGAGCTAAAGTGCAAGCCTTCGGGGGGCATCTGACCGCCATGGTTTTGCCAAATATCGGCGCCTTTATTGCGTGGGGCTTTATTACTGCATTATTTATCCCAACAGGCTGGACACCCAATGCCTACTTTGGCGAACTGGTAGGCCCAATGATTACCTACCTACTCCCACTATTGATTGGTTACACCGGTGGCCAAATCGTTGGTGATAAACGAGGTGCTGTAGCAGGTGCGATTGGTACTATGGGTGTTATCGCAGGTGCAGAAATACCTATGTTTGTTGGTGCGATGATCATGGGCCCTCTGAGTGGCTGGGTGATTGTTCAAATCGACAAAAAACTTGAACATAAGATCCCTTCAGGGTTCGAGATGGTGGTCAATAACTTCTCGCTTGGTATCTTTGGCATGATCATGTGTTTGTTCGCTTACGCCATCGTTGGTCCAGCGGTAACGGCAGCAAACCTTTTTGTTAAGTCTGGAATTGAAGCGCTTGTCGCGACAGGCTTTCTCCCTCTCTTAGCCATTATCAATGAACCTGCGAAAGTGCTGTTTTTAAACAACGCTATTGACCAAGGTATTTACTACCCACTAGGTCTACAAGCTGCGGCTGAAACAGGTAAGTCAATCTTCTTTATGGTTGCATCAAACCCAGGTCCAGGCTTAGGCATGCTTTTGGCTTATGCCAAATTCGGCCAAGGTCTAAGTAAGCGCTCGGCACCTAGTGCAATTATCATTCATTTCTTTGGTGGTATTCACGAGCTGTACTTCCCGTACGTACTGATGAAACCAATAATGATTTTGGCGATGATTGCAGGAGCGGCTACAGGTATAGCAACCTTCAACCTTTTAGGCGGTGGTTTAGTCGCAGGTCCGAGTCCGGGTTCTATCTTCTCTTACTTAGCCTTAACGCCGAAAGGTAGTTTTATCGCTACGATTGCAGGGGTTACAACAGCAACAATCGTCTCATTCTTTGTCGCAAGTGCCATCTTAAAAGTGAGTAAAAAGGAAGCATCCGAAAAAGAGTTTGAGCAATCAGTCACTGATATGAAAGAAATGAAAGCAGAAGGTGTCATCACCAAATCAACTGCTGAACCTAAAAAAATCAAGTTCGTCGCATTTGCCTGTGATGCAGGTATGGGATCTAGCGCGATGGGTGCTTCGACCTTTAGGAAGAAACTCAGTGATGCTGGATATAACGTGGAAGTTAAAAACTTCTCGATAGAGAAAGTACCACCTCACGCAGATGTAGTGGTCACGCATGAGAGCCTTGAAAACAGAGCGGTAAGTGCCACAGGACTACCTGTTGTCACTATTAAAAACTTCCTTCATGACCCGGCACTCGATGAACTCATCGACACCATTAGTCAGCAAGCTTAATTTAAATCATTATCGGGGCCGATAAGGCCCCTATATCCTGGAGAATATCATGGTTCAAACGACTGCAGCTGTTATTTGTGGCGAGAAAAATGTTCGCTTAAGAACGTTTGATCTTCCAGAAATAACCAACGATGAGTTATTGGTTAAAAATATTTCCAATAGCATCTGTCTATCTACATATAAAGCCGCACTGCTTGGCAGCAACCACAAGCGAGTTCCCGAGAACATTAATGAAACCCCTGTTATGACAGGCCATGAATATGCGGGAGTGATTATCAGAGTAGGCGCTAATCTACGAGATAAGTATCAACCAGGACAACCATTCGTATTGCAACCAGCAATGGGGCTACCAACGGGTTACTCTGCTGGGTACAGTTACGAAACCTTTGGGGGTAATGCTACCTACTCTATCATCCCCAAGATTGCTATCGACCTAGGCTGTGTGCTTACCTATAAGGGTAGTTACTTTGCGAATGCATCATTAGCAGAGCCGATGTCCTGTATCATTGGCGCATTCCACGCTAGCTACCACACTACACCTTATGTTTATAAGCACCAGATGGGTATCAAACCCGGTGGCTCGCTTGCGCTACTTGCCTGTGCGGGACCAATGGGAATTGGAGCCATTGATTACGCAATTAATGGTCCAGTAAAGCCTAGTCTTATTGTGGTAACAGACATTGATGAACAACGATTAGCAAGAGCAAAAAGCCTGATTCCTATCGATGCGGCCAAACAAAATGGGATAGAGCTTCATTACATCAACACTGCCAAACTAGAGAAACCCGTTGAGTTCCTTAAACAACTTAATCAGGGTAATGGTTATGATGATGTGATGGTTTATGCTGCAGTACCACAAGTACTAGAACAAGCGGATGAACTACTTGGGAATGACGGATGCTTAAACTTTTTTGCTGGTCCAACAGACAAACAATTCAAAGTGCCATTTAATTTTTACAACGTCCACTATGAGTCAACCCATATTGTAGGAACTTCAGGTGGTTCAACAGGCGATATGCTCGAATCCATTGAGCTTTCTGAACAGAATAAGATTAACCCTTCATTCATGATTACTCATGTTGGTGGGTTGGAGTCAGCACCACATACCATTCTCAACCAATTGGATATTCCGGGCGGCAAAAAGTTGATTTATCCACACATTAATATGCCACTAACGGCGATTACTGACTTCTGTTCACTTTCTGACGTTGACCCATTCTTCGTTAATCTTGACGCGATATTGGCTGCCAATAACTACGTTTGGAACGAACACGCGGAAAAAGCGTTACTTGAGTATTACGATGTCAGTCTTACAGTTTAGACACAACCAAGTGTGTGGTAGCCTTGAGCTGCCACATTCTAAAAAGGTTAATCAACATTTGTCACGAGAAGAAGAGTTGCTTGATACGATAGAGCAGTGTGAAAGTGCCACCTGCTTTCTTCGGCTATCAAACGAAATTATCAACTTAAAGCTGAAAGAGTTACTGCCTAAAGTTTTCGTTCAAGACGAGTTTGTCATGCAAAATGCCGTTGCACCGCTCATCGAAAAAGATGGTCCGCTGGTAACAACCAATGTTGTGTCTAAACTCGTTTTTGCGATGGGAAAGCTCTCTGTCGAAACTTATGCAGACATTGATCTATACGATCAGATGCTCGACTACGTACTCAAGCAACCAACCAAGCTGCGTTTTGATGACGATATGGTATACGACTTTATTACCAATCAGTCGACCTTATCGAAAGGTGAAGACAGTTTCTATCTGGATTCTATCAATCAGCTTAAGTTTTCTTCATTCGAGTCTTTTTCACAAATGCGCTATGAGTCTTTGATTAAAACCGTACTCAAATTGTCTTGTGAAATGCTGATTGAACGAATTGAGAAAGAGATTTTAGAGTAAGGCATTAGCCATGAAAGTTACATTGAATGTGAGTGGTTTTGACACTCATGCTGTATTTCCTGACAGTGATGTCTCATTGGTTCACAGACCATTAGTAGAGAAATTCACACGCTTATTTCAACAAAAACAAGAACGTATCGTAGTGTTCTTGTGCGCTCCTCCCGGTAGTGGTAAATCAACACTTGCTGCATTGTGGGAGTATCTATCTTATCAAAGCTCGCAACTGGAACCTATTCAAGTCCTGCCATTTGATGGGTTCCACTACCCAAATGATATTCTTGATAGTAACGCTATCGAACGCAATGGAGAGTTAGTCTCACTAAGGGAAATCAAAGGCTCATACGAAACCTTCAACTTAACGGAACTGATCGGCAAATTGAAGCAACTCAAAATAAAGGACCCTTTTTGGCCATACTATGACCGCAATCTACACGATCCCGTTGACGAAGCTATTCACGTCAAAAACAACGTTGTTATTGTAGAAGGAAACTGGCTGCTTCTAAATGAACCTGTTTGGAACGGTTTGCATGAGCTTGCCGATTTTACAATTTTTGTCGATACCGATCCTGCATTTCTGCAGCAAAGACTTGTCGACCGGAAAGTTCGTGGCGGTAGTCGATTAGCAGACGCACAAGCCTTCTATAAGAGCTCAGACTCTATTAATGTCAATAAAGTGCTCTCTTGTTCAGTGCCTGCCGACCTGACTTTGTACATGAACCAAGATGGTTCGTTTGAAATCAAATAACTCCATGAGGAGGCTCTATGAACATCGTTGTTGATAGCCACACACACACTATCGCTAGTGGCCATGCCTACAGCACGATTATCGAAAATGCCTTTGAGTCAAAAAACAAGGGGTTAAAACTTCTTTGTACCACGGATCATGCTCCTGAAATGCCAGGAGCCCCCCACTACTGGCATTTTAACAATCAAAGAATTTTACCCCGCTTTCTTCACCAAGTCGGAATTTTACGTGGTGTTGAAGCTAATACACTGAATATCGATGGTGAACTCGATTTACCACCGTCTTCTTACCAACATTTAGATTGGGTTATCGCGAGCTTACACGAGCCTGTCTATAAACCCGCTTCAGTTCAGCAACATACTCAAACTCTGATCAACGTCATCAAGAGTGGTAAAGTCGATGCCCTTGGTCATCTTGGCAACCCCAACTACCCTTTTGAACTTGTTCCTGTACTAGAATGCGCCAAACAACATAACGTAGCCATTGAAGTAAACAATACTTCTTTAACCGGAAAAAGCCGTAAAGGAAGTGATGTGCGTTGTAGTGAAATCGTCAAATTAGGTGCAGAAATTGGTGTTTATTTTACAACAGGCTCTGACGCACATTTTTGCCATGAAATAGCACGTTTGAATTTAGCCTCCGCACTACTTGAGAAGTATTCCGTTGATGAATCTAAGGTAATTACTACCTCAACATCGAGATTTCTTAACTTCTTATTGTTACGTGGTAAGCCGAGAATTGAAGAGTTTAGCTCACTCTATTAAAGGCAAACTTGATGACTTGACTGCAAAATACCGACAGTTGAAGGTATTCAGTTTCACTGTTGAAAACGTGGTTGAGAAAGCTAACGAACTACTGGCTTAATCAAATACGATAAAGAATAGAAATCCCCGCCATTGTGCGGGGATTTTTTTATCTTCTATGCAACGCTGCTATTGAGTTATCCACTCAGAGGGCACATTAGTTTCAATCAAATCCAGCAGCGCCAGTAAGCGTCTTGGAACCAACCCTTTTTGAACATAATAGTTAATATCCGTTGTTCCCGTTTTCCATTCAGATAAACATTCGACAATCCGATTTGGGTGATGTTTTGAATAGCCAGCAGCGATAGGGTCAGGTAATAGCCCTATTCCGTGACCATTCGCAATAGAGTCAATCTGCAACACCAAATTGTCGCTTTCGAATCGACTCTTCATCGGCTCCAAATAATAGGTTCTTTGATCAGATGTAGAAATCGTTACGCCCGTTTTGCGCACAGAGCCGAAGTCGATCCAAGGATGCCCATTAAGATCTTGAGGATGTTGGATTTCTTCAACTTTTCTTAAGTAATCTGGAGAGGCATAAACACCATATCGCCATTGACCTAGAGTCTGTTTACGCCATTCCAGATCGGGATACTCACCCAGCCAAATGACCAAGTCTGGCTTAGTACTGTTGGAAGCAAATTCGCTTTTTAGTCGAACACGTACTTTGGGGTTATCACCAAGAAACATATTCAATATGTTGTTAAGCCAACCACGCATGAGGGCGGGATGACAAACAATGGTCAACTCACCTGACACCTTATTATTTAAACCTTGGATGGCGTCATAACTTTCATCTGCTATCTCTAACATCTGCTTACTGTAACGAGCAAAGACTTGCCCTGCTTTGGTCAGCGTTAAGCGATTTCCCTCACGCACCGTGAGTGCTTGCCCAATATCAGCCTCCAATTGTGCCAGACGTCTGCTGACTGTTGATTTCGGCTGATTCAGTGCCTTAGCGGCAGCCGTTAAACTTTTATGCTCTTGCAAGGCCTCAAACGCTCTCATTGATGTCAGATCATGCATTCATATACCTCGTAAAAGTTCCATATTCGAGACAAAGCGTTCCATAAATCTCTCTATCCCCCATCAATACAAATGTGAATAATTACCACTTACTAATGATAACTATTATCACAAAATAAGGATAAATATGTCTACACTTAAACGTCAGGCACTTTTTGTTGGCGGAACTGCCATTATTACTGCCCCATTCGCCTTTGCAGCCGATGCTGGTATCAATACAACAGAGACCATGGTCGTGACAGCCGCAGGCTATGAACAGGTTCAAACTGACGCCCCAGCTAGTGTCACACTCATCACTCAGGAAGAGTTGTCCTCGAAATATTATCGAGACGTGACTGATGCACTTTCCAATGTGCCCGGCGTCGTGGTGACAGGTGGCGGAGACAGCAAAGACATCAGTATTCGCGGCTTAGGCTCGCAATACACTTTAATGCTGGTTGACGGACGACGCCTATCATCTCGTGAGACTCGTCCAAACAGTGACGGTCCAGGTATTGAAGCGGCTTGGCTACCACCATTAGAAGCGATTGAACGTATAGAAATTATTCGCGGGCCTATGTCTACTCTTTACGGCTCCGATGCAATGGGCGGTGTCATCAACATCATTACGAAGAAGTCCAATTTAGAGTGGAGCGGTAATGTCCAACTCAGTACACTCCTGCAAGAGAACCGTGACTCAGGTGATGAACAAAACACCAATTTCTTCGTTACAGGACCTCTGACCGACTCACTCTCTCTACAAGTTTATGGTCAGAATATACAACGCGACGAAGACAACATCGAAAATGGCTATCAAAACAAAACATTGCGTTCGATAGGCTCAAAGCTTAATTACCAGATCAGTGAACAACAAGAAGTGTCATTCACTGTAGAAACAACCAAGCAAGAACGCAGTGGTACTGAAGGATTAACTGTTGCGGATGGCGAAGACGATGAGCTGAACCAATATGATCGTACGTCATTCGCACTCAGCCATTTAGGTCGCTGGAATACACTGGGTCAGTCAGATAGCTACATTCAGTACGAGCGAAATAACAACAAATCTCGCCAAATGTCGCTGGAAAATACGGTTGCAAAATCAACCTTAGTAATGCCTTTTGAGATCAACACTGTCAGTGTCGGTATCCAAGGTGAATACTCGAAGCTTAACGATGAAACGAGTAATACTGGCGGTACTGTAACCGAGCTGAGCAACAGTCAAGGTGCAATATTTGTTGAAGATGAGTGGCGAGCTTTGGACAACTTTACTATCACAGCTGGCGGCCGTGTTGATGTTAACGAAAACTACGGCTCTCACCTCAGCCCTCGTTTGTATGGTGTATGGAACATTGCTTCTGAGTGGACATTAAAAGGTGGTGTCTCAACCGGTTTTAAAGCGCCTCAGTTACGTCAGGCAAGTGATGATTGGGTTCAAGTCAGCCGCAGTGGCAACTTATACGGTAACTCTGACCTAAGTCCTGAAACAATGGTAAGCCAAGAACTGAACCTGATTTACAATGCTGATTCTGGTTTGCAGGCGTCACTTGGTCTATTCAACAATGATTTCAAAGATAAGATCACCAGCATTGAGTGTTCAGCATCTGTGTGTACTGGAGATACAAGCTTGCGAGGTCGTCCGCCTCGTCTATATACCAACGTTGATGAAGCTATAACTCGTGGTGTTGAAGCTTCGCTAGATACGCCAATCGGTGAAAACTGGAAATGGGCAGCTAGCTATACTTATACTTACTCTAAACAGTTAACTGGCGATATGGAAGGCGAGCCATTAACCCAATTGCCTAAGCACTTATTCTCCACTCAGTTAGACTGGCAAACAACCGAGCAGCTAAACAGCTGGGCAAAAGTGACTTACCGAGGCAAAGAGTCTGATCCTTCAAGCTTTAGAGATACAGACACAGCACCTTCTTACACCTTTATTGATGCTGGTATTACCTATCAGATCACCGATAACACAAGATTAAAAGGTGCAATCTACAACTTGTTAGACGCTGATATTAGCTATGAAGAATATGGCTATGTTGAAGATGGACGCCGTTATTGGCTGGGTTTAGATGTAAACTTCTAAACATCTTAATTAACACAAATAAAAACGGAGGCTCTAAGTCTCCGTTTTTATTTCTGATCATTTCTTACTTCTCTTCGAAACGTGCCGCGAGAGTAATGAAATTATCCACTTGTTGTTTCATCTCTCGACTGTGCTCACTGACAATGCTCGTAGCCGCAACGTTTTGAGTAGCGGCTGATGCGATAGAGTGAATATGGTGATTCACCTCTTGAGTCAGGCCGCGCTGCGCTTCTGCAGATTTCGCCATATCACCCACTAGTGTTTGCATGTCTGAAAGCATTCGTTCAACTTCATAGAGTCGATTACCCGTTTCCTCAGCAACTAAACCACACGCCTGAGTTTGTATTTGGCTTTCTTGAATCTCATGCTGCCAAGACTTAATGGTGTCTAACATCGCAGATAAACTGTTTTGAATCTGGTGAGTCGCCTTTTGTGTTCTTCCAGACAGAGCGCGAACTTCATCAGCAACAACCGAAAAACCTCTGCCCTGTTCCCCTGCTCTTGCAGCTTCAATCGCCGCATTCAGTGCCAGTAAGTTCGTTTGAGCTGCAATACCATCGATTTCTTCCATCAACTGACTGACCGCATTAGCTTGCTCGTTCAATTGATGTGTCGTGCCTGTTGCTCGTTCAGCTTGCTCTGCTAGAGCCATCAGGTCAGAGTGCGTCTGTTGAATGGTTTGCTTCGTTTTCAAACATTGATTCTGCGCTTGATCTAGCAAGGCATAGGCCTCATTGGTGCTGCTGGAAACCGCATCAGCTGAGGATTCTACCGAATCGGTTGCATTCATTACGCTCTGAATATCAATGTTTTGCTGTTCCAACGCTTGGTTAACTTCAACACAAGTTTGGTTAAGTTGTTCAGAAGTTGCATAAAGCGGCTTAGCGGAATCCACCATGCGCCCCAACACGGTACGAATACGCGCTGAGTACATACGCAGATGATAATCCGCATAGGAAAACTCACTGTTACCTGAATAAATAAGACGGCTGATACTGTCGTATTTATTCTTCAGCTTGTTAATTTGGCGAGGTGTTTCAATCAGTTCATTTCTAAATAGCAACGCTAACGCAGCAACAGGCAATAGGCCAGAAATTAACTGAACAGCACTGTTTGCAGACGCCAAATAAGCTAATGATGGTGAAGATAATGAGCCCGCTAAAATGGCATAACGAACGGAAGAAGGCAAAGTTAATGAGAAACTCTTACCGCCTTTCTCTGCTTTACACAACGCTTTATAGGCTTTACTTGCGGTTTCAACGCGTTCACGTTTTGGTTGAACACGGACTGACTGATAACCAGCGAGCTTTCCATTTTCGTAGATAGGGGTGACGTAGGCATCAACCCAGTAATGACCGTTGGTTTTAGTACGGTTCTTAACGATTCCGCGCCAAGGATGACTTTTTTTTAAATGACTCCACATATCGGCGAATGCCGCTTTAGGCATATCAGGGTGACGAACGATATTGTGGTTCTGCCCTAACAACTCACTTTCAGTAAATCCGGCTATACGACAGAAGGTTTCGTTACAGTAGGTAATAACGCCTTTAAGATCGGTGGTGGAAACTAGTTGATCTGTCTTTCCGACTGGAACCTCCAGATCTGAGGCAACTTGATGAACTGACATACTTCTCGATATCTTATACGTTATATTTTGTGAGGGAATGTACACAAACGTTAACAATGTTTCAAAATTATTATTGCATTTTATTCGATAACTGAGAGTGCTATCAATTTCCATTAAAACGATGAGGACATTAAACAAAAATCCCAGCCGAGGCTGGGATTTAGAGTAAATGAAGGAGTTATTAACTAGATGAATAAATGAGCAATTAATTATTTGAAACGATGAATAACAGTTCTACTCTGCGGTTACACGCTCTACCTTCTGTTGTGCGGTTGGTACACGCTGGGATGTATTCGCCGTAGCCACGTGTATAGATAGCATCTTTAGCTACTCTGTTCTTAATCAGCGTTGTTTTCACTGTGTCTGCACGTTTCACAGATAACGAATCATTAAAGGTTGGTTTACCCGTGCTATCCGTATGTCCATCGATCACGACATCAATACCTTGTTGTCTTGAAAGAAAGTCACTCATCATTGATAGCCAATGGTATGACTGTTGTGAAACCTTAGAAGAACCCGTTTCAAATTGGACTGAATCTTTTAGGCGAACCATGACATGGTTGCCAGGTAACACTTCGTAATCCACACCATTGTTGAGTAAAAACTGTTGAAGAGCCTCGTAACTGCCGGTTCTAACCTGACCAAGAGGACCTTTTACGCCAGAATTAACGGTACGAGAAGACATCACCCATTCAGGATTGCGCACTTCCATCTGACCTTTTGGTGCAGCATCCAGCAGATTATCTGAAAACATTCGATCAGTGGCTAAAGAACCACAACCTGACAACAACAATATAAGAGGAAAAACTAAATACTTCATTACTCACATCACTCTCTCATCTAACTACCTTTATTTATCGGCGACGCTGGTAAAACTTTATCAAAAAAATAACAACAATTTACTTATCCGTGGTTTGCGTCACATCTGTTAACCGTTAGAATCTCACCTAATGTTTTTAAAAGGCGAATAATAATGAAAAAGTTTCTAACCGGCTTTGTCAGTGTGTTCACTATGATTTTAGTCCTTTCTGGATGTAGTGAGAACTCAACTCCCATTGAAGGTGAACAGTACCAACTTCTCCCTGCAAATCTCTCTACCCACCGTCTTGCCCCCGTCACTGAAATATTTTCACTGACATGTGGTCACTGTAGAAAAATGGAAACGGTTATCCCGCAGCTGGAAGAACTGACCAACGAACATTTCGGTAAACTGCATGTCACGTTCAACGAAGGCGCTCGCATCGGTGCGATGATCTATTACACTGCCGTTATGCAAATTGAAGGCGTTCCTGACACAGCAATGATGGACGAGCTATTCGCTGCGGTTCAGTTGGGTGACGGTTCTACATTAAGTGACCGTCAAGCAGCGATTGAAAAAGTATTCTACGACCGAAATCTCACCAGTCCTTATCAATTAACCACTGAGCAGAAAAAAGAGCTTGTTGGCATGATAAAAATGGCAGATAAAGCATCACAAGATGGTCAAATCAACGCGGTACCAACTTTTATAGTTAAAGGAAAATATCAAGTGCTGACCAGTGGGCATAAAGATATCGAAGGTATTGCTAAAACCATTTCTTACCTACTTACTCAACCTTAATTCGAGATTCACTATCTATGTATAAAATAGTTTTTCCCATTGTTATTTTTGTGTTGGCCGCGTTTTTTGTGTACCGCACTTGGACAAATCATAAAGCTGGCGAAGAGCAATTAGCTTTAGGTCAAGCATTTTTGACTGAAAACGCCTCTAAACCAGATGTGCACGTAACAGAAAGTGGTTTGCAATACGTAGTACTGAGTGAAGGTACTGGTGATGTTCACCCGAAATCCAACAGTAAAGTCACCGTGCATTACGAAGGTAAGTTGCTAGACGGTACTGTGTTTGATAGTTCTTACCAACGCAAAGAACCAATTACATTTGGCTTAAACCAAGTGATTAAAGGCTGGCAAGAAGGTGTTCAGTTAATGGTTGAAGGACAAAAAATGCGTTTATTTATTCCAGCGAACCTTGGCTACGGCAAAAATGGTACCGGGCCAATTCCACCCTCAGCAACGCTGATCTTCGACGTTGAACTGATAAAAATTCAATAAGTTACGAAAATTCAAGGAGTCGTGAAAACGACTCCTTATCTACACCATATCAATGACAAGGGTGAAATGTTAAACCCTGTTCCGTCACCAAAATACAATCCATTCCACCAGCATGCGCCGCTTGTTTACCAAGATCCGTATCTTCAAAAACCACACACTCTTCAGGTTTCAGACCAATCAACTCACTAGCTCTAAGGAAAGTTTCAGGGTGAGGTTTATGATTATTAACATCGGTGGCGGTTACCAAGGCATCGAGTTTATCGAGCATACCCACGCGCGTAAGCAGTTTAACTGCACTCACACGTTGGCTGCCTGTCCCTACTGCTATTTTTTTCTTATCTATATTTGCTTCAAACACTTCTAGTGTATCTGCGATTAACCCGCCGTTTTCATCTAGATTAGTGAAGGCGTCCATTTTACATTCGGAAACTAATTTAGGGTCTAAATCTAATCCGTAAGCTTTATTTATCTCTACCGCAATCTTTACGCTAGGCATTCCACCCATGCTCTGTAGCCACTCGCCATCAAAAGGGAAATCGAACTTTTCTGCAGTCATTCTCCAGGCTTCGACATGAGATGGCATGGTATCAATTAACGTTCCATCCATATCAAAAATCAAACCTTTGTACTTTTGTAAATCTATCGCCATGTTGCTTAAACTCCAAAACCCGACCTTGCTGTCATAAAAATTTAACAAAACTAATATATTAATCTAATAATACTTTGTTGCTAGGTACCACATTCGCCCCTAAACTCACTTCCATAATAACAAAATTATCTATAACCCATATTAACTAGGTAGTAGTATGAATATTAAACAAAAATTGTATTCATTAGGTGTTATTGCTGTTTTAGGCATCGTGACACTTTTAGTGAGTTCGAATTACTTTACTAGCACCACTGAAACATTAACCCATGCTATTTCTCTAGTCGACAAGTTAGAGATTCGCCTGCTCAATCTACGAAGAAACGAAAAAGACTTCTTACTTCGCTCAGACGCAAAGTATCTAGATACGTTCAAATCGAATAGCGAGCAGTTCTTATCTTTAGAAGCAGAACTTTCAAATATCCTTGCCAACAATAAATTGGGTTCATCTGCTGAATTACGCCAAGATCTCCTTGCATATCGTAAAGGGTTTGAAGAGTTGGTTTCTGCCTATATTACTCTTGGCCTCGACAAAGAGTCTGGACTACTCGCTCAATACTACAGCATTTTAAACTCTAAGCTCAATCAAGCAGATACGGCCAATAGAATTAGCCTTATGCGTTTCGATAGCAATGTTCTCGATGGTTTTATTAAAGACGACCAAGTACCCAAATCTGCTCCATTACTTGCTGCAGCTAATACGGTTATCCAACAAGAAATAAAAATAGGTTTAAAGTACAACCAGGGTTTATTAGGCGAAACCCGTAACCTATCTCACAATGTCGAAGAACAATTTAAAAATTTCTCAGCCAAGCTAAACCAAGAGATTGACACTCGCAAAGGTGAAATCGCGATTATAGAAAACGGCATAACACTGTTTGTTGTACTGGTTATCATTCTGTTGATCACTCAAATTTCGCGCACGATTAACTTGCGAGTCACCCGCATTCTGAATGTTATCCACAAAATTTCTGATACGAACAATATTGGTATACGTTCGGACATTACTGGTAAGGACGAAATAGCTTCGGTTAGTCACTATTTTAATAAGCTTTTAGATAAGTTTGAGTCTCTTATTTCCGGCACACAGAACAAATCCAATCAGCTGTCGGAAAGCACCAAGTCGATGCACAACGAACTGGAAGATGTACTAAAGCATTTCAATGCCCAAGCAAAGCATACTTCTATGATGGCGACATCTGTTCAAGAAATGGTTTCTGCAATTAGAGAAATTTCAGAAAGCACCAGTGTGGCGGTAGAAGGTGTCCAACAAGCTTCCAACAACGCCGCTAACGGACGAGGTGTGGTTGAATCGACAGTCAAAAATATTGAACAGCTGTCTAACAGGCTTGAATCTAGTCAAGGTTCAATTTCGTCATTGAACAGCCTTGTTGAAAAAATCGGTGGTACCGTGAATATTATCCAAGGTATTGCAGAGCAAACCAATTTGCTCGCACTTAATGCCGCGATTGAAGCAGCGCGTGCTGGAGAGCAAGGCCGCGGCTTCGCTGTGGTGGCCGATGAGGTTCGCTCATTAGCGACACGGACGCACGAATCGACCGAGGAAATCACAAACGTGGTTTCTGCAATCCAATCGCAAATGAGTCAAGTGGTGAAAGATATTGAGCAATGTAATACACAAAGCCACTCAACACTTGAAGATTCACGTCAGCTTGATGATAGCTTAAGCCTAATCATTTCAGATATGACCAACATCCAAGCTAACTCTGAACGAATAGCTTCTGCCATTGAGGAACAAGGGATTGTTATGCATCAAGTTAGCGATTCTATCACAGAGCTCAATTCCATTTCTGAAGACAATATGCATTCTGCACAACACGTCCTCACTGAAGTTGACATGGTTGCTCTTCAAGCCCAAGAGATGGATCAAGCGGTATCGGAGTTCACAACCAAACGATAGCTCCGCCTAAGATCAAACAAGCCCAGCAAGCTGGGCTTTTAGTTAGGAGTAACTCCCGTTACTCTATCGCTTCAAGCATCAGCTTTGGCGTCTTCCAGGCGTAAACAAATTCTGGAATTTCATTGCCACAAGGTGCTTTCCACAATTGTTCAACCTGGTGTTCACCACCAATATGATCATAGAAATCGATCGCTTGCTGGTTTTGTTCCAACACTTCGAGATAAACGCCATTATCAGGGAAGTAGTGATCAATCCACTTAGCCATTTCACGAATAAGCATTTTACCTAAACCGCGTCCACGGTATTCCGGCTCAATATGCAACGACTCAATAATGCTTCCGCGTTCAAAATCATGATTACCAAACGCACAGATAAAACCAAGCAAATTACCCTCATCTTCTAGTAATAAGATATGTTGATTAAACGGAGGGTTTGTTAAACGAGTTTGCCAAATGACAAGTCTGTCAGACAACGCCTCATTTTCTAGGTACTCCTGATTTAGCAACCCTTGGTAATGAGCCTTCCAACTTCGAACATGAAGAGCAGCGATTAATTCAAAATCGCTATATTCCGCTATCCTAATTTCCATTTATTAGTCCTTATAACTTCCTGTAAGGATTTTTAGTACCCAATAATACTATTCAATTCACAACAAAAAGCAAAACATACTGGTCACAATTTCGTTAAAGTTATTTGACTTACACTTGTACGCTGATATTCTAGCGCACACTTGTACGCTCAAAGGGTTTTAGTATGGATAGTAAACCGCCATTGATATGGCTTAATGTAGCAATTTTTTCGTTAAGCTTTTTACTGGCTACGGTCGTTACACCTTTATACGGCTGGCATTTCGGTTTTGGCGTCGAACATTGGGTCTGGCTCGTTGTTTGCTTCTCGTTTTGTAACTTATCAATTACTATGGGCTACCACCGCCTTTGGTCACACAAAGCATTTGAAGCCCATTGGATTGTGCGCTTAATCTGCGCATTAGGTGGAGCATTCGCTTTACAAAATAGCGCCCTACATTGGTCTTCAGACCATCGAGTGCACCACAAGTTTGTCGACCAAAATAACAAAGACCCATACTCTGCAAAGAAAGGCTTTTGGTACTCTCACATTGGCTGGATGCTTCGCCACTACAACCAAGCAATATATAACGATTACAGTAACTGTCGTGATCTACAAAAAGATAAAATTGTCATGTGGCAGCACAAATATTATGTGCATCTTGCTTTACTGATGAATATTGGCGTACCACTACTATTGGGACTGATCTACCACGATGTGATGGGAATGCTATTGATGGTTGGTGCAGTTCGATTGGTCCTCAACCACCACACAACATTTTTCATTAACTCATTGGCTCACATTTGGGGCTCACAGCCTTATACCAACAGAAATACCGCGAGAGACAATGGGTTACTCGCCTTTTTCACCTTTGGTGAGGGATATCACAACTACCACCATATTTTTGAAAATGATTATCGAAACGGTATTTATTGGTGGCAATACGATCCTACTAAATGGTTGATAAAGATATGTTCATGGTTAGGGTTAGCCAAAAAACTTCGTAAAGCTCCAGCACTAAAAGTCGAAAAGGCAAGAGCTCAGATGGCGTTGGTGTATGTGCAAAACCGAATCTCTTCGTTACCCAACCATGTCGTATTAATGAATAGCTTTCAGCAGGAGTTTGATAGTTTCATAAACGAACTGCATAACTACTACGATGTAAAAAAACAATTGCTTGAATGCAAGAAAAATCAAGCACTACAAAAATATGAACATTCAATATTAAAGCTTCGTTATGAGCAAGTTAAGTTAGATTTCGTTGAAAAAAGAAGCCGTTGGAATAGAATCGTCTCACAATACGCATAATTAACATTTTGATTAACAAAGTGGTGCAAATTGCGCCACTTTCCCTTTCCTCTTCCCTATTATTAGAAAATCTTTTGCGAACGATAATATCAACTAATGATTTATTATCTATTTATTGTCTGGATATATAGTTAAACAAAAGAACAATACCCTAATAACGATAGTTGTATTTTTGTTGTTTTAGATCATGCAAAGTGCAGGTTGAACTCGTGCTACAAATCAGTTTCCAGTAAATTCCCGTTACATCTTGAAATGTTTTGTTTATGTTTAAACGCGCAACGTTCTCAGCAATGTGGAGACCATTATGCTTGAACTTCTTATCGGTTTAATTGTTACGGTAGGCGTTGGCTACCTAATCGTCAAAGGCTACAAACCTGCTGGCGTACTGCTAACTGGCGGTATTACCCTACTTATTCTAACGGGTATTATTGGCCATACCGTTCTGCCTGAAAGTATTAAATCTACCGGCAACCTATTAACAGACTCACTCGAATACGTGAAATACATGCTACAAAACCGTGGCGGCGGCTTGGGTATGCAAATCATGTTACTTTGTGGCTTTGCTTCTTATATGACGCACATCGATGCAAACAATGTCGTGGTTAAACAGTTTTCTAAACCACTTTCGTTCATTAAGTCTCCATATATCCTTCTTGTCGCAGCTTATATTGTAGCGTGTCTCATGTCGCTGGCGGTAAGTTCAGCAACAGGTTTGGGCGTGCTTTTGATGGCGACGCTATTCCCAATGATGACAGCAATGGGGATCTCTCGTCCGGCTGCCGCGGCAGTCTGTGCTTCTCCTGCTGCTATCATACTTTCACCTACCTCTGGTGATGTGGTCATCGCGGCTGAAAAATCTGGTTTGAGCTTGGATGTATTTGCTGTTCAAACTGTTCTTCCAGTTTCTATCTGTGCGATCATCGTCATGGCAATTACCGCGTTTTTTTGGAACAAGTACTTAGATAAAAAAGACAGTACGCCTATGGAACGTGTTGATGTGTCTGAAATCGAAGTGAAAGCGCCAGCCTATTATGCTGCACTTCCATTTCTACCTATCGTTGGCGTGTTCCTATTCAATGGCAAAACAATTGAAGGTCTTTACTTGGACATTTACACCATTGTGGTTGCTTCAATTTTTGTTGGTGCCATCATTCACTACGTAACCAGTGGTTTTAAAGGTAAAGAATCTCTAGAAGATTTAGAAGTATGCTATGACGGTATGGCTGAAGCATTCAAAGGCGTTGTAATGCTATTGGTTTCTGCCGGAGTTTTTGCACAAGGTTTGATGTCTATTGGCGCAATAGACAACCTGCTACACCTCGCTGAGACAGCAGGTGCAGGCGGCATAGCACTGATGCTAATTCTGACTGTACTCACCGTTGCCGCAGCCATTGCCACAGGTTCAGGTAATGCACCTTTCTATGCATTCGTAGAACTTGCACCGTCACTCGCTGCCAAACTTGGCTTAAACCCTGCGTTCTTAATTATTCCAATGCTACAAGCTTCAAACCTAGGTCGTACTATTTCACCAGTATCAGGTGTTATTGTAGCGACATCAGGTATGGCACATTTGAGTCCATTTGAAGTAGTAAAACGAACCTTCCTACCTGTGATGACAGGTTTAATTACCGTCATCATCGGCACCACAATTTTGGTTCCAATGATGGCTTAATGTTTAGGCAGCCCCCTCTTATGAACAGACTTAAGGCCAGCTTCATGCTGGCCTTATTTTTAGGCTAGTATTTGACTTACATCAACTCAAACTTGATACACCTCTTTAGAGGTAACGACTAACTCATACACCTACGGATAATGCGGTTATAATCTTAGTAGCTTTTTCAACCAAGGTTGGCGTATGAAAACTTCTCGCAACAACACTTCTGAAAGTCGCCGCCGCTTTCTGCGTGATGCATCAAGAACCGCTGTAGGAGTTGGCGCAGCCGCAACTCTACTTGGGTTGCAGTCACTGCAAAGCCAAGCAAAGGAGACATCTGGTGTTCCAATCAGGCCACCCGGATCTTTGCCTGATACTGACTTTGAGAAAGCTTGTGTACGATGTGGGCTATGCGTCCAAGCCTGTCCCTACGACACTCTAAAACTTGCCAGTCTGCTTTCTCCTGTGGCAACAGGCACACCTTACTTTACCGCCAGACAAATACCGTGCGAAATGTGTGAAGACATTCCTTGTGTCACTGCCTGCCCTAGTGGAGCTTTAGATCCCAAACTAACCAACATCGACGACGCTCGTATGGGAACCGCCGTACTGATTGATCAGAAGAACTGTCTCAACTTCCAAGGGCTACGTTGTGACGTGTGTTATCGAATATGTCCAATCATCGATAAAGCAATAACGCTTGAAACAATACGCAATGAACGAACAGGCTTTCACGCCAAGTTCATTCCTACTGTCCATGCCGACTACTGCACCGGATGCGGTAAGTGTGAACAGGCATGTGTGTTGGACGTGGCTGCAATCAAAGTCGTCCCAATCTATCTTGCCCAAGGACAACTCGGTAAACATTACCGTTTGGGTTGGGAAGAACACTCAGAGGTCCGAACTGATACCGCTGAACACGGCGGTGTTCCACTTAAGCCATTTAATGGCGATAAATTGTAGGAGCAGCGCATGGCCAAGAACTTAGCAAAAGATGCAGGCAAAGCTGCGGTGGAATCTCTAGGATGGTGGAAAGCGCACCGTTTTCTACTGTTACGTCGTGCTATTCAGTTAGCAATTATTGGTTTATTCATCGCCGGACCAACCGTTGGTGTATTTAAGGGCAACTTATCGTCTAGCACTCTATTTGATGTTGTTCCATTTACCGACCCACTGCTGCTATTACAAACCATATCGGCTGGGCACCTCCCTGAACTCACTGCCATTTTAGGCGCACTGATCGTTGTCGCCTTTTACGCATTAATCGCCCCGAGAGCATTCTGTGGTTGGGTTTGCCCGCTTAACATTGTTACTGATGCTGCTGCATGGCTACGTAGGAAACTCAACCTAAAAGCCAGTTACACTTGGTCGAAACAACTCCGCTACTGGTTGATCCCTGTATTGCTTATTGGCAGTGCCCTTTCAGGAACCGTGCTTTGGGTATGGATTGACCCCGTTTCAGCTCTGCATCGCGGGCTGATATTTGGTTTTGGTGCAAGTTGGGTGCTGATCTTGCTGGTCTACTTACTGGATTTATTGCTGGTAGAACATGGCTGGTGCGGACATTTGTGTCCCTTGGGCGCAACCTACGGAATCATCGGCCGTAAGAGCCTCATCAGAGTGACAGCGACCCAGCGCGATGCGTGCACCAAATGCATGGATTGTTTTAATGTTTGCCCAGAGCCACAAGTGCTAAGAGAGCCACTCAAACAAGGGGATATACGAGTCATGGAACAAGACTGTATTAGTTGTGGCCGTTGTATTGATGTTTGCTCTGAGAAAGTATTTGAGTTCAAAGTTAAGTAGTCGCTATAAAGTTATCTCTCGATGGCCACATAAATCGAGAGATAACGTTTTGCTTATGGGCAAATCTGTTCTCTAAGAAAGGACTTTTTTAAGACACATCCCTTTTATATCGTTCAATTTCAGCTTCTTGGTTTGAACGATAAACAGTTCAGCGCATGCCAACGCATCACTCGCCGCAGAATGCTCGATATAATCAGGCAACTTATAATAACGGCGCATATCGTTCAGCTGATAGCTCGTATGAGTTCTCGTTTTTCCCGCATAGCTGAATCGTTTCTCAATAAAGATGGTATCGACGAAGTAGAATGGGAAGACGTTAAGTTGGTAGGATTTTTCAAAGAAAGATTCTAAAAAGCACTTTTCGATTCTACAACTGTGCGCCAGAATCACCTTGCCTTGAGCTTTTTCCAGCAAACGTTCTATACCTTGCTCAAGAGACACCCCTTGCGCCAATGCTTTAGGCGTTAAGCCGTTGATTTCAGCGGTAGACGCTTTGACGAACTCACCGTTATCAATCAGTATCTCTTCAGCGCTGGAGAGATCCACTTGTTCTAAATTAAATTCAACCATGCCTATGGATAAGATCTGATCTTTTTCGGCATTTAACCCACTGGTTTCAAAATCAATAGCTAAAAATTCAAGCTCTGTCAGCGGCAGATCCATTTCAGCCAATGAACGCGAAAGGCAATTTTTTAGCACTTGAGGCCAAGATTCGTCAACCACCACATCTTTTAGTTTGTCTTCAAGCAATAATGGTGACTCTTTCCCTGTGAGCATACGACGAATCATCGGTATTATCCCTTGATAAATTTGAGTTTAGCGACATCTTGTAGCTCGCTAATAATTTTAAATGCATCCTTTAAGTGCTTACGTTCAAAGCTACTGAACTCATCGGGAGAAATATGATTGTTCGGTACGCTGCCCGCCAATATTGCATTCAGTTGATGACGGAATCTAACCTGTGTCAAAAATCGATAAGCACCAATAATGTTTTCACAGCTATCTTGCGAAAGTGTGCCGTTTTCCGCAGCGTAGCGAAAACGCTCTTCTGTCCCAGTTAAAGAACCACCAGCAGATAAACTGAATATTCGAGCCAAGTCGATGATCAAGTTCAGCGCATATTTCTTAATGTTTAGCGTATTACTGTTTTCACCACCTTTTTCCAAAACCAGACTATTGAAAATACTCAATGGTGGCTGTGTATCAATCGCGTCACGGACCAAAGCGGGAATAAACTTGCCACTGTTTTGAATACAGTCGTGAAGATGTTGCTGAATTTGTTCTACATAATCACGATTGCCGTAAATCGAACGGACCTCCAGAAACACGCTAATACTCAATAACTGATTATACTCTGGACTTGCTACCCATTTGCTGTAGTAGTCTTTCCACACAGAAACCGGCTGACACCACTTCGGTGAAGCCGCCATGTACTTACCGTCACACAATGGATAACCACAGGCCGCTAAGCCATTACACACCTTCATGGCTAAATGAGTAAAGTAAGCTTTTTGCTCAACAGTGACATCATTAGCAAGTACCAGGGCGCTATCTTGATCTGACAACATATGAACTTCATTCCGCGCATGAGACCCCGCCACAATCCAAGCGTAATCACACGGAGCTGGTCCAAGTAAATCTTCGCTGAGTTGAATAATACGACGAGTAAATGCATCCATAATGTTCGACATAACCCGACCTTGGATCTCAGCACTCACACCACTTTCCACCAATGCCTGGAAGATGGTTTCACGCTCTTCTTTTAGTGCTGCTAGAGCGTTAATAGAACTGGTGTATTTGATTTTTTGAATCAAAAACAGGGATTGTGTTCTATGGTTATGCACCAAATGACTGGTCGTTAATAGTGCTGTGACTTTTCTGTCGTTAACCACGGGCAAGCAGCGAATATTGTATTGCAGCATTAATGAGATCGCTTCAATAACTTTTGAACTGCTTTCCACCAACACAGGATTTTGCGTCATCACCATAGAGATAGGCATATCCGTATCAATACTGGTTGCCACAACAGAACGAGTCATGTCTCTGTCTGTAACAAGTCCTGCAATTTCATTGTCATGCATCACCACTGCGCACGAGCTGCGCTGACGTCCACACATTTCTCGCGCAACGTCTTTGATTGAGTCATTCACATCAACAATGGCGATGTTTTCGCTCGCAATTTCGCCAACCGTACGGAAAAATAACCCTTTATCTTCTTTGCGAAAAACCTGTTTAAGCGCTGAACTCAAACGGATATTAGCTTTGGCTGCAAAGTAATCTTCAAACTCAGGGTGACTCTCACAAACTTCGGCAAGTTCACTGTGGGGTATCAAATATAGCAATGAATCTTCGATAGCTTCAGCTTGATAACCATCTTCAGAATGCGCTAATGGTTCTAGAAAGGTAAAACCAAACTGGTCTTCTTCACCTAAACGAGCACGAAGTTCGCCCAATGGTGTTCTCTGCTCTATAGCGCCAGTTCTAATGATGTATAGGTAGCGCTGCTCACAGAGCGCACTAAAACCTATGACTTCTCCCTCTACCAGATACTTTATCTTTATAGAGCGAGCTATTTTCTCAACAACAGAGGAAGGCAGACGATCAAACGGATCTATCTTGACTAAAAAGCTTTCAATATTTGGCGAAAGTGAAGTACCCATTATTTACCTTCTTATGGTTTGAAAAAGATGAAAAAAATAGACAGTGGTTATTTAAACAGCTGCATCCGCTAGCCCATTACCAGCCATTCATTACTGAAACAGCGTTTTAATAGCATTGCATCTATATTACTGGATAAGTTATTCAACATGCAAAGACCTTATGTATAGGTTTTATCGCACATTGATTGCCACTTGTTTAAACTGCCATAGAAGTTCAATATAACCATTTGTTTTTAAAGACTTAAAAACAAATCAACTCGACCTCAATCTTACACGAAATGTACCTTACCCACTCGAAGAAAATTGTCAGAAATCACTTAAATGAAAAGCAGTTTTAAAAATAATTGCAAATAAAATAAATATTATGTAATGTACGATTCATTAACACACTTTGCTAATCGTTGGCTGCCTCACTTGGTAAGTAAGAGTAGAAAAGTGACATTACCTAAATGACTCATTTGATATAAGCCATCTGCTTGTTTTAAACGATGGACAATCAAGAGGTGGTTATGAGTATCGCAAAAAACTGGTTACTCATTTGTTTTTAATTTTTTGGGTGTGATCATTGAATGGAATTGGAATTTTCCTTTGCTCAAGCATTAGGTTTAGTCAGTTTTGCTTTAGGCATCTCAACGTTTTATCAAAAAGATGATCGTAAATTGAAAATTATCATGCTGGTTTTTAACGTAAATCATCTGATTCACTTCTTTTTACTCGGCTCCATGACGTCAGCACTGAGTGCGGCGTTATCAGCGGCGAGAACAGGAACGTCTATTTATACGTCTTCCAAATATGTCGCCGCTATATTTGTCATCTTAGGTTTAGGTTTAGGCTTAAGAGTTGCTGACAACTGGTGGGATATGTGGCCCATCCTAGGTACAGTTATTGGCACATACGCAGTGTTCATGTTGAAAGGCATCACAATGCGTATTGCCTTCTTAACCGGCGCAATTTGTTGGTTAATTAACAATATTATAGTCGGATCGATTGGCGGAACTATGCTGGAAGCGACACTCATCGGTGTTAACTTGCTGACCATCTATAGATTGGTCAGTGATAAGCGAAAAAATCCAGTTCCATCAGAAGCAATATAAATAAGGGCAAGTTATGTTCGTATACAACAAAGACGTGAAATTAGAAGATTTAGGCAATGGTGTTTCTCGCAAGATTCTTGCTTACAGCGAAAACATCATGAGCGTTGAAGTTTACTTCGAGAAAGGGGCTATCGGCCCTATGCACAATCACCCACATGAGCAGCTAACTTATGTTCTATCTGGTGAGTTCGAGTTCACTATTGGTGACGAAAAGAAAATCGTAAAAGCAGGTGATGCTCTATACAAAGAACCAAACGTAATGCATGGCTGTGTTTGTCTGGAGAAAGGTGTTCTTCTGGATAACTTTACGCCAATGCGTAAAGACTTTGTAGAAGCATAATCGCTGGTTTAATTTTTTATAATAACTATATTTCATATCCCAATGCACTGGGAATAATGGATCTCCTTCGCCAGTCTAACTAGACTGGCTTTTTTTTATTTGTATATTCAAGTAACTTCAGAGTATTTGAATATTGGTTTAACGAGGTTGGTATGAACTCTAACGGTCACTTTGAATCCCTGTTACAGCTTAATGAAACAACAGAAGTCTATCCTTTGTGGCCTTCTCCTCCATTGGCTGGGAACGCTCCTGCATTGCTTTACTATCGTGACTCGAACGATCTCAGTTCGGATCGCATGATTGCTGGCGTGTCTACTCCAGAAATCATGGTCTACCAACCTAAACAACCAAATGGAATCGGTATCGTTGTTTTCCCTGGCGGCGGTTACCAGAGGATTTCTGTAGATAATGAAGGAAGAGATGTGGGTAATTCTCTGACTGCACTCGGCTATACTGTTTTCGTTGCCACTTATCGTATGCCGGGTGAAGGCCACTCCCTGGCTTCAGAGAGCCCTTTAGCCGATGCACAACGAGCCATCCGTTGGGTTCGCGCTCACAAAGAACAATGGCAACTCCACGCAGTTGGAATATTAGGTTTCTCTGCGGGTGGGCATTTAGCGGGTCAGCTCGCTACACGATTTGATACTCAACTACAGCCTCACCTCGACGATATCGATACCCTATCCGCCAAACCAGACTTTTGTGGGCTAATGTATCCTGTCATCACCATGAATGATGAATTCGGGCACAAAGGTTCGGCCTATGAGCTATTAGGTTCACACATAACCGAAGAAGAGATTAATCGTTACTCTATTGAAAAATGCGTGCATCCTGATATGCCAGGCTGTTTTCTTGTTCACGCTAACGATGATAAATCCGTACCTGTCGAAAACAGCCTACTCCTTTGGCAAGCACTTCGCAGTCAAAACATTATGGTTGAAATGCATCTGTTTAACGAAGGTGGGCACGGTTTTGGGACCCAAGGGGTTAAAGGTAAACCTGCTGAGCAATGGCCTAAACTGTTTGATCAATGGATTAACTTTGTATTGAGCTAATAAGAAGCGCCTTTCTAGGCGCTTCTTACGTTTTTGAGGTAAGCTTTAAGCCAGCCTAGTCGCATCATTCTTAGATAGAATATCGTTCCGCGAATCCACCAGTCGGCAAACATACCCGCCCAAATACCGTAAATACCAAACTCTAAATAAATTCCAAATAGGTAGCCAAGAACAATACGTCCTCCCCACATACTTGCTATCGATATATACATAGCGAATTTGGCATCTTTCGCACCTTTAAATGAAGCAGGTAACACCCATGAAGCGGCCCATACTGGCATCATTATGGCGTTGACAAACACCAGATTAAGAATCACTTCTACCACTTGTGGCTCATCGGTATACCAAGCAGCCATATAAGGAGATAAAGGAACGAATATGGCCGAGAACAAACAGAGTACTATGGTTGCAGTCCAGAAGATCAACTGCATCTCCTGAAAGGCGACTTTCGGCTTATTCTGCCCTAACCTTTTTCCAACCAATACCGTTGAAGTCATCGCCAACGCATTACCTGGGATATTGAGCAACAACAACATTGAGAAGGTAATCACATTGCCTGCCATAGCAACGGTTCCTAGACCTGCAACCATAATTTGAGTGATGAGCTTACCAAGGTTGAACATCAATGACTCAACGCTGGCCGGAACACCAACCCCTAGAATATCCAACAGAATCTTTTTCTCGAAACCAACGAAATATTGGCGTAAGCTTACTTTAAACGTCCCGTTTCTCACTAAGCAGACTAAAATAAACACAGCGCCAGCCCACCGAGCTAAGGTTACACCTGCGCCTGCGCCTATCATTCCGAAACCTTGCCACTCAGTACCAAATAAGCCATGCACGCCATAGATCAGAGGATAGCTGAACAATATATTAAGCACGTTCATTGCAATATTGGACATTGCAGGTAACCGAGAATTACCTACCGCACGTAATATTCCGCTACCGACCAGAGTAATGGCTAATGCCGGATAACTTAACGCGACAATATTTAAGAACTTATCACTGAGCGCTATAACCTCTTCTTCTGCGCCATAGGCAACAACGTAAAGCATAGAATCAGAAAACAAGAAGATAGATAACATGGAAACAAGGGCAACAAACATCCCAAGAACCATCACCTGCCCTGCTGCGGACAACGACGACTCACGATCCCCCCGACCAAATGACTGAGCCACCACCACCGACCCACCGAGCGCTACGGCAGTCATAACAGAAATGATGATCCAGGTAATGCCATCAGTAAAACCCACAGCAGCTGTCTTGTCTGCGCCTAGGCGTGCAACAAGCGCAGTGCTGATGATACCCATCAGCACCACACAAAATAGCTCTAAGATAATTGGCCAGGTAAATGGCCAAACGTGTCGTTTCAATAAAACTTTATGACGATAACGAAATTTGAGTGAGAGCTTTGTAGCTTTCGGCTCGATAACTTTAGAGCCTGAGGGTCCAGGCTCCGAAGATGAATTCGACATGGCGACTCCTACTATCTGTCAACCTTAGTAATTAACGTGCAACCATAGCCATTTCATTGTGTGGTTGGCCATAAATAACATCACGGTCATACACAACTTTGACTTCACCATTTATATTTCTGTCACCGTGTAAATAACCGCCGGTAGAAATCATTTGTGGAATTTCATCATATATCCCCGCATAGGCTGCTTCTAACGCTAACAACGCATAAGCGATAGGATCGTCTAAACGCGCATACTGCTGTGTCAAATCTTCGACAAATAACCCACTGTGCTCATGGTAGTGTTTCTTCAATAAGTTTTGCGCCACACAGTCAGCCAGAACCAACAAACGTTTGTCTTCACTATGTTGATGCAGTTCTAGTAGTGCAAATAACAAGTAAGTTGACGCTAAGTTTGTTTTCTCTGCAACGTCTGCAGGAACCAAAGTCTCAACGTCAAGTGAACCTAAGTTGAAACGCTCAAACATTTTCGCCATCAGCTCTTTGACTTGTTGGTTTGAACTTACACGAGCAGCACGAACTAAAGTCAGCAAGTAAGCAGGATCTGCTGGGCGACGTGCCAATGTTGTACCTTTTTCACCGTAGTATCCATGACGTTTGAATGTGTAGCCCGTTAAGTCGGTACCATCTGTCCACATTGGGAGCACTTCGTTGCTTTCAGCGTCCCAGGCATGTGAGAAATAACCGACAATCCCTTCAATCACCCAGTTTAACCACTCATCGTCTTTAAGATTTTGTACGCAAGACAACATAGCTAATGGGTTATCAACCACAACAGCCCAACAGTCGCGGAACAGTACATTGGCTTCACGAGCAATATCGCCAAATTCAGGGCCAAATTGACGCTTAGCCCGGTCACCAAACCATGAGTAAGTCAGACGATCATCTTCTGGAATCGGTTCACGCTGCTTCGGTGAAGAAAACTGATAAACCGGCATATGAGTTTCCGGATGACGCGCTGCGACAAATTGGCGGTACAAATGTTTCGCCCACTTCAAGGCATTTTCATCACCGGTATATCGGTAGTAATGACAAGCTGCATAAATTAAGTCAGTCGAAGCGTTAACAAAAGTTAATCCCACCGTTTCGGGTAATTCTGGCCATTTCGCAGGGTCAACCACCTCTTGAGGTTGATGAATGCTAAACAAATCTGATGGAAATTCTTTACCATACTCACCGTGACGGGTCAGATCGAGTTTCTCCCAATCGGTAACGTGCGCTGCCCAGAAGCCTTTTAAAAAGTTTTCTGTCACTTCAGGTTGCATTTGAAATAGCAAATCATAAAACGGGAAGTGATGCTTCAGTTCATGCACACACTCTTTGCTCGCCGGGCCTTCAATATCACCATTTTCCAAGTTAACAAATCGGTGACCACCCCACTGTAATAAACCGCTTGATTTATCCGCATAGTTATCTAGAAAGTACTCTGTAATGTTCTGCGCTTCGTGCAAATATAAATTGTTACCTGTCAGCATACTCAGCGCTAGATAGCCACGCATCAGGTTCTGTTGGCTAGCAAAGTTACTCATCGGTACAGTAAACCCGTCAGGGTACTCCCACTTAACTGGCTTTAACGATTGTACGTCAATACCATCAGCCATCAACGGGCTGTGAGGCGCTTTACCTAGATCTAGCGATTGCTGGTAAAAACGCTTAACAATAGGAAGCAGAGAAACACGAGAGTCAGACATAATACTTTCTCCAAAGCAGGAAGGCGTTGATAACAAACAGAAAAACTCATAGAAAATGACAAGTTTTTTTGTTTGGTATAAACCGTACTCTACAAACAAGTATACCCAAGCGACTTTAGTCACTTGGGTATGTAGCCTCCCTTTGGGGAGGCTAGAACACACATGCCTGTTATTTAGCAATGCGTTTTAGGATACGGTTACCACGACGTAGGAAGTCTTTTGCAGCACCTTCAACATCTGTTTGGCCGTAATCAAGTTTTTCCATGTTCTCTCCAAATAGCTCCATTAGCTGAGCATTATCAGTGAACGTAGTTGGAAGAACTTCTTTTGGTAGACCTTGAGCTTGTAAGTAACCTTGATAGATCAAGCTTTCTTGGTCGATTTCACCAGCCGAGTGCAGAGTTTCCAGACCTTCTTTGCTCATCGGAATACCACGAGCTAGGCCAAGAGCTTTAACACCAATAGGATCGTTCAGTAAGAAAGTAACCAGTTTCGCTGCTTCTTCTGGGTATTCAGTGTTACGTCCAATTGAGAACATCATTGAAGGACGAGCTAACAAACCTGAGTCAGTAGCATTCGGAGCCATTGGGTATGGACCCAATTCCATATGTAAATCTGGTGCTAGGTTAGCTGTGTACTTAGCAATGGCTGTATCCCACATGTATACGCCAGCGAAACGGCCGTCGATCCAAGGACGCATTTCGTAAAGGTTACCCTTACCGTAAGAAGAGAACTCTTTAGTTGATGGGAATACGTGGTTCTTAACCTGATCGGCATATAACTGGAAGAACGCTTCCATCTCTTCTTGAGAGTACCCAATCTTAGTTGATTTTGCATCGATGATGTCTTTACCCGTAGTTTGAAGCATGTAAGAACGGTTCATCGCAAATACATCACGTGCTTCAACAACTAGTGGGTAGTAATCAGCACCAAGGTTTTTCTCAAACGCTTTACCAGCAGCCATTAGCTCTTCCCAGTTAGTTGGAAATTCAACACCTGCTTTCTCCCAAATAGGAGCGTTGTAGTAGAACACACGAGAAGTCATAGACACAGGAAGACCATTAACCTTACCTTCTACTGTTGTCATATCGATAGCATTTTTAGGGAAGTTACCAACATGCAGAATGTCTTTTTGCTGGTTCATGTCGTAGAAACCATCACCATTCTTAGAGAAGATTGGTAGCCAGTTCCAGTTTGTTTGCATTACGTCTGGTTCAGTGTTACCTGCTACCTGAGTAGTCAAACGAGACAAGTGACCATCCCAACCCGTGTATTCAGCTTTTACCTTGATACCCGGGTTTTGTTCTTGGAACTTCTCGATTGCATCCAGTGTAGCTTGGTGACGTGAGTTCCCCCCCCACCAAGACATACGTAGTTCCACATCAGCAAATGCGGAAGCGGAAGTTGCACCGATTGCAGCAGCGATAAGTGTAGTCAATACCTTTTGATTCATGGAAATGTCTCCAATTTTATTTTGTTAGAGAAATGTTTTTCTCAGTTTTCTTATCAAAGATGTGTACCTTGCTCATTTCAACAGCAAACTTCACATCTTTCTGTAATTGCATACCTAGTTTCTCGCGAACGTCATCGATAGGCACACGAGCTGTTAGCTCTTTGTCGCCAACACGGAAGTAGACGAATACTTCATGGCCCATGTTTTCCATACGAACCACGTCACCAACCATTGTTTGAACATTTTCATCATCAACCAATGACAATGTGATGTTATCTGGACGAATACCAAAAACAGTTTTGTCGTAACCATGTGAACGAACGGCTTCTGCTTTTGCTTGTGGTAAACGCAGACGCTGATCACCAAAGGCTACATACATGTCACCGTTATCATCAACAATTTCGACTTCGTGAAGGTTCATCTCAGGCGCACCAATGAAGCCCGCTACAAACATGTTCACTGGGTTATCGTATAGAGATTCTGGTGTATCAACCTGCATGATTTCACCAAGTTTCATCACACAGATACGGTCACCCATGGTCATTGCTTCTGTTTGGTCGTGTGTTACGTATACCGCCGTTGCAGGGTTACCTGCTTCTTTTAGATGACGGTGTAAGTCTGAAATACGAACACGCATCGAAGCTCGTAGTTTCGCATCCAAGTTTGAGAGAGGTTCATCGAACAAGAACACTTCAGGTTTCTTAACGATTGCACGACCTACCGCTACACGCTGAGCCTGACCACCTGATAACTGACGTGGTAGACGATCTAATAGCTCTTCAATTTCAAGAATTTCAGCCGCTTCTTTAACGCGAGCATTAATTTCTTCTTTTGGTAGTTTTTGCAGTTTCAAACCAAAACCTAAATTCTCTTCTACCGTCATGTGTGGGTATAACGCGTAGTTCTGGAATACCATCGCGATACCGCGATCTTTTGGTGCTAGGTTATTGACTACCGTGCCGCCGATAGTGATTTCACCACCGCTGATGTTTTCTAGTCCAGCTAACATACGTAGCGTTGTTGATTTGGCACAACCTGATGGACCTACGATTACCAGAAACTCGCCATCTTTAATTGTTAGGTCGATACCGTGTACCGCTTTAAAACCGTTTGAATAAACTTTCTCTAGTTTATTAAATTTAACTTCAGCCATTTTACTTACTCCAAAAAATTAACCTTTAATACCGCTGCTAGCTGCGCCTTCAATAAAGTACTTCTGAGACATGAAGAACACGACGATTGACGGGATGATAGCGATAGATGCCATTGCTAGGATTTCATTCCACTTCGCGCCTTCTGTAACGTCGATAGACATTTTCAGAGCAAGAGCAATTGGGTACTTCTCTACACTTGATACGTAGATAAGTGGACCTAAGAAATCGTTTACTGACCACATGAACTGGAACAGTGCAACAGAGATGATTGCTGGACGGATAACTGGTACCACTACGTGCCATAGCACTTGGAACGAGTTACAACCATCAATCATTGCTGCTTCTTCCATATCTGTTGGTACACCACGTAAGAACTGAACCAGCATGAATACGAAGAAACCTTGTGTTGCAAATGCCAGTGGCAAGTACAATGGTAGATAGCTATCAAGTAGACCCATTTCGCGGAACATGATGTATTGCGGAATAAGTAGTACAGATTGTGGAAGCAGGATGCTTGCGATTAGCGTAGCAAACCAAAACTTCTTAAATGGGATTTCAAAACGCGCGAACGCATATGCAACGATTGTTGAAGAAACCACAGTAAAGAACACTTTTGGTAATACGTATAAGAACGTATTAATAATGTAGTGACCAAAAGTAAATTCAGTACCCGTTTTCCAGCCATTGATGAATCCCTCTAAACTCCATTCACTTGGGATCAAGCTCATAGAAGAAAAGATTTCATGGTTTGGTTTCATCGCTGCTGTAAACATCCACAATAGTGGGTAAAGCATTAAGAAACCAACGATAATTAGAACTGTGTATCGAATAGCCGCATTTATTTTTTCACGGCGAATCGTACGTTCGTTTTCTTCGTTTGCAGCCGCTGCTGCATTAGCAATTGAAGTAGACATTATGATTTGCCTCCTTTATCACCTGAGTAGAATACCCAGTACTTCGACGAACGGAATGTGATTGACGTGAAGATTGCCACTACGATAAATAGTGCCCATGCCAATGCACTGCCGTACCCCATATCAAAGAACTTAAACGCTGTCTCATAGATGTATAGAGAGATCAGGTAAGTCGACTTCATTGGGCCGCCGCCGGTGATAACGTATGGCGCTGTAAACTCCTGGAATGCTTGAGTTGTTTGCATGATGAAGTTGAAGAAGATAACCGGTGTAATAAGTGGCACAGTCACTTTCATGAACATTTGCCATTTACTTGCACCATCAATCATTGCAGCTTCATACTGAGATTGAGGAACGTTCTGTAGTGCAGCTAGGAAGATAACCATCGCTGAACCGAACTGCCACGCACGTAACAATGTAATAGAGAATAGCGCGAAAGCCGGTTCACCTAGCCAGTTAATTGGATCAATACCAATAAAGCCTAAGGCACCATTAAGAACACCATCTATAGCAAATAAAGCGCGCCAAAGTACCGCGATTGCAATACTACTACCCAGAATTGAAGGGATGTAGTAAGCAGTACGGAAGAAGCCAATACCTCTTAACTTGAAGTTAAGGATAAAAGCAATACCCAGCGCAAATGCCAGTTTTACCGGGATGGTCAAGAAAACGTACAAGAATGTGACGCTCATTGACTTCCAAAAGATATCATCTTCAGTGAGCATGTACCGATAGTTTTCAATGCCTACGAATTCTGGTGAAGTCATTAGGTCATAATCGGTAAAGCTCATCACGAATGATGAAATGAACGGAAAAGCGGTAAACATTATCAACCCTATAATATAGGGAGATAAGTACGCCAATCCTAGCTTACGATTTTCATACATTTTCTCGTCCTCGTTTAGTTTAGTGCCGGTGGGTTAGATACTTTCTTCCGAAGAGACCCATCGACTTCTGGGGTTTATTAAACGCCTTTTTTTATCGATTACCATGCGGAAAATGATTATTTGTGATCTTGGATATTATTTTTTTAAGAAATTTATAAAAAAATAAAACACAGTTCCTATTTTGAAGGATTTGCGTTTCTAAAAAATCATTAAGAAATCTACTTGAACATAGAAAGTCCGAGATTAAGACCTGTCAAACAAAACCTAACTAATTGAAAAATATAAAATAAAATATATAACCACAATTTTTCATACGTAAAAACGCTTTGTTACCCGTAACAAATTTTAGGCATAACAACTTGTAAATCCTTTGTTTGATCTGGCGCAATAAATTATATTTTTACAGCAAAAAATATATCTAAAAAGCTTGAAAATAGACAAGAATTCAGAACAAGAAAGTTAACTTTAGCGTTAATCCAAAATTATTTATTCTAACGGCTTACTTTAACAATAGAGATTTGAATACTTATATGAACGTTAAAAATTAACATTAATATAAGTTAATAAAGTGTAAAAACATTTTATTCATGTTCCCATAAACAGGATAGCCAGAAGCAATAGGAATACACTGACACGATAAAAGAAATTTTCTTATAATTTCAAATCAAAGGGTTATAAAATCAATTTAATAAATTGATGTTCATTTACTTTTATTTACAACAACACATAGGCACTCCCCTTCCTATCAACTTTTATTTAGCGACTTAAATCACCTCTTTTCAACATGAAACAAAAAAATAATAACTTTCAATAGGTTAAAACTCAAAACCATCAACAAAGTCATAAGAAACGCAAAAAAAACGCACCAATCATGCATTTAGATATGACTTAAAATTAACTATTAAATTGATCAATACGCTAAATAACAAATGATAACTCGATCACGAAGAACGACACCTTACGAATAAAACACTGTTTCAAAGATCACAAATTTCAAATGGTCCCATTTTAAAAATTTCTTTTTTAGTTAAATTAAACACCGAACCACAATTACAAAAACGGTGTTTTAATTATGAAAAGAGTACTTACTTCTGCAATCTTACTTGCTTTAACTGCAACGACTGCACACGCTGCTAGCATTAACTTACGTCACGAACACAACTTCGAACATGGTCAACATGACACGGAACAAAAACAGCGTATTGCTGTTAGCCACCGTTTCGCTAACGGTATCGGTTTTGAAGTTGAATCAAAATTTAAGCAAGGTGAAGATGACCGCTTAGCTTCTGATAGCAATGGTCAGCAGACAAACATTAGCTACCGTATGAAGCTTGGTGAGTCGTTCACTTTAACGCCTCAATACAAAGTCGAAGGCTCTGGCGACCTAGCACACCAGTTCAACTTAACATTGGGCTACAAAATTAACGATGAATGGTCTGTTTCTTACCGTCAACGTTACAACCAATCACAGCATGACAACTACTACAACCAAGGTACGTTTGCATTTAGCTACAAAGGCATTGAAGATTGGGGCATCAGCGGCTCAACAGATTACCGTGTAGCTGGTGGCGATAACGGTGGAAAAGGCAAAAAAGAAATCTGGGATGGTGACAACAAAGGTATTAACGAAATCAACTTCAAGGCGCAATATAATGGTCTAGAAAGTGGTTGGAAACCATTCACTGAATTCGGTGTAACACCATCAGCTAAAGAAAAAGGCGACAACAAAGATAGCTGGCGTCCACGTATTCGTGTTGGTGTTGTTTACAACTTCTAATTTAACAATTAGATAATCCTATTTCTGTCTTTCAAGGCTGACTCGACATCCAGTGAGTCAGCCTTTTCTCATTAATCCAACTAAAAATAATGAAAACACAAATAAGGTTCATTAATGGACAGCACTTATCATATCATCGTAGATGCTCAAGGTCAGGGTGACGTAGTAACGATTCAACAAGCACTTAATCTAGCACCTAACGATAACTCACCTTTCACAATTCTTATCCGTAGCGGTCGCTATCAGGAAAAACTTCATATCACCCGCCCTAACACTCACCTTGTTGGAACGGCTAAAGAAAGCACGACTATCTGCTATACAGCAGCCAATGGCTTACTGGCAAACGACGGTAAAATCTGGGCAACGTACAACAGCTATGTTGTTAATGCAGATGCACACAATGTCACTTTCCAAAATTTAACGATTGAAAATAGCTTTGATTTTATTGCCAACCAGAGAAAAGATTCACAAGATCCGAGCAAAGTTACAGCAACACAAGCAGTTGCTTTGTTAGTGGGACAAAACGGCAGACAAGTTCAATGTAAAAATTGCACACTTAAAAGTTATCAAGACACTTTGTACGTTAGTGCTGGGACCAGTTATTTCGAATCTGTTGATATTTGGGGGACAGTGGATTTTATTTTTGGGGGTGGCACCGCCCTTTTCAACCATTGCCAGTTAGTTTCTCGTTATCGAGAAGATGTGAGCAATGATTCGCCATGGGGTTACGTAGCTGCGCCAAGCACTCTGATAGATCAACAGTATGGGCTAATATTTTATCGATGCCAATTGGTGAAAGAGAACCGTCAAGTACCAGTAAACAGCTATAAGTTGGGTAGACCCTGGCACCCTACCACTCAGTTTGACGATGGTGCTTATGCGAATCCGGAAGCTATCGGACACTGTGTTTATATTGAGTGTGAGGTTGATGATCACATCAACGGTTGGGACAAGATGCATGGTAAAGCTAAAAATAGTCAAACTCAGCACTTTTATGCGGAAGACTCTCGCTTTTATACCTATGGAAACCACTATCAAGGCCAAGTCTATCAAAACCACCTTCACTTTGAGTTAGAAATGCTCCCCACTAAACTACTCGATCTAAAGGCTATATTCGCCGATTGGAGTCCATCTTTGCTGTCGAAGTGCTATCCTACTAGTCGCTAATATCCGCCCCCTAAGTTTTAACAAATTGTTTAAAACTGAGCTTTACCTTGTTTCAAAGTAACACGACCAAAACAAGGTAAGCCATTTCCTATGCGTCAATTAATCCATTTCCTACAACCTCAACAAGCTTTATTAGTCTAGAATTTTTTTGTATAAAGGCATGAGCATCCATTTGCATTTAAAATAATTGCGAACTAAAACAGTCAATTAAGTCACATAGACAATCTTTAGAAAACATCACCAACCCATTGTTAATAATGAAATTATTAACAATTTTCATTAAACATTCATACAAAATAATTAACGTTAGCTTATTGTCATAGATTATTTAGAAATGGTAATCTACTAAAAATAAACCGACGTTTTGATTTTAATCACATACTTTCCCATTTTTTTGGTAGAGAATACCGAAAAAATTTTGATGTTAAACTTATGAGATATCGCTATGCAATATGATTACATTGTTATAGCAGGCTACTTCGCTTTGATGGTTGCGATCAGCCTGTTATTCAAAAAAATGGCTAGTAATAGTACGAGTGACTACTTCCGTGGGGGCGGTAAAATGCTCTGGTGGATGGTTGGTGCAACAGCCTTCATGACTCAGTTTTCTGCATGGACCTTTACAGGTGCAGCAGGTAAAGCGTTTAACGATGGTTTTGCAATTCTAGCCGTGTTTGTTGGTAACATGGTTGCATACGTATTCGCTCATTTCTACTTCGCACGTCGCTTCCGTCAAATGCGTGTAGACACACCAACTGAAGCGGTTAAACGCCGTTTTGGTGACACTAACGAGCAATTCTTCACTTGGGTTATCATCCCTCTTAGTGTTATCAACGCTGGTGTTTGGTTGAATGGCCTTGGTGTATTTGCCTCAGCAGTATTTAACGCTGATATCAACACAACGATTTATGTAACAGGTGCAGCTGTACTGATTATCTCTCTACTGAGTGGTGCTTGGGGTGTTGTAGCGTCTGACTTTATCCAGACTCTAATCGTTGCCGTTATCTCTATTGCGTGTGCTGGTGTTGCTCTTTGGGCAGTTGGCGGTCCGGGTGAAATCATCAACAACTTCCCTGGTGGTTTCGTAATGGGTCCAGACATGAACTACCCATTACTGCTTGTTGGTTCTTTTATCTTCTTCATCGTGAAACAGCTACAAAGCATCAACAACATGCAGGAGTCTTACCGTTTCCTAAACGCTAAGGACTCAAACAACGCAAGCAAAGCAGCGCTAATGGCGCTTGTGATGATGGTGTTTGGTGCAATCATTTGGTTCATCCCACCATGGGCTTCAGCAATTCTATACCCTGATGCAGCAGCAGCTTACCCAGCGCTTGGCGCTAAAGCTCGTGACGCGGTTTACCTTGTGTTTGCTCGTGAAACAATGCCTGTAGGTACTGTTGGTCTACTAATGGCAGGTCTGTTCGCAGCAACCATGTCTTCAATGGACTCAGCGCTAAACCGTAACTCTGGTATCTTCGTACGTAGCTTCTACGCAACAATTGTTCGTAAAGGTCAAGCAACCGATAAAGAATTACTACGTGCAGGCCAAATCGCATGTACTATCAACGGCATCCTAGTCATCCTAATGGCTCAGTTCTTCAGCTCACTGAAGCATCTAAGCCTATTCGACCTAATGATGCAAGTTGCGACTCTACTTCAGTCTCCAATCCTAGTTCCACTATTCCTAGGTATTCTTATCCGTAAAACGCCTAAGTGGGCACCATGGGCAACTGTCGTATTCGGTATGTTTGTCTCTTGGTTAGTGGTGAACGTTTTCACTCCAAGCTATGTAGCTAGCTGGTTCGGTATCGACCAACTAACTGGCCGTGAAGCAGGCGAAATGAAGACAATGATCACAATCGCTGCTCACTTATTCCTTACTGCTGGTTTCTTCTGTCTAACAACTTTATTCTACAAAGAAGAGAAAGACATCAACAAAGCAGCAACGCTCGAGTTCTTTAAAGACGTTGATACCGAGTGTGTAGAAGAAGAAGGCCAGGATATTGTTGACCGTATGCAACGCGCGAAACTAGGTACGCTAGTAACGTACATGGCAGCAGGTCTAACGACGATGGTATTGATTCCAAACCCACTATGGGGCCGCCTACTATTCTTGGGCTGCGCAGCGGTAGTCTTTGCTGTTGGTTACGGTCTGAAGAGAAGTGCAAGAATTGACGAACTGAACGAAACCATTTCTGTTCACTAATGATTTTTAAAGTAGGCAGCACAAGGCTGCCTACATTTTTATTAGGAGATTTATCGTGGCAAAAGGTGACATCCTAAACCTTGAATTCGAAACTTTTACGGATTCAGATACAAACGTAAAAGTGACGCGTATTACCCCTAAAGACGTAATCTGTCATCGCAACTACTTCTATCAGAAGTGTTTTACTAACAACGGCGAGAAGCTGCTTCTAGCTGGTGATTTTGACGGTAACCGTAACTACTACCTGGTAGACCTAAACACACAGAAAGCCACTCAGTTAACTGAAGGCTCTGGCGACAACACTTTTGGTGGTTTTATCGCTACTGATGACAAATCATTCTTCTACGTGAAAAATGAGCTAAACCTAATGCAGGTTGATCTAGAAACTCTAGAAGAACGCGTTGTTTACACTGTGGAACCAGAATGGAAAGGCTACGGTACATGGGTTGCAAACTCTGACTGTACTAAACTTGTTGGTATCGAAATCCTAAAAGCAGATTGGGCTCCATTAACATCATGGGAAAAATTTGCTGAGTTCTATCACACAGACCCAACATGTCGTCTGATCAAAGTGGATATAGCGACAGGTGAACTAGAAGTCGTTCATCAAGATAAAGCTTGGTTAGGACACCCTATCTACCGTCCATTCGACGATTCAACGGTAGGATTTTGTCATGAAGGCCCACACGATCTTGTAGACGCTCGTATGTGGCTAGTTAACGAAGATGGCAGCAACGTTCGTAAGATCAAAGAGCACGCTGAAGGTGAATCTTGTACTCACGAATTCTGGATTCCTGATGGAAGTGCAATGGCTTACGTTTCCTACTTCAAAGGTCAATCAGATCGCGTAATCTACAAAGCGAATCCTGAAACGTTAGAAAACGAAGAAGTTATGGTGATGCCACCCTGTTCACACCTGATGAGTAACTTTGACGGCTCTCTGATGGTGGGTGATGGCTGTGACGCTCCTGTAGACGTTGCAGACGCTGAAAGCTACGACATTGAGAACGACCCGTTCCTATACGTTCTAAATACGAAAGCGAAAACGGCAACGAAGCTATGTAAACACAGCACCTCTTGGGATGTACTAGATGGTGACCGTCAAATCACCCACCCACACCCATCATTCACTCCTGGTGACGATGGCGTGCTGTTCACAAGTGATTTCGAAGGTGTTCCTGCAGTTTACATCGCTGACCTACCAGCAGAATTCAAAGCGTAATTCGTTCTACCACCGCTAAACAAAAACCGAGACCTTTAAAGCCTCGGTTTTTTTATGCCAACTTAATCATTAACTGGCGACATGAACGTATTCTATGATCACCTGATTACCTTCAACATGAACCCTCTGGATCTCTCCATCAACACTCACTCTATTCTGCAGATAAACGATGTTCTCACCTCTTCCTGCATGATGCTTAAGTGTTGGTAGTATATTTTGTGGCTCTACGTGCAGATGCTTACAAAACTTAGAGACAAAAGCCATGGAAAGAGGCTCTGTGCCGCGCAAAATATTTGAAAATTCCACTTGGCTAACACCTAATCGTTTGGTTATTTCCATTTGGGTTAAGTGCATTTTCGCCTTTTGAGACATCCACACATCGTACAAGGCTTTGCGATCTTCTTGGCAAAACTCCATGGGTATTCCTTCAATTCATCACTCACTAATATAAGTAGAGTGCCAAATCATCATGTTAAAAATGTCAATGCGAGGTGAGTTTCTTCCCAAGCTTTTTACAATTATTGTACATTCTAAACACAAAAAACCGCATGAAAGCTTCCTCGCATGCGGTTTGTAACACTATAGCTGAAACGGCGTTATTATTCGTTACCGTATGGGTAATCTGAACACCCTAGCTTTCCAGAGATTCTGCGAGCAGCAGCGTGTAGTTCACCGATGTATTCAATTTTCTTCTCTTCGGTAAAACGAATCGTTGGAAGAGAGATACTTAAACCAGCAATCACCTGATGGAAACGGTCATAAACTGGAACAGCAATACAACGTAAGCCAATTTCTTGCTCTTCTATGTCTTCTGCATAACCTTGCTCTTTCACCACCTCAAGTTCTGTAAGTAAAGAGTCAACATTCTTGTGAGTACGTTCAGTGCTCATGACAAACTCAACATCCGCTAGAATATCGCGAACTTCTTGCTCTGGGCGAACGCAAAGGAGAACTTTACCAATAGCTGTCGAATAAAGAGGATTACGACGACCAATGCGTGATTGCATACGGAGGTTATACTTAGAATCCAACTTATGAACATAGATGATACTGTCACCATCTAAAGCTCCTAAGTGAAGTGCTTCCATCGTCAAATCAGAGATTCTGCGCATTTCACCGTTTGCTAGCTCTACCAAGTCAACGTATTCAAGTGCTGCAGAACCTAACTCAAATAACTTTAATGTTAGTGAGTAGTTTTCAGTTTCGCCTTCTTGAGAGACAAAACCTAAGGACTTCATTGTTTGCAAAAAGCGATATACTGTACTTTTAGACATCATTAATCGCTGTGCTAACTCACTAATACCGATGTCTTTCTGTGTTGCAAGCGCTTGCAGTATACCGAATGTTTTTAATACGGATGAAACCGATTCGGGTTGCTTATCAGCTGCCATTATTCTTACCTATTATTAATAATCGTTTTATCGACACACTCTACTAGCCCAGTAAATAGCTGGCGTAAGATAGATTGCTCGTGCAACGCCGCCCATAGCGCCTTTCAAAAAAAATAAAACGCATTTCCGAACTATTGTACGTAATTATACTAATTTAAAATAATGTGGTTTAAAAAAATAGGGTTGAGTTAGCTTTTTTGATAATTAATCGGGTAATTTAACATTAATCACGACTTTTATTACCTTTTCAACAAAAAATAGCCCATAGTCAAGCAATTACATATCAAGCTTGCAACACCAACTCTTTCTACTTAGATCACATAATCTTCAACCAGATCACGTTGCTGTGACGACACTTGTTTGATCTCATTAACACTTAGCGACAACGCTTTAACTCTTGTGGCGCTACTTTGAACATTCTCTTTCACCGAGCTCAATTTTTCGACCATTTCATGGCTCGTTGTCAACTGTTGAGCTGTCGCAACAGATATGGTTTGAGACATTTCTGCAGCGATATCAATACAGGTTTTGACTTCTTTCACGGCATCATAGGATATTTGTGAACTTCGCGTCGCTTCATTGATGCTCTGTTTACACTGCTGAATAAGTTCTACTGACTCTGAAACACTATTCTGCAGTGACTGAATGTTCGAAATAATCCCGCTTGTTGATTGAGTGGTATTGGTTGCAAGTTGCCTTACCTCGTCAGCTACCACAGCAAATCCTCGCCCATATTGTCCAGCCCGAGCCGCTTCAATAGCCGCATTCAGTGCCAATAGATTGGTTTGATCGGCTATTTCTTCAATCATCGCTAATGCAGACTCTATCGACTTGGCATCTTTCACTAAGTGAACAATGGTGGAAACGGCATGATCAAGCAGTTGAGAAGTGGCACTGATACATTCATCGTTCAGTTTTATGTGTTCATAACCTTTTTGCGATTCAGTTACCGCAATTTCCATCCTTTGTGTGGTCACTTTTGCCTGATCAGCAACATGATTGATCACCCCTTCCATTTCCAATGTCAGCGCCGAAATTTCATCCGTCAGTTCGACGTTTTCTTGAACTGAGTTTTGGGTATGTATCATATGGGAACTGTTATGTTCGACCACTTCATTGAGCTTTTGCGCTGAAACTTTTAATTGGGTTAATAGATCACACTGCTGATCACGTACCGACTCAACATGCTTGCCTAACCATGCAAGTTCACGACTTTTACTATACGTCGCTTGTTTAGTAAGATCTCGATTCGACATCGCATTGAGCACAGAGCTTAGCGCTTTCAAACCATTTTTAATGTTATTCGACGTCGCTAAGACTAGACAAACTGAAATGAAGCCAGCAGCTAAAACGAACATCGCCAACTGTAACATATAACGCGTTTGGCTCTCTTTCGCCTCAAATACGTTGTTTTGGGCTTCTAAAATCATAGCATCGCGAAATGCTTCAAGTTCATCAATCTGTTGTCTTACATGTTCAGATAAAGTGGAGGTAATACGCTTTTCGTCAGAAGTCAGGATAAGATGTTGTAAATGCATATCCACCACGCCATCATTGTCATTTGATAGTGATAACAGTGACTCTATCTGTCTAACATTTTTATTTGAAATTCGTTTACTGCGAGAAGCTAAATCTTCAATCATTGAAGATACTTCTTCTTTGATCGATTGGTTTTTAGCCATCAAATTTTTAACCTCATCCAGAACATCGGAGTCTAAAGCCTTATCGGTATTAAAAATTAACGAGTCCAATCGACTGCTTAGATTTTCCGCCATCATTGCACTGTTCATATCGTTCTCAGTTGCACTAAAAGCATAAATAAATCGTTTAACCTGCACCGATAGTAACCGATACTCTTGAACTCGTTTATGGTGTTGCAAGCTTAATTGTTCATGGGCTTCCATTAACTGAGTCAGCTTTTCAAAGTCTTTATCAAATGAATCTGGGATTAGCCAATGAAAACTAGCTTCATTATGCAACGCACTAATTTCTAATATTTCTTTTTTGGAAAATTGCACATGGCCAGGAACATGACTGCTAATGTCACGCCATGTTTCTTTATCAAAATGAGCAATGTCAGTTTCTAGCTCCACCAGCTCTTTTTCAATAATGGATAATCGAACAAGCTCCTTCATCGAAGTTTTACCAATATAATCGAGCTGGTTGGTTAACTTCTGGCTTTGCCAGTAAGCAATACCGCCTGTCGCAGCTACAGCAGTAAGCAAAACGCTCATCACTAAGTAGAAACGACTAATGATAGACATTCGATGCCAAATGTTCATTCTACACCTCCGTTATGTATACCAAATAACTGCAGCACATCGCTGTTTAACCGCGCCTGTTTCATTAAAGTCACTTAGGTATAAAGCCCTCTCGATAATCGGACGAGAGGGCTTAGACGATTAAGCTACACTTGAAGTTTCAGGGGGTAACTCCGCAACAGGAACCGCAGATATCAGCTCTTGCGTATAAGCTTGTTCAGGGTGATAAATGACTTTATCCACCGAGCCCTGCTCGACGATTTTCCCGTATTGTAGTACCAGCACCCGATCACAAAAGTACTTAACCGTTGCAATATCGTGAGTAATCAAAATGAAAGCAGTACCATAGATATTTTGGAACTCAATCAATAGATCCAAGACTTGCGAGCGTAACGATACGTCCAGCGCCGCTGTTGCTTCGTCTGCAATGACAACCTTAGGAATGGTTACTAAAGCACGTGCAATTACGATACGCTGACGCTGGCCACCAGAGAATGCGTGCGGATAACGACTTGAGAACTGCGGTGGTAACCCTACCCATTTCATGATGTTTCGAACCCGCTCTTCCCTTGCCGCTTTATTCATCTCTGTACGCAACTTCAGTAAAGGTTCTTCGATAATATCGAACACTGTCATACGTGGGTTTAACGATGACCAAGGGTCTTGGAAAATCAGGCGCAAATCAGCAAACAGAGGATCGCGTACAGGCCTTTTGTAATTTGATAACTCAATTTCAACGTTATCTTTCTCGTCCACATATTGAATACTGCCTGATGTCGCTGGTGACATACCCAGAATTGCACGCCCTAAGGTACTTTTACCTGAGCCCGATTCACCTACAATACCAAGAGATTCACCCGGATAAAGTTTGAGGTTCGCATTATCAACAGCTGTCATCGTGCTCTTTTTCTCGAACATTTTTGCTGGCTTGTGAAATACTTTCGTTACTGCTTGCAAATCTAAGATCGGCCTAACATTACTCCCTTCTTCAAACTGGTATGGGACTTTCACTTTAGATGGTTTTTCTAAAGCGCGAGTCGCTTCCATGAGCTTCTTAGTGTATGGATGCTCTGGTCGTTCGAAAATTTGACGAACATCACCACACTCAACCAATACCCCTTTCTCCATCACCACAACTCGGTCTGAAATCTGAGCGACAACACCCAAATCGTGAGTGATAAACAGAATCGCCATACCAATCTCTTGCTGCAGCTTTTTAAACAAATCTAAGATTTCTGCCTGAGTGGTTACGTCCAATGCTGTTGTCGGTTCATCTGCAATCAGTACATCTGGACGCGAAGCAATCGCCATTGCAATTACCACACGTTGACGTTGACCACCAGATAGCTCAAATGAGTACTTATTAATTAAACTTACAGGCTCTGGCATCTGAACTTGCTCAAGCAGTTCTATCGCTCTTGCGTGTGCTTCTTGCTTACTGATACTTGGGTCAACGAGGCACAATACCTCTTTAATTTGATCACCCACAGTATGCACTGGGCTTAACGCAGCCATCGGCTCTTGTGAAACCAAAGAAAAATTGAAGCAACGAATTGTACGCATTTGGTGACTGCGTGGGTCAATCTGTGCAATATCAATGATGTCGCCTGTTTCCGTGGTATACAGAATTTCACCGGTATCAATACGTCCAGGTTTATCCAGAAGCTGCATAATTGCAGAAGAGGTGACCGACTTACCCGAGCCTGATTCACCGATAACAGACAGCGTCTCTCCACGGTACAAATCAAATGACACATTCTTAACCGCATGGAAATGCTCCATGCTGGTTGGGAAACTCACATTGAGATTTTTAACTTGTAGAATTTTTTCGCTCATTATTTTGCTCCCTGATCATGGTATGGGTCACAAGCATCACGTAGACCATCACCAACGAAGTTCATCGCCAGAATAACAATTACAACAGCTACAGCAGGAATCAGTAGCCAAGAAGCTTCAGCCAATGCTCGGATGTTTTGCGCTTCTTGCAATAGAACCCCCCAACTCACCATTGGAGCCTGTAGGCCAAGACCTAGGAAACTTAGTGCCGTTTCACCCAGAATCATCATCGGAATCGCCAGTGTCACCACCGCGATAATATGGCTGAGGAAGTTAGGAACCATGTAACGACGGATGATCTCAAATGGACTGTTGCCATCCAACCACGCAGCGGCTACATACTCTTCACCACGCAACGACATAAAGCGGCTACGTACAACTCGAGCCATATCAGGCCAAGAAACGAGCCCCAATATAATGGTGATTAAGAAGTACTTAGTTAGCGAGCTCCACTCTGCTGGAAGTGACGCAGACAAAGCCATCCACAAAGGCAGCGTTGGAATTGATTTAATAAACTCGATAGTACGCTGAATCACGTTATCGACAGCACCACCAAAGTAGCCAGAGATACCACCAATCACGATACCTAAAACAAAGGTAGTGAAAACCCCCATTAACCCAACAGATAATGAAATACGAGCACCGTAAATCAGACGAGACAGCATATCACGCCCCATTCGGTCAGAACCTAAAATGAAGAAAGGTTGCTTAGGATTTTCTGGCACAATAAACTTGTAGCTCATTGGGATAAAGCCCATCAGCTCGTAAGATTCCGTTTTACCGAAGAACTCAAAATATACTTTTGTGTTTGGGTCTAGCTCATAATGCCTTTTTAAGGTGCGTTTATCCGTCGTACTCTTATAGAACTCTAAATGTGGAGCCCAACGCCAGCCGTCATTTGTGCTTTCAAACAGGCTAACAGATTGAGGTGGTGCATAGGTATAACGTCTCCAGTTGTCGCTTGGGTCAAACGGAGCGAAGAACTCCGCTAGAGCAGCAATAAGGTACACTACCATTAAGAATTTTAAGCTGTACCAAGCCAGTTTATGTTGACGCATTTTCATGCCAATCAACTGCCACTGAGTTGCTGTACTTAAGTCCAACGTTTTTTTACGACGGGTAAATAGTTGCCCGAAAGAACGAATAGTCGTCGTGTTCATAATTAAAACTCCTTCGCGACACCAACACGTACTCGAGGGTCAATCCAGTACAAAAGAAGATCGGAAATTAAGGTACCGATAATGGTAAGAATCGACATGATAAGTAGCACATCCCCCGCTACGTACATATCTTGAGAGCGAAGTGCTGACAGCATCAAAGGACCAAGTGTAGGAATGTTCATAACCTGGCTCACGATGATATCGGCACCCAATAAAGCAGGAAGCATCCAACCAATTGTTGAAACGATAGGCAAAATAGCGATACGAACTGGGTATTTTAGAATCAATTTAAATTCTGTTTGGCCTTTTGCTCGAGCGGTTTTTACATAAGGCTTTTTAAGTTCATCCAGCAGGTTTGCACGCATAATTCGGATGATACCCGCCATACCCGCAGTACCAACAACAACGATGTAAATCCAGCTACGCGACGCTGCATCGATAAACTTAGCCCAAGACATGGGTTGATCTAAAAACTCATCTGAATACAGACCAGACACCACGGTATCAAAGCTGTAGTAACCGATCAGTAGAGCGACAATCGCAATAACGAAGTTTGGCGTTGCCATACCGATAAAACCGAAAATCGTCGCAATATAATCGCCCCACGAATATTGACGTAGCGCTGAGTACATACCAATTGGGATAGCGATTAGGAATTGAAAAATAAATACCGCAGCTGCTAGCGAAACGGTCGGCCAAATACGCGGCTCGATGGTTTCCCAAACGGGTTGGTTGGTTGTGAGAGAGATACCTAAATCACCAACCACTAAGCCTGCAATCCAATTAAGATAGCGCTCCCACAGTGGCTTGTCTAAACCATACATTTCGCGCAAAGTGAAAATCATCTGAGGATCGACCGTTTGTCCCATTGCTTGAAGCTCTGCGATTTTTGCAGACGCAAAATCACCAGGAGGAAGATCAATAACAGCGAACACAACAATTGAAACGGCTAACAGAGTGACGAAAATCGACACAAACCGTTTACCAGCAAACAGAAAAAAACTGTTCATTACTGTTCCTTAAATAGTGACATCAAACTATTACTTACTAACCAGCGTTTAATTACGCGTTAAGCTCATTCTGAATAAGTGAACAAAGCCTATATGCAACACTGATAAATTTAATAATTACCAAAAGAAGGCATACAAATGCCCCACTTCACGTGGGGCAATAGTTAATCGAAATTATCGATTATTGACTTTTCCACAACTGGCTCATACGCATTGGTCCTGGTGTTGGGAAGTTCCAAGACTGAGGCATGTTTTCAGGAGTGTTGTGAAGGTTGTTATTCACCACAACGCCAGCAGGCATAGATTCAACTGTACCGATTACGTAGAAGTTCTCCTTAGTGATCTCAAGGATTTCCTTCATGTACTTTTGCTGTTCTTCTTGAGAAGAGGTTTCGGTCACTTTTTTCCACAGTTCAAGCTGACGTTTTACATGAGCTGGCGGCTCTACAGCAAACTCATTGGTCGGCTCATTCGCCCACAAGTAGTAGCCCATACCCCAAGTTGATTCTGGGCTAAACGGTAAGTAATAACGAGCTTCATCAATCACACCAACGCCACCTTCACCAAGGTTAGGGATCATGTCAAAATCGTTAGTCAGACGAAGATTGATAATGTGGTTAGACTCTAAAATACGGATATCAAGGAAAATACCAACATCTTTCCACTGATTCTTAACGAGCTCTAAAGTATCAGCAAATACACCTTTTCTACGTGTCTCAGACAGCGCTTCAATACGTAGACGTTCACCATTTTTGAGCAAACGGTAACCTTCTTTATCACGCTTAGTCAGACCCAAGTCATCAAGCATTTTATTTGCTTTCTTAGGATCATACTGCGTAAACTGCTCCGCTGCTTCTTTATCATAAAAAGGTGATATCTCTTGAGGTGCAGCCTGATAACCCTCAACGACGCCTGAATAAACTGTTTCGCTAATTTCAGAGCGGTCGATAGCGTGAGACAGTGCAATTCGGAAATTTTTATTTGCAAATAGCTCACGTTTCAAAGGGTCTTTTGAAGTTTGATTCAAAGGAAGAGCCACTTCTGTACTTAAAGTGCTTGGACGGAACTTATAGGTATAATTACCTTTTTCTTCATTCTCTATTAACAATGAACGATAAGATGTCTGACCAATATCACGATGTTGGAAGTCGGTTTCACCATTCGCAGCACGCAGTACCATCTCTTCCTGATCTTCACTGTAACGCCAGCGAACCGAATCTAAATAGGGTAACTGGTTACCCTCAGTATCTACTTGCCAGTAATATGGGTTACGCTCGTAAACAGCGTAAGTTGCGTTTGGTCCAGGAGGACTCACGACTTTCCATGCGGTTAATACTGGACGGTCAACGTTGTTATGGTGCTCTAGGAAGTAGTGCGCTTCACAGCGAGTAGAAGCATATTGACGCCATGAATCAAAACCTTTCTCTTTCGCGTTAGCGACTGCCTTATCATTAAACTTAGGCATAAATTGAGAGCAATAGTGTTTCGGGAAGGCAGTAAAGCTTTCACTATCAACAGTCGCTAAAGAGCGAATAAACATTCCGTTTGGTTTCGCTAGTGTAATTTTCACCGTATGTGCATCAATAACTTTTGCTGCAGCTGCATCATGAGTAGGCAATGCTAGAGGTCGGTTACCAGAATGCTCTGGATCACCAATGATTTCATTGATATAAAAAGCGATATCATCAGCAGTAAATAGCGTTCCATCAGACCATTTAACACCTTTACGCAGACTAATAGTAAATTCGGTATTATCTGAATTGGATTCAAAACCCGTCGCTAGGTTTGGCACCACCTTTGAATAAGTAGTATCAAAATTAAACAAGTTGTCATACGCAACAGTACGAATACGGTGACCATTATCCATCGCTTTACCAACAAGGTTCAGCGTGCCGCCGTATTGACCGATTGACTCATTTGGTTCAACAACCAAAGGGTTTGCAGGTAAACGCTCTTCCACTTTTGGAAGTTTGCCTGCTTTAACTAGCTCAGTAAGTTGAGGCGCTTCGTTATAAGTATTCGCCCAGCTTGAAAAAGACATTGCTGCTGCAACAGCAATAGCCGTCTTTCCGAGCAGAGGTATCTTATTATATTTTGTCATAGTTAACTCCATAAGATGTTCTAATATTTCATTGATTTAATCGCCCTGTTTTTACAAAGCTTTTAAATTTCCTGCTAATACGTGAACCTCAATTTCTGTCTCTCCATGTTGGATAACACCTGAAATCGCAGGAACACTTGAATGGGGATAAAGCACGTTGGTATTAGGGGCGCACGGATAGCAACAAGCTTGTCCTTCACCTTTGATCAAACGTAACTCACTAAATAATTTATTGGACTCTAAACGCGAGGGTTCTGGAGACATGTGGCTAAACCAACTGCGCCATTCATCAACGCAGTAGCCCGTCATCAAGAAAGAGAGCGTTTTGTCGCTCTGAATGCGATGTGTTCTTACTTCGAAGTCATCTTGCAAACGTTGATATGTGGTGACGGTAACACCTGAAAATGGTGACCACACCGAGACTAGCGTGTCCCCTTCTCTGCGCGATTCGATGTGACTTTTACGGCTATACCAACCTAAGGTGTCGGGGTGTTGGAAAGCTAAAATGTTATCCCCTGCCCAACCTTGATTTATCCAGCGAACACTATCAACACAGAAACCATGTGATGAGCTATAAGCAAACTTATTGTACTTATCAGCGCACTCTCTTAGCTCGTTACTGCCTGGTGCATTGGTGACTAAATAACTGCCGCCATTACGCCATTGCAAATGGCGGTCATTAACCCACCGAGGCTCTGTCTGTGTCGGTATTGAAATGAGTTCTGCTTGCCAGAAGGGGTGCGATTCATCCATAGCCAATGCATTAAACGCCTTTCCTGCCAGCATTGGAGATACAGAACTGGTGTAAAATTCACTTAGCAGTAAATTAGGGTAAGCGAAACCAGGATGAAGTAATCCGTTTTGGTCAGAAATTGGTTGGTTCGCCCACCAGTTCATTCCTTGAACCCAAAGTGTTTTCCATAACGCAACATCGCTATGTTCAGGAAACGTTGCGGCAAGTTCTACCCAGAATGCTAAAGCGGCACAGCGATAGTTCAAAGAACGTCCATAGGCCAGTTGCTTACCGTCATCACCGAACCATTCGCAATAGCTTTGCGCAAACTCCAACGCATTATTTAACAGCATATCTCTGCGAGGAGATTGAGGATTCCATCGGCAGTACATCAATGCATAGAGTTGGAAAGCCATAGGATTGTAGTAATCCATTACCCCAGTCGCACCGTCTTGATACCAGCCTTGCTTAAGCTGCATGTCTTCAATTGACTGAAGGTCGAATTCCAAGCCTAACTCATCGACTTGTACACCTAGTTTGATTAAAGATTTCAGAACAAGCACGCGAAACCAATACCAGTTATTCGGTGGTAGAGCGACATTACTTGACGACATCAACCAGTTGCACAAATTGGATTTCTGCTCTTCAGTTAACGGCGTCCAATAAATTTCAGGAGCCTCAAAAAGTGCCATCGCAATTGCAGACATCTCAACGACGCGCTGATCATAGTCTTTTGCTAGCTGCCAAAAATCATTTGAACTCGGTGTCGTTCCTTCAATGATACTTTGACGCAGCAACTGATTAATTTGTGGATTAGTCTCTTTAGCTGGTACCGCTAGCCACAGCAATCGACAAACATATTCAATATCCGCAGTTTGACGAGTGTAATGAGCAGAACTATAAGCCTGTACGTTAAGTTTTTCCTGGCCAGAAATAACTAGTATGTGTTTATTTAATATCACATTCGCTAATTCAACCGTACCCAGACGAGTTGTAAATAGATTTTCATTTTGAGTCAGTTCTTTCCAACACACAGACATTATAAATAATCACTCAGGTCATTTCCGCTTTACTGAAAAGAATTAAAACCCAGTCCTAATTATTATTAAAACGACTTTTTATATTTTCGATATCTAGATCATAACTCCGATTATTCTCCTAGATAAAACCTCGTTTGACTCGCATTTTATACCGATAAAGACAGAGAGCTTTTCATAATGATTAATTTAAAAACCACAAACACACAGAAAAGAAAGTGTTATTAATTATATACAGATCGCAATATTAACCATTTTATTAATTGGTTATTTCGCACGTCATATAGTTTAAATAATTGCTCACTGAAACTTGGTGCTTAAGACATTTCCCCATTGCCACTAAAAAAGGTCGAATATAAGAAAAGAACCGAACATAGCTGTTGCACAGATAATGTCTCTCATCAAAAGACAAATCTCCATTTGCGTTAATCCTTTGTGCCGGACAACCACCATGACATAAGTCCAGTTGAGGACATTGCTGACAATGCCGAACACTGGCTGATGTTTTAGCTTCTGAAAAACTCTGTTGGATAGGTGTTTCTATCAGATCGGGATAATCACTTTGATTAATATTTCCCAACTTAAATTCTGGATAAACCAAGTGGTCGCAGCTGTAGGCATCGCCATTGTGCTCTAGCACTAGGTTATTACCACAGCTTTTTGAATGAACGCAAATCGATGAAGGCATGCCCAAACTCATCCCAAGTGCGTTATCAAAATGACTAACAAACACCCGACCGATGTCTTTCTCACGCCAACAATCAAAGACTTCTACCATAAACTGACCAAACTGGTCAGCACCAACACTGCGCTCTGAAATTCCCTCGCCTTTAACCGCCTCTACTACAGGTATAAACTGAATAAATTGAACTCCTAACGCGGTTAAGTGCTGGTACACGCGCCGACCATGACTGCCATTATTCGATTGCACTGTTGCCAATACATTGTATTCAACCCCATTACGCTGCAAGCAACGCAATCCTTTAATAACTTGCTGATAAGAGCCTTCGCCGTTTCGTGTCTTCCTAAAATAGTCATGCAGCTCTTCATCACCATCGATACTAATACCAACTAAAAACGCGTTATGCTTTAAAAATAGAGCCCACTGGTCATCAATCAACACACCATTAGTTTGAAACGTATTAACAATTCGCATCCCCGCGCGACGATACTTATCTTGCAATTGAACGGCTCTACGGTAAAAATCGATACCGCGTAGAGTCGGTTCTCCACCTTGCCAACCAAAGGTAACTTCGCGGCAACCTCTTGGCTGACTTTCAATATAGTTTCTGATGTGTGCCTCTAGCACATCATCACTCATATCAAATCGATTCTTACCAGGGAAATACTCCGTTTTATCAAGATAAAAACAATAATCACAGTCCAAATTGCACAATGGGCCAATAGGTTTTAACAGTACGTGAAAGGGATACTGTGCGGTTATTTTTGAGGTGGGAATTATCATTAGTTAGTCTTTATCAATATAAAAAGACCGGGATCATTAAACAAACAACATTATTTAAACATAGTAATTCATCTTGTAATTTATTTTTTGCGATCAACTTAAAACAACATTTCAACTTATATTAAATAAACAGTTATAAAATTTAATTCATTTCATAAATAGAACAGTAGCAAATGAAAAAACCAAACTTACTCTACGTATTTCCTGACCAGTTCAGGCAAATGTCACTAGGCTTATGGAACAACCCACTATTTAAAAATTATTGTTCCGGCCAACCTGACCCCGTTTCTACCCCGAACCTAGATCAGTTCGCACAACAAGCTTATATTTTACCGAATGCTGTTAGTAATTGCCCGGTCTGTAGCCCCCATCGAGGAAGCTTATTTACTGGTCAGTATCCCAATAAAAGTGGTGTACCTTTAAACTGTAATTCCGAGCGTATTATTTCAAACTTAGAACAAGAGACAACGTGTTTAACGGACGTCTTGGCCCAATCGGGTTATCATGTCGGTTACATTGGTAAATGGCACCTAGATTTGCCAACCCCAAATGCGCCAGACAAACCAGGCCGGTTCGTCGACCCCAATTATCCAGCTTGGGACTCTTACACGGAGCCTCAACGCCGCCACGGAATTCATTACTGGTATGGATACGGTACATTCGATGAACATCGTAATCCTCACTATTACGATACCAATGGCATCAGGCATGAACCCAAAACCTGGTCAGCTGAACACGAAGCAGACAAAGCAATAGAGTACTTAAACAATGCCAACGGTGAACGCGATTTAAACTCACCTTTCGCTTTATTCCTTTCCATGAACCCCCCTCATAGCCCTTATGAAAGTTTGGATGACTGTCGAGAAGAAGATTTAGCACTTTACGCCGATAAACCTAACGAGATTCTATTGGTACGTGACAATGTCGATATGCAATTGGATAAAACCAACAGTGCTCGTTACTACTTCGCTAACGTCAGTGGCGTTGATAAAGAATTTGGGCGTGTAGTACAAGCCTTGAAAGACATCGGTGAGTGGGACAACACGGTCATTGTTTTCACCAGCGACCATGGAGAAACGCTTTGTAGTCAAGGAATCACTGACGCTAAGAACGTTATTTTTGATGAAGCCTTCCTTGTTCCTTATCTAATGAAATTACCTGGGCAACAGACTCCACACATCGTCACTGAATCACTGAATAGTCCAGATATCTTCCCTACTATTCTCGATGTATTAGGACTAGAGGCTCGCCGCCAACCTCATCGTGATGGTGTGAGCCGGGCTCCCGCGCTAACAGATACTAACGCTAGCAACCAAGCCTCTATCAGTTCACTTTACATCCGAAATTTAGATGGTGACAAAAACCAAAATGGTCAAGTGATCAGCTACTTTCCTCAAAGTCGAGGAATTCGGACCGAACGCTACACACTGTCTTTAGAAATTGACCGTAATTACCAACTGACTGAAACTTTACTTTTTGATAATCAACTTGATCCATACCAGCTAAACAATCTTATGTTCAGCGCTCAGCCCAAATTAGCAGAAGATTTGCTTTCTCGCATGGCCATCGAGCTAGCTCGTATCCAAGACCCATGGGCTAAAGAAAAGATTTTAGCGGTACTGCTCCCTTACCCGAATACAAAGGAACCCGAATGAACAACTCACACCCTAATGTTATCATTTTGTATGCCGACGACTTAGGTTTTGGCGACCTTAGCTGTTACGGCGCAAATGATATACCGACGCCGAACTTAGACAAACTTGCCGAAGAAGGGATTAAGTTTCATCAAGGTTACGCCACAGCAGCTACCTGTACACCTTCACGTTACAGCTTATTGACGGGTAGCTATCCGTGGAGAAATCCGGACGCCGCTGTACTACCAGGAGATGCACCTCAAATTATTAGCAAAGACCAACCAACTCTACCGAAAATGTTCAAAAAACAGGGCTACAACACGGGTATTGTGGGTAAATGGCATCTGGGTTTGGGGGACGGCAATCTGGATTTCAACAAAACCATCTCTGGTACCCCTAATGATGTTGGCTTTGATCAATCGTTTATCATGGCTGCAACTAATGACCGTGTCCCTTGTGTTTACATAGACAACCGTAACGTAGAAAATCTGGACCCAACTGACCCGATTGAAGTGACTTATGACTGGGATAAAGCATTTAGTGATGTGCCTAGCGGGCGTCACAACCCTGAGTTGTTAGATGTCATGTACGATCATGGCCACGATGGGACCATCATCAATGGTGTTAGCCGCATTGGTCACATGCGTGGTGGTGAATCTGCGATATGGAATGATGAGACCATGGGCGAACGCTTTGCCGATAAAGCCATTGATTTCATCGAGCAAAACCAAAACACACCATTTTTCCTTTACTACGCCATGCATCAACCACATGTACCACGTATTCCAAACCCGAAGTTTAGAGGGACGACAACACACGGTGTTCGTGGTGATGTAATTGTAGAAATGGACTGGTGTATCGGTAAAGTTCTCGACAAGCTTGAGCAACTTGGTCTAAAAGAGAATACCATCGTCATCTTCTCCAGTGACAATGGCCCAGTTCTCAACGATGGCTATAAAGATCAAGCTATTGAGCTCAACGGCGAACATAAAATGGCAGGCCCATTGCGTGGTGGCAAGTACAGCCTGTTTGAAGGCGGCACGCGCGTTCCATTTATCGTGCGTTGGCCTCACACCATTAGCAAACAGCACAGTAATGCATTAATCAATCAGGTCGATTTATACCATAGCTTGGCGAAACTCATTGGTTACGAACTGGATGAAAATGAAGCACCCGATAGTGAGCTTCAACTGGATGCTTTGATTGGTGAAGACCCAACAGGCCGCAGCAGTATGGTGTTGGAAGGCATGCAGTACAAAAAAGTGTTCCGTGATGGACGTTACGCCTATATACCTCCCCATGATGATGACTTCATCTGCCAGTACACAGGTAACGAAAAAGGCAATCAGTCGACTGCACAACTGTACGACCTGTTTGATGATGTCGGTCAGCTCAACAATCTAGCTGATTCAATGCCAGAAAAAGTCGCGCAAATGCAAAAACTGCTCGATGAGTCCATCGAGAAACAAAAAACGCGCTAAGACGTTTGCGAGTAACAGCCACAACCACTAACAATAAGCCTCTACATTCGAACAACGATTTATAGAGGCTTTTTATTCATCTAATTGACTTGGTTTAGATTCAGTCTCGATCTAACAGACATAAAAAAGGTGCACCGCAGTGCACCTTTTGTTGTTTCCAAAACCGCTAATAATTAGTTAGCAAGCCACTTCCACTCATAACCGTCCAAGCTGATGTCAACGGAATCACCGTTAGAGGTGCGTACCGTCAATTTTTGAGGCTCACTCGAGTAGTTCACCGCAGTCGCCTTACCCGTCAGTGGATAGTAAGCCACGTCAACATTTGACGATTCCGACAGCCATGCATGTTGCGTCGTTTCATTGCTACCTAGCCAAATCAGCACTTGTTGCAGCAAACGCGCGTTTTTCATGTTGAATGGCAAATTGCCCATGTACACCGAACGGCCCTGACCGTAATTACGTGCAGTTAACGCTAAATGTTGACCATAAGCTGCAAGAACCGTTAGATCCTGAGCTTGTGGATAGACATAGCTCGGGTTACCAAAATCAAGCTCTTCAGTAACGAACTGGCTTAAGTAGTGGTCATTAGCAATAGACAGCGGCATTGCAACACGCCCCATGGTCAATGCTGTCTCTTTCTCCAGACCAAAAACATCGCCTAACTGGAAGTAACGGCCATTCTTTTGCAGTGCCGATGGGTCACTAACACCAAGCAAACCGCCACCCTGCCCCACAAACTTACGCAGTGCAACCAATACTTCACTGTTATCCCAACACTCGCCACCACTCCAAGCCGAGTTTGCATCACCCGTATTGATGATCACTTTAATATCATCACTGATACCATGACTGATGATGTCATCAAAACTAATGAACTCTACGTCAAATGGCAGACCCGCCAGACACTCAAGCAAGTTGTTACCGACAAACTCCATCACATCTGGACGAGGAGGTACGTAGAAGCGTTGGTCACGGGCTTGGTTTTGTAACCAACTGCGCGCTTTGCCCCAAGCACTGAGTACTGCAATTTTACCTGGTAGCTTCTGTGATTCACTTCCTTGGGTATTGTCCAGGTACTCACCAAATTCGCGCGAAATTTCAGTCACATGGTCAATGAAGTGCGGGAACTTATTTGCCAGTGATAAATAACCACCGTAACCGATTCTGTCGAGTGGTTTTTGTAACATCGCTCGACGGATTTTCACCCAGTTCGACATTGACTCAACCACAGGATCGTTACCTTCACGGAACACATCTGGGAAGAAATAAGGATAGAAACGCGCTTCGCGAGTTTGATCACCCATAGAATCCGTCAGGCGACGCAGTGCAACACCATCTTCCACCGCACCGATGTTGATATCCAAACCAATCTGTTGATAGCTTTCTAGGAACGGTTCGGTGCCAATCCAGTGATCGCCCTGGAACATCGCAGTTTTCTTGCCTGCGTTATGTGCCATTTCAACCAGTTCCGTCGCAAAATCAACCACAAACTCTTGAACAAATGTCATCCAATCTTGGTAACGCTTTGTTGGTGGCTTATACGTACCGTTGTAGTAACCTGCATCGACAAAATCTTCCGGAGATAAGCGGTAACCAAAACGTTTTTCAAAATCTTCTAGTGCACGTGGGCTAACCGTTTCACCATAACCAGTCCAGTCGCGGTAGATATCTTGGTTCTGCTCACCCGTATCGATCACAAACAAGAATGCAAACGTAGTAAATCGCACTACGGTTGTGTTCGGGTGATCTTGTAACCATTGTGCAAAGTGCTTAATTAAGTGTGCACGACATTCTGGGTAATAAGGATCCAAGCTCTTAATACGTGGACCTTTCCAGTCGTTAGTCAGTGCGTTGTACATGGATACACTGTCCCACACTTGGCGAGCCATGAAAGTCACTGTGTACTCATGGTAAGGCTGCGTTTGCGTGATTGTTACTTGCTGAGTCGCAGCATCAAAATCCCACAACGAAACATCCACTACAGTATTGGTTGTGCGGTTACGCACTTCCCACCAAGCTTTCGGGTCACTGTCATCATCCAGTTCATACTTATCTTTGCTATAACCATCAAGCGGCTGAATAACCAGACTGTCATTCATCGCTGTCACAGGGAAAGACATTAGGTACTTACGGTGCAAGTATTCTGGGTGTTGGTTAGCAAACTTTTGGTCAGCACGTACGAGACACATTACCGAGTAAATATCGCCGTCTTGCTGCGCTAAAGACTCCGGCATCGTCGTCCCGTCACTATCGCGAAGTGCGTCCGCTTGCCAACGTTGGTATAAATCTAATACCACTTCTTCTTGCCCAACCTCAACAGGCAAAGTCATATGCCCTTTGGTTGAAGAAACCTGATTCATGTTCAAACTCCAAACAATAAAATTAGCGAGCAGCAACACCTGCCCGCTTTAGAAAAAGCATTACCAGAAGAACTTCTGATAACCGTTGGCACGCATTAACGCTTCTAGATAGTAGTAATCACCATATGGAAGCATGTTGTCGCATAAACCGACTTTAACAAAAGAAGCACCGTTCGCTAGCAGACCCAACGCGCTTTCGTTATCGGTTAAGTCACACTCATTGATCAGACCTTGCAGCAGGTATAACCCCCAGTCTCGGTACATTTTCGCTTCGTCAGCATCTTCAATACATTGAGCAATAAGCAGTAGACCTGCCGCAGTGATCGCGCCTGCAGAGCTGTCTTTGTATTGAATCTCGTTACTTGGCAGCAAGTAATCCCAAACCGGCACACCATCATCTGTGATATAGTCAGTCGCATATTTAGCCAGCTTCTTGGCCAAGGTCAGAAACTTCTCATCACCGGTGTATAGGTAAGTTTGCGCAAAACCGTGAACCGCCCACGATTGACCGCGAGCCCAACAAGACTCATCTCCATAGCCTTGGAAAGTTTCACCTTTCAGCGGTTGTTGAGTAATTGGATCAAAGTTAAACGAGTGATACGTTGAGAAATCATCACGCACAATATGCTTAGCCAGTGTTTCGCTATGGCGTTTTGCTGCATCGGCATACACTGGAGATCCGGTGATTTCTGAAGCCCAGAACAGAAGCGCAGTATTTTGTAGTGAATCAATGATTGATTTACCTAATGTCACTTCAGGGCCAAGTGGATGCGTATCGTTCCACGCAACGATGTAACCGCCGATTTTTCTAAAGCGGTGAATCAGATGGTCCGCCGCTCGCAGTGCCATCATTTTTGACTCTTCATCGCCAGTCAGTTTGTAGTCTGCAACGCAGCTTAAGCTGTACTGAAAACCTAAATCATGATCTAACCAGAAAGGATCCAGCAGCATAGCGGCAAAATAGTTCTTGCGTAACTTGGCGCTATTTTTAAACACTTCCTGACCGGTCATTTGATAGCTTAGCCACAGTTCACCGGTCCAAAATGACGATACCCAATCAAACTGGTCACAGTATTCCCAAGCATGATCGCTGGTACCGATTTTTGGATTACGTTCACCAATTTTAGGGATATTACGTCGAATCGAATCAACCACGGTTGTCAGGTGGTTAACAACTCTCTGCTCATCCAGTGCGTGGGGTAATGGACGAAGCGAAATAATTTCTGTCATAGCAGGCTCTCTTCAACAAATAGAATAGGATGTTCGGTCTACTGACCTTGAGTTTGACGATAATGAATATTGCTTAATGAACGCAGCCTTTCCGCTGCTTGTTCTGGCGTTAAATCTCGTTGAGATTCCGCAAGCATCTCGTAGCCCACCATAAACTTTCGTACAGTGGCACTGCGTAGCAAAGGAGGGAAAAATGAAGCATGGACTTGCCAGTACTGGCTCTGTTCATCGCTGCCATTCTCTTCCAGAGAGAAAGGCGCGCCATGCCACCCCATACAATATGGGAAAGAGCACTGGAACAAGTTGTCATAACGAGTAGTAATATCTTTAAGCGCAATGGCAAGATCGGCTTGTTGCTCTTCACTCAGCTCCGTAATTCGGCTAACTTGCTGTTTTGGAAGTACCAAAGTTTCAAATGGCCAACCCGCCCAGTAAGGCACGACCACCACCCAATGCTTGGTTTCTACCACAACACGCTCTTGGCGCAGTAACTCGCGCTGTGCGTAGTCATACAAAAGTGGCGAGCGGTGTTGTTGGAAATACTCTAGCTGGTGCTGATTTTTCTTGGCGACCATCGTTGGCAGAAAACTGTTTGCCCAAATTTGACCATGCGGGTGTGGCTGTGAACAGCCCATGGTTTCACCCTTGTTTTCAAAGATCTGAATCCAAGGGTAACGCTTACTTAAGCTGTTAGTTTCATCAATCCATGTGGAGATGACGTTCTCAATCTCTTGCTCAGACAGTTCCGCTAAAGTACGACTGTGATCGGGCGAATAACAGATCACGCGACTTTCACCTTTCGCACTATGAAGCTTGAACAAAGGATCATCGCTTGAATCTTTACTCGGCGTATTGTCGGTTAGCGCAGCAAAATCATTCTTAAACACAAACGTGCCTGTGTAGTTTGGGTTAACATCACCGCTGATACGCTCATTGCCCGCACATAAGAAACACGACTTGTCATAGCTTACAGCAAGCGGCTGTGCTGGCGTTTCTTGCTGCCCACTCCACGGGCGTTTAGCTCGATGAGGCGACACTAATACCCATTCGCCTAACAACGGATTGTAACGACGATGCGGATGCTCAATTTCATCAAATTGGCTTTCATTCATGGTGACCAGATATCCTTTTATAAAACGAAAAATAACGAAAATTCGACAATGCTGAGTCAAACCCAAACCAGTGCTCAGGTTTAACGGGTCATCGTTCCCCACTTCTCAATCAATGGAGTAAGGTGATCTGAAAAATGTTGCTCTTCTATGCAAGGAATGCCTTGCATCAGGGCTTGCTTGGATTTGTGTTTAAAGCGGCAAAACACAATTTCTCGATTACCATGAGTAATCATTTCTGCCAACATCTGCACACCAAGGTGGTCAATAAAATTGACTCCCCTACCCAAAATAATCAGTCGCTTAGCCTGAATAGATTCCAGTTCTTGCTGTAGGTGCTCAACGCAGCCAAAGTAAATGGAACCATTAATACGGACAATTTGTGTATCCGGCATTTTCACATCACCTTTATCCAATTCGGCAACATCAATTTTGTCTACCGTTGGACGGGAGGTTTGACGCAGGTAAAAGAACATGGATACCGCCACCCCCACATAAATTGAGAGTTCAAGATGCATGGCGATGGCAGCAATAAAAGTTGCCACCAACACCACAGCCTCTTTACGGTCGTGTTGAAGAACTGAACGGATATGGGCAACATCAACCAAGTTATACGCAACCACCAACAGAATACCGGCCATTCCTGCAAGAGGGATATAACTCACGTAGTCCGCAACGAGAGGCATAAGTAGCAACAAGATGATGCCAGCGAAAACCGCAGCCAAAGGTGTTTGAGCACCGCTACTATAGTTGACGCCACTGCGGGTAAAGGATCCTGAAGACATGTAACAAGAGAAGAAAGAGCCGGCGATATTAGAAATTCCTTGACCAATAAACTCCTGACTACTATTAATGCGTTGCTTAGATTTAAGCGCGACCGCTCGCCCGATTGAAATAGCTTCAACCAGCCCTAACAGAGCAACAGCAACGATACCACCAGCCAAATCTCGGACAGTGTCCACGCTCATAACAGGCGCAGACATTGATAAGGTTGCACTCTCAATCTGGCTCACGCGATCAATGGTAACCCCTAAATAATTTAACCCAAGCACAAACACCACCGACGCTAACATGCCAATCAACATATTCGGTAAAGATGGAAAACAACGTTTGGTTGCAACACAAACAGCAATAGTTGCCACTGCAGTCATTAATGCAAAATATTGAGTCTCATCTAAATGGTTGATTACAAGCCACAAGTTATCTACTGCTGTATTTTCAGAAGCAAAAGACAGACCTAGAACATGCTTTAATTGACTTACTGCGATCACCACAGCAGCTCCGGCGGTAAAACCCATAACCACAGAGTGTGATACAAAGTTCACCACAGCACCGACTCTTAATACGCCCATGATGAGCTGAACGATACCGGCGCAAAAAGTCAGCGTTAAGCAGAGTTGAATGTATAACGGCGTATTAGTGTCCGCAAACTGAGAAATCGTACTAAATACAATGACTGACAAAGCAGCGGTAGGGCCAGAGATAAGGTGCTTTGAAGAACCAAATAAAGCAGCAAGGATAGCAGGGACAATAGCCGTATAAAGCCCATACTCCGGTGGTAGGCCCGCGATCATGGCATAAGCCACACCTTGTGGCATAACAATAAACGCACCGGTTAAACCTGCTGAAAAATCGGCCTTTATTGTTTTTCGAGTCACTTTAGGTAACCAAATTAAAAAAGGAAGCCATCGAGTCAGAATGACCAATATCTGAGAGTTCATATAATCTCTTATATTCTGTACGTCATGTTATTTAAATTTTTGCGAATCAAGTCGCAAATATATTTCTAGAGTAATTATTCAACTAACAGATGAAATAAAAATCAATTCAGCCCTTATTATAAATATCAAAAGAACATCATCAACATAAAATAAAACCATGTTTCACTAAAACAGCAATCGTAGTTACATTTTGCGATCCAGATAGAAATTGTCATTAAAGGGAATGCAGGCAGGTTTGATTAATATATCTATTAGATAGGAAAATAGATATGAACCAGGTTTGTATAAAACCAGCATCCCAACAAAAACCTATGTACTACAAGGTACAATTTTCATTTCGACATGCAAATAGAGCAATCCCAATCAAAGGTAAACCCCAAAAACTGCAATAATGCGAGTTACACCTCAAATAAAAACCAAAATGAACCAATATTTTAAATCGGTAAAAATAACATATTACATATTGTATAAAAACAGTGAAACTTGTTACCTAATAAAATTATTAAAAAACGAATCCTATTATGAAGTAGATCGTAAAAAATATTCCAAATATTAATTTTCAATATATTTAAAACTTCTTTTGTATAACATTCCCCGTGTCGATTTGATTAATAAAAAATATTTCACCTTTGTAAACAAATAGAGTTATTAAGCAAATTTATACACACAATTACATATCTAAGTAATTAATATAAAAGAATGGAGTACAATATGAACATCAAGCCATTAGCAGCAGTGGTATCTCTTCTAGCAGCAGGTTCAGTATCAGCTGGCGAAATCTACGCAACTGACACTAACACTGTTGAACTTTCTGGTTGGGCAAAAGCAGTTGGTCTATATGTTGATGCTGACACAGCGGAAAAACAGGAACACGTATTTACAGATGCACACCTAAAAATTAAAGGTACGCACTTCCTTAACGAAGATGCAAAAGTAATTGGCTCGTTTGCTTTAAACACTGATGATACTAGCGTAAAAGATAAAAAAGCTTCATTTGGTGACATCAAACTTGAGTTTGACCACGTATCATTCGGTAACCTATCTCTAGGTGACACTGGTAACTCATTCGGCGTAGTAGAAAAAGCAAAATCTGGTGAAGGTTCTAACCTTGCATTCGTTGGTCAAGGTGGCGTTAACGGTCAAGGCATCCGTTACAAAAAAACTGTTATCGAAAAACTAGAGCTATCGGCGAACTATGAAACGGACAGCGATTCTACAGAAGAATCTAACTACGCTCTATCTGCAAACTACAAAGCTGACAACTTCTCTGCCGCTGTAGCGTTTGGTTCTGACGGTGAAGAAGCTGATTCACTAGGTCTAGCGGCTGACGTTACACTTGGTGGCTTAAAACTAGGCGCAACTTACATCACGTTTGAGAACGCAGCTAAGTTGAAAGCTAATGACAGTGTTGAAATCAAACTAGATGCGCCAAACGAAGGTGACACTTACGCATTCGCTGCAACTTACACTATCGATACGATCCGTATCTACGGTTCTATTCAGTACGCTGACGGCGATTACCAAGGCAAAGCGTTTGACGCACAAACTGCATATCTTGGTCTAGGTTACGATGTATCTAAAGAGTTCAAAACTGACTTCGTAGTTCAAACTGGTGAAGTTGAGAAAGACGGCGTTTCTGAAGACGGTGATGCAGTCAAATTCGTAGCTAAATACTCGTTCTAATCTGAGCGCTTAAGTATTTACTGACTTTTCTTTTTACGCATTTTGCGAAAGTCGTATCAGGATTGATACGACTTTTTTTATTTCAAATTGCGTTCGTTACATATCCGTTGACACTGAACCAAGCATACTCCACTAAATTAATTCAGACAGTTTCGCTATTAGCTACAGCATCAAATATTAACTTAAACCACAAAGCACATTTACCGTTATTTAACATACAGTTACCGAATCAAACTATATTCTGTCAAACCGCACACTTTTCCATATCAACCATTAACAATTCTTATCACATGCAGTATTACTAACATCAGAGTTTGGGCAATACAGTGACATTGACGCACACGTTATAACGTAGTGCTTTCAAAGCCTAATTGAACCCTCCAGCCGTAGACATAACCACATTTTAGTTCTTACGCCTACCCCTGCCTGCCGTTCAACAACGTTTGCCCGTCAACCGTTTTATCATTGTTCAGGAGGCTTACTATGAGTGATATAGCACTCTCTATCAGTATTCTTGCGCTGGTGGCGGTGTTAGGTCTGTGGATAGGTAACTGGCGGCTTTACGGCGTCGGATTGGGGATCGGCGGAGTACTGTTTGGGGGCATCTTTGTCGGCCACTTTACTAGTGCTTGGGGAATCGAGCTTAACTACCACACCTTGCACTTTATCCAAGAATTTGGATTGATTCTTTTTGTTTACACTATCGGTATTCAAGTCGGCCCCGGTTTTTTTGCTTCGCTGCGAAGTTCGGGACTGAAACTCAACGCGTTTGCAGCGTTAATTGTCTTGCTTGGCTGTCTAGTCACAGTCGCACTTTACTATCTATTTGACGTTCCTCTGCCAGTGATCCTCGGTGTATTCTCAGGAGCTGTGACCAATACGCCTTCGCTGGGTGCAGGACAACAAATACTGACTGAGCTTGGCGAGCAACAAAACCTACTCGACTTAACGGGTATGGGTTATGCCATCGCTTACCCGTTTGGTATCTGCGGCATTTTGCTTACGATGTGGCTGATGCGAATGATCTTCCGCGTCAATGTTGATCAGGAAGCGGAAGAGTTCGAAATCACTAACGGCCATAAAAAATCCAGCTTGCATACCATTAATGTCTCGATAAAAAACCCCAACCTTAACGGGTTGCTACTTAAAGACATTCCTGCATTAAGCGATGGTGATATTGTCTGTTCAAGACTGAAACGTGGTGAAGAGCTCAGTGTACCCAAGCCAGATTCTCGCGTAGAAGTGAACGACCTGCTCCACTTGGTTGGTAACAAAAATGCATTGGAAAAAGCACGTTTAGTGATCGGAGAAGAAGTCGATGTATCACTCTCCACACGAGGCACTGAACTACGGGTACAACGTTTAGTGGTGACCAACGAGGTTGTGCTAGGTAAGAAATTAAGAGATCTCGATCTTAAAGAAAAATACGACGTGGTGGTTTCTCGGTTAAACCGTGCAGGTGTTGAACTCATCCCCACCAGTACCTCAACACTTCAGTTTGGTGATATTTTAAATTTAGTCGGTCGTCAGGAAGCCATCGAAGCGGTCAGTGGCATGGTAGGAAATGCGCATCAAAAACTACAACAAGTACAAATGTTGCCTGTTTTTGTTGGTATTGGGCTAGGAGTGCTTCTAGGCTCTATCCCTTTCTATCTACCTGGGTTTCCCGCCGCAATAAAACTCGGTTTAGCGGGCGGACCACTAATAGTCGCACTGATACTGGCTCGTATTGGCAGTATAGGCAAAATGTATTGGTTTATGCCTCCCAGTGCTAACTTAGCATTAAGAGAAATTGGGATTGTGCTATTTCTCGCGGTGGTCGGCCTAAAATCAGGCGGTAACTTCGTTGAAACACTGGTTCAAGGAGATGGTTTGAGTTGGATGGGCTATGGTGTCGCCATTACGGCTATTCCACTGATCACTGTTGGCATTTTAGCTCGCATCCTTGGCCATATTAACTACTTAACCATATGCGGTATGCTAGCGGGCTCTATGACAGATCCTCCCGCTCTTGCTTTTGCGAACGCGCTGCATGAGTCTAGTGGTGCGTCTGCCCTTGCCTATGCGACTGTATATCCACTGGTTATGTGTTTGAGGATACTATCACCACAAATTCTAGCGCTGATACTATGGGCTATGTAATTTGAGAATTAAAAAAACCGAGCTTTGAAGGCTCGGTTTTTTTATTATTGCATTCTTTATAGAACTTTCGCTAAGAACTGCTTCAAACGTGGATGAGTCGGGTTGTCAAACACACCTTGTGGCGAGTCATCCACCAACAGCTTGCCCTCTTCCATAAATAGCACTCGGTCAGCAACCTCACGGGCAAAGCCCATTTCGTGAGTTACGATAACCATGGTCATACCTTCTTTCGCTAATGCCTTAATAACATCCAATACCTCACCCACCATTTCTGGATCAAGTGCTGATGTTGGCTCGTCAAATAGCATTAAATCGGGTTTCATCGCCAGCGCACGTGCTATAGCAACACGTTGCTGTTGACCACCAGACAAATGAGTTGGATAGTTATTCATACGATCTTCTAATCCAACACGCTTGATCAGTTGTTTTGCTTCACCTTCGACTTCGTGCTTAGGACGTTTAGAAACTTTTAAAGGCCCTATTTTTACGTTCTCCAATGCCGTCATATGTGGAAACAAATTGAAACTCTGAAAAACCATACCTACGTTTTGACGTAATACGTTGATATCGGTCGATTTTGCATACATATCGAAACCATCGACAATTATCGTACCAGTCGAGATCTCTTCTAACTGATTTAACGTACGTAAAAAGGTTGATTTACCCGAACCAGAAGGACCGATAATCACCACCACTTCACCACGTTTTACCGTTGTAGAAACTGATTTCAATGCATGGCAACCGTTTGGATAGTATTTATCTACGTTATTGGCGTAAACCATATCTTCGCCATTGTATTCACTAGTCACTGGCCGATAACCTCTTCTCTAAACGTTGAATTGCCCAAGACAGAGTCCCGGTTACGAGTAAGTAAAGTGCAGCAACAGTAAACCACACTTCAAACGGAGCAAAACTGCCACTCACCACTTCGCGCCCCGCTTTAGTTAAATCCGTAATCGAGATAACCGAAACCAGAGACGAATCCTTGATCAGGTTAATAAACTGGCCGGCCAGTGGTGGCAAAGTACGCTTCAAAGCTTGTGGTAGAATGATATATCGCATCGCTTGAGGGTAGCTCATCCCGATTGAGCGAGCCGCCTCCATCTGCCCGGTTGGAATCGCCTGAATACCCGCGCGGACAATTTCAGCAACGTAGGCCCCCGTAAACACAGACAGAGCCACCACACCTGCAGTAAATCGATCGAAATCTAACACTGTGCCAATAAAGAAATAAACGATGAAAATTTGAACCAGAAGTGGTGTACCACGAATCAGTTCAACATAAGTCAGCGATAAGTTCCGTGCGGTTTGATTTTTGGCCACCCGCATAAGACCAAATATCAGCCCAAGCAATACGGCAAAAATAAGCGAAATGAAGGAGATTTCAATCGTCACCCAAAGACCATGCGCAATCGGTCCAAACTTCCATTCATTCAATTGAGCAACGGAATCGCCTTGGAAAATGAGGTCACCGTTACCCACCAAAAGGGTTGTGTAATTATCGATAACTTGGGACTGGCTGTGATCATCAAATTCGATAACCAATTGGCCCGCTTTCAGTACCGCTGTGCCATCACCATTCGCCCGAATTTGTTGCATTTCGGTGTTAACGACATACGGCCACAAACGGTCCCAGTGCCAGTTATAATTGATACTTTTCCCAGAAAAGTAGACCGCGCCAATCAGCATGGCCATTATAAGGACATAAATTCCATGTCCAATCCATTTTGAGGATTTTGACTGCATCACTCAGATTCTCTTTATCTTTTTAATAAACTGGGCAACATTTGCCACCCAGTTGATGACAGGTTAACGCTATCCCCTAACCGCAATTAGAGGATAAATGTTGCTTACTGAACGTCTTTCAGCCAGCTGTCAGATTTGAACCACTTGTCGTACATACGATCGTAAGTACCGTCACCTTTGATTTGACGTAAGTAGTTATTCAAGAAGTTTAAGAAGTTAGGATCATCTTGGCGAATTGCCCAACCTAGAGGTTCATAAGTAAACGGTTCCGCTAAGTGCGCCACTTTACCTTTGTTTTGAGCTGCATAGATCGAGTTGTATGGGAAGTCATAAACGAACGCATCCGCTTTACCGTTAACAACCTGAAGAACGGCGTCCACTTCTGTGTCGTAAAGATCAACTTTTGCGTTGAATAAGTGCTTCTTCGCCGCTTCTACACCTGTCGTACCCAACTTAGTTGAGATCGTGTACTTAGGATCGTTCAGATCAGCGTAGCTATTCACTTTTCCTTCCAACGCTGGTGAGATAATCATTGACTGACCAATAACGATGTACGGGTCAGCAAACATAACTTTTAAATTACGTTCAGGAGTGATTGTCATACCACCCATGATGATGTCACATTTGTTGGTCTGCAGTGCTGGAATGATACCATCCCACGCGGTATTTACCGGAGTAAACTTAACGCCCATAGAACGCGCCATGTGTTTACCTAAGTCGATATCAAAACCAATGAAACGGCCATCTTTGGTTTTCATTTCGAATGGCATGTAGCCAGCGTCAAAACACACTTTTAATTCACCTGAATTAAGTACACTTTCTAGGGCAGATTCCGCCATAGCTTGATTAGCACCTAATAGAGAGCATGCAAACACAAGTCCTGCTGCGGAAGATTTAATAAACTTCTTCATAATTTCCCTTATAAAACTATTGTTATTTTTCTGTTCGTCCTATGACAATACGATGTTGTAATAAGTGTCACGCAAACGCGAACTGACACCGAAAACGCATAGATAATGCAACACAATCTAGTAACATTTCAATAACCCTCCGAATTAAAAACCAATATCGTGCTATATATATTCAATTTTTACCTAAGAAGGTGACTCAAATCCCGAATCAAATCCATCGGTGCTTCAAGTCCTATTGACAATCTTATAACACCCTTACCCGCCTCTCGGATAAAGTCAGCTCTCTGCTGTGGCGTGAAATGATAAGTTGAACGGTCCAAATCATCTGTTTTCAACACCACCGCTAAACTGCGTTGGTGGCCAATAGAGTAAGCATAAAAAAACATTGTCGATTCATGCGCAAATCGTTGCTCAATTGTTTCGATGTCTTCTACTTGAAATGCAATAATGCCGCCAAAAAAATCCATTTGTCGTTTTGCCAACTCAAATTGTTGGTGCGACTCCAAACCGGGATAGTGGACTTTAGATACTTTTTGATGATTTTCTAACCACTTAGCCACGGTTAAAGCAGAATCACTTAAGGTCTTCATTCGTGGATAAATAGTCTCCATTCCGCGCATAATTAACCATGCACTTTGCGCACTTAACGATGCACCAAAATAAACACCTGCGACACCTCTAACCCTCTTCATAAGAGACTTAGAGCCTAATACGATACCACCCAACACATCTCCGTGTCCGTTTATAAATTTGGTTAAAGAGTGAATAACCAAATCGGCACCTAACTCTAAAGGACGTGTAATAACTGGTGTTGAGAAGGTGGAGTCAGCGCTCAATAAAACACCACTTCCTTTCAGTAATGAAGACAACGTTTTTATATCGGTTAAACGTAGTAGAGGATTACAAGGCGTTTCCACATGCACCAATTTGGTATTATCACGCAGAGCAAGTTGCACGCTTTTGGTGCATGAGGTATTGACCACTGAAACTTCTATGCCATATTTAGGTAACATCCGAGTAGCAAACTCATATACACCCGCATAACAAACATCACTAATAATCAAATGATCACCTAACTCAAGTAACGACATAAACACAGCTGAAATTGCTGCCATACCCGTTGCGGTCGCCAACGCATCTTCTGCACGCTCCAAAACCGCTAATCGCTCCTCAAGAAGGCGTACAGTTGGGTTCGTCCACCCTGCATAAAGAAATGGCGCTTCTGATACGTCACCCACTCCCTGCGCTGAGAATGCCCCTTCGTCCGGTGTAAAGCTGTGATTGACTGACATAACTATATTCGGAGCAATGGCATTGGTTTGTGGATCTGGACGAATAGCGGCTTGAACCGCTAATGTTTCAGGAGCAAGTTGATAATCAGTCTCTTTGATAGTCATGGCGGGCAATCCCTTCATCTTATTGAATTTAAAATAACGATTTCAACCATTGTGGATTCCAATCAGCAGTCAAATTCCGCTATTCTTGGCACAACTAGGAAGAATCTCCGCATTTTTCATTCAATGATGCGGTTAAACCACACGAGGGCAAACATGGCAAACACGACAACACTGGATAATTTTGACAAAAAGATTTTGCACTTACTGCAAATCAACTGTCGTTTGGCCAGTGAGCAGATTGCCGAACAGGTTGGTTTATCAGCTTCAGCAGTGCAAAGACGCATCAAACGGATGAAAGATGAGGGAGTAATACAAGCCGAAGTCGCAATGATTGATCCAGCGCACAGCTCGAGCCCGATGAGGTTCATTGCAGGCATTGAAATTGATAGGGACAACTATACAGTGCTCAATCAGTTTAAGCGTTGGGTTGAATCACAGCCATCAATACAACAAGTTTTTTACGTTACAGGTAACGTCGATTTGATGGTGGTCATCAATGCTGAAAATGCCAAAGACTATGACTCATTGATAGAGAAAATTATGCAATTATTTCCTCAGATGCGCAGAGTGATAACTAACGTTGTTTTAGACACGCCTAAGCAGAGTTTATATCTTCCTGTTGAATAAGGATCGCAAAAAAGCCGAGAGGCATATAGCTCTCGGCTCCACTGCATCACTTAAAACTAAACGCTTTCTTTATTTGACGCCCAAACATACAGCAGTTCAAGAGCGATCGTTGCACCAGCCAGTGAGGTTAAATCACTTTGATCATAAGGAGGTGATACCTCGACCACATCCATACCAATCAAGTTAATACCTTTTAAAGCGCGGATGATTTTTAGAATCTTATCTGAGGTTAAACCGCCACATACTGGTGTTCCCGTCCCCGGCGCAAAAGCAGGGTCTAAACAATCAATATCAAATGTCAGGTATACCGGCTTATCACCAACGATTTCACGAATTTGAGTCACGATCTTTTCGGCACTCATGTCATTCGCTTCCATCGCGTTAATCACATTAAAGCCATGCCCTTCCTGCTTATACTCAGTTCGAATTCCAACTTGAACAGAGTGGCGAGGCGAAATAAGCCCCTCTTTCGGTGCATGGTAAAACATGGTGCCATGATCATATGCGCTACCATTAGCGTAAGTGTCTGTATGTGCGTCAAAGTGAATCAACGCCATCTCACCATGGTGCTTTGCGTACGCACGTAGTATTGGCAGTGTGATAAAGTGGTCACCACCCAGTGCCAGCATAGTTTTGCCAGTTTTCAGTATTGCACTGGTTGCCGCTTCTAAGCGATAAGTAAAGTCTTCCGCATCACCACAATCAAAAACTAGATCACCCGCATCAACCAAATTGATACGTTGAAAAAGGTTAAAGTCCCATGGAAACTTCTTCCCCTCCCACGCTAGGTTAACCGATGCGCGACGAATCGCATCAGGTCCCATACGAGCACCTGGGCGACCTGAAGTCGCCATGTCCAAAGGCACTCCAAGCACAACCACATCAGCATCCGATTCCAACGGCTCTCTCATGTAAGGCTGGCGCAGAAAAGTCATTGCATTTGAATACAATGAATAATCCGTTTTTGTAAACAAATCATTCATTTAGAAATCCTCTAGATAAGTATAACCACTGAGACCATGCTCTAGTTCAGCCAATACATCTTGTTGTTCATGTTCTTCAACTCGTTGACTAACAAGCTGACGATAATTCGCTTTTATTGCGTCCACATCAATGTGAACGTAACGCATCATGTCTTCTACCGTGTCACCTTCGTTAACAAAGGTTATTTCAGATTGGCCTTCATCGGTAATATTGACCACCACACTGTGTGTATCACCAAATAGGTTGTGCATATCGCCTAGGATTTCCTGATAAGCTCCAACTAAAAAGAACCCCATTAAGTAAGAGGTATCTTTCGACCATGCTGGTACTGGCAAAGTCGTTTCAATACCTTGCCCTTCAACGTATTGTTCAACGGCACCATCAGAATCACAGGTGATGTCTAACATCACAGCACGGCGATCCTCGACATTCTGCAAGTTAGACAACGGTAGAACTGGAAAAACCTGATCGATACCCCATGCATCAGGTAGCGATTGAAACAGAGAAAAATTCACGAAGAACTTGTCTGCTAATCGGTTTTGCAACTCATCCAGGATTGGACGATGAAAGCGGTTCTTAGTACTCATTTTAAAACGTAACTCATGATAGATACGCAATGAGAGCTGCTCTACCCATGCTCGATGCTGTAAATTAATGACACCGGTTGAGAATAGTGTGTGAGCTTCATTCAAATCACTTTGCGTGTCGTTATAAATCTCGATCAATGCACGCGCATCAGTATCATCATTCAACGTTTCCCAGCTGCGCCACATGTTTTGTAGTAGCATCGGAGCATCCGCTTCCGGGGCAACGATCTCTTCTGGTGAATACCCTTCCGTGCCAATCACGTTGGTAATCAATACTGCGTGGTGCGCGGTGACCGAGCGACCCGATTCCGAAATGATCGTTGGTTTAGGTTGACAATATAAGTGACATACGTCCCCTACTGTATTGACGATATTTCTTGCATATTCAAGCAAGCCGTAGTTCATCGAGTTTGACGACTGACTACGCGTACCATCGTAATCAACCGCTAAGCCACCACCAACATCAAAGTATTGAATATCAGCGCCAAGCTCACGTAATTCACAATAGAAACGAGCCGATTCATTCACACCATTACGCACATCACGAATGTTTGCCATTTGTGAGCCAAGGTGGAAATGCACTAACTGTAATGCGTCTAACTGATCTTCCGCTTTTAAGCGCTCAATTACCGACAATACCTGAGCAGCGGCTAAGCCGAATTTAGACTTCTCGCCACCACTGGATTGCCATTTACCGGCACCTTGTGAAGCTAAACGAATACGAATACCCAATCTTGGTTTCACACCAAGGCTACGCGCTTCTTTTAGTACTAAATCCAGTTCAGAGAGTTTTTCCAGCACGATAAAAACTTTGTGCCCCAACTTTTCACCGATCAACGCGAGTCTCATGTATTCGCGGTCTTTGTAACCATTACAAACGATCACAGAACTCGCTTGTTGAGCCATAGCCAACACCGCCAACAATTCTGGCTTGCTACCAGCTTCCAGTCCCAGCTGTTTGGTTTCTAGCTGTGCTTGGCTTGCCAATATCTCGTCGACAACTTCACGCTGCTGGTTCACCTTAATTGGGTAAACCAATAGGTAATCATTGGGATAATCGCTCTCTTCAATTGCCTGATTAAACGCATCGCATATATTGTGTACACGTTGATGTAAGATCTGCGGAAAACGAACAAGCACCGGTAAATTTAAACCGCGCGTTTCAAGCTGATTGACAATTGAACTCAATTGCGTTTGATATTGGCCATCTTTCCTAGGTGAAACATAGACTTCACCATGGTTGTCAATGCCAAAGAAACCTTGGCTCCAATAATGAACGTTATAATCAGCACGTACACGATCTAATTTAGATGATTGTTCCACATTTAATCTCACACTCTAAAGAGAAGAAGGGCTTTCTCAGCCACACCTGACACCCTACGTGTCACGCGCTTTATCGGTGAAAATAGGGTGTGTGTCTAATGATAATAATTTGTCGTCAAGACAAACTTTTGTTATCTGCACATCACCCATAAATGTAGCTATATACTCAAGTGACCTCAAGATGCAGGATTCAGAGCTGCATCAGTATCTTGAAGTTACTTGAGTATAAGAATCCTATTCTGCTGATTGTGTTTGGATCAGGCTATCAAATTTCTTATTGCCATGAAGGGATTCAAAATCTGCTTCTTCAGCGACCAATTCGCGTAAAGATGGCGTCGTATCCAGAGCACGGTATATATCTTCAATGGCCTGCTCTTCAGCGCCAAGGCGAGCATAAGCACAAGCCCTTTGATAAAGCGCCGGACCGTTGTTTTCATCCAGCTCTAATACTCGATTGGTCAAACTCATTGCCCAGTGATATTCGTTAATTTCCATCGCCGCGTCGGCTTTGTAAGTTAACGCTTCCAAATCACCAGGGCGAATTTTCAAAATTTCATCATAGACTTCAATTCTTTGATCCGGTGTTTGTACACTTTGAGCTCTTAACCACAGGTTGTGAATCTCGTTAATAATCTCAATTTCTTTGTTGTTCTCAGTAATAATCCGCGTCTTACGTTTTAAATCTCTCTCAAGAACAAGAAATTTCTTTTCATACTCTTGGGCAATTTTGTTCAAACGTTTATCAGCCATTTCACGCGTATTATGTTTTACTTCACGCAATGATTGCCAACCAATCAATGCCACCAGCGATGCCACGCCCGCAATAACATAGAAAAAATAGGTCACCGTAACGCTGGAGTAGTTCATCGCCTTATCAGCAACCGATAGTTCACGATCCGTCATCTGTGTGATCACACGTCGCTCGAGATCTTGTTGGTCCTGTCGCAACGCTTTTAGCTCATCCAAAATATAGCGCTCCATCAAAGGCCGATCCAACATTGGCGTTTCCGAATATGCAGGAGCTTGCTGCTCTTCAGCTATCGCTAAAGGCGCCATAATACAAGTAAGCCATAAGCCAATCATTAACCCAATTTTCTGCACGAACTGCTCCTCTCATCGCCACATTTTTATCGAATACCTACTCAATATAACATCGATAAAATAAAAATCATTGCTAGGCAAAACATTTTAACTCAAACCAAATAAAAAAATTTAATAAATTTTATTTTTAATTTAATTCAATAGGTTAACTTAAAACTCACTTTAACAACTTCGCGCTACTGCTTGATATCTACTAAATTAATGTTTAGTGTACTATGCATTATTGAGTTTTAACTTAAACATAGCAACAACAACAAAGGATGTAGCACATGTCTACCATGTTGGAAGTGAAAAACCTATACAAGGTGTTTGGCGAAACACCCGAAGAGGCTTTTCCGCTCATTGAAAAAGGATTAAACAAAGACCAGATATTTGAGCAAACTGGCCTAACCGTCGGGGTTAAAGACGTATCTCTATCCGTAAATGAAGGAGAGATATTCGTTATTATGGGCTTATCTGGATCAGGGAAATCAACCTTGGTTCGCTTACTCAACCGACTCATTGAACCTACACGCGGAAGCGTACTATTAAACGGCAAAGATATCGCAAATATCTCCGACGAAGAGTTACGATTAGTTCGTCGTCAAAACATTTCGATGGTTTTCCAAAACTTTGCTCTCATGCCGCATATGACTGTGCTTGAAAATGCTGCTTTTGGTTTAGAGCTCGCTGGAATGGAAGAGTCAAAACGTCATGCAAACGCAAAGGTGGCATTAGAGCGTGTTGGTCTCGATGCCTACTGTGATTCATACCCCGATGAGTTATCGGGTGGTATGAAACAACGTGTCGGCTTGGCTAGAGCACTCACTAATGACCCAGATATCCTACTAATGGATGAGGCGTTCTCTGCCCTTGACCCACTGATCAGAACGGAAATGCAAGATGAGCTTATTCGTCTGCAAAACGACGATAAGCGCACGATTGTGTTTATCTCTCACGATTTAGATGAAGCGATGCGTATCGGTGACCGAATCGCCATTATGCAAGACGGTGTCGTCGTTCAAGTGGGTACACCAGATGAAATACTGCATCAACCAGCTAACGACTATGTCAGCTCGTTCTTCCGTGGAGTAAATGTCGCAACCGTATTTAGTGCTAAAGATATTGCCCGTAAAAAACCAGCAGCCGTCTTTAAAAAACACGACAACGATGGTCCTGCTGCAGCCCTACAATTGCTCGTCGATAACGACCGCGAATATGGCATCGTTGTTGACCGAAGCAACAAGTACAGTGGCATCGTATCACTCAACAGTTTAAGCGAAGCGAAACGTGAACAGCGATCCCTTAGTAGCGCCCTATTGTCAGACACAATCACAATCGATCCAGAAGTATCCGTTGGTGAACTTATTGGTCAGGTTGCTGATGTGCCGTACGCAGTTCCAGTAGTGGATGGCGAAGGACAATACTTCGGTGTAATCACTAAATCACGACTTCTACAAACTTTAGACAGGGAATAATCATGTCAACGGAAAATGGTGAAAATACAACCCAAGCGGCAGACCCGTGGGCAGCAACGACAGATGCTGCAACAAACAGTGACCCTTGGGCCAGTGCAACACCCACTGATACAGCAACAAGCAGTGCCGATTGGTTAAACTCGGCTCAAGTTCAACCCGAGGCGTTTGATTGGTTACATCCATTTAAAGATGCCGTCATTCCCTTCGATAATTGGGTTGAAACAGCACTGAACTGGTTAGTCACACATGGTCGTCCGGTATTTCAGGCGATACGTGTACCTATCGATTTTATATTAAGTTCATTCGAAAGTGCTCTGGTGACAACACCAGCCCCTTTCATGCTACTGATCCTATTTTTACTTGCTTGGCAGTTTGCAGGACCGCGCCTAGGTATCGCTTCATTCTTATCACTTCTGGTTATCGGATTTATCGGTGCATGGGGCGAAGCCATGGTGACATTGGCTCTGGTAATGACTTCGGTATTTTTCTGCCTACTTATCGGTTTACCAATGGGGATATGGCTCGCGCGTAGCGACACTGCGGCTAAAGTGGTTCGACCGATTTTGGATGCGATGCAGACAACCCCTGCATTCGTTTATTTGGTACCGATCGTTATGTTGTTTGGTATCGGTAATGTGCCAGGTGTTGTCGTTACTATCATATTTGCGCTACCACCGATCGTACGTTTAACGATTTTAGGTATTCAGCAAGTCCCAGAAGAACTGATCGAAGCGGGACATGCCTTTGGCGCGAGCCCAAAACAGATGCTTTACCGCATTCAATTACCACTCGCAATGCCAACCATCATGGCCGGCGTTAACCAAACTTTAATGCTGTCACTATCAATGGTTGTTATTGCATCCATGATCGCGGTCGGCGGTTTGGGACAAATGGTTCTGCGTGGTATCGGTCGATTAGACATGGGTCTGGCCGCAGTCGGTGGCCTTGGTATCGTCATTCTGGCGATTTTACTTGACCGTATTACGCAAGCTATCGGTAACGAGAGTCGAGATACAAAAACACATTGGTATGAGAAAGGCCCAGTTTCTTTCCTATACCGTATCAAACAGAAATTCACTCACACTAACGGAAATAAAACACTAGGAGAACAGAAATGAAATTGACATGGAAGACAATGTTAACCAGTAGCATGGTTATGGGCTCGGTGATGAGCGCGTCTGCATTCGCAGCTTCCCTGCCAGGTGAAGGAGTAACTGTGCAACCTGTGCAATCAACCGTTGCAGAAGAAACCTTCCAAACATTGATCGTCAATAAAGCAATGGAAGCACTTGGTTATGAAGTAAAACCCACTAAAGAAGTTGACTACAACGTAGGCTATACCTCAATCGCTGAAGGTGATGCCACTTACCTAGCAGTTAACTGGGCACCGCTACACGATGGTAAGTTCGAAGCCTCTGGCGGCTACGATAAGTTCTTCCGCAAAGGTGAATACATCTCTGGTGCGGCGCAAGGTTACTTGATTGATAAAAAAACCGCTGAGAAGTACAACATCACCAACATTGAACAGCTTAAAGATCCAAAAATCGCTAAGTTATTTGACGCAAATGACGATGGTAAAGCGGACTTAACCGGTTGTAACCCTGGTTGGGGTTGTGAAAGTGTCATCGAACACCAACTGGATACTTACGGACTGCGTGACACTGTCACCCACAATCAAGGTAACTATGCTGCGATTATCGCTGATACGATTTCTCGTTATAAGAAAGGCGACTCAATCTTCTACTACACATGGACTCCTTACTGGGTTAGTGGTGTTTTAGTCCCTGGTAAAGATGTGGTTTGGTTAGAAGTACCATACTCTGCATTACCGGGCGATCGCAAAAATGTCGATACCACACTTCCAAACGGTAAAAACTATGGTTTCGAAATGAACTCAATGAAGATCGTCGCCAACAAGAAATTTGCTGAAGAAAACCCAGCGGCAGCGAAGCTGTTTGAAATCATGAAACTAAACATCAACGATGTTAGTGCTGAAAACATGATGATGAGTCAGGGTAACAACTCAGCTAAAGATATCGAAGCTCACGCAAATGGTTGGATTAAAGCAAACCAAGCAACATTCGATTCATGGATTGAAACTGCGAAAAAAGCAGCAATGTAATTGCTCGCTAATTTAGAGGCTGTTTCGGCAGCCTCTTTTATTCGACCTAAATTAACTGCATCGAAACAACGTAATACCCGGAATAGCTGGGGATGCTCTCACAGCCTGATGCTTAACTCATCGCACCGAAAGTGTCATGGGAAAAATAAAATAATAACCACTAAATATTTAGGTTAAATATCACTCAAACAATGAATGTATTCGCTTTCCGTTCCGTTTGAGTCTATCGCTTTAATGGAGGAACACTTGGATATCCACGATGAAGTGCTAGTGTCTATAAGGCAAATTATTCGTGCTATAGACTTACACTCTAAACAGCTCAACAAGAACTTTGGTCTCACTAGTCCGCAACTTTTACTCATGAGGTCCATTCAAGACTGCCCGACTTTGACAATACGTCAATTGTCCACTCGAAGTAACATGAGTCAAGCCACAGCCACCAGTATTCTTGACCGACTCGAGAAACGTGGGTTGGTAGTGCGTGAACGCGATACTAAAGACAAACGTAAAGTTCATGCTCGAATCACACCAGCAGGAGAGACGATACTGCAGCAGGCACCACAATTATTGCAGGAAGACTTTATTGAACAATTCCAGTCTTTAGAACAATGGGAACAGACTCTATTACTCTCATCACTACAACGTTTATCACAAATGATGAACGCACCTGAAATTGTGCCAGATCCTCTACTGTTGGCGATTGATACGGAAACCATTGACTTCCCTTAGCTCTGCTAAAGACACTCAGTTTGCAGAAATATATCTCATTTTTCGAAGCCCAATTTTTTATATTTCTAACCGCATGAATTTAAAACTAAACTACCCACGAAATTTCCCGTATATTTGTACGGTAAGTGATGGACTGGGTAGAAACGCTTTCCTGATTCTAAATGTCTCTTCTACCCTGTATATACTTAAATTCCCAGATTCAATTTTTCTTATGCAATAAGATAAAGCCTTAACTAGTCGGAGTTAAATATTGAGTGAATACCAAGACTTAGCGCAACAGATTGAACTGTTAGCCAAAGCAGAAGACGACCAACAACAGATCAATCTACTTGGTGAGTTTGTAGAGAACGGGTTGGATGCAGGTTCATTAGCGCTCATTTTTGAAGCATTTCCTGTTGAACAGCGTGTCAAAATGTGGCGCAGCTTGCCATTAGAAATGCACATAGATGTGTTAACAGAGATGCGTGCCGATGTACGTATTTCCGTTATCAATACGCTTTCTGAAACAGAATTAAAACTAACGTTAGCCAAACTCGACAACCTATCCTTAATCGAATGGGAAGACTCATTACCCGACGACATTGTTTCTGAAGCATTACGCTTGATCAGCCGCGATGAACTGGAGTTGTACGATCAAGCCAATGAATTTAATGACGATGAGATAGGCCACTGGGCAGACAGAAAAATTTATACGCTGCCGTATAGTATTACTGTAGCTCGTGCCAAAATTCTGCTTGAAAAGTATCACTACGAATCACCGCAATATATTTATCTGATTAATAAGAAAAAGAAATATTTTGGTGTAGTGAGTTATACAGATATTCTTCTGGCGGAAAGTACGACTCGCATTAGAACCTTAGTCAATGAAGATGTTTCAATTATTAATGCTCACCAGTCTTTATCAGAAGGTGTTGAAGCGCTGGAGCACGCGGAATTACCGGCTATTCCCGTGGTTAATGATGACGATACCTTCGTCGGTATTATTGACTGGCAATTTGCTCTCGGTACGCAACGAGAAATCTACGAAGCTCGCTTAATGGCTGGTACTGGTATGGACGAAGGCGACGACCTATTCGCTCCGATTATTCGCAGTTCTAAACGTCGTGGGCTCTGGTTGGGTATCAACCTTGTGACGGCAATAATGGCATCGATTACTATTAGCCTGTTTGAAGATGTTATTTCGCAAGTGGTTGCGTTAGCTGTACTGATGCCGATTGTCGCTTCAATGGGAGGAATTGCAGGCAGTCAAACCTTAACGCTGATGGTTCGTGCCATGGCGTTAAATCAGATCACCACAGGTAACCGTCTAGCACTGTTAAAAAATGAAATCGGCATTGGCTCAATTAATGGCTTAGTTTGGGCGGTGATCATCGGCGGTATGGCAGCACTTTGGTTCCAGTCTCCCGTGCTTGGCGCAACCATTTCATTAGCGATAGTGGTCAACATTATTACCGCAGCGCTATTTGGTGTACTGATACCCATCATTTTAGACAAGCTAAAACTTGACCCTGCACTTGCGGGCTCAGTCATACTCACAACTGTCACCGATGTTGTTGGCTTTTTCGCTTTCCTAGGTACCGCAAGTTTAGTAATGCTTTAATACCAATCTACATAAGTTCCTGCTCATTCTTGCTTGCTAAAAACGCTAATAACTGCGTTATAGATTTTGTAATTAGAATAACTAGTTAGCTGCAATCTATGCCTTGTTCTTAGCGTTTGTTTCTGCGCAATTCTCTGAACATTAACTTATCCAGATTGGTATAATACAAAAACGCCGAGCGTCATTGTCGCTCGGCGTTTTTGAAATGATATCGCTTAATGATTAACCGAATATCGACTGCCAAATACTTGGGTTACGTTTATCATGATATTCTTCACGTAAACTATCCACTTCTCTTAGCGAAGCCTTTGCCGCATCAAACTCACCCGCATCAAGTTCACTATCGATTTTATCTAAAGCCACAGTTAACTTATTAAAACCTTCAAGATAGATATTTTGTTTTTCAGGTGGGTAGTCACCCAGTTTCGCTTGCTCAACCAGTTCACTTAACTGCTGGATAGGAGCTTGCATCTCATCGACGCTTTGCGCCTGAGCAGCCTGTTTGAAGTTGCGTTTGATCTCTTTCATTGCCGCTTTGAGATCAAAATCTGCAGCGAATAATTGAGTGGACAACAATAAGCCGACACTTAACGTGACTAATTTTTTCATCAACATTACCTTTACTTTCAATCTATTGGGCTAGCCCTGTTGTAATTATATTTTGCTTTTGATTTGTTAAGCTAAATCAGCGAACTCTTCTATTGGCTCTCGGCCTCTAAGTTGCAAAAACGCCAAAAACTGGCCCGCAGTATGAGTAATCACTTTAGAAGGGTCAACTTCCACGTTGCTAAGCAGTTCTTCAGCCTTCGTTAACACTCCAACATCATGACAAAAGTGAGCATCACTCCCCGTGGTTATCCATGCACCATAGTTTTTTGCAATTTCAGCTATCTGATAACAACGTTCGACACTGCCAACTCGGCTGTGCCCTTTTAACGTGCTGTTGTTTATTTCGATTGCCACATTGTGTTCAACCGCACAAGCCATGACGGCTTCAAAATCAAAGTCATAATTGGGGTTACCAAGGTGTCCTAGCGCATCCACCCGACCACTTTTAATCACGTTGATCAACGCTTGAGTATGATCATCCTTGGTTGAAGGTCGGAATACCGCTTCATGGAAACTGGCAATCACCCAGTCGAGTTTTTCATCAACCGATGGATGAATATCGACTTCCCCAGCAGTATTCATAATGTTTGATTCTATGCCCCGAATAACAGCGACCCCTTCTAGAAAACGGGGGATCACTCTCTGATTCGCAAAAAACCAGTAATGAGGAGCTCCAGGCATGGTCTCTGCGTGGTCCGTCATACAGAACATGACCAGACCATTTGCTTTAGCTAATTTAGCATTCTCAATCAAAGTACTATACGCGTGACCACTAGCGTATGTATGGGTATGAGTATCTACGACGAGTTTCATTTCTACACACCTATATGCAACAGAACAGACAGTGTATCAGTACCGAATTTTAGTTACCAATCAACTCGCCTTACTTTAACACCTATAAAGCTTTGCTATTCACGCTCTCAGGTCGATTTTCTCTATTTTTCAACGTACTAACAGAGATTAAATTTGCAAGAAATCAATCTTAGTCAATACTTAATCAATCACCGTAAACAAGCTATCTACTTGCAAAACTATAACTCAATACCTTGTTCTGCAATGGAAATACGGTTAGCCCGAGCGAAATTTAACTTAAAAGGTCAATAGACCCTTAAAACGGGAAACAGATATGAAGCGTCGCTACTCGCTAAGCATACACATAGGGACATTGTTCATCATTTTGACGGCAATCGTCGGCTTTGTACTCATTGGTATTAGTTCTCAGCATGCTAAAGAGCTCTTAAGCGGCAGCGCTCAAAATCTCAGCCAAGAAAACAGTCGAAAACTAGAATCGACCTTCCAACAAAATATCTCTCCAGTTATCTCAACCCTCGATTTTATGGCGTATAGCAACTTTATCGATGCCAATGAGCCGCCTTCGCAACAGGCACGCTGGCTTTCTTCTATGCGCCTATTGTTCGAACGTCAACGTAGCCTCGTTGCTTTGTATTTTGGTAATAACGATGGTGATTTTACTATCGTTCGACCATTACTTGATGACCAAACAAAACAACGAGTCAACGCGCCAGATCAGGCAACCTTATTTATCAATTACACCAAGATGGACGGTACCAATGCCTACATCTTTTTCGACAACAATCTTATGCAAGTGGGTTACATCAATCATATGAATAACCAGTTTGATCCAAGAACCCGCCCCTGGTACAAGTCTGCGCAAAACGATGATGTCATTCGTATGACGGAGCCTTATGTTTTTTATCTGTTTCAAACTCCAGGAATCACACTTTCTCGCCGCTCTGCGGATGGTTCAAAAGTTGTTGGAGCCGATTTCACCTTAGATTCCCTTTCGGAGGAGCTGTCTAACATTGGTTTCTCACAGAACGCACGATTAGCCTTGTTTGATCATCAGTTTAAAGTGCTGGCTGAGCACAACTCATTACTCGACATCAGTGATGATGTAGCGACAACACAACAAAAATTAAAGAACAGTATCTTCTCAACAGTAGCCAACCGAGTCAGTAGCTCTGCAATTTATCAATCAATAGACAACGATGGTGAGTCTTGGTCAGTCACCTTAACACCCGTCGCCTTAACGCCTCAAGTTCATCTTCTACTGGCTGATGCTACACCGCAAAACGACTTAATAGCCAACTTGCTGTCAATGAGAGATAAACAGATTCAGGCCGCCGTAGTCCTTCTACTGATCTGCTTTACCGCTGTTTGGATAATTTCTTCACGCCTTGCTAAACCTCTGGTTACACTAATGGAGCTTACCGATAACATCGCACGCTTTGACTTCAAGAAAACCCGTTACCCCAAGAGCATGATTAAAGAAGTTTCCAACCTCACCAAATCGATTGAACTCATGGAGCACACTCTGCATGATCTTTTGCGTCTTCTGAGAGACACGGCGTCAAATCAAGAATTCAGTGTTTTAGCAAAAACCGTTACTCATCAAAGCTATCTAGTAACAAAAGCTGAAACCATCCAACTCTATACCTATACCCCTGAAAAGGGAGGTTTCATCAATGTTGCTAACCACGCCATCATTCCATTCAAAATCGATCTAAATGAACTTGTGAGTGGCACTCCTTGGCTGATGGCCGAGCTCACCAAAGGAGAAACTGTTCACTTAAGACGCGGTGACAACATTCTGAGAAAACATGAAGATCATCTCTACAACTCTGACATCTATCTGTTTCCACTGCTCAACAGACAGCAGCAGTTAGTTGGGGTTCTCAATCTAGGTTACGAGCGCAGCATTACCGCTGAACAGTACGATAAGCACGCATTTCTGCGCGAACTGCTCAGTTTTGCCGAAATTGCTAAAGACAACATTGACAAGATTCAACAGCAAAAAGATATGCTTAACGCTTTCGTTACGCTTATCGCATCCGCGATTGATACTAAATCTCCTTATACTGGGGGGCACTGTCAAAGAGTCCCTGAACTGACCAAAATTCTTGCTGAAATCGCAGAACAAGATAATCACTACTATCGTCATTTTTCTCTGACCAAGCAGCAATGGGAAGAATTGGATTTAGCGGCTTGGCTACATGACTGTGGCAAAGTCACAACCCCAGAGTATGTGGTCGATAAAGCAACTAAATTAGAAACCATTTACGACCGTATCCATGAAGTCCGTATGCGCTTTGAGGTTGTTAAAGCTCAAACCGAAATTGATTATTGGCAAGCTGTTAATGATGGTGGCGACGCTGAACAGTTAAGACAACAGATGTTAGACAGACAGCAAACACTCGATGATGATTTCGCCTTTATCGCCAAATGTAACATTGGTGGTGAATACATGTCAGAAGAAGACGTTGCTCGCTTACAGTCCATTGCGAAAATACAATGGAAACGAACCATCGATGACCAACTTGGTATCTCATGGCTGGAAGCTAAACGCGCTGGCGAAAAACAACCACTGCCAGTAATGGAAAATATATTAGCCGACAAACCCGTTCACCAGGTGCCATGGGAAGCCAACAACACGCCTCAAGACAGCTGGCAAGAAGACTTTGTGTTACAGCCTGGGGAATATCGATACAACCGTGGAGAGCTTTACAATCTTTCTATCCGAGCAGGTACGCTGAATGATGAAGAACGCTTTATGATTAACGACCATATTGTCCAAACCATCACCATGCTGCAACGCTTACCTTACCCGGAACATCTTAAAAATGTCCCAGATATTGCTGGAGGACACCATGAGCGCGTCGATGGAAAAGGCTACCCAAGAGGACTGAATGACGAAGAACTATCTGTACAAGCGAAAATCATGGCAGTTGCTGATGTATTTGAAGCACTGACATCAAACGACAGGCCCTATAAGCAAGCAAAAACAGTCGAAGAATCCATTACCATCATGACGAAAATGGCAACTTCAGGGCACATCGATCCTAAGATCTACCTGTTGTTCTTGGAACACGAAGTCTACCAGCAATATGCGGATATGTTCCTCGATGAGTTCCAACACAGTGTCATCGACAAACAACAGCACATTAAAATGGTGAAAGCTTATATGAAACAGCAGTTCTAAATGGCTTGAGCATGTCACAATTTTTGGCTATTTAGAGACACTGAAATGAATATATGGTTACAAATCGAACAAAAGTTAATCGATTGCGCTATCAATAGTTGATGTGTGTCAAATTGTCGTAGACAATACCCCCCTCAAAAAGGTCTGCTTTTCGCCAGTGCGATATGCAACCAAATTAGTCCCAATGTGTCCAATGTAAAATAATGACATTGCGTACTGAGGGCGTTTCGGTTTTTCTAATGACAAGAATAGACAAAACCAATTACTTATTTGTGTAATGCACTGCTACGCTGATTGCATTGCAAAATACACCCCAACGACTTTAAGTTGTTCGTTGATGAGTGTGTTAACCACTCAAAAACGACAAGTAAAGTCTGTAGGGTACACCTAGTTTCTAAGGGAAAGATGATGGTAATACCTGAAAACAGCAGCATCGTTATTTTTGGTGCTTCGGGCGATTTAACCTACCGCAAGCTGATTCCTGCTTTGTATCACCTTTATGCCAGCAATCAACTGCCAGAATCCTTTGCAATCTTAGGCGTGAGTCGAACTGAATATAGTGACGATTCCTACCGCGAAAAATTGAAACGCTCGCTTCAAGAATTAGAAAAAACTGAACCTGAGATTCTTGATGCATTTTGTGAGTACATCCACTATCAAGCAATCAATACATCGGACGTCGATGATTACGTAAAACTGAAAGAGCGTTTAGATACTCTTTCCAATGATTACGGATTCGAACAACGTAACACTCTGTTCTACCTTGCTACTCCACCTAGCCTTTACGGCGTGATCCCTTCTTGTCTTGCAGCGCATGGCCTTAACGATGAAAAAGACGGTTGGAAACGCCTGATCATCGAAAAACCATTTGGTTACGATTTAAAATCAGCACAAGAACTGGATATTGAAATTCACCACCATTTCAAAGAGCACCAGATCTACCGTATCGACCACTACTTAGGTAAAGAGACGGTTCAGAACCTACTTGTGTTCCGCTTTGCTAACGGTATGTTTGAACCACTTTGGAACCGTAACTTTATTGATTACGTTGAAATTACAGGTGCTGAATTCCTAGGTGTAGAAGAGCGTGGCGGTTATTACGATGGTTCTGGCGCGGTACGTGATATGTTCCAAAACCACCTGCTACAAGTACTAGCAATGGTCGGTATGGAACCACCAGCGGCAATCAATGCTGACTCTATCCGTAACGAAGTGAACAAGGTTCTGCAAAGCCTTCAGCCACTATCTGAAGATGACTTGCGTAACAACCTAGTGCTTGGTCAATACACGGAATCTGAAGTGCGCGGTAAGTTCCTGCCAGGCTACCGTAATGAACCGGGCGTTGCGGAAGATTCGCGCACAGAAACGTATGTCGCACTAAAAATGTTTATCAACAACTGGCGCTGGAATGGCATCCCGTTCTACGTGCGCAGTGGTAAACGTCTGCCGACACGCGTGACTGAAGTGGTGATTCACTTTAAACGCACTCCTCACCCAGTATTTGGTAAAAATGCGCCTGAGAACAAACTGATCATCCGCATTCAGCCAGACGAAGGCATCCTGATGAGCTTCGGTCTGAAAGAGCCGGGCGCAGGCTTCAAAGCGAAAGAAGTTTCAATGAACTTCCATTACGCATCTTTAGAAGAAACGAAGATGCTGACTGCCTACGAACGCTTATTGCTAGACGCACTGAACGGTGACGCAACGCTATTTGCTCGCACAGACGCAGTAGAAGCTTGTTGGAAGTTCGTTCAGCCAATTCTGGATTTCAAACAAGACCCACAATCCCTATACGGATACGCATGTGGTACTTGGGGACCGAAAGAGTCTGATGACCTTTTAAATAATGATGGAAGAGCATGGCGTTTCCCATGCAAAAACCTTACTGACACGGATTACTGCGAACTATGATCAATTCAAAAATTTTTCAGACAGCTGAGCAGGTTGTTGAATCGTTAGCCAATGAAATGCAACGCTACAGTGAACAAGGCACACCAGTGCACATTTCACTGTCTGGCGGCAGCACACCTAAAATGCTGTTTAAGCTATTGGCAAGTGCACCTTATGCTGAAGCTATTCAATGGCAAAACCTTCACTTCTGGTGGGGTGATGAGCGTTGTGTGGCACCGGATGATGCTGAGAGCAACTACGGTGAAGCGAATGCGCTGCTATTTAGCCAAGTAAACCTGCCTGCAGAGAACATCCACCGTATTCGCGGTGAAGATGATGATCCACAAGCAGAAGCAGAACGTTTTGCAAAAGAGATGGCTGATGTTGTTCCATGTGAAAACGGCACTCCTGTTTTCGATTGGATTCTGCTTGGTGTTGGCGCTGACGGCCACACTGCGTCGCTATTCCCAAATGTAACCAACTACGATGATCCAAACCTTTCTTTGGTTGCGACTCATCCTGAGTCTGGTCAACTTCGCATTTCAAAAACAGCGAAAGTTCTGGAAGCGGCAAAACGTATTAGTTACCTCGTTCTTGGTGCAGGTAAAACCGAGATCGTCAATGAAATTCACACTACTCCAGCCGCTGACCTGCCTTATCCAGCAGCTAAAGTTCAGTCAAAGACTGGCGAAACCGAGTGGTATTTAGATTTAGACGCAGCAGCAAAGATTGCGTGAAGGAGAGAAACAAATGAAAGGTGATATCGGTGTAATCGGCCTGGCGGTTATGGGTCAAAACCTGATCCTAAACATGAACGACCACGGCTTCAAAGTGGTTGCTCACAACCGTACTGCGTCAAAAGTTGACGAGTTCCTAGAAGGTCCAGCGAAAGGCACGAACATCATTGGTGCTTACTCTCTAGAAGAGCTAGTAGAGAAACTAGAAACTCCTCGCAAAGTGATGCTTATGGTTCGTGCGGGTTCAGTCGTTGACGCATTCATCGATCAACTAGTACCACTTCTAGACAAAGGCGACATCATTATTGATGGCGGTAACACTAACTACCCAGATACAAACCGTCGCGTTGCTGCGCTACGTGAAAAAGGTATCCACTTCATTGGTACTGGTGTTTCTGGTGGTGAAGAAGGTGCACGTTTCGGACCTTCAATCATGCCTGGCGGTGCTCCTGAAGCTTGGGAAGCGGTTAAGCCAATCTTCCAAGGTATCTCTGCAAAAACTGACGCTGGCGAGCCATGTTGTGACTGGGTTGGTAACGACGGTGCTGGTCACTTCGTTAAAATGGTTCACAACGGTATCGAATACGGCGACATGCAGCTGATCACTGAAGCTTACCAGTTCATGAAAGACGGTCTTGGTATGTCTGCAGATGAGATGCAAGCTGTATTTGCTGAATGGGATAAGACTGAGCTAAACAGCTACCTAGTTGAAATCACAGCGGACATCCTTGGCTACAAAGATGAAGACGGTGAGCCACTAGTAGAGAAGATCCTAGACACTGCTGGTCAAAAAGGTACCGGTAAATGGACAGGTATCAACGCGCTAGACCTAGGCATTCCTCTAACTCTAATTTCTGAGTCTGTATTCTCTCGTTGTCTGTCTGCACTGAAAGACCAACGTGTTGAAGCTGAAAAACTGTTTGGTAAAACGATCACTCCAGTTGAAGGTGACAAACAAGAGTGGGTTGATGCACTACGTCAAGCTCTGCTTGCTTCTAAGATCATCTCTTACGCTCAAGGCTTCATGCTAATGCGTGAAGCATCAAACGAGAATGGCTGGGATCTAAACTACGGTAACGTGGCACTTATGTGGCGTGGTGGCTGTATCATCCGCAGCGCATTCCTAGGTAATATCCGTGATGCATTCGAGAAGAACCCAGAGCTCGCATTCCTAGGCTCTGACGAGTACTTCAAGAACATTCTACAAAGCAGCCTAGTGGCATGGCGTAAAGTAGCTTCTAAGTCTCTAGAAGCAGGTATCCCAATGCCATGTATGACTTCAGCTCTAACGTTCCTAGACGGTTACACGACGGCTCGTCTACCAGCGAACCTGCTACAAGCTCAACGTGACTACTTCGGTGCTCACACTTACGAGCGTACAGACCGTGCACGTGGTGAATTCTTCCACACTAACTGGACGGGTACAGGCGGCAACACTGCGTCTACTACTTACGACGTTTAATCGTTATAAGTGACCAAACAGAAAAGGGATGCTTGATGCATCCCTTTTGTTTTTCTGATGTTGATTTAGTGCTTATGTTTATGGGATGAAGACTCTTCAACATACTTTTTCTTGTGGTGGCCTTTGCCCGGGTGTTTTCCGTGAACAGGGTGATTGCGATAATGCTCTTCTTCAACCACTTTGACCACCTTAACCACTTTCACGGTTTCCACTTTTCTATTGCGACAATCTCCTGTTTTTATTGAGACATCTTTGTTTGCAACAGAGACACAGCCTAATTCTATGTCTACCTGTGAATCCGACGCCTGAGCGTGAGTTGTCATTAATGTACCTAGCAGTACAAGCGGTGCAATTATCCCATATCGTTTCATATTGGTTCCTTTTGAGCTGATTCAAAACTCATTTAATCTGGAGATAACAACTCACTCAATAGGCGTCAGAAAACACTGACAAAGTTCTTACTTCACCAACACCACACGTTAAAAAACGAATAAAAAAAGAGCACAATTTAGTGCTCCTTTAAATATTAAAAGTCGTTCTGTTATAAGTTACTGAACTTTAAACTGTCCTACAACCTGCGAAAGATCTTTCGATGTACCACCCAGTTCTCGACTGATACCATCCGTGTTGGATGCGCTATCATTCAACTGGCCAATTAACCCCTGAATCGTCGCCATGTTCCGACTCACTTCCTCTGTTACATGGCTTTGCTGCTCTGCAGAGGTTGCCATTAAGGTATTCAGATCGTTAATTTCAACCACCGATGATGTGACGGTGTTCAACGACTCCATTACCTGATGAGTGCTGGTAGAAGTGGCTTCACAGCTTCGGCGAGTCGACTCCATTTTATTCACCACATTGTTCGAAGTACTGTTTAACTTAGCAAGCATATCGTTGATCTGCGCTGTGCTTTGTTGCGTGCGAGCTGCCAATGCTCGAACTTCGTCTGCGACCACTGCAAAACCACGACCTTGCTCACCTGCGCGCGCCGCTTCGATTGCCGCGTTCAGAGCCAAAAGGTTGGTTTGTTCTGCAATATCACCGATAACTTGCAGTACCGTTCCGATTTGCTTGGTATCGTCATTCATCGCACTGATAGTATGGGACATTTCAGCCACATCCGATTCCAATGCTGTGACACTGCTAACCGCTTCATTTACGGTACGTTTCGAATCATCCGCGTAAGAGTTGGTCAGTTCCGTTAGCTTAGCGGCATCGGCGGCACTTTGAGCAATAGAGCCCGCAGTTGCACTCATTTCATCGATAGCAGTAATGACCTGTTCGGTTTCCACTGTATGGTCATTGAGTAACTTCAGGTTTGAATCAGACTGTGCACTTAAGTGATTCACAGCAACATCAATTTTAGAAGATGAAGCTGATACCTCAATAAACATCCCTTGTAGCTGCTCGATAAAACGGTTAATCGAGTGGGATATTTGACCGATTTCATCCTGTGAAGATACCGTGAGGCGTTGAGTCAAATCGCCATTACCTTGAGACAGATCGGCTACTAGCTCTTTCAATCGAAGCAGTGGTTTAAACGCGACATGTAACATTACGACACTTAACCCAATAATCACTGCACCACAAACCAGCAGCGCCAACGTTATCATCCAGTTCAATTTATCGGTGTTATCTTGGATAATATCCAGATCAATGAAACCATCTAAGTTCCACGTTTGGCCAGCCAAATCAAATGTTCTTGCCAATTTAATAACATTGTCACTGCTCTTATCTGAGAAAATAGTCACCCCGTTGGCCGAAGTAAGTTCCATATAACTCCCAGACAATGTATACGCTTCTAAAATCGGAGTTAAGCCTGATAAATTATAAGTAAAGAAATTCGCGGAACCGTCTCTATGCTTAATTGAAATATTAATGGTTGGCTGGCCATCAACCATGATCACTTCACTCACCGAAGGCTCCTCGGTCAGATTTTTCGCCAGTTCCATATATTTTTTAGTTTCATCATTTTCTAACACAGCGCCTGTGTCATCAAAAGCATAACTGCTTGCTAAACGAACTATATGTGAAAACCCAGCAGATTCCTTCGCTGTGCCTATATCCATCATATTGAATTTTAAGCTTTTTGCTAAAGATAGCTTATCATGTAACTCACTCTTTAATTGGTGATTAACCAACTCAATATTGTGTTCAATTTTTGCGGTATCCGATTCATAGATATAACTACTGATAAAATGGTTAACACTTAGAAATGAGACAAAAATAGTGATAGCGATGATGGCAACGATTAGCGATACAATTTTGTTCTTAAAGGAGAAACTCTTCATTAGTCTACGTGTCCTTCACAGAGTTTTAGCTACTGCTCTCAAGCATTGCAGTAAGCTGGTGATGAATAGAGTATTTTTTATCTTTTGGGTTCTCAGTTAACTGCTTAATAACGCTTGGTCTAAACGCCATACCAAACGAGCTTTCTACACTTTGACTAAGTTACCTTTATTATTATCCAGACATTGTATCCAAACTCTGAATGAAACAATGAGGAGTAGTTCAAAAATGAACTTACAGCGTTCGGTAAATGGGACTTTGATCAAGTTTTTAGGCAATATTGATGATTTTTTTTGGTACAGCATTTCAATTTTTTGAGTTAAAAGGTCGTCTCTGTGTTAATACTTTGCATTAAAAGTAAAAAAGCATGCACTCCAAGGTGCTCATTGTGTACGAAAACTTGACTGAGATATTTTTAACGGACTTAAATCAGCGGCCAAATTACGCCATTCCTGAACAGTTTGTTTGAAATGATCTATTTGCTTTTTTGTGGACAAATGAACAATTTTCACTATGTATTCATTTGAGGTTTGTTGATTGTAATTAAGCTTGGCTTTTAATACTGGGCTATAGAAATCCTCCGGCGTAAAAAGCAAATGACTGAGATGTTTATTAAATACCTCTTGGTTATTTCGCTGATTTAATAGGGTATTAATTTCAACTCTCAACTGTGATTGAAAAGCGACCCAGTCTTGCGTTGTTAATTGAAGGGCACGTGCCCATTGGTTTACCAACTGTATTTGCTCTCGGGTTAGGTCCCCTAGCCATTGCTCCATACGTTCAGTAATGCGTTGTTGATACTTGGCTCTGGTTTCGTTTTCACTTAAATCAGCATACTTGTCAGCATATTTCTGATGTCGTTCTTCGACTCCCTGAATGAACTCATCCACTTGTGTCTCCGACAAATCACTGGCTAACAGATAGATACTTGGAAAAATTTTAGTTACCAAGCTTTGATAATGAGCCTGAATCCAATCCCTATGGTGCTGAAGTTGTTCGACGGTTAGTGTTTTAGGATCCATTGCCAACAACTGATCCAGTTGAATGATATAGTTGTCCAGCTCTTCATTTTGATGCCAATGGCTAAGCATGTTTATTTGCTTTTTCACTAAACTTTCTTGGTGATCAGTCAAAGTCACGTAGTCTTCTAAGTAGTCAGTGATAAACCAATCCATATTGTGGTAAACAAATTTTGCGCCGCATCCCGCAAGCAAATACGACATTAATAATATTGAAATCCATTTTCTCATGACAACATCCTTAAACACACTGCTTTAACAATAGCCAATGATGAAATCAACGAACACCATGACTGTTGCGATATAGACGATGTATTTCTAGTGGTTAACAATGAATTTGAACCAAAAATTAAACAGTTAGCAATACCGTTTCCATGGGATGAGAGTAAGATCAATACCAGTGAGTGCATTGTAAGCTAATCTAACTTACAGTCACGAATGCTGAAATCCACTCAGCCATTCTCTCAATATCCATAAGTGAAAATATGCAATTACATGAACAACTAGCACAACGAATTGTGGATCGCGCGCAGAAAATCATCAAGTATCCATTAAACGTTATGGATGAGACAGGCATTATCATCGCGTCGACAAACCCAGCACGAAAATATCAAAAACACGGTGGCGCTGTACTTGCCTTAAGCGAGTTAAAACCAATAGAAATTTCTGAGGGAATGCTACCTGAGTTCCCCCATGTAAAACCGGGCGTTAACTTACCCATTATTTTTAATCAGGAACCGATTGGCGTTATAGGAATATCCGGCCCTCTTGAAGAAGTTCGTCCATTTGGTGAAATGGTCCGAATGGCAGCCGAAATGGTTGTCGAATACACATCTATGCTTGAGATGACTCGCTGGAGTGAACGTAAACTTGAAGAGTTATTACTAGAGTGTATTGATCCGAATGCCTCTCAGGAGCACATCACCAACATGGCGGCTCAACTGAAAGTCGACATCTTTAATCATCACGCTATCTGCATGATTGAAGTTGAAAACTCAGCTGACCAAAAAGAAGTGGTTCGGGTGCTTAACGCGTGGTCTCGAAAACGTTTAAGAGCCGAGTACTCATACAAAACCAATTTAGTTTTATTGAACGTGACCGAAAAAGAGAAAGCAGACGACACGATGATTGATGACTGGCGTAGCATCACCAGCTACCTATCGGAATCACTCAAAGTCAATTTCCACTGTTCTGTTGGCGCAGTTTACAGTAACCCGCAGAATCTTCATTATGCTTTCGAAAGTGCGATAGCGACCATGAAAGCCGGTCAAAGATTAAGTCCAAAACAGAAGTTTTACCCTTTCGAACAATACGAGCTACCTGCGTTGTTCGAGGGAAGCTTAACTCGGTGGCAACGAGATAAGCTATCCACTCATGTTCAACAGTTAGAGCTGACGGACCCAACACTCATCAATACGATTCTATGCTGGTTTGAGAACAGCTGTGATATTAAGAAAACATCCAATGTTCTTTATATCCACCCGAACACACTGCGCTACCGTATGAAGAGGGTTGAAGAAATCTGTAATATCGATTTGCACAATTTTAGAGACATGTGCAAACTGTATTTTAGTTTGATTTTATAAGGCTAAAATTCGACCAAGATTAATAGCAGAAGCAATATTATAAGAACTTCTTATCACATTCGCTTTTGCTTCTTTTTTGATCTCTTCAAAAGTCGTTATTTTATAAATAGAGTCAAAAGCGCAATCAATACCGTGCTGGTACACTTGTTCAATGTCATCACCTAACGCGCCTGCAATAGCGATAACAGGTAACTGGTATTTTTTGGCAATTTTGGCAACGCCCACCGGCACCTTACCGTTCACGCTCTGGCTGTCTAAACGACCTTCACCAGTAATGACAAGATTCGCATCTTTTACTAACTCTTCTAGGCCAACAGCGTGAGTCATAATGTCGATACCAGGTTTTAACTCCGCCCCCAAAAATCCGTAAAATGCAGCACCCATACCACCAGCAGCACCCGCTCCGGGGATATGGTCGATTTCTTTGTTTAGATCTTGTTCAACGATTTTTGCAAAATGAGATAAAGCAACATCTAAACGTTCTACCATTTCCGGGGTCGCACCTTTCTGCGGCCCGTAAATATGTGAAGCACCATTCAACCCAGTTAAAGGGTTAATGACATCACAAGCCACCTCGATGTGACACTCAGCCAAACGGCTATCCAGTCCACTAACATCAATATGGGCTAATTGCTCTAGCGCTAATCCACCATAGCCTAATTCTTTACCCTGAGCGTCTTTATATGAAACACCCAATGCTTGCATCATACCACTACCCGCATCATTGGTCGCACTGCCACCAATACAGATAATCATATGACGAATCCCCTGATTCAATGCATGATCAATTAACTGACCAGTGCCATAGGTTGTTGCTTTGTATGGGTCGCGATCTTTAGGCTCAATCAGTTCGATACCACTTGCTGCTGCCATTTCAATAAAAGCAGTCTTGTTATCACCAGATATCCCATAGAAGGCTTCATGGTGGTCACCTAGTGGTCCAACTACGTCGGTGTAAACCATTTTACCACCTGACGCATCCACCAAAGCTTCTACAGAACCTTCACCGCCATCAGCAACCGGACATTTCACATACTGGTAATCTGGAAATACTTTCTTGAATCCTGATTCGATGGCCTCAGCAACTTCACTCGCACTTAGGCTCTCTTTGTACGAATCTGGTGCGATTACAATCTTCATCAATAGACACCACTCGATAAAAAGAAGGAGAAAGCAGCAGGCTCCCTACAAACCTGCTGCTAAGCGAATTAGCTTTGGATAGTTACCTTAGCCAATTTTTCGTAATGCAGAGCAAGAGCACTGTGGTCTTTCGTTTCCAAACCATCAGCTTTAAGCGCTTGCATCATTTCCATAACTTGAGCCGTTAATGGAAGTTGTGCACCCACACCATGCGAAGTGTCTAGAGCATTTGCAAGGTCTTTGATGTGTAGATCGATACGGAAACCAGGTTCAAAATTACGGTTAAGAACCATTGGTGCTTTAGCATCAAGAACTGTACTACCAGCCAGACCACCACGGATTGCTTGGTAAACTAACTCAGGGTCTACACCCGCTTTTGTTGCCAGAGCTAGTGCTTCAGACATTGCAGCAATGTTAAGTGCAACGATAACTTGGTTAGCCAGTTTGGTGACATTACCCGCACCGATGTTACCCGTGTGAACCACCGAACCTGCCATCGCTTTCATTACGTCGTAGTACTTATCAAATACTTCTTTATCACCACCAACCATGACAGAAAGTGTGCCGTCGATTGCTTTCGGCTCGCCACCACTTACAGGAGCGTCCAGCATTTTCACACCTTTCGCAGCTAGACCTTTTTCAATCTCTTGGCTAGCCAGAGGAGCAATAGAGCTCATGTCGATAAATACAAGACCTTCTTTCGCGCCATCTGCCAAACCGTTCTCACCTAACGCAACTTCTTTAACGTGTGGTGAGTTAGGTAGCATTGTGATGACAACATCACACATCTCTGCAACTGCTTTAGGCGAAGTCGCTGATTCTGCCCCTGCATCCGTTAATTCTTTTACCGCTGCTTCGTTGCGGTCTAGTACAACTAATGAATAACCTGCTTTAAGTAGGTTTTTACTCATTGGTTTGCCCATGATGCCTAGGCCAATAAATCCGATTTTCATAACTATTCCTCTTCGCCCTTATTCACTAAGAAATTTTTGACACAATGCCTGTGTCGCTGCTTTAAACACACCTAAATCACTACCAACCGCGACCAGGTTTGCACCCCACTCAAGGTAACGCTCTGCGTCCGCTTGAACCGGTGCTAAAATTCCGACTGTTTTACCTACCGCTTGTGCTTTTTCAAACACAGTTTTGATTGCTGCCTGCACATCTGGATGACCAGCATTGCCTAAGTGACCAAGTGCGGCTGCCAAATCACTCGGGCCAACAAATACACCGTCAACACCATCAACAGATAAAATACCGTCAAGGTTATCTAACGCGTCTTGGCTTTCGATTTGTACAACCACACAAATGTTTTCATTGATGTTTTGGAAGTAATCCGTAATCGTGCCGTAAGCGTTGCTACGGTGACCAACAGATACGCCACGAGTACCTTGTGGTGGATAGCGAGTTGCTGATACTGCTTGCTCTGCTTCTTCTTTTGTTTCAACAAAAGGCACGATGAAGTTATAGAAACCAATATCCAATAAGCGCTTCAGTACAATAGGATCATTCACTGGAGGACGAACCACAGGCACACTGCGGCTGTCTTTTAATGCCATCAGTTGCGGAATGAATGTTTGTACGTCGTTTGGCGCATGTTCGCCATCTAACAGGATGAAATCAAAACCTGCTAAACCAAGAATTTCCGTGGTAATTGGGCTAGCCAAAGCACTCCAACAACCAATACGTTTTTCTTGATTGATCATTGCGCGTCTAAAGTGATTGGGATAAATGTTTTCATTCATGTAGTTTTCCTCTACCTGCGCTTATCGAACCAAGCACGGTCTTTTGTTGTCGAATTTCCAATCCGGGATTAGGTATTGCATACCGATGGAATCATCACGTCCACCCAACCCCATGTTTTTATAAAGCTCATGCGCTTTTTCAACTTGAGCCATATCGATTTCGATACCTAAACCAGGTTTTTCCGGTACCGTGATAAAGCCACCATGTATTTGTAATGGCTCTTTTGTTAAACGTTGATTACCTTCCTGCCAGATCCAATGAGTATCTAAAGCCGTAATCTCCCCAGGAGCAGCGGCCGCAACTTGCGTGAACATAGCCAAAGAAATATCAAAATGCGTATTCGAGTGTGACCCCCAAGTCAGTCCCCATTCATGGCATAACTGCGCTACGCGAACGGAACCTTCCATTGTCCAAAAATGCGGGTCTGCTAAAGGAATATCGACGGCTTTGGTCGCAATCGAATGCCCAAATTGTCGCCAGTCGCTAACCACCATATTGGTTGCCGTTGGTAACCCCGTTGCAGAGCGAAACTCAGCCAACACTTCTCGGCCTGAATAACCTGGCTCTTCGCCACAAGGGTCTTCTGCATAAGCCAACACACTTTTCAGACTTTTTCCGATTCGAATGGCTTCTTCTAAGCTCCAGGAACCATTCGGATCGATCGTCATACGTGCTGCAGGGAATCTATTTGCTAATGCCATCATCACATCAGCTTCTTCATACGGGCGTAACACCCCACCTTTTAACTTGAAGTTGTTAAATCCGTATTTTTCGTAACAAGCTTCCGCTAAACGAACAATCTCATCCGCTGTCAGCGCCTCTTCATGACGTACGCGGTACCAGTCACAGCTATCGTTTGGCTGACTCTGATACGGTAAATCTGTTTTATTGCGGTCACCAATAAAGAACAGGTAGCCCAACATTTCTACTTTGTTTCTCTGCTGTCCTTCTCCCAAAAGTGAAGCAACCGACACATTGAGTAATTGTCCCATTAAATCCAACATTGCAGATTCAATAGCAGAAATAGCATGGACGGTGGTTCGCAAATCAAAAGTCTGTAAACCACGTCCACCTTGGTCGCGCTCGGCATAAGCCTCACGCACTTGATTCATAATGTTTTTGTATTCACCGATACTGCGACCAACAATAAAACCTTTTGAATCTTCCAAAGTCTTGCGAATACTTTCTCCCCCAGGAACTTCACCTAAACCGATATTCCCTGAGTTGTCCTGCATAATGACGATATTGCGAGTGAAATAAGGGGCATGTGCTCCGCTCAAGTTCAATAGCATGCTGTCATACCCCGCAATCGGGATAACTCTCATACTCTCGACAATTGGCATACCACTAGCAGGACTCATCGTATCTCCCCTCTATTACGCTTTCTTTTTAGATTTAAATACTGAACGAATAGAGAACGCTACTGATGCAAAAATAATGACCCACAGCACCGCTGCAATTGGACTCTTAGTAAAGAAGATTGACAGCTCACCATATGATTCAAGACTCTTAACAAAGTACACTTCTGCAGATTTACCGAGGATAAAGCCGATAATGAATGGGACAACTTCCAGTCCAATCTTCGGAGCCAGCACACCAAACAAGCCAAACAGTAGTAGAGTCCATACATCGAACATCACGCCGTAGTTGATTGCATAAGCACCGATCACACACATCATTACAATGATTGGGTACAGGATGTACTTAGGAATCAGCACCACTTTCGCAACATAACGGATAGCGAAGAACATAATTGCGAACATCACAAAGTTAGCAAAGAACAATGAGATGATCATGAAATCCCAAGTTTCCAGGTTCTCATTGATGAACAATGGGCCAACCTGAATACCTTGCAGTGTAAATGCACCAATCAGTACAGCCGTAGTAGAGTCACCAGGGATACCCAGAGAAAGAAGTGGAATCAGAGCACCACCAGTCAAACCGTTGTTCGCTGATTCTGAAGTAATAATACCTTCCGGAGCACCTTTCCCCATTTCTTCTGGGTTCTTTGAGATATTCTTTTGCTGTGTGTAAGCAAGAACAGAAGCCGCACTACCACCGATACCAGGTAACATGCCGACGAACGTACCAATTGAGCCTGAACGGAACAGGTTGAAGAATTGACCTCTAAAGACTGAGAAGCTGAATTTCTCTTTGGTATCCAGCTTGATCATTTCGCTAGTCACTTCGTCATTCTTTTTGTTGACACAAGCTACGATGATCGTTGCCAAGCCGAACATACCGATAAGAACAGGTAGCAGTGAGAAACCAAAGCTTAATTGATCTTCAAGTGCTTGAGGCATTAAACGGTACTCACCGTTGCCACCCACTGAAATATCATACGCACCAATTAGTGCCACAAGTACACCCAACAGGCCACTGAAGATACCCATTAACATGTTTTTAGATAGCGACGAAATTACCGTCAATGCTAGGAAGATAAGTAGGAACTTCTCAACTGTAGAGAACTTAATCGCAAAGTTCGCTAGGAAAGGAGCAAAGAAATAAAGAACTAGCGCACTGAATACACCACCGAACAGTGATGAAACAACCGCAATTTTGAGCGCCTGTTCGCCCTGGCCTCGTTGTGCCATGGGGTAGCCATCAAAAGTCGTGGTTATTGAAGAAGGAGTTCCCGGGATCTTAAGTAAAATTGCTGGTACTAAACCACCTGAGATTCCACCGACATATAAGCCTAGTAGTAGTGCTAGGCCATCGGTAAGCCCCAGAGAGTAAGTTAAAGGCAGACATACAGCAACAGCCAGTGTCGCTGTCATACCCGGTATTGCACCGAAGATAATACCTATTAATACGCCAATTGAACTTAGCAAAAACATATTAATAGACAAATGTGATAATAATTCCATAACAGGTTCCACATTCAAGTTAAGTTGCAAATTAAATAATTATTTTAAGGCAGTGTGATTCCGAACATTTGTCCTAAAACTACCCATGCTACGACTGGTGAAATAACCGCATTAATAGCCATAATTGTTATTTTTCTTTTAGTAAGTTCTTTTTCAATTAATAAAGGAATGGCAAACAAAAGAGGGACAGTAGCAATAAGGAATGCATAGCCAGTGTTAGGAAAAACCTCGCCTAATGCTTCCATAATCAGGATATAAACACTGATCAACGCGACGAAAATGTAAGCTTTATAATTTTCGTGATTAATAAGTGATTTAAAAGAGAAACCAGCAATACTTTTCGCGATGGTTTTTCTCTCTTTCACCAAGATCACCGCGAGTACAAAGAAGATACACGTGATAATTATCTTGGGGAAAAACCAATGCGATTCTGCAAAATCAATACTTACATTCAGCATAGCATTTTCCTTGTGTAGGGTAATTTAAGAATTTTGATGTTAGTAGTATAGGGGGACACGACAGGTAGGCGCTTTATTCAAAATTACAAAAATTCAGCTATATCACTCATTTTTATTGTGCAAACAAACAATCGGGTGTGACACCAACACAAATAGATTAAGTAACTGTTTTAAAAGGATTAAATATTCAACCAAAAAGTCGTTTATCCCCAAGTGTCGTTTTTGTACGTTTGAACAAAGGTTTGTTACTTAATCACAAAGACCTAAACTGATTAGCTCTGTTTGAAGAGAAAGGTACATCATTAATGAGCGTTGGTTACATGGCTTCGCTCACTGCTACTGCTCTATTTGTTTTTTAGGTAACTTAAGTGCGGGACTGATATCTGACAAAAGGGTAAATACGTACCGTCTAGAATAGAAGAGCAAACAGACCAGTTAATAAAATGCCCACCAAAGTGGGCATTTTGCTATCGGTCGAGGACGAGTGACTGATTAGTCTGTAATGTTTTCAAGAACCACTTTGTACTTATCGTTTTTATCTTTTAAGTGCTGATATGCCGCTTTAGAATCACGGAAGTTAGGTACAAAGAACGCTTTTTCCAATGTTTTCTGTACTTCACCTTCAGCAAAGATTTCTTTAAGCGCTTGGTCGATGTAGTCGATCTTATCTTGAGGCATACCTTTGTTGTACAAGAAGAAGAACTCTTTATCGAACGTAAAATTCGTTGTTGCATCCATTGGTACTTGTACTTCTGGCTCAGCGTAAGAGTAGATTTGCTCTTTAGTGAGGCTACCAAAGCCGTTCTTATTTACGTTAGCTATTGTATCTTTGCTTGAAGTCAACCAAATAAATTTCATTGCTTTTTGGTCTGAAGCATCCAAACGAGTAAACTGCTCATTTGCTGGTAAGCTACCTTGAATAACATCCGCTAGGCCATCAAATAGCTGTTGGTTTTTATCCGCTTGGGATCCCGTATTTACCGCTACGAAGTTTTTCTCTTTACCTGGGTACTTAAGTTTAATTGCGTTCTTCATCGCACTATAGCCGATTTCAGATACACCACCTGGCTGAATCGCCACGCGAATTGTTTCACCGTTGCCTACCGCTTCAATAACATCGTCGAGTGTATTGTATGGTGATTTTTTCGGGACTAGGTAAGCGTTCGCAGGGTTGATGGCAAAAGTAGGACCGATTTTGAACTCGTTAAAAATGTCGTAATAGCCACGTGTACCGTAGAGGTTTCCTAGATATGACTGATCATGGAAGATCATAATAGTACTGCCATTTTTCACACGGCGTAGAGTTTGAAATGCAGCACTTGAACCTACAGCATCAACCTTAATATTTGTATCTAATTTCTTAGCTAACGCTTCAGAAATAATCGCAGATGATTGGTAAGTATCACCACCGGTCGATTTTGAACCAATAACAACACGAATGTTACCGAAATTTGGGGCACTCATCGCGACCATTGGTAAAGCCATCAAAGAAAGTGCAATTGCGTTCCTTACGAATTTTTTCATAAATTCCTCTCGTTTCACTTATTTTTAAAAATGTAGGTGTACTTAGTTATATTCAGGTAACTGGTGCTGGATTAAATACAGCCAGAGCATTATGCAGTCCCCATTGATCGGAGTACGTTTTTTGCTCACCGCTCGCCACTGCAATAACAGTGTTAAAAATTTCCCAACCCATTTCTTCCAGAGTTTTGTCGCCAGTTGCAACAGTACCTGCGTCAATATCCATCAAGTCATGCCAACGTTTAGCCAATGGCGTTCTTGTTGCGACTTTAATTACTGGAACCGCTTCTAACCCATATGGCGTGCCACGCCCAGTAGTGAATAATTGGACGGTAATTCCGGAAGAGACTTGCTGTGTACCACACACAAAATCACTTGCAGGAGTCGCGGCGTAGATAAGTCCTTTCTTAGTTGGACGTTGTCCAGGTGAAAGCACTTCTACGATTTTACTGCTGCCAGATTTAGCAATGGAACCCAAAGCTTTTTCTACAACGTTAGCTAAACCTCCTTTTTTATTGCCCGGAGAGGGATTTTCTCTTCGGTCGGTTTGCCCTAAGCTCAAGTAATTGTCATACCAAGCCATTTCATCCATTAAACGTTGACCCACTTCTTTCGTTTCACAACGAGGGCCAAGCAGGTAAACCGCGTCACGTACTTCTGTTACTTCAGAGAACATGACGGTTGCGCCTGCACGTACGAATAAATCAGCAGCCACACCAACAGCAGGGTTTGCCGTTACGCCAGAGAAAGCATCACTACCACCACACTGGGTGCCGACAACTAACTCTGAAATTGGACATTCTTCACGCTGACGAGCATTCAGTTTCTCTAGGTGCTTTTCCGCTGTTTGCAAAATACTGCGCACCATTGACTGAAAACCAACGTGGTTATCACTCTGCAAAGAAATAATATCATCAGGATCGACACTAATGCCTTGAACGTCATCCGTACCCTGAAGAAGCTTTTCTGGCTGCAATTTTTCACACCCCAGCCCAACCACCATCACTTCACCACCGAAATTAGGGTTAAGGGATATATTGTGAATAGTACGAATAGGCACGACAGCTGCTGGCGCGTTTATCGCCACACCACAACCATAAAGATGGTTTAGCCCAACGACACCATCAACATTTGGGTATTTAGGTAACAAATCACGCTTGATGATATTTACAACGTAGTCAACAACGCCAGCCACACAATGAACACTGGTCGTTATACCTAGGAGATTTTTGGTCCCCACACTACCGTCAGCATTGCGGTAGCCTTTAAACGTATAACCTTCTAAAGGTGGTAAATCTGCAGGGACCGCGGTAGCAAGGGGAATAGCTTCCAGAGGAGGAGCCTCTGGAATATCAACCAAGAATTCGTTGATCCATCCGCCGCGAGGAATTTGAGTATTAGCGTAACCAATCACTTCACCATAACGGCGAATTATGTCACCAGGTGCCAGTTCCACCAATGCAACCTTATGACCTTCTGGAATGTCTTCCTGCAACTGAAACTCGTTGTTAAACATGGTTCCTTTCGGTAACCCGCCATCATTTACAACGATGGCGACATTATCACTAGGATGGACTTTTATATACCGAGGCAACGCTTGATTCATTTTGTAAGATTCTTTCAGTGATGTTCTATGAACTAAAAATTAGTCCATCATCGAACTCCTTACATCATAACTATTATCAAAACTTTTGCTTTTTATTTAGACTGGATTTGTTCAAAGTTACAAAAGCGGAGATGTAGCTCACAACCGACTATAAATACTTAGAACTTGATCTAACTTCTTGGAATAAAAATATTTTTTAATATTTAAAATAATTTTATACAAGGTGATTTTAATCACAATAATCTCTTCAATAAAGTTCACTTTTATTGATATAAACATGAGAATTTATTTATTCATAGAAATCAAGGCCGCAATAAAACCTATCAGTTCACAAAATCAATCACTTAATGTCAATTAATCAGACTTTTCTCATTGTAAATAATTACAAATACACCCTAAAAAACGAGTGTTATATATTGTAATCCATGAACTATACCATGCATAAAATGTTACTCGTTCTCAATTGAGTTAACGTTGATATAAGAAATAACGAGTACTTCGACTGTCTATCGTGAGTACTAAAGTAAACAAACGTTAACTGTCATATATCAGTTTTCAAGGAGGAAGAAATGAAAAAAGAAGTTATCCTTTACCGCCCTATTCCAGAATCTGAGTTAAAGCGTTTGCAAGCACATTTTAATGTCACTGCATTTGATAGTATTAACAAAGAAAATTTTGACCTGTTTACTCATGCACTTGCCAAAGCGGAAGGGATCATAGGCTCCGGGCTGGTCATGCCGGATGAATTACTCGACAAAGCACCTTACTTGAAAGCAATTTCAACCATTTCTGTTGGCTTTGATCAGTTCAACGTTGATTACCTAAATCATCGAAAAATTGCGTTGATGCACACTCCCGGAGTTCTCAATGAAACCGTTGCTGACACGGTACTATTGCTTGCTTTAGGTACAGCACGCAGAGCCGTCGAGCTATCGAACATGGTCAGAGAAGGCCATTGGACTGAAAACCTTCCCGCAAGTCTGTTCGGCGTTGATCTTCACCATAAAACAATGGGAATCATAGGTATGGGCCGAATCGGCTATGCTGTTGCGAAAAGAGCTCACATGGGATTTGGTATGAATATTTGCTATCACAATCGTTCTGCGAATCCTGATGCTGAACAAGATTTCTCAGCCCAGCGTTTGCCTTTAGATAAGCTACTTCAAACTTCAGACTTTGTGGTCGCTCTTGTGCCGTTAAGCGCAGCGACAGAGAAAATGTTTGGCCCTGCTCAATTTGAAATGATGAAATCGACGGGTATTTTTATCAATGCAGCCCGAGGAAAAGTCGTGGATGAGAATGCTCTGATTAGCGCGCTTGAAAGCAGAACCATACTCGCAGCGGGATTAGATGTTTTCGAAGTGGAGCCTCTCTCACCTTCTTCCCCGCTGACTAAACTCGATAACGCTTTCTTACTACCACATATCGGTTCGGCAACAGCAGAAACCCGTCACAGTATGGTTGTTTGCGCTGTCGATAACTTAATTGCCGCATTGCGAGGCGATTATTCGCAAAACTGCGCTAACAAAGATCGTCTTTTTGACCATACTAATGATTAAACTACTATCAGTAAAACTATAGCTATACGACATTTTTAGCAATTCATGGTAAATGAGTAAAATGTCATTAATTAAAATCAAAATATAGTAACTAAAATTAATTTAACTTACGACTAGTACGTTTTGGCTAGCTGCCTTAGTGAATAAAAAGTTCATCCGAAAGGAATGTCTATGATCCAATATTACAAAAACAAAAGTGTAGGTTTTCAATTAAGGTCAGTGATCACACTGTGCTTAATTGTTGCGTTCGCATCGATTGCCACACTGGTATACCGCAATGCTTCAAGCGTTCTGTTAGACACAACATTAAAAGAGCAACAATCAAAAATTAAAGCGATTGGAACGACCATTGAAGGCCAATATAACGCCTATTTAGAAACCGTTAAAATTCTGGAGTCTACATTTCGTAACGGGTATTTAGAAGGTATCTATGTCGAAGACAATGTCGTTTCTTTTAATGGCTACGATGTTCGCGATATAACAGTATGGGGGGAGAGCCTAATCAGTGATACCCGCAAACCGGATGCTTTCACTGAGGCGACCGGAGCTGTGGCAACAATTTTTGCTCCTACTGGGGACGACTGGATTCGAATAACCACTTCTCTACGCAATGAAGAGGGTCAACGTGAAATCGGGACACTGTTAGGCAAAGATCACCCAGCCTATACGAAAATGATGAACGGCGACCCCTACTACAATATCGTCTCCGTAGCAGGAACAAGCTATATTGCCTATTATGCACCTATTATTAACGATGAAGGCCAAATCACCGCACTAACCAGTGTCGCGCTACCGGTAGAAGACGCAACCCAACAAATCTACGCAGCACTAAACGAAATTAAATGGGGTGATACTGGCTACACTATTGTTTTAGATAACAGCCAAAAAAACTTAGGCCATTATCTTCTTCATCCTAAATTCAAACTAACCGACCCTTCTATCCTGGACGTAGCAGACTACAACGGCGATAGACCCTTTTCAGCTTTATTTGATAATAACAGCGGTGTCATGATGTATCCGTGGGAGCACGATGGAACCGTGGGTGAAAAATACATCGTTTATACCACAGTACCGGGATGGAACTGGAAATTGCTGGGTGGAACATTCGTCCATGAAGTCACTAAAGAAAGCAATGAACTACTCAAACTTATTGCCATTATTTCGTTGATCATCGGCGCCATTACTTTTGGTATCATGACGGTGTTCATCAATCGTACCACCAAACCTTTAACCACACTGAGTGGTTATATGCAGCGCCTTGGTGAGGGAGAAGTGAGCATTCAGGTTGAAGAAGGCAACAGCAATTCACAAAATGAGGTCACTCGCCTAGCAAACAATGTCAGTCAGATGGCACAACGGTTGAATTCACTGGTTGATGAAATTCGAACCACCAGCGATCAAGTTGATAGCCAATCACATAGTGTACTGAGCGACGCACAAACGAACCTTAATCAATCCGATACTCAGCAACAAAAGGCAGAGCAAGTCGTTACCGCGATAGAAGAGCTTGCCACATCCGCCCAATCGGTAGCCCAGCAGGTCGAGGCCATTGCCGAAAATGTTCGCCAGGCAAACGAAAGTACACAAAGTGGCCTGAGTATAGTCGAAGAAGTTTGTATCGATGTTGCCCAACTCAATGACCAGCTCGATCAGTCATCTCAGGCCATCGATCAAGTCAACGAAGACAGTAATAGTATCCAAAGTGTTACTAAGATGATTGACGATATTGCCGAGCAGACTAACCTTCTCGCGCTTAATGCTGCCATCGAGGCCGCTCGTGCTGGTGAACAAGGTCGCGGGTTTGCTGTCGTAGCGGATGAAGTGAGAACTCTGGCACACCGTACACAAGTATCGGTGAAAGATGTGGTAAAAATCATCGATAAATTAAACAGTTCAACAAATAACGCTGTATCACTGATGCATAAGAGCCAGCAGAACGCTAATCAGGTACTGGATAAAGCTCAGGAAGCAGGAAGTGCGTTGGAATCAGTTGCTGAACAAGTGCGTGGTATTTCAAGTCAGTCTGAAGCAATTGCAACCACCGCGGAGCAACAGGCACAAGTTTCTCAAGAAGTAGCAGAAAGTGCTTCTGAAATATCGACGCTCAACACCCAAAGTCGAGAAACCAGTGCGCAAACTTCAAACAGTGCGGAGCAACTGTCTGAACTGTCTAAACACCTCAAACAACAAGTGGGTTTCTTCCACTAGTTATCAGCGAACCAAAGCAAAGAGCCCTTATTTTTTCCCTAAGCGGCTCTTTTTCATTCATGTTATTGAACAGATGATGTGTTATCGCATGCCAATACGGCCTTCGACATCGTTAGAGGGGGCAGGAAACGTTTGGTTTAATAACTCAATATCTTGATCAGTTAAACAGACATTTGCTGAATCTAAATTCTCTTTAACTCTGGCAACATTGCTTGATTTCGGTATCGCAACCACACCGGGCTGATGAAGCAACCATGCTAATGCTATTTGTGCTGGAGTAGCATTGTGTTGTTCGCCAATAGCCTGCAACACAGGTTCAAAGAGCAACGAGCCCTGATCTAGCGGACAATAAGCCATCATCGACATCCCTTTGCTATCACACATCGGTTTGACCGCCCACTCCGGTTCACGTTGCGCTAAGTTATAAAGAACTTGGTTTGTTGCACAAAGCCCCTGCGTATCCGTAGCACAAAAATCGGCTAAATCATTGATATCGAGATTACTTACGCCATAGTCTCGAATTTTGCCCTGCTCTTTTAACAAGTACAATGCATCTAATGTTTCCTCAAACGGCACTGAACCCATCCAGTGTAAAAGATACATATCAAGATAATCGGTTTTCAAACGGCGCAAACTTCGCTCACAAGCAGTGATGACTCCCGTCCTTGAAGCATTATAAGGATAAAACTTGCTGACTAGGTACAACTGATCGCGAAACCCTTTCATTGCTTCTCCCGCAATAATTTCTGCTTCACCATCACCGTACATTTCGGCACAGTCAATTAAGCGTGCACCATACTCAATGCCAAAACGCAAAGCTTCAACTTCTTGCACACGTGTACGAGGATTTTCGCCCATATACCAAGTACCTAATCCAAGTCGCGGCATTGAGTTTCCACTCGGCAAAATAAAATCTTTCATCATCTGGCTCCTACAAATTCGATACCTAATCCTGCATAGAATAACGGCTATCCATAACAAGGTATTGAGTCACAAGCATAATTTTGAGCTATATAATCCGATTTGTATAAACATACAAATAGTCGTGATAATAAAGCCCTTCACCAACAACAAAAACAAATGATAATAGTTTGCATGTACATTTAGTTTAGCAATATAATCAACCCAGTAAAAACGCAGCATCACTGCATAAACTATCCAACGAAAAAGAACATAATAAGGTTCCACTAAATGATACAAAAACTGCTTAGCCTTAGCGCGCTGTTGATTGCCTCAGCAAGTTTTGCACAAACAACGACCGTCACTGATATCCTCGATCGTGAAGTCACATTCGAGTCTCCGGCACAACGTGTTATCGTCGGTTTCTATCCAGAAGACTACATGGCTATCGGTACTGAAGCGGCCTATAACAATGTTGTTGGCATGTCTAAATACATCTGGCAAGCTCGCTCAGCTAACTGGGAAATGAACGTCAAGCACCGCCCTTCTCTCGACAGTATTCCCGGTATCGGCCGCGTTGATACCAACACATTTTCAGTAGAGAAAGTGATAAGCCTGAGACCCGATCTTGTTATGCTTGCAGATTGGCAATATAAAGCACTAGGCAGCGATATTGAACGTTTGGAAAGTGCCGGCATTTCTATTGTCGTTGTCGATTACAATGCTCAAACACTCGAGCGCCATATTAAAAGTACTCAATTGATTGGTGAAATCACCGGTCAACAAGAACGTGCAGCTAAAATTGCTAATGAATATAAGCAAAACTTAGAAATGATCACTGAGCGTCTTGAAAAAGCAAACTTGCCAAAACCAAAAGTCTACACTGAATACGGTGCAGCTGGTGTCAATGAAGTTGGTTATACATTTGGTAAAAACATGTGGGGTGCAATCTCTACCATGGCGGGCGGTGACAACATTTCAGCGCCTTATGTTGAATGGTGGGGCAAATTGAATCCAGAACAAATCATTGCCGCTAACCCTGATGTTATCGTGATGACAGGCTATGAAACGGGCTCAGCCGCTGATGCTATGCTCATGGGCCAGGGAGTAAACGAAAAAGACGCAAAACAACGTCTGGAAGGCTTTAAACAGCGTACAGGCTGGTCATCAATTAACGCGGTTAAAAACAACCGTATGTACGGTGCTTACCACGGTGCATGTCGAACAATTCTTGATGGTGCGATGATCCAGTTCTACGCCAAAGCGATGTATCCGGAGTTGTTCAAAGATCTAGATCCAAACCAAGCTTACAAAGATTTCTACAAGAAATACATGCCTGTCATGCCCGAAGGAACGTTCATGACACAGCTGTAATCCACAGAATTACCATGTGTCGTCCTGAAATAGGTTGACCGTTTCTCAGAAGCCAGTGAGTGTTCACTGGCTTCTTTCGTAATGCACTTGGTTTGGTGTTTTCATCCCTAAACTTA
>JBLXHN010000012.1:0-119184 GCA_048259585.1 Vibrio sp. | reverse complement strand
GTCAATGCTAAGTGCAACTAAGTCAATCCCACAACTAGCAATGTCAATGCTAGGCTAATTGATAATTAGTTTAAATTTAAAAGCCAGCGTTTATCGCTGGTTTTTTTGTGTTTTCTTTTATTTTAGGAACTGTTTCTAATTTATGTAGGAATAATCTTTATTGGTATCTACTAATGATTTGAGCGAAATAAAACGATTTCATTTGCCGTTATAAATTAATGAAGATGCCCTGAACTTAACTGAATATAAAAGGACACCATCATGGTTATTTCTGCACCAGTGAATAATTCAGCTTATGTGACTAATACTCATGCTGAGGTAAATAAGTTTGATTCTACTGCTAACAACGTTGATCAACGAGTTAACGCGGTTGTTGAAGATGGCAATCCACAATCAAGTTTAAAGATTGCGGAACGACTCTCAGAGCGTTCAGAACAACCCGCTTGGCAGCAGAAAAATCAAGAGGGTGAACTTGCTTCACTGCAAAGCACGAAACGTGCTCTGACTAATATGGAAAATGTTGCAAATCAGTTGAATGAAGCCATTGATGTTCAAGACGTTGAAGACAACGAGAAGGTATCTCAATTACGGGCTCAGCTTAAAGAATTAACAGCACAGCTTAACAGTTCACAATCAGATGAATCTAAGAACAAATCCGACTCTGAAGGGGATGAAGTCAAAGTTAAGTTCAACAGTAGTGAAATGTCGTCGATTGCGGAAACGTTAGCGAAAACTGATCTGACTGGCAGCTCACAGTCAGAAATTAAAAAGCTACTAACGGGCGAAGTGGGCTTGATGAACCAAATAGCTACAGTTCGTAACGATATAGAGAATCGAATTCAGAATGCTTACTCAGATGATTTAGTGGTTGATAACGATAATGCCAATGAAGCAAGTCAAGCTTCTAAGAAGAGAATGTTAGACGCTAGTGGCGCAAAACAGCTCAATGGAACCAGCACGTCTGCAGATATTACTGTGAGCATCCTAGGCTGATTCCTACATAGGAATCAGCAGGGGTAGATGTAACGCTATTGGTTAACATCCTATCATATTTATAGGCCGGTATTTTAAATCGATACTGCCGCTTTTGGAGAGAAACATGCAGATTGACGCAGCATCTTATGCAGAACAATTAGCTTACTACGAAATCTATTCAGCAGAGAGTCGTTTAACAAATAAACTCAGCACCTTACAAAGTCAAAGTAGCATGATAGGTAAGATTGATAACGCATTGGATGCGTTAGATAACCTGCTATACAAGTTTACTAAACCAACAGGGTCGTTTTCGCAAAGTGCGGTTTCTCTCTCCTCTGAAGATTACTTTAGTGTTGATGCAGCTGGCTATGCCAAAAATATCAACATGGATATTTTTGTTGAACAAACAGCAGCGGCCCATCAGGTTGCTGTTAAGGGTGCAGGCTCTGAAGCGACAGATACATTCGCAACTGTGGGTTCGGGTAATACGATTGAAGTCGAGTTTGATGGCACTACCTATACCATTGATGTCGATAATGCTGATTCGAATGGTGATAACGACGTTTCTTATCAAGAGATTGCTAATTATTTCAACTCGGAAATGGAAGGGATGGTGAATGCCTCTTTAGTTCGTTCTGGCGGAGAAATGCAGCTGTTGTTCAGTTCGGAAGAAACGGGGTTGGGCAACGCATTTGAAATTACTGCGAACACAACGGGAGCGGATACATCGGTAGTCGATGCCTTTACTGTGCAAAATACAGTTAAGGAAGGACGCGATGCCATTGTTTGGTTGGGTGACTATGGTACTGGTGTTGAGTTAACCAACAGTAGCAATACATTTGAAGACATCGTAGCAGGAGTCGACATTACCGTAAGTAAAGCAAACGCAGTTGGTGATGAAACGACGAACTTTAGTATTGGTCCTGATAGTGATGCCACGATAGAGACGTTGAAAGAGTTTATTACCTCATTCAATGACGTTCTCAGTGTTCTTGATGATGCTACCAGCTCCGGAGGTGAAGGGGAGGAGCGCGGGGTGTTAGCGTCGGACGGTTCAATTCGCGGAATTGAAAATGCGCTGAAGTCTGTGCTTCGTTCAAATTATGATGGTGTGACCATGTTTCAGATAGGTCTTTCTTTTAACAAAGATGGCACCTTAGAACTGGATGAAGAAACGTTTGCGGAAGCCGCAGAAGATTATGACCTAGAAGAGCTCTTTCTCGGTGAGAACGGTATGTTTAGAACGTTGGAGTCAACGGTAGAAAAATACGCAGATTACACTTCAGGCTCTTTGGAAACAAAGAAGCAGCGCTTGTCCGATCAGCAGTCCCAAGTAAACGATAAGTTAGAGCTACTCGATACTAAATACGAGATGTATTACAGCCGCTATTTAGCGCAGTTTACTAACTTAAATAACATTATGAACCAGATGAGTTCAATCACGACTCTATTTGCTTAAAGGTAAACCATGTTATTAGGCAACCAACAACAAGCCGCTTATGGCAATGTACAGGTTCAGGCGAATGCCTCTGTTTCAAACAGCTTTGAGCTTGTGTGCATGTTACATAAGCGATTGGACCAAGAACTCGATGTGATGATTTATAGCATCGAGAATAAAGATTTTGAAAAGAAATCAGCGGCGGCTCAGAAGGCCATCGATATTCTTATCGGTTTGGATTCCGCTTTGGACTTAGATAACCCTAACGAGTTAATCGAAAACATCCATACCCTATATGAGCACAGCATTGCGACTGTTTTCCAAGCATCGAAGGATCTCAATCCTCAACTGCTTGTCGATTTAAAGAAGCCTCTTACTGATCTTAGCGAAGGTTGGGAAGGCGCGATGAAGCTACTGAGCTAATACGTCATGGATCAAAGCGAATTAAATAAGCTACTTGCTTTTTATCAACGTGCTCTTGAAGACCAAAACGTTGAAGCAATTGGCCGTAGTGTGAACTTGTTAGAAAAGCATTTGCCGAACGTTGACCAAACAGCACAGGAAAATGTAGAGGTTTTAGCAAACCTAAAACGCGTTCACCTTCGAGCAAGTGAGTTTATAAAAGTGCAAAGGGATGCTGCAAAAGCGGAAATGGATAGCTTGGGTAATAACAAGGCAAGAGATTTTGCCTATCAAAGAACACAGGCAAGCCAGTCATTATGATAAATGGTTTTAACCATGCAGCGAGTAGTACATCGACTTTCACTGAAGGCTCGGTTCAATCTGCATCACCGGGTTTTAGTGGGGGGTTGTTAGGTAACAACCAGTCAACAGGTAACGCGGTTATTAGTTTTTCTGATTTACTTTCTACTGAAGAAGGCTCTTTGTCCTCAGTATTCACTGATACAGAAGAGCAAGAACAGGTTAGTGCGGATATTTCTGAAGAACTATTAAATTCGTTAGAGACTGATGCTGCAGAGACTGTCATCGCGGATGATCTTAAAGCAACGCTTGTTTCTACGGTACAGCAGAGTAGTCATAATAGTTTGAATTTAGCAACAAATGCGTCGGCTTCAGTCGCTTCAGCTGTGACTGAATCACTGGTTGGTGCTGTTTCAAATGTTATGAGTACGAGTGCAACGCTTGCAACAACACAAGTTGCCACTAGTCAATTAGCAACGAATAGTGTTCTTGATAGTAAGTTAATTAATGTAGCAGCAGTGAAAGACAGTGCGGCTTTAGTTGACGGTCTAGTAGGCAATAACGTTCAATCCAACCGTAGCGAAACAGCTTCAAACATACAGTTCAAAGCGGTTTTAGATAAATCTTTATCTGCTCAGCAACTCGGCGAAAGATTGAATTCGACTATCGCAGATAAAGTCATTGTTCAGGTTAATGCCAAAATGCCAACTGCGACGATTCGGTTAGATCCGCCCGATTTGGGCAAAATTGATTTAGTGGTCAAGCTGGATAACGACAAGCTTAATATTCAGATCAATGCTTCATCAGGAGCAACTCGCGAATCGATTCAGATGACATCTGACCGTTTAAGAGCGGAATTGGTTGAGCAAAACTTTTTACACGTCGATGTTTCTATTTCTGGGGAGCATCAGCAAAGTTCTGACCATCATGAAATGATGGCTGAGGAAGATTTCGCAATTGCTGCTAATTCAGTGATAACGAATTCGGATGCTGAAGAACAAATCGACAACAGTGAATTAGCAAGAGCGTAATAATATGAAGATTGTAATTGCGGTGTTAGCCACCGTACTCTTAACCGTTGGTGCCATTATTGGCTTAAGCTTTGCTGGTATTAATATGGGCAGTCTTTTAGGCGGTTCGAGCTCAGAGTCTCAGGCTAATGTTCAAGTCATTAAGGACGCACCACAGAACTTAGATCAAACCGCTCCAACAGTAGAGGTGCCTGTTCATGGTCTACTCATTCCTATTAATTATTCAAAGCGTCAAAGTTTATTACTGCTAGATCTTTATTTATATACTCCGGAAGGGAATGAAGAAGCCTTAAATTCGCATATTCCAAAAATTAAAAACCAAATATTAAAAGTATTTAGTTTAAAACCTGCGGAATACTATCGTGATGAGATGTTCATTTTGAATTTACAAGATGATCTAGATTATTTATTTAAAAAGGAAAAAAAGTGGCAAGTTAAGGAAGTTTTAGTCACCAAAGCGGTATACCAATAAATGTTATTAGGTAATCAAGCATACCAAAAGACAGATATGCAGTCAGAGGCTCAGCGTCATGCTATAGAATCTGCTGCAATCCATTCTAACTTGCCTTTAATTAACCGCTCGCTTAAGCGATACAGAGGCGCTGTGGATCAAGATACGATGGAAGATCTTCATCAAACAGCACTAATGACATTTATAACTGAACTGAGAAAATTCGATCACATCGTAAATGAGGACTTCATTAAATCGGTCACTGTTCGAATGAGAGGGGCTATTATTGATGAGCTTCGTTCTCGCGATTATTTAAGTAGAGAAAACAGAACGTTAGCCAATAATATTAAGAAAGCTGAATCTATCTTAATGGGTAAGCTTGGCCGAACTCCTAGACAATCAGAAGTCTGTAATGCACTGAAAATTACCACACAGGAATACCTGGATGCGATGTCTGACCTTGTATTAAGCGACGATATAGAACTTTATGACAGTGTTGAAAACAGGGATGAAGGCGATAAAGAAGAGCTGGCACTGTTTCTTCAACAAGAATTAGAAAAGCTGCCTGAAGAAATACAGAAAGTGATGTATTTAATGTATGTGATGGGATTAAGTACTCAGGAAACAGCTCTCGCATTAGAAATAAGTGAAGTTAAAGTTCACAGACTAAAACATAAAGGTGTCGAGATCATTAGATCTCGATCGGAGAGAATTTAGAATGAAGCAAATATTAGCATTTATTGGAATATTAGCGGTTATCGGGGTGTCGTTTATTCTTCATGGGGGAAGACTAGGTGCACTGGTTAAAATATCAGAGATTATTATAATTTTTGGTGCCTCGTTAGGCGGTTTGATTATTTCTTGTACCATGCCAACTTTGAAATTAATGCTTTCTCAAATAAAGCAATCCATTGGTAAAAGCATTTATACCCAAGAGTACTACAACGAACTGCTTTCATTAATGTTTGAACTGATCAACGTAGTAAAAATGCAAAACCTAAAAGCACTGGATACTCACGTAGAAAATCCAGAAGCAAGCAGCATCTTTACCAAATATCCTAAGATCATGGCTGACAGCATCACACTCAATTTTATTGTCGACTCTTTCCGTCAAGTGATCAGTTCGAAGATTTCTGCGCATGAACTAGAGGCTGCTCTAGAAGAAGAAATCGAGGTGCTAATGGAGGAATATGAGAAGCCATCACGTAAGCTTCATGCTACCGCAGAAGCGATGCCTGGTATCGGTATTCTGGCTGCAGTTATGGGTATCATCTTAACCATGCAAAACCTAGATGCGGATGTCACCGTTATCGGTCAGAGTATTGCTGGTGCACTGGTGGGTACCTTTACTGGTATTTTCGGTTGTTACTGTATGTTTGGCCCTTTATCTGCGTCAATGCACGATGTGGCCGAAGAACAGGTTGCTCCTCTACACTGTATCCGTTCTATTATTACAGGTTACTTGCAAAACTTGTCTCCTCATATGTGTGTTAATGCTGGTCGTAAGCATATCGATAGTCATGTGAAACCAAGTTTCACTGAGTTAGAGCAGTCGCTAGAAGCGCTTAGGTAATAAATTATGAGTACTGCTGGTGTAACAATTATCAAGAAAAAGAAGAACAAAGGTTCTGATCTCTCGCATGGTGGTTGGAAAGTGGCGATGGCCGACTTGATGATCTCAATGATGTGTCTTTTTCTGATTTTATGGTTGCTTTCGATGATGGACTCAGAAGATAGTAAAGACTTAGTGGAATACTTTCAAACTGGTCAATTGCAAGCGGATGGGTTAGGAAATTCCATCAGTCCATTAACGCTTCAGGAAGTGGCAACTAGCCACTATGACGCTGATCTGCACCGTATTAATGATACTTCTTTAATTGAAGGTGAAGTTGATAGTCAGGAAGAATTGGAAATTTTTGCTCGTATGGTTGAAGAGCAGATGGAACAAATAGAAGGTTTGGGTAGCGTTCAGGTTACGGTTACGCCGCAAGGTTTAAAAATCATGATCAGTGATTCTGAGCAAGGGCAAATGTTCTACCGTGGTGGTTCGAATATGACACCTTACTACCAAGATTTACTATTGCATTTAGCTCCTGTATTTAAGCGAGTGTCGAATGCTATGGTTATTACGGGTCATACTGATGCTAGTCGTTTCGCAGGGGCAAAAACCACTAACTGGGAGCTTTCCGCTAATCGTGCCAATCAAGCTCGTTATTTCTTAAGTCAGGGGGGGGTTTCGAACGAACAGATATTCCAGGTCTCCGGAATGGCAGATACTGCTCCACTGAATCCTGATGATGTCAAAAGTGCTTCAAACAGACGTATTGAATTATTTGTTCTGACATCAACAGCGCAAAAGAATCTGAGTAAGATTTATAAAAACTTGCCTGAAATGGATGCGACGGGTGAAGAAGCTGATAATAAGGTAATGGGTATAATTGAACGCCAGGAATCGCAAGCTGCACAGGCAGCGAGAGACAATCAGTTACCGACATCATACTAGGCATTATATTGTTAAGAAAACTATGTAAGGTCAGCCATGCTAACCAGCGCCAGTTAAGGCGTCGGTTAGCATGGCTGACCTTAATTAATTATTCAATCTCACTAAGTTATACCGTTGTGTCTCAGATAAACCCATACTGGATGTTCATAGTGGAAGTGTTTATATTCGGATACAACTATATGTTGGTGCGCTTAGTTGTTGCTATACCTAAGCGGACTTTTACGATGAGAGCTCATAGCTATCTAATCATCCCCTTAGTGGTAAGTGTGTGCTTATCATGCTTTGTTGTCATTTCTAATTTTTGGATTTGATCATCGCTCATCCGCAGTAACGTTTTTCTCTTTCTATTTTTTTCCTTTTAATCACAATTCAAATTTAGTTTTGATACAAGCGCCTCGAGTTATATACCTGAGTGACCTCAAGTTGCAGGATTCATAGCTGTAGTAAGGACGGTTTATTTAGCCTACCTGCGAAACAGTGGTATTCGGACTGATAGTAAAAACTTTGAATAGGTACATATTGCTTAGCGCGAGAAGAGATGAGGCTGCGTATATCTGTGAGGCATAAAAATAGGCTCTGCAATTGCAGAGCCTATTTTTGGACTATTTATCCCCTTCCTTAAACGCTTCTTTTTGCGCAATTGAAAGTAGGTTATCTATATTTTTGGTATCTTGTAGGTTAAAAATAACGCGTTTGGCTCTTAACTTGAGTTTTCTGTCTGAATACGTTTCTTCGTTCAAATTGTAGAATACTTTATTCAGTATCTTTGTTGCGTTTTCAGTCGAACATTTAGGCAGTAACATAACCAGTTCGTCTTCGAATTTAGGATTCTTAATAAGATAGTCACTACCTCGGATAAATGAACTTACGGTATCTACGATAAACTTCTGTGCCACAAGTTGGGCATTGTTCTTTTTAGCTTCTTCTAAATCGTATTTTATTAAGATTAAAGAGTTTACATCATTGCTATTTACCACATCTTCTAAATGGCGAGTGTTGATAATTTCATACTGATATGTTTTTGTCCCTTCATCATAGAAACTTTCTTTTCTTTCAACCATGTTTTTAGTTAATTTATCAAAATCCCGTTTATTAATTATCATGAACATGGTGCAGAAGATAACAATAGCATATACAAGAGTTAGGTAAGTTTTGCTAAACCATATGTTCAAATAAGAAATTTTAAGTCTAAGGTTGTTTTTTTTATCAATAACGTAGTCTTCATGATAATTAAATAGCGGATTCTTTGAATCAGAAAAAACATAAATGTTTTTCCCGTTATCATATTTCTTTTCGACGAATACAGGAGTATCAAATATTTCATTCACTAGAATGTCGAGGATTAAACTACCAATTTGCTCGTCATTATTCATGATTGGGCTTGTTAGCGTAAACGTCACCCCATTCGCTTGATAGTTATCAAATATATCGTAAGTGTAATCAGTTTGGCTTGATTTACTGCTTCCGAATAGGAAAGCACAGTAATCTGATGTTTGGCACTTAATCTCTTCTTTGAAGGTATTTCTTCCTGTTGGCTTGATACTGTAGAAGATCGATTTTGAATTAAATGAAAGGTAGCTAAGCGAGTTGTTATATTGATTGTTAACGAATTGCGGTGCATTGTTAAATAGCTTTGATAATGTATCAATTGCTGTTGCATCATTAATATTAATACGATTGTTTTCAAATAAGTATTTAACGTCTCTATTTTGACTATCCATAATAGAGATATCCTGCCCGTTATTTAATTCAGTTTGAATATAGTTAGCAGTTAGATTTAGTTTGTCTCTGGAAGCATCAAAAACTGAAATAAAATTATTAAATTCATAGACTTTTTCTTTAATTAAACCATTAGTAATAACAGCTAAATGTAGGGCATTTAATAATAGGCCCAAGCATAAGCTAACTAAGATTGTTAGCAGTATCTTTTTCATTACTTAAACTCAATTCGGGGTTATTTGATAAAAACGCTATTTGTTATTTTAGACTGCTGGCATTTTAACTGTATGTAGGATTAGTCTGTTTGTCTTTGGGGAAAGGCTTGTTCGTTACTTGGTCTTATCATTATGAATTTTTTTAATAAACAAGTTGAATATTTGTTGATTGTTTCATGAAGGGATAAAAGAGATATTTTAGCCATCCAGACATCTTAAGCAATGTCGGTTGGCTAAATTAAAAAGGAACTCGGACACATGACGACAACGACACATATATTGGGATACCCACGTATCGGTGAAAAACGCGAACTTAAATTTGCACTAGAGAAATACTGGCGTGGTGATATTAGTCAGCAAGAGCTGAAAGCGGTGGGTAGTGAGATTCGCCATAGCAATTGGACACTTCAGCAGCAGGCGGGATTAAGCTTTGCTACAGCGGGCGATTTTGCTTGGTATGATCACGTACTAACTACCACTCTGCTGCTGGGGCACGTACCAGCGCGGCATAATCACGGCTTCCCGGATTTAGACACTCTCTTTAGAGTTGGACGAGGTCAATCACAAAACTCATGTGGATGCAGCGGTAGCGCAGCTTCAGACATGACGAAGTGGTTCAACACCAACTATCACTATATTGTTCCTGAGTTCAGTTCAGAAGATAAGTTTGAAGTAAGTTGGCCGCAACTGTTTGAGGAAGTCAATGAAGCCATCAAGTCAGGTGCTAAGGTTAAGCCTGTACTATTAGGCCCTATTAGTTACCTGTATTTAGGTAAAGAAGTTGAAGAAGGCTTCGACCGCTTAAGTCTACTTCCACGCTTGTTAACGGCTTATCAGAGCATTTTGTCTAAATTGGCGAAACAAGGGGTTGAGTGGGTACAAATTGACGAGCCCATATTATCACTCGAGCTGGAAAGCCCATGGCAAGACGCATTTAAACTGGCTTATCAGGTGTTACAAGGGGATGTAAAAGTTCTTCTCACCACTTATTTTGATTCTGTTGTTGATACCTTAGATAAAATTATTGAACTGCCCGTTAACGGATTGCATGTTGATTTGTCTGTGGCTCCAGAGCAATTAGAGTTAGTGGTAAGTCAATTACCTCAAGATTGGGTTCTGTCTGCGGGTGTAATCAATGGCCGAAACGTTTGGCGTGCAGACTTAGGTGCTATTCGTAACACGCTTCAACCTGTAAAAGATCAGTTAGGCGACAGATTGTGGGTAGCGTCATCTTGTTCACTTTTACATAGCCCAGTAGATTTGGATCTAGAAACTGAGCTTTCAGCCGAAGTACGTAGCTGGTTTGCGTTTGCGAAACAAAAGGTAACGGAAGTCGCAATTCTTGGTCGTGCATTAGACGGCGAGCAAGAGGCAATTTTGGCATGTGATACCTATAGCCAGCCAATTGTTGATCGCAGAAGTGCTGCACACGTGAACAAGCCACAAGTAAAATCCCGTTTGAATACTATCACCGCCTCGCTCGCTGAGCGAAGTGAAGCGTATGAGCAGCGTGCACGTAAGCAAGCCAATCACTTGGGCTTACCTCTGTTCCCAACCACCACTATTGGTTCTTTCCCTCAAACTGGAGAGATTCGTGTTCAGCGTAGTGAATTCAGAAAGGGCACATTGCCAGAAGCGGATTACATTTCTGCGCTAAAAGGTCATATTGCTGACGCTGTAAAACGTCAGGAAGCGCTAGGCTTGGATGTGTTGGTTCACGGTGAAGCAGAACGTAACGATATGGTGGAGTATTTTGCTGAGAACTTAGCCGGTTTCCAAACCACCAAATTTGGTTGGGTTCAAAGCTATGGCTCACGCTGTGTGAAACCTGCGATTGTTGTGGCTGATATTGAACGTGAGAAACCCATTACTGTTGAATGGTCTAGCTACGCGCAGTCATTAACCAACAAGAAAATGAAAGGCATGCTAACCGGGCCAGTGACGATTTTATGTTGGACATTCCCTCGTGAAGACATCTCTCGTAAAGAGATCACTCAGCAGTTAGCACTCGCGTTACGTGATGAAGTGACGGATTTACAAGAAGCGGGGATCGATATTATCCAAATTGATGAGCCAGCGATCCGCGAAGGATTACCACTGAAAAAACGTGACCAGCAAACGTACTTAGATTGGGCTGTCGAAGCATTTAAGATTTCAGCGGCCAGTGCCAAATCTGAAACTCAAATCCATACTCATATGTGTTACAGCGAGTTTAATGAGATTATCGATTCAGTCGCTGCGCTTGATGCGGATGTGATTACCATCGAAACCTCTCGGTCGAATATGGAACTGCTGAAAGCGTTTGAAGATTTTAACTATCCAAACGAAATCGGGCCGGGAGTTTATGATATTCACTCGCCAAATATTCCTACTCAGGAGTGGATGGAAGGTTTACTACGCTCAGCGGCAGAAAAAATTCCAGCAGAGCGTCTGTGGGTAAACCCGGACTGTGGGTTAAAGACTCGTAACTGGAAGCAAGTGGAAGCATCATTGATTAACATGGTACTGGCTGCAAAGACACTTCGTGAAGAAGCGACCAGCAATGCAGCATAATTTCTAAACGCAAAAGGACCTGATTTCAGGTCCTTTTTACATAAATGCGACGGTTATTCTGACTGACAAGTTTGCTGAGTAATCAACTCGTCCACCATTAATTGGCCACGAGAATTTCGCATTTTAATTCGATAGCTTAAACCTACGTCAAGGTTGGTTCGGATATCTTTGTTGGCACAAAATGTTTTTATGCTTGTTTGCAGTACTTGATTGATCGGTTTAGCACTTTTTTCATCGGCGTTGTAGACCATCATCATTTCAATAGTAGAACCTTGAGAGGTCGCTCTCATGATGTTTAATGGGCCATGCTCTATTGGCAACTCAGAGCTTAGTAAGCTTGCTCGGTTGTCTGCTAATAACTCCAGATTTTTTTCATGGTTGGCATTTGAGCTACAGCCAGTTAGTAGGGTCAAGGTGATAGCAGCAAAGCCGACGATAGAGTTTTTCATATTTAGAATACTTTTTTAAAGGGCTTAACAATAACATTCGCGTAAACACCTGCGGCGACATATGGATCTTCTTCCGCCCAAGTTTTCGCTGCTTCTAATGAATCAAATTCAGCAATGACAGTCGAGCCTGTGAACCCCGCTTCACCAGGGTTATCTGAATCAATTGCAGGCATAGGCCCGGCAGTGAGTAATCGACCTTCACCTTGTAGAGCTTGTAGACGCTCTAAGTGTGCAGGACGGACGCTCATGCGTTTCTCTAATGAATTCTCAACGTCTTGAGAAAAGATGACATATAACATACTCATATCCTTATTGATTTCAGACTTTAAACATATACTCAAGTTATACCTGAGTATAACAGCCTCTAATGTACTGAAACTTAGTAAATTTTAAAGTCCATTAGTGATTTTTCTGTGATCAGTTGCCTGTGTTTATTGCCCGAGGACGGCCATCAGAGTCAATAGCGACATAGTTAAAGGTTGCTTCACAGACTTGGAAGCGTTCACCGATACCGTCTACTTTGATTGGTTTGACCCAAACTTCAAGGTTAATCGACATTGATGTGCGCCCTATCTTAGTACATTCGCCATAGCAGCATACCACATCACCAACTTTGACCGGTTTTTTAAAAGTAATACTGGAAACTGAAACAGTAACGATTCGACCCGATGAAATTTCTTTGGCCAGAATACCACCAGCCAAATCTAATTGAGACATGATCCAGCCGCCAAAAATATCACCGTTTGCATTAGTATCTGCGGGCATTGCCAGCGTTCTCAACAACAACTGTCCCTTAGGGGAACTTACTTCCTGACTCATTTCAACATCCGTAATAAACAAAACAGCGACTAGATACAGTCGCTGCTAAAACAGAATCAGTATACCAGTAAACTTTCGCGAGTTTGATACCCTTGCGGGCCGAAAATTTAAAGGTTTTACCAGTCATTACTGATTAGAGTTGTTTTGCTCTTTAGGCAGGTGTTTATAGATGTAAATACCCGTTACAATCGTGTAAGCAAATGTCGCTATAAGTAGGCCAAACACTTTAAAGTTAACCCAAACATCGAGTGGCATTTGATAAGCGATATAGATGTTGAGTACAGCACAAACAGCAAAGAACAGTACCCACGCCCAGTTTACTTTTGCCCATACACTATCAGGTAAGGTGATCTCTTTACCTAACATACTTTTGATTGCTGATTTGCCAATTAAGTGACTGATAGCCAGACCAAGAGCGAAAGCCGTGTATACGATGGTCACTTTCCACTTAATGAAGTTATCGTCGTGAAGGAAAATGGTCATACCGCCAAATACAGTCACCACGACAAAAGTGATGAGCTGCATCTTCTCAACTTTTTTATAAACAAAGTAAGTGATAGCAACTTGCACGGCTGTCGCTGCAATAAGTGCGCCAGTGGCGACATAAATATCGTACAACTTAAAAAGCGCAAAGAAGATAATAAGGGGTATAAAATCAAGCAGTTGTTTCATTATAAAGGTACATCCAATCTTTCAGTGACTAGGTCAACAGGGCCTACAGTCTACTCAATTTGAGCAGACAGCTAAATAGTCTTAGACAATTAGAAACAAATTAACCTGTTGCAAATAATTATTTAACAGGAGGTCCTGACAGGTACCCTTCGTTTCTCAAGTGTTCAAGCGTGTGTTCTAGTTCTTTATTTGACATCATAAAACAGTCCGATTTCCCAGTCATACTGGTCAGAATTTGGTGGTATTCCTGCTCTGAGTAGTGGCCCAAACGTTCAACAACTAACTCTCTGACACCGTCCTGGATTAAGCCGTAATACGCATGACGATTAATATCCATAAAACACTCCTCGTTCTAACCTCAATCTGATGCTGTGCGGTAACAACTCTCTCATGTTTGGAGTCTGCCGTCAGGGGCGATCACTTGGGTATGTTTGGTCAATTTATTGCCGTTTTATTTTCATCCTAGTTAAGAAGCAAGTCGGGTGCCAATAATAAAAGAGATAAAAAAACCGCCCAGTTGGACGGTTTCTAATATCGATAAGTGCTTATGCTTGTTGATCTTGGTAGACCGTTTCTTGTTCGGTGTCTTCAACTAGCGCATCAACGATGACGGCACAAGCTGCATCACCTGTGATGTTTAGTGCGGTACGAATCATATCGAAGATACGGTCAAGAGCGAATAGTAGTGGTAGACCTTCAATTGGAATACCAGCCGCTAGCAGTACTGCAACGACTAGGAAAGATGGCCCAGGGACACCTGCTTGACCTACAGCACCTAGTGTCGAAGTGACGATGATCGCAATGTATGCGCCCATTGATAGGTCAATATTAAAGAGCTGAGCGAAGAAAATAGCAACTAAACCGTAGTAAATCGCATTACCAGACATATTGATCGTTGCACCTAGCGGCAGAACGAATGAAGCTGTTGAATTGCGGACGCCAAGCTCTTTTTCAACGGTATCCATAGTCACTGGTAAAGTCGCCATAGAAGAAGCTGTTGAAAGTGCAACTGCCTGTGGTTTCTTCATCGCAACAATGAACTTCTTCGCAGACGTCTTAGTGAATACGTGAATCATTGCAGGATAAACAACGAAAGCGAAGATAAGGATTGCGGCGGTGTAGACGACGAACAGTTTGAATACCACCATTAGCGCGCCGAAACCAAATGTACCAACCGCTTCAGCCATTAGACCAAATACGCCGATCGGTGCAATGATCATGACTTTGTTGATCATCCAAACCATTGAATCAACGATTGTGTTCACGCCGTTGATTACAGGCTCACGTTTTTCTTTGCTCTGTTTAGAAATCGCAATACCAAGGAACAAGCAGAATACTAGGATTTGTAAAATGTTTGCGTCGTTCAGTGATTGGAAAACATTCGTTGGGATCATCCCGATCACAGTTGCCCAAAACGTAGGAAGCTCACCTTTGCTTGCATATTCAGAAGAGAACATACCTTCAACGCCTGACACGTCTATACCCATACCTGGTTGGAAAACTTCTCCCATAACAAGTGCAAGTGCAACGGCAAGTGCTGAAGTGAAAGCGAAGTAACCTAAGGTTACTAGGCCAACTTTACCTGCAGATTGGCTGTCACCAAGTCCCGCTGCGCCAGAAATAAGAGCGACAGCAACTAATGGGATCACCAACATTTTAATTAGGTTAATGAAAATGGCACCAAGCGGTGAGAATACCGTTGCGTCATGTCCCATGATGGCACCAATTGCGGTACCTAGAATCATGGCGATCACAACCTGAACGCCAATATTTTTTAATAAACTCTTTTCTTTTAACACTTCCATAACCTCTGTGCTAACAAAATGAAAAATCCTAGTCATAACCACTAAAGCAGAAATATTTAATGGCAATAAATTCCGTGTTGTTTTTTACACGGATATGACTAATTTATCAATATGTGTTTTGATTTGTTTTCACATAAAAACGTTATTTTGTTGATAAAAACACAGTTTTTATTGTCAGGAAAACGTTTGCTTTTTAATTTGTTGCTTGAGATAGGGTTTTTAGACAAAAAGGGAGGCGTTGATGAACGGATATATGTTAAGAAAATGATCGATTTCTACTTGTTGAAAGAAATCGATCATTTAAATCGTGAGTCGTTATTTTATCGTTGCTTTTTTCATTGGCGTGATGAAATTAGCCAATGATTTCAGCAATAACTCCGGGTCATTTTGATAAGTTTCAATGATTTTAACCACAGCAGAGCCTGAAATTGCACCTGCTGCTCCCGCAGCAATGGCTTGTTTTACCTGATCAGGTTGTGAAATACCGAAACCAAGCAACGCTGGTGGTGCGTCAAATTGATTTAAACGCTCAAGCAGTTCATGGACAGGCATGTTGGCTTTGGTCTCTGCGCCGGTAACACCAGCACGTGAAAGCAGGTAAGTATATCCTTTGCTCAGTGAACCGACAGACTTAAGTGTCTCATCGCTTGCTGTTGGTGGCGCAATAAAAATAGGTTTAATACCGTATTTTTCTGCTGCCGCCACAAAATCAGCACTTTCCGTGGTAGGTACGTCAGCAACAAGGACTGAGTCAATACCAGCCTGTTGACAGCGTTGATAAAAGTTTTCCACGCCGCGAGAGTAAACCAGATTCGCATACATCAATAGGCCGATAGGTAAATCTGGATTTTGTTCGCGGATTTGGCTGATCAGCTCAAAACAGATATCTGGTGTCGTGCCTGCTTCCAGAGCGCGATTATTTGCCCCTTGGATAGTTGGACCGTCTGCTAGAGGGTCTGAAAACGGGAAGCCGAGTTCAAGTGCATCAGCGCCTGCATCAACCAGAGTTTGCATGATTTGCAGCGAAAGCTTTGGTGATGGGTCGCCAATGGTCACAAACGGTACGAAAGCCCCTTCATTTTTATCAGCTAAGCGCTGGAATAGAGATTGATAACGGTCCATTACAGCACTCCTTTCTCTTGAAGAATTTTATCAACGGTGAAGATATCTTTATCGCCACGTCCAGACAGGTTAACAATCAGTAGCTGTTCTTTTTCTGGATCGGCGAACGCCATTTTTACGGCATGTGCTAAAGCGTGAGAAGATTCCAGAGCTGGAATGATGCCTTCTTTACGTGCTAGTAGTTGGAATGCGTCTAATGCTTCGTCGTCAGTAACACTGTCGTATTCAGCGCGACCGATAGAGTTTAGATAAGCATGTTGCGGGCCAACTGATGGGAAATCCAGGCCTGCTGAGATTGAGTAAGACTCTTCAACCTGACCGTATTCATCTTGCATAAGCGGTGCTTTCATACCAAGATAAATACCTGTTTTACCATGTTTAAGTGGTGCGCCATGTTGGTCAGTATCAATCCCTTTACCCGCAGGTTCTACACCAATTAGGCGAACAGATTCTTCTTCGATGAAATCAGCAAACATACCTATCGCGTTTGAACCGCCACCGACACAAGCAATAATCGCATCTGGCAGGCGACCTTCGCGCGCCAAAATCTGGTTTTTAGTTTCTTCACCAATAATGTGTTGGAACTCGCGAACGATGGTCGGGAATGGGTGTGGACCCGCTGCTGTACCCAACAAGTAGTGAGTTGTTTCGTACGTTGCAGACCAGTCACGCATGGCTTCATTACACGCATCTTTAAGGGTTGCCGAACCGGAATGCACTGGAATTACCTCTGCACCCATCAAGCGCATACGGAACACGTTCGGACTTTGACGTTCAACGTCTTTCGCGCCCATATAAACGCGGCATTTTAGATCAAGCAGAGCACACGCCAGAGCAGTGGCTACGCCATGTTGGCCCGCACCAGTTTCTGCAATTATTTCGGTTTTACCCATGCGTTTCGCCAACAGTGCCTGACCTAACACTTGGTTCGTTTTGTGCGCGCCGCCGTGCAGCAAATCTTCACGTTTCAGATACAGTTTGGTTTTGGTGCCTTTAGTGATGTTACGAGTCAGGGTAAGCGCTGTTGGGCGACCTGCATACTCTTGCAACAATCCCATAAACTCTGAACGAAATTCAGGATCTTCTTGGGCATCAATGAATGCTTGTTCTAGCTGGTCCAGTGCTGGAACCAAAATTTGTGGTACGAACTGACCGCCGTACTCACCAAAATAGGCGTTGAGTTTTGCCATGATATTCCTTCCTTATCATTCCCGTTGTCGCGGGAATATGTAAATTCTTTAGTAATCTCTAATCGCTTTAAATGCTTGCTGCAACTTGGCTGCATCTTTTTTTCCCGGCTCACTTTCAACCCCAGAGTTGAGGTCCAGACCCATGCAGCCAATTTTTGCAGCTTGTTGAGCGTTATCTGGTGAAAGCCCACCTGCCAGCATGAGATTCTGATTGGTCGCATCTTCGAGTAGTTGCCAATCAAATGAAGTACCAGTACCGCCGCTTTGCGAGCCCACTTTGGCATCTAACAGATGACGATCAACGTTGTTCTCAATGTATGTTGGCAGTGAATCGGTCACGCCATAGGCTTTCCAGATTTCAACTTTCTCAGGTAAAGCAGCTTTCAGTTCGTTGATGAAAGCTTGGTCTTCATCGCCATGAAGCTGAACGGCATACAGACCCAGAGCTTTGGCAGTGTTGGCTACTTCAGCCACCGTGTGATTTTGGAATACGCCAACATACTGCAGCGGTGCGCCTGTCATCGTTAAGCGCGCAGCTTCAATATCTACATAACGTTTAGACTTAGACACAAAAATCAGGCCTCCGAATACCGCTCCAGCCTGATAGGCTTTGACTGCGTCATCCGGATGAGTTAACCCGCAAACCTTATTTTCACCCAGTACCACTTTGCGTACCGCCAGTTCGAGATTTTCCTGTGCCATCAAAGCACTACCAATCAGGAAACCATTGGCAAATGGTGCCAAATCACGTACTTGCTGATGGGTATAAATACCGGATTCAGAAATAACGGTGGTACCTTTTGGCAGCTTCGGAGCAAGCTCTTTGGTTCGGTTTAAGTCGGTCGATAAGTCGCGTAAGTTGCGGTTATTAATACCAATCACTTTCGCTTTTAATGCGACCGCTCTTTGCAACTCTTCTTCATTACTGGTTTCAGTGAGAATACCCATGCCCAACTGGTGTGCAATGTCCGCTAATTCCTTGTACTCCTCATCAGTGAGCACTGACAGCATAAGAAGAATGGCATCGGCACCGTAGTGGCGAGCAAGGTAGACCTGATAAGTGCTGATCATGAAATCTTTACATAAAACAGGTTGGGTCACTTGCGAGCGCACGCGTGATACGAATTCAAAATCACCCTGAAAGTATTTCTCATCGGTCAGGACTGAAATTGCATTGGCGTATTGGTTGTAAACAGAGGCGATATAATCCAAATCAAAGTGTTCGCGAATCAAACCTTTGGATGGCGACGCTTTTTTACACTCCAGAATAAAAGCCGTTTTTCCTGTATTTAGTGCTTGATAAAAATCTCGGTCAGAAGGCATCAAAAGGTTCTTAAAACTTTCTACGGGTTGCGACTGTTGACGTTCTTCAACCCATACAGCTTTATCTTTGACTATTTTTGCCAGTACTTCTGCCATCTGCGTATTCTTTACCGAAATATGCTCAGACAGCTTTTCTGTTTGGTCTTCTGATACCATTTCTTGTGACATTTCGACCTTAACCTCGCTGCGCTAATTGTTGAACTAACTCGAAAGCTTTACCTGAGTTCATGACTTCAATGGCTTGGGCTGCGTTTGCTTTTAGGTCTTCACGGCCGAATAAACGCAGTAATAGACCAACGTTTACAGCGACAGCTGCGATTTGTGCAGGCGTTCCTTTGCCAGTGAGGATATCAGTGATGATAGCGCGGTTTTCATCAGGCTCACCGCCCTTAATTGCTTCAAGCGGGTAGGTCTCTAAACCAAAATCTTGTGGAGTCAGTGTGTACTCGACAATTTTACCGTCTTTGATTTCAGCAACATGGGTTACGCCATGAACCGCAACTTCATCTAATCCTGAGCCATGAACAACAGCGGCTCGTTTGAGACCCATTTGTAACATGGTTTCTGCGATAGGACGAACCAAATCTAAGCTATAGACCCCCATTAATTCGATATTTGGTCGAGCAGGGTTAATCAGTGGGCCAAGGATGTTAAAAATAGTGCGGGTTTTCATGGTTTGACGAACCGGCATTGCATGGCGTACACCGCCGTGATATTGCGGAGCAAACAGAAAAGCTACGCCCAAATCATCGAGAGCTTTGCGAGCCTCTTCTGCGCTCATGGCAAGGTTGATACCGAAAGAGTCAAGCAGATCAGAAGAGCCCGATTTGCTTGATACACCACGGTTGCCGTGTTTCGCCACTTTTACACCACACGCTGCAGCAACAAATGCTGATGTGGTGGAAATATTAATCGTGTTTGAGCCGTCACCGCCAGTACCGACAATATCGGCAAAATCGTAGTCAGGGCGAGGGAAAGCGTTTGCATTTGCTAGCAATGCTTTTGCCGCGCCAGCGATTTCATCCGGTGTTTCGCCTTTGATTTTTAGAGCAGTCAGCACCGCTGACATCAAAACTGGGTCCATTTCGCCGCGAATAATATGGTCGAACAGTTCCTGACTCTCACTTTGAGTCAATGATTGTTGTTCGTAGAGTTTGTTGATGATGTTTTGCATATTCATTATTCCTTATCCGTATTCACTGTTATTTGGGGCAGGTGATGATTTAACTTAATGCCCAGTTAATGGCGTTTTCTAACAGTGTTGCTCCCTGCGTTGTCATGATGGATTCAGGATGAAATTGGAATCCACAAATTTTGTCTTGTTCGTGTACTACTGACATCACCAGCCCATCCACTTCTGCGGTAACGGTAAGTTGCTCAGATACATGGGTCGCAACCAATGAATGGTAGCGAGCAATAGCTAGTGGTGATGGTAGTCCCTGATACAGCGCATGACTTTGATGCTCCATCATAGAGACTTTACCGTGAACGATTTCACCAGCCCCTGCAACTGTGCCGCCGTAGGCTTCAACAATCGCCTGATGGCCTAGACAAATACCAATCATTGGTACTTTGCCTTTCAGCCGTTGAAGAATTTCCGGCATCACCCCCGCTTCAGAGGGTGCGCCTGGGCCTGGTGACAGCACAATCACTGGCTGCTCTAAAGCTTCTACTGCAGTTTGAATGGTATCGGCTGCAATGTGGTTACGGTAAATCGTTACCTTGTGCCCCAGTGAACGAAACTGATCAACCAGGTTGTAGGTGAAAGAATCAAAGTTGTCGATAAATACGATATTCGCCATGAGTTTTTCCTCCTACTGCTCTTTATTTGAATAAATAGGTTTATTTATACAGACAGGGGCCTGATGAGCATGTTGAATGGCTGAGATAACGGCTTGTGCTTTACCACGAGTTTCGTCGGCTTCTGCTTGAGGTTCAGAGTCAAAAACCACCCCAGCTCCAGCCTGAACCTGTGCAATACCATTCTCAACATAAGCAGAACGAATCACGATACAGGTGTCTAAATCGCCTTCCCCGGTGAGGTAGCCAACCGCACCGCCGTAGCTGCCTCTGCGTTCTTTTTCTACATCGCGAATCAGTTGCATCGCTCGAATCTTTGGTGCGCCTGTTAAGGTGCCCATATTCATACACGCTTGGTAAGCATGAAGGGCATCTAAGTCGTAACGAAGCTGACCAACAACGCGTGATACTAAGTGCATGACGTGGCTGTAACGGTCAACTTGCAGTAAGTCAGCAACATGACGGGTACCCGCCTCAGCAATTCGCGCGACATCGTTACGGGCCAAATCCACCAACATCATGTGCTCAGCGTTTTCTTTTTTATCTAAGCGAAGTTCTAACTCAATTCGGCTGTCTAAATCGAAATCGATGTTGCCGTCTGCACGTTTACCACGGCGACGAGTACCAGCAATTGGATAGATCTCCACTTGATTGGTTTGTTTTTCATACTTCAGTGCACTTTCTGGTGATGCACCGAACAGCGTGAAACGCTCGTCTTGCATGTAGAACATGTAAGGGCTTGGGTTGCTCTTTTTGAGTTGTTCATAAGCCGCAAGTGGAGAAGGGCAAGGCAAACGGAATCGACGTGAAGGAACCACTTGGAAGATATCACCTTTGATTACGTAGTCTTTTAACTTAGATACGATGGCACAATACTCTTCATCGCTAATGTTGGTTTCAACTGTGACGTCTGCAACTTGCTCTGCCTGAGGTTGAATCTGCGGAATGGCTGCTTGTTCAGTGATAACGGCCAAACGTTCAACCAGTGTATTGTGAACTTGTGTTGAACGGTCGAATACCGTTGCCTGAAGCTGACAAGTTTCCGTTTGGTGATCAACCACCATTAATGTTTCAGCGACGTAGAAAACGTAATCGGGACACTGGTTAATGTCTTCGGCATCACCGAGAGGTTCGAAATTTGCTACCAAATCGTAAGCGAATAATCCGCCAATGAAAATAGCGTGTTTGTGTTGATTGGTTAAATCGAAGCTATGTTGAACTAAACGTAGAGCATCGAATGAAGAAGCTTCTTTTAAACGAGAGTCTTCATCGAGTGTGTCACAAGGTGCTTCGAAATTTAGCGTAAGTTGTTTGTCTTCGAACGTCGCTGGAATCTCTTTAGCGATGTTTTGTTGTAGTACTTTAATCAGTTCAACACCATTGTCGGTCAAAGCTTGAAAAGTAACGGTATGACCTAGACAAGTGATACGGACGGCCGCATCAATTAAAAGTAAGCTTTTTAAATTTTGTTTCGAGTCAATTTCTGCAGACTCAAGTAGTAAACAGTCTGTTTTCTCTTCGCATAGAGCATGGAATAGCGCTGTAGGATCTTGCGTGTACGGAATCGAAGTCTGAATCACTTCGAGTTGTGCAAGATTCTTGATTTCAATGGCCTTGTTCACAAGACCTCCTTATTCTTTCTGTTGTGTTTGTTCTCTAACCGGTATTGAAAAATGATTATTTGAAGAAACCAGCCGATACAGTTATATGGGTATAAAAAAGCCCGCAGATTGAGCGGGCTTTATAAATGCTTTTCTAGATTAGATGCACGATTTAGCCCGCCAAGAAAATGACCACATACGCCACCAATTTACAGCAAGCTTAATAGAAGCTGTGCTTAAATTAGAATATAGGTTTGCGTTAAATTCTTGTAACATAGTAAGCCTTAATTTGTGCTCTCGTATTTGTGTACTAGTAAACTAGTGCGAGGGGTGAAAGTCAAGCCTTAAAAGCGGCCAAATTTAAAAAATATGAAAATAGACTTACATAGCCATACGACAGCTTCTGACGGACGAATGTCTTATGAAGAACTTATAGAGCGAGCCGTTGGCTTTAATCTCGATGTTCTGGCCATTACCGATCATGATACGATTGAAGCGTTAGCGCCAGCGCGCGCCTATATTGAACAGAAACAGCATCCTTTAATTCTGATTAATGGTATTGAAATTTCTACCGTTTGGCAGAATAAAGATATCCATATTGTTGGTTTGGATATTGACCCGGATAACACTCAGTTAGAGACATTAATTGAGCAACAGAAGCAGCACCGTGTTGAGCGTGCAAAGTTGATAGCCCATCGATTACAAAAAGTGACCCGTGAAGGGGTTTTGGAAGAAGTGCAGGCGATAGCTGGTGATGCGCCAATTACGCGGGCACATTTTGCTAAATGGCTGGTGGATAACGGTTTTGCTAAGACTATGCAGCAGGTCTTCAAGAAATTTCTGACTAGAGATAACCCCGGTTATGTGCCACCTAATTGGTGTTCAATGAAAGATGCTGTGAGCGCGATACATGCCGCTGGAGGCAAGGCAGTCCTTGCTCATCCAGCTCGATATAACTTGACGGCAAAGTGGGTTAAGCGCTTAATTACAGCGTTTGTTGAAGCGGGTGGTGACGCGATGGAAGTTGCTCAACCACAACAAGCGCCACAAGAAAGACGCACTTTGGCCGATTATGCTATACAATACAACCTATTAGCTTCTCAAGGCAGTGATTTTCATTATCCCTCTCCCTGGATGGAGCTCGGGCGTAATCTATGGCTGCCTTCTGGCGTTGAACCAGTCTGGAAAGATTGGCAAATGCTCTCCCAAGAATAAGTCGCAAGACTAGGGCACCAGACCTTAGCAAATGAGGAACAATAATGAGCCAGTATTTTTATGTTCATCCAGAGAACCCACAAGCACGTTTAATTAATCAAGCTGTTGCTATTATTCGAAATGGCGGCGTGATCGTTTATCCAACCGATTCTGGTTATGCATTGGGGTGTCAGTTAGAAAATAAACAAGCGCTAGACCGTATTTGTCAGATCCGCCGATTAGATGACAAACATAATTTTACGCTACTGTGTCGTGACCTTTCAGAAATTTCTCTTTATGCACGAGTAGATAACACGGCTTTTCGCTTACTGAAAAACAATACTCCGGGGCCATACACCTTTATTTTTAAAGGGACAAAAGAGGTTCCGCGTCGTTTAATGAATCCTAAACGAAAAACGATTGGTATCCGCGTTCCTGACAATAAAATCGCACTGGATCTGTTAGAGGCTTTGGGTGAACCGTTAATGTCGACATCGTTAATTCTCCCAGGTAATGAGACGACTGAGTCGGATCCGGATGATATTCGAGACAGTTTAGAGCATGCGGTGGATGTCATTTTGAACGGCGGCTATCTTGGCGAGCAGCCAACGACAGTCATTGATTTCAGTGATGATGAGCCTCAAGTGGTGCGCTTGGGTGCCGGCGATCCTATCCCGTTTGAATAAGATAAATAAGATGCTTTTTTTAGCGTAATCTGCGATACTGTGCGGCCGCGAATTTTATATCAATCACAGTAACTATCTAGGACTGATATATCAGGTCGCATATTTATATTTCGACGTCTGAGAAGACGACACATAGGTAGATAAATGAGCGAAAAGTTACAAAAGGTTTTAGCACGCGCCGGTCATGGTTCTCGTCGTGAGTTAGAAGCTCTGATTAGAGCTGGACGTGTAAGTGTTAATGGCAAGGTAGCTACGTTGGGTGAGCGCTTAGAAGATGAAAGCGCAGTTGTGCGTATTGACGGTCACACAGTGTCTGCAAAAGCACAAGAAGAAGTAGTATGTCGTGTTTTAGCGTATTACAAACCAGAGGGTGAATTGTGTACTCGTCACGACCCTGATGGTCGCCGTACGGTATTTGATCGTCTACCAAAGATTCGCGGTTCACGTTGGATCTCTGTAGGCCGTTTGGATGCAAACACTTCAGGTCTGTTACTGTTTACAACAGATGGTGAACTTGCTAACCGACTTATGCACCCGAGTCGCCAAGTTGAACGTGAATATTTGGTACGTGTTTTCGGTGAAGTAACTGAAGATAAGATCCGTGCTCTGGTTCGTGGTGTTGAACTGGATGACGGTTTGGCGCGTTTTGAGGACGTCGTATACGCGGGTGGTGAGGGTATGAACCACACGTTTTACGTTGTAATCAATGAAGGTCGTAACCGTGAAGTGCGCCGTTTGTGGGAATCACAAGATACCACAGTAAGTCGTCTTAAACGTGTTCGTTATGGTGATATTTTCCTTGATAAGAAACTGCCTCGCGGTGGTTGGATGGAGCTTGACCTTAAACAAGTCAACTATTTGCGTGAATTGGTTGAATTACGTCCTGAAAACGAAACCATGCTGGATGAATCTAAAGATAACACCTCACGTAAACGTGAACGTTCACGCAGTCAAAAAATCCGTCGTGCGGTTCGTCGTCACGAAGAACGCGTGACAGCGCCTGCAGGTGGTCGTCGTGGTGCTCGTACAGCTCACGCTCAAAACAACAAGACCTCTTCAGGTGAACATGGTTCTCGTGGAAAAGTGAATGCAGGCTCTGGTCGCGGTAAAACTGGTGGTAAACCTAAACCAGCAGGGAAGAACCCGCCTCGGTCACGTAAATAAGTGTCCGCATTAGCGTAATGCTTTTTTCTAATTTGAAAAATCCCGAGCTCAGCTTGGGATTTTTTGTTTCTGGTGAGTTAAAACCCAGACGTTGGTATTGCATGAAGAAAAAGCCCTTTATTGAACTAAAGGGCTAGGTGTATTTATAAGGTTTGATTGAGTTGATAGTAACGGCCTTGCTTGGCCATTAATTCATTGTGACTGCCGTGTTCGACAACTTCACCTTCCTCAAGTAAACAGATGGCATCCATCGCATCTAAATCAACCAGACGGTGGGTAATGAATATCACGGTTTTACCCGTGAAGTGAGACTTAAATAGTGACATTATTTGCTGCTCTGTCTGCTTATCTAGTCCTTCGGTTGGTTCATCAAGAAGAAGAATAGGGGCGTTGTGCAGTAAGGCTCGTGAAATGCCAATACGACGTTTTTCGCCACCAGACAGTTGACGCCCACCATCGCCCAGCCAAGTATCTAACCCTGGGGCCTCAAGTAGTTTTTTCAAACCCACTCGTTCTAGGATTTCGTAAAGCTCTTCATCCGTTGCTTCTGGTTTAGCCATCAGCAGATTGTCACGCAAGGAGCCATTGAGAATATCTACGCGCTGGCTAACAACGCTGATTGAGGAGCGCAAATCACTTTCACTCCACTCTTTCAGAGGTGTGCCTGCAATACGAATCTCACCTTGGTTGGTGTCCCAGTAACGACATAAGAGTTGAATCAAGGTTGATTTACCAGAACCTGTCTGACCGACGATAGCGAGCTTCTCACCGGCAGGCACCGTAATGCTTACGTTTTCAAGAGCACGTTTCTCGTCATCAGTATATTGGAAGGCAACATTGTCGAACTCGACAGAGAAGTGACCAGTATGAGTGGTTCTCTCGGTAGGGAACTGAACTTCAGGCTCGCTAAGAATCACTTCGTTTAGACGACGAGCTGAAGTTAACGTTTGGCCTAGATGCTGGAACGCGCCAGCAATTGGCATCAATAGCTCAAAGCTTGCCATGGTTGCAAACACCATTAGGGCAACCATTGGGTCGGGTGTCTGACCATTAACACCATCGGCAGCAAGCCAAAGCATTAATACCAGCGTCCAACCGTTAGCCAGCAGCAGAAGTGCCTGAGCTAAGCCAGAGAAGCTAGCGTTCACTTTTTGATTAGTTAACAGCTTTTGTTGGGCGGTGTAAATGGCTTCGCGGTAGCGAGATTCAGCACCGAAGATCGTGAGTTCGCTGTAGCCTTGCAGCCAGTCCATGGTCGCAATACGCATGTCCGCTTTATTTTGTGTCAGCTCTGCACCGTTGCGTTTGCCCAGTTTGTAAAACAGTACCGGCCAAACCAGTAACAGAATCAACAGAACAGAACCCAGAGTTAGACCTAGCGTGAGATCAAACCAGCACAGTAGGCCTGTGATACCAGCAATACCGAATACACCAACAGTTACTGGGCTGATGAGCCGCAAGTAAACATGGTCCATCGCATCAATATCGGCAACTAGGCGGTTTAATATGTCCGCATCACGAAGGTTAGAAACACGGCCAGGGATCATTGGTGCGAGTTTCTCAAAGAAGAAAATTCGCAGATCAGTAAGCAGTTTAAAGGTGGCATTGTGGCTGACAACACGTTCACCCCAACGACCTGCTGTTCGGCCCATCGCGAACCCTCGAACGAAGGCCCCGGGTAGCATATAATTGAATGTTTCACGGGCAATGGTAAGCCCCGCCACTGCAGCAGCAGAAAGGAACCACCCCGAAAGTGTTAAAAGACCAATCGAAGCGAGCAGGGTAAGGAACGCTAGTAGCATACCAAGCGATAAACCAAACCAGTGCTTTTTATAGAGTTTTAGGTAAGGTACTAAGTCACGCATCTAAATTCCCCTTATCGGCTTCTTGTACAGCTTGATTGGAAGCTAACATAGAGGCAAAAAGCCCTTCTTGTTGACTCAACGTTACGTAGTCACCTGCTTGTTCAATCAAGCCATTACGCATAACCAGAATTTGGTTGACCGATTTAAGTGGCAACAGTTGGTGAGTGACCAGCAACGAGGTATTTTCCGTCGTTTGTTTGTTCAGACCTTGCATCACTAGCTGCTCACTGCGAGCATCCAAGCTTGCTGTTGGTTCGTCGAGTAACCAGAACTGACCGTTTTGCAGCATAGCGCGAGCTAAAGCTAAGCGTTGGGCCTGACCAACAGAAAGACCACCAGAACGGTCGCTGACCACGTAGTCCAAGCCGTGTTTGTCAACAAACTCCGAAGAGTAGGAGCGATCGAGCACTTGTTTCACGCACTCGTCAGAGATATTTGATTTACCGAGTGTGACGTTGTCACGAATGCTGCCGTGAACCAATAATGGATTCTGGCCAACCCAGCTAATCGCTTGTCGCCAGTCGGCATGATTAAGTTGGTTAAGCTCTGTGCCATTAATGGTTAGACTTCCTTGATATGGCATGAAACCAAGAATGGCATTGATTAGGCTGGTTTTACCCGCACCACTAGGGCCAACTAAAGCGGTTGTCTCTTTGTTACTCAGAGTAAAAGAGATTGGCCCAACTAGGCGTTTACCTTCAGGGCTAAGCACTTCTAAATCTTTAGCAATTATTTCGACACCGTTGCTAGACGACATGGCCGTGGAACCAGAAGCAACTCTACTCACATCTGTATTCAGGAACTCAACAATACTCTCGGCAGCACCGACGGCTTGCTGCTTCGCATGGTAATAGGTTCCCAGTTCGCGTAGCGGTTGGTAAAACTCAGGTGCCAGGATTAGAATGAACAGACCGGAAAATAGGGTAACACCCGTGCCGTAGTAACCGAATTCAAGTTCGCCGATAAAGCTGAAACCGAAATAGACAGCGGTAATCGCAATCGAAATTGAGGTGAAGAATTCAAGTACTGCTGACGACAAGAATGCAATACGTAAAACGTCCATCGTCCGTTTGCGGAATACCTCTGAAGCGCCGTGCATCTGTTCTGTTTCAGCCGTTGTGCGATCAAACAGACGAATTGTCGTCATTGATTGTAAACGGTCATAAAAATGGCCAGACAGACGTTGAAGTGCCTTAAAGTTCTTTCTGCCAGCATCAGCAGCTTTGATACCCACTAATGCCATGAAAAGTGGTACCAGAGGTGCTGTTACTAAGAAAATCAAGCCTGCCGCCCAGTTAACTGGGAATACGACGATAAGAATAACAAATGGAATCAATACTGATAGCGACATCTGCGGTAAGTAACGCGCAAAAAAGTCGTGCATGTTTTCCACTTGCTCAAGTGTCAGTGTCGCCCATGCTCCTGCAGGTTTGCCTTTAATGTATGCAGGACCTAGTTCTCGCAGCTTGTCGAATATAAGCTGACGAATATAGACGCGAATTTCTTTACCTGCGTTGAAGCCAGCTAACTCACGTCCCCATGAACATGCAGCGCGAGCGGCAACGGTAACGACTAATCCCAGAAAATATGGAATCAACTCATACTTATCGACGTGTTCAATAATCAGTTGATGCAATATGGTGGCGAGAAGCGCTGCTTGACCCAGCAGGAATATACTTGAAAGAACTCCAAGCCCGACAGCAATCATCAACCAGCGTTTAGCCAGTTTGCTCTGCTGCTTGAGCCATACGTTCAAGCTACGTTGTTTTTTCTTATCCATTATATACAGGCTTAATGATAATTATTATGTCATCCCTTATTACTTAACGCTGCAATGATGAGTGCTTCAGTTATGCGCATCAATAGCAAAAGTGTTTTGCCTTAGAGGGCTATTTGTAGGAAGCTGACCTACAACGATAAGTACTTAGGGTATTTGTTGAGTCGGAATAGTATACAAAAATAAACCCAGCGGAGATACCACTGGGTTTGATAGTTATAAGTTAATTGTGCAATGTAATTGTACGCTGTGTTACTTGTCGTTGAGACTGTCTAGGTAGCGTTCAGCATCCAGTGCCGCCATACAGCCAGTACCTGCTGATGTAATCGCCTGACGGTAGTTATGATCCATCACATCGCCTGCTGCAAAGATACCTTCAATACTGGTTTGAGTGGCATTACCTTCTAGTCCTGAATTTACAACAATATAGCCGTCCTTCATTTCTAGCTTGCCTTCAAACATGGCAGTGTTTGGCTGGTGGCCAATAGCAATGAATGTCCCCATGACTTCCAGATCTTCAGTTTTATCAGACTGAGTATCTTTCAGGCGAACACCCGTTACCCCCATGTCATCACCAAGTACTTCGTCTAACGTACGATCTGTGTGCAGAACAATGTTGCCATTTTCTACTTTGTCCATCAGACGCTTAATCAGAATTTTTTCTGCTCGGAAACTGTCACGACGGTGAATCAGATGAACTTCAGACGCGATGTTTGACAGGTAAAGTGCTTCTTCAACAGCAGTGTTACCACCACCAACGACGGCAACTTTTTGATTGCGGTAGAAGAAACCATCACAAGTGGCGCAGGCAGAAACGCCACGGCCTTTAAATGCTTCTTCCGAATCCAGCCCTAAGTATTTAGCCGATGCTCCGGTTGAGATAATCAACGCGTCACAAGTGTACTGACCTGAATCGCCTTTAAGTTGGAAAGGACGTTGGGAAAAATCAACTTCGTTGATATGGTCAAATACGATTTCTGTTTCGAATCGTTCGGCGTGCTCTTTCATGCGCTCCATCAACGCAGGACCGGTGAGGCCTTCCGCGTCACCTGGCCAGTTTTCTACTTCAGTCGTGGTCGTTAGCTGTCCACCTTGCTGTATACCAGTAACTAAAACAGGATTTAAGTTCGCGCGCGCCGCGTACACCGCTGCGGTGTAGCCCGCTGGGCCCGAACCTAGAATAAGTAGTTTGCAATGCTTCACGTCGCTCATTATTGCTCCAATCTGTAAGTGATCGAAAAGTTAAGTACGATTGTAGGGAATAGTGTTGAGGAATTAAAGGTAAAACAAAGGTAATCAGTGTAATAAATAGTTATAGAATAGAATTATGTTGTGCTTTGAATTCCTTGTTTTTAAAAGGGAATTGACTATTGATGGAATTATGTTCAGGTCGTTGGTCATAACTGGAGATAATATTAGAACTCAACTTCGGAACAGCGTATGTTATGTGGCTGATGTTGTTACAAAATGGAAGCTTTATGATGATTAAATGGCCAGCTTTATTGAAACTGGAAGGGGACGATGAGCTTTGTTATTTCGATTCAGAGCAAGCGTATGTTGATGAAACCAAAGAGCTCATCCTAAGTAAAGATGATCATCTTATTGACAGCAACGGTTATGTATTTGCTGTTAAACCAGGCGTCGAGAATCGGCTTGGGCTTGTCGCGATGGGCAAGATTTACACTCTCGAAGATATTACCCAATTGATCCAAAACCATGAATTTAACGCAGCACAAGTTTGTATCACAAAAATCGCATTCTCGAGTATTGAGCAAGCTATTGCTTCGTTAAGTTATTTAGCTGAAAAATATTAAAATTTATAACTCAGTCCAGCTGATACGGCGACGGCTTCGGAGCGATAACTCCCTAATGAATCGCGGTAAATACGTTTATTTAGGTCTTTATCAAATGCACCCAACGCATTATGAACATCAAAAGAAATCGTTGCATCTGGTACAATTTCGTGGCGGATACCCATGTTGAGATATACCTGAGGTTTGTATGCATCTTCCCAGTCAGAAGCAACAATAGTGTTACCATCACTAATTCGTTTGTCTAGATAATCTTGTGATCCCTCGTAGTCCCAAAACGCCCTCAGAGTAGTAATAAATTTGGTTTGATAGGATATATCATAGGTGTAACGAAATTTAGCTGAGTATGTAGCCCAGTCAGCTAGGTCATTGCCAACCCCCCATGGTTTAGCTGTGACCCAGGTACTTTTTCCATACAAATCGAAATCAATCAGCTTAGTGTATGCTAGTGACCAACCAAAGTTGTGTTCATCGAAGGTCAGAGTTTGTTCTGCTTCTAACCCCCATTGGGTTTGATTACCAATGATGGCAGAGTTTGCAGCAATCTGATCCCAGCCTAAGGCATCTAAATCGATGTAGAACAGACTTAAGCCAGAGATGCCGTTATCTGTCACCCTTTCATACCGCCATTCAATACTGTTAAGTACTTCTGTTTCGCCTTCAGTATTTCCTTTTAGTTCTGCATTGCGATTGGCTTGAGCAATATTCATGCGCCGAGACTGGGTTAAGAGCAATTTGTAGATATTGATATCATCGGTGGAATAAATAGCGGAAGCGCGAGGAGAAAAGAGGGTATTGGTATAAGTGTGTTTATCTACTCGTCCACCAAGGAAGACTGTCCAGTTATCGGTTGGTCGCCACTGCCACTCACTGAGCAGAGAAGCGGTGTAAGTGTTCCATCGACCTCGTGATGATTGTTCGTTGTGGAGGCCAAATTCTTCATGCGAAAATTCTATACCTAAAGCCATGTCACTGTGTGCCGTCGCTGCCCAGTTAATCACTGAGCGACCAAAAAATTCACGTTCTGCATAGTGTCTTTCTATTTCTCCCGGGTAAGGTGAGAACTTAGTAATTTCAGTCTGGTCAAAACTGAGCATCCAATCGAGAATAATGTTTTCCATTATTGGACGGCTTTGATCAAACGTTGCAGTGAACTGCTCATATTCCATACCACCAAGTGGTTCTACTCCGTTCGCTTTCTCTAACCCTATCGGGGGTTCAACTAAGCCCACTAATGGAGCCGCCTCGTTATGACCTGATTTGGTATACCTCATCCAGAACCGATTTTCTTCGTAATCTAGGCCGAGGTGAAGTTTGATGTATGGGTGACCTTGATAGCCTTCCCAATCACGTGATTGAGTTGGCATTGTTTCTCCTTTGGGGATGTTTTCGCCAGTATTAAGGCTGACTCCATCCGCCCCGAAAATCAGTGGCGCATCTTCGTCATTTGCTCCTTTCACATCAACTAACTCAGCGTTGAAGTAAATACCCAAGCCATTATCCAGTATGTGGCCGATGTTGATGTCAGCACTTTTGTATACCATTTCAGCACCGCCTCGAACGGAGACAGAGTTTTCAGGAAGTGTTGTTGAGTCATAGGTTTGAATATCAATCACCATAGACACTGCACCAAGTCCATACATCGACGAGCCTGCACCACGAATCACGTCAATTTTTTTAATGTCGCCCATCAATGGAAAATCTCTTTCAGTCACCGCACCACGCCCGGTGCGTTCATTCATTACCCGACCATTGACACGGATCATTACTTTGTCTTCTCGGTCACTGGTTATACCTCGAACGCCAAGATGAGGGACTTCATAGTTGTGGCGAATCATCTGCAAACCTGGAACTGTCATTTCTAGCAGTTCTAGCATAGAACGAGCGCCAAGCTCTTTAATGTCTTGTTGGGTAATCCGGGTAACAGCGGCTGGTGCTTTTGCTTCAGAAGTTTGTGTCATAGAGCCGGCTTCGGAAACTTGCAATAGCATCAATTGAGATAAAGACATTTCAACTAAAGAAGTTGAGTTTTTGTCAGTTTCTTGGACCTTTGCAAAGCTTGTATTTACAACGCTATAGACAAGCAATATAGGAAGGACTCGTGCGAAAGTTTGCATAATGAATCATCCTAATGATTATTAATTAATCTTTTTATCAATAATCATAGCTAAGGTTTTGCAGTTTGACGTTTTTTTATCGATGACTGACAGCTCGAAAGAGGAGGACAGATTTATATGCGATAGATAACCGGAACACTACCGTGTTGAAAGCACTCTGGTTAACGATTTGGAAAAGGTGGTTTTTATACATTATGCTTGAATAAAATAGATAAGAAGAAGGAGTGGCAACGTGTCCTACCCAATGAGTCGGGGGTTGCTCGGTATCACTATTCTTCTGATTATTCTGATAGTTTCACCTTACACCGTCGCTAGCGTTAATCGAAGTGATTTAACCGCTGCCTACATCTATCGCTTAGCAGAAAACATTCAATGGCCAAATTCAGCGAGAATCTCTGAATATCGTATTCATATTGTAGATACGAATCGCAATACATCTCAAGCATTGATAACCCTCACTCGAGGTAAACGATTGCACGGAAGACGATTAGTTGTAACCCAATCCAGAAGCACCTCAGTGCCTCAAGGGGTACACATCGTTTACTTATCCCCTTCGCGGTCGAGTTCTTTTTCTGATGTTTTACGGCAGGTTCAGAATAAACATATTTTGCTGGTTTCCGATGGGGTTGATAACAAACGCCAGATTAGTATTAATTTGTTTGAAAACACGAGTAAGCAAGTCCAGTTTGAAATCAACAAAGCCAATATTATTAATCAGAACCTTGGAGTTAACCCGGACATTATCTTGCTCGGTGGGACAGAAATTGATGTCGCACAGCTATACAGGGAAGGTCAAAGGCAATTAGTTAAGCTTGAACAGCAGTTGAAAGATCTGGAAGCAAAACGTATTGCTTTGCACAAGAGTGCCGAGCAATCGAGAAAAGCGTCGCAGTTGCTGGCCAAGAATTTGGAAGAACAGAAAAAAGCGGTAGCTATCGAGCATCAAAAACTGCAGAACGCAGAATCGGAAGCGATACGTCAACAGAGTGAATTACTAAGTCAACAGAATGAACTGCAAAGACAATCCGCACTGATAGGCAAGCTAGGAAAAGACATTGAAGTTGCGGGGCAACGATTTCAACAAGCTGAAGCCAAATACTTACTACAGCAAAAGAGCTTAGAATCTCAACAAAAGTTGGTATTAAGGCTTAAGGTGGCTATTCAAGATGAGCAGCAACGTTATCGAGATGTATTGCAAGATACCGAGGAGTTAAAAGCTCAAATTAAAAACCAAGAGAAATTGGTTTCAGAAAAATTACAAAAATACGAACAGTTAACCGAGAAAGTTCAGCAACAACAAAGTGCGTTGGTTGAACAGGAAAACAAGATTCGTGAGAGAGCGGCAACGATTCAGGAACAAGATGCAACAATTAATCAGCAGGTTAGCCAACTCGAACAGCAAAAAGATACGATTGTTACTCAACAAAACTACATCATTGGAATGGGTATCGCATTTATATTCGGTGTCATCCAGGCCTTTTTTATTTTTCTTAACTACCGCGCAAAACAAAAAGCAAATAAACAGCTTTCACAACAAAATTTGGTACTTGAAGAAACGACCAAACAGTTGATTGAAGCGAATAAAGCAGCAGAACAAGCGAATTTGTCAAAAACAGTATTCTTAACCACGATGTCACATGAGTTGCGCACCCCTCTAAATGCCATTCTTGGTTTTTCTCAGTTGATGCAAAGGGATACTTCGCTCAATGATTCTAATAAAGAAAAGCTTGGAATCATTAATAGTAGTGGTGAGCATCTACTTGAATTAATTAATGATGTCTTGGAATTATCCAAAATAGAGGCTGGGCGAATTGTACTGAATACTTCAACGTTTGATCTGCACCGAATGTTAAATGAACTAGAAAATATTTTTAGAGGACGCCTTGAACAGAGTGAGGTCGTGCTGACTTTTGTACGAGATGATCAGGTTCCTCAATACATAAAGGCCGACCAAGGCAGGTTACGTCAAATTTTGATTAATTTATTGGGCAATGCAATCAAGTTTACGAAGCGCGGGGAAATTTTGCTGAAAGTGACACTTGGGAACTCAGGTGATTGTGATCAGAGTGTTCGATTGTATTTTGATGTTGCTGATACCGGTATCGGTATTTATGAGCAGGATTTTGGAAAAATTTTCACCCCCTTTGAACAAGCCGCTGATGGTGCGCAACAAGAGGGGAGTACCGGCCTTGGTCTATCAATAAGTCAACGCTTTGCTCAGTTGATGGGGGGAGATATCACTTTCTCCAGCCAGAGAGGGGTTGGGAGTACTTTTTCTGTCGTAATAAAGGTACGAGTAGGACAACAATCTGATGTAGAAGCGAGCCAACTGTTACCAACAGTAGAATCTTTAGCTCCGGGGCAGGAAGATATCCGAGTGCTGGTGGTTGATGATTACTTTACCAACCGTTTGATGCTGAACAAAATGTTAGCAAACGTAGGGTTTAAAGTCCGAGAAGCGGCGGATGGTAAGCAGGCTATCCAAGTGTTTAAAGAGTGGCACCCGCAATTGATATTGTTGGATGTAAAAATGCCTGTTATGGATGGTACGAAAGTAACGGAAATCATCAAGTCAATGCCGGAAGGGAAAGATGTGGTAATTATTGTCGTATCTGCCAGTGTGTTTGAAGAACAGAAGAAGCACATACTAGAACTCGGAGCGAGTGCTTACATTAACAAACCTGTGCGTGAAGATGTGTTATTCACCGAAATTCAGCAACATTTGGGTGTGACTTATTTATATCAGCAACAGACAGAGGCACATTGCACGCACAAGCTGACTAAACATGATATTGCTCAACTACCTATTGGATTCCGCCAAAAATTCTATCAAGCGATACAGGTAGGCGATGTTGCTCAATTAGCAAAACTTGCTACAGAGGCATCTCATTATGAGCCAGATATCGGTAGCGCCTTGCAAGCTATGGTGGACAATTTTGACCTAAACTCTCTGCAGGTTTTGTTTGGGGGAGAAGACGAAATCAGCGGAGGTGGTAATAATGGTTGATGATGAAGCCAAACCGGTGATCTTGGTCGCCGATGACAACCCTAACAACTTACAAGTTGCCTCTTCAATGTTGGCAGAATGTGGCTGGCAGGTGAGGGTGGCTATAGATGGTGAAGCCGCGTTGAAAAGCATTGAATTGGCGCGGCCAGATTTAGTTTTACTTGATATTAATATGCCAAAAATTAATGGTTATGACGTCTGCAAAGCATTAAAAGCGAACCCTAGTACATGTGATATTCCGGTGCTATTTGCGACTGCGGTCTCCGAAAGTTTCAACAGACTTAGATGCTATGAACTGGGTGCAGAAGATTACTTGACTAAACCTCTTCAACTTGCCGAATTGCGCAATCGTATTGGGGTTCAAATTGAACTTCAATCCTGTCGAGCTCGGCTCAAGCTTCTTCAGCAACAGTTAGAGTCTATGCAAAGCCGTCAATGATTGATAGTTTTGTTATTGAAATTGAGTAAGGCTAGCTGCGTTCGTTTGGTAGTTTGTTAATATACTGGCGAACCAGCTCATACGCGTCATTGACATCAGCGAGCAGACGGTTTATTTCATTGACATTTCCTGTTTTGGCCGCTTGCTCAAGTTGAGTACAAAGATCGGATAGCGTTGCTGCTCCGACCGCTTTACTTGATGACTTAAGTTTGTGCATTAAAATGGCAATTTCGGACCATTTCCCTTGCTGAGCGTTGTCCTTAACTGAGGTAAATAGGCTTAGGCTATCGTTAGCAAATTGACGTAGATAACGATGATGAATTTGTAAATCATCACCTAAGTATTTATGTAGCAAGTTCTTATCGATGATATCTACCTCGAGTTTATCGACATGGTTATTACTCTCGGCAGTAGGGAATTTAGGGCTTTTACTTATCTCTACACTTGAGTTGGTTGGTAACCAATGTTCTAACAGTTGTTTCAGTTTGGTAAGCTCAACGGGTTTGGCTAAGTAACCGTCCATACCAGCAATTAAGCATCTTTGCGCCTCCCCCTGCATTGCATTGGCGGTCACTGCGATGATTGGTAGTCGTGTTTTTCCTTTTAATTCCATTTGTCTTATTGCGGAAGTTAATTCAAATCCATCCATCTTAGGCATATGGCAGTCTGTCAATAGTAAGCCATAGTTGTGCTGTTTCATCTTCTCTATCGCTTCACGTCCGTTTGCTACAACATCTGCAATGTACCCCAGTAGTTGAAGTTGCAGTTGAATTACTTCCTGATTAACGAGATTATCTTCAGCTACCAGTATTAGTTTTCCCATGGTCTCTGCAGATTCTCGAGTGGGAGTTGGAGTGGCAAGATTGATAGGTACCATGTCTTCAGGGGCAGAGCTTTCTCTTCCTAGTGCTATGTTCACGCCTTTTTGAATGGCGAGTGGACGAAAAGGATTACCATCGACTAATACACAGTTGTCGATCTTAGTTTGCTCGTTTGGCGAGGCAAGCAGCACGCAAGGAATATTGGGGTTCTTTACTTGATAGTTATGTAGTAGGTCGACTTTTTCTTCATGGCTCCAAGTGCCAGCAAACAGTGAGACTTGTTGCTCGTCATGCTGATTGTTGCCAAGTGTATCAGCAATCATAACTTTTGCTCCTAGGCCTTCCAAATCCAGTTTGAGGAACTCATAAATAAAGTTTTGATCACTGAACAAGTGTATTAAGCAGTTTTTTAGCGGAAGAGGCCTGTTGTGTCTATCACTGACAGTGTCGCAAGGTAGTTTAACGGTAAAGGTGCTGCCAACGCCTTCTAGGCTGGCGCAGCTAATACTGCCTTCCATGAGGCTGATTAATCGATTGCAGATACTCAGCCCTAAACCAGTACCTCCGTAACGGCGATGAGTACTATTATCGGCTTGGACGAAAGGTTGGAATAGATTTTCAAGCATGGTTGGACTAATACCGATCCCATTGTCTTCTACTTCCAAAATCAGTTGGTTTGATTTAAACCTATCTAGGCTTAAGCACACAAAAATTTGGCCAAACTTGTCATCACTGTTATGGGTAAACTTAATCGCGTTACTGAGTAAATTCAGAAGTACTTGTCGAAGGCGAGCTTGGTCACCTTTGACTCGATCGGGTACTTCTGGTGACACGAAGCAGTAAAGTTGAAGTCCTTTGTCCAAAAGAGCGCTGGAAACCATTTCGGCGACATCATCGATGATATGTCGCCAATCAACGGGAATGGATTCTAACTTCATTCGACCCGCTTCAATTTTAGAGAAGTCCAATATGTCGTTGATAATGTGCAATAGTGACATTGAAGAGACTTTTGCTATCCGAGTCAGCCGTTTTTGTGCGTTATCAAGATGGCTTTGATCTAGTAGGTCAATCATACCGATGACCCCATTCATCGGAGTGCGAATTTCATGACTCATCATCGCTAGAAAAGAGGATTTAGCCTGATTAGCGGCTTCAGCTTGCTCTTTGGCTCGAATCAACTGTTCTCTAAGTTCTCTCTGTGTGGTCACATCTTCTTTTACTGCAACATATCGGCTAAAAGACCCATCAGCGCCTCGAACAGGAGAAATCACCACTAACTCCCAAAACAAGGAGCCGTCTTTTTTACGATTACATAACTCACCATTCCAGACTTTACCCTGGCTTATTGTTTGCCAAAGATCTTGATAGACAGAGTTAGGGTGGATATCACTTTTGAATACTCTGGGGTTATGTCCGACGATTTCCGGCATGGAGTATCCTGATATTTCGGCTGTGGATTGGTTGGCGTACTCAATGATTCCATGTAAATCGGTAATTAAAATCGAAGTGCGGCTTTGTTCAACGGCGGCCTGTAAATTTCTGAGTTCATTGGCTTGTTTGGCCAATCTTAGATGTACGCCAATATGAGCTTTGAGCTCTTCGAGTTGAAACGGTTTAGTAATGTAATCGACAGCGCCTGACTTAAAGCCTTTTACTTTGCTGAATTCTTCATTCATCGCGGAGACAAATATAACGGGTATATTTTTGTATTTTTCATTGGCTTTAAGCTTGTTGCAGGTCTGATACCCATCAAGACCGGGCATGTGTACATCTAATAAGATCAAATCAGGTTGTTTGAACGCCACACTTTTTAGTAGCATTTCTCCGCTTCTGGTTAGCCGAACTTCACACCCTAATCCACCAAGCATGTACTCTAATACTTGTAAGTTTGTTGGGTCATCGTCTGCCACGATAATTGAGGCTCCTTCAAAATCATGTGTCATCCACATTAATGAATCCTCCACTGGCTCTTCGCTAATTTCTCTTTCTAGCGGAATGGTCTAATAGTTTGTGAAACAGATCTTGAGATAAGTATAGAGCGTTAAGCCAGCTATAATTAATCAAAGTTAATCGGTGAATGATTGTTGATGAAGTAGGGAAGTCGTAATGAAGCCTAAAGATAAAACTCAAGATCAGAGCAATAATATCGTTATTCATCGTCATAACTTGGCCAAGTTAGCCCATGATCTCCGAACGCCGCTAAACACGGTAATTGGTTTTTCTCAGCTTTTAATACTGAAAGAGCAAGATCATGAGAAACAGAGACATTTGAAAGCGATTCAGCAAGCGGGTGAAACTCTTCTCAACATGATTAATGACGTGATCAAGCCAGAAGCCAGTATTGAGCATGAAAAAACGGTCGATACTTCTGATTTTAACGTGAACAATGTGAGTTTTTTAGCCGCTGATATTATTGTTGCCGATTATTCCGAAAACAACCGAGAGCTTTTGGTGACGATTCTTGAAAACTGGCCAATTACGGTCCGTAAGGCTGAGAATGGTCAACAGGTGTTGGATATGGTGCAAGAGCGGATTCCTGATTTAATTATGACTGGTATCCAAATGCCGATACTCGATGGCTATCAAACCGCTTCTCGTTTGAAATCACATGAACAGACTAAGCATATTCCTATCATCGCTGTTCCTGCGTTATCTCCAAATAAAAAGCTCCCGCACCCAGAGAGTAAAATGTTTGATGATTATTTGATTAAACCGTTCAACTTATCAGAGTTAGTTGAAGCGATGATGAAGATATTGCCTTATGAATTTAAGCCTCATCAACAACCTATTGTCACTAGTACCAGTGATTTGGACAAAGAAGCGTTACTTAAACTGCCTGAAAGTTTGAGGGAAGAGATGCATCATTCGGTGGTGATTGGCGACTTCTCTCAACTGAGAGTATTAATTAGTCGTATTGATCCTCATCATAAAGAGTTAGTCGAGGGTTTGCTGAGGCTAGCAGAAGAATATGATCAGTCACGTCTGCAAGAGTTGTTTGTCGATTAAGTCGATTAAACTGACAGATAGTTTAGGTTGGTCACAAAATTAGAATAACTTAATATAGACGTTAGAAATTGGCTAATTGACAAATCACTTACTGCTACACTTTTAATGGATATTAGTGGGGCTTTTGTAGGAAGCTCGCGGTGTGGAGAGAGTAATGCCAGAACTAACGAACCTGAAGAATTTGCGAGTTATCCTTATTGATGATGATGAGTTTATCTTGCAGCAAACGCGCCTCATTTTGGGTCAGCTAGATATAACCCAGATTATAGGGTGCACTGACGGTGCTCAGGCGATGCAATTGTTCGATAGTGGAGAGCAATATGATCTTGCACTGATTGATTTGAATATGCCGGTGATGGATGGCATAGAGGTTTTGCGTAACCTTGCGCAAAGAGAGTTTTGTGGCGCTATCATTCTGTTTAGTGGTGAAGACGCTCGTATTTTGAGAACCGCTCAGAATCTTGCCAGCGCGCATAAGCTTAATGTTTTAGGCGCATTACATAAACCTATATGTGTGGAATCCATACAGGCGATACTGAGTCAAAATCGTTCAGTAACAAGTGATTACAACAGACAACATGAAAGTCTCCAATATTACGATGAGTTGAGTATCGCGCTCAAAGAAAACGAAATTTTGCCTTATTTTCAACCGCAAGTGAAAATTTCGGATAGGTCAATTACTTCTGTCGAAGTGCTTGCACGTTGGAATCATCCTCAGTTCGGACTTATTCCACCTTCAGTATTTATCCCAGTAGCTGAAGAACACGGGATCATTGATCTGTTAACGCAAAAAATCTTAGCACAAGCTCTGGCCTATTTTAGTCAATGGCGAAGTGCAGGTTACCGTTTTACTATGAGTGTCAACCTCTCAGCTGATAGCTTAGATGTTATGGATTTGCCTGAAAAAATTGCCGACATGGTTGGGGAGTATAATGTTCCTTGTGATTGTTTAGTATTAGAACTGACCGAAGGACGTGTCGTTCATAGCCAAACTAAATCGTTGGATGTATTAACTCGCTTACGCCTGAAAGGATTTGGTTTATCGATAGATGATTTTGGTACTCATTATTCAACCATGAGTCAGCTTAACAATATTCCTTTTACTGAATTAAAAGTTGACCGAGCTTTTGTTCATAACTCGGCCAGTGATGCTACGGCTAATGCTATTTTAAACGCGAGCGTTCAATTGGCTAAGAACCTTAATATGACGACCATTGCTGAAGGAGTAGAAACGGAACAGGATTGGGAGCAAGTTGCTAGGAGTGGCTGTGATTTGGTTCAAGGTTATCTCGTTGCTAAGCCAATGCCTGCTGATGAGTTTACGCTTTGGATAGCCCAACACCGCTCTTAACTTCGATTTTCCTCCTCTGTTTAATCAATGGTTAGTTAGAGCTTTATATCTAGTTGTAAAAACTGTTCATTATAAAAATAGTGAAATATTGTCTGGATTGTTTTTTTTTGCCGTTATCAGAAAAAGGCCTATCAATAGAAGAGCATTGCTCATTCTCCAACTAGCTGTTTTTCAAAGATTAACCTTTAACCAAAGTCATTGTGTTCAATTTTTACACCAATATGGGCTGGTAAATGGTGTTATTTACTGACTATTGTACATAAATAGGAATTTAATCTTGTTTTTGTGGTTTATTTGGATGGTTTGGTTGTGAAAGTTTGAATTTACAAAATTAGTGCGTATTATAAATGTAAAATAATTGTTAATTATAATAATTAAAACAGTGTATTCATTAAGGAGTCGATGATGTTGCACTCACATTTAAATACCCTACATATCACTCAATTGAGTCATCAGGCATTGACTCAGTTAGCCCCTTCATTTGTTAACCTGCCACATACCGACCATGCGGATGGGCAATATCGTTTGCGACGTTACTCGGTGATTAGATTTGCTGGCGGTAAAGTTGAAGAGCTTAGTAAGCACGACTTTATGCAGAGCGATGAAATTAACCACTTTCAAGGCAATGTTGTCCGTCATTTTGAACCCATTTTGTCTTCAACACTAAATAGTGAAGGGATGAGGGAGATGTGTGAACTGTTCGTGACCACCAATGAGTTGCCGGATGGACAGGAAATTGAGATCCATCAAATGCGCATTGCAGCTATTTATGATGAAACTCAAGTGGCTCCGGAAGGGGTACATCAAGATGGTTTTGACCACATTGCGATTATCGGTATTGATAGGCATAACATCGTAGGCGGTGAAATTATGCTGTATCAAGATAGTCACGATGCTCCATTTTTCCGCAAAGTTCTCGATAACGGAGAAATCGCGATGCTCGCTGACCGCAAACTTTGGCATAACGCCTGCCCTATCCGTTCTATTGAACACGGAGAAGAAGGGCATATGGATGTTTTTGTATTAACTGCCAAAGGAACTCAACATGCCCTTCAATCTTGATAAGGTGAGAGGGCAGTTTTCGGCCCTTTCTCAATTGCACAATGACAAGCCAGTAATTTTCTTTGATGGTCCAGGTGGTTCTCAAGTACCGGCCAGGGTTACGGCGCATATGTCGCATTATTTAGGACACTACAATTCCAACCTAGGTGGCCATTACTTTTCCAGCCAAATTACCACTGACCTGATGCAAAGAGCACGCGAGTATGCTCAGGCACTGTTAAATGCAGAGTGCTCAGGCAACATTGTGTTTGGCGCAAACATGACATCATTGACTTTCCAACTGAGTCGAGCAATCAGCCGTGACTGGCAAATCGGTGATGAAGTGGTTGTCACCGCGTTAGATCATTACTCTAATGTTTCTAGCTGGCAACAGGCCGCGGAAGATAAGGGAGCAATAGTTCATCAAGCTCGGGTTAATGAAGACGATTGCACCTTAGATGTCGACCATCTTATTTCTTTACTCAATAATAATACTAAGTTAGTTGCCGTCACCTATGCATCCAATACCACTGGGTCGATTGTTGATGTAAAGCGCATTGTGGAAGCCGCTCATAAGGTTGGTGCCATGGTATATGTTGACGCTGTTCACTATGCCCCTCACCACCTGATTGATGTTCAAGATCTCGGATGTGATTTTTTGGCCTGTTCGGCTTATAAGTTTTTCGGCCCTCATGTCGGTATCGCTTATGTTTCGCAAGACTGGCTACACAGTTTAAAACCTTACAAAGTTGAGCCAGCGACTAATATCGGCCCTGGCCGATTTGAAACGGGTACTCAGAGTTTTGAAGGCTTGGCAGGCGTCATTTCAGCCATCGATTATCTTGCACAATTAGGCAATCCCAACGACAGCTTGCGTAAAAGGTTGATTGAGAGTTTCAAGTTGTATAACCAGTATGAGCAACAACTGAGCGAGTATTTTTTGCAAAAGCTTGATCAGTTAGAAGGGGTAACCTTATATGGTTTGAATACCGCTGAGAGCTATTTTAGAACACCGACTTTCGCTATTCGTTTTGATAACTATCCGCCGGAGTTTGTGGCTAAAACGCTGGGGGAACACAACATCTGTGTCTGGAATGGACACTTTTATGCGTTAGGATTAGTACGCCAGTTAGGACTAGAGCATAATGGAGGTGTCGTCCGAATTGGTTTTATGCACTACAACACCAAGGCAGAAATAGACAAGCTGTTTGAGGTGCTGTCTAGTTTATAACTTAGTAATAGACAAGGCTCGGTTGGTACCGAGCCTTGCTAATTTGTGAGTGCTACTCTGCGCTTACTTCGACTTCGTAAGAGGTGAACTTACGAATGTTGATCACTCCAGTATCGAGAATTAGGTATTGCCCCTTGATGCCTTGTAGCACTCCAGTTACCAACGGTTCTTTATCGAAATTGTGTGAGGTAATTTTGGTGGGGAAGATCTCAACCGGGTAATCTATTTCTGTGATGCCTGAGCTAACTTCCTGAACGGCATCTTCACCAAATTGTTGTTTTATTTCCGCAATTCTATCTGCAACTAAAGGACGCAATTGTTCGAATTGCGCTTCGAGCGCCATCGGCTCGCCATTGCCTTTTAGTAAAGTACGCCAGTTAGTCTTATCTGCGATGTGTTTTGCAAGTTCCACTTCCACTAAGCCCGAAATCTGACGAGTTTTCACTTTATAAATCGGTAGGCCTTGTGTGGCTCCCTGATCAATCCAGCGCGTCGGAATTTGAGTATGGCGAGTGATGCCGACTTTTAAACTTGAAGTGTTCGAAAGGTATACATAATGATCAACCATGCAGTTGTCTTGTGCCCAATCAGGCTCACGGCAAGTGCCTTGATCAAAATGACACGTTTCCGGTTTCATGATGCACATATCGCAACTGGCCAATTTTTTCATGCAGACAAAACAGTGACCTTGTGAATAGCTTTTCTTGGTTTTTTTACCACATGAACAGCAGAAAATATTACCTGTGTGTTTAAGGGTAATCGGTTGATTAATGAATGGATTCAAGTCGATGAACCTGTCCCCGACAGGAAGTTGGTATTGGACTTGATCACCCAATTGGGCGCGCATTTTGTTGAGTACGCCTGATGCGATTAGTGACATTACTTTTGCTCGTGTTTTATTTGTTTTGAATATAATTCTATCAAAAAGTATCGCTAGATGAGGGAAAACATCCATCAACTTCAAATGGTTGATGGTTTACTGCTCAGAACTGGTTGTAGATTTGAGGTTTTCATCCGCTTCTTCGGCTTCAGGAGAGAGCTCTGGCGTAACAATGATAGGCTCTTTAGGACCTAAGAATTTAGGTTGAACATTGAAGATATAGAGATCAAGAAACGCTTTGGTTCGCGCAAAAATTTCGCGAATTCGTATGCTATTGCCTGATTGGTTAGTGGGGCCAGCAACCGCTAAGCAAGTCGCTTTAATATCGTGATACTTAGCAATAAAAAGCGCTCGTTCACAATGAAAACGTTGAGTCACAATCAGGAAATTATCGGTATCAAAAATACGTTTCGCCCGAACAATTGAATCTAAGGTTCTAAAGCCAGCGTAATCTAAGTGAATGTTTGAATCAGGCACACCAGCTTTGAGCAGATCTCGCTTCATGGTCCAAGGCTCGTTATATGAGCGATGGGCGTTATCTCCACTCAGCAAGAAACGCGAGACGGTGCCTTGTTGGTACAATTTGATCGCAGCTTCTATTCGATGAACGTAATAATCGTTGAGAGTCCGTCCAAGGTACTTACTGGTACCTAAAACGACAGCTACCTGAAATTTGGGAACCTGATTAATGTCGCTGATGATATCGTCGTGACTTTTCCAGCTCACCCATCGATCAATAGCTAAAATCAAAATAATGATTATCACAGCAGTGATGAGGGTTACGCTAAGCCAACGTTTTAATGACGTCATGCTTTTTAGTTGTCGCAAACGCAAAGAGAGAGTTTCCAAAATTATATGTGCCGGTGTTTTTGAGCCCATAAACCAATAACAACAAAGCTGCCTGTAACCAAACAAAACATCATGCCTTGTTCTAGATTGGCAAGTGTCCGAGTTAAGTAAGGGCTGGCTTTAATAATGATTAATCCGTAACCAAACGCATTCACTAAGATAAAGGCGAGGGTTCTAAAAATAAAGTGCTGATTACGCATTATACGGCGTAATAAAGCATTAATTTCCCCCCCAAGCATCACAAGTAAACAAGCAATAAGGGCAACAGAGATGTCACTTAAATACGGGGCAATATAATGCCCAGCTGGAGCAAAAAAGCTAAACATAAACAGGCTCAGTTAAAAAATATACCCAAGTAACCTTAAGGTGCGATGGATTAACATTTGAGGATGCTTGGGTATATAAGCCCCTGTGTTTAGGGGCTTGAGAGCGTTATCTTGTTAGAAAGCAGTTCGTTTGTAGCGACGGTAGGTAGGTTGCCAGAAGTGGTTTTCAATTGCCGCTTCTAGCGCTTCGTCAGTAATTTCTAACGCAACACCTTGTTCAATGGCTTTTTTAGCGACAGCGAAAGCAATTTTCTTTGATACCGAGTGAATCGACTCGAGAGGAGGCAGTAGCGGACCATGACCATTAATTGCCAGTGGAGAGCAAAGTGCTAGAGCTCGGCTGGACTCCATCAGCATCTGGTCTGTGACACGTTTCGCGCCAACCGCTAACACACCTAAACCAATACCTGGGAAGATATAACTGTTGTTACATTGTGCAATTGGATAGGTTTTGCCTTCATGTACCACAGGATCAAATGGGCTACCCGTTGCGACTAGAGCTTCGCCGTTTGTCCAGCGGATCACATCATTGGGTGTCGCTTCAACACGGCTGGTTGGGTTTGACAGTGGGAAGACTATCGGGCGAGGGCAGTGCTGATGCATCTCTTTGATCACTTCTTCACTGAATAGGCCGGGAGCACCAGAAACGCCAATTAGAACGGTTGGTTTTGCATTACGCACAACTTCAAGCAAAGAGTAACCATTACTTTCTGAAACCCAATCTTGTGTATTTGATTTCTTCTGCACCAAGCGTTGCTGGAAATCTAATAAGTTTGGCATGCCTTCTTCTAGGAGTCCCCAACGGTCAACCATGTATACCTGGGAGCGAGCTTGTTGGTCAGAAATCCCTTCTGATACCATTTGCGCGATGATCGCTTCAGCAATACCACAGCCAGCAGAGCCTGCACCTAAGAATGTGATGCGTTGTTCACTTAATTGGCTTCCAGCTGCTTTACAAGCGGCTAAAAGAGAGCCAACAGTGATTGCCGCTGTACCTTGAATATCATCATTAAAGCAACAAATACGGTTCTTGTAACGCTCTAGTAGTGGCATCGCATTTTTTTGAGCAAAATCTTCAAACTGGATGAGCGCATCAGGCCAGCGATGTTGTACCGCTTGAATAAATTCTTCGACGAATTGGTCATATTCAGCGCCTGTGATACGAGGATGACGCCAGCCCATGTACATTGGGTCTGCAAGGCGCTGTGGATTGTTTGTACCCACATCTAGCACGATTGGTAACGTGTATGCTGGACTGATACCACCACACGCTGTGTAGAGCGATAGCTTACCAATAGGAATGCCCATACCACCAATACCTTGGTCTCCTAAACCTAAGATACGCTCGCCATCAGTTACGACGATGACTTTAACGTTATGGTTTGCTGCGTTGTTTAGTAGGTCATCGATGCGATCTCTGTTTGAATAAGAGATAAACAATCCACGTCCGCGGCGGTAAATATTAGAAAAGTTCTCACACGCAGCGCCAACCGTTGGTGTGTAGATGATCGGCATCATCTCAGATATGTGGTTTTGTACTAAGCGATAGAATAGAGTTTCATTAGTATCTTGGATGTTTCGCAGATAGATATGCTTATCCATATCATTGTCGAAACTACAATATTGTTGATAGGCACGAACAACCTGTTCCTGTATTGTTTCTGTTGTTTCAGGAAGCAGCCCTTCCAAGTTAAACTCTGCGCGCTCTGTAGCAGAAAAAGCACTTCCTTTGTTCAACAGTGGAGTACTCATTAAAGCTGGGCCCGCATATGGAATATATAGGGGGCGTTTGTCGTTATTCATTTGTTGCCTATTTATAGTGTGAGAAGAAGGTTGACCTAAAAATGATAACGGGTTGGTGACTACCTTGTAAATAGACAAACGGTCAGGTTCAAAACATTATGCCAAGTGATTTAGCCTATCTCACAATAAAGAGTGTTCTTGTTTAAACCAGACCATTAATATCAACGTGTTATTTCAATAAATTTATTTAAAGCTATATCTCATGATGTCATCACTGCCTATTCAATCTATAAAGCAAGACTTCCTATCTACGTTGGAGTCATCTTCTGTCATCGTTGAAGCAGAGACAGGTTCTGGAAAATCAACGTGTTTGCCAATATGGGCAGCAGAAAAAGGAAGAGTACTGGTTGTGGAGCCTCGTCGAATAGCTTGTACTTCTTTGGCTGAATATTTAGCTGTGCAGCGAGGTGAACAGGTTGGTCAACATATTGGTTACTCGATAAAGCTAGCAAATTGTTTCGATGAACAATCGCAAGTGGTATTCGTTACCCCAGGTGTCGCTTTAAGATGGTATGCCGAAGACAAACTCGCAAGCTTCGATATTGTCATGATTGACGAGTTCCACGAACGTCGCTGGGATACCGATTTGCTGGTTGCTATGCTCAAACAACAACCGCGAATTCGATTGGTTGTAACCTCTGCAACGATAGAAGGTGATCGGCTTTCTAACTATTTAAATGCGCCAAGACTCCAAGCGCAAGGGCGTGTTTTTGACGTCCAAGTAGAATATCGTGCATTAGAGTCGCGTCACCTACCAGATAGTCGGAATTTAGCGGAGCGAGTCAAGACAGAGGTAGCATATGGGCTAACAATGACACGCTCAGATATTTTGGTTTTTTTACCAGGTAGAAAAGAAATTCAGCAGTGTCAGCAGATACTGTCGAGTTTTAACGATGTCATCGTCGTACCGCTGCATGCCTCGGTATCCGATAGTGATAGAACTGTGGCTTTAAATCCGCAAGCGCAGCAAAAAATCGTACTAGCCACCAATGTGGCTGAAACCTCTTTAACTATTCCTAATATTTCAATTGTGATTGATAGTGGTTTAGAGCGCAGAAATGAACAACGTAATGGCCGAACCACTCTTACACTTAAACAGATTTCTAAGGCGAGTGCTCAACAACGAAGTGGCCGAGCCGGCCGGGTGATGGACGGTTTCGCTATTCGTCTTTATGGCCAACATGCGCCAATGGAGTTATCAACGCCTCCAGCATTGCAGCGAGAAGAACTTGTTGAGCCACTTCTGGCGGCGGCCAGTTGTGGTTATTATTTATCAGAGCTGGAGTTTTTAGAACCACTACCTGAACAAACGTTACATCAAGCTACCTCGAAACTAAAAAGTATGAAAGCGATTGATGAGCGTGGCGAAATCACATCACATGGGATACAAATTGCACCACTTCCGGTTGATGCTTTATATGCTGATTTAGTTGCTTGTATTGAAAATCGAGCTCTTAAAGAAGCAATGATCGACCTTACTGCTGCGTTGGCCGTTCCAGCTTCTCTTTATAAGCTTTCTTCAAATGAAGAAGCATTAGAAAAGCTCAACCAAGAAGAGCCTTTAAGCTGTGATGGACAGCTACTTATTCAATTGGTGCGTGGTTACCGTTTTTCTGGTGTTAATGTCGACATCGAAGCATTGAAAGATGCACAAGGCTTATCCGAACAGATGAGGGCGATTTATCAACTGCCTCAGTTGGAAGTTGCTTCTCGATATCATCATCAAGCCCTCACATATGAAATTGCAAAGCGACACCCAGAACTGGTTTTTGTTCGAAGAGAAAAACGAAAAGAAGCGTTAGGTAATGGTGTGATGGAAGTGCTGGTGGGAAGGAATTGTCGATTTTCACCAAAGGACGAAGCTGCAATTGTTTTAGATCAACATAGTTTGCCGGGCAGGGGGGGTGAAACAAACATTAACTCTCGCGACGGTCATGATGCCGATTTCATTTGATTTAATTGAACAGTTGGAACTCGGAGAATGGCGACAAACAGAAACCCACATCGAAGGTGGTTCGTTGATGTCCGAGCAAAAACTTGTTTGTGCCGGCCGCATACTTAAAACGCAGCAGGTGGAGGCCTGTGGAGAGTTTGTCGTTCAGTCAATCATTGAAGCTGTGAAAGCGGATCACTGCTTACCGGGCTTTGCTAAACAACGAACTGAAGATATTGAGTTGTGGAAAATGTATGTTGAGTTAGGTTGTGATGCGAATACGCAGATTCATCATGATTTAACGTTTGATGATTGGTTTAGTGAGCAGCTTACAACACTAGAAATTCGCTCATTGGATGAGTTGCAACTGTTTGAAGCTGAAGAATTTCCTTTTGATGGTATCCCCTATTGGGAAAAACAAGAGTTTAGAGAATTGTATCCACTTGAAGTGGTATTAAGTGATCTTCAATTAAGTGTTGAATATCGGATAAAACGTAAGCTAGTAATTGTGGTTTATCAGGGAGGCTTACGTAAAGGTGATCCTAAACGCTGGGAGCTACCAAGGTGGACGGGCTACAAAGTACAATATCGTAAGGCAAGTCGCGTTATTGATATTAAATAGACAAGCCAGTTTGTAGAATAAATATTAATCAATGCTCATATGTTGTTGAAAGATACCACCACCTTTTGTTATCAGATTGGTTTTTATATAGCAGAGTAAAGCGAAATAAATGCATAAAAGAACGTTTTTTTATATCGTATTGCTATAAAGTTAGAGATGCCTAATATTAACAATACAGTGTTGCCAATTGTGTCGAGGGACAGTATGGAAGAACAGCAACGTATCAGCGCGGTGTTCGATTACACCACTTTTTTAGGGGCATCATGTTCTAAAAAGTGGACTTTTTCTGAAGCGCTAAAATCGTTTGCTCCGGTTTTTGGGACTGTGTGGCATGACACCGTAAAGAATGGGCAATCTCCAGACCAAAGGTTATGGGATGTTGCACTTACGCGACTGTCTAGCCGCCATAGCGATGAATCCAATCTTGTGACTTTAGTGAAGTTAGCCAAGCTGGAGGGAATTGAAGAGATAAGGCTTGTAATGCCATACGCTCTAGATGAACAACAAATCAAAGTGATTCAGACCGAGAGCGACGCGGATATCAAAATCGGCAAGCAAGACGAATTTATTATTACCTTATAAACAAAAACGGGGCATCAAGCCCCGTTTCTTTTATTTAATTAAGCCATATTGCTTATCAAGAATCTCAATGATCTCTTGCTTAGGATTGTCACTCAACTCAATTTTGTGACCTACGATCTTTTCTGCAATACCTAAATAGGTGCGCGAAATATCCATCAAAGCTTCTAGCGGCAACGCATTATCGCGAGCGAGAGCTTCACGTTCAGGCATGCGTTCTTTGTTGAGAAGGATGTCTGGGTCAGGGAAGTAGTTTAGTAGGAACTGGCGGAATCCTTCCTTCGAGTTTTCAACGATCTTTCCTGAGTTGTACTGAGCTTCATCCCAAATGCGAGATGAGTCAGGCGTTCCCACTTCATCCATATAGATAAGTTTTTCTGTACCGCTGGCATCAGTGACATAGCCAAACTCGAACTTGGTATCAACAAAAATTTGGCCGATGTCTTTTAGCGCTTGACTGATTACGCCAAATCCATCTTTTAGAAGCTTTTCGTAAAGGGCAATATCATCCGCTTTGCTAAAGTTAAATGCAGCAAAATTGTCTTCGATATTTTTACGCGTAATGTTGACATCGTCTGCTTCAGGAACGCCCGGAATACCTTTAAGAATTCCTTTGGTTGATGGTGTCATTAGCAGTTCAGGCAGCGCTTTGTCTTTTTCTAAGCCCTCAGGAAGCTCAATACCACAGAATTCACGCTCACCTTTTGAGTAGGCACGCCACATAGAACCTGTAATATATTGACGACAAATGGCTTCAATTTTAATCGGTTTTGCTTTTTGTACTATCCAGACAAACGGATGAGGAATATCCAGAATATGGCTGTCAGCTAACCCATTTTCTTTAAATAACTTGAACCAGTGATTTGAGATAGCGTTTAGTGCAGCACCTTTACCCGGTACACCTGCGATACCACCCTCAGCATGCCAGATGCAATCGAAAGCGGAGATGCGGTCGCTGATAACCATGATCGCTAGAGGAGCGTCTTCTGCAACATCGTAACCTTTTTCCTTGATTAAACGGCGGCTGTCTTCTTCTGTTAACCAGTAGACGGAACGAACTTTACCGCTATGGACAGGCTGATGGGTACGAATTGGGAGGTCGTCGTTGACGGCGAGAACTTGGTTAGCAAGGCTCATTGAGATAATCCTATCTTATTTCAAACGTCATATTCCACTATAAGCTTGTATCATCGAGCTTTAGAGGCCAACCGATAATCTCAAGTTTTAGAGAATAGAAAGACGATATCTAAGTGCTGTGAGATATCAATTACTGCGCGCATCATACCAGAACTATTTTATGTCGCCAGCGAAAAAGCAAACGATTGCTTAATAATGTTATTTAGAGGGAAGAGAGAAATGGAGTGGGTGTATTAAAAAACAAAAGCCCTCGTGATAAAAGAGGGCAAAGGCAGTATCTATATAACTCTATAGAAAGAGAAAACTAATGGAACTGTTGCTGAGTTGTCGGGAGGAAAAAAACTTCACAGTGATGCTCGGTCGCTAATTGTTGAAGTAACTTTTGGCTCACGATATCAATGTTTCCAGAGGCAACAATCGCGCTGGCATTACCTGACTGGATCGCCTTCATCACAATCGTAATTTCAGACTGAGATTGAGAGGGTTTCATATGAATAATTCGGCTGCAGTGAATTTGGTGTGCAGATAACTCATTGTATTGTGGGCGAGGACATTCGCCTGTGAACAGAATCCACTGTTTATGTTGAGACAAACTCGATAGGCGAGAAAGCATATCTGAGTGGTTATTAACATTGTATGTGTTAGCAAAAGCTGAGTTATCAACACTGGTGGTATTCAATTCTACGTTAAGCATCTCACTGTCCTTTTATACATGCTGTATGTACATACAGTAGTTGTTTGTTGGCCACTGATCAAGCTCAAAATGATTTTTTTGATGGTTATTTCATCTTTTTTATTTCAGTAACCATGCAACTGTATGAAATTTATGACTAATCAATATTGAATTTGTTGGGTGATATTTGAGCGATTGCGAAGGTGGTGGGGCGGTTAAAAAACGGGTAATTCTCTATAGCATGGTTTTTGTCTAGAACTGTTGGGCTACAAAAGGTCGTTTGTGTAATCATTCTTTAAGGGAATAGTAGGGAAAGTCTTATTTATATACATTATTGGGATTTAAAGAATATTCCTACGGTACATGCTATATGCGCTTCTAAAGGGTTATTCTAAAATCAACTTGTTAGTAATTACTTTCAATTAAAAAATGACTCTCAATAAGCAAAGGTGTCGATTTCTCGTAATACTATTGATGTTGCTAACCTCAATGGCGAAACCTGTCAACGCTGAGGAACAACTAACGTATACGTACGCAAATCGAAATGAAGATGTTGTAAATAGAACTATTGCTAGCAAAGTGTCGAGAGAGCTGGGTATTAATTTGGTTGTTGTGAATTATTCCAATTATTCAGCCATTCTAAACGCTGTTGAATCCGGTGAAGTGGACTTTGCTTCAAACGTCACCTTCACCAAAGAGCGGGGCGAGCGCTTTATTTTTTCCGCACCAACCAACGTTGAGTATGTCTACTTTTTTAGTAAAAGAGAGCTCGACTTTGCGGACCTGAATTCCATTGGGATTCCTCATGGTTCAGTATTTGGTGATTTTGTGTTGGAGCAAAACCCTGAGCTAAATGTCGTTGAATATCATTCTATCTCACAGGCAAGACAGTTAATTGAAGAACAAAAAATTGAAGGTATTGTTGATTCTCTTTCTGTACTTAAATTCATGGCGTTAGCTGGTATGGATATCAAGTTACTCAACCATAGGCTTCCATTGAAGCCAGTTTCTCTAATCACGGGTAAAGAAGAAAACGGTGTCATTTTAAAGCAGATTGAACGTTATATACATAGTGCAGAGATTCAACGCCTTTTACGTACAACGGCAGAGGGTTATCAGTTCGATGTGAAGCGTCAAGCGCTAAGAAAGCAAGTGATTTTAAGTGGGATTGATTTGACAGAACCACTTAAAGTGAAGATTGAAAGTTTTTATAAGTTTGGTAGTTACACCGAGGACGGCAAAGTCGACGGTATTGCTGCAGATGTTGTGTTTCAAGCTTGTCAACTGATGCGCATAGAGTGTGTGTTGGCAAGTAAACCTGAAGAGTCTTGGAACAGTATTTATTCCAGTTTGCTAAAAGGTGAGAGCGATATCGTTGCGCCTTTTGCGCTTACGAAAGAAAGGCAATTGGTTGCTCACATCAGCGATAAATTTTATGAGCCTGAAGTTATCGTTATTAAACGCAAAGGGTATAAGGATAGCGTTTATCGTTCTATATCAGAGTTGGTCGCTGAGCGTGTTGGTGTGATTGAAGGACGTGTATTTGAGACGGTTCTTCATCGCCGTCTACCACATAAACCTTTTATCACCTTTAAGCAGCCGGAAGAGCAGTTGGCGGCATTATTGGCCAAAAAGGTCGATTATATTGCGATGACACGGGCTACTTACAATCGATTGTTAAGAGATACAAGAACAATACTACCGATTGTCGTAGATGACATGATTGGTACTTTTTATTCATATGGTGTTGGCATCGGTTTCCAGAACAATTATCGAGGACAAGTATTGTCTGATTTGTTTAGTGAAGCTATTCAACTTTTGGATGTTGAGGCCATCGTAAAAAAATATGATTATGCGCCAGATTGGCAAGAAACATTGACTCATCAAAAGATTTTTACGCAAAAGAGTCAGCAGCTTCTTGTACTGATAATTATCACTCTAATTGTCATCTCTTATTTTTGGCATAAGCAGTCAATAACAGACAGCCTTACAAAATTAAAAAATAGATTGGCGTTATATAAAAAATATAAAGATGGTTTATATAAAAGTCAGGCATTAATTTATTTTGATATCAATAAGTTCAAAGTGATCAACGACACTTATGGGCATAGAACGGGTGATCTTGTTTTACAAGCTGTCGCGTCGAATATTAATAAGTATTGGCGACATGATAGTTACCGAATTGGTGGTGATGAGTTTATTCTCATAGGCAAAGTTTCGGAGGCTGAAGCTCGTTCATGTATTCAAAAAATTGGATTTTTTGAATTTAATAATAGTGATAATCGTTCGTTTCAAGTACGGATATCTTATGGGTGCTACATATCTAAGGGGAATGACCTCTCTCTTGAAGATTGCATACACCTTGCCGATACAGAAATGTATAAATTTAAAGCTAATTAAAGTTTGAAATTTCATTAATGAAATAGGTTATCCATGTTCAATTATCGTTCTGTTATTCTTATGCTGCTAACTTGTTTATGGGGCGGTTTACCTACAGCTTATGCGAAACCGACATATTTAGTGGCCATCGAGTCGAATGATATAGTTGCTCAAATTATGTTTGATTCACTTGGAGAAGCGTTGGGTGTTAATTTTGAGTTCATTGAGTTTAATAATTTCTCAGAAGCGATGTCTGCCGTCAGTTCAGGCTATATTGACTTATTTGCCAATGTCACTTTCACACCGCAGAGGGCTAAATCGTTAGATTTTACCGCACCAACCAATATTGAATACGTCTATTTGTTTACTCAAAATAGTTTGCAGTTAGAAAAAATCCAGACAGTAGCGATACCTAAAAGTAGCACTTATCATTTAGCAATATTGGAGGCGTTCCCTAACGCTGGGTTTGTGAGATATGAAGACGCTGAAGAGGCGATCACATTATTACAATCAGGACAAGTAGATGGCATTGTTGATAGTTTAATTCAGTTGCAACTCATGACGTTGTCAGGTCTAAATGCAACTTTATTTAACGATTACCTATCTTTGCATCCTGTGTCAGTCGTTGCACCTAAAGGTAAGCATCAGAAGTTGTTGAAGCGGATTGAGAACCATGCTCATTCGGCGAAATTCCAAAAACTGCTGCGTGAATCTGTAGAGCAGTATCAGCTAGCGATACGAAAGCAAGCTCTAAGAAATCAGGCTTTCCAGTACGGTATTAATATTAACGATCCTTTACGAGTTAAATTAGAGAACATAAAGCTATTTGTTAATTATCGCGATGATGGAACTGTTGACGGGATTACCGCAGATACTCTGTTTGAGGTGTGTGGGATACTACAGCTGGATTGCCAACTGGAGAGTGATGCCAGCGAGTCATGGGCAAGCATGTACCAAAGCTTAAAGGATCAAACAATCGATGTCCTTTCCCCCTTGGCAGTGACAGACGCCCGCAAAGAGCAATTCTATCTCAGCGACAGTTATTACAGTCCCGAAGCGATATTGGTTAAGCGAAAGCACTATAAAGATGACGTCTATCGTTCTATTTCGGAAATGTTGGTTGAGCGCATTGGTGTCGTTGAAGGGAACTTTTTTCAGTCGCTGCTCAAAGAAATGCTTCCGGGAAAAAAAATGCATCTTTACGCTTCTCAAGCTAAGCTTCTCGATGGCCTGCTAAACAAAGAAGTTGATTACATCCTGATCACCCGAGCGGCTTTTCATAGTAAGTTACGCAAAGCAAAAAGTATTTTGCATATTGCTGAAGAAGATAAGGTTGGGGTGGTTTACTCATATAGCCTGAGTTTCGGTTTCCCTAAAAACGAACAAGGTAAGGCTTTAGCCGAGTTGTTTTCAAAAGCAATACAGCTTACTCACTTGAGCAGCATCGTTAAAAAATATAATTACCCGCCTGATTGGTACAGCACGATTAATAACCAGAAAAAGATGAGTCGTAATAGTATTTTACGCTTTGTGTTAATCATTGCGCTGCTTTTATCGGTTATGTTTGTTTTCTATCGGCGTTCAATTACGGATGAACTGACAGGTCTTCGAAATAGGCTTGCTATATACCGTCAGTATGGCAACGCATTCCCACAGCATAAGACACTGGTTTATCTGGATGTGAATAAATTTAAAGTGATCAATGATACTTATGGTCATCGGGTCGGTGATTTTGTATTAAAACGCTTAGCTTCTAATGTTACACGCCACTGGAAAGGGGACGCGTATAGAATTGGTGGCGATGAGTTTGTGTTAGTGAGTCGAGACAGTTTAGACAAAATAGAGCAGTACTTAGACAAAATCTGTTCATTTAGTTTTATAGTCAGCGGCTCTAGGGATGAAGTCGAGGTGACGGTGTCAGTGGGGATGGCTATGGATTTGGGAAAAAGCCTTCCCCTTGATGAAGTATTAAATGTTGCAGATAAATCTATGTATAAATCTAAAGCTAGGTATAGACATTTAAAGCGAGCGTCATAAAGAGTGAGTGTGTTGACGTTCTCTAAGTGCTTGTTCAGCGATATTAAACTGTCTTACGTCCATACGAGCAAATTCGTTACATTTCTCGCAAGAGTGGTGTGATTTACCATCAACATATTCGTGTTTGGTTAGTAGGCTTGGTTTTTTGCACCAGTCACACACGCCTTCAATAGTAAACATGATATCTCCTTACCTATTGGATATTTAAAGGCTAAGTAGTGAGCACTACTTAGCCAAAGCTGTTAGGCGTAAATTGTCGCGGCGGATTATGACATACAAAAGAGTATAAAGTTAATATTATGTTACCAATATGAGAGGGAGATCGATTGCTTCAGCCCCCGTGTAATTGTGGGTTGTAGAATGTTAGGTTTTACTAATGTTTTATTTGTTACTAATTATTAACATGTTGCATGATGGTCTTTAAAGCACCGTTGAGACGCTTCATTTCTTCTTCACTACCCTTCATGTCTGGGTGGTAAATCTTACATAGCTGCTTGTATCTCATCTTGATTGTTTTTTCATCAGGTACCTGATTCGGTATGAAACCAAATACGGCGCAAGCAAGCTCAAATCGCTGAGCTTTTGTGTGTTCACTTTGACTCTGTTGCAGACGTTTTAACTCACGATAAATTGTATCTAATTGTTTTTTCTGTTTTTTTAATATAATGCTTTTTTCATCGAGTTGTTTTTGCAAATCAGCGTTATTTGAACTCTCCTTCAGACGATTGTGCTTTTTAAATTTTATCCGGCGGAAAAATAGGGTGGTCGATAATAGCAGTAGAATCGTTACGGTAAGCAGCAAATAGTCGTGTTCAACCTGCTCAGGATCCTTATCTATTGGGGAAGAAGTACTATTATTTGGGCTATCAATAAGCTTATCGATTTGACTGATGGCTGAAACTTGTTTTGCCCGTTGTTGGTTAAACTTCTTTTCAAGGATTGCTGAATAGGCCTGTTCTGCCTCTGGTAAGGTAGCTGCTGCGATGTGAAACCAAAGTTGGGCATTGTCTAGAGATGTTGGTTGGACGCTAAGTTGCTCATAGGTTTTTCCGAGTTGATATTGTGCTTGTGCATCTCCTAGTATGGCGAGCCTAGTTAACCAATATAATCCTTGAGTGGTGTCGACCTTAGTTCCTGTTCCATTTAGGTAAGCTTGGGCTAAGGGCAGCATGGCAAGCTGGTTATCGTTATTTGCTGCCTGTTGCAACCAGTAAAATGCATCTTGGGTGTTTTTTGGAGCGTCGGTATTTTTCTGATACGACAAAGCAAGTTGGTATTGTGCGTCTGGATCGCCCTGATTTGCTTTACGTACAAGCTCAGAATTGGGGGCGGCTAATACAGTGCCAGCGAAGATTAGGGATAAGATCCAAACAGTTGTACGTAACACAGTCACCTTCAGCGTTATCAATAGAGGATAATCCCAGCACTTAGCTGGGATATGTATCATTCTATCTTACTGTTGTTGGTTTGCTAGTTTTACGAATCGAACTTTTTGTTTACTACCAGGTAACCCGTCTATTTTAGCGGTAAGATTTGGATTTCGACTCGGCGGTTACAAGCTCGGCCTGTCGAAGTTTCGTTGCTACATAATGGGTAACGTTCACCATTACCGCGTGCTATTGCTCGGCCTGCTGCAACGTTTTGTGAGATTAAAAATGAACGAACAGATTCTGCACGGCGCTCTGAAAGGATTTGGTTAGTTGTGTCGCTACCTGTGCTATCAGTATGTCCATCGATGACCAAACTGGTCTCTGGATATTCAACCAGAATTCTTGCGACACCACGTAGAGTGTTGTGAATGCTTGAGTCTAGCTGGTACGAGTTAGTCGCAAAGCCAATGCCGTTTTCTAGACGAAGTAACAGTTGGTTTTCACCTACACGTTCAACTTGAACTCCAGAATTTAGAAGCTCTTTCCGTAAGGCCGCTTCTTGTTGATCAAAATAGTACCCAACACCACCTCCAACTGCGGCACCACCTGCGGCTCCGATTAAGGCACGTTGACGACGCTCTTTCGCATCGTCGCCGGATGCGAGGCCAACGGCCGCACCAGCTAATGCTCCCAGTAATGCGCCTTTGGTTGCTGAATTCGTTTCAGTTTCGCCAGTGGTTGCATTTTGTCGCTGTGTAGCCTGACAGCCTGATAATGCTACCGCCACTACTAAGGCTAACGTAATTTTTTTCAATGTATCTACTCCATGTATTGTTGCCGTATGAATGAAACGGGATTCAGACGTTAAGATCAACTAGGAAAAGTCTGATTTGACGTAGGATTGACTTAGATGGTGATGCTACTTCAATAACTTTGGTGCCTGAGCGCCGTCAATAGGACGGTTTACAGACACTCGACGTCCTTTTTTCAATCCAACTTCATAATCGGCAGTGAGGTTTTTCATTGCTTCACGAAGCTGTTGTTTGAACGTTTCTCTATCGACGTTTTTAAATTCTTTATCGATATAGTCGTTAATTTTGTTTGCAGATTCTTCATCAGGTGAAATTTCAGGCAGTTTTTCCAATGCACCTTCTATCCATCCAGAAACAAAGGAATTCACTCGTCTCGTGACTTCTTGAGTGGATGTTCCACTGCCTGCAAAGCTGTTTCTAAATTGGCCAGTGTGCTCGTTCATTTCACGATAGACAATATCAAAAGCAAAAGCAGCGAAAATCGCGCGATCCGCTTCACCGATAAACTCTACTCGCTTCAATCCCTTGTGATTGATTAACACTGCTTCAACACCAAACTTAGTGTTGATACCACGAATAATTCGAAGAATACCGGAACCAATGGAGGCAGGTAGTAGATGGCTTGATTGAGTTTTCCCCAATTTAATGAACTCGATATCATCTTTATCGAGACCATATTTCAGCATTAAACGGTGAGCCATTTTGATGGCATTAGCCGCTTCATTGACGTTAGCGGAGTTACCAAGCTCTAGGCATTTAGCAATTTTTTTCAGGGCTTTCTTTTTATCAATCGACATTCAGAAACACATTACTACCGAGTTTAGAAAAGTCTGACATTTTAACGTTTTTGTAGCATTAGGGGAAGGGTTGAAAACAAGAGTTGCCGCTTAGGGAGGACAACTCTTGCGAGTCGCTGCTGTTTATAGACCTAGTTCATCGAGGAGATCATTAGCTAAATCATCACCGACGTTAGTATCTTTTTCGGTTGTTTGAGCTTTCTGGGTACTTTCAAGAATTGCATCTGGACTCTCATCTTCAGCAATTTCAAATTCTTCAAGTTGAATGAACTCTGTTTTATCCATGGCAAGTTCAAGATAGAAGATATTGTTCTTCTCAGTGGAGAAAGTCACACGACGAGCTTGAGGCCGATCTAGATTGGTATCCACAGATAAAATAACCTGTTTGTTTAGTGATAACATTTTAGGTTGGTTCTGCGTGATGTTGGTTTGTAATTCCTTGCGAATCTTTTTGGTAAAATCGCCAACCAGTTGGTTCATCAGTTCACCTAACACATCGCCTACTTCATCAGAAGTGTGTAGTACAGCCAGTTCTTCTTCAGGCATGCCCATGTTACGCATGTAGTTGGTGTATACCTCCAATGCTGCTTTGGCGGTAAAATTGATGACAACTAGACCAGAAAATCCGCCATCAAAAAGGACGAAGCAGCCAAAGTCTGGTTTTAAGGATGTTTTGTTTATCTTTTGCACCATGGCTGAGTAGTTAATATTAGAAGCTGTTGCTGAAGTCAGTACAGAAGAGACGGACTGACATAGCTTGAGAAGAATGTCTTCCGTTGTGACGATTTTGTTTTTTTTCATTGTTACATCCGTAATTTTTAGATAATGCCAATATTTTTTTAATCGAACCTAGCAAACGTTTGTGTCTTGCTGGCACTGATGCTGTGGTTTAAGCGAATTTAAAAAGCTAGAAAAATGAATTTGATTGCTTCTGTCAATCATATTCTGATTTGATCACCTTTTTAAATGTTGTAAAGTGACGAGATTCATAGAAATATACTCAAATAATATTATTACCCCAAAGCTGATAGGATCAGCGAAGTACGGGCAGGAAGCAAATGTTACCAAGACTTCATCTTCAATCTGACGTCGATCCGGTTGTTTTAACTTTTTTACATGAACTAGAAGCAGCCGGGTTCACTGGCGATATCGAAACCCAATATTCAAGCCGTTTAGCGGTGGCCACTGATAACAGTGTATACCAACAGTTACCTCAAGCGGTGGTTTTGCCTAAATCGACAGAAGATGTCGCTTTAATCGGCAAGATAAGTGCTAAACCAGAGTTTGAGCGCGTGACTTTTTCTCCACGTGGTGGTGGCACGGGGACGAATGGCCAAGCTTTAACGAAAGGTATCGTTGTCGACCTTTCCCGCTACATGAACCAAATTCTTGAGATCAATACTGAGGAAGGTTGGGTTCGAGTACAGAGCGGTGTGATTAAAGATCAGCTCAATGATGCGGTTCGACCTCACGGTTATTTTTTCTCACCCGATCTGTCGACGAGTAACCGCGCGACCATTGGCGGAATGATTAACACTGATGCGTCAGGGCAAGGTTCTCTTAAATACGGGAAAACCTCCGATCACGTGTTATCGTTGCAAGCCGTCTTCGCAGATGGCTCCATTTTAGAGTCTGATTTATCACATGGCACGCCTGATGAAGGTAATTATGCTTATCAGGCCATGCAGGTGACGGAGGCCGTATGTCGTGAGAAGCGTCAGAAAATTGTTGAGAAATTCCCTCCGCTAAACCGCTTTCTTACTGGTTACGATTTAAAAAACGCGATTGATGAAGAGACCGACCAATTCAACATCACTCGTGTACTGTGCGGAGCTGAAGGTTCATTAGCGTTTATTACCGAAGCTAAGCTTAATCTTACTCCGATCCCCAAAGCGCGTACGCTGGTTAATGTAAAATACGATACGTTTGACTCTGCATTGCGTAACGCGCCTTTAATGGTAGAAGCAAGTGCTCTATCTGTTGAAACCGTTGATTCCAAAGTTTTAAACCTGGCCAAAGAAGATATTGTTTGGCACAGCGTCAGTGATTTGATTACGGACGTACCTGGCAAAGAAATGCAAGGTATCAACATTGTTGAGTACGCTGATCAGGATGAAACAACGGTAAACGCTTTGGTCGCTAAGCTGACAGCCAATCTTGACGAGATGATGGCTAATGAGCAAGGTGGCATTATTGGGTATCAAGTTTGTAATGATTTAGCCAGTATTAACCGTATCTATAACATGCGGAAAAAAGCAGTAGGTTTGCTGGGTGCAGCGAAAGGTCGCGCCAAGCCAGTTCCGTTTACTGAGGATACTTGCGTACCACCAGAAAACTTAGCGGATTTCATTGCAGAGTTCAGAGAATTACTTGATTCGAAACAACTTGCGTACGGTATGTTTGGTCACGTCGATGCAGGTGTGTTGCACGTTCGTCCTGCTTTAGATTTATGCGATCCTAAGCAAGAGCTTATGATGCATGAGATTTCAGATGAAGTTGTCAAGCTGGTAGCCAAGTATGGCGGGTTGATGTGGGGTGAACACGGTAAAGGTTTCCGTTCCGAATATGGACCGGAGTTTTTTGGTGAAGAGCTGTTTAATGAATTGCGCCGAGTTAAGCAAGCGTTTGACCCTCATAACAAAATGAATCCGGGTAAAATCTGTACACCGCTGAATACCAATTTCGAATTAGTTAAAGTATCTGATACGAAGCGGGGTTACTACGATCGTCAGATCGATGTGCAGGTGCGTGACAGCTTTAAACAAGCGATGGAGTGTAACGGTAACGGTTTGTGCTTTAATTACGATACCAGTTCTCCTATGTGTCCTTCCATGAAGGTAACGGCTGATCGTCGCCATTCTCCAAAAGGACGCGCTGGATTAGTTCGTGAGTGGTTACGTCAGTTGACTGAACAGGGGATTGATATTCTCGATTTAGAGCAGCAAACGCTGTCGAAAACACCGACAATTAAAACCATGTTGGATAGAGTTCGGAATCGCATCAATCAGCGCCATGAGCAGGATTTCTCTCATGAGGTATATGAAGCCATGAATGGCTGCTTGGCGTGTAAAGCTTGCGCAAGCCAGTGTCCGATCAAAGTGGATGTACCGAGCTTCCGTTCACGTTTCTTAAACATCTACCACTCGCGATATCAGCGTCCGGTCAAAGACTATTTGGTTGCCAACATAGAAACGATGTTGCCATTGATGGCGAAAGCACCAAAACTTGTGAATGGTGTGATTGAACAAAACTGGGTTAAGAGTTTAACCGCGAAAACGGTAGGGTATGTTGATACGCCGTTGTTAACCGTACCTACTCTTGCGCAGCGAACAAGACGTCACCCTGTCGCAAGCTTCGACTTACAGTATTTGGCTGGGTTGTCTCAACAAGATCGAGAACAACATGTCATCATCGTTCAGGACCCGTTCACCAGTTATTATGACGCAGAGGTTGTAGAGGATTTTATTGCTTTAGCGATTAAGTTAGGTAAAAAACCAGTATTACTGCCGTTTAAGCCAAATGGTAAAGCTCAGCACATCAAAGGCTTCCTCAAGCAGTTTAAAGCGACAGCAGAGAATACGGCGGTGTTCTTAGAAAAAATAGCGGATCTTGAAATACCAATGGTAGGCGTAGATCCGGCTCTTGTACTGTGTTACCGCGATGAATATGTCGAAGTATTAGCTGATAAACGTGGTGACTTCGATGTACTAACGGTACATGAATGGCTTAAACCGCGTTTATCTGAGTTTACTCTGGCGGAATCAGGTTCTGATGAAGCTTGGTATTTACTGGCTCATTGTACAGAAAAAACCAAATTACCGAACGCAGAGAAAGAGTGGGGCGAGATCTTCGCTCACTTTGGTGGTGTTTTGAAAACTGTACCAGTTGGCTGTTGTGGCATGGCAGGGACGTTTGGTCATGAATTAGATAAGTATCAGATGTCTAAAGATATCTACGGACTAAGCTGGCAACCAAGTTTAGAGAAACTACCTAAAGAGCGTTGTTTAATCACAGGGTATTCTTGCCGAAGTCAGGTGAAACGTTTTGAGAACATTAAGCCTAAGCATCCTCTGCAAGCATTGCTCTCAATCCTTTAATCAATCAAATCTTAAGCCCAGCATCGTCTGGGCTTTGTTTTACTATAATCAATGAAAGCTTAGCTGAAACTCAAGTTAGAAAATAAGGATTAGTGAATGCACAGATTGGAGCTAAAAATCCCACCAGTTGCGGTGTTCATTGTTGCTATGGTTTTGATCAACGTTTTTGCACGAGTCTTCACTTTCGCTCATCTCCCTTGGCCTTATACGAGTTGGGTATGGTGGGGTTGCTTTGTGCTAGCCGGAATCTTTGGCTTAGCTGGCATTTATGAGTTTCGCAAAGTAAAAACAACGGTTAATCCGACTAAGCCACATGAAGCGACCACGATAGTGGATTCGGGCGTCTTCCAGATATCACGCAATCCAATGTATTTGGGATTATTGTTACTTCTGTTTGGTTTTGCATATTGGCAGCAGAACGTTTTGGGTTTACTCACATGCGTTCTGTTTGTTTGGTATATGAATCGTTTTCAAATAAAACCAGAAGAACGGACTTTGGTTAAAGTATTTGGTCAGCCTTATATCGATTATCAGGCAAGGGTTAGGCGCTGGGTTTGATTATTTGAAAGCTTGATAATTAGGTGTCGTTATTTGTTTTTGGTCTTGGTGTCGACCAATTCCTGTTTTTAAGGATAGCTGATATGAAGACGTTGACGTTTTGGGATACGGAAGGTATCTGAAAGTAGCAACAAGTCCTTGGTCGCAATTTATGAATTACCATTTTCTAGTTATCGGCAACGACTAGGTTAGTTTTGCCTCATCCGGTATTAATAACTTCAATTGGTTAGCTTGAATTCCAGATTCTTTGACCAAACTTATCTAATGCTCAGGATGTGAGTAGCCTATAAAAATAGAAGGAGCTGTCAGTGATCACTTGTTACGTTAGATACGTTATTGACCCTAAGAAAGTCCCTGAATTTGAACATTATGCCCGTATGTGGATTCCACTCGTTGAACAGTTTGGTGGTATACATCATGGATATTTTTTACCGTCGGAAGGAGCGAATAATATTGCAATGGCGTTGTTTTCATTTCCATCTTTATCTGAATATGAAAAATACCGTCATGAATCAGCATCAGACGAAAACTGTAAAGCAGCATTCAAGTATGCAGAAGAAACGGATTGCGTAGTGAGTTATGAGCGTAGCTTTTTCCGTCCAATTCTTACAGAGTGATTCTTGTGTCAGCAGCGATAAGTTCTGACATTAGTTTGCCTATCATAGAGCCAGCCCACAGTGAGTTGGCTCATTTATGCTCCATTATTTTTAAAATGTCACTTGTATTAAGCACAATGTGTTCACCATATAGACAGAACAAGTTAATTGGTAAAAGTGTTTCAACAAACAGCTATACGTAAAGGGAATTAATGAAATCTCAAGATTTATCAAGGATGGGATCTGCTCTCGTATCGCTAGAAGAATATGAGGGAGTGCAGTGCATTAAAAAGCAAAATGTCTCTCCCGTAGAAATGGGCTTTTATCAATTTGCAGCCACACAACTTGTAGGCGTGAAGACACCCAAGTTACTCAAAATAGATGGCAATAATTTGTTCATTGAATACATCCCCAATAAGATTACTTTAGATGAACTCAATAACAATAGTGGGACATTTGAGCAATTAGCTCATATCCACCAATCCCACTATAGACCGTCGTTTACAGTAAAAGGGCATTCATGGTCTTTAGATGCTACAGAATTGGCACTAGAGGCGTTAAAGTTTCCTAAAGTGATTCAAGACTCTATTTTAAGTATTCAATCTCGTTCAGAAGAGTTGTTTGAGTATTCGGGGCTGGTTTCTGGTGATAGTAATGATGGAAATTGGGGAACAAGAAATAATGGCGAGCTTGTACTGTTCGATTGGGAGCGATTTGGTTTCGGTAGCCCTGCTATTGACTTAGCTCCATTAGTTCGAGGTCTGGGAAATTTTCACGACTATCAGTCAATTGCCGAGAAGTACGCTAGCTTTAACTCCAAATTTTCTTCCAAATTGCTAGAGAAACACTTGGTTATAGCCAAGACATGGATTCTTATTGAAGTTACAAACATTTTAACTAGTCGAAATAAACCAGACGCATCAATATACATGAACTGGTACAGAGCCAACGTACCAACGTGGATTGAATCTGTGGGAAAAACTTTATAACTACACTTGATCTCATACCAACGATCTTTGCGGCTCAGCTCAGCCCCATTTTGCGTTAACGTTATTGCGTAGTAGCAAGTTGTGCTCGTTGATTTGCTATAGACTTTCTTATGTCGGGCTATCTTTCAGTGCAAAGCATTGTGCAACAAATTGTCAGAATTTATCAACAATCTTGAATGTTAGTATAAATATGCTGATACCAAGTAGAATGCTATGATAATACATTGTTTTTACTAAGATAGCGCAAGGAGAAAGTGTGGAGTCAGGTAAAGTCAGGTTTGCTTTAGCGCAGCACAAGGCAGTAAAAGGAAATATCAAAGAAAATTTAAACCGCCATAAAAAGTTTTGTTCTGAAGCGGCACGATTAGGGGCTGACATCATTACTTTTCCAGAGTTATCTTTGACAGGATATGAGCCATCATTACTGGAAAATTTAGCGATAGATATGTCTTCTACTCATGTTCATGAGTTGTCTCAATTTGCTGTTTCAAATGGCATTGTTGTTATCGCTGGATGCCCCATAAAAAGTGGTCAATCGAAGCCATATATTGGTGCAATTATTTGTCATCCCAGTGGGAAAGTTGATTTCTACTCAAAGCAGTATCTACACCAAGGAGAGAGTGAGTACTGTGTAGCGGGTTCCGAAAACTATTTCTTCAATGTCAATCAGGTCAAGATTGCATTGGCTGTATGTGCAGACTTTACTGAACCTCGCCATCAATTTGATGCGCTTACTGAAAAAGCAGCCGTTTATTTGGTAAATGCTCTTATTTCAAAGGGGGGCTTTTCTCAAGATAGTGTGTTGCTATCCCATATTGCGACCAAGATTAAGACTCCGGTTTTACTCTCAAATTTTGTTGGTGAAACTGGTGGTTGGGATACGGCAGGTAAATGTAGTGTGTGGGATAAGGAAGGTAACGCTGTCGTTCAAGGAAGCCATACTGAAGAAGGCCTGACTCTTTGCACCTGCGAGAATGATTTTATTTATGATGTCAGCTTTCAGCCTATTGATTAAACACATAAAACGGTGAGTGCAATTGTTCAAGCACTCCTTTTTATGACAGCTTTGCTATATAAGAAGTTATCCGAGAATCCGTGTGCTCTTTCTGAGTGTACTAAGTGATAATGTTCAAAGTTGCCTTTATTTATAAGAGTTAATGTGCATAGCCAACATATTGGTTATCGCTGAGCTATAACGTGTTATTTCTTCTTCTGTTCTACTTTCTTCAGAAAATTGTTTTCCAAAGCTAGTAACTAATCTCAATAATAAATCTTCAATGAATTCTATTGTTTCCAAGCAAGAATCAGGCAGTAACTCACTGATAAACGGTTTAATATTTATTCTAGTGTTAGCTTTGGCAACTCTGAATTCTTCGGTATTTCGGTAGAATGGTGATGCATCAACTAGTGCTTTGCGAATTCCAGACTCGTTGCATTCCGAATGTATGAATGATCTTATGGCCGTATCTAACCTTTCTAGTGGTGGTATTGCGGAATCTTCTAATATATTTTGAATAAGTTGCTGGGTTTTTGTCCACTCATTTACTTGTAATTGAAATAAGACAGAAGCTTTATTAGGAAAATATTGATAAAGGGAGCCAACACTGATTCCCGCTCTTTCAGCCACTCTTGCTGTAGTAAATCGTCTAATACCTTCCTTTGTCAAAACCTGAATAGCTGCTTCCAATATCGCGGAAACTAATGTCTTGGAACGACCTTGTTTTGGTTTTTTTCTACTAGCAATACAATCAGTTATATTTTCATTCATTAGCTTTTTCCCGAATGCGAATATCAAATGCGAATGTTTAATCGTATTCTATCTTTACAGCAGTAACCAGAAGTTTAAGGGAAAATACATGGCTAGGCTTTATACTTTTTTTGTCCATTTAAGTGCTCGAAAGGAGTGGCTGAAACTGAATCGGAATGACCGTAACTCTTATTTTGTACAACTAAAGCACGAGGTATTCGCAAAGTATCCAGATGTGCTTATTCGGCTATTTGATGCCGAGGCATTCACCTCATTTTGTAGTGATATCGTGATGTTCGAAACTGAAAATATACAAAGTTACTATTTTCTTATTGAAGAATTGAGAGACAGCAAAATATATACAGAACCCTATTTTGACGTTATTTCAATTTTGCCTGCTATCGAAGATGGATTTCTTGAGTTTGAAGAGGCTAGTTAATAAAGGCTTGGATTGAATCTATTGTTCGAGCCAGGTTCTCTGGCACGAATGTGCCCCATTTCGGTGTTAGATTTGCTACTTACTTCTGTGCTGATGGTTTATCTTTTCCCAAACAAAAGTAATGTTGATGCTAAATGGACGGAAATATCCTTTGTCGGTAAAATACCCACTCGCGGCTGCACATGAATTTCAGTCAACTTTAGAGTAAATCCTATGATTGTAGAAAATGTGCTTCCTGAAAATTATGCAGAAATGCTTGATGTTTGGGAAAACTCAGTCCGAGCAACTCATGACTTCATAACAGAAGAAGATATTGAGTTTTTTAAACCAATTGTCATTGAGCAGGCTTTTCCAGCTGTCACGTTAAGATGTGTGAAAAATGAAAGTGGTTCAATTCAAGGTTTCGTGGGTGTCCACGACTCAAAGATTGAAATGCTTTTCATCTTAAGCGAGGCAAGAGGACAAGGAGTTGGTAAAGTGCTATTGCAATATGCAATAGAGCAGTTAGGTGCAACCAAAGTTGATGTGAACGAACAAAACCCACAAGCGGTGGGCTTCTACGAGCGTATGGGATTCAAAGTTGTTTCGCGCTCGCCACTTGATGATATGGGAAAACCTTTTCCAATTCTGCATATGACACTTTAAAGCTCGGTTTGTCGTAACCAAGTTTGTTAGAAGAAACGCCCAAAGCTAATAACTTTGGGCGTTTCCGTATACGTGAGCGCTGCTATGAATTGACTAACTTCTGCCCCAAAGTTTGTTAGAGCCGATACAGTTTAAGCCATTTGTGACTCTTTATAGTATGATGATAAATAAGGTGTTCTTACTAAGAAAGAAAGGGTTTCAATGACTAACAAATACAAGATTGAGCAGTACAATGTTGTTCAAAAAGATAAGAACACATCATTCATGACTCCTAGAGATCAGTTAGATTCAGACTTATCTCTATACCATTACACCGACTTAAATGCTCTGATTTCAATTTTAAGTAATCGACAACTGTGGCTAACTGACAGCATGTACTTAAATGACTCTGAGGAAATGCTTGATGGGGCGAGTATATTAGCGAGCACTCTACTTTCCGATGATTTGGAGCCTGTAAGTAGTGGAAATAAAAAATACATTAGTGATGCCATCAATAACATCAAGAATAGGGATATTCCTGCATATTACATCGCAAGCTTTAGCGAGCAAGACGATCTATTGAGCCAGTGGCGAGCTTACGGAATGTTCTGCATTGAATTTGAACCAAGCAAAATCAATAATATACGATGCGCATATGTTATTGATGATAAATCCCAAATAGCTCGCAGCAGCATCAACACATGCGATCAATCAATTCAGCTTTATAAAATGCAAGGTGCTGACACTTTCGCTGAGCAAACAACTTATATGGAGTTGGTAGTTGCTAGTTTAAGAATGAAAAACGAAGGGTTTTCGGAAGAAAAAGAACACCGAATGATAGTTTCTGTTGAAGGCTTAGACCGAGCTAAACAAGTAAAATTTCGGGCGAAGAATGATATTGTAATTCCTTACATCACTTGGGATTTTGACCCCAAAGCGATAAAATCAATACACGTTGGGCCAGTAAAAGATAAAGATCTAACTCGTAAGTCCATAGAAAATATGCTGCGCCATCAATCTGAGATCGCCCCTGAGCTTTACGGCCATATTGAAATAAAAGAATCGAAAATTTCATACAGAGGCTGAGTTTTTAAGTCCGTTCTTTAACTTATTTTTGTCCAAAACTGTGCTTCGATACCTACCAGACTTTATTATTCTCTATACTGCTGTCATTAAAATATAGCAGCCCAAAAACAAAAAGCCCCGCTCGACTTGAGCAGGGCTTGGTAAAATTTAACTTTGATTAGGCTGCGATTTTCGCTAGAAACGAGGTTTTTCTATCGTTAAAGCGATTAACCAAATCATCGATGGCTGGTTGCTCGTATGGCTTAAGGCCACTTGCTACCATGCGCTTAACGCCACGGCCTACGACTTCACCATTTTCTTTAAACGCAAAGTTCAAGGTTACTACGCCACGTTTACCTTCGACATCGAAAGTTGCACCAGAGAATTCAACTTCTGGGTCAGTCAGGTCTAGGCGTTCGAACTCAACTTCCATGCTCTCGTAGATAACGAGTGGACGTTGTGGGTTGATCATCATCTGCTGCTCTTCCATAAGAGGAACCATGATGTGAGGGAAGTTCATACCTGAAAACTGAACGTAATTTGTCACTACGTGCTCGATGAATGCAGCATCATGGCTCACTTCACCTTCACGGCTCATGTGCAAGTATTCTTTACCTGCTTCATCAACTACGGCACTTTCTTTGTCACACTTGTTCTCAATGTGCAGAGCAATTCCATTATTCACCATACCAGAGAACTTGAAACGCATTTTCTTACTAATACCTTCTTGTTTTAGCAATACTGCGAACAAAAGATCTCCAGGCACACAGAAGCGTTTATTGTCTTCATCGTGAATAGGGTTGAAGTCACCTGCGACTTTTTTAGCGAAGTGGCTAGCTTGCTCGCGAGTGAATTGGAACTGCTTATCTTGGCTTGAGAAATATGGATTCAGAAACATAATTTACGCTAAATAATCAAAACAGGTTGAATTATAACTGGTAAACATTTTTGAATGGTCCAATCAGTGATATTTCTCACTATTTATACGTGTTTTCAACCCATCGGTTACAACCCAAAAGAGCCCCTAAGGGCTCATGTGGTTCGGTTTAAGTTATTGAAAACTTGGTAGTATATTGGCTGGCATTAAGTGGTTGTGCACGGCCAGTTTAAGTAGAGTATTTGCTTGCTCAATATCCGGAGCGAAATAGCGGTCTTTATCGTAGAAAGACACTTTTTCACGCAGAATTTGTTTCGCTTCTTCTACTCGAGCTGAAGATTTGTTAGGTGCGCGGAAATCTAAACCTTGCGCAGATGACAAGTACTCTACCGCTAAAATCCCACGCGTGTTCTCACTCATATCACGCAGGCGACGTCCCGCGAAGGTTGCCATTGAAACATGGTCTTCCTGGTTCGCAGACGTAGGTAAGCTATCAACAGAGGCTGGGTGTGCCAGAGTCTTGTTCTCACTCGCCAGAGCGGCTGCAGTTACCTGTGCAATCATAAAGCCTGAGTTTACGCCGCCGTTGTCCACCAGGAATGGAGGAAGTTTACTTAACGCGCTGTCGATAAGCAGTGCCATTCGACGTTCTGATAAGCTACCAATCTCTGCGATCGCCAGTGCTAGGTTATCGGCGGCCATTGCAACAGGTTCTGCATGGAAGTTACCACCAGAGATGATGTCGCCTTCTTCAGCGAATACCAGCGGGTTATCTGACACTGAGTTTGCTTCAGTCTTAAGAATCTCAGCCGCGTTGCGGATTTGCTGTAGACAGGCACCCATTACCTGAGGCTGACAACGCAGTGAGTAGGGGTCCTGAACTTTTTCACAATTTGTGTGTGATTGACCAACTTCACTACTGTCATCCAACAAGTGACGGTACGCTGCCGCGGCATCAATCTGACCTTGGTGACCGCGTACTTCGTGGATACGGTGGTCGAATGGACGACGGCTGCCGAGTGCGGCTTCAACTGACATCGCACCACATACGGTTGCGGAGGCAAACAAGTCTTCCGCCATAAACAAGCCTTCAAGCGCAAACGCTGTTGATGCTTGAGTACCATTTAGCAGAGCAAGACCTTCTTTTGGAGCAAGCGTGATTGGAGATAAACCAGCAAGCTTCAGTGCTTCTAAGCCCGAGATAATTTCACCATTATGACGCGCTTGACCTTCGCCAAGAAGAACGGTGCTCATATGAGCCAGAGGCGCTAGGTCACCGGATGCACCGACAGACCCTTTTTTAGGAACACATGGGTAAACTTGGTGGTTAACCAGTGACATCAGTGCTTCCAGCACTTCCAAACGGATACCAGAAAAACCACGAGCCAGGCTGTTGATCTTCAGAACCATCATCAGACGAACGGTTTCGTCTGACATGAACTTACCGATACCCGCAGCGTGAGACAGCACAATACTTCTTTGCAGCGTTTCTAGGTCTTCAGGTGCAATTTTAGTGTTGGCTAATAAACCAAAGCCAGTGTTGATACCATAAACCGTACGGCCCTCTGCAATCACTTGCTCAACTACTTGCGTGCTGCGTTCGATGGCAGGGAGCGCTTCAGGATCAAGCGAAAGCACAACCGGTGAGCGGCTTACTTTACGCAGTTGGTTTAGTGATAAGGTGCCCGGTTTAATGACTAAATTTAACATTGATGATGTCCTTACTTCAGTTTAGCCAGCTCTTCGTTGAGCATTGGTAGATCGAGTTTTTGTTCTTTCGCACAGCGCTTAGCGATGTCGTAACCAGCGTCGGCATGACGCATAACACCGGTTGCCGGGTCGTTGTGAAGAACACGAGCGATACGCTCTGATGCATCTTGTGAACCGTCACAACATATCACCATACCAGAGTGTTGTGAGAAGCCCATGCCTACGCCACCACCATGGTGCAGAGAAACCCAAGTTGCACCGCCAGCCGTGTTAAGCAGAGCGTTAAGAAGTGGCCAGTCAGACACGGCATCTGAACCGTCCATCATGCCTTCCGTTTCTCGGTTTGGGCTTGCTACTGATCCCGAGTCTAGATGGTCACGGCCAATAACGATAGGGGCTTTTAGTTCGCCGTTTTTAACCATTTCGTTAAATGCTTGACCTAGACGCTCCCGGTCTTTCAGACCAACCCAACAGATACGTGCTGGGAGACCTTGGAAACTGATACGCTCACGAGCCATATCCAACCAGTTGTGTAGGTGTGGGTTGTCAGGGATGAGTTCTTTCACTTTTTGGTCTGTTTTGTAGATATCTTCTGGGTCACCAGATAGGGCAGCCCAACGGAATGGACCTATACCTTCACAAAATAGTGGGCGAATGTATGCTGGTACGAAACCTGGGAAGTCAAACGCGTTCTCTACGCCTTCTTCTAGAGCCATTTGACGGATATTGTTACCGTAGTCCAGAGTGGCAGCACCACGTTCTTGAAGTTCTAGCATTGCACGAACTTGCACTGCCATTGATGCTTTTGCTGCTTTCACCACTGCAGCTTCATCGCTGGTACGCATTTCTGCAGCGTGTTCTATGCTCCAACCTTGAGGTAGATAGCCGTTTAATGGGTCGTGCGCTGAAGTTTGGTCTGTCACTACGTCCGGTGTGATGTTACGGTCAACCAGTTCTTGGAAAATGTCAGCAGCGTTACCCAGTAGGCCAACAGATACAGGCTGTTCTGATTCTTTGATGATTGCCAATGCTTCGTCAAGGCTTGTTGCTTTCTTATCAACATAACGAGTACGCAGACGGTAATCGATACGCGATTCATCGCATTCTACCGCGATCATCGAGAAACCAGCCATCGTTGCAGCAAGAGGCTGAGCGCCACCCATACCGCCGAGACCACCTGTTAATACCCAGCGACCTTTCGCTTCACCGTCGAAGTGCTTTTTAGCGACAGAGACGAAGGTTTCGTATGTACCTTGTACGATGCCTTGTGAACCGATGTAGATCCATGAACCCGCGGTCATCTGACCGTACATCATCAAACCTTCTTTATCCAGTTGGTTGAAGTGCTCCCAGTTGGCCCAGTGAGGAACGATATTTGAGTTTGCAATCAGCACACGTGGTGCGTTTTTATGAGTAGGGAAAACGCCAACAGGTTTACCAGATTGAACCACGAGAGTTTGATCGTCTTCCAAACGCTCCAGCACTTCTACGATTTTGTCATAACATTCCCAGTTACGTGCCGCACGGCCAATACCGCCATAGACAACCAGTGAGTGAGGGTGTTCTGCAACATCTGGGTCTAGGTTGTTCATCAACATACGAAGCGGCGCTTCTGTTAACCAAGATTTAGCACGAAGCGTTGTGCCGTGTGGCGCACGGATTGTGCGGCTAGTATCTAGACGGGAACCTTGGTTGTTGTGCTGCGTCATGTGAGACTCCTTTTCATCATTATCGGTTTGGCGATGTCATTGCGCCAAACATCATCAGGTTTAAGCTCGTTTTCTATGGAGCTTGTGGTTAATTGAATGACTCGTGGGGGAGTCGCGCTTTATCGCCACTGCCCGAAATGAGTGGTTGAGTGATTTAGTCGTGGCTGACTTCACCGTTGACAATACGCGCACATAGACGTGGAACACCGACCTGATAACTCAGATCCGCAGGGTGGTCGATATTCCAAATCGCTAGGTCGGCATCAAAACCTTCACTAATTTGGCCGCGTGTTTCACCATAGCCCAGAGCCTTAGCAGCGTGGCATGTCACGCCTCGTAAGCTCTCTTCTGGTGTTAAACCAAATAGTGTACAGCCCATGTTCATCATCAGAGTGAGATCAGCAAAAGGGGAGGTGCCGGGGTTAATGTCGGTCGCCAGTGCCATTGGGATTTGATATTGGCGCAGTAGTTCAACCGGTGGCTTTTGAGTCTCACGTAGGAAGTAAAATGCGCCAGGGAGTAGAGTTGCCACAGTGCCGGATTTTGCTAAAGCTTCAACGCCCCGCTCATCTAAATACTCAATGTGGTCCGCGGAAAGCCCGTTGAAGCTGGCTGTCAGAGCAGTACCTCCTAGGTTTGAAAGCTGCTCCGCGTGACTTTTCACTTTTAAGCCGTGCTCAATCGCGCAACGGAATACCTTTTCTGTCTGCTCTAAGTTGAAGCCAATTGATTCGCAAAACACATCGACGCTGGTGGCAAGTTTTTGCTCTGCAACGAGAGGGATGGTCTCATGACAAATGTGTTCGATATAGTCGTCAGGACGGTCTTTGTATTCTGGGGGGAGTGCATGAGCGGCTAATAGCGTGGTAGTTATTTTTACTCGACGGTGTTGCTCAAGCTCTTTCGCCGCTTTAAGCATTTTAATTTCATCTTCAAGTGTTAGACCGTAGCCGGATTTTATCTCTACTGACGTTACGCCACTTTGCAGTAAGCCATCGAGTCGAGGAAGCGCCGTTTCCACCAGTTGCTCGATAGACGCTTCGCGTGTTGCTTTTACCGTTGAAATAATCCCGCCGCCTTGAGCTGCGATAGTTTGATAGGGTACACCCTGCAAACGCATTTCGAACTCGTTGGCTCTGTTGCCTTGATAAACGAGATGAGTATGGGCGTCGATTAACCCCGGAGTGACAAGCTTGCCAGTGCAGTCAACGACGAAGCTATCTTTAGTATCAACTACCTGCTCGGTGATGGTCTTAATACGACCATTTTTGATCATTATCGTCTTTGGTTGACTTGGTTGGTAGCCTTCATCTCCGGCTTGCATGCTGACAATACGTGCATTAGTTAAGATCAGTTCCATTGCATCCCTACTTAGTCACTCATGACAAATAATTTTATTTGTATATTTAAATGTATATACAATTAATAATGCAATTGTCGTGATTGATCAAGCAGAATGTTGTTAAAATGTGACAGTTTTAATCGTTAAGTAATATTTTTGAAGTTAGCTTGTACTTTGAGCCTGGGTGATAAAGCAGAGCAGAACTTACCAGCTTATCTTCACTCCATGTGCGACGATTCAAAAGTAAGCAAGGTTCGTTACTCGATAGTTCTAACTTTGAGCGAATCGTGGTGTCGGGAACAATCGCTTCTACCGTGTGCTCAATGGCGCTCAATGGGCAGTTTGCAGAAAGATATTGGTTTGGGGTGATAGTTGAAAAGTCCTGCTCTAGGTAATTCGGTGCATAACGACTGTTGACCCAGCGGACTTCCAACTGAAGTGGGGTGTCATTTTCGTAGTGAAGAATTTCGCTATAAAAGACTTGGCTGCCAACCATAATGCCGAGCTTTATCGCGACGTTTTCATCTGCAACCATTACACGTTGCTGGATCACTTTACTGTGGTATTGCTTACCGCGGCTGAGTACTTCGTCTGCAATATTACGGATATCTAATAGGGGAGATTCCGCTTTTTCTTGTGGCAAACAGACAAAGGTTCCCAGCCTTGGACGACGTTGAAGCTTACCTTCGGACACTAAATCACGAATAGCTTTGTTCACAGTCATGCGGCTAACGTTAAACTGTTCTGTCAGTTCTAACTCGGTACTAATACGATGACCAACAGGCCAATGGCCAGATTCGATCTTATCTTCGATGAACTGTTTTATTTGTCTGTATAGCGGTGATGATGACATGAGAAGCTCGAGGTTGGGGCAATAGGCTATAATTGAATATACAAATACTTTACGAGTTGGCGGAAAATTGCAATGGCAGATTTTCGCTTTATGCAATTGAAGTAAATAAATTTTTATTTATGTGATAAGACACAAAGTATCATCTGGCTGTATACTCTGGCAACAACTCGTTGTTTAAAAAAAACTTATGCATTATCCAACTACGATGACTTTCTTTTCTCGGTTTGAAGATGACATTCTGTCGGGAAGAAAGGTCATAACCATTCGCGATGAAAGTGAAAGTGATTACCAAGTAGGTTCGGTTGTTGAGGTCAGTACTATGGAACAAGGGCGCTGGTTCTGCCGTTTGAAAATTATTTCGGTTGTGCCTGTGTTGTTTTCCGAGCTCAACGAATTCCATGCTGAACAAGAAAATATGACCTTATCTGAGTTAAAACAGGTAATTAAAGATATCTACCCCGGAATAGCGCAGCTTTATGTTATTCACTATCAGAAAGTGGATTAATATTTAGCTTGGAAAGATACAAAAACACCAGCCATGAGGACTGGTGTTTTTCAGTTACAGATTGGTTTCGCTTAATCGCGTTTCCACATCATGTGACAAGCTTTGTTGTCTGGGTCGAGGCTGATCAGCATTCTTGCGAAAACATCATCCAGTTCGTCATTGGCTTCATTGACTAGGCCTATACGAACTTCTGCGTAGGTCTCTTTATTTACTTCAAAACCGACTTGTTCGTCCCAATCGTTACCTACTTCGACTAACTCGGCAGCGCCGCGGTCATCAAATTGAGCGGTAAACAGAATCACATCAGCAGGTTCCAAGTTATCTGGGGCCATTTCCAGAAAAATGTCGTATGCAGCTTCGATTGCGTCGTCAAATGAAATCAATTCAGACATATTACGCTCGACTCATGAACTTACGTTCAGTGGTGTTGATGATAACGCGTTCGCCTGTGGCGATGTACTCAGGAACCTGAACCGTTAAACCTGTTGCGAAACGAGCGGGCTTTGTACGGGCGGAAGCTGAAGCCCCTTTAATTGAAGGGTCAGTTTCTTCAATGACCATTTCAACAGAAGAAGGCAGTTCAATAGCGACAGGTTTACCGTCAACCAATACCACTTGCATACCTTGAATTTCTTCAGTGATGAACAGAAGCTCATCTTCAATTTCATCTCTCTTGAAAGTGAACTGTGAGTAGTCTTCGTTATCCATAAAGATGTACTCATCGCCGTCAACGTATGAGAAAGATACGTTGCGTTTGTTCATATCTACTGTGTCTAGGAAATCATCCGATTTGTAGCGTTCGTCTACGCGAGCACCTGTTGTCAGATCAGTACAACGTAGCTTGTAGATTTTTGAACCGCCGCGACCGCCAGGAGTCGTTACTTCGATATCTTTGATGAGTAGCGTTTTGCCGTTAGAAACAATTGCAAAACCTTTTTTAAGTTCACTTGCCTTTGGCATGGAGTTTTATCCTTCGTTTATCGTTTGGCGCATTATACATAAAGGCAGACCTGAAAAGGAATAACCCATGGGGTTAGAGTTGATAAATTGCTGTGAATTTTTTAAATAGAATGCTTAAGCGTGGCGATTTAAATATAAGCTATTGATTCAGTTCCCAGCATAGTGGAACATAAACACGTTTTTATCATTCATAGTCTCAGTAATTATTGTTATGACGTTACCAGTTATCGATCCTAAACAGCCATTTCAGCCAAATTATCAACCTGTGGTTGATGATTTGGTCAAGTTTTTACGAGCAGGCGTAGGAGAGGCGTTACATAGTATTTACTTGTATGGCAGTGTTGCCCGGAAAACCGCGGTTCCCGATATCTCCAATGTTGACGTAGTGATTATTACCAAGCGCTCATTTGAAGATAGAAAAACAACTCTTCTTAACACTATTCGCTGGCGGTTTCAAAAAAGCTTTCCGTTTGTAAATGGTGTTAGCGTTAAGACTGCCTTAGTGGATGAAGTTGCCACATTAGACAGCATTTTTACTTGGGGATTTATGCTTAAACATTGCTGCGTATGTGTGTATGGCGATGACTTAGCCGAGTGTTTTGGTGATTTTGAGCCGAGTTGGGAGATTGCGAAATACTGGAATATGGATATTGATGATTGGCTGCCACTACTTCGTGAACGAATAGCGAAAGCAAATTCACAAACTGAGCTTTTAAATGCACAGCGAACTTTGGCTAAGAAGCTACTGCGAGCAAGTTATTCTCTCGTTATGTATCGAGATAAACGGTGGTTTGATGATCCTATTGAATGTGGCGAAAACTTCCTGCGATACCACCCAGAAAAGCAATTGGAAATTGAGCGTCTCGGCTTGTTAATGCGCGATAGAGTGATTCCTAAACGCTCGGTTATAGGGCTGTTAGACAGTTTTGGTCCTTGGTTGGTGCAGCAATATCAAAAAACAGAGTTCAGAATAGGCTGATAATTTTATTAATTAATCGCGCCTGAACATTGGATGTCCAAACTGTTGTGCTAACTTTAAGGTGTAGAGGTTAGTGGAATAGTCAAATGCTGGTAACTCTGTTAAATCTACGCAAGCATCTTTTGGGACGTTTGCTCAAATATTCGCATTCATCGATGCATGCCATCCGACAAAGTATGATTTGGTTGATACCTTGTTTGATGCTTTCTTCTTTCGCGTTATTTGTCGCCAGTATTGCAGAATTCATATTAGGCAGCAGGCCGATATGGGTACAGACTTTCTATAGTATGAATTCTGCTATCGGTGACGTGTTTCCCTATTTGATGACTGCTGCTATTTCATATGTTCTTGCCATGCGTTGGAGAGTGTCAAGACCGCCAATGGCTTTGCTTTGCATTCTTTATTTAGTCATATCAGTTTCTGTCATTCATGTTAAGCAAGAAATAGAGATGTTTAAAATAGTGATGGCTATTGTCACTCCTCTTTATGCCATTCCTCTCATTGCTTACTTGTTTTCAATGAAAATTTTCCACGTGACTCAGTCTAATAGTGCCGGAACAATCGTAAAAGAATCACTCAATTTAGTGTTTCCTTCTATTATCACTTTGGGTGCAGTGATCGCGGTCAATAAGCTGTTAGTCAGCTCTGTGTCGGTGTTGTCTTTTGATAACTACTTAATTTTTGATTATGCCAACGACCCTTATCTTTTTGGTGGAATATTTGCCTTTCTAAATTCCGTTTTATGGTTTTTGGGCATTCATGGCTACTATGCTTTGCTTCCCATGGTAGAACTGCTTCAGCAGGCTAGTGATTTAACTTATTCGACAGTGATGGCTGGTGGTGATGCCCCTTATGCTATGAACCTTTCGTTTATGGGGGCGTTTGTATTTATTGGTGGTAGTGGATCGACGTTATCTTTAGTGCTGGCGCTACTGTTGTTTTCTAAGCAAAAGACGTTACGCTTGATTGCGATAGCAAGTATTCCTATCGGCTTAATTAATGTGAACGAAATTTTGCTGTTTGGTTTACCGATTATTTTTAATCCACGACTTTTTTGGCCGTTTTTACTTGCACCGTTAACCAACGTCGTCATTGGGCTTACCGTTGTTCAAATGGGGTGGGTTGCGATTCCTTCGGTCCCTGTTCCATTCAACGCTCCACTGTTTGTGAACGCTTTAATCGCCACTCAAGGGGATTGGAATGCTATTGGCCTGCAACTGGTCAATATTGTGGTTGGAACATTGATATACTTGCCAGCCGTTTTTGCAATGAACCGCTCTTTTGGTTTACAGGAAATTCGGATCTCTTCACTTGATACGACTTATATGAGACGTCAAGAAGAGGCGCAGACGTTAACTGACGACCCTATTTTGGTGGCGCAGCAAAAGGAAAACCATCAGGCAACGATAGAAAAGCAGTTACAAGAGATCAGTGAAATTGAGTTTTGTATGGAGTATCAGCCTCAAGTTGCTAAACAGAATGGGGCAGTCGTTGGGTGTGAAGCTTTAATACGGGCAATGGATGTACATGGCCGTATCAAGTATCCAGGACAGTTTCTTCCGTGGCTTGAGAGCGCTGGCTTGATGAAGGATATGGATTTATGGGTGTTCAAACGGGTTACCAAAGATATTCTCTATTGGAACCAACTTGGAATTTATGTCCCTGTCAGTATTAACATCACGCCCGAAACCTTGGTTGATGACGAATATCTGCAAAAAATAATTGCAGCGATTAAGCCGGTAAGCCACCAAATTCATATTGAAATTACCGAAGAAACTTTACTGGTTGATGAACACTCATTAGAGCGTGCCCTCAATCGACTTCATCAAATGAATGTGAAAATATACATTGATGACTTTGGAACAGGTTTTTCTTCGTTGAGTTATCTTAATCGGTTTGATATCGATGCGATTAAAATAGATCGTTCGTTTGTACTCGCGATAGATACTGAAAAAGGCCAAAAAGTGTTCGCCGGTATTCAATCTGTTGCTAATGAGCTTGACTTGGCCGTAGTGGTTGAGGGGGTAGAAACAGAAGAGCAATTGCAACGCATTTCTGATACCCCAAATTTGTCGGTTCAAGGCTGGTTCTACAGCAAATCTTTAAGTACTGAGAAGTATATTGATTACGTACAAAATGCGCCACCGATGATAGAAACGAAACAAGCCGTTTAAAATAACCCGAGTTGGGGCAAACTGAGTGATTCAAATTGTTTTCCAATGAATGGCAATATTGCGTCAGCGACGGGTTTTAGCTGCTTATCGATGTAATGTTGGTAATCGATACGGCTTTTTAAGTACTCTCGTGGTTCAGGTCCATTAACCGTTATTAGGTACTCAATTCGTCCGTGATTTTGGTATTGCAATGGGCGGCCTAATTGAGCGTTGATCTCGTCAGCCATACGAGCGGCTCTTACTTGTGGTGGAATATTTTTTTGGTATTCATGCAGCTTCCTACGCAATCGCTTCTGATAAACGAGCTCGTCATCAAACTTGCCTGCTAAGGTATCTTCAACCATTTTACGAATATATTCGTCTGGGTCTTCTCCGTGAAAAATCATTGAATAAAGCGTATTTTGAAAACGTTGCGCTAGTGCAGTCCAATCGGTTCTAGCACTTTCCAATCCTTTAAAGACCAAACGTTCATTATTGCTTTCGCCAATAAGACCAGCGTAACGTTTTTTAGAGCCAGTTTCAGCGCCCCGAATGGTCGGCATGAGAAATTTTCGATAATGCGTCTCGTACTCTATCTCAAGCATAGAAGTCAGGGCGTATTGGTCTTTTAAGTGGGTGGTCCACCATAGGTTAATGTGCTCAACGAGTAGATGCCCAATTTTATCCGCTTCAGCTTGGCTATGTTCAGTACCTAGTGAAACAAAGGTTGAATCGGTGTCACCATAAATGACCTTATAGCCCGATGCTTCAACAAGCACTTTAGTTTGCTTCATAATTTCATGACCTCGCATGGTAATGCTGGAAGCAAGGCGAGTATCAAAGAAGCGGCACCCAGAGGAGCCCAACACCCCGTAGAAAGAGTTCATGATGATTTTAATTGCTTGAGAGAACGCTTTGTCGTTATTTTTCTTAGCCACATCTCGTGCTGCCCAGAGGTTTTCGATCATTTGTGGGAGGAAATGTTTGCTTCTATGGAATTGACCACCACGGAATCCTGGAACGGCCTGATTGTCGTCATTTCCAATTTCAAGTTTTAAGCCTTCGATAAGCCCTAACGGATCAATAAGAAATGAACGAATAATAGAAGGGTATAGGCTCTTAAAATCGAGAACTAATACTGAGTCGTATAAACCAGGGATGGAATCCATCACGTATCCACCGGGACTGGCTAACCAATTTTCTGAATGTAAGTTTGGCGCGACATAGCCAGCTCGATGCAGTTGCGGTAAGTATAAGTTAGTGAAAGCGGCCACGGATCCACCAATTCGGTCTAGCTCGACACCAGTCAATCTGGAGCGTTCTATAGCAAAATCTAACAGGTGGGTGTGTTCAAAAATTCTATTAACCAGTACGCAGTCTTGAAGATTGTATTTTGCCAATGAAGGTTTGTCCTGACGGTACATACGATTGATCTCATCCATACGGTCATGAACATTATGGATATCTTTACCTTCCCCCAGAAGCTCCTGAGAAACAGATTCTAATGACCAGGAACGAAAATGGTATGTTGCGGTTTTTAGTGTATCAATGCCATCGAGCACCACTCTGCCGGGTATGGTGATAAACCCTTGCTGAGTTTGATTGGCACTACGGAAAAAGGTTGGCTGGTTTCCGCGTCCTAACATCAACTTCATGTTATGGAATTCAGCACGTTTATGAAGTAAACGGAAATCAAAATCGATAACGTTCCAACCGATAATTACATCAGGGTCGTACTGACTAAACCATTTGCACAGCTCTTGTAATAGGGCGTACTCGTTTTCTACCCACTGTATATTCGTCTCTGCATCTTGAGGAGCTCCTATCATAATGACGCGGCTATCCATCGGACTATCTAGACCAATGGAATACAGGATGCCTTTCTCAGAACATTCTAAATCTAAGGAAACGACGCTGAGCTTTGGTGTGTATTGTCCCGTTTTACACTTTGCATTGGTAACCCGTTGGTAGTCTTTGAAATGCTGATAGTCTCCGGTAAAAGCCAAACTGCCTTGGATAAAACGTTCCATTAGAAAGCGGTCTGCGAGCTTGATATCAGCTTCTAGGGTTAATATCCCCTCGTTTTCAAACAGTGCTTTGAGACTGTTTGCTTGCTGAATGGTGTCGCTGTAACAAGCGGCAAGAGGTTGTTGATCAAACGACATCATTTCTAGAGGACGAAGGGTTGCGAACAGACTGTTTGCTTCCAATACCTGTTTTGCCTGTGGCAATGAAGCTTGTTCAAGAAAGAACACTGGCTTTTCATCTTTAATAATGAGCTGCGTTGGTCCTGAGTCCGTGGCTAGCCAAAGCTCTATATGAGTTTGCCCTTGTCGGTCGCGAGACTGGCGAGTTAATAAAAAACCGTGTTGAATATTCAAGTTATAGTTCCAAAGGCGTTTTTTGCTTCAGTTGTTCACTGGCGTGAATAATATCAAAAACAAGCTAAATAATCCGAACCGGCTTTTCCAGGCCGAAAAATGTGTATTCTGTTTAAATGGTATGCAATAAGGTATGACAAATTTTAGCAGAACAGGAGCTTGTTCAAAGTTCCTAAAAAAGCCGTTCCAAATGTCAGAAAGCTCTGATATGTTTGTCGGGTTGCCATAACAAGTTGATATTTTTGTAAATTCTCAATTAGTGGCAATGCTTAGAAATAAGTGCTTGCTAAACTTTGGGTTTGAGCACATATTCAGTGTAAGAAAAAATTTCAAAATTGAGTTAAACTAGGCAGCCAAGCTGTTATCCACTACCTCGGTGGGTGCAGAGCCAATAGATAAGTGTGGAGATACAAGAGTGATTAGTGTTTTCCTTGTAGATGATCACGAGCTGGTTCGCACAGGGATACGACGTATTATTGAAGACGTCCGTGGAATGAACATAGCAGGGGAAGCTGATAGCGGTGAAGAAGCGGTAAAATGGTGCCGAAATAACCATGCTGATGTCGTGTTGATGGATATGAACATGCCAGGCATTGGTGGATTAGAAGCAACCAAGAAAATTTTACGCTTAAATCCAGACGTAAAAATCATCGTATTAACAATACATACAGAAAACCCGTTCCCAACTAAAGTTATGCAGGCTGGGGCTGCGGGCTATTTAACCAAAGGTGCTGCTCCTGACGAAATGGTGAATGCTATTCGTGTGGTAAACAGTGGCCAACGTTATATCTCTCCAGAAATAGCGCAGCAAATGGCTTTAAGTCAATTTTCACCTGCTTCTGAAAACCCATTTGCCGACTTGTCTGAACGTGAACTTCAGATCATGATGATGATCACCAAAGGACAAAAAGTTACCGATATTTCTGAGCAGTTGAATCTGAGTCCTAAAACGGTCAATAGTTACCGCTATCGCTTGTTTGCCAAGCTGGATATTGGTGGTGATGTAGAGTTGACTCACTTAGCTATTCGACATGGAATGCTAGACACAGAGAAACTCTAGTGTCAGAAGTGTTCGACTCGGTTTCTTTTCTAAAGACAGTAACGGATCAGCCCGGCGTTTATCGTATGTATAACGCCGATGCTGATGTTATTTATGTCGGTAAAGCAAAAGATCTTAAAAAACGCCTTTCCAGTTATTTCCGTAAAAAAATCGACAGTGAAAAAACGCGCGCTCTGGTTAGTAATATTGCCAAGATTGACGTGACGGTGACTCATACTGAAACGGAAGCGTTGATTCTCGAACATAACTACATCAAGCAGTATTTACCGAAATACAACGTATTATTGCGTGATGATAAGTCATACCCTTATATTTTTATCAGTGGACACAAGCACCCGCGTTTGTCACTGCATCGTGGTGCTAAAAAGCGCAAAGGTGAGTACTTTGGTCCTTATCCAGATGCGGGTGCGGTGCGTGAAACACTGCATCTGATCCAGAAAATATTTCCAGTACGCCAGTGTGAAGATACGGTATACAGTAATCGTACTCGCCCTTGTTTGATGTATCAGATTGGCCGTTGCGCTGGCCCTTGTGTAAAAACGATCATCTCTGATGATGAATACGCCGAGCTGGTGGGTTATGTGAGATTTTTCCTTCAAGGCAAGGATAAACAGGTTCTAGAAATTCTGATTGATAAAATGGAAACAGCCAGTCGTGAACTCCGTTTTGAACAGGCGGCTCAATATCGAGATCAGATCCAAGCGATTCGTCGTGTGCAAGAGCAGCAGTTTGTTTCGGAAGACACAATGGATGATATGGATGTACTGGGTTTCGCTCAGGAGAATGGCATTGCCTGTATTCATATTCTAATGATTCGCCAAGGAAAAATTTTAGGTAGTCGCAGTCATTTTCCGAAAATCCCGAATAATACTTCCCAGGAAGAGGTGTTTGATAGTTTTTTAAGCCAGTATTACCTCAATCACAATGAAGCGCGAACGATACCAAGCCGCATTATTCTAAATGAAGGGCTATTAGAAGATTCAGTGCCTTTACGTGATGCGCTGCAGCAAGTTGCGGGTAGAAAAATTACTTTCCATGTTAATCCTACAGGGACACGAGCGCGCTACTTGAAGCTATCTAATACCAACGCCTTGACGGCGATAACGACTAAAATCAATCATAAGATGACGATTAACCAGCGCTTCAAGGCATTACAAGAAGAACTGGATATGGACAATATTGCTCGGATGGAGTGTTTTGATATTTCCCATACAATGGGGGAAAGTACCATCGCTTCTTGTGTTGTTTTTAATCAGGAAGGTCCGGTAAAGCAAGAATATCGTCGTTACAACATCAACGGTATTACAGGTGGTGATGATTATGCAGCAATGGGACAAGTGCTCGAGCGTCGATACTCTAAGCAACTGGAAGTGGATAAAATTCCCGATATTATCTTTATTGATGGTGGTAAAGGTCAGTTGAATCGTGCTCATGAAGTGATAGCAAAGTGCTGGGAAGATTGGCCTAAACGCCCAAGATTAATCGGTATTGCTAAAGGTGTTACTCGTAAGCCTGGCTTAGAAACCTTGATTACTGTCGATGGTGAAGAATTTAACTTACCTAGTGACGCACCTGCATTGCATTTGATCCAGCATATACGCGATGAAAGTCATAATCATGCTATCGCTGGTCACAGAGCAAAACGAGGTAAAACCCGCCGGACAAGTCCGCTAGAAGGGATTGACGGTGTAGGGCCTAAACGCCGTCAAGCGCTTCTCAAATATATGGGAGGATTGCAAGAACTAAAGCGAGCGACTGTCGAAGAAATCGCGAAAGTGCCTGGCATAAGCAATTCTTTAGCAGAAAACATTTATCAGGCATTGAAACAATAGTGAAAATGCCTCACCATTAAGCGGCAGTTAATAAGAGCCCTAAAAATATGCGTTTTAATATTCCCAACACTCTGTCTTTGTTACGACTTTTCCTGATTCCAGTCTTTGTTGTCGTATTTTATCTTCCATACCAGTGGGCACCTTTCGCTGCCGCTATGGTTTTTTGGGTAGCTGGTTTCACCGATTGGCTCGATGGGATGTTAGCTCGTAAGTTAGGACAAACTTCTCGCTTTGGAGCATTTATCGATCCTGTAGCCGACAAGGTATTGGTCGCTGCGGCTTTGATCTTGATTACCGAACACTATCATAATATTTGGATAACAATTCCCGCTGTTACCATGATTGCTCGAGAAATTATCATTTCAGCGCTACGCGAGTGGATGGCTGAGATTGGTAAACGAGCCAGTGTGGCTGTGTCATGGATTGGTAAAGTCAAAACGCTAAGTCAAATGTTTGCTTTATGGGTGTTGATCTGGCGCTATGACGACTGGATGGTATGGCTTGGTTATGCGGCACTTTATATCGCAACAATACTCACATATTGGTCAATGGCTCAATATTTACTCGCCGCTAAAGATGACCTTCTAAGTGAAGAACACCAATAGTTCAATAAAGACGGGCGTAAGCCCGTTTTTTTACGCTTGGGCTTTCCCGCGTCATGGTATCACTTAATTTAAACCCCGCTATTGCTCTTCTCGAGTGCAGTTATCTTGAGGAAAATACGGGAATTTTTGCTAATAAATTGAGCAAATAATTGGTTTTTGAGCGCAAAATAGACAAACGATTTAAAATCAAAAAAATTGTGTTGACTCATCTCATCGAATCCGTAGAATGCATTCCCGTACTCAAGAGGAACGCAACTTTGCGAGCCGATTGAAGTCAGAGGCGCCTTGGCAGAGTGGCCATGCAGCGGATTGCAAATCCGTGGACCTCGGTTCGACTCCGGGAGGCGCCTCCATTTTGCGACACTAGCTCAGTTGGTAGAGCGCAACCTTGCCAAGGTTGAGGTCACGAGTTCGAACCTCGTGTGTCGCTCCAAATTAAATTGATATGGCAATCGCGGTATCAAGATGGTTTAAAACCATCAAACAGAATTGTGTGCCCTGGTGGTGAAATTGGTAGACACAAGGGATTTAAAATCCCTCGACTTTCGAGTCGTGCCGGTTCAAGTCCGGCCCGGGGCACCATATACAAAATGCGACACTAGCTCAGTTGGTAGAGCGCAACCTTGCCAAGGTTGAGGTCACGAGTTCGAACCTCGTGTGTCGCTCCAGATAAAAAAACCTCGATTAATTCGAGGTTTTTTTATGCTCAAAATTCAGAGCACACAATCTCCTTTGGTAGAGCGCAAATCTTGCCAAGGTTGAGGTCACGCCTTTTAGTTCAACAGAATGGGAACCTCGTGTGTCGCTCCAGATAAAAAACCTCGATTAATTCGAGGTTTTTTATGTCTGAATTTCAAGGCAGTAAGCGATAAATATTTCCGCTATCGGTAGTGAAGTAGATCCAATCATCCGGAGAACGCTTAATATCACGGACTCTTTCCTTAAGATCTTCGAGTAATCGTTCCTCACTGATTGCTACATTGTCTTGATTGAGTGTAACTACATTAATATGTGTGAGTTTCAAAGCACCTGCGAGCAATTTTCCGTTGAGAGCTGGATAGCGTTTGCCACGGTAAAGTAACAAACCACTGGGTGCGATGGAGGGGATATAGATTTTCACCGGAGATTCAACGCCTTCAGCTTCTTTGCTTTCACCTACATCTAATGGCCCCCAGTATTCTTTGCCATATGATGTTTTAGCCCATCCATAGTTTGCGCCTTTTTTGATCAGGTTGATTTCATCACCTCCTCGTGGGCCATGTTCGATAGCCCATAACGTATCAGTATCATTGTCAAAATAAAGGCCTTGCGGATTTCTATGTCCATAGCTCCATATTTCGGCATGAGTATTTTCTTTATTTATAAATGGGTTGTCAGCAGGCAGGGAACCATCAAGCTTTAAACGTAAAATGCTGCCCGCATGAGTGGAAAGATTCTGACCGTTTGCGCGTACTCCACGATCTCCCACGGAAAAAAGTAGGTACTGATCGGCAAAAACAATTCGACTGCCAAAATGGCGACTCGTGTCAGAGTTTGATTGAGTGACGAGCAAATCTTCCCAGTGAGTTACTTTCGTGCCGTTAAATTTGGCTAAAGCTAATGTGGTATCTGCACCTGAATCGGTGTTTTTGCTGTAGGTGAAATAAAAAGTGGATTGGTCATAGGGCGATAAAGCGATATCAAGCAAACCACCTTGTCCTCGCGCTGCCACGTTTGGTACTTCTAGTAACGTTGTTTTAGTACCTAAAATTAAGTCTACCAAGACGATATGGCCATTACGCTCAGTGGCCAATACGGTTGAGTTATTTAAAAAACTGATGCCCCAAGGGACTAATAAGCCTAAGGCAACCTTTTCAACCTGATAGTTTGCATAGGCTGGCAAGCAGAAAACGAATAGCAATAAGGTAACTAAAATGGATTTCATGGAATCTACAATGTTTTCAATTTAGGTATTAATAAGCATAGTCAGGAAAACGGTGGTTTATTCTTCATGTGCGTTAAAGTGTGTATCAAAGCATTTCTAAGCGAAAACTAGCAAAGACTTAATTAAAGTGTGGTTTATATTCAACATTTTATACGGCGCATTCCGTATAGTGATGTATATAAAGTGTTAACATTATTGATGTTTGTGATTATTTGAGTGTGAACAATTTACACAAAGAGATGGGTGACATATTTAAATGAAGTCGTTTCAGTGGGACAAGTATTTTGAAACCGGCCTTGATGAGGTTGATGAGCAGCATTTATTTTTGGTGGGATTTGTAAATCAATACGGAAGCTTACTTTCTGAAAACAATGTATCTATCCAAGACGTACGCAAAGCTTTATTTGAGTTAACCAGATATTCAGAGTTTCACTTCAAAGAAGAAGAGCAGTTGATGCGAAAGATTGGCATCGCTGAAGATCACCTCAATGAACATATTCAGATTCATCGCTCATTCATGCAGGAAATCAACAGTATGCAAGCCTTTATTACCGATGATGATCAGAAACCAGCGGTATTGTTACTGGAGTTTTTGATCCATTGGTTGGCATATCATATTCTTGGTATCGATCAAAATATGGCTCGTCAAATTCGCGCCATTGAAGCAGGCGTGAGCCCAAAGGAAGCATACGAACAAGAAAAACGCGACCGCGATTCTGCGATTGAACCGCTACTGAATGCTCTAAATGGTTTATTTCAACAAGTCTCCCAGCGGAATAAAGATCTTGTCCGTCTCAACCAATCTTTAGAAGATAAAGTTGAAGAACGCACCCAACAATTACACAAAGCAAACAAACAGTTAGAGAAGCTATCTTTAACCGACAGCTTAACGTCGCTACCAAATCGCCGACAGGCAATACAACAGTTAGGTGAGTTGTGGGAGCAAGCGCAAAAAGATTCGACACCACTTACTTGTATCATGATCGATGCGGATCACTTTAAACAGGTAAATGATACCTGCGGCCACGAAGCCGGAGATCAAGTTCTTGTTGAACTTGCTCGCAGTCTAAAAGAGAGGTTCCGGAATGATGATGTTGTGTGTCGACTGGGGGGCGACGAGTTTTTTGTGATCTGCCCTAATACAGACCTAAAAGGTGGAGAATACATTGCACAGCAGGTTCTACAATATGTAAACAGTGTGAGCGTCCCTTATGGCGACCGCCAATGGAAAGGAAGTATGAGCATGGGAGTTGCTCAATATCGTCCGTCGATGAAAGAGTACACCATGTTAATATCTATGGCGGATAAGGCTTTGTATAAAGCTAAGCAACAAGGCCGAAATCGTGTTTGTACTGTTTAGTAGGGGGCTACGTGCCCCTTAAAATTTACAACGCTTTTAGCATCCAAACATCGCAACCATTATGTTCTGTACCGGTCATTGGTTCTGATAGTTGTTCGAACCCCATTTTTTTGTATAGTTGAATTGCTGATTCCATACTGGCAAGTGTGTCTAAATAACACTGTGTATAGCCTTGTTGCTTCGCAAAAGTTAAACAGTGTTCCGTTAACGCTTTACCAATACCCAGTCCTCGGCTTTCAGGCCGCAGAAATAACTTCCTCAGTTCACATACGGTATCACTGCCATTAAAAGGTGCGATCCCACCACATCCGACAACTTTACCATCAACTAGAGCAACCCAGTAACCACTTCGATTCTGTGACAAGTAGTGACTACTCATACTTAACACTTCATCATCAGAAGGACCAAAACCATCGCCAATAGCGCCAAACTCTGCACCGACGGTTTTTATAATGTCACACACAATCGTATCGAGTTGAGGTGTAATTGGAGAGATAGTGAACGGCATGTTTATGATCCTTTATTAACAATGTGAACACTATTATTTGTATCACTGATCGAGTTGTTGTGTATAGGTCGAGATAGTTAAGTTAAGGGCAACAAAAGATGGTTTGATCGTTTTTGTAAAATAGCTTGCTTAAAATTCAAACGAAAATCCTCTCAAAGCGCATTTCAATTTGGCTTTAACCCCAGCTTTCGTTACTATGTACAGCTATTTGAGATACCCCAAGAATCCCATCCGGTTACCCTAAAGCTCCATGAAAAAGTGAGCCGAAGAAACCCTTTTGGGCTCCTTATGGAAACTGCTCATCAGCAGACGAGGAAACGATGCAACATCTACAAGAGATTATTGCTAATGCAACTGCAGCGATTAACGCTGCGGAATCGTTAGTTGCACTTGATGAAGTGCGTGTTCAGTATCTGGGTAAGAAAGGTGAGTTAACTGCTCAACTTCAAAGCCTAGGTAAATTACCACCAGAAGAGCGTCGCGCTGCGGGCCAAGAAATCAACGTGGCGAAAGCAGAAGTGCAAAAGTCAATTGCACTGCGTAAAGACGCACTTCAGCGTGCAGAGCTAGAAGCTAAGCTAGCGGCAGAAACTATCGATGTGACGCTACCTGGACGTCGTATCGAGAACGGTGGTCTTCACCCAGTGACTCGCACTATCGAGCGTATTGAGAAATTTTTCGGAGAACTAGGCTTTAGTACTGAGTCTGGTCCTGAAATCGAAGATGCATTCCACAACTTTGATGCGCTAAACATTGCAGAAGATCACCCGGCTCGTACTGACCACGATACCTTCTTCTTCAACCCAGATCTGATGTTGCGTACTCACACTTCTGGAGTTCAGATCCGCACGATGGAAAATGGTAAACCACCATTCCGTTTCATTGCTCCGGGTCGTGTTTACCGTAACGACTACGACCAAACTCACACGCCAATGTTCCACCAGGTGGAAGGTATGTTAGTAGATGAGAACGTAAACTTCGCTCAGCTAAAAGGTATTCTGCACGACTTCCTAACGAACTTCTTCGAAGAAGATTTAGAAGTTCGCTACCGTCCTTCGTACTTCCCATTCACTGAGCCTTCAATGGAAGTGGATGTTAAACGTAAAGATGGCAAGTGGTTAGAGATTCTTGGCTGTGGCATGGTGCATCCAAATGTACTGCGCAGTGTTGGAATCGACCCTGAAAAATACTCGGGCTTCGCGTTTGGTATCGGTATCGAGCGTCTGGCGATGCTTCGTTATGGCGTAAACGATCTTCGTGCGTTCTTCGAGAACGACCTTCGTTTCCTAAAACAGTTCAAGTAATTCAAGGGTAAATACACAATGAAATTCAGCGAATCATGGCTTCGTGAGTGGGTTAACCCAGCGGTTTCTACTGACGAACTAACGCACCAAATTACTATGGCTGGCCTAGAAGTCGATGACGTACTTCCAGTAGCTGGCGAATTCACTGGCGTAAAAGTCGGTCACGTTGTTGAGTGTGGTCAACACCCAGATGCAGACAAACTACGTGTGACTAAAGTTGACGTGGGTGAAGAAGAATTATTAGACATCGTTTGTGGTGCGCCAAACTGCCGTCAAGGCCTAAAAGTTGCTGTAGCAACGGTAGGTGCTGTTCTTCCAGGCGATTTTAAAATCAAGAAAGCAAAACTACGTGGTCAACCATCTCACGGTATGCTTTGTTCATTCACTGAACTCGGTATCGATGTAGAATCAGATGGCATCATGGAGTTAGCTGAAGACGCAGTAATCGGCACAGATTTCCGTGAATTCCTTGGTCTAAACGATGTAACAGTTGATGTCGATCTAACCGCGAACCGTGCAGATTGTTTCAGCATCCGTGGTATGGCTCGTGAAGTAGGCGTTCTAAATCGCGTTGACGTCACTGAACCATCAGTAGCACCTGTTGCTCCATCAATTGATGACGTTGTTTCTATTGAAGTAAAAGCTCCTGCAGCGTGTCCTCGCTATCTTGGTCGTGTAGTTAAGAATGTAAACGTTCAAGCTGAAACTCCGCTTTGGATGCAAGAAAAGCTACGTCGCTGTGGTATCCGTTCTATCGATCCTGTGGTTGATATCACTAACTTCATTCTTCTTGAGCAAGGCCAACCAATGCATGCGTTCGACTTAGCGAAAGTTGAAGGTGGCATTGTTGTACGTATGGCAGAGCAGGGTGAAAAACTGACGCTTCTAGATGGCACTGAAGCTGAACTGAACGATAACACTCTTGTTGTGGCTGACCACAAGCAAGCACTTGCAATTGCAGGTATCTTCGGTGGTGAAGGTTCTGGTGTTAGTACTGAAACTAAAGACGTTCTACTAGAATGTGCATTCTTTGCTCCAGACCATATCCGTGGTCGCGCACGTAGCTATGGTTTACACACGGATTCTTCTATGCGTTTTGAGCGTGGTGTGGATTTCGCACTACAAGTAAACGCAATGGAGCGCGCAACTCAGCTTCTTGTTGAGATCTGTGGTGGTGAAGTTGCACCAGTGATTGCTGTAGAGTCTGAAGTTGACCTGCCAAAATCAAATACGGTTTCACTGCGTCGTACTAAGCTAGACAACCTACTAGGCCATCATATTGCTGATGCAGAAGTGGTTGAGATCTTAGAGCGTTTGGGTATGTCGGTAGAGACAGTAGAAGCTGGCTGGACTGCGAAAGCACCAACATGGCGTTTTGATATCGCAATTGAGCAAGATCTGATTGAAGAAGTGGGCCGTATTTACGGCTACAACAACATTCCAAATCAACACCCAGCAGCAACACTTAAGATGCACAATCATGTTGAAGCGAACCTTCCGCTAAAACGTGTACGTGATCTACTTGTTGACCGTGGTTTCCATGAAGCAATTACATACAGCTTCGTAGAACCAGAACAACAGAAGCTGGTTGTTAATGATGTTGAGCCATTGGTTTTGCCATTCCCAATTTCTGCGGATATGTCAGCAATGCGTCTGGGTCTGATCCAAGGTCTTCTAAATACTGTTGTTCACAACCAAAAACGTCAACAGCCTCGTGTTCGTCTATTCGAATACGGCCTGCGTTTCATCCCATGTGAAACCGCTGAAAATGGTATGCGTCAAGAACCAATGCTTGCTGGTGTTATTGCGGGTACTCGCAGTGAAGAGCATTGGAACGTTGAAACTGCAACGGTTGACTTCTTCGATCTTAAAGGTGACTTAGAAGCGATTCTTGAGCTTTCTGCAAACGACAAAGCATACAGCTTCGTGGCAACTCGTCATCCAGCACTTCACCCAGGTCAATCTGCGGCAATCGTTGTTGATGGTAAAGAAGTTGGTGTTATCGGTACCGTTCACCCTGAACTTGAGCGTAAGTTTGGTTTGAATGGCCGCACGGTTGTATTTGAAATCGAATGGAACGCGATTAATACCCGTGTTATTCCAGAAGCGGCTTCAGTATCTAAGTTCCCTTCAAACCGTCGTGATATTGCTGTGGTTGTGGATGAAAACATTGCATCTGGTGATATTGTAGCGGCATGTTACGCAGCAGGTGGTGAGCTTCTGAAAGAAGCAAAACTGTTCGACGTCTACGTAGGTAAAGGTGTTGAAGAAGGCAAGAAGAGCTTGGCAATCGCTCTGACTCTTCAATCAGTAGAGCGTACGCTTGAAGAAGCTGATATTGCTTCTGCAGTAGAAGCGATTGTTAACGCGGTATCTGAGAAGTTTGGAGCTTCTTTACGCGACTAACTTTGGCTTTTGTTAAGTTCAAAATGAAAAGCAGGTGAGATACCTGCTTTTTTTATGTCTAAAGGATATCTAATACAGAATTATTTTTGAAAAAACTGGAAATCTGTAATTTATTGATTAATAGCTATAAATTCTCATTTTAAAGAGAAAAAAATCCAAAATTTTACAATTGGGTTTATATTTTAATTTATTTAAGTTTTTTGGTGTTATATTCTTTTTTTGTGGTTTATTTTAAGTTAATTTTGGTTGTTTATTCTTCTTGCTGTCGAGTTATATGCGTGTGATTTGACTTGCTGATTGGATCTCGATTGAGAAAAAAGTTGGCGAAAATCATAAGCTTGGCATACACTTTTCACGTAAAGCCGATATGTCGTTGATTGGCTAAGCAAAATTGCTCTGGCGCTGCCGCTGGGCAGCAAAGTTTAACATAGCTTGAGGGAAGTTTTATGGCGCTCACAAAGGCCGAATTGGCTGAAAACCTGTTCGAAAAACTTGGTTTTAGTAAACGGGATGCCAAGGAAACGGTTGAAGTGTTTTTTGAAGAAATTCGCAAAGCACTAGAAAGTGGCGAACAGGTAAAACTCTCCGGTTTTGGTAATTTTGATTTACGTGACAAAAATGAACGTCCTGGTCGAAATCCAAAAACGGGTGAAGACATTCCGATTACCGCTCGACGAGTCGTAACGTTCCGTCCGGGGCAGAAATTGAAAGCCCGAGTAGAGAACATAAAAGTCGCGAAATAGTAGCCAGTATTAGACCACGTCAAATTGCGTGGTCTTTTGTTTGCAGTAATCAACCACCTTTAAGGTGGTTGATTTGTTTTTATGCGGCTTGAATATGAGTAGTGATGTAAGGCTGCCATGCCTGTTGGTAGAGGTTTTTAGATTCACTACGTATACGTTGGATTTTAGCGACTTCAAGTGATGTTAAAGAACGTTGTTCGCGTTTAGCGACGCGTTCAATATTCTGTATTTGTTCATACAGTTGATGTTCAGCCCCACTTTTTACATCTGCAATGGCTTTGAGATGAAATTGAACTTCCGCAATAATGCCTGTCTTTGGTAACTGAACCAAAATGTATAAATCGCGGTAGCCAGAAGGTGCCGGTGATTTAAAGCGATTTTTAACTTTTACTATCGTCGCTTCGTTGCTTAATGCTTCATAGGCGTCCATTAAGCTGGATACGTCGTGTGCAACGATTGTCGCACGTGCCAAGTCAGTAATTCGAGCGGTTTCACCATTCAGCTCTGTTATCACCTTTTCTTTTGCTCTGTCCACGGATTTTACACCGGAAAAATACGCTTCTGTGGAAGTCAGTAGGGCAGTACTTTTACACAAGGTTTCAAGTTCTGCTTGTGCGTAGTGAGATTTACTGTAGAGCACATCAAAATCATGATAAGGCTGATAAACCATTTCGTCGGTCGTAGAAATAGCATATAGACCGCTAAGACTGTGCTTAAATCGTTTGGAAGTGAGTTGGTTTTGAAATTCACCTTCTTGTGCCTTGGTTGGCATCGTCGGTGGTACAGCTGCGAAAGCCGGTGCTCGGCTCAATACTAGAAGCATTAAAGCCGTTGTACGTAGGAACTGGCTCATTCACTCTCCTTGGTTTGTGCTGAAAATCAAAAGGGGCACTTAAAAGGCTCATTTCAACTGGCAAACTCAAGTAGTGTTAATCATTAAGTGGGGGCGTTATTAAGAACTTCAATTCATCGATCCACTTTATTAGAAAGAGTGTGGCTATCGTCACATCATTCGTCCTAATTACTCAGAGTACGCGTGACTAGATTGGTTCCGTTTCACTTTGTAACAAAACATTTTGGCTGGAGATTAGACTACCGTATTAAATAATAATTGGTTACTCTTGGACAATTATAGTGACTGGCAGTATAGAGAGCATTAATGAGAGACCCTGAATTCTGGCACAGTAAATGGGCTTCAAACCAAATTGGCTTCCATTTAGAAGATGTAAACCCATTGTTGATCGATCACTGGCATAAAACGGCTCCTCAACGTGACGAGAAAGTGTTTGTTCCTTTGTGCGGCAAAAGTGAAGATTTAATTTGGCTGGCGCAAAAGCATGATGCGGTACATGGTGTGGAGTTGAGTACTATTGCCGTTCGTTCGTTTTTTGCAGAGCACTTTTATACTCCGCTGGTGGTACAGATAAACTCAAACCATGAACTCTATCAGTTCGATGAGCTATCTATTTATACCGGAGATTTTTTTACGGCTCCTATCGAAACTTACGACATTATTTATGATCGTGCAGCGTTAGTTGCACTCCCTGAAGAGATGCGTGGTGAGTATGTCGCGCGTCTAAAATCGGTGCTTAAGCCTGGCGGCAGAATACTATTGGTTACTTTAGATTATGTTCAAGATGAGATGGCTGGTCCTCCGTTCAGTGTTCCTCACTATGAAGTGGAGTCCTTGTTTGCAGAGTTTAAGGTTGAGAGATTGGCTCAAAATACGGCTGATGCACAGCACCCTAAACGGGCAAAGAAAGGGTTATCTCGATTTGCTGAAGAAGTTTGGCTGATTCAAAGTTAGAATTGTTTACCCGAATGAATAGAACCCAGCGATTGCTGGGTTCGTACATTAACGAAAGCGTTAGTAGATAATCTTAACCGCTTTAGCACACTCAAGTGCTTTGTCGGTTGCTTGAGTGGTATCTTTACCACGAGCAAGAGCAACCCCGAGTCGACGACGACCGTCAATCTCTGGCTTACCAAATAGACGCACTTGTGATTGAGGAACCGCTAGTGCTTCGGCAAGACCATCAAATTGGATATTGGTTGATGTACCCTGACCCAGAATGGCAACAGACGCCGATGGACCATATTGAGTGATTTTGCCAATTGGAGAGCCAGTAAACGCGCGAACATGAAGTGCGAATTCTGAAACATCCTGAGAAATCAGAGTCACTAATCCTGTGTCGTGTGGGCGTGGAGACACTTCATTAAAGATAACGTGATCACCTTTAACAAACAGTTCAACGCCAAAGATACCGTAACCACCTAGCGCATTAACGATCTGCTCAGCAACGTACTCCGCCGCTTTCAATGCGTTTTCAGACATCGCTTGAGGTTGCCATGACTCACGATAGTCACCATCTTCTTGACGATGGCCCACAGGCGCGCAGAAATGGACGCCGTCTACTGCACGTACAGTGAGGAGTGTGATTTCATAATCAAAATCGATGAAGCCTTCGACGATAACTCGTCCTGCACCAGTACGGCCGCCTTCTTGAGCATAAGTCCATGCCTTTTCAACATCTTCAGCGGTTTTGATTACGCTCTGACCTTTACCTGAAGAGCTCATAACCGGTTTACAGACACAAGGAATACCAACGTGTTCAACCGCTGCAACAAAGTCTTGATAGTTATCCGCGAACTTAAAAGGAGAGGTCGGTAGAGAGAGTTCTTCTGCTGCTAAGCGACGAATGCCTTCACGGTTCATCGTTAGGCGCGTCGCGTTTGCTGTGGGAACAACATTTAAACCTTGAGCTTCAAGTTCCACTAACTTATCGGTTGCGATAGCCTCGATTTCAGGAACGATATAATCAGGTTTCTCTAGTTTAATGATTTTTTGTAGAGCATCACCATCAAGCATGTTAAGAACATGGCTGCGGTGTGCCACTTGCATTGCTGGAGCATCAGCATATCTATCGCAAGCAATCACTTCCAAGCCTAGGCGTTGGCATTCAATAGCGACCTCTTTACCCAGTTCACCAGAGCCAAGTAATAGTACACGGGTAGCGTTATCTCGTGTAGCAGTCCCAAACATAGAGAATCCTTATAATTATGAGTTAGTAGCAAAAAACAGCCGCCATGATACTGTAATAGCCGACAAAAGCAAACGTTTGCCTTTTGTTGTGGCTGCTAAAGTTTAACGCATGACGAAACGTTCTGAATGGAAGCTTTTTTTCTCTAATCCCATGTTTATAAGATGATTTTTAATTTTATGACCAAAATTTATTGGACCACAAAAACTGACGCTTGAGTTCGATAAATCAATTTTCTGTGCTACACGTTCTGCACACAAAAATTCATTGTGGCTTGCTGTGTATATATGCAGATGAACATAGGGGAGTTTATTGGCAAGCTTTTCCAGCATCTGCACGAAATAAGTTTGATCATCATTGTCACGACAGTAGAAAAGCTCTACGTGTCTGCTTGTAGAGTGGGGGTATTGGGATAGGTGATATAACCAAGCGACAAAAGGCACAATGCCAATACCTGCACCAATCCAAACTTGAGAAGAGGTTGAAGGGATGTAGAAGCGCCCATAGCCTCCTTCAACGGAAACCGATGTGCCAGATTGAAGCTCATCATAGAGCGAATGAGTGTAGTCTCCCAGAGCTTTAATCGCGAATTCGAGTTGGTGGTTGAGTCGATCGTATTGTAGAACCGAAAATGGATGTGGTGCTTCACCGTCGTTGAAATCGATATAAGCAAACTGACCTGCTTTGTATTCGATATCGTTGGTTAGCTCGATGGTGATATGTAATACGCGAGATTGGCTGGTTTCATCATGGATCCTTTTAACTTTCGTTACTTGACCGTTCACAACACGAGCTCGACCAATTGAGCCCGATAAGGATATCAAGGCACAGATTGACCCACCTAATGCAGCAACCCAAATGAGAATGTTGAATAGTGAGGCACTCCACTGGTAGTCCAGCAAAATAACGGAGTGGAGTACGCCAGCCAGAAAAATAACACCGGCTAATTTGTGGGTAAAACGGAATTTTTGGTAGCTGATTGCTTGGATAAGACTGATCGCGGCAAAAACGACGAAGATATAGAAAGTATATTCACCGACAACTTTAGCCAAATGAACCCAGTTGATGCCTTCAACAAGTTGCCCTAGACGCTGCCTTTTTTGTGGGCTGGCGAGTAATCCTAACCCAATAAGCCATTTGGGTGACTCAATCAACAGCCAGTGTGCGACCAGAGTGATAAGTGCACCAATACCCATTTGTTTATGTATGGCATAGCCTTTATCTAGACCATGAACATATTCTTCAACGTTTGGATTACGCATGGCCAGTAACATCGCTACAGCCATATACACTAGGCCAAGTGCTCCGGTCAACATTATAAATTGATGGCGCCAATAGAAAAAACTAGCGTCAGCTTGGAAAGTAAAAAGTACGGTTGGCAGCCACAACAGTATCACAAGCAGAGTGATTTTTTTCATAATAACTATTCCATGAGTTTTATATGGAATAATTGTATTCCTGCTGGTGTTAGGGCGAAACGAACTTTAAGTTGATTTACCTTTGTTGACCTAAGTTGACATATTTCATTCGCTATAACGAGAAGGCGAAGATAAGCAACAAAGGTAAAGTGAAAATACTTAAAAAATTACCGAACAACACCATGGAAGCGACATTGGTGGCTTCAATTTTATAGCGCTCAGCAAACAAATAGTTCATTACGGCGGGTGGTAGCATGGTAAACAGCACCATCATCTTTAGCTGCATTGGCGGTAGCGGGATGAAGTAATAGATAATCGCAAAAGCGATAGCCCCTGTGACTAGAGATTGAGCGGTCGAAATCAAACCGACTTTGATTCCTGATAGCTGCATATGCGTCATTTGTGAACCCAATGAAAGCAGCATAACTGGAACGGCAGCTTGGCCAAGTAGTTTGGTGGCTTCGTACAGTGGTTCCCATACGGATGTTCCGGATAAGTTCAGCCCCATAGCCGCCACCGCTGCAATAAAAACCGGGGTGGTGACGATCTGTTTGAACGAATTGTCTTTACTGAGAACAGCGAGTCCGATACTGATATGCAAACACGCCGACACTACGAAAAGTAGTACCGCTGATGAGAGGGCAGCCTGACCAAAAGTGTAGGTAAACAAAGGAATAGCTAAGTTTCCACTATTGCGAAACATATGCAGTGGTGCCCATGCTTTGAAGTTCCATCCACCGAGCTTACAAATTGGAACCATCAGTAATCCCGGTACTAATACAGAGACTAAAGATGCGTAGATCAGAGGTAATTCTTCATTACTCAGTGGCATGGTTGACAGTGAAGAAAACACAAGTGCTGGAACAAAGGCTTCCATATTGATTCGGTTTATCGGCCTAAAGTCGGGCTTAAGCCAGCGTCCGATCACATAGCCGACGATAACCAAGGCGATAACAGGGAAAAGAATCCGAACGACTTGTTCAAACATGAGTATCCTTACGAGTGTTTAACACGAAGAAAAGCCAAATTATCAGGCTATTAGTCAATCGTCATTGGCGTAGGCGTTAATCTGTGCGCTTTGTATACAAATGTTGATGAAACTGGGGCTGTGCATAGATGAACAAGCGAATTTACCGAAAGATGAGTACAGTAATGATAGTTTACATAGTATGTTAATACTCAAAAAGAGGTATTGGTTCCAAATATTTGTGGGTTTTATAATTAATTTCATATTGTAATTCGACATATATCATTAAATTTTTATGTGATATATGTTATTTCTAACGTAAATAATAACTTGAGAGTTGATACGCTCCTTGAATAAATCATCCCGATTACGCTTTGTTACGCTACACACGAAAACTGCATTTTTATTTGCAGTTGGTCTTGCTAGCATTATTTTCAGCAGTCTTTTTCTTACCCGTTATTTCTTTTTGTACAGTCTTAATGAATTGGAAAATATCGAAATTCACAGGGCGAGTTCACAAGCCTATGCGGTTATTGATTCTTTAAGTGTTAGGCAGGAAGAAGCTTCCCATGATTGGGCTTACTGGACTGAGACTTACGATCTTCTCACTCAGACTGATACCGGTTTTGAAGAACGCAACTTGTATATAGAAAGCCTTGATTCGCTTGGGCTAGATTTCATGTCCTTTATTAATAGTCGGCATGAGTATGTGACCGGTCTTGGGCGGGATATTGAAGACCCTCATGCATTCACACAACTCCTTCTACAAGATAAGGGTGTTGCTCAACACCTGAACAAAATGAAACGTGTTCTGGATAGCGGAAAAAGTGGTACTTATGGGTTAATCCGTGAGGGTGATGATATCTGGGTGGTTAGTCTTACACCCGTACGTAACGGAACCAGTGAAGCAGAGTTTGCTGGATGGATGTTATGGGGACAACATTTATCTGACCGTTTCCCCTCAGACTTTGCTGGCATCTTAACGGCTCAGAACTCAATCATTACTGATCTTGATGAGACGAATCACCTTTACGAACATATTCATGAAGAGGGTATCGATGAGCACGATGACATCGATGTGTTTCATTCAGATTCAGAGCTATACCACTATACATCGTTAACCAACATTTATGGCGAAGAGGTCGCTGTTTTAAAAACGCGTGAGCCGCGTACTTATTATCAAAAAGGTGAGACGGTCTTTTACTACCTCATCATTGCCATTGGTGTGGTCGCTACTTTTGTTTCCATCGTTATTTTCATTTTGTTCCGAAATAATGTGGGTAAGCGATTCAGTTACTTTGAACAAGACATAAAAGCCTTGATATCGAGTGATGAAGTGAATCTTGAAGGCCATCGGGATGAGTTTGAGCGCATCACGACTTTGGTGCAGTTTTTGGCTAATAACTCCTCAAAAACGGAAGGTAAGCTAAAAGACACGCTGCAAAAATTCGAAGCGCTATACCACAGTCAAACTCTGGGTATGGTACTTGTGGTCGACCAAATGATCGCTGATGTGAACCAAGCATTATTAGATTTGCTTGGCTATCAGCGCAGTGATTTGGTTGGTCAGCATGTAGAAACGTTGTGTGCTCACAGTAGTGATTCTATTTGCAGCGCTGAACAATTATTTATCAATTTGAGTCAGGGACTACGTCAGTTTGAAGCGGGGCTTAACAACAGTTATGGTGAGACTGTTCACTGTGTGATTGAAGCGACCCAGTTTGAGCAAGACGACAAGATGGCTGTTATGTTGTCGATAAAAGATATTAGTGAGCAGAAACAACAAGCGGTATTAATTGACTCCTTAACTCATCGAGATTCTGCAACAGGATTATTGAATCGACCGACTGTGATTAATCTTATCAAGGGCTTTTTCCAAAGTTCAGATCAAGAACAGAACTACTCAATCGTCTATTTCAATGCTTCGAGACTCAAAGAAATCGATGAAGTATACGGACACCTGGTTCATGACAGTGTTTTAAAATACCTTGCTGATAACTTGCTGAGCCGATTTGGTGACGAATTTACTGGGCGAATCAGTGAAAATGAATTCTTGGTATGGTGCGTAGAAAAGGATTATCGACAGCTGGAAAGAATGGCAAACCGGCTACTTGAAAGTTATTCATCGAAGATCAGTGTTTCTGGTTTTGAGTTCGATATTGGTTTAAAAGCGGTGTTTGTTCGTTCTTCTTCGGGGTTTGCGAACTTTGAGGATTTCAGCTATGTCGGCCTTTATGCTCTGACAGAAATAAAATCGACGGGTAAAAGAGGGCTTGTGACGGTTGATGAGAGTCTGATTAAAAGATCACAAGAGTCACTTGCTCTAAATCGCGACATAATGAAAGCGCTTAAAAGCGGTGAAATCGTTGCTCACTATCAACCTATTGTTCACGCGAGTACTGGACAGGTCGTAGGTTTCGAAGCGCTGGCAAGGTGGCGCCATCCAACATTAGGAATGGTCTCTCCGGGACTGTTTGTCCCGCTGGCGGAACAACGTCGATTGATTGTTGAGTTAGGTGAAGTGATTCTTGAGCAAGCGTGCGAGTTTATCGGTGATATACAGCAGAAGAGAACCAGTTCTTCGCAAAACAGAATGAGTATTCACGTGAATTTGTCGACACCTCATTTTCATCACAAGAGTTTGGTGGAAACGTTGGTCAACCTGATAGAGAAATACCAATTATCACCGGGACAATTGGTACTGGAGCTAACGGAAAGCATTCTATTAGGTGCTGAAGACGAGATCGTTGAACGTATGGAGGCGATTAAATCTTTGGGTGTTCAACTGGCGCTCGACGACTTTGGTACGGGATACTCTTCATTTAGCTCACTGTGTAATTTCCCGCTTGATATCATCAAGCTTGATAAATCATATATTGATAATTTGGATGTCAACGACAAAGCAAAAACCTTAGTCAGGAACATCATTCATATGTCGCAGGAGCTCGGCATGACAACAGTGGCTGAAGGGGTCGAAACGGCTTCTCAGCTTCGTAAGCTAAATGTCTGGAGTGTTGATGAGATTCAGGGCTACTACTTCTTTAAACCTATGGATAAAGAGAGTGCGCTAGAGAAGTTCGCAAAATAGACATGAAAAAGCCAGACGTTGATCTGACTTTTTACTCTGAAGAAGGAACAGTAAACTGCTACAACAAAGTATACTCAACTTCTAGTTTCGATTTCAGCGTATTGAGTGTCGCTTGAGTTTCAACTCTATGACTAACACTGCCTTGCTTCAGTTCAACCAGCGCTGCTGAATCAATATTATCGAATTCTTCGCCTGCCATACGCATTTGAATTAACGCGACTTGCAGTGGAGGTAAGCTTGGGTTGAATGCTGCATTTTCGGCGTATGAACCCAGATAATGCTTGCCAGATATAGAACCAAGAGCGACACCACTCAGATTGTTTGAGTATGGTGCGTAGCTGTGGTTTAGAGCTTTGATTGCGGATTGTCCAAGGGCGGTAACTGAATCACTGTTGTAGCCATGGTCACTTTCGTGCATCAGAACGGCCTTAATGCCTAGGTCTGATGGACCGAAAGATTCTGGTAAGTAATACTGCAGTGAATTTGGTGCGCGTTTTGGCAGTTGTATCATGAGACTTTGAGCGGTAGTGAGTTCGTTCATGAACTGGCGGCAGTGACCACAAGGGCTGTAGTTTACAGTAATGTCACTGATGCCTTTCTCACCTTTCATCCAAGCATGGCTGATTGCAGCTTGTTCTGCGTGAATGGTTTGCCCCATCTGAGTCTTAGCAAACTCCATGTTTCCGCCGAAATAAATACGACCAGATAACCCACGAGCTAGCGCACCTACGTAAAAATTTGAAATCGGTACGTATGCGAATGCTGCTGCAAGAGGCAATAAAGTAATACGTAAATCAGCATCGTTCATTTCCGATATGGAAAGTAGCTGATTGAACTGTTCAGGAGAGAGTGTCGCGTCAAAATCATCAGCGAGTACGATAGGAGATAAAAACTCTGCTATCGGTTGTTGCATATCTGCTAATGCCTGTTCAATACGGCCTTTCATAACGTTTCCCAATTAATATATTGAACTCTAGTTTAGGATAAATAGCTTGATTTACTGCGATCCATATCACGTTAACAACTGCAATGGACCTTAATGTTTCATAATTAGAGTGAGGTCACACGATTTGGGGCGAAATGACACCAAGCTATATCAGGCTTAGATTGGTTCTAAACCTGATAAGTAAGCGCAGGAGAAGGTTAATTTGCGAACAAAAGTACTAAAGTGAACAGGCTGGGGGCTAGAATAGAGGTGATGACTCCGCATATTACTAGTGCTAGAGAGCTAAATGCAGCATCTTGTTGGTCTTTTTCTACGCATGTTGCTGTACCTAGTGCATGAGAGACATTTCCCATGGTTAAACCTTTAGCAACAGGGTGAGTGATGTTCAGTATATTGTAAATTGGGTAGGCTACAATAGCGCCAAAAACCCCGACTAAAAGTACCATTATCGCGGCAATTGCAGGTTCCCCTCCCAAATGACTTGCGACTTCCATCGCGATTGGTGTGGTAACAGATTTGCCCATTAAAGCGGCTATCAGAGGCGTATCAGCCCCCATCAAAGCCGCAATGATCCCTGCGGTTAACATTGACATGATACTACCGACACCACACGCCAAAATGATAATGCGCCAGTTCGCCCTAATTTGCGGTAATTGCTCGTAGAGCGGATACGCGAGTGCGACAACCGCAGGTTGTAGCAAATAATTTATCCATTCGTTATCAGCTGCGTATGTCTCATAAGGCACTTTGAACAGTAACAGTGTTGGGATGATAATACCGATACTGATTAATAGTGGATTCGCAAACGGAGAATTTATTTTTATTGCAAGCCAACGCGCCACAAAAAAGACGGTGATTGTTAGGAGTAACCACATTATCGGTCTCCTTTCTTTAATATTCTGTCGATAGTGTATGAAAGCACCACGAGTACGATAGTTGTTCCACCAATAGCACTAGCAAGAATTGGCCAGATGTTTTTGACTAGTAAGTCAACGTGTACCATCAAACCGACACTAATGGGAATAAACATGAGGACCATATAGCGGATGAACAGGTTTGCACTGGGTCTTACCCATTGAACTTTTAGTAAACCACTAGCGAGAAGGCCGAAAAGAATCAGCATGCCAATGATGCTCCCAGGAATGGATATATCCAACCAAGTTTGTAGATTGTTTCCAGCAAGTAAGCAAAGAAAGATCATTGCCATTGAAACAATGTATTTAAGAGCGGTTTGTATCATGTAATGTTGTTGCCACTGAAGTTAAAACTTATAAATAGAATGACGATTTAAGATGCAAGTTTTGCTACGTATTGGTAGACCGATTTCAGAATCGCTATTTTCTTTTCGTCACTTTCGTGTTCATGCACTAAATTTTCTAGATTCAACATGTAATCTTCGAGTCTAGTTTCGTAAAAATCACGACAATGATTCGCCCAACGCCTTTGCTCTGCTTCATCGAGGGTCCATGGGAAATTACGTGCTCGATAACGGAACAGCAACGGCTCAATACGTGTGTCAGCAAAAGAGATATCCAGCACACCAAGTTGCTCAGGAGCGGTCTCTCGGATGATTTCCATCGAAGCTTTATCCGCAGGAGAGAAAAAGCCATCATATAACTGAGTATCGACATCGGAACTGTTCTCATACTCTCGCTCAACAGAAAATAGCTGAGTGAGTTTATCTCGTATTGCCGGGTGTTGGCGAATTAAAGCTAAGTTCGATAAACATTGTTCACGGTCGATACCAATCGCTTCGGCGTTTTCTGCCGTGAGTGTTTTAGCTGGTGCGAGGATAGGGCACTTATTCAAATGAACCAATTTAACTGGCACAGGCAGTTCATCGACGCCCAATTCATCGTGCTTAGTATAAAGACGTGTCCTTAACTCATCACTGGTGAGATCAATCAGTGGCTGAGGATTTTTCGCTAAGTCGGCGACAATCACCGCATTCTTGTTGGTTGGGTGCCAAGCGATTGGGACGATCCAACTGGTATATTGGCATTCACGGCCCAGCATTCCAGAAACATGCATTAACGGTGTCATGTTGACGATATCAATAAGTTCGTTCAACTTACGCTTGTGGCGCATGGTGAAAAAGTAATCAAACAATTTTGGTTGCGCAGCTTTAATTTGCTTGGCTAGTTCGATAGTGGCAATCACGTCTGCCATTGCATCGTGAGCATTCTCGTGTTCGATACCATTCGCCTTTGAAAGATGTTCCAACTTAAAGCTGGTAAACCCTTCATCATTTTCAGGCCAATTAATGCCGTCAGGACGCAGAGCATGACACGCGCGCATCACATCCAGTAAATCCCAACGAGAGTTGTTGTTTTGCCAGCTCCATGCGTAAGGGTCAAGGAAGTTACGGTAGCAAGTATAACGAGTCACTTCGTCATCAAAGCGAATACTGTTGTAACCAAGGCTGGTGGTATTAGGTTGTGAGAGCTGATGATGAATCTGAGCGATAAACTCAGGTTCAGGTAAACCCTGTGCCATCGCTTTCTGTGGCGTAATACCAGTAATGAGTGCCGCTTCTGGAGAGGGTAAATAATCAGGTGGCAATTGGCAGTAGATCACTAATGGTTCACCGATAATATTGAAGTCCATATCGGTTCGGACACCAGCAAACTGACTCGGTCGATCTTTCGCTGGGCTTGTGCCCCAGGTTTCATAATCGAAGAAGAAGTAGGTTGGCGGATGTTCCTGCTGCATTTGTTGTTACCAATTCACTGATAAGTTTGCTGGTATTAGAACATCACCCCGACGACTAAGCAATCTCAATAACGGCTTGAAAACAAGGTGATTGCCGGTTTCTACACTGTATGGTTACCAAATGTTCAAGTTATTCGTACTGCTTCAGCATGGTTTTCATTTCGATATTGTCTAACGTTCTTACGCGTTTAGTGCTGTGGTCAAACAGACAATACAGCATTGTTTGAGCGACCTTGTCTGATTGGATTGGAATGAAGTTCTTGAGTTTTCCAAACATAAAAAATTGGCCAAATTTCATCAGTTTTTGCAACCAGACTTCATCCTTGCGAATGTTGGTTCGTTGGCCGACTAAAGGTCCAGGGCGGACAAAAGTGATATGAGAAAACCCCAGTTGACGGAGCGTCTCTTCCATACGCCCTTTGCAACGCAAGTAATGAGATTTTGAACGAGGATTAGCTCCAATACTTGAGACCACGATAAGTCGACTTACCCCAATAGTTTTCATTTGCTGCGCGACATGGCAAACCAAATGGTAATCCACTTGTTCAAGACCTTGTTTCGAACCTGCTTGTTTGATTGTGGTACCTAATGCGATGATCCCGAAACTCGGAGATTCTAGAGAGTCGTCCCAGCGTTTAATGTTAAGTTCGGCGTCAACAATGGAAATAACTTTGTTGCTTTTAACGGGCAGGGGATTCCTCACTACCGCATAAATTTTGCCAATATTAGCTTGTGCAATAGCAAGATTTAAGCAGTTGGAGCCCACCAGGCCAGAGGCACCTGCAATGATGAGAGAAGGTTTGTTTGAAGATGGAGATTCATAGTCTTGCATTTCGGAGGCACGCTAAATGAGTTCAACTGGATGATATTATACTCAAGTAAGATCAAGATGCTTGTTCAGTGAAAATTTATTTAAGTATTTTAAGTTTTCGATGCTGAGTCGTTTGCTACAGCATTACCTTTGTGATTAGACTGCGTCAATAGTGACATTTTGTTCAGGGAACCAACATGTTAGATTTTTCTCACAGCGATGCTATTTGGCACCGAATTAATCAGAAAACCAAACCTCTAGGCGCATTAGGCCAACTTGAAACAGTGGCTCATCATCTTGCTCTAATCCAAAGTCAAAGCAAACCACAAGCCGCTGATAATATCAGTATTAATCAACCGACCGTAATCGTATTTGCCGGGGACCATGGCATCGCTGATGAAGGCGTCAGTATTGCGCCAAGTGCCGTTACACAGCAAATGGTACTCAACTTTCTGGCTGGTGGTGCGGCCATTAACTGTTTTTGTCGGGCGAATGATGTTGCTATGAAGGTTGTTGATTGTGGCATTTTATTACCTGTCGAATTAGAGCACCCAGACTTTGTTGTTCAGAGGTTAGGGCCTAGAACCAATAACTTTTCCCAGAAAGCAGCGATGAGCTTGGCACAAGTCGAACAGGGGCTAGAGTATGGTCAAGCTACCGTTGCGCGTGTCATTGATGACGGCGCGAATATTGTCATGTTCGGTGAAATGGGCATCGCGAATACTTCTAGTGCTGCGGCTCTGCTTGCCAGCCTCTCTGAGTTGACGGTCAATGATTGTGTCGGGAAAGGTACAGGGATTTCTGACCAACAATTAGAGAAAAAATGTCAGTTAGTGGCAAAAGCAGTATCTCGTAGTAAAGGGTTGGATGCCAAATCGGCTTTGTCGGAAGTGGGCGGATACGAAATTGTTCAGATGGTCGGTGCATTTTTAGGGGCTTATCAAAAACGTACGCCTGTGGTTGTTGATGGCTTTATTGTTACTGTTGCCGCTTATGTAGCGACGCTAATAGAGCCTAATTGTCGTGATTACATGATTTTCGCCCATTGCTCTCACGAGTCTGGACATAAAAAGGTACTTGCTCTATTGGAAGCTGAACCTCTATTGAACTTGAGTTTACGGTTAGGGGAAGGCACAGGTGCGGTGCTTGCCGTACCACTGCTAAAAGCAGCAGTAGAATTTTATAATAATATGGCGAGCTTTGAACAAGCTGGAGTAACGGTGTAATGCTTCGCAACGCAAAGTATCAATGGGAACTGTTTCTTCTTGCTCTGAGTTTTTTTTCACGGATCCCTGTACCGAAAAATTTACCCTACAGTGCGGAGAGGATGAATCAGTCAGGGCGGTACTTCGCTTTAGTTGGTATTTTGCTTGGTGCGATTTGTGCGGGGTGTTATTGGCTGCTGAGTTTTTTGTTATCGGCGGATGTTAGTGTCTTTTTGACGATGGTATTGAGCTTAATGCTGACCGGAGCGTTTCATGAAGACGGCTTAGCAGACATGGCGGATGGTATTGGTGGTGGAATGACGTTAGAGCGTCGTTTGACCATCATGAAAGACAGTCGAATTGGCACGTATGGCTCTTCTGCTTTAATCATGGCGTTGTTGGGCAAGTTTTTACTTCTGACCTCATTGGCGGAAAGCCTTCCATCATTAGGCGCTGTATGGCTTGTCGGCTATACTTTGAGTCGCGCCGTTGCCTCTTCTTTTATCTTCAATACCCCTTATGTCTCGGATTCGGATACCAGCAAAAGTAAGCCTCTCGCAAATAAGCAAAGCTATTCTGAGCTCGCTGTTGTTATCGTTACTGGTTTAGTCCCATGTTTGCTGCTGGATGGTTATTTAACGCTGGTGTTAATCTCGGTCGCCGTGATTTTTCGGGCATGGTTTAAGCGCTGGCTGGTTAAAAGACTGGGTGGTTTTACCGGTGACTGTTTGGGTGCAGCGCAACAATTAATGGAATTGATTATTTATTTGGTGATAGCTGGATTTGCCCAAAATGGTCTGCAGATTATTGCGGTGGCGGCATGATCACTTTGATTGTTGGTGGAGCTCGCAGTGGCAAGTCGAGTCTAGCCTTGCAGCTCGCTCATAAGTTGGATAGTGCTAAGGATAGGAGACATCTTCATTATGTTGCTACAGCAGTCCCGTTTGATGATGAAATGAGGCTGCGAATTAAACACCACCAAAATAGCCGGGGCGCACAGTGGAACAATCATGAAGCTCACTACGATTTGGAACAGGTGCTGGGCCAATTTGGTGCTAAAGATGTCGTCGTCGTCGATTGCTTAATATTGTGGTTAAACAATCTCTTATTTGAACTTGGCGATTACCAAGACTATGAAAAGGTAAAATTGAGAATAGAGGGGCTTTTAGCCGTTTTAGAGGGTACCGAAGCTGAGATAGTTCTGGTTTCGAATGAAGTCGGGATGGGGATTATTCCATCGGGAGAACTTTCTCAACGTTTTGTGCTTCTTGTTGGATATATGAATCAGAGTGTTGCCAATATTGCTTCCAATGTGGTGTTAGTCGCTGCCGGACTTCCTATTAGCCTAAAAGGAACTATTGATGACAATAAGTAATATTTTCCTGAAATAATCAAGAGTTATGAAGTTATCACGATTATTTGACCAAGCTCAGAGCTTTGGCATATTGAGATTATTTAACTATAGAGTCTGAGAAATAGTTAGGATAAAATCCGCCTTCACAAGCTCATCACTGATAATTTTTGTGGTGTATTCAAAGCATAGTTGGTTGTTTTTCATTTCATATTGGCAATAAGCTTAAATAAGTGGGATCGCTCCAACATAAATTGTTTGTTCATTTCTTTAACATACCGCTGTGCAATAAAGGAGTAGCGCATGACGAAGTCTCTATTTCGCCAATCTTTTCTTTTCGACAGTTTAGATCTTGAACAATCTGTTAAGTGTGATGAATTGAAAACCTCAACAGGTGTCACACTGAAACTACTTCAACGCGGTGTGTTAGAAGTTGTTCCTGCACAGCAGGATGGAAATACCAAAAACATTATTATTTCTTGTGGAATCCATGGAGACGAAACAGCTCCGATGGAACTGGTTGATAAGCTTGTTACTGATATAGTGAGTGGTTTTCAAACCGTAACAGAAAGATGTTTGTTTGTAATTGCAAACCCTAAAGCGACCGTAAAACATGTCCGTTGTATTGAAGAAAACCTGAATCATTTATTTGATGAAAAAGCTCATGACGCGAGTACAGAACTTGCCATTGCTGATAATCTAAAGTTGATTGTAAAGAACTTCTATGCAAACACCACAGAGGAATCTCGCTGGCATCTGGATTTGCACTGTGCAATTCGAAAATCTAAGCATTATTCATTTGCTGTAAGCCCTAAAACCCGTCATTTGGTTAGAAGCAAAGTGCTAATGGATTTCATCGAGAATGCCCATGTTGACGCTGTGATGTTCTCTAATGCGCCTGCTTGTACGTTTAGTTGGTACTGTGCAGAGAATTATGCTGCTCAAGCTATGATGATAGAGCTTGGTCAAGTTGCGCCAATTGGTGAAAACGATTTAACCCGTCTTACTGCTTTTGATCTTGCATTGCGAGATTTGGTGGCACGTTCTCAATCAGAGCATCTTTCCAGAAAAGCAACAATGTATCGTGTGAGCCGTACCATAGTACGTTTACATGATGATTTTGATTTCTTGTTTGATGATGATATCGAAAACTTTACTTCGTTTATGCACGGAGAAGTATTTGGTCACGATGGCGATAAGCCTTTAATGGCCAAGAATGAAGAGGAAGCGATTGTTTTCCCAAACCGCAACGCGACCGTTGGTGAACGAGCAGCCCTTATGGTTTGTAAAGTCAACATCCGTTATGAAGATGGGCAAGCAGTTTACGACTAAGGCGGTTTTTCTAGTCAATTAATCAGATTCACGCTTTATATTTGAATGGCTTAACGGTAAGGTTGAGCCATTCTTTTTTAGTACTCTGTAAAATTATGGATTTTAGTCAACTGGTGCTGCAAAAGCAGCGACGCTGGAAGCGAGCTGGGTTTTCTATGTTCGCAATATTGGTCGTAGTCAGCGTTGCTTACTTGATGGTTGGCGAAATTTTTGTCTCTCCTTTAAGTTCGCTCACATCCCTTGAGCGGATGTTAGTGATTGACCTTCGATTCCCTCGTTTATTGGCTGCAGTATTCATTGGAGCTGCTTTAGCGATTTCTGGCGCGACATTACAAGTGTTGCTGGGGAACGTGTTAGCTGAACCAGGTATTATTGGTATCTCTGGGGGAGCAAGTGTCGCGATGGTGATCTTGTTATTCTTCTTCCCTATGCTGGCTAGCCCGGAAGCCTACATGGTTTCTGCCATTGTTGGCGCATTATTGTTCACTCTGCTTTTAGTCAGCATTTCTAATGCAATGCGTTTAACTACAACTAAGTTGCTGCTGGTTGGGGTTGCGCTTGGAATATTGTCAGGTGCGGTCGTCACTTGGGCATTTTACTTTAGTGATGACTTAAGTCTGCGACAGTTAATGTATTGGTTGATGGGAAGTATCGGTGGAGCAAGTTGGTACCAACACACTCTTACTTTAATGGCTCTTCCCGTTATTATTTGGCTTTTGTTCCAAGGTGAAACGCTGGATAAATTGATGTTGGGCGAAACTCATGCCAAACAGCTTGGTATCGATGTATATAAGTTGCGTTGGAAACTGATCATTGCCGTTTCGGCATTAGTTGGCTCGGCAGTCGCTTTAGGAGGGGTGATCGGTTTTGTTGGCCTTGTTGTTCCTCACTTGCTACGCCTTGCTTTTGGTTCAGAGAACAAAATGCTATTACCGTTATGTGCGATTAGCGGTGCTTTGTTAATGGTATTCGCCGATACGATTGCGCGTTTAGCATTGGACTCTGCAGAGCTTCCGCTCGGGGTAGTGACAACGACAATAGGCGCTCCGGTATTTATTTGGATGTTGGTACGAAATCATGATTCGCGTTAATAGTTTAAATGTCGAAAAGCGACTTTTACCGCTCTCTTTCGAATGTCGATCTGGTGAGATACTGCATGTAGTAGGACCGAATGGCAGTGGTAAAAGTACTCTGTTAGCCGCTGTTGCTGGCGTTATAGAGGGGGCGGGGGATACTGTTCTTGATGACATTGATCTCACAAAATGCTCTTTAAATGAGTTGGCTTTACACCGAGCTTATTTGTCTCAAAATGAAAAGCCAGCGTTTAACTTGGATGTGTTTCAGTATCTTGCTCTCTCCGTGCCTCAATGTACTTCAATCCATGATCCCAAGGTGAGTGAGGCTATTAACTTGCTCACTGATCTACTCAGAATTAGCGATAAGCTGCATCGCTCTATTCATCAATTATCTGGCGGTGAGTGGCAAAGAGTACGTCTGGTGGGAAGCTGCTTGCAAATATGGCCAGCCATCAATCCTTACGCGAAACTATTGATTTTAGATGAGCCAAGTGCACCTCTAGATATTGCTCAGGAAGGTTTGCTTTATAAACTGATTGATCGAATAGCAGCAGAAGGACTGACGATTATCATGGCCAATCACGATCTAAACCGTTCGTTACGGCATGCTGATAAAGTGTTGTTACTCGATCAGGGTATTGCTCAATGTTTTGGTAGACCCGAGCAGGTTCTCAATGAAGATAACTTACGCGAAGTATTTGATACTACAGTGAAGTCTGTACTCATTGAAGGCATGCCTTACTTAGTATTCGATTAATTTTGGTGCACAGAGCACAATTCTGGGTCAGCTCGAGTAAGTGTATGAGACTAACTTATTGTTTATATTAGTGGGGATTATAAAAATCTCTTTATAAACATTGGGTTATGATTTTTCAAAAAGTTGGCACGCAAATGGCATTAATAAGAGTGATACATTCTCGTTCTTGTTAGGCTTTTTATAGTCTCATTAGCCACCTTGCTCCCAAGGTGGCCTTTTTTTATCTACTTGCTACTGAGTTAATGCTTCCAAATCTGCTGGGCGATAGTAAACCGATTTGAGTACTTTGCCTTGGCGCACGGTTTTACCTTCAGAAACAAAATCTTCAGCACATTTGGCAATTAGGTAGTCACCTTTCTGTACTGCCATTAGTTTAATGCCTTGCTCTGCGTAAAACGCTTCTGTTTCTTTATACTCAGCTTCGTTGCGGCATACTTTGCTCATGTTCGAGCTGTGTACTTCGTCCCAACAAGGTAAGAAATCAATACCACGGTTTACGGCAACATTCAGCAGCAAATCGATTAGGTAACTGATGGCAAGGTTGTCGCTAACTTGTGTCTGTCCTAGGTGAACCAAGCGGCCCATTAACACATAAACACTATCGATAATGGCATCGGCTTGCTCTGTTTTTGAATCCGCTTCCGCAAGCTCTGTTAGCTCCTCAATGGCTAACGAAGTATGAAGAGTATCTGCTTTTGAGTCTAAGCTAGAGGGATCAGCGACAGGTAAATCAAATGTACTACGGAACTCATTAATGTCACGGTATAGGTGATCGTAAATTTCTTGGGTTAGCTTAGATAAATGCATGGGTTCAATCCAGTTGAAAAAACAGGGGAGTAATAGTAACAAAGCTTGTTGTTATCATCTATTGATCATCATTAAATGGTCGTCGCATTGCGAAAAATTTAACTCGATGAAAGTAAAACAAGACGCATAAAGCGTCTTGTTTTAGTAAGAAGTCAGTACCGAATAATTACAGGTACATTTTAGCGACTTCTGAAGGCTCTAGCTCTTTTCCGTCTAGTGTTTGGTTCCAGTTTAGGCCAACCAGTACACCGTCTTCATCTAGGGTAATTAGCCAATCTTCAACGAAGATATCCAGTGGAATTTCTAGTACTTCAAAATCGGCCCACTCTTCAACATTGTGAAATGCAGCGTCTTCTTTAGAAGACCAAAAAGGCATCACTTCACTTTGTTCGAATTCTGTTGATTCACAAGACAACCAACCATCTTCATTTCTCAGGCCCCAAACCAGTTTGGTTTCTTGAGTTTCTGTAATGAATAAGTCTAGGTTTGCTTGGATATCTGCCGTTAATTTGCTCATGTTATTCTCTCATTAAGAATGATGCACGAAGGGTAGCACTTTGCACTGATATTTCCCATTAAGAATTAGTGGTGGGTAGTAAATTACAATAAAAAAATAGCGGCTTATGTGCCGCTATATAAAAGAGGTCGGTTTATTTGGGTAAGGTCGTGAAGATATTCCACTCTTTCACGACGGTGCCTTTGTAACCCACAACCGTAGCGGTTACGCGGCGGTTAAGTGCGTGAGCCACTTGGGAATCACCTTGAGAAGCAAGTTCTGTATCACCAAGTCCTACGATTTTTACTCGATCACGTTCAATACCGTAGCGAAGCAATTGATTTTCTACTGTCTCTGAACGTTGTTTGGATAGCTTTAAATTGTGGTCAGAATTACCGACTTTACTGGCATAGCCTTTGAGTTCGATTGAAGCCGAAGGATATGTTTTTAAGAACTCAGCCATTTGTCGAATTTGAGTAATAAAAACTGGCGGAATAATACTCGAGTTATTGGCAAACAGAATATGCAAACTTTGCATTTTTGATGTCTTGATAAACGTACCACAGCCATCATTGTCAATTTCTGATTGGGCTGGAGTGTCAGGGCAAAGATCTCGAGCATTAATCACGCCATCATTATCGTTATCTTCTAAGTCTGCAATTTGGTTCGCTAAGGGTAATGGGATGTAACTGAACTCATCGTTTACAACATTGTCGTTAGCTAGAGTATATGTTGAAATACAGAATAGTGTTGTTAGCACAATGAATGAATGGTTCATATTAGTACTCCACCTTCTTTGTCCATTCTTGCGCGACATCAACACGTAAGGCATCTAGTAAGTTTCCTGTTGCATTCAATACTCGATATTTCGCATACTGTTCTGCGTATTTGGCGTCAATATAATCTTTGCGGGCTTCGAACAGTTCATTTTCGGTATTCAGCAGATCGAGTAATGTACGTTGACCAATTAAGTATTGCTTACGGTATGACATAACCGTCTGTGCTGTTGAATCAACGTGATCGGAAAGGAATTCTTTCTGTTGTAACGTTAGATCTAACGCACTCCAGGAGAGACGCAGCCCCTCTTCTACAGATCGAAAAGTGTTTTCTCTTAAATCTTTTGCTTTATTGAGTTGGTAAGCCGCACTCTCTGCTTGATCGCTGTCACTGCCACCATTAAACAAGTTATAGCGTAGGCGGACCATTGCGGTTAGTTCGTCGTTACTACCTTCATTACCTGCTGCGTCATCATACCAACTTTGAGTCGCTTCAAAGGATACGGTCGGGTAATACGGTGCCTTAGACTGTTTATATTGAAAGCGTGCTGCATCAACATCGGTTTGGGCGACTTTAATCACTGGGTGCTCTTTGAATGCTTTGTTTAACGCGTCATCGATAGTGTACGGAATCGCTTCACTATCTGCTCTTGGGAAAGTAAGCGCCAACGGCTCTTGTCCAACTAAACGACGAAACTGAGTATGAGTGTCAAAAAGGTTATTCTGTGCCGCAAGTAAGTTACCCATTGCCTTGGCAATACGCGCTTCAACTTGAGTGACGTCAGCAATTGAGCCGACGCCTGAGTCGGCGCGTTTCTTAATGTCACTGTAAATTTTTTTATGAGTTGCTAGGTTTCTTTCAGATAACACTAGAATCTCGTAAGCCTTGGTAGCTTCAAGATAAATATCAGTGACTTCTAAAGCTTTGTTCGAAGCATCCGCCAATAACTGGTAGCGATCCGATTCGGCTTCTGCTGCGGTTCTGTCTATATCGTTGAGTGTCGCTGAACCATCCCATATCAACTGACTAAGCGTTAACTTCGCATCTTTACGAGTCATTTCTGTATCAGGGCTTCCAGTTGATGACGCTGGATTTATACCTTCGTAGCCAACTCCAGCATCTAGGTCCAGTTTAGGCAGGTATGCACCGGAAGAAGCACTTGCATCAGACAGACGACTCTTATATTGATTAAATGCGCTTTTAAGTTCTGGGTTAGAGGCGAGCGTAAAAGAAACCGCTTGCTCAAGAGTTTGTGCTGAAACGTACCCAGAAAACACGCATGCACAGATTAGAGCTTTAATTGGAAACTCTTTCAAAATTAACCTCATTGATACTGATATAGATAAATCGCGGCAAGTTTAAGGTAAATGTTGTCTCATTAATGAGATGAAAAGTTGTGTGTGATTAAAATGTAAACAAATTTGTGAATGGTATTTTGTTCTTGCATGATATTTGCCAGCCTGATCAACTTAGAATTATATATTGATTGAATGGTCCGGTACCACCGAGTTCATAAATATCAATAGATATTTGCGAGTATCACCTCAAATTAACGTGATGTTGGTTCACTAATCAAATGGTCATAAAAACGATAAGTGTCAATTTTTTGTTATTTTGGTTCAAAAATACTCTTTGTCCTCATGAACTTCAGTGATATCTTTGTGGGAATTTTCCTACTTGCGATTGTTAAGTAGCAGTTGTCGAATGAGCTGTGCTCGATAGTTAAGTTACCTGGTATTTTGAGGCTAAAATGGACAATATTTCTTTTCTTTCAATCACTAATTTAGAACTAAATAAAATGATTGTGATTGATAAAAACGGCAATATACAGATAGCAACAATCGGGGAAAAATTACCTGAAGGAAGTGTTGTCATTCAACGAGGTGATGACCCTAGCAATTTCGATGACGTGACGACTCAACTTGTTGGACAAAATGATGAGTTACAAGATGTTACTGATGATGTCGCACAACTATTAGCTGCATTAGAAGAAGGACAAGATCCAACCCAACTCGATGAAGAATTAGCGCCTGCTGCAGGTGGCAGTCAAGGCTCTTCACCAATGGCTAGTCCAAGTATAGACCGTGACGGCATTGAAATTATTGCTAATACCAGTTTTTCTACCTCAGGTTTTGAGTCTATTGGTTTGTCTCAAACACAGAGTTTGACACTTATTAATCTCGCTCGCACAAGCCTTACCGAAACCGAAACCGAAACCGAAACCGAAACCGAAACGGCCACAAATTCCGCGCCAATCGCTCAAGACGATCTGATCACCATTGACGAAGATACCACTGTTACTATTGACGTGCTGAGTAATGACACCGACGCGAATGGCGACAGCTTAACACTGTCAAACGTTACCGTTCCTTCAGAGCAAGGTACCGTTTCAATTGTTGATGGAAAAGTCGTTTTCCAACCTATTGAGAACTTTAACGGCGAAGCCACCATCGAATACACAGTGAGTGACGGCCAGGGCGGTTTTGACAGTGCAAAAGTGACTGTGACGGTAAATGCAGTGAACGATCAAGCTGTAATTGGTGGTGAAGATAGCGGCACGGTGAAAGAAGATGCCAAGTTAAGTACCAGCGGTACTTTGACTATCAGTGACGATGACGCGGGTGAAGCAACCTTCAAGGCGCAAGAGCCTAATGGCGGCCAGTACGGCGAGTTCACGATTGATGCACAAGGTCAATGGAGCTACAAGCTGGACAACGATCTGGATGCGGTGCAAGAGCTGGGTGACGGTGACAAACTGACCGAGACGTTCGATGTGTACTCGGCCGATGGCACCAAACACAGCATAACGGTGACGATTAACGGCACCAACGACGCACCAGAAATCGTTGGCAGTGACAGCGGCAGCGTGACCGAAGACATCGCGTTAACCACGGTTGGCAAACTGACCATCAGTGATGATGACGCGGGTGAGGCGGTGTTCACCGCGCAAACTGATAAAGCGGGTGATTACGGCACGTTCAACATCGATGAAAATGGGG
>JBLXHN010000011.1:35390-121772 GCA_048259585.1 Vibrio sp. | reverse complement strand
CTTCATCGGTGAAGTTTGCACTTCAGTATTCGATGCTAAAGCTGGTATCGCTCTAACTGACAAATTCGTTAAAGTTGTATCTTGGTACGACAACGAAATCGGTTACTCAAACAAAGTTCTAGACCTAATCGCTCACATCTCTAAGTAATGTAGCAATTAGCGAAGAAATTCGTTGAGAAGATAAAAGGCGGCCGATGAGTCGCCTTTTTTGTTTCTGTCGGTTGGATCTCCAGCCTACGAAGCAGAAGCCAACTAAGGAATGAAATTTATGGATCTACAGTCTCTACCTGCCCTAACAAACTTATCCAATAACGTCACTATCGTTAAAAAAGATGACGTAAAGATCGTTCGCGTTATCCATGAAAAAGCAACCGCTGGCATCGCTCTGCATGGCGCTCATGTTGTTTCGTACAAGCCAACAGGCAAAGATGACCTGATTTGGATGAGCAGTAACACCCCTTTTAATGGTAAATCCGCACTGCGTGGTGGTATCCCAGTTTGTTGGCCATGGTTTGGTAAAATTGCTGAGCCGGGACACGGCTTTGCGCGTACCAACGAGTGGAAATTAGCAGAACACCGTGAAAGTGAACAAGGCGTGTTGGTTGTTCTTGAGCTTGAAGAATCACCTGAAACCCTTTCAATCTGGCCTTACAAGTTTAAAACTCGCCTGTATGTGGAAATTGGCGATGAACTGAAAGTTTCATTGGAAGTAAACAACACTGATGAAAAAGCATGGACTTTCTCAAGCGCACTTCATACTTATCTCAATGTTGGCGATATCACTCAAATTACCACCACAGGTATGGGTGCTGAATATATCGACAAACTGCAAGATTCAAAGATTTGCCAAGGTGAAGAAACGCTGGTACTGACGGATACCATTGATCGCATCTATACAACACCAGAAGCGAAAATCACGGTGACAGATCCAGTGTTAAAACGTGTACTGACCATCGAAAATAGTGGTCACAACTCAGCAGTGCTTTGGAACCCTTGGTCACAGGGTGCTACAGCAATGGCTGATATGATGGATGACGGATACAAAACCATGTTTTGTATCGAATCGACCATTCATGCACCATGCCTTTCAGCAGGTCAAACGTTGCAACCGGGTGAGCATCACCTGTTGACGACCACCATTTCAGCAAACTGATCATCTCAACTTTGTTGATTTGATCTGAAAAAGAAAAAATCCGATAAATCATGTTTATCGGATTTTTATTTCTGTATTTAAAGAAGCTATCTAAATGACAGCGGTAAACAAGATTAAACTTTAAAGCGACGAATCTCTGATTCTAGCTCATGAGACAGTGAAGAAAGTCTCGCAGCTTGCTCTGCTGCATCTTTCGCTTCAATCGAAAACTCATTCGATACATCACGAATACCTTGTGTATTACGAGTAATTTCCGACGTTACCGATGCCTGTTCTTCAGCCGCAGTCGCAATATGTGTTGCCATATCACTAATCGCTGATACTACTGTTCTGATCTGCTCTAGCGACTGAGATGCATTGATGGCATCAGTCACACTGGTAGAAGCAAGCTCACGGCTGTCATTCATGATCGATACCGCTTTGCCTGTTGTGCTCTGCAACGTATCAATCATTTGTTGAATCTCTTTTGTCGATGCATAAGTACGTTGGCTCAATACTCGTACTTCATCAGCAACCACCGCAAATCCACGTCCCTGCTCACCCGCTCGCGCAGCCTCAATTGCAGCGTTAAGGGCCAGCAAGTTTGTCTGCTCTGCAATACCCTGAATCGTCGATAGGATATTACTAATTTGGTTACTGTGGCCTTCAAGCTCATTAATAACACCAGTAGCCACTTCCACTTCGGTCGCTAGATTTTCGATAGAAACTTGTGTTTGAGATACTTGACTAGCACCAGCATCACAGGCGACTACCGCATCATTTGAGTTGCCTGCCGTCTGCTCAGCATTCCCCGCAATCTCGTGCGTAGCAGCCGACATTTCGTTGATTGCAGTAGCAACCATGTTAATTTCATCTTGCTGCTGCTGAATGCGCATGTTGTTTTGGTCTGATTGCTTCGCTGCATGGACGGATTGCTGCAAAAGCTCAGCAGAAACGTGACCTAAATTCGCCACCATTTGCTGCATGTTACCGACAAATTGGTTGAAGCTTTTCGCCAGTTTACCCACTTCATCTTCCGAATGGATTGTCAGACGTTGAGTCAAATCCGCGTCGCCAGAAGCGATTTCTTCCAACGCTTTACTCACACGCGAAAGATCTCTAATCAGGAAGTTAACTAACCACGACACGGCAAGTAAAACTAAAAACGTAATCACAATCGCAGTTGTAATTAAGCCCCACAACAATGAGTCTGTTGATGCAAGCTCCGTATCTTTGTCCAACTCTACCGCAAAGATCCATTGAGTGCCTGGTACAGCCTTGAAGTAGTACCACTTCTGCACGCCACCAAACTCAACAGGAATGAACGTCTTTTCTTGGGCTGCTTTGGTAATCGCATCGATAGTTAGCGCTTTGGACACTGCAGAAACTGGTTTAAGTGTGAAATCTTTATTTGGATGTGCCAGCCAATTTCCGTCTTGGGTATCAATAAGCATCGTTCTAGCGTTATCACCAGCATCAGAGGAGAGCACGTCAGACACAAGTTGTTCAATCAATACATCAGCACCCACAACACCGGAAAAACGTCCGTTGACTGTGACAGGCTCTGCAATCGTGATTAGCAATGCCTTAGTCACCGCATCTTGATAAGCGGTAGTCACGATCATTTTTCCAGCTGCCGATGCATCAATATACCAAGGGCGTTTACGTGGGTCATAGCCTTCTTGGTATCTCTCAGGATACGAACGATTCATCACCCCTTCTGTGGTACCGTAATACAGCTCATCAAACCCACCCGATACTCGACCTTGTTGTAAAAAAGGTGTTGGGTCCGCAGTATTTGCGTATGCTTTGAAAGCAGAAGTGATGGATTTTCTATCAGCAACCCAATCCGAGATACCTTTAGCAGTCGCAGTTGTCAGAGACTCAACACGTTCTGACATTGCCTTTTGCGTCTGATCATAGATACGGTCTATAGACAACCAAGTTAATGCTCCAGCCATAACAACAACGGCTGTTAAACTCGCACCAATTAATTTTTGCTTTAGCGAAAATGACATTATTACACTGCTCTCAATATTGTTTTTTAACAGGCTAGATACTAACCTCATTGCTACAGCCTATCCACCAAAAATATCCAAAACAGCAGAAATATAAGCCATTGTAATAAAAGGACTAATGTCAACAAATTGGCAGAAAACAAAATATTGTCTACTTAATGTCGAAAACACACTAAAAGCAAAACTTTTCTTCTAAAACTCATTCAATAGCGATGGAGCAACTTGCTTTTTATTTGGGTGAGTAACCGCTACACTTACGCTTCCATTTACTACCTTGAGAACACCATGGCTTACCAGTGTCCGCTTTGCCAGCAATCTTTATCTCTTAATCAACGAACTTACTCTTGCGCCAATAATCATCAGTTTGATATGGCTAAAGAAGGCTACGTCAATTTGATGCCCGCTCACCATAAACGCTCAAAAGATCCCGGTGACAATAAAGAGATGATGCAAGCAAGACGCCGCTTTCTTGATGGCGGTCACTACAACCCTATGCGTAAGAAAGTCGCTGAGTTGTGTAAGCAGTTCTTAGAAGATAGTAGCCACCAGCTACTCGATATCGGTTGCGGTGAAGGCTACTACACCACCTACATTGCGGATGCATTGAAGGAGCAATCCTCAAAAGCCCAAACATTTGGCTTAGATATATCCAAAGTGGCCATTCGATACGCGGCCAAACGTTACCCGAACTGTGATTTCACGGTTGCATCAAGCCACCGACTGCCCTTTGCCGATGATAGCCTCGATGCCATCCTTCGTATCTACGCACCATGCAAAGCTGAAGAGTTGAGTCGCTGTGTCAAATCTGGCGGTATTGTAGTGACTGTGACTCCGGCGGCTCGACATTTGTATGAATTCAAGCAACACATTTACCAAGACGTACGTTTGCATGAAGAGCAGCCAGAGCAAATTGAAAATTTCACGGTAGCCCATGAAGAAAAGGTCAACTACATGATGACGTTAAGTGGCGAGGAAGCGTTTGATTTACTGCAAATGACACCTTTTGCCTGGCGTGCCAGTGAAGCCTACAAACATGAACTGAAAAATGCTGCTAGCGTACAATGTGAAGCTGACTTCATGATTCGAGTCTACAAAAAGCAGTAAACCACTCCTGTCCTTGGTCAAAACTAAAATCAGGCATATTAATTGCTTTTAAAAATTGTGTAAAAAATGACACAAGTTTTACCAAAGCCTGTCGATATAGTTATTGACGAAGGATTTAGGAGAGAAATATGAACCCAGTCGGCGCAGGATCAGCAAACTCGCTGAATGCTACCCAAAAGGTTAACCTTCAAGCATCCACAAACGCTGAGCCAGCATCTCAAGCACAGCCACTGAAAGTGGAGCAGAATAAAGTCACGCTTTCTGATGAAGGAAAAGCTTTATTAGCAGCGCTACAAGAAATAGATAAAAGCGGAAAAATGCCTGAAGACGATAAGCCAATGAGTAAGAAAGTAGAATCGTTTACTTATGGCGCGTTAGGCATGGATCACCCAGATAAAATTGAAGAAAAAGACGACTCTTCTTATTCCGCAGGGCAATACCTTTCCGCTGCGGCAACCGTCGGCAGCCTCCTGCTTCTGTTAGTCTAGTTATTTGGAACCCCATAATACTCTCTCCATAAACCTAACTAGCCTCGGCCAGGGTGGTCCTTATCTATCGTTGCTCTTTTGGGTCGTGCAAGCCTATCTCACTTAACAAACTTCTGGACAGAAATGTGCCAGCACTTTTTTTAAATAAGAAAACCATCAATTACTACAGATATGGCGAAGTTAATTTTGAAGAGCTAGTGCGATGAGTAAAATCGCACTAGCAAAAAGGTTAAGTGCGTACTAAATGTTGTTATGTTCAATCAGAATGAAATACCTAAACCTTTCTCAAGAAAAGCCAGAAAGAAAACCAATATCCAACTCCAAAAACCCAAAGCATTCCACCACATAAAGGCCTTGAATTTCTTAGAGTTCGTTTGCTGACGGTGCCGAATAAAAGGATAAGCAATACAGTAATCAATAAATCGACTTCCGACATCCCAAGATGCTTGATACTTCGGTCGCATATAACCGTTATGATCGTAATACTTATTCAGATCTTTAGCTAACTGCTTATCTATGAAAATGATGTGCTTAAAACTACCTAGTGAAATCACAGGCAATACAAGCACGGATGGAAAGGACCAAACTATGGCATAAATAGCTATGATTTTTCGAGAAAAAAATAATAAAGCGTCCAAAAAGTCTATCATTCTGCTACCCACTCATATGCAAAATCACCGATTGCTTTACCGGATACAGAACCAGTAATCCCCCCTATAGCTCCACCGACAACAAAAGAACCTATCGCTGCAATTGCAAGTACAGGGGCTGAAGTTACACCAACAATACCGAGAACAAGTAACACTCCGGAAGTCATAGCTGTACCACCGTTGAAGTGATCCCAATAGTTGGAGATTCCAATTACTGGGGCTTTTTATGCCCAACTACTACAGAACATTTAAATTAAATGCTTACCGATCACCATTAACATAAAAGAGAAAATGTAACTCCACATACCTAACGCATTCACCCACATAAATGCTTTAAACTTTTTAGAATCAGTTTGCTCACGATGTCGAATAAAAGGATAAGCAATACAGTAATTAATAAACCGACTTCCAACATCCCAAGATGCTTGATACTTCGGTCGCATATAACCGTTATGGTCGTAATACTTATTCAGATCTTTAGCTAGCTGCTTATCTATGAAAATAATGTATTTAAAGCTCCCTAGGGAAACAACTGAAATCATTATTACAATAGGAATAGCCCAAGCAGTGGCATAATAAAAGAAGAAAAATGCTATATCCTTAATCATAATTAAGCCCCCCAAGCATACATTTCATCTACAAACCATTTACTAGCAGTAGAACCAGCCACACTACCGACAAGACCACCTGCAACCGCACCACCAATTGCTGCAATCGCAAGAACCGGAACCAATACAGTTACGCCAATAATTAAAGCAATGCCTGAAATAACTGACACTGCGACACCAGCACCAACAGCCCCACCTTTAGCGCCGCCTACAACACCGCCAATAAAGCCCAACACTTCACGGCTAGTCGTCTCACCACAATCTCCCGTGTTATCGGCTTTGCACGCTTCATAAATATTACTTATGCCACTGGCAGCACCGAGCACTAAGCCGACATACCCCAAGCCTCTAGCCGCAGAGATACCTATCGCCATATTGCCAATGCGTTTACCAAGATTTTTAACAAAACCCGTTTTTAAGATTTCATCAGCATTGTGAATTACAGACTTAGTGGAGAGTTTGAGATTACGCTTTATTTGCGTGTAGACCGGAAGTTGCACACTGCGTTTAGACAGCATTGCAAATGAGCCATCGAGCTTTTTAAACATCTCCGCACGGTCTGCTACAAACGTTCCATAGTTTATTCCTCCGGTACGGCTCGCCATAGCCACTTGAGAGGCGTATAAATCGTTTATCTCTAACAAAACATTTTGAATATTCTTTAAGTTTTGTTCGACAAGCGCAGACGTCGCCCCTACGCCCGTAGCCACTTGTGCATAATAATCTGTTGGTAAACCATCTTTACGGATCCTTTCATCTAGCTGATGGGAAAAGAGTTCAAAATGACGATTAAGCGTTGCAACTTCGTCATCCAGAAGCTTACCTAATTCTTCACTGGCGATCTTAGCTTCTTCTAACCATTCATCGAACAAACTCTGCTCTTCTGGTGTTTCTGGTTTCGTTGTGGGTAACAAAACAATCTCACCCTGGCGAACAGGCTCATTAAGATGAGCATTACATTGCTTGATATATTGCTTTTGCTCTTCTTGGGTTTCATCCGTAAACAAACTCGCCCACAACGCCGCTTGTGACTGCGTCACAGGCGATTGCATCCAACCAAGAGAAAAAGCCCCATCCCATTGCTCGATAATCGCTTCATCCAACGCGAGCACCGTATTATTGTCAACGACACCGCTCGCCCCTTTCAGAGCATATTGGGCATGAATGTTATGTGTAGGGTCATATCGCTGCTGGAACTTTTTAACGGACGACTCAGTTTGGCGATTAAAATCCCCATGAGATCCCCCTTGGTACAAGTTCACCTCTTTCAATGCCTGCTGAATTTTCATTACCTCAAAACTATTAGCATTCAACAAAAGCGGTTTGTCACGGCCTAACGCAATGTCATTGAGCAAACTTCGATCCCTTGTGAATAATTGAGACTTCAAAATCTGCTTACTACTGGCGTTTTGTACCATCTCTTTTGGCGAGCTCTGCTTTCGTTGATCAATTCTCTTTAGTGTTTCGAGATCCTTTTGATAACTAGGATGCTCTTTATACGTATTCTGTTGAGGAAGGCGACCAACAACGCGATTAGGCACAAGGATTTCTCCGTTTTTCCCCTTTGGGTAAATATCAGTTGCCACAAAAAGCCTCTTAAAAACAGTCACCATGCAACAGTTCATATAAAACAAGTTGCATCATAACAAAAAGCATCACCAATTTATCAGCGCAGAGTTAATATCTTCCTAAAAATCAGAATGTCAGTATCTCAGGTTAGATTTACCTCCTATTAAAAGGAACATCGTCTATTCATTTGAAGCAAGAACCGTTCAATAATGCTCATTTTTCTTACTTTGTGTATTTTGGTGTCAGATTAGCTTTATTTGGTCAAAATTCAGCCAACTATTAACTGAAACTTTTTTACGAAACGCACAAAGGGGGGCAGATATTTGTTAGCTAAGTTCCCGCTCCCCGGTTTTAAAACCTTTGGGGCTTGTTTGACAAAACGATTCAATGTTCTTGGACATATTAAAACCACTAATAACAAACCCTACTTCTTGATACAGTTTAAGCGCTCGCTTATTTTGATAAGCTACTCTTAACTTTATTTGGTTAACGCCAACTTGTTGCAACTGTTTTTCTAATGCACTGATTGCCTTAGTACCATAGCCCAAACCACGGTATTCGCCTGACACAAAGAAATCATATATAAAAGTCGATTTGTCTGTAGCATTTATCGAATGCCACAAATACCCCACACGAGTTAATTGTCCTTCAATCTCAACATCAACGCATAACAACGAATGTTCACTTCCTTCTAACCCACTTGGAAAGCAACGATGCAGTTCTTTTTTTGCCAACTCAGTTGCTAGCTCAATAGAATGACCATAGTTCTTGGCTATTTCTTGACTATAATCGTCAATAAAATACCGACAATAAGCCGGATATTCTTCTTCCCGCATTTCCCTGAGTACAACCATACCTACTCCTTTCTAGTCGGAGAAATTCTCTCGATAGTAACATAACAGTATTTCTAACCGTGCATTGTCTATGACAGATTCTGCGCCAAATCAAGAGGATAACTTTCGATTAGATTAATAGGCAGATTAATGACAAAAGAAGTGTGTCCTAATTCTTAGGCTGAGACGCTTTGGGGGATAACTGTGTCAACCGAGATATCGCTGACACATTGATGGGCATTTTCAAGTTACGCTCTCGCCCTAAGTAAAGCAATATTGGATGACTTTTTGTATAGCAAAGCCTTCGCTAAATGTATAAACACATTTCAGGACAAGACACCCCTATACCAATACCTGTACTCATTAATGTCGCAGATATTGATTTAAAGCCAAATAGCAAAATGCATTTTTTCATATAACAAAAAGTAGGGAAAATGTAGCCACGAAATATCAACGACACTATCACTTAGAATTGGAATGGGGCGGACAGAACGCACTGATTCATTACTGCACACTCTTGTGCGATGTAATGCAGCAATATCTATCAAACGACCATTCGTATAAACTGTTTACTGAAAACAATAAGTATCAAAAAACCATCACCCCAAGCATCTTGTGAGACTTATTGAACAACCGACTCTTGGTAAGAGGCATATAATTAGCCCCTAACTCAAGAAAAGGAATACTTCAATGAAAGTAATCAGTACGTCGATATTGACACTAAGCTTGACAGCTTTGGGCTCAGCGCAAGCATTTGAATTAAATAGTCGTGATATTCAAGAAGGTTATCCTATGGCTAAGACCTTTGAATATAATAACTGGGGTTGTAGCGGTGATAACCAGTCACCTCAACTAACCTGGAAAGACGCGCCATTAGGTACTAAGAGCTTTGCAATCACAGTTTATGACCCCGATGCACCCACAGACAGTGGATTTTGGCACTGGATCGCATTCAACATTCCAACTTCTGTCAACGAACTACCACGAGGCGTAAACATTAAACATCTGGGTGGCATCGAGTCTCGTATAGATTATGGTACCGCTGGCTTTGGTGGTGCCTGTCCTCCTAAAGGGCATGGTATGCACCGTTACCAGTTTACTGTATGGGCATTGCCTACAGAAAAACTAGAACTTAACGAAAATACTCCAGCGGCTGTGGTCGGATTTACGCTGAACAGTATCGCTTTAGACAAAGCCAAGTTAACCGCTACTTATACACGTTAAACCAAGATAACAATGAGGGGAATGATGAACCAACAATATCAAGTTACGATATTCCGAGCAGAGCAGCTTCAGAAGCTCAGGAACGTACGGCTTCATTCCCCAAGCATTATTCAAATTATGACTGGCAGTAAACGTCTATTTTGGAGGGAATCTACTATAGATGTTTCCCATTCTGAATTGTTGTTATGCGAGGCTTCCGAGTCATTGAGTTTTGAGAACCTACCACAAAAGGGAAATTTTCGTTCCAGAGTGTTCAGTTTCTATGGCTTACCGAATGACTCAATAATTGAACTAAGTAAAAGTAACGGTGGTACAGAACAGACTCCCATACTAGAAGTTAGTGACGCATTACAAATTACCCTTAACGCACTTTTCTCATTCAACCAACAAAGTATGAGTCAGGAGACACAATATTATTGGGTACAGGGGCTTTATCAACAGCTGGCAGAACGTGGCGTATTACATTGTCTGTTTACTGATAACAATACTAAATTTAGTCAGAAATTAAGCCGCTATCTGGCGAAAAATCCAAGTGAGGAGCACTCTTTAGACACGGTTGCGCAGCACTTTGCTATAAGCCGTTCAACAATGATTAGAAAACTTAAGAAAGAAGACACGCAGTATAGAGAAGTGCTAGCAGAAGTCCGATTAAATCATGCGTTAAACTTAATGCAAAAAGGTCACAATAACGTCGCAATGCTGGCTCTTTCATGTGGCTATCAATCCGAAGGACGATTTAGCCAACGCTTTAAAGGCAAATTTGGACTAACACCAAGTGACTACATCAAAACCGTCGCTGCTCAATGATTTATTCATGCAGAATGATACATACAGGTCTCATTATCTGACAATCGATTCACCTTTTGTTTGTTGAGGACTTGGACACTAGGACTTACTTATAACAAGCCACAATAACGTCAATTCGTTTTTGATGCTGCGTGCTGTTCAATCATGAATGCGATGACTTCTTCCGTTAAGCAAGATTTGCTGACATATTGACGTTGCTTACCTAGATGAAGGATAAACCCTAAATCAGTTTGTTCAAGTTGATCAATTTCACTCCAAGCGATGCCGCGGTCAATTCTACCGCTTTTGTAGTTCACACCGTTCGCGTTAACTTGAAACACCACTTTATTACCACGGCTTGAGCTAATGGTTTGTCGCCATAACCACCAAGTTCGCTTGCAGTAAACACTGAACGCTTCAATAACACTCAATACGATAAAGAACCAACCGACATAACCGTTAGGTAGCAGCTCAAACTCTAATAGAATCACGCCAAAAATAAGAAGGAACACCCCTTTCAGATACGCTTGTGGAAACTTAGCTGGCTGACTAGTTTGATCATAACACTCTGCGAAGAAAGGCTTATCGAGCGTGTATTCTGTAGTGAAATCAAAATCTTTAGACATGTATGGTTACTTTAAAGTTTCTGTGAATGAATATTCCATGTTGCGAGCTTGCAACACAAGCATTGTATCGCTTCTCGAGGCTTACCTTTAGCAATATTGATTGTTGCAAATCAACCATACCGAAAAACCTAGGCGCGCTGTAATGCTATACACAGATACCCCTTGAAAGCCATTGGTACATAGAGGATGGAAAAGTAAGTTAAAGTTACACACAATATTTGTTGGGTGTAACTTTTATTTATGTCTATTAAGCGACTGTTTCAGCACTTAATGGGACAACTTAATTTTTATTTTAGAGGGTCGTTGTCTGGCAATGCATTATGCATCCAAAGTGCCAGTCTGTGCTTGATGTTTGCACCGTCGAGCTTGCTGTCAGGTAGTGGCGTGATCTGTTTGGCATCAACCAAAAATAGGTAAACCGCTTTTACTCTTACAGGTTGTGGTGACTGAGGAAGGTCGAAACCTTGCAGCTTTGCCATCTTCTCGCCGATCTCGAGTGCCTTCTTAACCAGTTTGTCTTCACTCTGAAGCTTGGATTTTTGTGACATTGATAGAAGCCTCTTGTTAGTTTCAACTAAGAATACATGAATTGTCTCCAATGACGTGCTAGTGACCTCTCATATTGATAAGTTTAGGCTACAACACTCAGTAAGTGCTTAAAAAGCATACTGAATCGCCACTAAATCATGTACCAACCAGATACCATTTAGCTTTTTGTTCGGTGAAGAAGTTTAATTCCTCATTTGGAATAAAGGGGGTATCAAGTAGTCCTAGACTGAAAGAACTTTTGCTTTCATTAAAACTATCACCAGATTTATGCCACTGAAGAGGAGAACCACATTTCTTGCAAAACGTTCGCTGAGTGTCAGGAGACGAGTTGAAAATACCGATGGCGTCGTGACCAATCCATTGAAAAGAATCCGTTAAATTCAATTTAATTTCGGCCGCCATAAAATGGCAACAAAGTGGCGGCAGAGAATAGTAAGATGTGCGTTTTGAGGCGATTTATGGCGATAAGGTATTGATTAAACCCTTATCGCGCCTTGATACGCCTACTGTCGCGAAGGGTGATTCAAAATGTGATCTTCCCAATCCACCACATCGATTTCATACACGACTTTATTTCTGACACTCTCGCCTGCAGCGTGCATTGCGGCTTTTGAACCTGTGAGCAATGGGTGCCATTGAGGGATAGATTCACCTTGAGCCAGTAGGCGATATGCACAAGTTTCCGGTAGCCAGTGAAACTCGTCGATCTTATCTCGTGTCAGCTTCAAACACTCTTCACCAGATTCGAAACGATTAGGATAGTCTTTGCAAGAACAGGTTTTACTGTTTAGCCAACTGCACGCTACGTTGGTGTAGTAGACTTCGTCGCTGTCCTCGTCCATCAGCTTATGTAAACAGCATTTTCCACAACCATCACATAGAGATTCCCACTCTACTTCGGTCATTTGTTCTAAAGATTTGGTTTGCCAAAATGGTGCTGTCATCGCTGAGTACTTACTGTTGTTCACTGAGGGGCGTTGTTATACCGTCCCACCATACAAAATTCAAGGATAAAAATCCGCCAGCCCCCCTACTCTTTGTTTGGAATTCTGTTAGGATCACCGCCCTTAATTTTGTGCTTTCTCTGTTTTGTTAATTGGTGGGTTGTAATGGATTGTAGATTAGGTTGTGGGGCATGCTGTATCGCTCCAAGTATTTCTTCTCCTATTCCTGGAATGCCTCAAGGCAAGCCTGCTGGTGTCCGTTGCATACAGCTTAACGAAGCCAACCTGTGCAAGTTATTTGGCAAACCTGAGCGTCCTAAAGTTTGTCACGATTTTAAAGCCTGCCCTGTTGTTTGTGGCGATACTAACCAGAAAGCATTAGACAATTTAGTAGAGTTAGAACAAATCACTCTAACCCCCTAACCTTTTAGGTTAAATTCCGTTCAAATTTCACTTTTAGAACACTTTATTTCCACCGTGCTAACTTACAAATTATTTTTTCGGCTACGCTTACCTTTTTGATATGTACATCGTTCCATATAGGTAAGTTAGTATGAATAAATATATCGCTGAGCTCATCGGCACTTTTTGGTTAGTTCTTGGTGGCTGTGGTAGTGCCGTATTGGCGGCGGCTTTCCCTGATGTTGGGATAGGCCTGCTTGGGGTTTCACTCGCTTTTGGTTTAACCGTTGTGACAATGGCATTTGCAATAGGACATATCTCCGGTTGCCACTTAAATCCAGCAGTATCTTTCGGCCTTTGGGCGGGAGGACGATTTGAAAGCAAGGATTTGGTGCCTTACATCATCGCTCAAGTAATCGGCGGCGCACTTGCTGGTGGCGTGTTATACGTCATTGCTTCCGGTCAGCCGGGCTTTGATGCAGTAACTTCTGGTTTCGCGAGCAATGGTTATGGCGAACACTCTCCTGGTGGCTATTCATTCACTGCCGCTTTGGTAACCGAAGTAGTCATGACGATGATCTTCCTGTTTGTAATTATGGGTGCAACAGATAAACGAGCACCTCAAGGATTTGCACCTTTGGCTATAGGTCTGTGTTTAACTCTTATTCATCTGATCAGTATTCCTGTCACCAACACTTCAGTGAACCCAGCGCGAAGCACGGGTGTGGCAATCTATGTCGGCGATTGGGCTGTTTCACAGCTATGGCTATTCTGGGTAGCACCGATTGTCGGTGGCATTATTGGTGCGGTGCTATATAAGGCTGTAGCACCAAATGAAACGCAAAGTTAAACAAGATTTTGGATAATAAAAAGCCGCAACATCATGCTGCGGCTTAATTTCTTGTATTCATGTGTTAAGAGAGTTTTTGTCGCCCAAGCAGTGAATGAGACAACGTCGTGCCATCCACTAGTTCCAGCTCACCGCCGACAGGGACACCGTGAGCGATACGGCTTGCTGACACCTGATGTTCTCGACACAGTTCAGCAATGTAATGCGCTGTCGCTTCACCTTCTACCGTCGGGTTTGTCGCTAAAATAACTTCAGCCACATCCCCTTTTTGTAACCGGTAATCCAGCACATCTAAACCGATATCACTTGGCCCAATACCATCAAGCGGTGATAAATGTCCCATCAGTACGAAATAACGACCGGAAAACTGTCCTGTCGCTTCTAGCGCAGCAATATCAGCTGGGCTTTCTACCACACAAATCTGACCATTTTCTTGGCGTTTAGGGTTGTTACAGATATGGCAAGTTTCTTCTTCGGTGAATGTACGACACTCACTACAGTGGCCAATATCAACCATTGCCTGGCTTAAAGCTTCAGCGAGAAGTAAACCGCCTTTTCTGTCGCGCTGTAACAAATGAAAGGCCATACGCTGAGCCGACTTGGGGCCAACCCCAGGCAGACAACGTAAGGCCTCCATCAAATGCTCCAGCATATGACTGGTACGCATTAATCACCCACTAATTTAGAAAGGCATTTTCATGCCTGGTGGTAGTTGCATACCGCCAGTGACTGATGCCATTTTTTCTTTTGAAGCTTCTTCAATACGACGAGATGCATCGTTGAACGCTGCTGCGATCAAATCTTCTAGCATCTCTTTATCATCTTCCATCAAGCTTTCATCGATATCAACACGACGAACGCTGTGGCTACCAGTGATAGTAACTTTTACTAGACCAGCACCAGATTCTCCGGTGATTTCCATGTTTGCGATTTCTTCTTGCATTTTAGCCATGCGATCTTGCATTTGTTGGGCTTGCTTCATCAAGTTGCCCATTCCGCCTTTACCAAACATCTTTATCTCTCTGGTTTATCTTTGATTGTTTCACATATGATGGGGATGAATTGTGACAATCTCAACCCCACCCTTATCGGTTCTAAATTGGCCTAACGCTATCAGTATCGAGCTCTGCACTGAAGCGACGTTCAATAAATTGCACATTAGGATCGGATGACAGATTCGCCATCGCCTGAGAAAGTTTCTCCTGATAGAGTCTTTCTCTTAATTCTAGCGGAGTTTCGCCATCTTCACCCATTGCCACAGAAAGCACGCATTCTTGGTTTAAGTGCTCATTAATTGCCTGCAACAACTCACTTTGCGCCTTATCTGTATTGAGATGGGCATGCGATGGTCGTAACAATAACTCAATTACGTTCCCGTCTTTCTTATAGACGGAGTTTAACGCCAATTGTTCCACTAATTTTGCCGTTTGTAGGCTCTGAATTAGCGTTGCCCATTCACTTTGAGCACACGCTTCTTCAATTAATTTGTTGGTCATCTCCGGTGTTTTTTCATGTTCCAGAGATTTCTTAAGCTGGGTAGGCGTTAGTTCATTCTTCACTTCCGACTCAACGACTGGCTGAGTAGGACGCCATTGATAAACCTCTTGCTCTGCTGGATCTTCTGATGGTGAAGATGATGGCGACACCGGCGTCGCATTTTGTGCGCGTTGTGCAACACGCTCTAATACTGATGCTGGTTTTGCTGATGCCGCTTCAGGCTTTTTTGAATCATTCCCCTGTTGGTTCAATCCTTGACGCTGAGAGCGAAGTTGATGTCTTAAACCAGTTAACGGCGATGATTTACGCTCTGGTTGTTGAGGCTCAACTACTTGTGGCTGAGACTCCGGAGCAGGTTGATGCACGGGTTGTTGAGCGCTCATTGAATCTGATTGCGTAACTGATGGCGCAGTTTTCTCAATCTGTTGACTCTGAACAGGTGCGACTTGGGCTGGATCTTGCGACTGAAGCGGTACTTGAGACGTCGCAGAGTGAGATACTGCTGGCTGAACATCAGCTGGCTGCGGATTACTCACTTGTGGTGCCACTTCTGCATGCGATTGAGCCTGAGTAGAAATAGCCGAAGTCAATGATACCTGAGATGGGCGGAATGCCATCATTCGCAGCGTGATCATTTCCATACCGATGCGACCGGTAGGAGAATTCGCCAAATCGTCTCGTCCCTTTAGGGCAATTTGATAGTAAAGCTGAACGTCCTGAGGAGAAAGCGTCTGAGCGAGCAACTGAATTTTATCCGCATCAGGCAGAGATTTATCTAAGCTGCCAGGCAGAGCCTGAAACATCGCCACACGGTGAAGCTGAGTTGCAAGTTGCTGAAGCAAACCATCCCATTCCACACCGTTTTGAGCGAAAGTTTCAATCGAATCCATCACTGTTTGCGGTTGCTTGGAACTGATCGCCTGTAGCAAGTGCAATGCTTGGTCGGTATCCAGCGTACCCAACATGTGGGAAACGATGTCGTTGCTGACGTTGCTATTCCCAAGCGCAATCGCTTGGTCTGTCAAACTCAATGCATCACGCATACTGCCATCAGCCGCATGAGCAATTAGGTTCAACGCTTTGTTTTCAAATACGATATTTTCTTCACCAAGCACATGTTCCAGTTGCTGATGAATATTTTCGATACTGATTGGCTTTAAATTAAATTGCAGACAACGAGATAAAATCGTCATCGGCAGTTTTTGCGGATCGGTTGTCGCAAGCAGGAACTTCACATACTCAGGCGGCTCTTCAAGCGTTTTTAATAACGCGTTGAAACTATGACGCGAAAGCATGTGAACTTCGTCTATCAGGTAGACTTTAAAGCGACCACGTGCAGGTTTGTACTGCACGTTATCGAGAAGTTCACGAGTATCTTCAACTTTGGTTCTTGATGCTGCATCGATTTCCAGCAGATCAACGAAACGCCCCTGATCAATTTCCTTACAGGTTGCACATTCACCACAGGGAATAGAAGTGACACCTGTTTCACAATTGAGGCCCTTAGCAAACAGTCGACCAATCGTCGTTTTACCTACGCCACGCGTACCACTAAAAAGATACGCATGGTGTAGTTGATTGTGAGCCAAAGCATTTTCTAAAGCTGTTAATACATGGGCTTGCCCTACCACTTCTTTAAATCGGGTAGGACGCCATTTACGCGCTAAGGCAAGATAACTCATGAAACCTTCCGTTGTAGATGTTTAATACCAATTTAGTCTGTTGAATCGCTAAATTAGTGGCCTTCGAATTCACAAATGCTGTAAACGTTCAAGCCTAAACCTTCTAAGCGCTTATCACCACCGATTTCTGGTAGGTTGATAACAAATGCGGCATGCTCAACTTCTCCGCCTAACTCGCGGATAAGCTTAGTCGTCGCTTCTATCGTTCCGCCCGTTGCGAGTAGATCATCCACAACAAGCACTTTGTCGCCAGATACGATGGCATCTACATGGATTTCTAGTACGTCAGTGCCGTACTCCAATTCGTATGATTGAGAAATTGTTTTGCGAGGTAGTTTGCCTGGCTTACGCACAGGAACAAAACCTACGCCTAATTCTAATGCTAGTGGAGCCCCAAATAAGAACCCGCGGGCTTCTGTCCCTACAACCTTGGTAAATCCCATATCCTTATACTTATCAACTAACAATTGAATTGTTGCTTGGTAAGCTTTCGCATCTTCCATAAGACTGGTTACATCACGAAACAGAATGCCTGGCTTCGGATAATCTTGGATTGATTTGATGCTTGATTTGATCAGTGAAAGAGTTTCGGTTGTCATAACTAAATTAACTTTTGTTCGTTCAGTACAACATGCATGTACTGTTATTAATATTCCGGCACACCCATACGCATATTTTTCTGCGCCGAAAAAACAAACGCCCACTCGAAGAGTGGGCACACTTCCCGCTAATGCTAGTGATTTTCTTGCCGATTCGCAACCGGCTCGTGAGTTGGTAAACGCAGAAAGCAGGTGATCAACACCACAAGCCCAGCAAACAACAGAAGTTTTAGCCACAAATGAGGCACAAACCAAATTGAAAAGCTAAAGCTGAAAAGAATAAATACAGTCCCACGACGCTTAACTTGTTTAGTCACCGCTCTGTTCTGTTGCCAATTTTCAAGAATGGGGCCGAATAGGGAGTGATGATGCAACCAAATGTGAAATCTAGGGCTACCCCTTACAAAGCAGGCGCTTGCAAGAAGTATAAAAGGAGTGGTTGGTAATAAAGGAAGAATGATGCCCAGTACACCTAGGCATACACTTACGACACCAACAATATTATAGGTAAAACGGCGAATACTGATGGTGAACCTCGGTAACGTTAGAAACCCTCGTAACCGCTAAATACGCGAATCCAAGTTAGCGTAGCTGGTAGTGTTGGGATTAATAGGGCTGCAATAAAACCTAAAAAGTACAAACCGTTATACGGTTCTTTAAAATTTTCGTCTGCCATCGGTACTTCTCTTTCTCACTCACTGTTTTCCACCACTCCATTCACGTTATCAAGTCGTAAACAGAATGATACATCATTGTTTTCAGCGCAGACTATACCGCAAACAATGCATCATAAACACAGAGCGATTGTAAGGTTATTAGTCACTCCTTGCTAGACTTGGATCATTTAATTTTAAGAGGTAGCCGCTCGCATGATATCAAGCGTAAAACTGCTAGAGCCTAATTTCCCCAAAGATAACTGACATCCACCGTGAATGAGTAAATCTTTAGTAATAAAGTTTTTCAGACAATTTTCTCCCAAATTATCTCCTGCTGCTATATGTTGAGTCATATAACCGTTCGCCCACTGGCTATCTAGACCTGCGGGGAGTATCGATAACGTTCCGTCAGTTAAATCTGCGACCCCAAACAATGCCGATACCGGTTTTGCGCATGGGGAACACTCAATACCTTTTTCCAGAATGTCAGCGAGATCTTTTAAATCCGCACTGAAGTTGCGCAAATTCCGTAAGTAATCATGGAATAACGCTCTGACTAACAATGTACTGGCAACGTTATCTTGATTTTGACTTGCTGAGTCCACCAAATAAAACGCAAACTGACCATTCATCAACCAAGCGTAGTCAAAAACTAACGGCATGGTCTCTGTCGATTGCAGTAGACGATAACTGCATCGCCACACTCCCTGAGAAGTGTCATTGTCTGGTAACAAAGCGTGCAGCAAATCTCTTGCAGCATTCGGGTTACTGCTTAAGAAGTTCAGATGCCAATGCAATTCTTGTTCTTCTGGCACATCTCCGCCACCATCGACTCGGAACCATTGACTCGAGAAATCACGCTGATCAGCAATATGATTGGAAGAATCTTCTAAAGTACTCTCAATAGCGCAACCTAAATGTTCATGGTTACCAATTGGTTTTGCTAAAAAGTCTTTAATACCAAACCTAAGCGCTTTGGCGACATCAGCCATCTCATCGGTTGCAGACACTACGATCATCGGTAAAGAAGGGTATTCAAGACTTACCTCCTCCACAAACTCTATCCCATCCAATACTGGCATGGATAAATCGCACACGACTAAATCTGGTTCTGATGAACGTAACTTCTTGAGTCCATCTAGCCCATTTTCAGCTTCGAGAACATCATAGCCCTGAGCCGCTAGGTAACCACGAGTCAGTCTGCGAAAAATGGGGTCATCATCAACCAACATAATTAATTTTCTATGCATCAATTCAGGCATTGATTTTGGTTTCACTCTGACATGAGTTTTGTACATAGCCTAACCTCACTATGTGATGGTCACTCGCGATGACATTCTGTTCAAGGCGGGTTTATTTATTAATTAAAAAATAGTCAGTAATTGCTATTTATACAAATATTCCGTTTTTTCACCTTATTGCATACTATATGTACGCATATTCGTTCTACTTCTTAAGATACTGAGCTGCAATGAGGTAAATCGTCAAACAAGTTGACATGACGCAACCTTTACTTTCTGATATCCATATAATTTAGTGACTTTGTAACACAATGTGCCAGGAAAAATGAAATTAGACGATCTCAATCTCTTTCGACTTGTTGTCGAAAATGGTAGCTATACAGCGACTTCTCGCAAAACGATGATTCCTGTTGCAACCATAACCCGAAGAATTCAAGCATTAGAAGATTCACTTAACTTAAGATTATTGAATCGCCACGCACGCAAACTGTCTCTGACAGAAGCGGGTGAACGCTTTTTCAGCGATTGTTCTCCGCTACTACAACGCTTGTCTTCAATGGCTGAAGAGATTACGGACGAATGTCGTGGTGCTTCGGGTAAATTGAAAATTTCATCGCCGTCTAACCTAACTAAACGCCTGATGATGCCGATGTTCAACGAATTCATGAAGCTGTATCCGGAAATCAGTCTTGAACTCACTACAAGCAATCAAGCAGACCAATTAGACCCTACCGAGTGGGACGTCATCTTCAGAATTGGCCCACAACGTGATTCAAGTTTAATTGCCCGAAAAATCAGTGAAGTGAAAGATATTCTGGTCGCAAGCCCCAGTTACTTAGCCAAGAACCCAGCGCCAAAACATGCTGAAGAATTAAGTCATCATTCGTTATTAAAAGGTCACCCTCTAATCAAATGGCAGTTAACCAACCATGAAGGTGAAACCGTCGTTAACCTAGATAAAGGACGCTTTCAAGCGAACACCTTAAACGTAGTACGTAGTGCGTGCTCTGAAGGGTTAGGGATCACTTTAATGCCGGATGTTATGCTCAAAGAGTTCATTGAAGATGGCAGCTTGGTAAGAGTATTGAGTGAGTGGAGTGCCAACCCTCGCGATATTTACATGCTTTATAACCATAAGGATCACTTACCTGAAAAAGTGCGTCTGTTTATCGATTTCGTTATCGCTTATCACATTCAGTAAAAAAGGGCCGAATGGCCCCTTTTTTCGTCGCTACATAAATTCGATGAACTTACTTAACTCTCTCTCAGGTACTTTCATTGAAGTGCCTTCAGGTGTTCCAAGGTAAAGGAATCCCACGATATGATCCTCCCCTTGCAAATTGAATGCTTCCCTAACGTAAGGATGAAACATCAAGTTACCGGAACGCCAAATGCCCTGAAAGCCTTGGGCTACCGCCGCCATTTGCATCGCCTGAACAGCACAGCCCGCAGATAAATGTTGTTCAAAAGCTGGAACTTTTTCATGCTCAGTAACCTTAGCAATCACAGTAATGACCATAGGTGCCCGATAAGGTGCATTCTTCATTTTTTCGACTAGAGCTTCATCACTGTTGTCGGACTTAGCCGCACCCGCCAATATGTCTGCTAATTTATGTAAACCACTTCCTTGGGATATGACAAATCGCCATGGAGTAAGGTTCGCATGATCAGGGGCACGTAAACCAGCTCTGATAATATTTTCTAAAGCTTTACCTTCCGGAGCTGGTGCTGACAACTTAGCCATCGAACGTCGGTTAAGCAATAATTCAAGAGCATCCATGATAAGTCCTTCTTTAATCATTAGTTATACTTACTGAACCTAATCCTAGCACAGATATTTTTATACTCATCAATGCAAAAAGTGAGGTTTTACACCTCACTTATGATCACTTTACTAATTAATAGAAAGCTTGATCCAACCCAGCCCGAGTCAGCAAACCATCACACGGAGCAAATCTATCCCCATATTTTTCAGCGTGCTGATTCATCATTTCCACCAGCTTAGCAAGGCCAATTTGATCCATATAACGGAACGGACCACCTAAAAATGGCGGAAAACCTATGCCAAAAATAGCACCGATATCACCGTCGCGAGGGCTGCGGATAATGCCTTCATCCAAACAACGTACTGCTTCATTTAGCATTGGCAGCAAACAGCGCAGAGCAATATCGCGATGACTTAACTTTGCTTCAGGTTTCAGGTTCAACAATTTATAAACCGACTTGTCTACTTCTTTGTTTTTACTACCTTTATAGGTATAGAAACCTTTGCCTGCCTTGCGACCTTTTCTACCATCATTGAGCAATAGGTCGAAAACATCAGGACCTTTAAACCTTGGCCCTAACTCATTGACCAGAATCGGCATAATTTTAGCGCCAATATCAATACCAACTTCATCAAGCAACGTTATTGGGCCAACTGGAAAACCGAAATCCAATAGCGCAGTATCAAGATCTTCTATCGGCTCTCCGGTCATTAAAACTTGCGCCGCTTCATTCATATATGGCGCTAAAATACGGTTAACAAAGAAACCTGCTTTGTCTTTAACAACAATCGGTGTTTTTCCTTGCTTACGCGCCAAATTGACCACTGTTGAAATCGTCTCATCACTGGTTGTTTCATGTGGGATAACTTCAACGAGCGGCATTTTTTCTACCGGGCTGAAATAATGCAGGCCGACAACGTTTTCAGGACGCTCTGCTTTTGCCGCTATCTGATGTATCGGTAAAGAAGAAGTATTGGTCGCGAAAATCGTGCTCGTTTTTGCATGGGCTTCAATATCCGCCACCATCGACTGTTTAAGATCCAAATCTTCAAACACCGCTTCAATCACTACATCAACCTGATTGAAACCTGTAAAATCAATCCCGCCGGCTAGCTTCATCATTTGGCTCTGAAGTTGCGCTTTGGTTAGAATTCGACGTTTGCGCTGTTTCTCAAACAAACCATAGTTGTACTTCAAAGCATTTAGTACACCATCATTGGAAACGTCTTTTACCCGCACCGGCACTTTGGCTTTAGATACACTAACGTGACTGATACCCGCGCCCATAAGTCCACCACCAAGCACACCGACTCGCTCGACTTTCTTCGGCTCTGCATCGCTGCCATTTTCTTTCTTCATTTCTGTGGTAGCGAAAAAGATAGAGCGTAGCGCTTTGGATTCAGGAGTCATGACTAACTCACCAAAGCGTTTTGCTTCCAACTCTAAACCTGGCTTCATCCCTTTTTCCAAACCAAATTGAATCACTTCTAATATCGCTAGGGCAGCCGGGTAGTTGTCACGCGTTTTTTGCTTAGTCTTTTTCGATGCTTGATCAAAAATGACTTTACGTCCCAATGAAGTACGAGACATCAAAAATTCTTTTGTTGTCGGTTTGTTTTTGCTTTTCTTCTTGCTCTTTTCTGTAGCAAATTTCTTCGCAACATCCAGTAGTACACTGTTTGGAACACAAGCATCAACAACACCGAGCTTCTTCGCTTTGGCAGCTCTCAGTTGTTTACCTGTCAATATCAAATCAAGCGAAGGTAACAATCCAATTAAACGTGGTAAGCGTTGAGTACCACCAGATCCTGGCAGTAACCCCAACATCACTTCCGGCAATCCGAGGCGTGTTTTGTCATCATCACTGCACACGCGATAATCACACGCCAATGCCAATTCCAAACCACCGCCTAAACATGGTCCATGAATGGCAGCAACAACCGGAAAAGGTAAATCGGAGAGTTGCTGGAACATCTGTTGCCCTTGCGCAGCCAGCTCTTGTGCCTCTTGAGCAGAAGTACAAGCTTCCAACATGCGGACATCAGCACCAGCAATGAAGTTATCCGGCTTGAGAGAATGTACAATCAAACCTTTAATGTTCGATTTCTGCTGATTTAACTCTTTGAATACTTCCTGCATTTCTTCAGCAAAAGCGGCTTGCAAAGTGTTCATCTTTTCATTTGGAACATTGATAGCTACCCAAGCAATGTTTTGTTCATCGACCGTAAGCTGAAAAGCTTTCACATCACTCATTATTCAACCTCCAAAATCATTGCTGCACCTAATCCACCAGCCGCACATGCGGTATTTAACGCTAATCCGCCGCCGCGACGTTTAAGCTCTCGCAATGTTTGAGTAATCATGCGAGCACCAGTGGCAGCAAATGGGTGTCCATAAGCAATTGAGCCACCGAGAACATTAAATTTATCCATATCCACTTCACCAATTGCTTTGTCTCTGCCAAGAACTTGCTTAGCAAATTCATTGCTGGCGAACATTTTTAGATTGGCTAATGTTTGTGCGGCAAACGCTTCATGCATATCAATTAAAGTTAAATCTGCAAGCGTTATGCCTGCTCTATCAAGGGCTAACGGCGTTGCGTGTGAAGGCCCCATCAACATATCTTTTTCTACACCGATTGCAGAAAATGCGTACGAGCGAATATATCCCATGATCTCTAACCCAAGTTCTTTCGCTCGCCCCTCACGCATTAACACAATAGCCGCCGCTCCATCAGTTAACGGGGTACTATTCGCGGCCGTTACTGAGCCGTATTGACGGTCAAACGCCGGACGTAATTTTGCATAGCCTTCAAGCGTGGAATCATGTCGAATGTTGTTATCTTGTTCGATCCATTTTTTATAAGGTTCAGGAAAAGCGGTCATCACTTCATCTTGAATCTTACCTTCCTGCCAAGCTTTTGAAGCGTAAGAATGAGAACGATGAGCTAAAGCGTCTTGCTCCTCTCTGGAGATAGCATGGGTTTTCGCCATCTGCTCAGCGGTTTGCCCCATAGAAAGACCTGTTGAATATTCTGCGACAGCGGGAGGCACTGGCATCAAGTCTTTGATCGACAAGTTTTTTAGTATTTTGAGTTTCTGTGCCAACGTTTTGGTTTTGCTTAACGCCAGTAAATTAGAAGCTAAGTTTCTCGTCACACCAATGGGTAAAACCGAAGAGGAATCGGCTCCGCCTGCGATACCGACATCAATCGTGCCCGCCATAATGCTTTCAGCGACGTTTACGGCTGACTGAAAGCTGGTTGCACAAGCTCGAGTTACACTGTACGCATCCGTGTTGATGTCCATACCCGTTCCCAAAACTATTTCACGCGCAATGTTCGGAGCGGCTGGCATTTGAATAACCTGACCAAAAACGACCTGTTCAATTAATTTAGGGTCAATCTGAGTACGAGCAAGTAGCTCGCTAACCACCATTTTCCCTAAATCGACTGCGGGAACCTGGCTGAACTCGGTACTTTGGCGCGCAAAAGGAGTGCGGAGCCCTGCAACAATAGCCACACGTTCACCGGAACGTGTTTTGACTTCCTGTTTACCCATTATTTCTCCTTAACTTAAGAGGTCTGACCTGATCATTGTAACGAGATTGTTAACACATTCAAACTAGTGTTTATATTCAATCTATTAATTATGTGATCAAAAGTCACAAGCAAGTTGACCTTTGCAGAGATAAACCCAATATTTACCTTTTGATACTTTGGCTCCAAACCAAACACCCGTCGCAGAAAAAGCGGTTCAAATTGATTTAAAGGAAAACAAATTTTTACAAACGATAGAATGATAAAGCTATGCTTAAAGCATCATTCATGCATTTTAATATGAGGGATGAGAATCAATGGAACAGAAATAGAAAGCAAAAAAAAACCACACAGAACTGTGTGGTCGGAATATAGTAAAACAATTAACTTACGCCAATTGAAAATAATCAGTTTCCTGATTAGGAGAAAGTAAAGTCAGCCTTCAAAAGGAAGTGTCATCTTGCTCAACATGTTAGCCACAAGGACTAACTAGATGACAGGAGTTACTATAACCTCTCCGACACAACAAATTTTGAAATAGATCAATTTTAATGTGATTTATCACCATCATTAGAAATTAAATTTATAAAGAGCAGTTTTAAAACTCACTTTTTATAGCCAGTACTTATTGGATTACACACTACTGAGCCATTTTGGAGACTCGAGTGTCATTAATAAAAATCTTTGGAAAGAAATCCGAACATCATCCGGTCAATAACAGTATGGACAGACAAAGAAAATATGAAGCGCTTGTACGCGCTTATCATAAAGATCTATACCGTTATGCTTTCTGGTTGTGTAAAGATCAAAGCATTGCGGAAGACTTGGTGCAAGAAACCTGCTTACGTGCGTGGAAGTCATTAGAAAGCCTACAAGACGAGAAAGCCGCAAAATCATGGCTTATTACGATCTTACGTAGAGAAAATGCCCGACGCTTTGAACGTAAACAATTTGATCTTGTTGATATCGAGACTCATAGCAATGAAGTCAAGTTTAATGACGATGCACATCATCAAAGGGAATGGCTTCAAGCACAAATAATGAAATTGGAACAAGAGTATCGTGAACCTCTTTTTCTGCAAGTCATTGGTGGCTTCAGTGGGGAAGAGATTAGCGATATTCTTGAGCTTAACAAAAACACGGTCATGACTCGCCTCTTTCGAGCGCGTAATCAACTTAAAGACATGTTAGATTCTTCCGAAAACGTAAGAGGGCAGCAAAATGGATGATTTAGAATTCCGCCGCCGAGTTATGTCGGAGCCGAAGCAGAAAAGCAATGAACTTGCTGAATCACTGGCTTCAAACGACGCAAACAAGAAATTCTTAGATGAGATTCTATCCTTAGACGCTAAAATTTCAGATGCAATGAACGTCGATGTTCCTGATGGACTGGCTGATAGAATCTTGTTTAATCAGAGTTCGGATGCGGACAATGTCACTGATATTTCGTTTGCCCGCAAAGCGATGGCGATGGCCGCGTCAGTTGCTTTTGTTATTGGATTAATAGTCGGACAATTAAATTGGGGCAATCTTCTGGTGCCACCAGCCCAAGCCAGCCTTGCGGATATCGCAGTAACACATGTCATCAACGAAAAAGCTTTTGTTGATAATCTTGATGAACAGGTGAGTTCAAGACAAATCAATGCGAAGATGGCGCCGTTTTCTTATAAGCTTACTAAAAACTTCCCATACCACGTTTATTACTTAAATCACTGTGGTTTTGGGAACTCCGATGCTGTGCATATGGTATTTCAAGGTGATACAGGAAAAGTCACACTATTCCTCACCAGTATGACAGCGGAGGCAAGTGCAAACTTCAGTAAAGACGGCATGAGTGGAAAAATCGAAACAATTGGAAACAAAACATTGATTCTTGTTGGTGACGACAATGAAGATATCAATAAGTTTGCCAGCAACTTAGTGAATATACTGTCCCCTGCCAAATAAAATACACAACTATCGATAAGCCTACATAATATGTGGGCTTTCGATCGCAAAAATAGAGTTATAACTCTAATAAGACGCCATTTCTTACAATTTCATGTCAGTTAACTACCATTTCTAGAATTTTCCCTTCAAATTAGACAATGGTCGGATTTCTATCGAGTAGACTTGAGACTAGTATCAGCCACCAACTGAGCAATTGCTCAAAAAAGCCCACTAGAGGCTATATAAATAAAAGGAAAATCTAATGAACAAGACGCGTCTGTTTAAAAGATCACTACTAGCAGTGACTGTAACACTAGCTACGCAGCAAGCAATGGCTGCTGGCTTCCAGCTCAACGCTCAATCAGCAACTGGCCTAGGCCGTGCATTTGCTGGTGATGCTGTAATCGCAGATAACGCTTCAGTAATGGCGCGTAACCCTGCGGCAATGGCGTTATTTGACAAAACTGAGCTCTCTCTTGGTTTTGAATCAATCACTACACTTATCGAAGTTAAAGATGCGAGCTACGGCACCAAAGCTGGTGCATTTCCTGTAGCCGATACTGATGATGTAGGCAGCACTTCAGTGGCACCGAACATCCATCTAGTTGTACCTGTGAATGAAAAATTTGCTTGGGGTATCAACGCATACACTAACTTTGGTACAAAAACAGAGTTTGCAGATAACTACACTGCAACTGAGTACGGCGGTCTAACCGACGTTAAGAGCTTTAACTTTGGTTTAGCAGGTTCATACAGAGTAAACGATCAACTTAGTTTTGGTGCTGGCTTAGACCTAATCTATGGCCAAGGTACGATGAAGCGTACAGCTGGTGCAGCATTTGGTACATTCAAAGGTGTTAACGTTGTAAACGTAGATGCCGCTGATGGCTGGGCAGTTGGCTTTAACCTAGGTACGGTATACGAGCTAGACGAAAACAACCGCTTTGGCTTTGGTTACCACTACAGCCCAGAGTTCGAAGCTGAAGACGATTATGGTCAAAAAATCACTCTTCCACTACCTGATATCGCAGAGTTCTCTGGTTTCCACAAAATCGAAGATACTAAGTTTGCGGTACATTATAGCGTGCAGTGGATTGGGTGGAGTGCATTCGACAAAATCGACTTTGAAAACTTAAGCTCAAGCCGCTCACCTCTGGGTGCTCAGTTAGCTGCAGCAAACGGTGGTGTATATTCAAAAGACTATCAATGGCAAGATGGCTGGCACTATTCTCTAGGTGGTACTTACTACTTGAACAGCGACTGGACATTACGTGCAGGTTACATGTATGACACCAGTGCTCAAGACTCTGTAACATCTATCTCTGTGCCAGATTCTGACCGTCAATGGTTCTCTGCAGGCTTTACTTACGCAATCGATGATGCTTCAAATGTAGACTTCGGTTTCACTTACCTGCTTGGTGAAGATATCAAAGTGTCTGAGAAAACATCAGCGTCTTCTGTTTCTGCAACCACTCACGCAGATGCGATCTTAGTAGGCTTACAATACAGCCGTTCTTTCTAAGCTAAGATTAGAAAACGAACAACGACTAAAGGGCTGGTTTACCAGCCCTTTTTGTTACTTATAGCTGACATGTTTATTATTTTAAGCGCACAGCTGTGTCCCTAAACACTCCTTGCGCCCTACATCTGTACGCTGAAACTTATTAGTACTTTAGTAAAAACCAGATAATTCATCCACTAATACTCATCTAGCAATATTTAATTCTAAATATCTCTATTTTGTACGTTTTCATTTTTAAAGTAATTACTCCAATCTTAAAATTTTCAGTCTTTATGAAAAATGAATTCAGCGAACATTACAATGAAAACCAATAAGACTTTTTTGACTCTCGCAGTGGCTGCTAGTTTGACTAGCTTTACAACTTCAACTCAAGCAGCTGGCTTTCAGCTTGCTGAATACTCTGCTACTGGTTTAGGTCGCGCGTATGCCGGCGAGGCGGCAATGGCCGATAACGCCAGCGCGCAATGGCGTAATCCAGCGATGCTGACTTACCTAGACGGTACTCAAGTTTCAACGGGCGCTATTTATGTAAACCCGAATGTTGATGTTCATGGTGACGTTACGTTTGCTGGCTCTACATTTCGAGCTGAATCTAATGATTACGCAAACGATGCTGTTATCCCTAACTTCTACTTATCGCACCAAATTAATGACAAACTCTTTGCAGGTTTAGCTTTAGGAACAAACTACGGCATGGAGACTGAGCTCGGCTCAGACTTCACAGCGAGTCACTTTGGCGATGAAGCAATGGTAACGACGATGGAAATCAACACCAACATCGGTTATCAGTTAACTGAAACCTTCAGTGTGGGTGGTGGTATTCGCTATGTCATGGGTGAAGGTCACTTTGGCGCAAAATCTCCAATCCAAACTCAACAGGCTATCAAACTCCCACAAGGTACAACACTGAAGTACATGGAAGGCGATGATACTGCTTGGGGATGGCAAGCGGGTGCAGCTTGGCAGATAAATCAAGATAACCGTGTTGGTTTTACCTATAAATCAGCCGTTGATCTTAAGCTCACGGGTACTGCTAACATGTATGTTCAGCAGTACAGCAGCGTAGTGAACGACAATGGCTATATGGTTCTGACCATGCCTGCAACTGCTGAATTGGCAAGCTACCACCAGCTTTCAGATAACCTAGCATTACACGCTAGCGTTAACTGGACTGATTGGAGCAGCTTTGAGAAATTGCAAGCTGAGCTAGATACTCTGAGCACAGTGATGGTCAAAGAAGAGAACTGGGAAGATAACTACCGCTTCGCACTTGGCGCAACTTATCAGGTTCAGCCAAAATTGGCCCTTCGCACTGGTATCGCCTATGACATGGGTGCCGTTAGCAATCAAAACCGAACTATCACCATTCCAGAAACAGACCGTACTTGGTTAAGCATTGGTGCGGGCTACGATTTTACCAACCAGTTCAGTGTTGATGCCGGCTTTACATACATCATTGCTAAAGATGCAGATATCAAAGAGTCGCGCGGTTACGAATCTGACAACTCGGCGCAACGAGTTGGTGGTGAGTTTGTCGGAACAACGTCGGGCAACGTTTGGCTGTTAGGTGTACAAGCAAATTACCGCTTCTAAGCAATTCAGCCATTCGTAACAAAACTCAAGGCCAGTTTAGCACTGGCCTTGTTTGTGCAGAGATGTTAAAAACTGCTCAGACGCCGACTCAATTAGATCAAGAACCAACTCAAATCCCCGCTCCCCGCCATAATATGGGTCCGGTATTTCCTCATAGTAGGAATCACTATGACTCAAAAATAACGAAACTTTATGTTGCAGATGTTTGGGACAGCGTAACAAAAGATCTTCTAAATTAGCGTTATCCGCTGCCAATATGTAGTCAAAATCCTCGAAGTCACTATCAGTAACTTTTCGAGCCAATATACCGGAAAAGGAATACCCTCTTCTTTCTCCAGCAGTTCTTGCTCTTTCATCTGGTAAACCACCCTCGTGGTAGCCAATGGTTCCAGCTGAATCAACAGTGGCATCTACACCTAGCTGTTCTGCTTTCGCTTTCATCACCGCTTCACCTGTCGGCGAGCGGCATATATTTCCCATACACACTATTAAAATTTTTATCATTGTATTTCCTTGCTTTCGGTCGGTGTTTGACTGCACGTTGATAAGTTATCATAGACTAAGTTTGTTAAATAAAAGGATTTGTCATGTCTAACGATGATGTCAAAAATGAGCGTCACAAAGCTCGGCAACAAAAAGTTAAAGAAAAAGTCGATGCACGAGTCGCAGCGGCACAAGAGGTAAAAGGTTTACTGTTAGTGATTACCGGCAACGGTAAAGGCAAATCAACGTCAGGCTTCGGAACTATCGCCCGTGCGGTCGGCCACAACAAGAAATGTGCCGTGGCACAGTTTATCAAGGGAACTTGGGATAACGGTGAGCGTAACTTGTTAGAAAAGCTTGGCGTAGAATTTCAAGTGATGGCAACCGGCTTCACTTGGGATACTCAGAATAAAGAAAGCGACACAGCAGCCGCACAACTTGTATGGCAAGAATGTAAGCGCATGCTGAAAGATGAATCTATTGATGTCATTCTGTTCGACGAACTGACCTACATGGTCAACTACGGCTATATCGACTTAGACGAAGTTGTTGAAGCACTAAGTCTGCGTCCACATATGCAATCTGTCATTATAACTGGCCGTGCAGCACACCGAACCTTAATTGAAATGGCCGATACAGTTTCCGAAGTTAAGAACACCAAACACGCTTTTGAATCTGGTGTGAAAGCACTGCAAGGTATCGACTGGTAAAACTCTAGAGCCTTATTCGTTATAAAAAGAAAGCGAGCGGACATGACATCCACTCGCTTTTTTGTTTATTAGATAGAGGACCAAACTTAGTTAAACAGTCCTTTCAGTATGCTATCAACCGCTTTTTTAGTATCTTCGTCCTTGATCTTATCACTCAATTTCTCGATACCTCGATCTACTTCTTTTTTCGCTTTCTGTTTGAGTACATCATCAAACACAAGTTTGTATTTAGGCTCTGACCATTTCCCTGAAATATTCACTGGAATAGTCACATCGCGCAGTTCATCAACGTCTTTACCACCTTGGCCTTTCAACGAACCGACAACTGAAGTACTGAGTGTAAAATCTACTGTTTGATCTAAATAGTTCGCTTTACCCTGCCCTCTTATGCGAAGAGCTGGTGACTGCATATGCAGATCGTTGGTGGTGATATTACCTTTATCGATTTTCAACGTTGCGGTCATCGCACTGAAATCGGTTTTCTTAACCTGATCCGCTTCCGTTACATTGCCACCTGTGACCTTAGCGTAATTCGTTCGCAGCATATGAGCGATATTGATCCCGTTAACAGCACCATCTTCTAACTTCACTGCAACAGTACCGACCAAGTTCTGCTGAATTCCTGTTGGTGTTAAGCTCTTACCCTGTGCATTGACGTCAATATTGCCTGTGCCTTCAAGTTGGTCATGACCCGCGACATCCAACAATAGCGGCTGAATTTTAACCCCTTTAATTGATTTTTTAACCGTATAGGTCGCAGGTGACTTGCGGCCGTCCAGTTGACCAGAAGCACTCACTGAACCTTGATACAGATTTGCATTAAATGATTTGAGCGTGACAAGCCCTCGGTTAACAACCACATCCGCTTTTACATTCTGCATTTTCGCATTGTTTACTTTGAACTTATCAATAGCGATATCCCCTGCGATATCCAACGTCTGTAACGCGGAAAGATCTGGTTCAACTTCTTGTTGCGTCTCGTTCGAGTCAGCATCACCTGTTTTTGGACTCTCAGAACCAGTCGAAGTTTCAGGATTAGACGCTTGAGGTTTATCAACCCCCAAGAACTCATCAACGTCAATATTCGGGCTGTGTAGACTGAAACGAACTTTAGGGATATCCGCCAAGGCAACACTCAACTTACCATCAAATTGCAGTGCATTTGCGGTTAACTTCGGCAAAACAACGCTTAACGTGTTTTTGCTGATGTCAAATACGATATCAGACTGCATAGCTAGATTCATTGGCGATTGAGGCAATGAAGTTCCCTCTAGTTTCGCATCGAGCATGAAGCCATTCACTGTCACTTTAGACATTGCCTTATCGACAATCAGAGAGGCTTTACCTTTCGCATCAATGCCCATGTCGGCAGCACTGCCCTTCACTGAGAAAGCCATCGCATTAGATTTATCAAACTCAAACGTTTCCAGAGACAGTTTTGCCGATTCAATGTTATTGGTTGGGTCATTAAATCTCGAATCCACTTCAATACCGCGTAGAGCGTACTGTTTAAAGTCTTTTGATAACTTAAGCTCTGCTTTACCACTGGCTGCAAATTTTTGCTGATTATTACGGCCTTTGGCGGCAAAGTTCACCGTTGTCCATTGTTCAGCAGCAAACTCACTGACACTCAGCTCGACATCATAAAGCTTGGTTGAAGTGCCTGCTTTTTTGTCCGTAATATCTAAAAGCGCGTTGTTTACCGTTACGCCTGCAAGATTAATTGACCAATCTTGCACACTCGATGGCTGCGCTTGCGCTGGAGCGGCAGTTGCATTTTCTGACACGCTGGCGGTTTCTACTTGATTAGACGCAGTTTGCGCTTTGCTCAGGCTATCCAAATTGGAGCGCCCATCTTTTAACGTTTCTAAATAAAACTCAGCACCATCGAGCTGGATATTACCGATTTGTAATTGCTTATCAAACAGCGGCATAACAGAAATATCGATACCAACGCCATCAACTTTAAACATGTTTGGGCTGCTAAAACCTTGAGGGTTTTTCAGCTCGGTTTTACCAATTTCAAAACCAATCGATGGGAAAAATTGCCAACCAATATCCCCTTCAATAACGAGGTCCAACCCTGTTTGCTTCTTAGTTTGTTCCACAATCAAAGGTTTGAACTGATTTGGGTTCACGAATAACACAAGAGCTGTCACTGCGCCGACGATGACGACAAAAACAACAGCAATTAAGAGCAACAGTTTTTTCATCTGTTTAATCCTTGCTTGGAAACATCAAAACTACCAATTGAGCGCTAACTTTTAATCACTTAATCAATAGTATAGGTATAAAAAAAGTGACACCTAAAGTGCCACTTTTAATGCTAAAAATAAAGTTAGCTAAGCTAAGAATCGGTTAAAACTACGATTTTAGCAATTTAGCGATATGTGCTTTTAGCACGTCGATAGCAATACGGTTTTTGCCACCACGAGGCACAATAATATCGGCATACTGTTTTGACGGTTCAATAAACTGAAGGAACATAGGGCGGACCGTCTTTTGATACTGCTTAAGTACTGAATCCATCGTGCGACCACGATCTTCTACGTCACGTTTAACACGGCGAAGCAGACAGATATCTAATGGGGTATCCATAAATACGGTCACTTGCATAAGATCACGTAAGCGTGGGTCAGTCAGCAACAAAATACCTTCCAAAATGATCACTTTCTTCGGTGTCATTGTTGTCGTGCTATCAGTGCGAGTATGCTCGGTATAAGAGTACTCTGGTACTTCTACCGCTTCACCGTTCATCAATTGTTGCAAATGGTCGCACAATAAGTCGTGGTCAAGTGCGCTCGGGTGGTCGTAGTTGGTTTTTACGCGCTCTTCCATGCTTAGATGACTTTGGTCTTTGTAATAGCAATCTTCCGTAATCACACCTATTTGATGGTCGCCCACTTTCGCACGCAGTTCATTATAAATGGTACTGGCGATAAGGCTTTTACCAGAAGCAGAAGCGCCAGCGATTCCAACGATGACGCATTGATTATTATCAGACATGTATGTGCACCCGATACGTGTATAGATGAGGAATGAAAATATACCTAAATGACCTCAAGATGCCGGTTCAGCGAGAATTTATTCGCTCTTAGGCAAGACACTGATTTGAATACATTGTTATTCTACGTAGAAAATCAGTAACGCAGCATAAGAGCGAATAAAACTCGTTGATGAAGCTCTGAATCCTGTATCTTGAGGTCACTTAGGTATAATCTGCCTGATTATAGGGAGTTCAACAGGGTTATACCAGTTAGCATTTACTGAAAATGACAGGAATTTCTGATGTTGGACAATAAAAAGCCAGAGTAAACGATTACATCTACTCTGGCTTAATTTCTCTCAGGGTCGATTAGATTTAAGCGGTCATACTCTGTCCGAATTAACTACGTTTATAGTCTCAACCCAATCGACTACTCAACCATAGTAAACATGATTGATTCAGGTTTTGCTTTACCCTGCCAATACATCGAGGCACAAACGCGCTCTGCCAACGCAACATAAGCAGCGGTATGCTCACTATCAGGGCGAGCAGCAACAGTAGGTGTACCAGCGTCAATATCTTCACGCATCGTGATGTGTAACGGGATCTGCGCTAATAGAGACAAGCCAAATTCATTGGCTAGGGTTTCAGCCCCACCTGTTCCGAAAATATGCTCTTTCTCACCACAATGGCTACAAATATGGTAACTCATATTTTCTATCATACCCACAACTGGCACTTCCACCTTTTGGAACATCGCAGCCCCTTTACGAGCATCCGCCAAGGCTAAGTCTTGCGGTGTGGTCACGATTAGCGCACCGGTTACCGGAATTTGCTGAGAAAGCGTTAACTGAATATCCCCCGTCCCCGGCGGCATATCGATAACCAAATAATCCAGATCTGGCCACTCTGTTTCATTCAATATTTGTGCAAGTGCTTTTGATGCCATAGGGCCACGCCAGATTGTCGCATCCGCCTGATCGACCAAATAACCAATCGAGTTCGTGTAAATACCGTGAGCCTGTACCGGTTGCATCCATTTGTTATCGCGCACTTCTGGTCTGGTATTTAATTGGCCAAGCATCATCGGAACCGAAGGACCATAAATATCAGCATCAAGCAAACCGACTTTAGCACCGCATTTTGCGATGGCTAAGGCAAGGTTTACCGAAGTTGTTGATTTGCCGACTCCACCCTTCGCTGAAGTTACCGCGATGATGTTTTTCACACCTCGAACTTCCGCTGCGACATGTGTTTCTAACGCTTTAGGCTGAATAGCGATTTCACAGTTGAAGTCAGGTACATGACCAGATATTTTCTCAGCCTTAATCCATTGAAAAAGCGCTTCTTTTAGTGAAAAAGCAGCAAAAGGAATAGTGATGTTAAAGCTTTGAGCTTCGACAGAGACTACATTAGGCTGTGATGCCCACTCTTCTATCAAAGAAGGGTGCTGAAATTGGTTTAACCAATCACAAAAATCTTGCTTAGAACTGAACTGACGCATAGGTCCTCCTTGTATACCTAAGTAACCTCAAGATGAATCCTGTATCTTGAAGTCACTTAGGTATACGCCTTATGCTACCACTAGCGAGGCTCACTAAGAACCCTGAAAAAACTAAGGCAATCACACCTTTGATACCTTGGAGTTAGTTGGCTCATGGGGTAGTATTACCCATCAAATTTTTATACCTATCAAGAAAGCGAATATTAAGTATGGCAAACGATCCAAGAAAACTACTGGTAACTTGTGCCCTTCCTTACGCTAACGGTTCGATCCACTTAGGTCATATGCTTGAACACATTCAAGCTGACATCTGGGTTCGCTACCAGCGTTTACGCGGCAACGTTGTTAATTTCATCTGTGCAGACGATGCTCACGGCACGCCAATTATGCTTAAAGCACAACAGATGGGTATCACGCCAGAAGAGATGATCGCCGCTGTTAGCGAAGAGCACCAAAAAGACTTCGCAGGCTTTGATATCAGCTTTGATAACTACCATAGCACGCACTCTGAAGAGAACCGTGAACTGGCTTCACACATCTATCTTGAGCTTAAAAAGAACGGCTTCATTTCTAGCCGCACTATTTCTCAGCTTTTCGATCCTGAGAAAGAGATGTTCCTGCCAGACCGTTTTGTCAAAGGAACTTGCCCTAAGTGTAAGTCTGAAGACCAATACGGTGATAACTGTGATGCTTGTGGTGAGACATACAGCCCAACAGAACTGATTAATCCTAAGTCAGCGGTTTCTGGTGCTACACCAATCATGAAAGACTCTGAGCACTTCTTCTTCGACCTGCCTCAGTTTGAAAGCATGCTGAAAGAGTGGACTCGTTCAGGTTCTCTGCAATCAGAAACGGCAAACAAGATGCAAGAGTGGTTTGAGTCAGGTCTGCAACAGTGGGATATCTCACGTGATGCACCTTACTTCGGTTTTGAAATCCCAGGCGAAAAAGATAAATTCTTCTACGTTTGGCTAGACGCACCGATCGGATACATGGGCTCATTTAAAAACCTATGTGACAAGCGTGACGATCTAAACTTCGATGAGTACTGGAAGAAAGACAGCACCGCTGAGCTATACCACTTCATCGGTAAAGATATCGTTTACTTCCACAGCCTATTCTGGCCTGCAATGCTAGAAGGTTCAGGTTTCCGTAAGCCAAACAACGTCTATGTTCACGGCTACGTAACGGTAAACGGCGCGAAAATGTCGAAATCTAAAGGTACTTTCATCAAAGCAAGTACTTACTTAGAGCACCTAGACCCTGAATGTCTACGCTACTACTACGCTGCGAAACTCAACAGCCGTATCGACGACCTTGACCTGAATCTTGAAGACTTCACTCAGCGCGTAAACGCTGACGTAGTAAACAAGATTGTTAACTTGGCTTCACGTAATGCAGGTTTCATTGCTAAGCGTTTTGAAGGCAAACTTTCAGAGAACTTTGCTGAACCAGAACTTTACAATGAGTTTGTTGCAGCCGCTGATCGTATTGCAGAGCTATTTGAAACTCGCGAATTTGGCCGCGCCATTCGTGAAATTACCGCATTGGCTGATAAAGCCAACCAGTATGTTGATGAAAAAGCACCTTGGGTTGTTGCAAAAGAAGAAGGTAAAGATCAGGAATTGCAGGATATCTGCTCGGTGGGTATCAACCTGTTCCGCGTTTTAATGACTTACCTAAAACCTGTGATGCCAGAGCTTGCGGCCCGCACTGAAGCATTCCTAAACCAAGAACTGACTTGGGAAGGTATCGCGACACCATTAACAGGCCATGAAATTACTAAGTTTAAAGCGCTATTTAACCGTATTGATCCTAAGAACATCGAAGCGATGGTTGAAGCATCAAAAGAAGATGCGGCTGTGGAAATGGCAGCGAAAGAGAAAGCCGAAGCTGCTAAAAATGAAACCGAGCTAAGCAAAGACCCAATCGCTGAAGAAATTGAGTTCGACGCTTTTGCTGCTGTGGATATGCGTATTGCTCGTATTATTTCTTGCGAAGAAGTGCCAAAAGCAAACAAACTGCTTAAATTCCAACTGGATATCGGTGGTGAAACTCGTCAAGTGTTCTCTGGCATCAAGTCAGCGTACAAACCTGAAGAGCTAGAAGGCAAGCTAACCGTAATGGTCGCTAACCTAAAACCGCGTAAGATGAAGTTTGGAATGTCTGAAGGCATGATCCTAGCAGCAGGCCCAGGCGGCAGTGATCTATGGATACTTGAGCCTCATGAAGGCGCTCAACCAGGTATGCGCGTGATGTAATTGGTGAATTAACACCAACCTTTCATAAAGCCCTAGAGTTCGTCGCTCTAGGGCTTTTTTATGAACCAGCTCACAGTTTTAGTTCAATTTGCACATCACTGGTGCAACATTTCCCATCAAAAATTTGTAACATATTGATTTATAGATATTTATGGTTTGGCATCAAACATGCACTTCCTAAGTTAGACAATAATTCTCCCGCTTTGCGTGGCCATTATGGCCAGCCAAAAGGAGCCGACAACGAGGAGTTGGTTATGTTTGTCATTATTTCAATGCTGATCTCAATCAGCATACTTGGCTTGATGTTCTTGTATACAAAACAAAAAGAATCGACGTTACAGCGCAAGTACGAACTTCTTATCGATTTGCGTCAGCTTCTGTACCTAAGCAGACAACACCGTAGTGCGACTCACCACTCTCTCATGTTTGGCGAAAAGAGAGAGGCCGAACTGGCGCACTTACAGGATTTACTATTTGAGAAATCCAATCATCTGATTGCGACAGCGCACTTCGACAATAAGCCGATGTATCGAGTTTTGCAGCTGAAACTGAAAGCTCTGATGACCAATTGGGAACAACGTAGTGTTGCACGCAACCAAATGATGCATGGTAAAGCCATTCGCCACTGTATGTTTTTAATGGATGAAGTGATGCTAGCTTGGCTGGTTGAATCAAGCCGCGAAGATTTAAGCAATGAGTACCATATTAACTGGCAGCAAGTCATAGATTCTATGGATACACTGACACAACTGCGTATCTCCATTGAGGACATGCACACATTGGATGGTTCATCACGTTTACGCCACTACTGCGACCTAACCCGTCGTAAGCTCAACCAATTGGCGCTGATTAGCCCTTTATCGATCGCTTCTCCAGCATGCTCAAAAGCCATGCATATTTTAACAGAGCTGCATGAGAACCCCTCATTCGAAATCAGCCAACAAGAGCTATACCAACTGACTTCTGATGTATCACTGAGCATTGCGCATGTCTATGATCAGATGCTTGCTGATGTCAGCGAAAGCCTCTACATTCCTTTGCCAAAGTTGGCAGTTGCTTAAGTTCGCATGGCTAGAAATCAAAAATGGCACCTTCAATCGGTGCCATTTTATCTTTAATCTTTTGAAAAAAGTTAACTACGCTGCCGCGCCAACTACAAAGAGAATCAAAGCATCTTACGAGCGGCTTCAACCACCACTTTAATAGAACGAGCTTCCGTTTCTTTTAATGTCGCGTGGTCCGGAATTTCTTTTTGAGTGCGGTTGATAATAACACCCGCTACACAGCCTGCTTTTAAACCTGAGCTTGCACACATGGTTAGCAATGTCGCTGATTCCATCTCAAAATTCAGAACACCCATATCTTGCCACTCTTTCATGGAGCCTTGGAAACGCTTAACAACGCGACCTGTGAAGGTGTCGTAACGTTCTTGACCAGGGTAGAAAGTATCGCTGGAAGCTGTAATACCCATGTGAACTGCGGCACCGCTTTCTTCAGCCGCTTGCTTCATTGCCATAGCAACATCAAAATCTGGAACAGCAGGAAACTCCATAGGCGCAAAATGTAAACTTGCTCCATCTAAGCGCACGGAACCTGTGGTCACAATCATATCCCCCACGTTAACGTGTGGCTGAATTGCACCCGTCGTTCCTACACGTAAAAAGCTACGAACGCCTAACTGAGCAAGTTCTTCTACTGCAATAGAGGTCGAAGGACCACCAATACCCGTTGAACAAACAACCACTGATTTGCCGTCAAGCTCTGCACGATAAAGCGTGTATTCACGATGACTTGCTAAAAATACTGGGTTATCCATCAATTCTGCAATTTTTTGTACACGCGCTGGATCACCAGGAATGATCGCTAACGTCGCTCCATTAAGATCAGCTTCGGTTACACCAAGATGGAATACGGCTTGAGACATAGATTGCTCCTTCATGTGGCTTATTCAGCTCATAAATAGTTTTAGGGTACAGCACTACTTTAGCTCAGCAAATCGAGATAAAGAGTGACGATACTCACAACATAAAAATAGAAAATACATTCATTTTCATTAATTAGTGACACAAATCACACTAAATCTTCGTTATCATTTAAAAGCGTTGTTTTCTATCTGTTATAAAAAAGGCACAGTAAATTACTGTGCCTTAGACGATCTGAGTATAGACGGCTTACCAATGAATGAAGAAAAAAGTCGAACTGATGACCTTCAGCGTCGCCACTCCTAGTTAAACCGGATGCTTAAAACAATTATCTAGATTTTTACCAATTGCTCTTAACACATCTCTTCTGGTGATAATGCCTACCAATTTGCCATTATCTACCACTGGATAAACCTTTGGCTTACCTACTTTCATCATGTCTGCCAACTCAATTATCGACATTTCGGGTGAGACAGAGAGCACTTCTTTGTACATACAGTCACTGACGATATGGGTGTCCTGACAGAAGTAACTCACCTTAACAAGCTTATCAAGCAAGTCTTGCTCAGAAAGAAATCCTATTACGCGTTCCTTTTCATCAATCACTGGTCCACCAAGATGTTCAGAACGAATAACCTTGTTTAATGCAGCACTCAGTGGCATCTCTGGAGTAAAGGTAACCGCTTTTACGGTCATATAGTCTTTTACTTTGAGTGAGTCCATGAGATCTCCTTTAGTTCCTATAGAAGGGGTCTATACAGTAAGTGTCGACTAATTTCTTGTTTTTACTAAATGGAATTTGACAATTTTTATCATAGTCAATACCAATTGATAGGCAAGAAGCTTATGAACATTGGTTCTTAGCAGGTTTTAGGATCTGCATTTAACCAAACAATAAACAAGCATTTTTATCGTCCATAACCTATAAATTAACTTATTAACAATATATTCAATAAGGAATTGTCGGTATGAAATCCGTGTTCTCGTCGGCTATTGCCGCTGATCCTGAACTTATTGATATTATATTTGAGGCCTTGCCAGAGCCGACATTTTTGATCAATCGGCATGGCGTTTACGTTGATGCTTGGGGAGGAACAGATACCAAACGTCATCATGACCCAAAACAAATTATTGGGTTGAGTCAAGAACAAGTCCTACCGGAAAAAAGAGCGAGATTACACTTAAAGATTATTGCAGAGGTACTAGATAGTGGGATCCCAAAAGAGATTGAATACAGTTTAGATCCTCAAGAAATGCCAGTGTTTAGGGATACAGGGACAGGTCCAATAGAAAGACAATACTTTAGTGGCTTAGTGATACCAATAAAAGGTGTGGATCTCGTTCTTTGGTTAGTACGCAATATCACCGAATATAAACGAACAGTTGCTAAACTCGCGTCACACAAAAGCAAGCTTGAACACCTGACCCACTTAGACCATCTCACCCAGATGTATTACCGTTATGCAATGGACACCCTGCTACCAAGAGCATTGGAGCGAGCTAAGCTTCAACAAGTTAGTGCCGCTATTTTCATGATAGATATTGACCACTTCAAAGGTTATAACGACCATTTTGGACATCAAAGCGGTGATGTTGTGCTGCGAAAAGTCAGTAAGGCACTGGATGATTGGAAGAGAAAAACGGATCTTTGCTTTCGATACGGAGGGGATGAATTTTTAATCTTTATTACTGATATCAACAATGAAAATTGTTTGTCTAAAGCTCAGCATTTAGCAGAAAGCGTTGCCGAGCTACGGATACGTAACCCAACTTCACCAAACTCGGACTTCGTTACTATAACGATCGGACTAAAACATTACCCCATTATTCCACCAGAGATGACTATCAATCAATTCGTAAATATCGCCGACAAAGCTCTGATGTACGGAAAATTTCATCAACGGGGCATGGTTCATTTACTCGACTAAATTCTATGTCGATAACTCTTTTTATTGGCTTTTTTCGCTCTTCCAACGCATCGCTGCTTTTTGATCTGACTCTCTAGAATCAATCCAACGAGGCCCATCAACCGTACGCTCTTTTTTCCAAAACGGTGCCATAGTTTTTAGATAATCCATAACAAACTCGCACGCTTCAAAAGAGGCTGAACGATGGGCACTACTCACCCCCACAAACACCACCTGATCGCCGATATCTAAATCACCAATACGATGGATTAAGCGAAGTTGTTGCAATGGCCATCGAGCTTTAGCTTCATCACAAATTTCATTCAGTGATTTTTCAGTCATCCCAGGGTAATGCTCCAAATGCAGCCCTGTAACATGATCACCTAAATTCATGTCCCGAACTTTACCGATAAAAGTGACCACAGCTCCGGCTTCAGTTCCCGATGCTAAAACCTGATACTCTTCCGCAACCGAAAAATCTTCCACTTGCACTGAAACATATGCCTGCACTTTAACCTCCGGTTACGGGTGGGAAAAAGGCGATTTCATCGCCATCTTTTAGCTCGGTATCCATTGGCACAATCGACTGATTAACTGCCGCTAGCAACTTCCCAGATTCCATCGCTAAAGCCCATTTATCAGACTGAGCAGCCAAATGAGTTCGAAGTGCTTCAACTGATTGAAACTCTGCTTCTAACTGGAGAGAATCACAATCAACTAACTCTCGAGTCTGAGCAAAAAAAAGTACATTGATCATTACGCTTCAACCTTAAAGTGTCCTGACTTACCACCTGTTTTTTCTAGCAGGCGAATCTGTCCGATTACCATGTCTTTTTGTACTGCTTTACACATATCGTAAATCGTTAACGCCGCGACCGATGCGGCCGTCAAAGCTTCCATTTCTACACCCGTTTTACCGGCCAGTTTACAAACCGATTCTATGCGAACTTTGTTTTCTGCTTCGATCGCTTCTAATTGCACTTCGACTTTAGAAAGCAATAACGGATGACAAAGGGGAATCAAGTCCCACGTTTTCTTCGCCGCCTGAATACCAGCGATGCGCGCCGTCGCGAATACATCACCTTTATGGTGCTGACCAGAAACAATCAACTGCAAAGTTTCAGGCGCCATATGAATAAACGCTTCGGCTCTTGCTTCTCTTACCGTTTCAGCTTTAGCCGAAACATCAACCATGTTTGCTTCACCCGAAGCATTTATATGAGTAAATTGAGTCATTGTTGCTTCTTATAAATGCGGCATAAAGTTACAAGGACGGTGGCTAGCATCTAACTGTTGCTTGATTATCTTGCTCCACCCTGTACGACAAGCCCCCGTTGAGCCCGGCATAGCAAAGATAACGGTATGATTAGCAAACCCCGCGACAGCGCGAGATTGAATGGTTGATGTACCAATTTCTTCGTAAGACACCATTCGGAACAATTCACCAAAACCTTCCACTTCTTTATCGAACAGCGGTTTTAGTGCTTCAGGTGTGCTATCTCGAGAAGTGAATCCCGTACCACCAGTAATTAACACTGCTTGCACGTTTTCGTCAGCAATCCATTGCGAAACAATCGCTCGAATCTTATACATATCATCAATGACAATCTGTTTATCAGCTAACTTATGCCCAGCTTCTTGAAGGTTTTCTGCCAGATAGCGACCAGAGGTATCATTTTCTTCAGTTCGTGTATCTGAAACGGTTAGTACCGCAATATTTGCAGGCTGAAATTTGCTTTCTGCGTGACCCATTTGTTCACCCTATCTCTATTTTATTTGTTCATTTTGTTCTTTGACTACTGGTGCTAACTAACCACCAATAGAGGCTAAATGCGGTGTCATACCCGTGTTCCCATCATGAAGAAAATGGCTGACTGATTTGTTTTGCAGTTGCATCTGAATACGTTCTATCAACTCAGCTTCTTGAGTATCGCTTTGAAGCAAGTCTCTTAGCTCGACCCCATGTTCACCAAACAAGCATAGATGCAACTTACCTAACGCCGAGACTCTTAAGCGATTACAACTTTCACAGAAGTTTTTCTCATAAGGCATAATTAAACCAATTTCACCTTGATAGTCAGCATGGACAAAAACTTGCGCCGGGCCATCATTGTTTTCTCGAGTTTTTAAAATCCAACCGTCTGCAATGAGCTGATTACGAATCGCTACCCCTGACACGTGATGTTTGGTGAATAGTTCGTCCATTTCTCCCGTCTGCATAAGTTCGATAAAACGCAACTGAATTGGGCGATGTTTAATCCATTGTAAAAACAGCGGCAGTTCATGGGCGTTCCGATCTTTCATTAACACCACATTCACTTTGACCTGCTCATAGCCCACTTCAAAAGCTCTATCAATGCCAGACATCACCTGATGAAACCGGTTTTCCCCAGTAATTTGATAAAACATTCGCGGATCAAGGCTATCAACACTGACATTGATGTGAGTTAAACCAGCGTCCTTCCAATCCGCAACGCTCTTCTCCATTCGGTAACCATTGGTTGTTGTCGCTATTTTTTGAATATTCGGCTTATCCGCAACCAAGCGAATGATATCAGTGAAATCTTTGCGCAAACTTGGTTCACCGCCTGTAATACGAATTTTAGACGTACCGCAATCGGCAAACGCATTCACCACACGATTGATTTCAGGAAGGGTTAAAAAAGACGAGTTTTTCTTACCCGAAGGTTGATAACCATCAGGTAAACAATATGTACATTTAAAGTTACACACATCGGTAACAGAGAGGCGTAAGTAATAAAACTTACGCTGAAATTTATCTTCGAAATGTTGCGCCACGGAACACCTTTCCAAACACGGGAGGCTTAAGCATTTCCACTTATGCCCTTGTGACAACATGCCACTGGCTTAAACTGCATATCATAGACTTAGCAAAATAAGCTCGGAGTTATGGGCAGCCGGTCAGTAAGAACGGTGTCTTACATTGATCAGCGACTACTAATACTATGAGTAAAATACTCAAAAACGAATCGGGTTTCTAGTAAATCAGTTGCAAAAGAAAACTTATCTCTTAATTTACCTCTAAATAAGTACAAGTTACTGCCGAATTATTTTAAATTCAATTTAGCATAACGAGTTAGAATGCCAAGCCACACAGCTTGTGCCACAATGATAACGCTTTTCACCCGAACAGAATTTAACCGCAAAAGGTCAACAGACCCTAACAAAAGAATAGTAAAAATGGGCTTACACAAAGACAAAAAAGTGGTCGCGATTGGCGGCGGTCACGGACTCGGCCGTATGTTAGCGGCATTAAAGGATTTTGGATCGAACGCTACGGGAATTGTCACCACCACAGATAATGGCGGCTCCACAGGTCGAATCCGTCATTGTCAGGGTGGCATTGCTTGGGGCGACACCCGCAACTGTATTAATCAGCTCATCACCGACCCTTCCATTAGCTCAATGATGTTCGAATATCGTTTCAAAGGAAGTGGCGAACTTAACGGACATAACTTAGGTAATCTCATGCTTACCGCTTTAGACAACCTGTCTGTAAGGCCACTTGAAGCAATAAACTTGATCAGAAACATGCTTAAAGTCGACGTAAATATTATCCCGATGTCTGAACACCCATCAGATCTAACTGCCCTTGCTTTAAATGGTAAATGGGTAACAGGTGAAACCGACGTGGATGAAATGGAAGATGACTTGCTGCGGCTCGATCTTGATCCCGAAGTACCTGCAACTCAAGAAGGTATAGCCGCCATCGCTGAAGCTGACGCTATTATTTTAGGCCCAGGAAGCTTTTTAACCAGTGTCATGCCTCCACTGCTACTGCCCAAACTAGCGCAAGCCATCGCTCAGAATACCAAAGCAAAGTTAATCTTTGTTGAAAATTTATCTCCAGAATACGGCCCTGCAGGCCGCATGACTTTAAAGCAAAAACTGGAATGGTGTGAACGTGCTTGTAAGATGAGAAAAATTGACGTGGTTATTGGTCCCGAAGAACATTCTGAACTTAAGCAACATTGGAATTGTGTGACTCGCGACTTGGCCTCGCCAAATCGCGAGTGGCGTCATGACCGCTCAAAGCTCCAGAGTGTAATCGAGGAACAACTAAGCAATTAACTGTTGATAAAAGCCATGTGTCTGGTCGAGCAACTCCACCATATCTGCGGCTTCAGCAATTTCGTCAAACTCTATTCCTTGCTTTGCTCTTGAATCTATGTCGAGGGCTTTAGCGCACAATTTATCGGCACCAAAACTTGCCGCGCTGCTCTTTAGAGCATGGCTGATGTCTCTCAAGTAACGGGATTTGTCTGTCAGTTCCTCACTGACCAAACTCTGTTTATAAGTGGTGAGCTCTCCTAAAAAGATTTGCACCAACAAAGGCACATTTTCTTCACCAATATCTTTCGCTAACTTATCAATCTTAGTTTGGTTCATTACGTCCATAATTAGGGTCTGTAGATCTTGTTAAGTTGTCATCAACCAAGCTAAAAATACCAAGGGCTTTTAGCTTGCACGTAAGCAAGAACAAATAGATTCCACTATCCCTAATGATGAAACTATTGTTCCTTCTCTTTTTCATTCCACGTTTGGAGCTTCCTATACAACGTAGATGGGCTAACATCCAAGTAACCTGCCGCTTTAGGAATATTACCCTCACAAGCATCTATAGCTTGTTCAATTGCCTGCTTTTCCGTTAACCATAACGGGAAAATCTGATGAGCAGAAATTGGCTCACTGGATGGCATCTCCTCAGCTCGCTTAGGCAAGAGATTCAGCGGAGGTGGCAACATTTCCTGATGAATCTCTTGCCCATCATTCAAAACTACAACATTTCGCAGCACGTTTTGCAGTTGTCTCACATTGCCCGGCCACTCGTAACGCTGAAAACGTTCGACGACTTCTGGCGACAAACGGACAAAACTTTTGCCTTCTTCTTTAGACATATAACCTAATAACGAGTATGCAATTTCGATTACATCATCGCCCCGCTCTCGCAATGGTGGTAAATGCAAAGGAATGACATACAAACGATAATACAAGTCTTCTCTAAATCGTCCTTCTTGTACTTCTTTCCACGGATCTCGGTTTGTCGCACAGACAAAACGCACATCAACGCTCTTCATTTTTGAAGAGCCTACCTTCTGAAAGGTACCCGTTTGAATAAAACGCAGCAGTTTTGTTTGCAAATCTAGATCCATTTCGCACAATTCATCGAGAAATAGTGTTCCACCATCCGCTAATTCTGCGGCACCTTGACGATCTGCAGCGGCTCCGGTGAAAGCTCCTTTCACGTGGCCAAACAGTTCACTCTCAATGAGATCTTTTGGAATCGCAGCACAGTTGATGGCGATAAATGGCTTATCTCCTCTCTTACTTGCCGCATGAATGGCTTCTGCGCACACTTCTTTACCTGTACCACTTTCCCCGGTAATAAAGATGCTTGCTTTGCTGCCTGCAGCCGAGTCAATGGTGCGATACACGGCTTGCATTGTCTGACTACTACCGATAAACCCCTGATAGTTTTGATTATTCACCCCATCTGCGTCATTCTTCAACTTGCTCGCTTTGCGTATCGCATTGTTAACGGTGACACGTAAACGATCCGCTTCACAGGGCTTAATAAGGAAGTCCTGAGCCCCATGACGCATTGCCTCAACAGCTGTATCAATGGAACCATGTGCGGTCATAAAAATAACGGGGACGTCGGGTGATTTCTTCTTAACGGCATAAAGGACATCCATACCCGTCATGTCCGGTAGCCGAAGATCTAACAGAATAAGATCAGGCTCTCTGTGAACAATACTTTCAATTGCTTCACGGCCGGTACTGACGATGTTGATGTCAATTTCTAGTGGTGTGAGATAAGAGCGATACAGTGCTGCCACTGACGCTGTATCTTCGACCATAAGCAGATATTTTGCTTTTTGTGGTGAGTAGTTGAGTTGCATATCCTAGCCATTTTATATTTTTTGCATTTTGCTTCATGATTGCATTAGAAGTTGCATTATGCAAATTTGGCTAGTAAAAAATCTCGTGTTTTTGTGGCTATTTGTGCAAATATTGTGCTTTAAATGTTGGCATAGTAAATGCTCTGTAATAAATGACCCTAACGGGTCACCTAGCCAACTGACGTTGTTAGTGAATAAACATATTCACAAAATTGAGCCAATAGACACTTTTCTATTGGCTATTTTTTTAGCTGTTAGTAATGAATTGCTTTCTTAAATCTTCAATTTTGTCTCGAGTTTTTGCTGCCATTTCAAACTCTAGATCCTGCGCATATTTGTACATCTGACCTTCTAGCTTAGCAATTTCTTTATCCAACTGTTGCGGCGTCAACGAGCCATATTTAGCCGCGTCTTCAGCCACTTTTGATAATGGTAACACCTTCGTCGATTTCTGTTTACGTGCTTTGGCTATATCTCCGATTTCCATAATATCTTTGATATTGCGTTTTAAAGCTTGAGGTTTGAGGCCCATCTTTTCATTGTAAGCATGCTGCTTTTCACGACGACGGTTAGTTTCGTCCATCGCCTTCTTCATCGATTTAGTTATCGAGTCTGCATATAAAATTGCTTTACCCTCAATATTACGTGCTGCGCGTCCAATGGTCTGTATTAATGACCTTTCGGAACGTAAGAAGCCCTCTTTATCAGCGTCTAGAATCGCCACTAATGATACTTCTGGCATATCTAAACCTTCACGTAATAAGTTAATGCCGACTAACACGTCAAATTCGCCCAAACGTAAGTCTCGAATAATTTCTACACGCTCTACGGTATCAATATCGGAGTGAAGATATCGAACTTTAACACCATGCTCATGCAGATATTCGGTTAAATCCTCCGCCATACGTTTGGTTAAAGTCGTAACCAGCACCCGTTCGTCTTTTACCGAACGTATCCTAATCTCAGACAATAGATCATCGACTTGGGTGGCAACTGGACGCACTTCAAGCTCTGGATCTAACAAGCCTGTAGGACGAACAACTTGATCGGCCACCTCTTCACCGGATTTCTCCAGTTCATAGTTGCCCGGCGTCGCTGAAACGAAAATAGTCTGCGGTGCTAACGCTTCAAATTCTTCAAATTTTAATGGCCGATTATCCAGCGCAGAAGGTAGACGAAAACCAAACTCAACCAATGTTTCTTTCCGCGAACGGTCTCCTTTAAACATGGCACCAATTTGCGGTACCGTTACGTGAGACTCATCAATGACCAGAAGGCCATCGTGGGGTAAGTAATCAAACAGAGTCGGCGGCGGCTCACCTTTATTTCTGCCACTTAAGAAACGAGAGTAGTTTTCGATACCAGAGCAGAAACCGAGTTCATTCATCATCTCAATATCAAACTGGGTTCTCTGAGTAATACGTTGCTCTTCCAGTAGCTTGTTATTTTCCAGAAGATACTTACGGCGCGACTCTAACTCAACTTTAATACTCTCTATCGCCTCTAAAATACGCTCGCGAGGCGTGACATAGTGAGTTTTAGGGTAAACCGTGTAACGAGGTAGATCTCTCTGTTTCACCGCACCTGTTAATGGATCGAAAATGCTGATGCAGTCGACTTCATCATCAAACATTTCTACTCTGACGGCATCTTGTTCAGATTCCGCGGGGAAAATGTCAATGACTTCACCACGTACACGAAATTGCCCACGTTCAAATGCCACATCATTACGTGAATATTGAAGTTCAGCTAAACGACGCAAGATATCTCGCTGATCGATAACATCTCCACGACGAAGATGAAGCATCATTTTAAGATAAGAATCTGGGTCGCCTAGACCGTAAATCGCGGATACTGAGGCAACGATAATCGCGTCTTTACGTTCAAGTAGTGCTTTGGTCGCCGACAAACGCATCTGTTCGATGTGTGCGTTTACAGACGAATCTTTTTCGATAAACGTATCGGTGGTCGGAACATAGGCTTCCGGCTGATAATAATCATAGTAAGATACAAAGTATTCAACCGCATTGTTGGGGAAGAATGCTTTCATTTCTCCGTACAACTGAGCTGCGAGTGTTTTGTTTGGCGCAAGCAAAATGGTTGGGCGTTGAGACTGCGCAATGACATTCGCCAACGTGAATGTTTTACCAGAACCGGTTACGCCAAGTAGAGTTTGATGAGCTAACCCAGAATCAATCCCTTCTAATAACTGTTCTATTGCCTTGGGCTGATCACCGGAAGGGCTATACTCAGAAACCAGTTCAAATGCCTTACTCATTTTTCTGTCTCACCATTCTTCACTAATTGATAGCTATTGTCGCTGTTCGTATCAACGACATGCAAGTGATAAATATTCATAGTTCATGTTCCTGAACGACGAATTGGGAACAAAATCTACTGACAATTAGGCTGATGAAATCAATGTAAGTCGTATATTCAAACTTGTGTTTTTGATCGATGAGATCGATGAAAATAATGTTAGCTTCTGTCTAATAATTTTGCTAATATCGCTGCCCCACCTGGTTCTAATCTCCCAATTTTCTAAAATATTAATCCACTGGTTTTCCCCAATTTGTTGCTAATTGACGTAAACCTGACATTTTCAATACTATTTTCTTACCAACAATAAAACCGTGGATAACACAAATAAATCCATATAAATTATATAGATAAACCACAAAAGAAATCGATTACATTTAGAGTTTTAACTTAAGATAATCCTAAGTTTAAGGTTGCTAAAGATTCATCAACACACTTATCCACAAATTTGGTGGATAAGTAAACCTAGCTTATATGCCGTAAGGGATACAGAAAAGTAAACCTTTTTTTTTAATAAAAAACAAAGAAAAAACAGCCGGAAAGGTTGACAGTGAATCACGGTCTCGCTAACATCCGCACCGCATTAAGCAATTCCCCCTTAGTTCAGTTGGTAGAACGGCGGACTGTTAATCCGTATGTCGCAGGTTCGAGTCCCGCAGGGGGAGCCAAATTCCAGAAAAAAGACGTCCTAGGACGTCTTTTTTTGTTTCTAAGCCTAGCCATTTCAAGGAATTACATTCTCTTAACGTCTTTTTCTGACTCGTACTAGCTTAGAAGTTTAGGTACACAAATAGGTACATTGTCCGAATGTTCCAATTGACGTTGTCCCAATCATGGCAAGAACAACTAAATCTTTAACAGATAAACAAATCTCGAACGCTAAACCACAAGATAAAGAGTACATACTCTTTAATGACAACAGTCTACGTCCACGTGTAAAACCAAACTATGGTTATTCAACTATACATGCCCACACAACGGTAAACACGCTAACATGACGTTTGGCAGTTACCCTAGCTTCTCTAACAAATGTACGAAACAAAGCTCTAGGCGCGATACAAACGCTGCAAGCTGGTATTGATCCTCAAGTCAAACTCAAGAATTAGCAAACGATAGAGCAACAGCGTTTACTCTCCACATTAGCTGAAATTACAAACAATTGGTCAACAGTAAAAAGTGCAACCATCAGCGAAAAAACAAAGGTTGTATAACCACCGAGTCAGTAGACACTAGTTAGTCTTCTCTCATATCGACCATTACTATCGCTAAGGGCTGTAAGCCATCAAGGAAAAGTAATGCCACTCCAACAGCAGCGATGAAAAACGACAATGGGAAGCAATTATGCTTCCCATTTCTTTCTAATCGACTTCACATTAGCTGTCGTTTTTCACTAAAACACATTTGGAAACAAATAACGGAGTAATAGCTGTAAGAGATTGATGATGTCTAAGCCTTTATTCTCTTCTCAAATCTGAAGAACTCGTCTTCATTCAAGCCTGAGTCATCGATGTTGCTCTCCCGAACCTGAGAATCGTCTTCTAGATGGTATTGGTTAAAGAACTCAACAATGTGGAAACCACACTTATTGACATAAAAGTTGATGTTCCTTTTTTCAAAATAAGGCGTGACTGTTGTCCAAACCTTAGTTTCAGGATACGCCGCTTCAATAGCGTTCCATGATTCCAGCCCTAAACCTTTGTTATGGCTTTCGGGATAAATAAAAAACAGATCGAGACTGTTGTATTGGGTATCCGTATTAATATTCAGTACAACACCGCCCACTTTCTCCTCTCCGTATACTATATGATTGATGACGGCGCCCTTGGCGTTAAAAGAACCAGTTATATCTTCATCCGATGGGATCGGCTCACTGTGCGACGGGCCAAATTGCTCGACCAATGCATCGGTAAAAGTCTGCTGCAACTTGGTTTTAAAAGCCGACAGCTCTTCTAGTCCTACTGGTACTAAACGTACACATTTCTTATTCATAACCTAAATTAACCTTTTGAAAATAGCTTTGTTATTTTCTATTTTTGAATTCTTTTTTTATTTCGAACAAATCAACAAAAACTGACTGTCACTGGTAAGCATAGGATCTGCTTCAGTATTATTTCAGCCCACCACCTAACGCTTTATATAGAAATACCGCATTATTTAGTTCTTGTTGTTTAAGTTCCAGTAACGTTTGTTTAGCTAGATAAAGTTGACGCTGCGAATCCAACAGTTCTAAACGTCGCTCCACTCCCGCTTTGTAACGAAGATCAGATAACTTAGCCCTTTTCTCCGCTGCAGATACGACTCTCTTTTGCGCGATAGTTTGTAACTGATATGTTTCACTTCCAACTAAACCATCTGCGACTTCTTTAAACGCAACTTGAATTGCTTTTTCATATTCTGCAATTGAAGTCGATTTACGAACTTTCGCCAGTTCTAACTCCGCATCAAGTCTGCCGCCTTGAAATATAGGCAGCGTCACTTGCGGTGCTATTGACCAAGTTTCGAAGCCTGAGCCCACTAAGTTCTTCACATCTTGACTTACATATCCGATCGAAGTTGTCAGTGATATGCGAGGAAAATACGCGGCTCGAGCTGCACCAATATCCTCGTTAGCGGCAATTAAATTCTGCTCCGCTTGCAAAATATCAGGTCGATGTAGCAACAAGTCTGAAGGCAACCCAGCAGGTAAAGAGGTATTCACTGATTGATCAGAGAGCAAATCTGGCTCTGGAAGATCGTTCGGTATCTCTGAACCGACTAACTGACGCAGTGCGTTCCTTGCCTGCTCTAAAGCTCGCTTATTCGCAATCTTAATCGCTTCTGCACTTGCTACTTGCCCCTCTGCTTGAGCGACATCAAGAGCACTGTTTTGATTAGCCATTCGTAGTTGAATCGTTAACTCTAGTGATTTTTTCCAATCCGCTAACGTATCTTCCGCTAGTTTCAGTTGCTCATAGGCGAGTTGTTCAGAAAAATAGGCTTCACTAATCGAACTAATCAACGATATTTGTGCTGCTTGACGCCCGTAATCACTCGCTAGATAGCGGGCAAAAGCCGCATCTGACAACGAACGTGCGCGTCCAAACAAATCAATTTCGAATGCACTAATTCCAACACTTAAACTACTCTGCTCTTCTATTTGAGATACCTTGGGATCTCCTCCAGTAACAGAGCGCTGCCTTGTAGAATCAAGTGATAGCCCCACATTTGGCAATCTTGCAGAGCGTTCAATGCCATATTGAGCTTTCACTGCTTCAACATTCAGTGTCGCGATACGAAGATCCCTGTTATTGATCAACGCTAACTCGATAAGCGCCTGCAAGCGCTTATCAATGAACATTTCACGCCAACCCATTTCCGCCGTTGGATTTGTAGACGCCGGAATGGTTTCACCATTTACAGTAAATACTTCCGGTACCGGCGCAGCTGGCTTAGTCATTTCAGGAGTCAGAGAACAGGCTGACAGAAATAAAACCATAATAAAAACAATGTAATGCATAGTACTAACCTTTAAGCTGCATTGGTGACTTCTTGTTGCTTAGTTGCCAAGACTTTAAACGCTCTTGAATACTCATCACGAACACGAAGAAAGCTGGAACAAAGTAAATGGCAAGTAATGTAGCGCTAACCATTCCACCGAACACACCTGTTCCGATAGCTCGTTGAGTCTCTGCACTAGCGCCTGAAGCCAGCATCAGTGGTACAACACCAAGACCAAATGCCAGAGAGGTCATCAAGATAGGTCTTAATCTCAACTTCGCAGCTTGAACGGCTGACTGAACCAACCCGTTGCCTTGCTCTCTTAACTGTTTGGCGAACTCAACAATTAGAATTGCGTTTTTCGCCGAAAGACCAATTACGGTGATCATGCCGACTTTGAAGAAAACGTCGTTTGGCATGTCACGTACGACAATAGCGAGTACCGCACCTAACAATCCCAAGGGCACGACCAACATCACCGATAAAGGAATAGCCCAACTCTCATAAAGTGCCGCAAGCACTAAGAAAACGACTAGCATCGATAGCGCCATTAGCATCGGAGCTTGTTTCGCTGAGTGAAGCTCTTGTAATGCCTGTCCAGTCCATGCAATGGTAAAGCCTGATGGAAGTTGCTTCGCCATTTGTTCTATTTCAGCCATCGCTTCCCCGCTAGAAACTCCGGAAGCTGCACTACCAGAAATTCGAACCGCAGGATAACCTTGGAAGCGAATAAACTGCGGCGCAGACTCAGACCAAATAGGTGTCACAATTTCTGATAATGGAACCATACCACCATTAATGTTTCGTACGTGGAGCTTGAGCACATCTTCAATCTGCATCCTTGATGAAGCATCTGCTTGCATAATGACTTGCTGCATTCTGCCTTCATTAGGAAAATCGTTGATGTATAGCGATCCAATCGCAGTTGATAGCGTCTCACTAATACTCGTGAATGAAACACCTAATGCCTCAGCTTTCTGGCGATCAATATCTAAATGAATACTTGTACCCGCAGGAAGCCCATCAGAATAGACATCGCTAAGTGATTTGCTATTTTTTGCCAACTCTAACATCTTCGTCTCAACGGCTTTTAATGCCTCGTATCCCTGATTTCCGCGATCTTGCAAGAAAAACGTAATATCAGAGCTGGTTCCTAGCTCTTCAATAGAAGGAGGCAGCATGTGCATAACCGTGCCTTCTTTTACGTCAGCCATCGCTTCCTCAGCAAGTCTTAACTCTTGCAGTGTTGTGGTATCGTCGCGTGATTCCCAATCTTTCAACGTGGTAAAACTCTGCGCGGTGTTAGGACCTGAACCGGAAAATCCAAAACCAATAACTGTCATTGTTGACTCAATTGCTGGACGGCTTAACGCATGCTGTTCAAATTTTTTCACAACATCCAACGTACGCACTGTGGTTGCGTCTGCCGGAAGCTGAATATTGGTAATAAAATATCCTTGGTCTTCTTCTGGTAAAAACGATGACGGCAGCTGCCTATACACTAGAACCAAAATTGCGCACAGAAACACAAAGACAAGCATCATTCGTCCTTTGCGATTCACTAACACGTTGACCTGAGATTCATACCGATTGTTCATTCGGTTAAAGCCACGATTAAACCATTTCGCAAATCTTGTTTGCTCGTGGTGATTAGCATTAACCGGCTTTAGCAACGTGGCACAAAGCGCTGGAGTTAGTGTTAGTGCCAAAAATGCTGAGAACAGAATTGATACCGCCATCGATAATGTAAACTGCTTATAAATTGCGCCAACCGAATCACTGGCAAATGCCATCGGGATGAAAACCGCCGTTAGCACAAGTGTGATGCCTATAATGGCGCCAGTAATTTCTTTCATCGCCTTAGATGTCGCTTCTTTCGGAGATAAATCTTTTTCCGACATCAATCGTTCCACGTTTTCGACAACGACAATCGCATCATCGACGATAATACCTATCGCCAGAACCATACCGAACATCGTTAACACGTTGATCGAAAAGCCAGTTAACAACATGACGGTGAACGTCCCCAACAAGGCTATCGGTGCAACAATAGCGGGGATCAAGGTGTAACGAATATTCTGTAAAAACAGAAACATAACAAAAAACACCAGCACCATAGCTTCAACTAAGGTATGGATAACCTTATTGATTGAAACTTTAACGAAAGGTGCGGTATTAAATGGAATTGAATAGGTCATCCCAGAAGGTAGACTTTGACTCAACTCCGCCAAGCGCTTTTGTACCGCATCTGCAGTTTTAACGGCATTCGCTCCCGGGGTAAGCTGAATAGCCGCAGCCGTCGCTGTTTTACCATTTTCACGATTCAAATAACCATAGGATTGAGAACCGATTTCAACACGCGCAACGTCACTTAAAACGACTTTCGAGCCGTTGTTATTTGCGCGAAGAATGATATTGGAAAATTCTTTAACACTGGTTAACTGGCCTTGAACGGTTAATGGAACCGTTACTCGTTGACCTAAAACCGTCGGCGCAGCACCGATACTTCCGGGTGCGATTTGTGTATTTTGCTGAGTGATAGCCTGACTAACATCATTCATTGTTAAACCTAATGAATTAAGCTTACTCGGATCAACCCAGATTCTCATTGCCTTCTCAGCACCAAATGACTGTACACGCCCAACACCTTCAATACGGCGCAGTTCATCTACGATGTTGCGAGCTAAATAGTCGTTCAATGCAATTTCATCAAAGCGGTTATCATCAGATTTCAATCCGACAATCATCAGAAAGTTTGATGTAGCAGATTCTACGGACAAGCCGCTTTGACGCACCACCTGCGGTAAACGAGATTCGACCGCTTTCAGTTGGTTTTGAACGTCAACTTGCGCCATATCAGAGTCTGTTCCCGGCTTAAATGTAGCCGTAATAGACGCAGATCCAGAGTTGTCAGCAGACGACTCGAAATACATCAAGTTCTTAACGTTCGACAGCTCACCCTCGATAAGACTAAGCACACCGTCATTCATTTCCTTCGGGCTGGCTCCCGGATACGTCGCCATAATACTGACCGTTGGAGGCGCAACAGAGGGATAACGGGAAATAGGTAACTTCGGAATCGAAATGCATCCAAACAAAATAATGAAAAGAGCAATAACCCAAGCAAATACGGGACGATGAATAAAAAACTGAGACATAAAAAAGACTCTCTAACCTTAATCAGTTTGTCGCAGATGTTAAAAGAATCTCAGATTCTTCCCATTTGCGTTGGTCGACAAGAATACCGTCCTGAAGTCTTTCCTTGCCTTCTACTACGATATTTTCTCCTTTGCTAATACCCGATTTCACGCGGTACTGACCATTGATCAATTCTCCGAGCTTTACAGGTTTTAAATGTGCATGTCCTTCCTGATCAATACTCCAAAGATGAGGAGCACCGGCAAGATGTATAACCGCCTGTTGCGGAACAACTAACGCGCTGCCATAACTCGAATAAAGTACCCTTGCCTTAACGAACATACCCGGCAATAGCAAACGTTGAGAGTTGTCCACGAGTACACGTAACAACACATCACCTGTACCTACATCGATATTGATTCCAGAAAACAGGATTTCACCTTTAACTGGATAAGGAGCTCCGTTGCTGCGTAAAATTTCAATTTTTGTTCCAGCAACGCTAGGTTCTCCATCAGATTTGGCCGCTAAAGCCTCACGAATTGCTTCTAATGAAGACGCTGGTCGACGAATATCAACAAAAACTTGATCGATCTGTTGGATGCGCGTCATCGGTGTTGCGTCTGTACTGCTAACCAGAGCTCCCTCAGTCACTAGGGTTTGCTCTATCAGGCCAGAAATTGGGGCTTTTACATTTGCGAACTTCAAATCAAGCATACGACGAGTCAAAGTAGCTTTAGCGACCGCAACTTCTGCAGCCGCTTGATCACGCTGTAATACAACATCGTCATACTCTTGACGACTAATCGCGTCGGCTTCCACCAAAGGTTTTAAGCGCAGTTCTTTATCCAGAGAACGTTTATAAGTCACCTGCGCTCTTTGTAAGTTAGCTTTGGCAGTATCAACTTCCGCGGCAAATGGCGCGGAATCAATTTGGAATAAAGACTGGCCAGCTTTCACTTCAGCGCCTTGTTTGAACAAGCGATGTTGTACAATCCCAACCACTTGTGGACGAATCTCCGCAACGCGCACAGCCTTCACTCTTCCAGGAAGCTCTTCATACACATCTAATTGTTGTGGTTGCGTCGTTATCGTTGAAACTAAAGGCAAAGACTCTTTTAGTCCGACTTCACTTTCGTCTTTATTGGATTGATTACAGCCAACTAAAAAGAAAAGTACCAATATATGTAAGCTGCTAGATACACATATATTTATCTTTTTCACTGAGGTATCCTCTGAACAAATTAAAGCGGACTATCCGCTGTAGATAGTTGTTGAGTCTAATACCTGTGTGTGGAGGTCCCGCTGAGTGAATGTGGAGATTTGATGGAGATGAACAATTTGTACGTTGAAGGGCAGAAATTTGCTGCAGATTCTGGTCCAGATGCAGGAACCGGGTCTTATCGTCAGGCGTTAATTCTGATCGCTGAAGATGAATTTGAAATTGTCGATATACTCTCCGCTTACCTAACGCGCAGTGATATGCGTACGATTCACGCTTCAGATGGCCATAGGGCACTCGAACTTCATTCATCCATGAAGCCAGATCTTATACTGCTTGATATCCAGATGCCTAAAATGGATGGATGGAAAGTGTTGTCGGAACTTCGTCAGAAAAGTAATACCCCCGTCATCATGCTTACCGCCATGGACCAAGATTTAGATAAATTGATGGCTCTCAGAATCGGGGCTGATGATTACGTTGTTAAGCCATTTAATCCGGCAGAAGTCGTCGCGAGAGTCCAAGCCGTTCTAAGACGTACATTAGAAGTTAATCAACCTCACAAGAAAAATATACTGCGAGCCAAACCGTTTGAAGTCGATTTAGAGAGTCACGAAATCGCGGTTAATGTGGACGGAGAACGTCATACCCTGCTGCTAACATTAACTGAGTTTAAGTTGTTGACTCACTTCATTCGTTCACCCAAGCGAGTGTTTAGTCGAGCAGAACTATTAAGCACGTGCCTACCTGAGGGTGACACACTGGAACGAACGATTGACAGCCACATCAGCAAGATCCGCAAAAAACTTGAAGCCTACGGAATTCAAGGGATTCCGGCAGGTGTCCGTGGTGTCGGTTACCGTTTTAAGGGCGACCAATGAAACTAAGTGGTTTGAGCCGTCAGATTGCATTATCAATGATAAAAATCGCAATCGGATCAGCATTACTTGCGACGATAGGCTCGTTTATTTTTTATTATCTTTGGGATAAATATTGGCCCAATTATATACCAAGTGAGGACGCTCTCGCGCCTTCTTGGCCAGAATGGATTTGGCTCGCACTAACCTGCGTTATTGTCATTCTACTAGCCGTCAATCTTGCTACTAAGTTATCCCAACGCATTTTGGAACCACTAAGTGCTGTTGCTGAGGGAATGCGGAAACTCGCTGAAGGCGACCTACATTTTCGCGCTAGCGTTGGTGACCGTTCATTAGGTGAAGCCGCTTTATTAGTAGACGATTTCAACCTGTTGGCGAATAAACTTCAACGAATGACAGAAGAGCACGCCTTTTGGAATGCAGCGATCGCCCATGAACTCAGAACCCCTGTGACGATTTTACGGGGCCGGTTACAAGGGTTAGCTGAAGGTGTATTTACGCCAGATAAAACCCAGTTCACTAAACTATTAGTACAAATTGAAGGGTTATCTCGATTAATAGAAGATCTGCGTGTTATTAGCTTAATGAACAGTGATGAATTAAGAATAAATAGAAAAGAAACCAACTTAGCGACAGAAATAAAATTACTGACTGATTTGTCGGTCAATATGCTTAATGAAGCCAATCAACATTTAGAACTTAATGTAACAACACAACCTGTCTTTTGTGACCCCACCAGAATAAGACAAGCTTTATTGGCTATATTGGAAAATGCGAGTAAATATGCCCTTCCGGGTGCAATAACCATCTCTACCCAGCTTAAAGATGGTTTTTGCTATTTAAGTGTGGAAGATTCTGGTCCGGGAATTTCACCTGAGTTAATTCCGCATATTTTCACCGCATTTCGCAGTGCTAAGGACAACCCAAAAAGCGGTAGCGGATTAGGCTTAGCTGTTGTTGCTGCGATTGCAACGGCGCACGAAGGAAGCGTTAGTTGTCGTGCAAGTAATAAAGGTGGAACGATTTTTGAACTATGTTGGCCAACTTAATCAAAATCACGAGAACTAAAAAATCCATGTTAAGTATAAGTATTCATTAATTTTTCACATCAAAGCGGTCGTAATACCATCGTATCTATATTGAGATATATGTTATCTAGAAAAACGCAAATAACAGGCAATAGCGACTTGTAGGTACCTACCCTAACAAGCCGCGCTGTTAAAACAATATAATCTCCTTAGATGTTCCCCCTTGCTGAAAACACAGTCATAAGACAAGATTGTATCGTCGCTTTTCTAGATGTTCTTTGTATCACGACCAATAAGACTATGTTTCAACAACGATTCAAACTCATAAGGGATAAATTTTCACTAGATAAAAGTGAATGTGAGGACTTCACTCTAGATTTTTCTGATTGACAGTGGAACATGCTTGTTGATATCGCTGACTCTAAGCATCCTTCAAAGATAAAACAATAACTCAATAAAATAACCCGAGCACAACCTAAGCTATAATTATATAGACTTAGGCCAAGCAGGACATAGTATCTATCTGTTTGGGTTTTGCCCCTGCAGGGGGAGCCAAATTCCAGAAAAAAGACGTCCTAGGACGTCTTTTTTTGTTTCTGAAGCCCAACGCAGAGGTTGGTAATGCTCAGGTACTATAACGGCGTAACAGGGCCTTGTGCTTGTTCAACACTCCCCTCTTTAAACACCACAAACACCCTGCGATTTTCTGCATTGGCGGCGACTGTGCGTTCATGCACTAACGGTACATCTTCACCAAACGATTTTACTTCCCAGACAAACGATTCGACATCAGACACTTTCGTTTCTAAGTAGGCTTGAACCGCTTGTGCTCTTCTCAAAGCAAGTTTCTGGTTGTAGCTGACCGCTCCTTGATAATCGGTATGGCCTGCAATCAAAATATGCCCTTGTAAACCGTCAAGCTTGGCCGCAATTCTATCAAGCTCAGCGATATCTTCTGGTTTCAGAGTTGAATCATCAAAATCAAAATGCGAAGTTAACGCGACGTAAATTTTCCGGTCTGGCTCGGGAGGTGTGCACGGTTGGAGGTCAGATTGGAGGGTTTGTTCAAACATAACGTAAGCACGACGGTTTGCGGCATTCGCAGCTAAGGTTTTCTCACTTAGCAAAGGCATAGTTTCACCGTAATACGATACTTCCCAATCGTAACTTTCGTTGGGAAGGTGCTGGGCTAAATAGGCTTTAATCGAATTAGCACGACGTTGCGAGAGTTGCTCATTGTATTTGTGCGATCCTTGGTAGTCGGTATGCGCAACAATTGAAATACGGCCTGTTAGCTTTCTCACATCGCGTATGAATTGATCTAATGCTGTCTGATCTTCTGTTTTTACGTCATATCGATCGAACTCAAAGTGTTCCGCGACCGCCAGTTTAATTTCACGCTGCGGCAACATACACTCCGCGATTAAAAACTTACTGACACGTTCATCGTATTTATCAATATTCTCCTGACTCACATAAGTATCAGTGCTGCAGGCTAGAAGGGAGAGAACCGTCGTCGTAAACAATAACAGGTGTTTAATATTCATTTTTGTTACTTCTTAAATTTTGCCAATTACGTTTATAAACCAGCCACTTGCGTCATAATCATCATCATTAGTTAGGTTATCGTCAAAACGTGAAAAGTTGTAACCTACCCCGACTTTGAAATTGTCACTAATGTATTTGTTAAACGATAGCAAAGCACCATCTTCAACTTCGTCATACTCAGTATCGACTTTCCAGTGGTACTGTCCTGTAACATCCCACCCTTTCATCATTCGATATGAGGCACTAATACCAGTCAGATATATTTCATTGTTTAGATCAATACTGCCACCCGATGCCCGCTCAAAGCTTCGCCACTTATTTTTGTATGCCAACTTAGTGCCGAACTCCCAATGGGCATCCCACTGGTAAAGCGCTTCAGTTTCGATAATATGGCTCACTTCATCATTGTAGCTAACATCACGATTTAAATTATCAAAATCAACCAGATAGGTATAACGAGACAACAGGTTCAATCTGTCGTTGTAGATTGGGCGATAAGCCAAGCCGATACTCGATTCAACAAAGCGCTCAAGCAACTCACCATTGGTTTCATTTTCCGCACGTGAGTAGTTAAATTTGGCAAACAGAGTGTATTCGTCAGTTAAATGATGGGTATAACTATTGGTCGTTACCCACTGGATCGTTTCTTCGTCTGTCTGCTCAGCTTCATCAACTCGATATTCGAGTTTGTGTTTAAGCAACACATCATCCAAGTCAAAGTTAGCGGTAAAACTCACCGCTTGGCGATTCACAACGCCAGCGATCCCGCTATCCGGATCATCGTTGTACTCAATTTCACCTTGTTGATAAGCAATACCTACGTCAATATCATCGGTAATCTCATTATCAAAGCCGAAGGAGTCGACTCGACCTTTACCGTTATTCTCTTCAACAAATTGGTTTTCTTGATAAAAATCTAACGTCTGAGTTAAAGCTGCTCGCTGGCCAACAATCACGTTGTTTTGAGCTTCATACTGGTCATCAACGTAAGTGACATAGGTGGAGTAATCGCGGTTAACATCGTAATTAATGCTCGCCTCAGTAGATTTGCCTCTATCACCCGTCGTATAGGCAGTTCCCACCGTGATATCTTCAATGACACGAGCTTCTGCACCAACGGTGACACTATCGTTTTCGTCATAACTATCAGTCGCATCTACGGTTTTTTGACCTTTAACATAGATGCTATTTTCACTATCCCAAAAGTATTCGGCTTTTGCTCCAAGCAATGAACCCGTTCCGGATTGCTGTTGGCGGTTAAGCTCTTTCGCTTGCTTGCCAGCAACAAATAGCTTTACATGTTCGGTAACTAAAAACTGAGCTTCGATTTCAGCTTGCTCACTGTCTGTTTGTAGCGTGCCATCCACCTCTTTTTCTTCGATTGAGGTAAATCGTGTGGCAAGCTTAACCGAATCATTAAACTGTAAACGCAGCTCAGTACCGTAGGACTCTTGCTCCAAGTCATCACTCTGGCTAGCATAGGAGTAGTCTGCATCTTTCGATTTATACCAGGCTTTAATATCGTTACCCACCGCGCCAAATAGGCTCGGGGCTAAATCATATAAGCTCGCCACGCCCATTACTTGTAAGTTATTACCATCACGATTGCCCTCGTTGACTGAAGTAATCGGCTTAAACGTCAAACCGCCATCCAACGAGATGAAGTTGCTGTCGGTTTGCGTCCCTTCTGTGTGGCCAAACTCGGTTTTTAAGTAAGTGCCTTCGGTGGCTCTTAAAGTAAGATCCGCGGAGTAGAGTTCATAATTTTGCGCATCTTTTTCTTCAGATGCATAGGTTGCCCCAACTCCGATGTAATCATTGACCCACCCCTTAATACGGCTACCAAACACCATTGCGGATTTCGCATCACTGCTGCGTGGAACATACTCATAGTCCACTGCTAGATAGTTTTCATAACCACCACGAGGAGAATCGTTTAATACACTGCCAAAGCCACTGGACACAATATCCGACAACGGTTTGGTTAAGATGATTCGCCCTTGGTAATCGTCAATATCATAATCTACGCCTTCGGTAAGGAAGATTTCTTTTTCAACAATACCGCTGTCTTTATTGGTCACTTTGACCGACACTTTGTCACTACCCGGAATCACTTCTCCATGCTGTAAGAAGTAAAGCGAGCCACCAGTCCCCAAGAACTCATCATGCGCAAAAAGCGATTCACTTTGTGAAGCAAAACCAACAATGTTAAGTCGGTCTTCACCATACTTGGTTGTAGAGGGCGTGCGATAGTCACCTTTAAATCCATACAGGCTGCGGTTGTAATCGCTGTTATCCGTACCGGTAATCCCGGTATTAAAATTACCCCACAAGTATTGAGATTTGTCGTACTGCACATCCAGATAGACTTTACCTTGGGTATTGACCAATTTTTGGATATTAGAGCCATCACCGTAATTGCCGTACATCATCTCATCGTCACCGTCGACGATATCAAACACGGTAGAGCTGTCATCGGCGGCGAATGGGTGCTTGAACATGTCTTTGATTGCGTGTTCCTGAGTATCCACATGAGCCACGACTTTAAGTTTGTCGCCAAACTTTCCTTGCCCGAAGTAAGCTAACCGCCCCTGACTGTAGATGTCTTTCTCATACTGATCATTAACTGCAAGTGCGCCCGTACTGCCACTGACTCGGTTGGCCCCAAAATAAAAATCAGCTAAGCCCGCTTGGGCGTAATAAGTATCTGGAATTCGGGCATAAAGTGAGAATCGACGCTCTTCACCAGAGTCATACACAACCGTTGTCGGGAAGTGGTAAGCATCCGTTGGTAGAAACAACTCCGCATACAATTCACCTTCCGTAACGTTGAACTCATCCTCACCAATAATGACCTTATCAACGCCGTCGAGATCGGTACCGATGAACTTAGCTAATCCTGCCGAAGTGGGAATGTTGTGACGAACAAGGTTCGCTTTACCGTAGTTTCGTTCTTGCTCCTCTTGCCCTTGGTTCTTGTCGATTGATACTTCTTTATCAGGGCGGACCAAATCAACCACCCCCACCGAAGTCACATCCATATTATTGGACGCGTCCCACGCTTTTAACCTAAACAGGAGTTGTTGCCCCAGTTTGAAATGATGATTAATCTCGGTCGAACCATCCCATTCGATACTGGTACTATTTGCTAAGGCGTCACCACGCAAAACCGATAAGGGCTGAGAAAGGTGTCTGTCATCACCACGATAAATTTCTAACTGCCAAGATTTAACGTAGTAGCCATAGTTAGTGTCCACCGAAAAGTTGATTGGGCTGACCAGTTTACCCGCTTCGATTTCCGCTTCATCACTGACACTCACTGCAAGAACCGGGTTGAACTTGGTGATGTCTCGACTCACCCAAATAGCACCATGCTCAAGATAAATGCGTGAACTGTCTATCTGACGTTTAACATCCACGTCTTTTTCCATACTACTTGAACTGATTGGCACTAAATCTTCGGTCTCTCCTGCCTCTGTGATGTTTGGCAAACTGGCCAGAATGCACATCATCAAGTAATGCTTTTTAAACAAAAACAGGCTTGTTTTTTCGTTGTTATTCGGTTGGTACTTATTCATTATCTTCACTCTGAATACTGAAATTAAACTTACTCAGAGCATTTGGAGTAATACGCTTAACTTGTGGATTTTCGCTGATCACTTTCATACCGGTTGGCAAAGAATCGGTATCCAATTTAACAAGGAACTGTTTACCTTTCTTATTCTCAACCCATTGGTCTGGCACGTGATAACGACCATACTGGTCAGTTTCAATCACTATACCTTCCACCGTCATCAACTTGATGCCGGGGATACCTTCTTCATACAAGCCGGTGTTTTCGATAATGATCTCTCTTAAGTAGCGATCACCATCTTTGTACAAATTTCGAGTCACAAGGATATTTTCAGCACTCAAGCCCTTAGCTTTGGCACCCGTATGATTAACCGTGAAAGATCCATCTTGGTTGGCGGAGATCGCTGTACCGTTGTCGGTAGTCACGGTGAAACTTAAGGGCTCAGCAGTTCTAGTGGCAAACTGCACTATGGCAATATTGCTTTCGGGAAGGGGTCGGTTGCGAGACACACCAGATAATCGATCGATCTCGACACTAGGGAGCTTAAAATTAGCAGAACCTTTTTCTTGACCACCGACCTTTAAAGTCACTGAGTCAGCAATCAGTAACGGCGGTGCGACATCGACGGATAGCTTAATACCATGCGCGGTCGCATCTGCTTGATATCCGTCACCATTAAAGTCTTCAAATACTTTGCCAATGATAGACGCTGTATCGAACAGCTTGTCCGGAGTAACCTCAACACTTGCGCTACTCATATTGGATTTTACCTGGAGCGCTCCGCTACTCATACCTGGAGCGGGTGTCATTGCATAAGCGGTATTAATGTAGTCACCAAATGTCGCACCCACGGTAACACGCATAAGGTAACGAACTCGGATTTTTTCTTGTACCGTTGAGCCACTTCCACCATAGGCCAACATGTCTCCAACTCTGAATGACATTCCGCTAGCAATAGTAGGCTCACCTGTGGTTATGACGTCGTCAGCAGTATTGAATTGACCATCCGGACCGCTATTGGTCACTTCGGCAGAACCTTCTATGTATTGAAAGCCCGAGGGGTATTTGTCCATCAACTGAACATTCTTAAATTCCGCTTCATTGGGATTCTCAATAATCACTTCATATTCAATCACATCACCGACTTGTGCCACCGATTGCAGTGATTTTTTAGTGACGACTAACTCGCCTTCATTATCAGAAAATTTCTTAACGTGGACAGTAACACTGTCTTGCTCGGTGTTCCCGAAAGTTGGCGTAGCAGTAAAGGTATTGGTGATATCATCATCTAAGCCTTTACCTATACGTCCAACGATAGTGACACGGACAATGTTACCTTCATAAGCTTTCAAGGTATGGGCATAATCAAGGTCCACCGAATCTTGGGTATCCAGCACTGTCGAGGTTAACGTCGTCGTATCATATTCAACGATCGTCGTCGTCCATTCAGTAAACAGTGGATTACCGTTTGCTCCTTGCAACTTGGATATTTCATCACTGAAATGCACGTTGCTGGCATCGATGGAGCCTCGGTTGGTAGCAGCCAGCGTGTAGATAATTTGTTCATCATCATTACTATATGATGTCTTGTCAGCCACCTTGTCTACGACCAGAACAACTCCACTCGGCTTTAACGTGACTGTCGAATCTAACGTCGACGAGCCATTATCCATAGTCGCAGTATTTTTAATCTCACCTAACGCAAGCGGGTTAACCTTACCCTTAACAATAAAATCAATGGTAGCACTCGGTGCTAAAGTAACGACAACATCGAGGTTTTCACCAATGGGTAATGAGTCAATGGTCGTTGTGCTGTAAGTATCACCAGTGATTTGGTAACTGATATCCCAGGCAGTGAGTGCAGGTACCGGACTACCGATGACGTTAATGACAGAAAGGTCACTGATCATATCGCGAACTTTAATATTCTGAGCAAAACTTTGTGCATTATTGGTCAAGGTAATGTGGAATTCGGTGTCTTCGTCCGCTGTGTATTCGCCCTGTTGAGAACCATCCGCTAACGTTTTTATAAAACTCACATCTTGTGTGTAAGGTATCAATATCGCTGTAGCTGTCTTCGTATCACCATTAAACAGCATCGAAGCAGTATTGCTAATGTCACCTACCGCTTTCTGATTCACTGTCCCGTGCACAGTGAAGACTACGGTATCCAATGGCGCTAAATCGATACTGAATTGAATATCTTCATTCAACGACGCCTTTGAGTTGATCACTGTATTGGCATCGTTGCTCTCAATATCCAACACCCAATAACTGAATGCTTGTTCTGTATTACCGTCTATAGTTTCAACCGTTAGCCCAGAAATCAGGTCTTCAAGCTCAATATCCTCAGCATAGCCATTAGTTTTATTTTCAATAGAAATAACAAAGTCAGAAACTTCACCTGGAACATAGTTTTCAACCGGAGCGACTTTGGTCAATTTCACTTCGGGAATCACAGGCTCACTGACCGCTTCAGCGTTAAGCGTTGTACCATCAAATTCAACCGAAACGATATTTTTTACTTGACCATGAATGAGTGAGTTTAATCTTCCTTGTACCGTAATTGTTAGGGTGTCATTCGGCGCAATTTCAATGGTGCCGTTGATGTCGCCCGATGGAACAACTGGAATACTCGTCTCCCCGGTAACCGAAACCGCACTTATAGAAATGGACTTAGGGTCAAAAGCAGAGATAACATGGCCATCGATAGTGCTGCTTTCAATCGTAGTAACCAGATCGGTGACTTGAACATTGTTAGCCCAGGCTCCGGTGGTATTGGTTATTTCGATGGTGTAAGTCAAGGTGTCTCCAGCTTCATACAAAGCTTTATCAACCGTTTTACTAAGCGTTAAATTCGCTTTATCTGGCGTGTAAGTCGCCTGCGCAGAACTGACGTTACCGTTAGTCTCAGTAACAGTAACGGTATTAGTGATATCTCCCATCGCTTTATCATTCACCACACCTTCAAGGTGCAGCATCACTGATTGGGAAGGCGCAATATTATAATTCGCGGAATAGCCATTTGCTCCGGTCACTTCAGAACCGGCAACCAATTGTGTTAATGAGGTATCAGAACCAACAATAGTGACATTGGTGACTGCCCATTGTTCAAAGACTTGCCCCTCTCGCTCCTGTCCCGCGAAATCGGTACGAATATTTTTGGTCAAATCAGCAATGTTCAAATTGGATAGATAACCAGTACCGCTATTTCGTACTTCGACATCAAAACCGATGGTTTCACCAGGAATGTACACCGCTATAGGGGTTTTAGATGCGACTTTAGTCACTTCGACTGAACCTTCAGCCGGAGTAATAAAACCAGAATCTACGCGATAGTTTTTTCCGTCAATGGTGGCAGTGTTGGTAAACTGGCCAATGGCATCTTGGCGCACGATGCCGGTAATGGTCATTCTTACATGTGTTTCTGTTCCATCAGTAGGATGCTTAGCTGCCATCCTGATCGTGGTATTCAAATCTGTAGAGTCTGGTAAACCGACGATGTTAGAGATATCGGTATAACCAGGGTTACCATCAGTAATCAACTCCGATTTGATTGTCCAAGATGTAAGAGCCGTTTTTTCTGAACCGTCCGCAGTCGTCACAACAAAAGTCGAAATAGGATCAACGATCGAAACGTTTTTACTGGTGTCCGAATCGTTCAAAATATCAATGTAATACGTTATCGACTGCCCTGGGACATAAACACTGTCGACAACCCGCTTAGCGGCAAGAATCTCCGCATAACCGGCTTCTAAAACCACTTCATTTGAGTTTTCACCATTCACAGTTGCAATGTTAGAAATCGTACCCATTGCATCATTGGCGACCGTCGCCGTGATCTCAAATGTCACCGAATCTCCAGGCATTAAATCAAATGTCGCGTCGAGATTCGTCGTACCTTCATATGAACCAGCGATAGAGAATCGAGAAGAATCTGGCTGCTCTAAAATATGGACACTGCTATTAGAAAAAGCTTTTCCGCCCTCAGATGTATTAATTGAGCTGATTAAGTCTTTAATTTCAATGTCATTGGCGGTCCCTTCTCCGATGTTTTTCACCGTAACCTGATATATAACCTGCCCGCCAGGGTTATATTCAGTGTTGTCAGATGAGTCAGCTGTCGTGTGCGTAACCGATTTTGAGAACTCCAACTCAGCCTCGACGGGTGGAATCATTTCCGTAGCCACCGTTGTCTCGCCACCAGTGGCACTGTTAGCATCAATAGTACCGACTGCATCCTGACGGATATCACCGGTAATAGTGAAAGTGACTATCTCCCTTGGAGCAATATCTAAACCATCAGAGGCAGCAATATTCAAATCACTATCAGCTTCGTAGCTCAGTGCTTTGGTATCGACATCGCTGTCTAACCCCGTTGATACGATGTGACTAATATTGGTGTTAATCAGTGCGGATTCTGTCGCTCCACCGATAACCTCAACTTTGATCTCAGATATCAGATCGCGAATCACCGAGTTGTCGCGCCAAACATTTTCAGTGTTTTCAACGACCAACTGATACTCAACACTATCGCCTGGCTTATATTTATCACCACTGCTGTACGGTTTATCTCCCAAAGAGACGATCTCTTTGGTGACAGCTAACCCTTGAGCCTCGGGAGTTATTTTTGCCTGAGATAAATGACTACCGCCATAAGTCGGAGTTATCTCAATAACATCTATTGCGTCATCACGAATCTCTGACTCGATCATGAAATCAATCCAGCCTTGTGGTGCAATCGACACATATGGAATATCTATATCGACGTTACTACCACCAGCGAAATCGCCAATAGATGTGGTCGGTGAACCGTCAGTCGTTGCAGATACAATCCACCCTTTTGGCTCATAAGCAGGCGCCTTATCACTGTCACCTGCACTCTCTGTTGCTTGAGCTAAGCGAACTTGCAACTCAGAAAATTTCTCAATCAGAGCTTTGCCATATTCAAGTCCATTGCCACTATTCTCAATACGCAAGTGATACACCACTTTTTGGCCAGCAACTTGGTGGTTATATGTAGTTTTTACAGTGGTTTTTGAAGTATCAGTGTAGGCTTTATGGGTTTTATTTAATGCAACAGGAAGCATAATGGAACGGTCAGAAGACGCCTGATAGCGACCACTCACCAAAACTAAATTTTTAAATTCACCGACGGCATTTTCAACAATGTGGGCTTTAATTGTGTACTTAATAAAAGAGCCATAACTCTTAGCGGCTAAATCAAAGGTTGTATCAATATTGGCGTTGTTTGCGACATTACCAGGATGAGAGATACCACTGCTGTCAACGGATGAAGTCACCGTCCAACGGTCAAAAGCCGCACAATTATATGTCACCCCTGTATTCAAATTGTAACAAGTGGTCGTAATGCCCTTGATGTCATCAAAAATAGTAATATCGTTGAGGTGAGCTTCATTTTCGTTACCAATAACAATCTCATACTCAACATAACCATCAGGCTTATACCCAGCTAATCCTGAATCCAGTTCAGTTGTACCATCGGTATCGTAATAAGCCGTCACTTTTTTGTTGTAGTTAAACTTATCCGCGTCCGGGGTTAGTGAAGCACTCACTCGGTCACCGTTAACCGACAGAATATTTGTTATTTCACCAACGGCATTTGAGTTAATGGTTGCTGTTACAACATAATCAATCGTCGCCCCCATCGGAATAGAAGCTAGAGTGTTGAGATCTTCATTATCAGCATAAGACCCCACTTGGGCATTGCTGTCCGGCAGAGTTGGATCTAATGTGACCGACGGTTCAATCGTCCATTGGGTAAACGCCTTACCTTCAGATCCATCCACTAAATCAACAGTAACGGTCGATAATTCATCCACAATTGGAATATTGTAAGCATGACCTAAACCATCATTGGTGACATGTAAATGATAAGTAACTGTATTACCTGGCTGGTAGGTGGTTTCATCCGTCGTTTTATAGAAAGCTAAATGATAGTCATTAGGCTGAACCGTAATACCACCAATAGTAATATTGCCTACTGAGTCATCACGAACAATCCCCTCTACGGTATATAGAACATAGTCGCCGCCCGCCACATCGATAATCGTATTAATATTTGTATCATCTGCAATCGTGCCATCCGCTTCACCCGTAGTCGTCCCATTGCCTCCATTAGAATCATCTTTCATGACATCAACAGAAAACCTTGCACCACTTGTCGCAGTACTAAATGGATTTGCTGACGTTCCATCCATTAGTAACACCGTGACATCTTCAATATTTTCTTGTACCTGGTGGTTATTTAAATAGCCCGTTGTTGAATACACTTTGACGGTATAGGTTAATTTATCTCCTGGAGAGTAATAGGAGTTAGCGACCCCATTAACCAGTAATTGACGAACTGTTCTGGCTCCACTGGGCATAATTTCGTTCTCTTGATGAGATACATGGGATTTTTGATCGTCCACATCCCCGTAATGGCGGAATACATACGCATCGTTTGCTAATAAACGCGTAAATGAGCCCGAAATATCACTACCAATAAAATTATCTTTTACTCTGGCTTTAATCTGAAACTGTTTTGCTTCCTGGGGTGCCAAGTTTAAAACATCAGAAGAGCTAGGATCCGGATAGATAAAATTGTCATTGTTGACAGGGCCAAAGCTCGATTCATCAGGCAGTTTAAAGCTCCAGTATTCGAATGGCGATTGGTCAGTATAGTTAGTAACATTGTCCGTTTTACCATCGTTGACACCAGCGTTATTGTTATCATTCGCCAATACAGACTTAATCTCTGTCATTAAGTCCACAACCGTTAAGTTTTCTGCTTCGACAGTTGTACTATTATTAAATAGCGTGATGGTATAGGTAATATCTTCGCCTGGGACGACACGTACTTTATCTGACGTTTTTAAGATGGAAACATTGAACTTATCTTCTGAACTATCTTTGCTTATTTCAGCAGTTGAAGAGTGATCAGTGTTGGTTGCTGGATCATGAATTTCGGCCGTATTCGAAATTTGCTCCTGCATATAATCTGATTTCACAACACCAGTCACTGAGTATTTTACATACCCCATCCCACCGAAATCTCCAGCACTCTCTTTGGGATCAATATCAATTTTGGTCGCGATATTGCCACCATCTGGCCATGCCGATTTTGCATCTGGATAACTGCCCGATCGAGCATGAGAATCAGTATTAGAGACAATCGTCCAACCAGGTTCAAATACACCTAAACCATTAATATCATCACTGACATCAATATCATTGGCGTACCCAGAACCTTTGTTAAATACATAAATGTCAAAGGTGACTGTCTCACCAACAGCAAAGTTGTTATTAGGTGTCGTTTTTGTAACAAGGACATCTGGATCTCGCGGATAGATGGTCACGCTGGAAGTATTAGAGTCACCATTGTCTGGGGTTGAAACTGTCGCACTGTTGGTAAAACTTCCCCACACAATTTTACTGCTATCGTTCCGATCTATCTGAGCTTCTATGGTGTAAGTAATCCTAACATTCGGTGCGATTTGTGCCGTGGTATCAAGATCTGTATTGTCTGAAAAGCTGCCTACACTAGTCGCGTTTAATAAAGCATTTTGCTCGGCAGCAGTTAAGCCTGAGGGGTCAATAATCGTCTTAGTTGCTCCAATCGTCCACGAGCTGAATACGGGCATTGGTGTATTATCAGGTTCCAGCATATTCGCTTGAATAGTACTGATTGCGTCTTTAACGTCTACATTGGTTGCGTAACCGTTAGAAGCACTATTTTGTGCCACTATCTGATACGTAATCACACTATTCGGTTTGGAGTAGTAACTAGACGCAATGCCATCAACTTTCGCTGTCTTTGATAGCTCAACATTGAATTCGCGAGGCACTGACCCTCTATCCGCAATCGCTTTCCCATCCACGGTGACGATGTTACTAATTTTGCTATTAGCTGTCGGGTTTACGCGAGCAACAACGGTATAGGTGACAACCGTATTAGCCGGTATAGTCGCTTTTACATCAAGGATATCTGGCGACGTTATTGTTCCATCAATACCACTAACGAGTGGCCCATAATCAGAAGTCACTTCCCATGATGAGTAGGCAGGAACAGAGTTGCCAAAGGTATCTGTCACCATTATTGACGCTAAATCATCAACGACTGGCACCAAATTCGCAGTGGCATCACTTGTGTTAGCAACTTTAATGGTATAGGTCAATTGTTGACCTGGTGAGTATTTGTAAAAATCGACATCCTTGGTAACAGATAAAGAGTTAGCAGGCATCTCTATACCCGTTCCACTTTCCGAAACGTCATCATCGCAGCTAGCATCGTCCAAAATAAGTCCAACCGCCGTATCACTTACAGTCGCTGTTAGCTTGTATTGTACTTTTCCTCCCGGCGCAATATCCGGTGAAATAGTTAAGTCTCCCGTTTTCGTTTCGCCATAATTGGAAAATGATCCGGCATCTGTACCCAGATTGTCAGTCCCCTTAACAACTTCAAGTTTCCACTGTTTGAATGCAGGGCCTTGGCCGATACCTGCCGCTTGCTCCGTTTGAACACACGATAATTTATCATTAATAATCAAATTGTTAGCGAAGTACTTGTTAGATAAATTCTCAACCGTAAGATCATAAACGATATCTTGACCGGGACTGTATTTTCCAGCAGACGTGGTTTTGCTAATTTGAATTTCAGAGTCGCCAACATGAAGAACTCGTTCAGGATCGATGATTGTAGAAATTGTGTTAGATGCACTAGCAAGTGAACCTTCATCGTTCAACACTCTAGCGGTTAGATTTTTAATCGTCCCAATGGCAACAGGTGATAACTTAGCGGTAATCAGATAATCGATACTTTCACCGGGATAAACAGAAACCACATCATCAAGGTAGTCGCTAACTACTTCACCCGTACCTAACTGTGATACTGAGTTATCGCCAATGTTAGCCACGGTAATAGACCAAGACTGATAAGGATGAGCGGTAACATCGCTATGATTAAATGTCGATGAAGAGTCAACTAAGTCATTCGCTAACGTCGTTAAGATATCTTTGATGTTGTGCTGAACACGGTAACCATGAACAATCCCCTCCCCTGTATTTTCAACCGTAAGGTGAATTTGGCGCTCTTCATTGACCAGGTAAGGTGCAGTATTAGTAAACTCATGGCGTACAACTTCCAAGATACCTTTGGCTGGCGGAGTTGTCAGTGAATTACTTTCAATCAAGCCATCTTTAGTTGTCGACGATGCCGATACCATGATGTCACCCGTTAATTTATTGGCTAACGTGGCCTGCATGGTATAAATCAGCTTGCCACCAACCTCAATACGAGCGTCAGTAACTTGTAAATCCCCCGAGGAATTAAAACTACCAACATCACTAGTTGAACCTTCTTTTACAGCACTATTCGTCACCTCAGTAAAAGGAACGATGGCCACCCCATCCATCGTCTCGACAGTCAATGTGCTAAAAACTTGTGAAATGTTCAAATGCTGAACGGCGTAACTGCCAGTATTCTCGGCAACCAAGGTATACTCGAGTTGGCCTGTGATGGGATATTCACGTTGATCAACAAGAAGAGTGAGAGAGTACTCATAAGGTGCGGGGGTTACTTTCACAATGTCTGATGTCACGGTTTCTGTTGGAGTCGTCGCTGAAACTTGAACTTCAATATCATCCACTGCCGTATCTGTTACTTGAGCCTGAATGGTATAAGTGAGCGTACCATTCCTCAGCAAACTAGCCCCTGTGACGGCGAGATCACCATTTGAATCAAAACTTCCCGCACTCGAGAGTAACGATGCCGAACCGTCAATCAAAGTCGATCGAAAGGCGTTTTCAGTCCCCGACATCACGGTCATAAAGTCAGCATTAACTTCAATATCGTCAATCCGGCTACCCGTTAAGTTAGAAACAGTAACGGTATAATTTATATAACGACCATTTTCATAAATGATTGTATCTGAATCTAATTGAATCGATATATCAGCCGCCTGAATACTAAAAGAATATATGGCTAATAATATAATTAAAAAGTACTTCATTCTTAATATTCAAACTTAATAATAGTGACAAATAAAATGGGACGTAAAGGTAACCAATTAGTCCTATGATTTCTAATCAACTTATATAAGTTTTTAAAAAATAAGAAAACTCCTACAAAATAGAAAAGAAAAAAATTAATTATTAAAAATCAACAACATAAAACAAAACCATCAAATAACCATATAAATCAAACTCTTTTAAACTATCAAAAAATGATAAAAACATAAAACAATCCAATAATTAATTCCTACACAACAATTGACAAAACAATAAATAAAATATCAATTTACAAACCATCACTTTAGCCAATGAATAATATTTAAATATATTGCAAGCAATAAAAAGACGCCATATGGCGTCTTTTATCTGTTCACATTGAATAAAAATGTTCAATGAGGATACTTGCTAGCTTCTCCAATTGTGTTTTAGAAGTACTAGAAAACTCAGTCCCCATAGCACAGATTTCTTTACACCATCATCATTGCCCATAAAGTAGGATTCAGATCCCCCGGAACCCGCAGTGTGTTTTGAGAGGAACGTTTTATCGTATTTGGGCTACTTGATGGACGGCATCCTGCTATCAATCTCTTGGGCGTAGGTGTTGGCTTTCATGCCATAGATGATTTGAACGTTATTCTTATCTAAGCGAACAACACCAAATGCACCATTGGATTTTAGGTACGAAGAATCTACAAGGTCAGTATCATGAAGTTGCAATCTCAATCGTGTCGCACAAGCGCCGGAATGGACGATGTTCCCCAAGCCGCCGACAGCTTCAACAATACCGTCTACTTCTTGGTTAATATTAGGATTTACCTGAAACAAGAAACTAAATAAATGACCAATTTTTTTAAACATAAGCACCTGTAGAACCATAAAGTTAGAGTCAATCTAAGCGATAACATGCAACCCTTTCAATTGGTTGAAATTAAACCCTAGTTAGCGCGAAGTAAATATCAGATGTTTCTGATCACCATGTCATTCAACACAGACACGACCCAAGTATATCTTCTAAGCTTGAAGTAAAAGCTAAGCCAATAGTTAAATCAACATAGGCTAATTTTTGTTCATAAATTGAAAACCTTAGCTTTCGTTGGTTGTTATTGGCTACACAAAGCAGGATAATACAGGACTCGGATTTTAACTATTATATAACTATGACCGAATATCTTTTGTTGTTAGTTGGCACTGTGCTGGTAAACAACTTTGTACTGGTAAAGTTTTTGGGCTTATGTCCTTTCATGGGCGTCTCAAAAAAATTAGAAACGGCAATTGGCATGGGGTTAGCGACTACGTTCGTTTTGACTCTGGCCTCTGTGTGCTCATATCTTGTTGAAAGCTATATCTTAAAACCACTAGGTATCGAGTATTTACGGACGATGAGTTTTATACTCGTTATTGCGGTGGTTGTGCAGTTTACCGAGATGGTCGTGCACAAAACCAGCCCAACGCTCTATCGTTTACTCGGAATTTTCCTTCCTCTCATTACCACCAACTGTGCGGTATTAGGCGTTGCGCTACTCAATATTAATGAAAACCATAATTTCATTGAGTCCATTATTTATGGTTTCGGTGCGGCTGTCGGTTTTTCCTTAGTGTTGATTCTATTCGCTTCAATGCGAGAGCGTATACATGTGGCTGATATACCAGCTCCGTTTAAAGGTGCTTCCATTGCAATGATCACGGCCGGTTTAATGTCATTAGCCTTTATGGGCTTTACAGGGCTGGTGCAATTGTAATGAGTACTATAGTAATCGCCGTTATCGCCATCGCACTGTTAGCTGCTGTTTTTGGGGCAATCCTTGGATTTGCCTCTATTCGATTTAAAGTTGAAGCAGACCCTATCGTCGACCAAATTGACGCTATTCTTCCACAAACTCAATGTGGTCAATGCGGCTACCCCGGCTGTCGCCCCTATGCGGAAGCTATTGCAAATGGAGACAAAATAAATAAATGTCCCCCTGGTGGCCAAGCAGCGATAGAAAAATTAGCAGATCTTATGGGCGTAGAGGCAGAAGAATCCGCGCACGACTTAGACAGTAAAGTGAAAACCGTTGCCTTTATTCATGAAGACATGTGTATTGGCTGTACCAAATGTATTCAGGCTTGTCCAGTCGATGCCATCGTCGGCGGAACTAAAGCTCTTCACACCGTAATAAAGGATGAATGTACAGGCTGTGACTTATGTGTTGCACCTTGTCCAACAGATTGTATTGAGATGATTCCTGTAGCAACAACTACCGATACATGGAAATGGCAATTGAACGCTATTCCCGTTGTTGATATCACAGAAAGCACTTCTAACTCATCACAGAAGAAAGAGGGTTAGGAGCTGATATGTTGTCATTAATTGAACAAATTAGAACGGGTAGCCTTTGGAGTTTTCCAGGGGGCATCCACCCACCAGAAAATAAAACTCAATCTAATCAAGGACCTATTTCACACGCCAGTATGCCGAGTGAAGTTGTCATACCGCTCAAACAACATATCGGCAAACCGGGTGATCTATTAGTTAAAGTCGGTGACCAAGTACTAAAAGGTCAACCATTAACGCAATATACATCAACCTTTATGCTCGCGGTACACGCGCCAACATCCGGTGTAATTAAAGCGATTGAACCGAGGACGACTGCTCACCCTTCTGGGCTAGCGGAAACCTGCATTATTATCGAACCGGATGGTAACGACCGCTGGGGTGAAAAAAACTGTATTGCAAATTACACCCAAGCTTCTCCCGGTGAGCTCATCGAAGTAATTCGTAAAGCGGGAATTTCCGGGATGGGGGGCGCAGGCTTTCCTACCGCGAAAAAAATACAATCGGGACTTTCTCGTACAGAAATCCTAATTATCAATGCAGCAGAATGCGAACCGTACATTACTGCCGATGACATTCTTATGCGTCACCATGCCGAAGAAATCATCGAAGGTATTAGTATTGTCGAGCACATTCTAAAACCTAAGTTGACAATTATTGGCATTGAAGACAACAAACCAGAAGCGGTCGAAGCACTTGAAAAGGCAGCGCTAAATAAGAACATCGTTATTCGAGTCATACCAACTAAGTATCCTTCTGGTGGTGAAAAACAGTTGATAAAAATCCTGACCAATTTAGAAGTTCCAAACGGAAGAATCCCTGCAGATATTGGTCTTATGGTGCAAAACGTCGGTTCAATGCACGCTATTAAGCGTGCTGTGGTAGATGGTGAACCATTGATTCAACGCGTGGTTACTTTAACAGGTAACAGCTTTAAAAAACCTCAGAACGTATGGGTAAAAATAGGGACTCCAGTACAAGCATTACTTGAGGAATTTAGCTATCAAGCTGACAAAAAGCTGCCGCGTTTAATTATGGGGGGCCCCATGATGGGCTTTACTCTACCTCATGCGAACGTCCCCATTACCAAAACGTCAAACTGTATTTTAGCGCCAACTCAACGTGAAATTGCGCCTCAATCCTATGAAATAGCCTGTATCCGTTGTGGTCAATGTGCAGAAGTCTGTCCTGCATCACTTCTGCCGCAACAACTTCACTGGCATGCAAAAGCTGAAGAGTTTGATAAGTGCGAAGAACTAAATTTAAAAGACTGTATTGAATGTGGTGCTTGCGCCTATGTTTGTCCGAGTGAAATACCACTTGTTCAATACTATCGTCAGGCTAAAGCTGAAATTCGTACGCGCCAAATTGAAGCAGAGGCAGCTGAAAGAGCTAAGTTACGCTTTGAAGAGAAGAAAGCACGAGTTGAGCGCGAGAAAGAAGAACGCGAGAACCGATTCAAAGTTGCTGCTGAAAATCGACGCAAAGATATGAAGACGGGTGATGGAGACGATGCAATCGCCGCAGCGATAGCAAGAGTGAAAGCGCAGAAATCTCAAGCTAGCGATTCAGCCCCAGCCGTGAAACCGGCAGTGGCTGCAGCGATTGCGAAAGCCAAAGCTAAACAAGCCGAAGCCGCAACTCGTGGCGCTTCAGAGCCTGATAATTCAGAAATGATAAAACTGCGTGAAGAGCGCAAAGAGCAAGCTCGTCAACGTAAGTTAGAAAAAGAACAACAAACAGAATCCGGCTCAGACAAGAAAGCAGCGGTTGCTGAAGCCATCGCTCGGGCTAAAGCGCGTAAAGCCGAGCAAGCTGAAAAACCGGCTGAACAACAGCAAACTTCCGACTCCGATGAAGATCCGAAGAAAGCAGCCGTCGCTGCCGCCATCGCTCGGGCTAAAGCGCGTAAAGCCGAGCAAGCTGAAAAACCGGCTGAGCAACAACAAACTTCCAACTCCGATGAAGATCCGAAGAAAGCAGCCGTCGCAGCTGCCATCGCTCGGGCTAAAGCGCGTAAAGCCGAGCAAGCTGAGAAACCGGCTGAGCAACAACAGACTTCCGACTCCGATGAAGATCCGAAGAAAGCAGCCGTCGCTGCCGCCATCGCTCGGGCTAAAGCGCGTAAAGCCGAGCAAGCTGAAAAACCGGCTGAGCAACAGCAAACTTCCGACTCTGATGAAGATCCGAAGAAAGCAGCCGTCGCAGCTGCCATCGCTCGGGCTAAAGCGCGTAAAGCCGAGCAAGCTGAGAAACCGGCTGAGCAACAGCAAACTTCCGACTCCGATGAAGATCCGAAGAAAGCAGCCGTCGCTGCCGCCATCGCTCGGGCTAAAGCGCGTAAAGCGCAACAACAAAATAAAAATATCGAGGAGAATGACTAGTGGCTTTCTTTATTGCTAGTTCCCCGCATACTCACATAAAACGCAGCACTTCGGATTTAATGAAGTGGGTTGCTCTATGTGCTTTACCTGGTCTGCTAGTTCAAACCTATTTCTTCGGCTTTGGAACACTCATTCAGCTAATGTTTGCAATTGTGGTGGCGCTTGCTTTTGAAGCTGGTGTGATGAAACTGCGAGGCCGCCCAGCTCGTATAGCGCTGCGTGATCACAGTGCAATAGTCACAGCTTGGTTATTAGCGGTTGCTATTCCACCTCTATCACCTTGGTGGATAGTGGTTATTGGTCTTATCTTTGCTATTCTGATTGCGAAACATCTGTATGGAGGTTTAGGGCAAAACCCTTTCAATCCTGCGATGATCGCCTATGTGGTTTTATTGATCTCTTTTCCTGTTCAAATGACCAGTTGGGTCGCTCCAACAGAATTAGCGCATGAGAGTATCTCTTTCGTTGATTCATTGTCATTGATTTTCTCAGGCTTCAATAGTGACGGACTGTCATTGCAACAAGTTCGAACGGGTATTGATGGTATAACAATGGCAACCCCTTTGGATTCATTGAAAACATCATTAAGAGCTGGAAACACCTTATCTGAAGCTCTCTCTCAACCTCAATTTGGCAGTTTAGCTGGGGTAGGCTGGGAATGGGTGAACATCGCTTATTTGGCTGGTGGGCTTGCTTTACTTAAACTGCGTATCATTAACTGGCATATTCCTGTCGCATTCTTAGCTGGTCTGGTCATATCAAGCACACTAATGACCTTATTCGCTCCGGGAACAACCGCTTCACCATTGATTCATCTGCTGTCCGGTGCAACCATGTTGGGTGCATTCTTTATCGCGACCGATCCTGTCACTGCTTCAACCACAGTGAAAGGCCGGCTGATTTTTGGTGCGTTTATCGGCGTGATGGTATTCATCATTCGTAGCTGGGGTGGCTTCCCAGATGGTGTTGCATTTGCAGTTCTGCTAGCAAATATGTGTGTGCCATTGATTGACTACTACACTAAGCCACGTACGTATGGGCATTAAGGATCATTATGTTAACTGCTATTAGAAAAAACGGCGCTATCCTTGCCATTTTTGCCTGTGTGTCTACTGGCGTTGTAGCGATTACCCATCAGCTCACAACTAACCAGATTCAAAAGCAGGAAAGAAAGCAACTATTATCGGTATTGAATCAAGTGATTCCTCACGAGTTACATGACAACGAATTAGCGCAATCCTGTATCCTTGTAAATGACCCATTATTAGGAACAGAAACGGCAATGCCAGCTTACGTTGCCACATTGGAAGGCAACCCAAGTGCCATCGCCATAGAAGCCATTGCTCCTGATGGATACAATGGTGCCATCAAGATTATTGTCGGAATCAAACAAGATGGAACGATCACAGGTACCAGAGTTTTAGCGCACAATGAAACACCAGGACTGGGTGACAAGATTGATCTACGTATTACTGATTGGATACTTAACTTTGCTGGCAAGACGGTAAGTAATGAAAACGAAGCGCAATGGAAAGTGCGTAAAGATGGCGGACAGTTTGACCAATTTACCGGAGCAACCATTACTCCAAGAGCCGTTGTTAAGGCTGTAAAACAAACGGTAATGTTCGTAAACGTCAACCGTGCACAGTTGCTAGCTCAACCGTATAGTTGCGGAGGTGAAGACAATGAATAGTGAACACAAAGCACTACTCAAAAATGGAATGTGGGAAAACAACCCAGCTTTAGTTCAGTTACTCGGCTTATGTCCGTTGTTAGCAGTATCTTCAACCGTGACGAACGCTTTGGGCCTTGGTATTGCTACCCTATTAGTTTTGGTTGGCTCTAATGTTACTGTCTCTTTAGTTCGCGATCATGTGCCAAAAGAAGTGCGTATTCCTATTTTCGTCATGATCATTGCCTCGTTAGTAACTTGTGTTCAGTTATTAATGAACGCCTATGCTTACGGACTGTACCTATCATTAGGCATATTTATTCCACTGATCGTAACCAACTGCATCATCATAGGACGCGCTGAAGCATTTGCTTCTAAAAACAACGTATTACCATCAGCACTCGACGGTTTCTGGATGGGAATGGGCATGATGTCAGTATTAGTCGTACTTGGTGCAATGCGCGAAATTATCGGTAATGGCACCCTGTTTGACGGTGCTGACCTGCTACTTGGAGACTGGGCAAAAGTACTGAGAATTGAGATCTTCCACTTCGACAGTAGCTTCTTGCTAGCATTACTCCCACCGGGTGCCTTTATTGGTGTCGGTTTCCTTATCGCAGTCAAAAACGTGATTGATAAACAGCTAGCACAAAGACAACCAAAACAAGAAAAACCAGCGATTGAACGCGCACGCGTAACAAACGTATAAAAAGTAAAAGCAGCCTAGAGCAATGAACAAAGATAAACGATTACAAATTCTCGAGCGACTGAGAGAAAACAACCCTAAGCCAGAAACTGAGCTCAATTGGAGCTCCCCTTTCGAATTGCTGATAGCGGTTCTTCTCTCAGCACAAGCGACAGATGTGAGTGTTAACAAAGCTACAGACAAACTCTATACCGTTGCCAACACACCACAATCCATTTTTGATTTAGGTGTAGAGGGTGTTAAGGAATACATTAAGACCATAGGTCTATTTAATTCTAAAGCCGAAAACGTGATAAAAACTTGTCGAATTTTACTCGACAAACATAATGGTGAAGTGCCTGAAAACCGTGAGGCACTAGAAGCTTTACCGGGTGTTGGAAGAAAAACCGCAAATGTAGTGTTAAATACTGCTTTTGGCTGGCCAACCATCGCCGTTGATACGCATATCTACCGTGTGTCCAATCGAACCAAATTTGCTATGGGTAAAACTGTAGACGATGTTGAACACAAACTACTTAAGGTAGTGCCGAAAGAGTTTAAATTAGACGTACACCATTGGCTAATTTTACACGGAAGATACACTTGTATTGCCCGTAAGCCCCGTTGTGGTAGTTGTATAATTGAAGACTTGTGTGAGTATAAAGATAAAATTTACCCTGACAGTTAGGAGTCCAAAATGTCGAATAACCGTGTCCTACATACCATGCTACGTGTTGGTAATTTAGATAAATCTATCGAGTTCTACACCAAAGTAATGGGTATGGAGTTACTACGTAAAAGCGAGAACACTGAGTACAAATACACACTGGCTTTCGTTGGTTACGGAGACGAATCTCAAGGTGCCGTGATTGAACTGACTTACAACTGGGGTGTAGAAGAATACGATCTAGGAAAAGGTTTTGGTCACATTGCGATTGGTGCAGACGACATCTATGCAACCTGTGATGCAATTAAAGCTGCTGGTGGAAACGTGACTCGTGAACCAGGGCCAGTAAAAGGCGGTACAACTCATATCGCATTCGTGAAAGACCCAGATGGTTACATGATTGAACTTATCCAAAACCGTCAAGCAAGCCAAGCTCTAGAAGGTTAATCTTCTTGCTCTGCAAATATGAAAACACCGCCTTTTCGGCGGTGTTTTCATTTATTTAATGAGTGGTTTCACCCTAGATTTGTGTACGCCCTAAAGAAATCACGACTCGACGGTTCTTATCTTTACCAATCGGTGACTCGTTATCCGCTATTGGACGGCGCTTACCAAAACCTTGGGCCTGAATACGATCTTCTGGTAATCCTAACGATTTAAAATACTTACGTAGCATTTCAGAACGTTTTTCCGACAAACTCTGGCTTTCATTTTTACTATCTGTTGAGTCTGTATAAGCCGAAACCAAGACTAAGTCGATGTCATCGTTATACCGAATATACTCAGCAATCTGTGCTAAACGTTTCTGAGACGCTTTATTCAATTCGATATTATTACCACGGTCATAATGTAAAATCGTAAATGAAATATCTTCAAAGCTATACGGGAGCAAGTTGGCGATACAGTCACTAAACACATTATATTGAGATTGGAACGTGACCGAAGATAGAGCCACTTCGACTCGCTGGTCGCGACTTTGCCATTCCTGATAACTAAAAGTGGGATAACGCCCTTTTTCTAGTTCACTGAGTAATGTCCAAGCAGACTGCCCTCCAATATATCCGTCAAATTGTTGGTAAAACTGGATATTGGTAATACGGTCAGCGCTATCTCCTGGCCGCCATGCTGGCGGCATAGAAACAAGACTCACATTACGAGTTTCGCCCATGGGTCGGCGCATTTTCAACTCGAAATCTAAGTTCAGTTTCTTACTCGCTCGTGCAGAAAACTCAGCATCACCATAGTTAGGAATCGGATGCACAAGTCGACATTCTAACGGAGTGTTAGTGATCATTTGCCAAGTAGATTGCTGCGGCGAAGCGACATAACGCTTTTCTAATGCCGAAGCGGCAATCGGCGTCAAGAGTGTGACAGCAACGAAACTTGTGACAACCCATTTATTCATAAGGACTTTTATCTCTCAATACAACAACTGATTGTGGCTAATCATTGCCACTGTACTTACCTAAACAGGGTAATGCAAAAACCTCGCCAAACTTAACCTCCACAGAACTTGTAACCTTACCAAATAAAATGTCGGTCTATTTAAGGTGCTCCGGTTTTTCTTACGCTTATATCATGTAATAATGCCGCCCATGTCACACTAAATAGAACGAGCATGACCGATACAACTGCAGTACCGACCTTAAAAGAGCGCTTTCGTGGTTATTTCCCCGTTGTTATAGATGTTGAAACCGCTGGATTCAATTCTCAAACAGATGCCCTACTCGAAATATGTGCAGTCACCTTAAAAATGGATGAAAATGGCGACTTACAACCCGCTTCAACCATCCATTTTCATGTTGAGCCATTCGAAGGCGCAAACCTTGAAAAAGCAGCACTTGAGTTCACGGGTATCTATGACCCATTTAGTCCACTTCGTGGTGCTGTTACTGAAAGTCATGCTTTAAAAGAAATCTATAAATTAGTGCGCAAAGAGCAGAAAAACGCTGATTGTAGCCGTGCGATTATCGTGGCTCACAATGCGACGTTTGACCACAATTTTGTTATGACAGCGAGCGAACGTTGTAAGCTAAAACGCGTGCCATTTCATCCTTTTGCCACATTTGATACTGCTACACTGAGTGGTCTTGCTTATGGTCAAACCGTATTGGCCAAAGCATGTAAGACAGCGGGGATGGAATTCGACAATCGCGAAGCACACTCTGCTCTTTACGATACCCAAAAAACAGCAGAACTGTTCTGTGGCATTGTTAACAAATGGAAAGCACTCGGTGGCTGGCCATTGGTTAGTAAAGAAAACAACACGGATGTAGAAGAGTAAAACTCTCATTCCGAGCTAAAAACAAAACACAACTTTTATCGAGAATAATATGAATCCTGTAGTCATTTCCGTTTGCGTAATGCTGTTACTCGCATTGATGCGCGTAAACGTCGTTGTTGCCCTCACCTTTAGCGCCATTGTTGGCGGTTTAGTGGCAGGTATGAGCTTAAACGAAACTGTAGCCGCCTTTGAAAGTGGTTTAGGTGGTGGTGCGACCATCGCTCTCAGCTACGCGATGCTGGGTACGTTTGCCGTTGCCATTTCCAAATCTGGTATTACTGATCTATTAGCACAGAGTGTAATTAAAAGAATTCATGGTAAAGAGCATGGTGCCGCAACGACAGGTTTAAAGTATGCCGTACTTGTCGCTCTTGTTTTGATGGCAGTTTCGTCTCAGAACATTATCCCGGTTCATATCGCTTTTATTCCAATTTTGATTCCACCTCTACTAGGTGTATTTGCAAAGCTTAAGCTAGACCGCCGTTTAGTCGCTTGTGTTCTTACCTTTGGTTTGATCACGCCTTATATGGTGTTACCAGTCGGCTTCGGTGGTATTTTCCTTAACAACATCTTGTTAAAGAACTTGCACGATAACGGCTTAGATGGTGTAACAGCCAGCCAAGTGCCAATGGCTATGCTACTACCTGCAATCGGTATGATTTTTGGTTTACTAACCGCGGTATTCTTTAGCTACCGTAAGCCTCGTGAATACAAAGAGACTGAATTAACGGTTGTTCATCATACAATGAATGAAATAAACAAAAAGCACATCGTCATTGCTGCTGCAGGCATCGTGGCAGCGTTAGCTGTACAGCTAACCACAGGCTCGATGATCATCGGTGCGCTAGCTGGTTTTATGGTGTTTACTTTTGGTGGTGTTATCGCATGGAAAGAGACCCACGATGTATTCACTAAAGGTGTGCATATGATGGCAATGATTGGCTTCATCATGATCTCAGCAGCCGGTTTTGCTGCGGTAATGAAAGGCACTGGTGGCGTTGAATCATTAGTAAATGCGCTATCGACCAGCATTGGCGACAACAAACCACTCGCAGCACTGCTAATGCTGGTTGTGGGGTTATTGGTGACTATGGGTATCGGTTCTTCATTCTCAACCATTCCAATTATCGCAACTATCTATGTACCACTGTGTTTAGCATTTGGCTTCTCACCAATGGCAACTGTTGCCCTTGTTGGTACCGCTGCAGCATTGGGTGACGCGGGTTCTCCGGCTTCTGACTCAACGTTAGGTCCAACATCCGGTCTAAATGCAGATGGCCAGCACGAACACATTTGGGAAACAGTGGTTCCAACATTCCTGCACTACAACTTACCACTAGTCGCCTTTGGTTGGATTGCCGCAATGGTGCTGTAACTTCAGAAAGCAGTGAACAACAGTGCCTATTTATCGGTTAAGACCAGTAAGGTCTAGAATGATACTGTTTGTGTCGTCCTGAAATAGGTTGACGTTTCTCAGAAGCCAGTGAGTGTTCACTGGCTTCTTTCGTAATGCACTTGGTTTGTGTCGTCCTGAAATAGGTTGACGTTTCTCAGAAGCCAGTGAGTGTTCACTGGCTTCTTTCGTAATGCACTTGGTTTGGTGTTTTCATCCCTAAACTTAAATGCGGTCTCATTTCATTGTATATGTAAATTCATTCATCAACGAGCCTTCTAAGGT
>JBLXHN010000011.1:0-35380 GCA_048259585.1 Vibrio sp. | reverse complement strand
TTCCCCCTTAGTTCAGTTGGTAGAACGGCGGACTGTTAATCCGTATGTCGCAGGTTCGAGTCCCGCAGGGGGAGCCAAATTCCAGAAAAAAGACGTCCTAGGACGTCTTTTTTTGTTTCTAAGCCTAGCCATTTCAAGGAATTACATTCTCTTAACGTCTTTTTCTGACTCGTACTAGCTTAGAAGTTTAGGTACACAAATAGGTACATTGTCCGAATGTTCCAATTGACGTTGTCCCAATCATGGCAAGAACAACTAAATCTTTAACAGATAAACAAATCTCGAACGCTAAACCACAAGATAAAGAGTACATACTCTTTAATGACAACAGTCTACGTCCACGTGTAAAACCAAACTATGGTTATTCAACTATACATGCCCACACAACGGTAAACACGCTAACATGACGTTTGGCAGTTACCCTAGCTTCTCTAACAAATGTACGAAACAAAGCTCTAGGCGCGATACAAACGCTGCAAGCTGGTATTGATCCTCAAGTCAAACTCAAGAATTAGCAAACGATAGAGCAACAGCGTTTACTCTCCACATTAGCTGAAATTACAAACAATTGGTCAACAGTAAAAAGTGCAACCATCAGCGAAAAAACAAAGGTTGTATAACCACCGAGTCAGTAGACACTAGTTAGTCTTCTCTCATATCGACCATTACTATCGCTAAGGGCTGTAAGCCATCAAGGAAAAGTAATGCCACTCCAACAGCAGCGATGAAAAACGACAATGGGAAGCAATTATGCTTCCCATTTCTTTCTAATCGACTTCACATTAGCTGTCGTTTTTCACTAAAACACATTTGGAAACAAATAACGGAGTAATAGCTGTAAGAGATTGATGATGTCTAAGCCTTTATTCTCTTCTCAAATCTGAAGAACTCGTCTTCATTCAAGCCTGAGTCATCGATGTTGCTCTCCCGAACCTGAGAATCGTCTTCTAGATGGTATTGGTTAAAGAACTCAACAATGTGGAAACCACACTTATTGACATAAAAGTTGATGTTCCTTTTTTCAAAATAAGGCGTGACTGTTGTCCAAACCTTAGTTTCAGGATACGCCGCTTCAATAGCGTTCCATGATTCCAGCCCTAAACCTTTGTTATGGCTTTCGGGATAAATAAAAAACAGATCGAGACTGTTGTATTGGGTATCCGTATTAATATTCAGTACAACACCGCCCACTTTCTCCTCTCCGTATACTATATGATTGATGACGGCGCCCTTGGCGTTAAAAGAACCAGTTATATCTTCATCCGATGGGATCGGCTCACTGTGCGACGGGCCAAATTGCTCGACCAATGCATCGGTAAAAGTCTGCTGCAACTTGGTTTTAAAAGCCGACAGCTCTTCTAGTCCTACTGGTACTAAACGTACACATTTCTTATTCATAACCTAAATTAACCTTTTGAAAATAGCTTTGTTATTTTCTATTTTTGAATTCTTTTTTTATTTCGAACAAATCAACAAAAACTGACTGTCACTGGTAAGCATAGGATCTGCTTCAGTATTATTTCAGCCCACCACCTAACGCTTTATATAGAAATACCGCATTATTTAGTTCTTGTTGTTTAAGTTCCAGTAACGTTTGTTTAGCTAGATAAAGTTGACGCTGCGAATCCAACAGTTCTAAACGTCGCTCCACTCCCGCTTTGTAACGAAGATCAGATAACTTAGCCCTTTTCTCCGCTGCAGATACGACTCTCTTTTGCGCGATAGTTTGTAACTGATATGTTTCACTTCCAACTAAACCATCTGCGACTTCTTTAAACGCAACTTGAATTGCTTTTTCATATTCTGCAATTGAAGTCGATTTACGAACTTTCGCCAGTTCTAACTCCGCATCAAGTCTGCCGCCTTGAAATATAGGCAGCGTCACTTGCGGTGCTATTGACCAAGTTTCGAAGCCTGAGCCCACTAAGTTCTTCACATCTTGACTTACATATCCGATCGAAGTTGTCAGTGATATGCGAGGAAAATACGCGGCTCGAGCTGCACCAATATCCTCGTTAGCGGCAATTAAATTCTGCTCCGCTTGCAAAATATCAGGTCGATGTAGCAACAAGTCTGAAGGCAACCCAGCAGGTAAAGAGGTATTCACTGATTGATCAGAGAGCAAATCTGGCTCTGGAAGATCGTTCGGTATCTCTGAACCGACTAACTGACGCAGTGCGTTCCTTGCCTGCTCTAAAGCTCGCTTATTCGCAATCTTAATCGCTTCTGCACTTGCTACTTGCCCCTCTGCTTGAGCGACATCAAGAGCACTGTTTTGATTAGCCATTCGTAGTTGAATCGTTAACTCTAGTGATTTTTTCCAATCCGCTAACGTATCTTCCGCTAGTTTCAGTTGCTCATAGGCGAGTTGTTCAGAAAAATAGGCTTCACTAATCGAACTAATCAACGATATTTGTGCTGCTTGACGCCCGTAATCACTCGCTAGATAGCGGGCAAAAGCCGCATCTGACAACGAACGTGCGCGTCCAAACAAATCAATTTCGAATGCACTAATTCCAACACTTAAACTACTCTGCTCTTCTATTTGAGATACCTTGGGATCTCCTCCAGTAACAGAGCGCTGCCTTGTAGAATCAAGTGATAGCCCCACATTTGGCAATCTTGCAGAGCGTTCAATGCCATATTGAGCTTTCACTGCTTCAACATTCAGTGTCGCGATACGAAGATCCCTGTTATTGATCAACGCTAACTCGATAAGCGCCTGCAAGCGCTTATCAATGAACATTTCACGCCAACCCATTTCCGCCGTTGGATTTGTAGACGCCGGAATGGTTTCACCATTTACAGTAAATACTTCCGGTACCGGCGCAGCTGGCTTAGTCATTTCAGGAGTCAGAGAACAGGCTGACAGAAATAAAACCATAATAAAAACAATGTAATGCATAGTACTAACCTTTAAGCTGCATTGGTGACTTCTTGTTGCTTAGTTGCCAAGACTTTAAACGCTCTTGAATACTCATCACGAACACGAAGAAAGCTGGAACAAAGTAAATGGCAAGTAATGTAGCGCTAACCATTCCACCGAACACACCTGTTCCGATAGCTCGTTGAGTCTCTGCACTAGCGCCTGAAGCCAGCATCAGTGGTACAACACCAAGACCAAATGCCAGAGAGGTCATCAAGATAGGTCTTAATCTCAACTTCGCAGCTTGAACGGCTGACTGAACCAACCCGTTGCCTTGCTCTCTTAACTGTTTGGCGAACTCAACAATTAGAATTGCGTTTTTCGCCGAAAGACCAATTACGGTGATCATGCCGACTTTGAAGAAAACGTCGTTTGGCATGTCACGTACGACAATAGCGAGTACCGCACCTAACAATCCCAAGGGCACGACCAACATCACCGATAAAGGAATAGCCCAACTCTCATAAAGTGCCGCAAGCACTAAGAAAACGACTAGCATCGATAGCGCCATTAGCATCGGAGCTTGTTTCGCTGAGTGAAGCTCTTGTAATGCCTGTCCAGTCCATGCAATGGTAAAGCCTGATGGAAGTTGCTTCGCCATTTGTTCTATTTCAGCCATCGCTTCCCCGCTAGAAACTCCGGAAGCTGCACTACCAGAAATTCGAACCGCAGGATAACCTTGGAAGCGAATAAACTGCGGCGCAGACTCAGACCAAATAGGTGTCACAATTTCTGATAATGGAACCATACCACCATTAATGTTTCGTACGTGGAGCTTGAGCACATCTTCAATCTGCATCCTTGATGAAGCATCTGCTTGCATAATGACTTGCTGCATTCTGCCTTCATTAGGAAAATCGTTGATGTATAGCGATCCAATCGCAGTTGATAGCGTCTCACTAATACTCGTGAATGAAACACCTAATGCCTCAGCTTTCTGGCGATCAATATCTAAATGAATACTTGTACCCGCAGGAAGCCCATCAGAATAGACATCGCTAAGTGATTTGCTATTTTTTGCCAACTCTAACATCTTCGTCTCAACGGCTTTTAATGCCTCGTATCCCTGATTTCCGCGATCTTGCAAGAAAAACGTAATATCAGAGCTGGTTCCTAGCTCTTCAATAGAAGGAGGCAGCATGTGCATAACCGTGCCTTCTTTTACGTCAGCCATCGCTTCCTCAGCAAGTCTTAACTCTTGCAGTGTTGTGGTATCGTCGCGTGATTCCCAATCTTTCAACGTGGTAAAACTCTGCGCGGTGTTAGGACCTGAACCGGAAAATCCAAAACCAATAACTGTCATTGTTGACTCAATTGCTGGACGGCTTAACGCATGCTGTTCAAATTTTTTCACAACATCCAACGTACGCACTGTGGTTGCGTCTGCCGGAAGCTGAATATTGGTAATAAAATATCCTTGGTCTTCTTCTGGTAAAAACGATGACGGCAGCTGCCTATACACTAGAACCAAAATTGCGCACAGAAACACAAAGACAAGCATCATTCGTCCTTTGCGATTCACTAACACGTTGACCTGAGATTCATACCGATTGTTCATTCGGTTAAAGCCACGATTAAACCATTTCGCAAATCTTGTTTGCTCGTGGTGATTAGCATTAACCGGCTTTAGCAACGTGGCACAAAGCGCTGGAGTTAGTGTTAGTGCCAAAAATGCTGAGAACAGAATTGATACCGCCATCGATAATGTAAACTGCTTATAAATTGCGCCAACCGAATCACTGGCAAATGCCATCGGGATGAAAACCGCCGTTAGCACAAGTGTGATGCCTATAATGGCGCCAGTAATTTCTTTCATCGCCTTAGATGTCGCTTCTTTCGGAGATAAATCTTTTTCCGACATCAATCGTTCCACGTTTTCGACAACGACAATCGCATCATCGACGATAATACCTATCGCCAGAACCATACCGAACATCGTTAACACGTTGATCGAAAAGCCAGTTAACAACATGACGGTGAACGTCCCCAACAAGGCTATCGGTGCAACAATAGCGGGGATCAAGGTGTAACGAATATTCTGTAAAAACAGAAACATAACAAAAAACACCAGCACCATAGCTTCAACTAAGGTATGGATAACCTTATTGATTGAAACTTTAACGAAAGGTGCGGTATTAAATGGAATTGAATAGGTCATCCCAGAAGGTAGACTTTGACTCAACTCCGCCAAGCGCTTTTGTACCGCATCTGCAGTTTTAACGGCATTCGCTCCCGGGGTAAGCTGAATAGCCGCAGCCGTCGCTGTTTTACCATTTTCACGATTCAAATAACCATAGGATTGAGAACCGATTTCAACACGCGCAACGTCACTTAAAACGACTTTCGAGCCGTTGTTATTTGCGCGAAGAATGATATTGGAAAATTCTTTAACACTGGTTAACTGGCCTTGAACGGTTAATGGAACCGTTACTCGTTGACCTAAAACCGTCGGCGCAGCACCGATACTTCCGGGTGCGATTTGTGTATTTTGCTGAGTGATAGCCTGACTAACATCATTCATTGTTAAACCTAATGAATTAAGCTTACTCGGATCAACCCAGATTCTCATTGCCTTCTCAGCACCAAATGACTGTACACGCCCAACACCTTCAATACGGCGCAGTTCATCTACGATGTTGCGAGCTAAATAGTCGTTCAATGCAATTTCATCAAAGCGGTTATCATCAGATTTCAATCCGACAATCATCAGAAAGTTTGATGTAGCAGATTCTACGGACAAGCCGCTTTGACGCACCACCTGCGGTAAACGAGATTCGACCGCTTTCAGTTGGTTTTGAACGTCAACTTGCGCCATATCAGAGTCTGTTCCCGGCTTAAATGTAGCCGTAATAGACGCAGATCCAGAGTTGTCAGCAGACGACTCGAAATACATCAAGTTCTTAACGTTCGACAGCTCACCCTCGATAAGACTAAGCACACCGTCATTCATTTCCTTCGGGCTGGCTCCCGGATACGTCGCCATAATACTGACCGTTGGAGGCGCAACAGAGGGATAACGGGAAATAGGTAACTTCGGAATCGAAATGCATCCAAACAAAATAATGAAAAGAGCAATAACCCAAGCAAATACGGGACGATGAATAAAAAACTGAGACATAAAAAAGACTCTCTAACCTTAATCAGTTTGTCGCAGATGTTAAAAGAATCTCAGATTCTTCCCATTTGCGTTGGTCGACAAGAATACCGTCCTGAAGTCTTTCCTTGCCTTCTACTACGATATTTTCTCCTTTGCTAATACCCGATTTCACGCGGTACTGACCATTGATCAATTCTCCGAGCTTTACAGGTTTTAAATGTGCATGTCCTTCCTGATCAATACTCCAAAGATGAGGAGCACCGGCAAGATGTATAACCGCCTGTTGCGGAACAACTAACGCGCTGCCATAACTCGAATAAAGTACCCTTGCCTTAACGAACATACCCGGCAATAGCAAACGTTGAGAGTTGTCCACGAGTACACGTAACAACACATCACCTGTACCTACATCGATATTGATTCCAGAAAACAGGATTTCACCTTTAACTGGATAAGGAGCTCCGTTGCTGCGTAAAATTTCAATTTTTGTTCCAGCAACGCTAGGTTCTCCATCAGATTTGGCCGCTAAAGCCTCACGAATTGCTTCTAATGAAGACGCTGGTCGACGAATATCAACAAAAACTTGATCGATCTGTTGGATGCGCGTCATCGGTGTTGCGTCTGTACTGCTAACCAGAGCTCCCTCAGTCACTAGGGTTTGCTCTATCAGGCCAGAAATTGGGGCTTTTACATTTGCGAACTTCAAATCAAGCATACGACGAGTCAAAGTAGCTTTAGCGACCGCAACTTCTGCAGCCGCTTGATCACGCTGTAATACAACATCGTCATACTCTTGACGACTAATCGCGTCGGCTTCCACCAAAGGTTTTAAGCGCAGTTCTTTATCCAGAGAACGTTTATAAGTCACCTGCGCTCTTTGTAAGTTAGCTTTGGCAGTATCAACTTCCGCGGCAAATGGCGCGGAATCAATTTGGAATAAAGACTGGCCAGCTTTCACTTCAGCGCCTTGTTTGAACAAGCGATGTTGTACAATCCCAACCACTTGTGGACGAATCTCCGCAACGCGCACAGCCTTCACTCTTCCAGGAAGCTCTTCATACACATCTAATTGTTGTGGTTGCGTCGTTATCGTTGAAACTAAAGGCAAAGACTCTTTTAGTCCGACTTCACTTTCGTCTTTATTGGATTGATTACAGCCAACTAAAAAGAAAAGTACCAATATATGTAAGCTGCTAGATACACATATATTTATCTTTTTCACTGAGGTATCCTCTGAACAAATTAAAGCGGACTATCCGCTGTAGATAGTTGTTGAGTCTAATACCTGTGTGTGGAGGTCCCGCTGAGTGAATGTGGAGATTTGATGGAGATGAACAATTTGTACGTTGAAGGGCAGAAATTTGCTGCAGATTCTGGTCCAGATGCAGGAACCGGGTCTTATCGTCAGGCGTTAATTCTGATCGCTGAAGATGAATTTGAAATTGTCGATATACTCTCCGCTTACCTAACGCGCAGTGATATGCGTACGATTCACGCTTCAGATGGCCATAGGGCACTCGAACTTCATTCATCCATGAAGCCAGATCTTATACTGCTTGATATCCAGATGCCTAAAATGGATGGATGGAAAGTGTTGTCGGAACTTCGTCAGAAAAGTAATACCCCCGTCATCATGCTTACCGCCATGGACCAAGATTTAGATAAATTGATGGCTCTCAGAATCGGGGCTGATGATTACGTTGTTAAGCCATTTAATCCGGCAGAAGTCGTCGCGAGAGTCCAAGCCGTTCTAAGACGTACATTAGAAGTTAATCAACCTCACAAGAAAAATATACTGCGAGCCAAACCGTTTGAAGTCGATTTAGAGAGTCACGAAATCGCGGTTAATGTGGACGGAGAACGTCATACCCTGCTGCTAACATTAACTGAGTTTAAGTTGTTGACTCACTTCATTCGTTCACCCAAGCGAGTGTTTAGTCGAGCAGAACTATTAAGCACGTGCCTACCTGAGGGTGACACACTGGAACGAACGATTGACAGCCACATCAGCAAGATCCGCAAAAAACTTGAAGCCTACGGAATTCAAGGGATTCCGGCAGGTGTCCGTGGTGTCGGTTACCGTTTTAAGGGCGACCAATGAAACTAAGTGGTTTGAGCCGTCAGATTGCATTATCAATGATAAAAATCGCAATCGGATCAGCATTACTTGCGACGATAGGCTCGTTTATTTTTTATTATCTTTGGGATAAATATTGGCCCAATTATATACCAAGTGAGGACGCTCTCGCGCCTTCTTGGCCAGAATGGATTTGGCTCGCACTAACCTGCGTTATTGTCATTCTACTAGCCGTCAATCTTGCTACTAAGTTATCCCAACGCATTTTGGAACCACTAAGTGCTGTTGCTGAGGGAATGCGGAAACTCGCTGAAGGCGACCTACATTTTCGCGCTAGCGTTGGTGACCGTTCATTAGGTGAAGCCGCTTTATTAGTAGACGATTTCAACCTGTTGGCGAATAAACTTCAACGAATGACAGAAGAGCACGCCTTTTGGAATGCAGCGATCGCCCATGAACTCAGAACCCCTGTGACGATTTTACGGGGCCGGTTACAAGGGTTAGCTGAAGGTGTATTTACGCCAGATAAAACCCAGTTCACTAAACTATTAGTACAAATTGAAGGGTTATCTCGATTAATAGAAGATCTGCGTGTTATTAGCTTAATGAACAGTGATGAATTAAGAATAAATAGAAAAGAAACCAACTTAGCGACAGAAATAAAATTACTGACTGATTTGTCGGTCAATATGCTTAATGAAGCCAATCAACATTTAGAACTTAATGTAACAACACAACCTGTCTTTTGTGACCCCACCAGAATAAGACAAGCTTTATTGGCTATATTGGAAAATGCGAGTAAATATGCCCTTCCGGGTGCAATAACCATCTCTACCCAGCTTAAAGATGGTTTTTGCTATTTAAGTGTGGAAGATTCTGGTCCGGGAATTTCACCTGAGTTAATTCCGCATATTTTCACCGCATTTCGCAGTGCTAAGGACAACCCAAAAAGCGGTAGCGGATTAGGCTTAGCTGTTGTTGCTGCGATTGCAACGGCGCACGAAGGAAGCGTTAGTTGTCGTGCAAGTAATAAAGGTGGAACGATTTTTGAACTATGTTGGCCAACTTAATCAAAATCACGAGAACTAAAAAATCCATGTTAAGTATAAGTATTCATTAATTTTTCACATCAAAGCGGTCGTAATACCATCGTATCTATATTGAGATATATGTTATCTAGAAAAACGCAAATAACAGGCAATAGCGACTTGTAGGTACCTACCCTAACAAGCCGCGCTGTTAAAACAATATAATCTCCTTAGATGTTCCCCCTTGCTGAAAACACAGTCATAAGACAAGATTGTATCGTCGCTTTTCTAGATGTTCTTTGTATCACGACCAATAAGACTATGTTTCAACAACGATTCAAACTCATAAGGGATAAATTTTCACTAGATAAAAGTGAATGTGAGGACTTCACTCTAGATTTTTCTGATTGACAGTGGAACATGCTTGTTGATATCGCTGACTCTAAGCATCCTTCAAAGATAAAACAATAACTCAATAAAATAACCCGAGCACAACCTAAGCTATAATTATATAGACTTAGGCCAAGCAGGACATAGTATCTATCTGTTTGGGTTTTGCCCCTGCAGGGGGAGCCAAATTCCAGAAAAAAGACGTCCTAGGACGTCTTTTTTTGTTTCTGAAGCCCAACGCAGAGGTTGGTAATGCTCAGGTACTATAACGGCGTAACAGGGCCTTGTGCTTGTTCAACACTCCCCTCTTTAAACACCACAAACACCCTGCGATTTTCTGCATTGGCGGCGACTGTGCGTTCATGCACTAACGGTACATCTTCACCAAACGATTTTACTTCCCAGACAAACGATTCGACATCAGACACTTTCGTTTCTAAGTAGGCTTGAACCGCTTGTGCTCTTCTCAAAGCAAGTTTCTGGTTGTAGCTGACCGCTCCTTGATAATCGGTATGGCCTGCAATCAAAATATGCCCTTGTAAACCGTCAAGCTTGGCCGCAATTCTATCAAGCTCAGCGATATCTTCTGGTTTCAGAGTTGAATCATCAAAATCAAAATGCGAAGTTAACGCGACGTAAATTTTCCGGTCTGGCTCGGGAGGTGTGCACGGTTGGAGGTCAGATTGGAGGGTTTGTTCAAACATAACGTAAGCACGACGGTTTGCGGCATTCGCAGCTAAGGTTTTCTCACTTAGCAAAGGCATAGTTTCACCGTAATACGATACTTCCCAATCGTAACTTTCGTTGGGAAGGTGCTGGGCTAAATAGGCTTTAATCGAATTAGCACGACGTTGCGAGAGTTGCTCATTGTATTTGTGCGATCCTTGGTAGTCGGTATGCGCAACAATTGAAATACGGCCTGTTAGCTTTCTCACATCGCGTATGAATTGATCTAATGCTGTCTGATCTTCTGTTTTTACGTCATATCGATCGAACTCAAAGTGTTCCGCGACCGCCAGTTTAATTTCACGCTGCGGCAACATACACTCCGCGATTAAAAACTTACTGACACGTTCATCGTATTTATCAATATTCTCCTGACTCACATAAGTATCAGTGCTGCAGGCTAGAAGGGAGAGAACCGTCGTCGTAAACAATAACAGGTGTTTAATATTCATTTTTGTTACTTCTTAAATTTTGCCAATTACGTTTATAAACCAGCCACTTGCGTCATAATCATCATCATTAGTTAGGTTATCGTCAAAACGTGAAAAGTTGTAACCTACCCCGACTTTGAAATTGTCACTAATGTATTTGTTAAACGATAGCAAAGCACCATCTTCAACTTCGTCATACTCAGTATCGACTTTCCAGTGGTACTGTCCTGTAACATCCCACCCTTTCATCATTCGATATGAGGCACTAATACCAGTCAGATATATTTCATTGTTTAGATCAATACTGCCACCCGATGCCCGCTCAAAGCTTCGCCACTTATTTTTGTATGCCAACTTAGTGCCGAACTCCCAATGGGCATCCCACTGGTAAAGCGCTTCAGTTTCGATAATATGGCTCACTTCATCATTGTAGCTAACATCACGATTTAAATTATCAAAATCAACCAGATAGGTATAACGAGACAACAGGTTCAATCTGTCGTTGTAGATTGGGCGATAAGCCAAGCCGATACTCGATTCAACAAAGCGCTCAAGCAACTCACCATTGGTTTCATTTTCCGCACGTGAGTAGTTAAATTTGGCAAACAGAGTGTATTCGTCAGTTAAATGATGGGTATAACTATTGGTCGTTACCCACTGGATCGTTTCTTCGTCTGTCTGCTCAGCTTCATCAACTCGATATTCGAGTTTGTGTTTAAGCAACACATCATCCAAGTCAAAGTTAGCGGTAAAACTCACCGCTTGGCGATTCACAACGCCAGCGATCCCGCTATCCGGATCATCGTTGTACTCAATTTCACCTTGTTGATAAGCAATACCTACGTCAATATCATCGGTAATCTCATTATCAAAGCCGAAGGAGTCGACTCGACCTTTACCGTTATTCTCTTCAACAAATTGGTTTTCTTGATAAAAATCTAACGTCTGAGTTAAAGCTGCTCGCTGGCCAACAATCACGTTGTTTTGAGCTTCATACTGGTCATCAACGTAAGTGACATAGGTGGAGTAATCGCGGTTAACATCGTAATTAATGCTCGCCTCAGTAGATTTGCCTCTATCACCCGTCGTATAGGCAGTTCCCACCGTGATATCTTCAATGACACGAGCTTCTGCACCAACGGTGACACTATCGTTTTCGTCATAACTATCAGTCGCATCTACGGTTTTTTGACCTTTAACATAGATGCTATTTTCACTATCCCAAAAGTATTCGGCTTTTGCTCCAAGCAATGAACCCGTTCCGGATTGCTGTTGGCGGTTAAGCTCTTTCGCTTGCTTGCCAGCAACAAATAGCTTTACATGTTCGGTAACTAAAAACTGAGCTTCGATTTCAGCTTGCTCACTGTCTGTTTGTAGCGTGCCATCCACCTCTTTTTCTTCGATTGAGGTAAATCGTGTGGCAAGCTTAACCGAATCATTAAACTGTAAACGCAGCTCAGTACCGTAGGACTCTTGCTCCAAGTCATCACTCTGGCTAGCATAGGAGTAGTCTGCATCTTTCGATTTATACCAGGCTTTAATATCGTTACCCACCGCGCCAAATAGGCTCGGGGCTAAATCATATAAGCTCGCCACGCCCATTACTTGTAAGTTATTACCATCACGATTGCCCTCGTTGACTGAAGTAATCGGCTTAAACGTCAAACCGCCATCCAACGAGATGAAGTTGCTGTCGGTTTGCGTCCCTTCTGTGTGGCCAAACTCGGTTTTTAAGTAAGTGCCTTCGGTGGCTCTTAAAGTAAGATCCGCGGAGTAGAGTTCATAATTTTGCGCATCTTTTTCTTCAGATGCATAGGTTGCCCCAACTCCGATGTAATCATTGACCCACCCCTTAATACGGCTACCAAACACCATTGCGGATTTCGCATCACTGCTGCGTGGAACATACTCATAGTCCACTGCTAGATAGTTTTCATAACCACCACGAGGAGAATCGTTTAATACACTGCCAAAGCCACTGGACACAATATCCGACAACGGTTTGGTTAAGATGATTCGCCCTTGGTAATCGTCAATATCATAATCTACGCCTTCGGTAAGGAAGATTTCTTTTTCAACAATACCGCTGTCTTTATTGGTCACTTTGACCGACACTTTGTCACTACCCGGAATCACTTCTCCATGCTGTAAGAAGTAAAGCGAGCCACCAGTCCCCAAGAACTCATCATGCGCAAAAAGCGATTCACTTTGTGAAGCAAAACCAACAATGTTAAGTCGGTCTTCACCATACTTGGTTGTAGAGGGCGTGCGATAGTCACCTTTAAATCCATACAGGCTGCGGTTGTAATCGCTGTTATCCGTACCGGTAATCCCGGTATTAAAATTACCCCACAAGTATTGAGATTTGTCGTACTGCACATCCAGATAGACTTTACCTTGGGTATTGACCAATTTTTGGATATTAGAGCCATCACCGTAATTGCCGTACATCATCTCATCGTCACCGTCGACGATATCAAACACGGTAGAGCTGTCATCGGCGGCGAATGGGTGCTTGAACATGTCTTTGATTGCGTGTTCCTGAGTATCCACATGAGCCACGACTTTAAGTTTGTCGCCAAACTTTCCTTGCCCGAAGTAAGCTAACCGCCCCTGACTGTAGATGTCTTTCTCATACTGATCATTAACTGCAAGTGCGCCCGTACTGCCACTGACTCGGTTGGCCCCAAAATAAAAATCAGCTAAGCCCGCTTGGGCGTAATAAGTATCTGGAATTCGGGCATAAAGTGAGAATCGACGCTCTTCACCAGAGTCATACACAACCGTTGTCGGGAAGTGGTAAGCATCCGTTGGTAGAAACAACTCCGCATACAATTCACCTTCCGTAACGTTGAACTCATCCTCACCAATAATGACCTTATCAACGCCGTCGAGATCGGTACCGATGAACTTAGCTAATCCTGCCGAAGTGGGAATGTTGTGACGAACAAGGTTCGCTTTACCGTAGTTTCGTTCTTGCTCCTCTTGCCCTTGGTTCTTGTCGATTGATACTTCTTTATCAGGGCGGACCAAATCAACCACCCCCACCGAAGTCACATCCATATTATTGGACGCGTCCCACGCTTTTAACCTAAACAGGAGTTGTTGCCCCAGTTTGAAATGATGATTAATCTCGGTCGAACCATCCCATTCGATACTGGTACTATTTGCTAAGGCGTCACCACGCAAAACCGATAAGGGCTGAGAAAGGTGTCTGTCATCACCACGATAAATTTCTAACTGCCAAGATTTAACGTAGTAGCCATAGTTAGTGTCCACCGAAAAGTTGATTGGGCTGACCAGTTTACCCGCTTCGATTTCCGCTTCATCACTGACACTCACTGCAAGAACCGGGTTGAACTTGGTGATGTCTCGACTCACCCAAATAGCACCATGCTCAAGATAAATGCGTGAACTGTCTATCTGACGTTTAACATCCACGTCTTTTTCCATACTACTTGAACTGATTGGCACTAAATCTTCGGTCTCTCCTGCCTCTGTGATGTTTGGCAAACTGGCCAGAATGCACATCATCAAGTAATGCTTTTTAAACAAAAACAGGCTTGTTTTTTCGTTGTTATTCGGTTGGTACTTATTCATTATCTTCACTCTGAATACTGAAATTAAACTTACTCAGAGCATTTGGAGTAATACGCTTAACTTGTGGATTTTCGCTGATCACTTTCATACCGGTTGGCAAAGAATCGGTATCCAATTTAACAAGGAACTGTTTACCTTTCTTATTCTCAACCCATTGGTCTGGCACGTGATAACGACCATACTGGTCAGTTTCAATCACTATACCTTCCACCGTCATCAACTTGATGCCGGGGATACCTTCTTCATACAAGCCGGTGTTTTCGATAATGATCTCTCTTAAGTAGCGATCACCATCTTTGTACAAATTTCGAGTCACAAGGATATTTTCAGCACTCAAGCCCTTAGCTTTGGCACCCGTATGATTAACCGTGAAAGATCCATCTTGGTTGGCGGAGATCGCTGTACCGTTGTCGGTAGTCACGGTGAAACTTAAGGGCTCAGCAGTTCTAGTGGCAAACTGCACTATGGCAATATTGCTTTCGGGAAGGGGTCGGTTGCGAGACACACCAGATAATCGATCGATCTCGACACTAGGGAGCTTAAAATTAGCAGAACCTTTTTCTTGACCACCGACCTTTAAAGTCACTGAGTCAGCAATCAGTAACGGCGGTGCGACATCGACGGATAGCTTAATACCATGCGCGGTCGCATCTGCTTGATATCCGTCACCATTAAAGTCTTCAAATACTTTGCCAATGATAGACGCTGTATCGAACAGCTTGTCCGGAGTAACCTCAACACTTGCGCTACTCATATTGGATTTTACCTGGAGCGCTCCGCTACTCATACCTGGAGCGGGTGTCATTGCATAAGCGGTATTAATGTAGTCACCAAATGTCGCACCCACGGTAACACGCATAAGGTAACGAACTCGGATTTTTTCTTGTACCGTTGAGCCACTTCCACCATAGGCCAACATGTCTCCAACTCTGAATGACATTCCGCTAGCAATAGTAGGCTCACCTGTGGTTATGACGTCGTCAGCAGTATTGAATTGACCATCCGGACCGCTATTGGTCACTTCGGCAGAACCTTCTATGTATTGAAAGCCCGAGGGGTATTTGTCCATCAACTGAACATTCTTAAATTCCGCTTCATTGGGATTCTCAATAATCACTTCATATTCAATCACATCACCGACTTGTGCCACCGATTGCAGTGATTTTTTAGTGACGACTAACTCGCCTTCATTATCAGAAAATTTCTTAACGTGGACAGTAACACTGTCTTGCTCGGTGTTCCCGAAAGTTGGCGTAGCAGTAAAGGTATTGGTGATATCATCATCTAAGCCTTTACCTATACGTCCAACGATAGTGACACGGACAATGTTACCTTCATAAGCTTTCAAGGTATGGGCATAATCAAGGTCCACCGAATCTTGGGTATCCAGCACTGTCGAGGTTAACGTCGTCGTATCATATTCAACGATCGTCGTCGTCCATTCAGTAAACAGTGGATTACCGTTTGCTCCTTGCAACTTGGATATTTCATCACTGAAATGCACGTTGCTGGCATCGATGGAGCCTCGGTTGGTAGCAGCCAGCGTGTAGATAATTTGTTCATCATCATTACTATATGATGTCTTGTCAGCCACCTTGTCTACGACCAGAACAACTCCACTCGGCTTTAACGTGACTGTCGAATCTAACGTCGACGAGCCATTATCCATAGTCGCAGTATTTTTAATCTCACCTAACGCAAGCGGGTTAACCTTACCCTTAACAATAAAATCAATGGTAGCACTCGGTGCTAAAGTAACGACAACATCGAGGTTTTCACCAATGGGTAATGAGTCAATGGTCGTTGTGCTGTAAGTATCACCAGTGATTTGGTAACTGATATCCCAGGCAGTGAGTGCAGGTACCGGACTACCGATGACGTTAATGACAGAAAGGTCACTGATCATATCGCGAACTTTAATATTCTGAGCAAAACTTTGTGCATTATTGGTCAAGGTAATGTGGAATTCGGTGTCTTCGTCCGCTGTGTATTCGCCCTGTTGAGAACCATCCGCTAACGTTTTTATAAAACTCACATCTTGTGTGTAAGGTATCAATATCGCTGTAGCTGTCTTCGTATCACCATTAAACAGCATCGAAGCAGTATTGCTAATGTCACCTACCGCTTTCTGATTCACTGTCCCGTGCACAGTGAAGACTACGGTATCCAATGGCGCTAAATCGATACTGAATTGAATATCTTCATTCAACGACGCCTTTGAGTTGATCACTGTATTGGCATCGTTGCTCTCAATATCCAACACCCAATAACTGAATGCTTGTTCTGTATTACCGTCTATAGTTTCAACCGTTAGCCCAGAAATCAGGTCTTCAAGCTCAATATCCTCAGCATAGCCATTAGTTTTATTTTCAATAGAAATAACAAAGTCAGAAACTTCACCTGGAACATAGTTTTCAACCGGAGCGACTTTGGTCAATTTCACTTCGGGAATCACAGGCTCACTGACCGCTTCAGCGTTAAGCGTTGTACCATCAAATTCAACCGAAACGATATTTTTTACTTGACCATGAATGAGTGAGTTTAATCTTCCTTGTACCGTAATTGTTAGGGTGTCATTCGGCGCAATTTCAATGGTGCCGTTGATGTCGCCCGATGGAACAACTGGAATACTCGTCTCCCCGGTAACCGAAACCGCACTTATAGAAATGGACTTAGGGTCAAAAGCAGAGATAACATGGCCATCGATAGTGCTGCTTTCAATCGTAGTAACCAGATCGGTGACTTGAACATTGTTAGCCCAGGCTCCGGTGGTATTGGTTATTTCGATGGTGTAAGTCAAGGTGTCTCCAGCTTCATACAAAGCTTTATCAACCGTTTTACTAAGCGTTAAATTCGCTTTATCTGGCGTGTAAGTCGCCTGCGCAGAACTGACGTTACCGTTAGTCTCAGTAACAGTAACGGTATTAGTGATATCTCCCATCGCTTTATCATTCACCACACCTTCAAGGTGCAGCATCACTGATTGGGAAGGCGCAATATTATAATTCGCGGAATAGCCATTTGCTCCGGTCACTTCAGAACCGGCAACCAATTGTGTTAATGAGGTATCAGAACCAACAATAGTGACATTGGTGACTGCCCATTGTTCAAAGACTTGCCCCTCTCGCTCCTGTCCCGCGAAATCGGTACGAATATTTTTGGTCAAATCAGCAATGTTCAAATTGGATAGATAACCAGTACCGCTATTTCGTACTTCGACATCAAAACCGATGGTTTCACCAGGAATGTACACCGCTATAGGGGTTTTAGATGCGACTTTAGTCACTTCGACTGAACCTTCAGCCGGAGTAATAAAACCAGAATCTACGCGATAGTTTTTTCCGTCAATGGTGGCAGTGTTGGTAAACTGGCCAATGGCATCTTGGCGCACGATGCCGGTAATGGTCATTCTTACATGTGTTTCTGTTCCATCAGTAGGATGCTTAGCTGCCATCCTGATCGTGGTATTCAAATCTGTAGAGTCTGGTAAACCGACGATGTTAGAGATATCGGTATAACCAGGGTTACCATCAGTAATCAACTCCGATTTGATTGTCCAAGATGTAAGAGCCGTTTTTTCTGAACCGTCCGCAGTCGTCACAACAAAAGTCGAAATAGGATCAACGATCGAAACGTTTTTACTGGTGTCCGAATCGTTCAAAATATCAATGTAATACGTTATCGACTGCCCTGGGACATAAACACTGTCGACAACCCGCTTAGCGGCAAGAATCTCCGCATAACCGGCTTCTAAAACCACTTCATTTGAGTTTTCACCATTCACAGTTGCAATGTTAGAAATCGTACCCATTGCATCATTGGCGACCGTCGCCGTGATCTCAAATGTCACCGAATCTCCAGGCATTAAATCAAATGTCGCGTCGAGATTCGTCGTACCTTCATATGAACCAGCGATAGAGAATCGAGAAGAATCTGGCTGCTCTAAAATATGGACACTGCTATTAGAAAAAGCTTTTCCGCCCTCAGATGTATTAATTGAGCTGATTAAGTCTTTAATTTCAATGTCATTGGCGGTCCCTTCTCCGATGTTTTTCACCGTAACCTGATATATAACCTGCCCGCCAGGGTTATATTCAGTGTTGTCAGATGAGTCAGCTGTCGTGTGCGTAACCGATTTTGAGAACTCCAACTCAGCCTCGACGGGTGGAATCATTTCCGTAGCCACCGTTGTCTCGCCACCAGTGGCACTGTTAGCATCAATAGTACCGACTGCATCCTGACGGATATCACCGGTAATAGTGAAAGTGACTATCTCCCTTGGAGCAATATCTAAACCATCAGAGGCAGCAATATTCAAATCACTATCAGCTTCGTAGCTCAGTGCTTTGGTATCGACATCGCTGTCTAACCCCGTTGATACGATGTGACTAATATTGGTGTTAATCAGTGCGGATTCTGTCGCTCCACCGATAACCTCAACTTTGATCTCAGATATCAGATCGCGAATCACCGAGTTGTCGCGCCAAACATTTTCAGTGTTTTCAACGACCAACTGATACTCAACACTATCGCCTGGCTTATATTTATCACCACTGCTGTACGGTTTATCTCCCAAAGAGACGATCTCTTTGGTGACAGCTAACCCTTGAGCCTCGGGAGTTATTTTTGCCTGAGATAAATGACTACCGCCATAAGTCGGAGTTATCTCAATAACATCTATTGCGTCATCACGAATCTCTGACTCGATCATGAAATCAATCCAGCCTTGTGGTGCAATCGACACATATGGAATATCTATATCGACGTTACTACCACCAGCGAAATCGCCAATAGATGTGGTCGGTGAACCGTCAGTCGTTGCAGATACAATCCACCCTTTTGGCTCATAAGCAGGCGCCTTATCACTGTCACCTGCACTCTCTGTTGCTTGAGCTAAGCGAACTTGCAACTCAGAAAATTTCTCAATCAGAGCTTTGCCATATTCAAGTCCATTGCCACTATTCTCAATACGCAAGTGATACACCACTTTTTGGCCAGCAACTTGGTGGTTATATGTAGTTTTTACAGTGGTTTTTGAAGTATCAGTGTAGGCTTTATGGGTTTTATTTAATGCAACAGGAAGCATAATGGAACGGTCAGAAGACGCCTGATAGCGACCACTCACCAAAACTAAATTTTTAAATTCACCGACGGCATTTTCAACAATGTGGGCTTTAATTGTGTACTTAATAAAAGAGCCATAACTCTTAGCGGCTAAATCAAAGGTTGTATCAATATTGGCGTTGTTTGCGACATTACCAGGATGAGAGATACCACTGCTGTCAACGGATGAAGTCACCGTCCAACGGTCAAAAGCCGCACAATTATATGTCACCCCTGTATTCAAATTGTAACAAGTGGTCGTAATGCCCTTGATGTCATCAAAAATAGTAATATCGTTGAGGTGAGCTTCATTTTCGTTACCAATAACAATCTCATACTCAACATAACCATCAGGCTTATACCCAGCTAATCCTGAATCCAGTTCAGTTGTACCATCGGTATCGTAATAAGCCGTCACTTTTTTGTTGTAGTTAAACTTATCCGCGTCCGGGGTTAGTGAAGCACTCACTCGGTCACCGTTAACCGACAGAATATTTGTTATTTCACCAACGGCATTTGAGTTAATGGTTGCTGTTACAACATAATCAATCGTCGCCCCCATCGGAATAGAAGCTAGAGTGTTGAGATCTTCATTATCAGCATAAGACCCCACTTGGGCATTGCTGTCCGGCAGAGTTGGATCTAATGTGACCGACGGTTCAATCGTCCATTGGGTAAACGCCTTACCTTCAGATCCATCCACTAAATCAACAGTAACGGTCGATAATTCATCCACAATTGGAATATTGTAAGCATGACCTAAACCATCATTGGTGACATGTAAATGATAAGTAACTGTATTACCTGGCTGGTAGGTGGTTTCATCCGTCGTTTTATAGAAAGCTAAATGATAGTCATTAGGCTGAACCGTAATACCACCAATAGTAATATTGCCTACTGAGTCATCACGAACAATCCCCTCTACGGTATATAGAACATAGTCGCCGCCCGCCACATCGATAATCGTATTAATATTTGTATCATCTGCAATCGTGCCATCCGCTTCACCCGTAGTCGTCCCATTGCCTCCATTAGAATCATCTTTCATGACATCAACAGAAAACCTTGCACCACTTGTCGCAGTACTAAATGGATTTGCTGACGTTCCATCCATTAGTAACACCGTGACATCTTCAATATTTTCTTGTACCTGGTGGTTATTTAAATAGCCCGTTGTTGAATACACTTTGACGGTATAGGTTAATTTATCTCCTGGAGAGTAATAGGAGTTAGCGACCCCATTAACCAGTAATTGACGAACTGTTCTGGCTCCACTGGGCATAATTTCGTTCTCTTGATGAGATACATGGGATTTTTGATCGTCCACATCCCCGTAATGGCGGAATACATACGCATCGTTTGCTAATAAACGCGTAAATGAGCCCGAAATATCACTACCAATAAAATTATCTTTTACTCTGGCTTTAATCTGAAACTGTTTTGCTTCCTGGGGTGCCAAGTTTAAAACATCAGAAGAGCTAGGATCCGGATAGATAAAATTGTCATTGTTGACAGGGCCAAAGCTCGATTCATCAGGCAGTTTAAAGCTCCAGTATTCGAATGGCGATTGGTCAGTATAGTTAGTAACATTGTCCGTTTTACCATCGTTGACACCAGCGTTATTGTTATCATTCGCCAATACAGACTTAATCTCTGTCATTAAGTCCACAACCGTTAAGTTTTCTGCTTCGACAGTTGTACTATTATTAAATAGCGTGATGGTATAGGTAATATCTTCGCCTGGGACGACACGTACTTTATCTGACGTTTTTAAGATGGAAACATTGAACTTATCTTCTGAACTATCTTTGCTTATTTCAGCAGTTGAAGAGTGATCAGTGTTGGTTGCTGGATCATGAATTTCGGCCGTATTCGAAATTTGCTCCTGCATATAATCTGATTTCACAACACCAGTCACTGAGTATTTTACATACCCCATCCCACCGAAATCTCCAGCACTCTCTTTGGGATCAATATCAATTTTGGTCGCGATATTGCCACCATCTGGCCATGCCGATTTTGCATCTGGATAACTGCCCGATCGAGCATGAGAATCAGTATTAGAGACAATCGTCCAACCAGGTTCAAATACACCTAAACCATTAATATCATCACTGACATCAATATCATTGGCGTACCCAGAACCTTTGTTAAATACATAAATGTCAAAGGTGACTGTCTCACCAACAGCAAAGTTGTTATTAGGTGTCGTTTTTGTAACAAGGACATCTGGATCTCGCGGATAGATGGTCACGCTGGAAGTATTAGAGTCACCATTGTCTGGGGTTGAAACTGTCGCACTGTTGGTAAAACTTCCCCACACAATTTTACTGCTATCGTTCCGATCTATCTGAGCTTCTATGGTGTAAGTAATCCTAACATTCGGTGCGATTTGTGCCGTGGTATCAAGATCTGTATTGTCTGAAAAGCTGCCTACACTAGTCGCGTTTAATAAAGCATTTTGCTCGGCAGCAGTTAAGCCTGAGGGGTCAATAATCGTCTTAGTTGCTCCAATCGTCCACGAGCTGAATACGGGCATTGGTGTATTATCAGGTTCCAGCATATTCGCTTGAATAGTACTGATTGCGTCTTTAACGTCTACATTGGTTGCGTAACCGTTAGAAGCACTATTTTGTGCCACTATCTGATACGTAATCACACTATTCGGTTTGGAGTAGTAACTAGACGCAATGCCATCAACTTTCGCTGTCTTTGATAGCTCAACATTGAATTCGCGAGGCACTGACCCTCTATCCGCAATCGCTTTCCCATCCACGGTGACGATGTTACTAATTTTGCTATTAGCTGTCGGGTTTACGCGAGCAACAACGGTATAGGTGACAACCGTATTAGCCGGTATAGTCGCTTTTACATCAAGGATATCTGGCGACGTTATTGTTCCATCAATACCACTAACGAGTGGCCCATAATCAGAAGTCACTTCCCATGATGAGTAGGCAGGAACAGAGTTGCCAAAGGTATCTGTCACCATTATTGACGCTAAATCATCAACGACTGGCACCAAATTCGCAGTGGCATCACTTGTGTTAGCAACTTTAATGGTATAGGTCAATTGTTGACCTGGTGAGTATTTGTAAAAATCGACATCCTTGGTAACAGATAAAGAGTTAGCAGGCATCTCTATACCCGTTCCACTTTCCGAAACGTCATCATCGCAGCTAGCATCGTCCAAAATAAGTCCAACCGCCGTATCACTTACAGTCGCTGTTAGCTTGTATTGTACTTTTCCTCCCGGCGCAATATCCGGTGAAATAGTTAAGTCTCCCGTTTTCGTTTCGCCATAATTGGAAAATGATCCGGCATCTGTACCCAGATTGTCAGTCCCCTTAACAACTTCAAGTTTCCACTGTTTGAATGCAGGGCCTTGGCCGATACCTGCCGCTTGCTCCGTTTGAACACACGATAATTTATCATTAATAATCAAATTGTTAGCGAAGTACTTGTTAGATAAATTCTCAACCGTAAGATCATAAACGATATCTTGACCGGGACTGTATTTTCCAGCAGACGTGGTTTTGCTAATTTGAATTTCAGAGTCGCCAACATGAAGAACTCGTTCAGGATCGATGATTGTAGAAATTGTGTTAGATGCACTAGCAAGTGAACCTTCATCGTTCAACACTCTAGCGGTTAGATTTTTAATCGTCCCAATGGCAACAGGTGATAACTTAGCGGTAATCAGATAATCGATACTTTCACCGGGATAAACAGAAACCACATCATCAAGGTAGTCGCTAACTACTTCACCCGTACCTAACTGTGATACTGAGTTATCGCCAATGTTAGCCACGGTAATAGACCAAGACTGATAAGGATGAGCGGTAACATCGCTATGATTAAATGTCGATGAAGAGTCAACTAAGTCATTCGCTAACGTCGTTAAGATATCTTTGATGTTGTGCTGAACACGGTAACCATGAACAATCCCCTCCCCTGTATTTTCAACCGTAAGGTGAATTTGGCGCTCTTCATTGACCAGGTAAGGTGCAGTATTAGTAAACTCATGGCGTACAACTTCCAAGATACCTTTGGCTGGCGGAGTTGTCAGTGAATTACTTTCAATCAAGCCATCTTTAGTTGTCGACGATGCCGATACCATGATGTCACCCGTTAATTTATTGGCTAACGTGGCCTGCATGGTATAAATCAGCTTGCCACCAACCTCAATACGAGCGTCAGTAACTTGTAAATCCCCCGAGGAATTAAAACTACCAACATCACTAGTTGAACCTTCTTTTACAGCACTATTCGTCACCTCAGTAAAAGGAACGATGGCCACCCCATCCATCGTCTCGACAGTCAATGTGCTAAAAACTTGTGAAATGTTCAAATGCTGAACGGCGTAACTGCCAGTATTCTCGGCAACCAAGGTATACTCGAGTTGGCCTGTGATGGGATATTCACGTTGATCAACAAGAAGAGTGAGAGAGTACTCATAAGGTGCGGGGGTTACTTTCACAATGTCTGATGTCACGGTTTCTGTTGGAGTCGTCGCTGAAACTTGAACTTCAATATCATCCACTGCCGTATCTGTTACTTGAGCCTGAATGGTATAAGTGAGCGTACCATTCCTCAGCAAACTAGCCCCTGTGACGGCGAGATCACCATTTGAATCAAAACTTCCCGCACTCGAGAGTAACGATGCCGAACCGTCAATCAAAGTCGATCGAAAGGCGTTTTCAGTCCCCGACATCACGGTCATAAAGTCAGCATTAACTTCAATATCGTCAATCCGGCTACCCGTTAAGTTAGAAACAGTAACGGTATAATTTATATAACGACCATTTTCATAAATGATTGTATCTGAATCTAATTGAATCGATATATCAGCCGCCTGAATACTAAAAGAATATATGGCTAATAATATAATTAAAAAGTACTTCATTCTTAATATTCAAACTTAATAATAGTGACAAATAAAATGGGACGTAAAGGTAACCAATTAGTCCTATGATTTCTAATCAACTTATATAAGTTTTTAAAAAATAAGAAAACTCCTACAAAATAGAAAAGAAAAAAATTAATTATTAAAAATCAACAACATAAAACAAAACCATCAAATAACCATATAAATCAAACTCTTTTAAACTATCAAAAAATGATAAAAACATAAAACAATCCAATAATTAATTCCTACACAACAATTGACAAAACAATAAATAAAATATCAATTTACAAACCATCACTTTAGCCAATGAATAATATTTAAATATATTGCAAGCAATAAAAAGACGCCATATGGCGTCTTTTATCTGTTCACATTGAATAAAAATGTTCAATGAGGATACTTGCTAGCTTCTCCAATTGTGTTTTAGAAGTACTAGAAAACTCAGTCCCCATAGCACAGATTTCTTTACACCATCATCATTGCCCATAAAGTAGGATTCAGATCCCCCGGAACCCGCAGTGTGTTTTGAGAGGAACGTTTTATCGTATTTGGGCTACTTGATGGACGGCATCCTGCTATCAATCTCTTGGGCGTAGGTGTTGGCTTTCATGCCATAGATGATTTGAACGTTATTCTTATCTAAGCGAACAACACCAAATGCACCATTGGATTTTAGGTACGAAGAATCTACAAGGTCAGTATCATGAAGTTGCAATCTCAATCGTGTCGCACAAGCGCCGGAATGGACGATGTTCCCCAAGCCGCCGACAGCTTCAACAATACCGTCTACTTCTTGGTTAATATTAGGATTTACCTGAAACAAGAAACTAAATAAATGACCAATTTTTTTAAACATAAGCACCTGTAGAACCATAAAGTTAGAGTCAATCTAAGCGATAACATGCAACCCTTTCAATTGGTTGAAATTAAACCCTAGTTAGCGCGAAGTAAATATCAGATGTTTCTGATCACCATGTCATTCAACACAGACACGACCCAAGTATATCTTCTAAGCTTGAAGTAAAAGCTAAGCCAATAGTTAAATCAACATAGGCTAATTTTTGTTCATAAATTGAAAACCTTAGCTTTCGTTGGTTGTTATTGGCTACACAAAGCAGGATAATACAGGACTCGGATTTTAACTATTATATAACTATGACCGAATATCTTTTGTTGTTAGTTGGCACTGTGCTGGTAAACAACTTTGTACTGGTAAAGTTTTTGGGCTTATGTCCTTTCATGGGCGTCTCAAAAAAATTAGAAACGGCAATTGGCATGGGGTTAGCGACTACGTTCGTTTTGACTCTGGCCTCTGTGTGCTCATATCTTGTTGAAAGCTATATCTTAAAACCACTAGGTATCGAGTATTTACGGACGATGAGTTTTATACTCGTTATTGCGGTGGTTGTGCAGTTTACCGAGATGGTCGTGCACAAAACCAGCCCAACGCTCTATCGTTTACTCGGAATTTTCCTTCCTCTCATTACCACCAACTGTGCGGTATTAGGCGTTGCGCTACTCAATATTAATGAAAACCATAATTTCATTGAGTCCATTATTTATGGTTTCGGTGCGGCTGTCGGTTTTTCCTTAGTGTTGATTCTATTCGCTTCAATGCGAGAGCGTATACATGTGGCTGATATACCAGCTCCGTTTAAAGGTGCTTCCATTGCAATGATCACGGCCGGTTTAATGTCATTAGCCTTTATGGGCTTTACAGGGCTGGTGCAATTGTAATGAGTACTATAGTAATCGCCGTTATCGCCATCGCACTGTTAGCTGCTGTTTTTGGGGCAATCCTTGGATTTGCCTCTATTCGATTTAAAGTTGAAGCAGACCCTATCGTCGACCAAATTGACGCTATTCTTCCACAAACTCAATGTGGTCAATGCGGCTACCCCGGCTGTCGCCCCTATGCGGAAGCTATTGCAAATGGAGACAAAATAAATAAATGTCCCCCTGGTGGCCAAGCAGCGATAGAAAAATTAGCAGATCTTATGGGCGTAGAGGCAGAAGAATCCGCGCACGACTTAGACAGTAAAGTGAAAACCGTTGCCTTTATTCATGAAGACATGTGTATTGGCTGTACCAAATGTATTCAGGCTTGTCCAGTCGATGCCATCGTCGGCGGAACTAAAGCTCTTCACACCGTAATAAAGGATGAATGTACAGGCTGTGACTTATGTGTTGCACCTTGTCCAACAGATTGTATTGAGATGATTCCTGTAGCAACAACTACCGATACATGGAAATGGCAATTGAACGCTATTCCCGTTGTTGATATCACAGAAAGCACTTCTAACTCATCACAGAAGAAAGAGGGTTAGGAGCTGATATGTTGTCATTAATTGAACAAATTAGAACGGGTAGCCTTTGGAGTTTTCCAGGGGGCATCCACCCACCAGAAAATAAAACTCAATCTAATCAAGGACCTATTTCACACGCCAGTATGCCGAGTGAAGTTGTCATACCGCTCAAACAACATATCGGCAAACCGGGTGATCTATTAGTTAAAGTCGGTGACCAAGTACTAAAAGGTCAACCATTAACGCAATATACATCAACCTTTATGCTCGCGGTACACGCGCCAACATCCGGTGTAATTAAAGCGATTGAACCGAGGACGACTGCTCACCCTTCTGGGCTAGCGGAAACCTGCATTATTATCGAACCGGATGGTAACGACCGCTGGGGTGAAAAAAACTGTATTGCAAATTACACCCAAGCTTCTCCCGGTGAGCTCATCGAAGTAATTCGTAAAGCGGGAATTTCCGGGATGGGGGGCGCAGGCTTTCCTACCGCGAAAAAAATACAATCGGGACTTTCTCGTACAGAAATCCTAATTATCAATGCAGCAGAATGCGAACCGTACATTACTGCCGATGACATTCTTATGCGTCACCATGCCGAAGAAATCATCGAAGGTATTAGTATTGTCGAGCACATTCTAAAACCTAAGTTGACAATTATTGGCATTGAAGACAACAAACCAGAAGCGGTCGAAGCACTTGAAAAGGCAGCGCTAAATAAGAACATCGTTATTCGAGTCATACCAACTAAGTATCCTTCTGGTGGTGAAAAACAGTTGATAAAAATCCTGACCAATTTAGAAGTTCCAAACGGAAGAATCCCTGCAGATATTGGTCTTATGGTGCAAAACGTCGGTTCAATGCACGCTATTAAGCGTGCTGTGGTAGATGGTGAACCATTGATTCAACGCGTGGTTACTTTAACAGGTAACAGCTTTAAAAAACCTCAGAACGTATGGGTAAAAATAGGGACTCCAGTACAAGCATTACTTGAGGAATTTAGCTATCAAGCTGACAAAAAGCTGCCGCGTTTAATTATGGGGGGCCCCATGATGGGCTTTACTCTACCTCATGCGAACGTCCCCATTACCAAAACGTCAAACTGTATTTTAGCGCCAACTCAACGTGAAATTGCGCCTCAATCCTATGAAATAGCCTGTATCCGTTGTGGTCAATGTGCAGAAGTCTGTCCTGCATCACTTCTGCCGCAACAACTTCACTGGCATGCAAAAGCTGAAGAGTTTGATAAGTGCGAAGAACTAAATTTAAAAGACTGTATTGAATGTGGTGCTTGCGCCTATGTTTGTCCGAGTGAAATACCACTTGTTCAATACTATCGTCAGGCTAAAGCTGAAATTCGTACGCGCCAAATTGAAGCAGAGGCAGCTGAAAGAGCTAAGTTACGCTTTGAAGAGAAGAAAGCACGAGTTGAGCGCGAGAAAGAAGAACGCGAGAACCGATTCAAAGTTGCTGCTGAAAATCGACGCAAAGATATGAAGACGGGTGATGGAGACGATGCAATCGCCGCAGCGATAGCAAGAGTGAAAGCGCAGAAATCTCAAGCTAGCGATTCAGCCCCAGCCGTGAAACCGGCAGTGGCTGCAGCGATTGCGAAAGCCAAAGCTAAACAAGCCGAAGCCGCAACTCGTGGCGCTTCAGAGCCTGATAATTCAGAAATGATAAAACTGCGTGAAGAGCGCAAAGAGCAAGCTCGTCAACGTAAGTTAGAAAAAGAACAACAAACAGAATCCGGCTCAGACAAGAAAGCAGCGGTTGCTGAAGCCATCGCTCGGGCTAAAGCGCGTAAAGCCGAGCAAGCTGAAAAACCGGCTGAACAACAGCAAACTTCCGACTCCGATGAAGATCCGAAGAAAGCAGCCGTCGCTGCCGCCATCGCTCGGGCTAAAGCGCGTAAAGCGCAACAACAAAATAAAAATATCGAGGAGAATGACTAGTGGCTTTCTTTATTGCTAGTTCCCCGCATACTCACATAAAACGCAGCACTTCGGATTTAATGAAGTGGGTTGCTCTATGTGCTTTACCTGGTCTGCTAGTTCAAACCTATTTCTTCGGCTTTGGAACACTCATTCAGCTAATGTTTGCAATTGTGGTGGCGCTTGCTTTTGAAGCTGGTGTGATGAAACTGCGAGGCCGCCCAGCTCGTATAGCGCTGCGTGATCACAGTGCAATAGTCACAGCTTGGTTATTAGCGGTTGCTATTCCACCTCTATCACCTTGGTGGATAGTGGTTATTGGTCTTATCTTTGCTATTCTGATTGCGAAACATCTGTATGGAGGTTTAGGGCAAAACCCTTTCAATCCTGCGATGATCGCCTATGTGGTTTTATTGATCTCTTTTCCTGTTCAAATGACCAGTTGGGTCGCTCCAACAGAATTAGCGCATGAGAGTATCTCTTTCGTTGATTCATTGTCATTGATTTTCTCAGGCTTCAATAGTGACGGACTGTCATTGCAACAAGTTCGAACGGGTATTGATGGTATAACAATGGCAACCCCTTTGGATTCATTGAAAACATCATTAAGAGCTGGAAACACCTTATCTGAAGCTCTCTCTCAACCTCAATTTGGCAGTTTAGCTGGGGTAGGCTGGGAATGGGTGAACATCGCTTATTTGGCTGGTGGGCTTGCTTTACTTAAACTGCGTATCATTAACTGGCATATTCCTGTCGCATTCTTAGCTGGTCTGGTCATATCAAGCACACTAATGACCTTATTCGCTCCGGGAACAACCGCTTCACCATTGATTCATCTGCTGTCCGGTGCAACCATGTTGGGTGCATTCTTTATCGCGACCGATCCTGTCACTGCTTCAACCACAGTGAAAGGCCGGCTGATTTTTGGTGCGTTTATCGGCGTGATGGTATTCATCATTCGTAGCTGGGGTGGCTTCCCAGATGGTGTTGCATTTGCAGTTCTGCTAGCAAATATGTGTGTGCCATTGATTGACTACTACACTAAGCCACGTACGTATGGGCATTAAGGATCATTATGTTAACTGCTATTAGAAAAAACGGCGCTATCCTTGCCATTTTTGCCTGTGTGTCTACTGGCGTTGTAGCGATTACCCATCAGCTCACAACTAACCAGATTCAAAAGCAGGAAAGAAAGCAACTATTATCGGTATTGAATCAAGTGATTCCTCACGAGTTACATGACAACGAATTAGCGCAATCCTGTATCCTTGTAAATGACCCATTATTAGGAACAGAAACGGCAATGCCAGCTTACGTTGCCACATTGGAAGGCAACCCAAGTGCCATCGCCATAGAAGCCATTGCTCCTGATGGATACAATGGTGCCATCAAGATTATTGTCGGAATCAAACAAGATGGAACGATCACAGGTACCAGAGTTTTAGCGCACAATGAAACACCAGGACTGGGTGACAAGATTGATCTACGTATTACTGATTGGATACTTAACTTTGCTGGCAAGACGGTAAGTAATGAAAACGAAGCGCAATGGAAAGTGCGTAAAGATGGCGGACAGTTTGACCAATTTACCGGAGCAACCATTACTCCAAGAGCCGTTGTTAAGGCTGTAAAACAAACGGTAATGTTCGTAAACGTCAACCGTGCACAGTTGCTAGCTCAACCGTATAGTTGCGGAGGTGAAGACAATGAATAGTGAACACAAAGCACTACTCAAAAATGGAATGTGGGAAAACAACCCAGCTTTAGTTCAGTTACTCGGCTTATGTCCGTTGTTAGCAGTATCTTCAACCGTGACGAACGCTTTGGGCCTTGGTATTGCTACCCTATTAGTTTTGGTTGGCTCTAATGTTACTGTCTCTTTAGTTCGCGATCATGTGCCAAAAGAAGTGCGTATTCCTATTTTCGTCATGATCATTGCCTCGTTAGTAACTTGTGTTCAGTTATTAATGAACGCCTATGCTTACGGACTGTACCTATCATTAGGCATATTTATTCCACTGATCGTAACCAACTGCATCATCATAGGACGCGCTGAAGCATTTGCTTCTAAAAACAACGTATTACCATCAGCACTCGACGGTTTCTGGATGGGAATGGGCATGATGTCAGTATTAGTCGTACTTGGTGCAATGCGCGAAATTATCGGTAATGGCACCCTGTTTGACGGTGCTGACCTGCTACTTGGAGACTGGGCAAAAGTACTGAGAATTGAGATCTTCCACTTCGACAGTAGCTTCTTGCTAGCATTACTCCCACCGGGTGCCTTTATTGGTGTCGGTTTCCTTATCGCAGTCAAAAACGTGATTGATAAACAGCTAGCACAAAGACAACCAAAACAAGAAAAACCAGCGATTGAACGCGCACGCGTAACAAACGTATAAAAAGTAAAAGCAGCCTAGAGCAATGAACAAAGATAAACGATTACAAATTCTCGAGCGACTGAGAGAAAACAACCCTAAGCCAGAAACTGAGCTCAATTGGAGCTCCCCTTTCGAATTGCTGATAGCGGTTCTTCTCTCAGCACAAGCGACAGATGTGAGTGTTAACAAAGCTACAGACAAACTCTATACCGTTGCCAACACACCACAATCCATTTTTGATTTAGGTGTAGAGGGTGTTAAGGAATACATTAAGACCATAGGTCTATTTAATTCTAAAGCCGAAAACGTGATAAAAACTTGTCGAATTTTACTCGACAAACATAATGGTGAAGTGCCTGAAAACCGTGAGGCACTAGAAGCTTTACCGGGTGTTGGAAGAAAAACCGCAAATGTAGTGTTAAATACTGCTTTTGGCTGGCCAACCATCGCCGTTGATACGCATATCTACCGTGTGTCCAATCGAACCAAATTTGCTATGGGTAAAACTGTAGACGATGTTGAACACAAACTACTTAAGGTAGTGCCGAAAGAGTTTAAATTAGACGTACACCATTGGCTAATTTTACACGGAAGATACACTTGTATTGCCCGTAAGCCCCGTTGTGGTAGTTGTATAATTGAAGACTTGTGTGAGTATAAAGATAAAATTTACCCTGACAGTTAGGAGTCCAAAATGTCGAATAACCGTGTCCTACATACCATGCTACGTGTTGGTAATTTAGATAAATCTATCGAGTTCTACACCAAAGTAATGGGTATGGAGTTACTACGTAAAAGCGAGAACACTGAGTACAAATACACACTGGCTTTCGTTGGTTACGGAGACGAATCTCAAGGTGCCGTGATTGAACTGACTTACAACTGGGGTGTAGAAGAATACGATCTAGGAAAAGGTTTTGGTCACATTGCGATTGGTGCAGACGACATCTATGCAACCTGTGATGCAATTAAAGCTGCTGGTGGAAACGTGACTCGTGAACCAGGGCCAGTAAAAGGCGGTACAACTCATATCGCATTCGTGAAAGACCCAGATGGTTACATGATTGAACTTATCCAAAACCGTCAAGCAAGCCAAGCTCTAGAAGGTTAATCTTCTTGCTCTGCAAATATGAAAACACCGCCTTTTCGGCGGTGTTTTCATTTATTTAATGAGTGGTTTCACCCTAGATTTGTGTACGCCCTAAAGAAATCACGACTCGACGGTTCTTATCTTTACCAATCGGTGACTCGTTATCCGCTATTGGACGGCGCTTACCAAAACCTTGGGCCTGAATACGATCTTCTGGTAATCCTAACGATTTAAAATACTTACGTAGCATTTCAGAACGTTTTTCCGACAAACTCTGGCTTTCATTTTTACTATCTGTTGAGTCTGTATAAGCCGAAACCAAGACTAAGTCGATGTCATCGTTATACCGAATATACTCAGCAATCTGTGCTAAACGTTTCTGAGACGCTTTATTCAATTCGATATTATTACCACGGTCATAATGTAAAATCGTAAATGAAATATCTTCAAAGCTATACGGGAGCAAGTTGGCGATACAGTCACTAAACACATTATATTGAGATTGGAACGTGACCGAAGATAGAGCCACTTCGACTCGCTGGTCGCGACTTTGCCATTCCTGATAACTAAAAGTGGGATAACGCCCTTTTTCTAGTTCACTGAGTAATGTCCAAGCAGACTGCCCTCCAATATATCCGTCAAATTGTTGGTAAAACTGGATATTGGTAATACGGTCAGCGCTATCTCCTGGCCGCCATGCTGGCGGCATAGAAACAAGACTCACATTACGAGTTTCGCCCATGGGTCGGCGCATTTTCAACTCGAAATCTAAGTTCAGTTTCTTACTCGCTCGTGCAGAAAACTCAGCATCACCATAGTTAGGAATCGGATGCACAAGTCGACATTCTAACGGAGTGTTAGTGATCATTTGCCAAGTAGATTGCTGCGGCGAAGCGACATAACGCTTTTCTAATGCCGAAGCGGCAATCGGCGTCAAGAGTGTGACAGCAACGAAACTTGTGACAACCCATTTATTCATAAGGACTTTTATCTCTCAATACAACAACTGATTGTGGCTAATCATTGCCACTGTACTTACCTAAACAGGGTAATGCAAAAACCTCGCCAAACTTAACCTCCACAGAACTTGTAACCTTACCAAATAAAATGTCGGTCTATTTAAGGTGCTCCGGTTTTTCTTACGCTTATATCATGTAATAATGCCGCCCATGTCACACTAAATAGAACGAGCATGACCGATACAACTGCAGTACCGACCTTAAAAGAGCGCTTTCGTGGTTATTTCCCCGTTGTTATAGATGTTGAAACCGCTGGATTCAATTCTCAAACAGATGCCCTACTCGAAATATGTGCAGTCACCTTAAAAATGGATGAAAATGGCGACTTACAACCCGCTTCAACCATCCATTTTCATGTTGAGCCATTCGAAGGCGCAAACCTTGAAAAAGCAGCACTTGAGTTCACGGGTATCTATGACCCATTTAGTCCACTTCGTGGTGCTGTTACTGAAAGTCATGCTTTAAAAGAAATCTATAAATTAGTGCGCAAAGAGCAGAAAAACGCTGATTGTAGCCGTGCGATTATCGTGGCTCACAATGCGACGTTTGACCACAATTTTGTTATGACAGCGAGCGAACGTTGTAAGCTAAAACGCGTGCCATTTCATCCTTTTGCCACATTTGATACTGCTACACTGAGTGGTCTTGCTTATGGTCAAACCGTATTGGCCAAAGCATGTAAGACAGCGGGGATGGAATTCGACAATCGCGAAGCACACTCTGCTCTTTACGATACCCAAAAAACAGCAGAACTGTTCTGTGGCATTGTTAACAAATGGAAAGCACTCGGTGGCTGGCCATTGGTTAGTAAAGAAAACAACACGGATGTAGAAGAGTAAAACTCTCATTCCGAGCTAAAAACAAAACACAACTTTTATCGAGAATAATATGAATCCTGTAGTCATTTCCGTTTGCGTAATGCTGTTACTCGCATTGATGCGCGTAAACGTCGTTGTTGCCCTCACCTTTAGCGCCATTGTTGGCGGTTTAGTGGCAGGTATGAGCTTAAACGAAACTGTAGCCGCCTTTGAAAGTGGTTTAGGTGGTGGTGCGACCATCGCTCTCAGCTACGCGATGCTGGGTACGTTTGCCGTTGCCATTTCCAAATCTGGTATTACTGATCTATTAGCACAGAGTGTAATTAAAAGAATTCATGGTAAAGAGCATGGTGCCGCAACGACAGGTTTAAAGTATGCCGTACTTGTCGCTCTTGTTTTGATGGCAGTTTCGTCTCAGAACATTATCCCGGTTCATATCGCTTTTATTCCAATTTTGATTCCACCTCTACTAGGTGTATTTGCAAAGCTTAAGCTAGACCGCCGTTTAGTCGCTTGTGTTCTTACCTTTGGTTTGATCACGCCTTATATGGTGTTACCAGTCGGCTTCGGTGGTATTTTCCTTAACAACATCTTGTTAAAGAACTTGCACGATAACGGCTTAGATGGTGTAACAGCCAGCCAAGTGCCAATGGCTATGCTACTACCTGCAATCGGTATGATTTTTGGTTTACTAACCGCGGTATTCTTTAGCTACCGTAAGCCTCGTGAATACAAAGAGACTGAATTAACGGTTGTTCATCATACAATGAATGAAATAAACAAAAAGCACATCGTCATTGCTGCTGCAGGCATCGTGGCAGCGTTAGCTGTACAGCTAACCACAGGCTCGATGATCATCGGTGCGCTAGCTGGTTTTATGGTGTTTACTTTTGGTGGTGTTATCGCATGGAAAGAGACCCACGATGTATTCACTAAAGGTGTGCATATGATGGCAATGATTGGCTTCATCATGATCTCAGCAGCCGGTTTTGCTGCGGTAATGAAAGGCACTGGTGGCGTTGAATCATTAGTAAATGCGCTATCGACCAGCATTGGCGACAACAAACCACTCGCAGCACTGCTAATGCTGGTTGTGGGGTTATTGGTGACTATGGGTATCGGTTCTTCATTCTCAACCATTCCAATTATCGCAACTATCTATGTACCACTGTGTTTAGCATTTGGCTTCTCACCAATGGCAACTGTTGCCCTTGTTGGTACCGCTGCAGCATTGGGTGACGCGGGTTCTCCGGCTTCTGACTCAACGTTAGGTCCAACATCCGGTCTAAATGCAGATGGCCAGCACGAACACATTTGGGAAACAGTGGTTCCAACATTCCTGCACTACAACTTACCACTAGTCGCCTTTGGTTGGATTGCCGCAATGGTGCTGTAACTTCAGAAAGCAGTGAACAACAGTGCCTATTTATCGGTTAAGACCAGTAAGGTCTAGAATGATACTGTTTGTGTCGTCCTGAAATAGGTTGACGTTTCTCAGAAGCCAGTGAGTGTTCACTGGCTTCTTTCGTAATGCACTTGGTT